>NZ_JBNZFX010000031.1:0-280990 GCF_050709955.1 Massilia eburnea
AGGATGCTTCGCGTTACGAGAAGCTGTGTGGCGGAGAGCCCGGCATCGACCCGTATACCCGCACCGTCAGCGACGTGTACCAGGACGTGTTTGCGGAAGGATCGTTCATCGGCAAGGGCATCTACGATGTCGACGTATTCGAAGAGGTGCTCGGCAAGCGCCTGCCGGATAACCGCATCCTGAGTCACGACCTGCTGGAGGGCTGCTACCTGCGCGCCGGCTTGCTGAGCGATGCGCAGCTATATGAACACTACCCGGCACGCTATCGCGATGACGTGAGCCGGCGCCAGCGCTGGATCCGCGGCGACTGGCAGTTGCTGCCATGGCTGATGCGGCGCGTGCCGCTGGTGGGCGGCAAGCACGAAAGCAATCCGCTCTCCGCACTGTCGCGCTGGAAGCTGTTCGACAACTTGCGCCGCAGCCTGGTGGCCCCGGTCCTGACCCTGTCGCTGCTGATGGCCTTTGCCGCCCTGCCGCATCCATGGTTCTGGGCCTTGGCCGTGCTGGCGATCATTTTCATGCCGCCGCTGGTGAGTTCCATCTACGACTTGCTGCACAAACCGGACGACACGCTGTGGAGCCAGCACGTACCGACTTCGCTGCGCCGCAGCGGCATGCAATTCGCGCACGCCTTGCTGACATTGGTGTTCCTGCCATATGAGGCGTATATCAGCCTGGACGCGATCGTGCGTACCGCCTGGCGCATGCTGGTCTCGCGGCGCCGCCTGCTGGAATGGCGTGCCTCGGGATTGGCGCGTGCCGGCACCAGCCTGGCCAGCAACTGGCGCACCATGTGGATTGCGCCGCTGCTGGCGCTGGGCGCCGGGGCCGGACTGGCCATGCTGCGCCCGAAAGCGTTCGAGGCGGCCCTGATCTTCGTCGCAGCCTGGTTTGCCTCGCCGCTGGTGGCGTGGTGGATCAGTCTTCCCATCGCGCGCCTGCAGCGGGCATTGAAGGAAGACCAGAATCTGTTCCTGCACAAGCTGTCGCGCAAGACCTGGCTGTGGTTCGAGACCTTCGTCGGGCCGGAGGACAACTGGCTGCCGCCGGATAATATGCAGGAGCATCCGAGCCAGGTGGTGGCGCATCGCACTTCGCCCACCAATATGGGCATGGCGCTGCTGGCCAACCTGACCGCTTACGACTTCGGCTACATTACCGGCGCCCAGCTGGCGGCACGCACGGCCAGCACGCTGGACAGCATGTCGCAGCTGGAGCGGCACCAGGGCCACTTCTACAACTGGTACGACACCCAGTCGATGAAGCCGCTGCACCCGATCTATATTTCCACCGTCGACAGCGGCAACCTGGCCGGCCACCTGCTGACGCTGCAGGCTGGCCTGGTCGGCATCGCCGAACTGCCGATCGTGCCCCCGAACCTGGCGCAAGGCCTGGCCACCACCTGCGCCCTGGTGCGCGAGGCCGCCGCCTCGGCTGGCAGCGTGGCGGCCGAAGCCCTGGCCGCGCTGGAATCGGCTATCGCGGCAGCGCCTGCCGCCTATCCGCCGAGCCTGCGGCAGCAGCGCGCCTGGCTGGTGCGCGCTTGCGAAGGCGCCGAACAATTCCTGCGCCAGGCATCGATGCCGCTCGACCCGCAAGTTGCCGCATGGGCTGGCGCACTGCATTCCCAATGCCGCAGCATGCTGGAGGAGCTGGATGGCTTCGCCCCCTGGATCACGGCGCAAACCGAAGCCCAATACGACACCGCGCTTGACCGCGTGCCGAGCCTGCGGGAATTGGCAAGCTGGCCGTTGCCGGGTGCGGCGCTGAGCGACCTGGCGCCGGACGAGCGCGAACGCCAGCAGCAACTGGCAACGCTGGTGGAGCAGGGCGCGGCACGCGCGCGTGAACGGCTCGATATGCTGAACCGCTTGTCGCACCAGGCCAATGAATTCGCCCAATGTGAATATGGCTTCCTGTTCAACCAGACCACGAAGCTGCTGGCCATCGGCTACAACCTGAGCGAACGGCGGCTGGATGCGAGCTGTTACGACCTGCTGGCCTCCGAAGTGCGATTGGCCAGTTTCGTCGCCATCGCGCAGGGGCAACTGCCGCAGGAGCACTGGTTCGCCATGGGCCGCCAGCTTTGCATCGTGCACGGCCAGCCGGTGCTGCTGTCGTGGAGCGGCTCGATGTTCGAGTACCTGATGCCGCTGCTGGTGATGCCGACCTACCCTAGCACGCTGCTGGACCAGACCTACCAGTCGGTGGTGGCGGCGCAGGTGGAATACGCCAAGCAGCGCAATGTGCCGTGGGGGGATTTCCGAATCGGGCTATAACACCACCGACGCGGCATTGAACTACCAGTACCGCGCCTTCGGCGTGCCGGGCATCGGGCTGAAACGGGGCCTGTCGGAAGACCTGGTGGTGGCGCCTTACGCCACCATGCTGGGATTGATGGTCGATCCGGATACATCGTGCCAGAACCTGCAGAAGATGGCGGCCATGGGCTTCATGGGGCGTTACGGCTTCTACGAGGCGATTGATTACACGGCGGCGCGCCTGCCGCGCGGCCAGCAATATGCCATCATCAAGTCCTTCATGGTGCACCACCAGGGCATGGGTTTCCTGGCGCTCAGTTATGTGCTGAACGACCGGCCGATGCAGCGCCGCTTCGAATCCGACCCGTTGCTGCAATCGACCTTGCTGGTGCTGCAGGAGCGCAGCCCGCGCATCGGGGCCTTCCATTCGGCCAGCGCGGAGCAGGCCTCGGTGCGCAGCACGGTGCCGGACCAGGCCGCGCCAATGCGTATCACGAGCCAGCACACACCGCCGATTCCGGAAACCCAGCTCCTGTCGAATGGCCGCTACCACGTGATGGTGAGCAGTGCCGGCGGCAGCTACAGCCGCTGGAACAACCTTGCCGTGACGCGTTGGCGGGAAGACAGCACGCGCGACAACTGGGGCCAGTTCTGCTATGTGCAGGATGTGGAGGATGGCGCCGTCTGGTCCACGATGTACCAGCCGACCCAGGCTGAGCCGAAGCGGCTGGAAGTGATCTTCTCCGAAGGCCGGGCCGAGTTCCGCCGCAGCGACAACGAAATCGAGCTGTACACTGAAATCGTGGTGTCGCCGGAGGACGATATCGAGATGCGCCGCACCCGCATCTCCAACCATTCTGACCGGCGCCGCATCATCGAGATCACCAGTTTTGGCGAAGTGGTGATGGCGCCGGCGCCGGCCGACAATGCGCACCAGGCTTTCAGCAAGCTGTTCGTGCAGACCGAGATCGTGGAGGACGAAAGCGCCATCCTGTGCACGCGCCGCCCGCGCGGCAAGGACGAGAAGACACCTTACCTGCTGCATGTCATGACGGTGCACGACGCACAGGTGCAGCAGGTATCCTACGAGACCGACCGCGCGCGCTTCATCGGTCGCGGCAACACGGCGCAGATGCCGCTGGCGGTGCAGGAGCCGGGACCACTGTCCGGCAGCGAAGGTTCGGTGCTCGATCCGGTCGTGGCGATCCGCTACCGCATTGCGCTGGAACCGGGCCAGGTGTCGGTGGTCGACGTGGTGACCGGCATGACCGATACGCGCGATGCCGCGCAATACCTGATCGACAAATATCAGGACCGTCATATGGCGGACCGGGTGTTCGAACTGGCATGGACGCACAGCCAGGTGGTACTGCGGCAGCTGAACGCCAGCGAAGCCGAGGCCCAGTTGTACGCGCGCCTGGCCAATCATGTGATCTATCCGAATGCGGCCTTGCGCGCTGAAGCTGGCATCCTGGTGCGCAACCAGCGCGGCCAGTCCGGCCTGTGGGCTTACGCGATTTCCGGCGACTTGCCGATCGTGCTGATGGAAATCCGCGATGCGTCGAATATCGAACTGGCGCGCCAGCTGGTGCAGGCGCACGCCTATTGGCGCCTGAAAGGGCTGGTGGTGGACCTGGTGATCTGGTACGAAGACCGCTCCGGCTACCGCCAGGCACTGCATGACCAGATCATGGGCCTGATCGCCTCCGGCCTCGATGCGCAGGCCATCGACCGGCCGGGCGGCATCTTCGTGCGGCCGACCGAAGGCATCGCCCCGGAAGACCGCGTGCTGCTGCAGACCGTGGCGCGCGCCGTGTTGAGCGATGAGCGCGGCACGCTGGCCGATCAATTGAAGCGCGGCGTGGCGACGACATTGCGCATGCCGCCGCTGATGGCGGAGGCGCGCGCCGATTCGGCTGAAAGCGACGCGGCGGCAGGCGTTCCGTTGCCGGACGACTTGATCCTGGTGAACGGATTGGGGTGGCTTCACGCCGGACGGCAAGGAGTACGTGATCGCCACCGGTGCCGGGCAGCGCACGCCGCTGCCGTGGTCGAACGTGATCGCCAACGCGCAGTTCGGCAGCGTGGTGTCGGAAAGCGGCCAGGCCTATACCTGGCAGGAGAACGCCCACGAGTTCCGCCTGACGCCGTGGCATAACGACCCGGTATCGGACCTGAGCGGAGAAGCCTTCTACCTGCGCGATGAGCAGACCGGCCGCTTCTGGTCGCCGTGCGCCTTGCCTGCGCCTGGCGTGGGCAACTACCTCACCCGGCACGGCTTCGGTTACTCCTCGTTCGAGTACGCCGAAACCGGTATCAGCAGCCGCATGACGACTTTCGTGGCGCTCGATGCGCCGGTGCGCTATACGGTGATCCGCGTGCGCAACGATTCCAATGTGGCCCGCAAACTGTCGGTGACAGGGTACGTGGAGTGGGTGCTCGGCGATATGCGCTCCAAGTCGGGCATGCATATCGTGACCGAGATCGACCCGGTGAGCGGTGCGCTGTTTGCGCGCAATGCCTACAACACTGAATTCTCCGGCCGCGTGGCCTTCTTCAATGCCGATGCGTCGGTGCGCACCGTGACCTGCGACCGCACGGAATTCATCGGCCGCAATGGCAGCCTGGCGCGGCCGGCCGCGCTGCGGCGCGTGCGTTTGTCCGGCAAGGCCGGCGCGGGGCTGGATGCCTGTGCCGCGATCCAGGCGCCGTTTGAGCTGCAACCGGGGCAGGAGCGCGAAATCGTGTTCGTGCTGGGCATGGGCGGCCGCCGCAACGCCGACGCCAGCAACCTGGTGCAGCGGCACGGCGGGCGCGGCGCGGCGCTGCAGGCCCTGGGCGAAGTGCACGAACACTGGGACAAGGTGCTGGGCGCGGTGCAGGTCCAGACGCCCGAACCAGAACTCGACGTGCTGGCCAATGGCTGGCTGATGTACCAGACCATCGCTTGCCGCATGTGGGCACGCAGCGGCTATTACCAGAGCGGCGGTGCGTTCGGCTTCCGCGACCAGTTGCAGGATGCGATGGCGATGGTGCACACCCGTCCCGACATCCTGCGTGAGCACCTGGTCCTGTGTGCGGCGCACCAGTTCGTGGAAGGCGACGTGCAGCACTGGTGGCACCCGCCGTCCGACCGCGGCGTGCGGACACACTGCTCGGACGATTACCTGTGGCTGCCGCTGGCGGCGTGGCGCTACGTCTCCAGCACCGGCGACATGTCGGTGCTGGACGAGCAAGCGCATTACCTGGAGGGCCGTCCGGTGCAGCCGGAAGAGGATTCCTATTACGACATGCCGAGTCGCTCGGCGCACGTCGGCGATTTGTACGAACACTGCGTGCGCGCAATCCGCAATGGCTTGCGCTTTGGCGAACACGGCTTGCCGCTGATCGGCTCCTGCGACTGGAACGATGGCATGGACAAGGTGGGCGAGCATGGCAAGGGTGAAAGCGTGTGGCTGGCCTGGTTCCTGATCGAGGTGCTGCAACGCTTCGCCGAGGTGGCGGAGCGGCGCGACGACGCATCGTTCGCCAACGAGTGCCGCGCGCAGGCCAAGACCTTGGCCGCCAATATCGAAGCCAATGCCTGGGATGGCCAGTGGTACCGCCGCGCCTACTTCGACGACGGCACGCCGCTCGGCTCCGCGCAGAACGAGGAATGCCAGATCGACTCGATCTCGCAAAGCTGGGGCGTGCTGACCGGCGCCGCTGACAAGACGCGCGTGGAAGGCGCGATGGAGCAGGTGGAGGCGCGGCTGGTGCGGCGCGACTTCGGCCTGATCCAGCTGCTCGACCCGCCGTTCGACAAGGCCGACCTGAATCCCGGCTACATCCGCGGCTATGTGCCGGGCGTGCGCGAGAACGGCGGCCAGTACACCCACGCCGCCATCTGGACCGTGATGGCCTTCGCGCGCCTTGGCGACGTGGAACGCGCCTGGGACCTGATGCGCATGATCAACCCGGTACGGCATGGCTCCAACGCGGAAACCTGCGCACGCTACAAGGTGGAACCCTATGTGGTGACCGCCGACGTGTACGCTGTCGAACCGCACGTCGGCCGCGGCGGCTGGAGCTGGTACACCGGCTCCTCCGGCTGGATGTACCGCCTGCTGCTGGAATCCCTGCTCGGCCTGACGCGCCAGGCCGACAAGCTGCTGCTGGCTCCGCGCCTGCCGGCAGCGTGGCCAGGCTTCACGCTGCACTACCGCTACGGCAGCAGCAGCTACATCCTGCGCGTGACCCGCGGCGAAGCTTCCGCCTCGCCAACCGAGATCGCCCTGGTCGACGATGGCACCACCTACGAAATCGACATTAGAGTGTAATTTGAAAGTCGGGGTCAGCTGCGGCTTCCCGGGGAGCTCAATGTCCGATTGCCGGAGCTGACCCCGACTTTAGGTGTGCTATCCTCTGCGCGCTTGTAACAACAGAGAGATGCCATGTTCCGACTGTCTTTGCCTGCTGCCGCTGTGGTGGCTGCGTTTGCGTTGCCTGCGTGGGCGCAAGATCCGCTGAGCTTTGCGCGCTACGACCAGGTGCGCACGACCGACCTGCACCTGGACCTGAAAGCCGATTTCGCGCGCAAGACGCTCGACGGTTATGCGGAACTCTCGCTGAACTGGATCGACAAGTCGGCCCACACCCTGGTGCTCGACACCCGCCAGTTGAAAATCGCACGGGTGCAGGTCCTGCAGCCGGACGGCAGCTGGGCGCCGGCTTCCTTCATGCTCGACCGGCAGGATCCGAAGAAGGGCCGCGCCCTGCGCATCGCGCTGCAATCGCAGCCTGAAAAAGTCCGTATCTATTACCGCACTGCGCCGACCGCCAATGCGCTGCAGTGGATGAATCCCGAGCAGACGCTGTCCGGCAAGCGCCCCTTCATGTTCAGCCAGTCGGAACCGATCGAGGCGCGCTCCTGGGCGCCGGTGCAGGATACGCCGGCAGTGCGCTTCACCTACAGCGCCCACATCGACGCGCCGGCAGGCATGCGCGTGGTGATGAGCGCGGAAGGCGACCAGCACGCAACCGGCAAGGGCGGCTGGAATTTCAAGATGCCGCAGCCGATCCCGTCCTACCTGCTGGCCATCGCCATCGGCGAGATCGAATTGCGTAACCTCGGCCCGCGCACCGCGGTGTACGCGGAACCCGGCCGCATTGATGCCGCGGCCTACGAATTGGCCGACACCGAGAAAATGGTGAACGCTGCCGAAGCCCTGTTCGGCCCTTATCGCTGGGGGCGTTACGACATGCTGGTGCTGCCGCCATCGTTCCCGATCGGCGGCATGGAAAACCCGCGCATGACCTTCCTGACCCCGACCATGATTGCGGGCGACCGCAGCCTGAACGACCTGATCGCGCACGAGCTGGCGCACAGCTGGTCCGGCAACCTGGTCACCAACGCGTCGTGGAAGCACTGGTGGCTGAACGAAGGCTTTACCACCTACGTCACCACCCGCATCGTGGAGAGCCTGTACGGCAAGGAGGTGGCCGACATGAACCTGCAAGTGGAGCAGGCCGAGGCCATCGCTTCGCTGAAGGATATCCCGCCCGCCAAGCAAGCCTTGCTGACCAAGGATGCCGACACCAACCCGGACACCTACACCGATGAAGGCCTGGCCTATCCGAAAGGCGCCTGGCTGCTGCACACGCTGGAGCAGCGCGCCGGCCGCGAAGTGTTCGATCCATTCCTGCGCGGCTGGTTCGACCAGCATGCTTTCAAGTCGGCGACCACCGGCGAATTCGTCGACTACCTGCGCAAGAACCTGCTGCTGAAGAATCCCGCCATCATGGGTGACGCGGAGCTGGACGAATGGCTGCATGGCAGCGCCATCCCGGCCAGCGCGCAATACGTGAATTCGGCGCGCCTGGCAGCGCTGGACGCCAAGCGCGAAGCCTGGTTGAAAGGCGAGCTGGCGACCAGCCTGCTGGAGACGCAGCAGTGGGTCGCGCTGGAGTGGATGCATTTCCTGAACGGCATCGACGCCAAGGCCAACGCTGCGCAAATGAAGGAGCTCGATGAAGCGTTCAAGCTGCGCGACACGAAGAACAATGAAATCGGCTTCCGCTTCCTGCTGGCGTCGGTGCATGCTGGCTACGGCGTGCGTGAACCGCTGAATGCCTTCCTGATGAGCGTGGGCCGCCAGAAGTTCGTGGTGCCGCTGTACAAGGCGCTGCTGAACAACCCGAACGAAGCGTCGTGGGCCAGGGGCGTGTACGCCAAGGCGCGCCCGCGCTACCATCCTGAGACCCAGGGCTCTGTCGACAAACTGCTGAAGAAATGACCATGCTGCTGAAGAAACCACTCGCCACCCTGCTCATGCTGGCCTTTGCCGCCAGTGCCGTCGTCTGCGCGCCGGCCAGCGCGGCAGCGGAGGGCACGGTTGCCGCTGCCGCGGCCAAAGCGCCGGCGTTCGACCTTGATCGCGACGTCAACCTGGCGCTGAAAACCTTCGACGTGCCGGGCATTGCCATCGCCATCGTCAAGGACGGCAAGGTAGTGGCGACCAAGGGCTTCGGCGTGCGCCAGCTCGGCAACCCTGCACCGGTAACGGACAAGACCCTGTTCGAGATCGCCTCGAACTCGAAGGCCTTTACCGCCGCCGGCCTGGCGCAACTGGTGGACGAGGGCAAGCTGGGTTGGGATGATCCTGTCACCAAGCACCTGCCAAGCTTCCAGATGGCGGACGCCTACGTGACCCATACCATGACCGTGCGCGACCTGCTGGTGCACCGCAGTGGCCTCGGCCTGGGTGCCGGCGACCTGCTGTGGTGGCCGACCACCACCTTCAGCACCGATGAAATCATCGACCGCCTGCGCCACGTGAAACTGGCCACCAGCTTCCGCAACAACTACGCCTACGACAACCTGCTGTACATCGTGGCCGGCAAGATCATTGCGCAGAAGTCCGGCAAGAGCTGGGAAGAGGCGACCCGCGAACGTATCCTGGCGCCGCTGGGCATGAACGGCACCACCACCAATGTCGACCAGATGTTGAAGGCCGCCGACTACTCGGCGCCGCACAGCAAGATCAACGGCAAAGCCGCCGTCGTCAAGCCGATGCCGGTGCAGAACGCGGTGGGTGCGATCGGCATCCAGACCAATGCGGAAGACATCGCCAAGTGGATGCAGGTGCTGCTCAACGAGGGCCAGCTGGAAAACGGCAAGCAGCTGTTCAGCGCCAAGCAGGCGCGCGAGATGTGGACCCAGCAGACGCCGATCAAGATCAGCGAACCGAAACCGGCGCTGGCTGCCACCAAGCCGAACTTCTCGGCGTACGGCCTGGGTTTCCAGCTGCGCGATTACCGCGGGCGCAAGATCGCCATGCACGGCGGCGCGCTGCAGGGCTTCTACTCGCGCATCGTGATGGTGCCGGAAGAGAAGCTGGGCGTGGCCATCTTCACCAATGCGGAGAACGGTCCGGCCATGACGGCGCTGCAATGGCGCATCCTGGACAACTACATGGGGGCGGCGCCGACCGACTGGATCAAGGTGTATGCCGAGCAGGAAGCCGAGATGCACAAGGAAGAACTGGCGCGCCAGGGCAAGCTGACCGCAGCCCGCGCGGCGGCATCCCGGCCTTCGCTGCCGCTGGCGTCCTACAACGGCGACTACAACGATGCCTGGTATGGCACGGTGAGCATCAGGCAGGAGGGCGGCAAGCAGCGGATGTCGTTCAGCCGCACGCCGGACCTGAGCGGCACGCTGGAGCACTTCCAGCACGACACCTTCATCGTGCGCTGGCACGAGCGCAATTTCAACGCGGACGCCTACGTGACGTTCGCGCTGAATCCGGACGGTTCGATCGACCATATGAAGATGGCGCCGGTGTCCAGCGAGACCGATTTCAGCTATGACTTTGCCGATTTGTCGTTCACGCCCGTAAAGAAACCATAAGCAAATTACTGTGCGGCAATTGTGTCGCATAGCGGCCTCCCTTGTTTGTCGGAACGCACCCGACGGCTGAGTTTTTGTGCAAAATGAAAGCAGCCGAGAAGTGTCAACCTGGGAGGCGCTATGTTGCGTACGGTGGCAATGAAAATGGCCTTGCTGACGGCGACCGCCGTGCTTGGCCTGCTCATCCTGACAGTGCTCGGACGCCACCAGATGGAGCGCGTCTACGACGGCGCCAACAACGCCAACATCAATGCGGTGCCGAGCCTGATCATGCTCGACTCGCTGCGCCGCAGCTTCCTGCAGCTGGGCCTGGGACTCGAGCGCCGCCTACAGGCGGCCGACAGCCAGTCCGCGGCGCATTTCGACCAGCTGGTCGAATCCCAGCGCCAGGCCGTGCGCGAGGCCATCAACCGCTATGAGACCGATGGCTGTCTCGGTTCGGACTGCTTCGCCGATAACAAGGACAAGTCCTACCTGGAGCAAGAAAAAGTGGTGTGGGCCCGCTACGAGGCGCAGACCGATGCCGTGCTGGCGACGGTGCGGCGCGGCGCCCTGGCGCAGGCACACGAGCTGCTGGTCGACATGGACCCGCTGGCGGAGCAGGTCACGCGCCTGGTCACCGGGCATATCGCTTACAACGCCCAGGTGGCCACCGAACAGACCCGGCTTGCCGAAGAGACCAAGCGCGAGGCGCTGTACCTGACCCTGGGGGCGGGCGGCATCATGCTGGCCGCGATTGCGGCGCTGGGCTTCTATACCGCGCGTTCCGTGATCCGCCAGCTGGGCGGCGAGCCGGAGCAGGCCGCCATCGTCATGTCGCGGCTGGCGGCGGGTGACCTGTCGGGGGACGTGGTCCTGCGGCCGGGCGACCAGGACAGCATGATGGCGCGGGTCGCCAGCATGCGGGCCACCATGGAGCGGCTGGCGGCGCGGGCCGAGGAAATCGGGCGCGGCAACCTGCAAGACGAGGTGCCCCTGGCCTCGGCCCAGGACCGGCTGGGGCGCGCCATCAACGATATGATCCGCATGCTGCGCACGAGCAGGGCCGAGGATGAACGGCGCAACTGGATGAAGGATGGTGCCAGCCAGTTGAACGGCGCGCTGACGGGCGACCTCACCACGGAGGAGCTGGCCGAAGCGGCAATCAGCATGCTGGGGCGCTACCTGGGGGCCGGCCGTGGCGTGTTCTACCTGTTCAATGAGCGCGCGCAGCAGCTGGACCTGATCGGCAGCTATATGTACACCGAGCGCGACAACGTCGGCGCGCATTTTGCCCTGGGCGAGGGCGCGGTGGGGCAGGTGGCGCGGGAACGCAAGCCGATCGTGCTGGCCCTGGCGCCAGGCGAAGCGGCGGCCCCGATCACCACCGGCACCAGCAGCGCCGCGCCGCACTATACCTATACCTATCCGCTGCTGCACGAGCGCGAACTGATCGGCGTGGTGGAACTGGCCAGCCACGAGAAATTCGACGAGCGCAAGCTGGAGTTCCTGTCCAGCGTGAGCGGCATGATCGCGGCGCTGCTGTATGTGGCGGAGCAGCGCGTGCATATCCGCAAATTGCTGGCGGCCAGCGAAGCCTCGGAGCAGGAGACGCGGCTGCAGAGCGAGCAGTTGCGCAGCATCAATGCGCAGATGGAGGAGCAGCAGCAGCAGCTGCAGCAGCAGGCGGAGGAGCTACAGCAAAGCAACGCGCAGATGGAGGAACAGCAGCAGCAAATGCAGCAACAGGCGGAGGAGCTGCGCCAATCCAATGCGCAGCTTGAGCAGCAGGGCGACCAGATGCGCCAGCAGAATGAGCAGTTGCAGGAGGCGCGGCGGCAGGAGGAGGCCAAGGCGCAGCAGCTCAAGCAGTCGAGCCAGTACAAGTCCGAGTTCCTGTCGAATATGTCGCATGAGCTGCGCACCCCGCTCAATTCCATCATCCTGCTGTCGAAGATGATGTTGAGCGACGAAGCGGGCAAGCTGGAAGGCGAGCCGGCCAAGTGGGCGCAGGTGATCCATCGTTCCGGCCAGGAGCTGCTGCGCCTGATCAACGATGTGCTGGACCTGTCCAAGGTCGAGGCCGGCCATATGGAACTGCATGCGGGCAGCGTGGGCGGTGAAGATGTCTGCAACGAGCTGCAAAGCATGTTCGAGCACCTGGCGCGCGACAAGGGCTTGACGCTGGAGTTGGACAATGCGCTGCAGGGCGAGTTCGTCACCGACTGGGACAAGCTGGCGCAGATCCTGCGCAACCTGGTGGCCAATGCAGTCAAGTTCACGCGCAAGGGCGGCGTTGCCTTCCGCATCGAGCGGCGCCAGGGCATGCCGTTGCCGATCTGCCTGTCGGTACGCGATACGGGAATCGGCATCGCGGCGGACAAGCTGGCCGTCATCTTCGAGGCCTTCCAGCAGGGCGATGGCTCGACCTCGCGCGAATTCGGCGGCACCGGGCTGGGGCTGACCATCAGCTTGCGCTTCGCGCAGATGCTGGGAGGAACCATCGAAGTAGAGAGCACGCCGGGCCAGGGCAGCACGTTCCGCGTGCTGCTGCCGGAGCAGTTGCCCGCGGCAACGCCGGTGGAGCCAGCGGTGCCGCAGCATCCGGCACCTGGCGCGGCGGCTGTCGTCGAGGGCGCCGCGTCGTTGACCTTGGCGGATGACCGCCATCACCTGCTGCCGGGCGACCGTGTGATCCTGCTGATCGACGACGACCCGGTATTCTGCCGTTCGCTGCTGGCGATGAACCGCCAACTTGGCTGCAAGACCCTGCTTGCGCATACCGGCGAGGAAGGCCTGCGGCTGGCGCGGGCGCATGCGCCGCATGGCATCCTGCTCGACCTGGGCCTGCCCGACCAGGATGGCAGCGGCGTGCTGCATGAAATCAAGAGCGACGGCGCGCTGGCCCATATTCCGGTGCACATCGTTTCGGCGCGCGACCGGGACGAAGCCTTGCTGCAGCAGGGCGCCATCGGCTTCCTGCAAAAGCCTGCCGACGACCAGCGCCTGGCAGCCGCCGAGGCCATGCTGATCGATGCGCTGGCGCAGGCGCAGGGCAGCGCCATGCTGGTGCTGGAAAACGGCGGCATTACGGCGCAGGAGGTGGCGGTCATCGTCGGTCCGCAGCGCGGCCCGGTGCTGGCGGCGGACGCCAGCTGCCCGCTGGAAGAACTCCTGCAGCGGCACGGCTGCCGCCTGGCCATCATCGATCTCGGCGCATCGCCGCTGGACGAAAGCCTGGCGCTGGCCAAGCGGCTGCGCGCAGCGGCTCCCAAGCTGGCGCTGGTGTTTTACGCCAGCCGCATGCCGGACGACGAGCAGAGCTTGCGCCTGCGCGAATACTCCGAATGCGTGATCGTCAAGACGCCGCACAGCGAGCAGCGGCTGCTGGAGAACGTGGAGCGTTTCCTGCGCCGCGTGCCGCAGCAGCAGGCGGCGCAGCAAGGCGCGGGCGCGACACAGGCGGCGGACGGCCGCGCCTTGTGCGGGCGGCACCTGCTGCTGGTCGACGACGACCCGCGCAACCTGTTCGTGCTGACCGCCGCGCTGGAGCGCCATGGCGCCAAGGTCAGCCAGGCTGTCAACGGCAAGCGTGCGCTGGAGTTCCTGGGCGCGCAAGCGGTCGACATGGTGCTGATGGATATCATGATGCCCGAAATGGACGGCTACCAGGCCATCAAGGCGATGCGCGCCGATCCGGCGCTGACCCAGCTGCCGGTGCTGGCCCTGACCGCCAAGGCCGCGCCGTCGGACCAGGCGGACGCGCTGGCCGCCGGCGCCGACGACTACCTTGCCAAGCCGGTCGACTATGACGTACTGGTGGCCAAGGCCATCAAATGGTCGTACGGGAGGCAGCCGTGAGCGTCACGCTGCACCGGCATGGCGGGATCTGCGGCATCGCCGTGCTGGGGCGGCTGGATGGCGCGGCCGGCACCGCGGAGCTGGAACAAGCGCTGGGGCAGGCGCTGGCCGAGGTCTCCGGCGGGCCGGTGGAGGTGAGCTTTTACGACGCCGACACGCTGCCGCGCGCAGCGGTCGAACTGCTGGCCGACGCGCTGGCGGCCGGCGGCCGGCTGCGCATCGTCGCCTATCATGCCTTGCTGGCGCATAGCCTGATGCGCATCGGCCTGCCGGTGCGCCAGGTGGCCAACGCGCGCGACGCGGCGTCCGCGCCGGCAGCCTGCCGTGCGCTGGCGCTGGCGGGGTCGGCGCAAAGCCTGGACAAGATCCTGCATATCGTGGCGGCACTGCCGCTGGCGCAGGTGGCGGTGTTCGTGCTGCAGCACGTGGACGAAGAGCAGGTCAACCTGCTGGACCAGCTGCTCAAGGTGCGCACCGACTACGAGGTGGTGATGCCGCAGCACATGCTGGCGGTGCGGCCCGGGACCCTGTACGTCGCGCCGCCCGGCCATCACATGAAGGTGGCGCACGGCAGGGTCTACCTGACGCGCGACCGCAAGATCCAGTCTTCGCGCCCTTCGATCGACGCCCTGCTGGGCACATTGGCCGCCGAATACGGCGCCGGCGCGATGGCCGTGCTGCTATGCGGCTATGGCTGCGACGGGGTGGACGGCTGCGCCGCCGTGCGCGCGGCAGGCGGCACGGTGGTGGTGGAGGAGGGCAGCGAATGCGAGGGCGCACGCGCCATGCCGGATGCGGCGCGCGACGCCGGCCATTACGATTACGTGATGAACCTGCGCGCCATCGCCAGCGTGGCCGCGGCCAGCGTGGCAGGCGAGGCGGCCGCGCCGGCCGGACAGCTGCTGGACCTGTTCCTCGATGCGGTGGCCCACCAGTGCGGCTATGACTTCCGCAACTACCAGCGCGACAGCCTGCAGCGCCGCTTCATGGCGCTGATGCGCCAATTCGGCTTTTCCTCCTTTGCGCGCTTCCAGCGCGCGGTGCTGTCGGATGCCGCCTTGTTCGAGCGGCTGGTGGCGGAGTTGCCGGTCGGCGTGACCAGCTTCTTCCGCCATCCCGAGCAGCTGCGCCTGGTGCGCGAGGAAATCCTGCCCTACCTGGCCAGCTTCCCCATGATCAAGCTGTGGTCGGCCGGCTGCTCCACCGGCGAGGAAGCGTATTCGCTGGCGATCATGCTGGAAGAGCTGGGACTGCTCGAGCGCAGCCACCTGTTCGCCACGGATCTCAGCAGCTATCTGCTGGAGCTGGCCAAGATCGGGCTGTTTCCCCTGGCCAGCCAGGAACAGAACCGGCGCAATTACCTGGTGGCCGGCGGCGGCGCGACGGCCGATGCCTGGCTATCGCAGGGCCCGGGCTACCTGCGGGTCCCCGAGCACTTGCGGCTGCGCGTGCTGTTTCATCGCCATTCGCTGACCGGCGAAGGGATCTTCAACGAATTCCAGCTGATCCTGTGCCGCAACGTCCTGATCTACTTCGACGCCGAACTGCAGCGCCAGGTGCTGCGGCGCTTTGCCCGTTCGCTGCACGTGGACGGCTTCCTGGTGCTGGGTCCCCAGGATGGGCTTAATATGATGGCTTTGGAGCAGGGTTTCGTACCGTACGAAGCCGGGAGTTTCATCTACCGGCGCGGAGGAGCGTTGCATGATTGATAAATTCAACGTGCTGGTGGTGGACGACAACGCCAGCAACCGGGTTTCGCTGGCCGCACTGCTCGGCCGCCTGCCGAATTGCCGCATCCTGGAGGCGGCCTCGGGTGAGGAAACGCTGCTGATGGCGATGCAGTACGACTGCCACCTGGTCCTGCTCGATGTGCACATGCCGGGCATGGACGGCTTTGAGACGGCGCGCCACCTGCAGATGGCGGAACGCACGCGCTTCATCCCCATCGTTTTCATCACCGGCATTTTCATGAGCGATGAATTCGTCGGCCAGGGCTACGCGCTGGGCGCCGTCGATTACCTGGTCAAGCCGCTGGACGACAACCTGCTGCTGAATCGGGTACGGCAGTACCAGCACCTGTATGAACGCGAACTGGCGCTGCAACGCCGTACCCACGACCTGGAGGCGTCCAACCTGCAGCTGTCGGAGGCGCTGCAGCGCCTGCACATGGCGCAGGACAAGCTGGTGCAGTCGGAAAAACTGGCGGCGCTGGGCGCCATCGTGGCTGCCGTGGCGCACGAGTTGAATACGCCGATCGGCAATTGCATGACGGTGGCGTCCACGCTGGAAGACAATGTGGTCAGTTTTGAGCGCGCCCTCAGCAACCACACGGCCCTGAAACGCTCGCAGCTGGACGAATACCTGCAAGTGTCGCGCACGGCCAGCCAGCTGATGCTGCGCGGCTTGCGCAGGGCCGCGGAACTGGTGGCGAACTTCAAGCAGGTGGCGGTCGACCACACCAGTTCGCAGCGCCGCAATTTCGAGCTGGGCGAGGTGATCGGCGGGGTGGTCCAGTTGATGAACGCCACGCTGCGCAAGACGCCCTTCCTGGTGGAAGTGGATATCCCGCCCGGGCTCTGGATGGATAGCTATCCCGGGCCGATCGACCAGATCGTCTCCAACCTGATCAACAATTCGGTGCTGCATGGCTTTGTGGGACGCGACACGGGGCGCATGCGCCTGCTCGCCTGGCGCGAAGGCAGTTCGATCGTGCTGGTGTACAGCGACGACGGCGTCGGCATGAGCGAGGAAGTGCGGCAGCACGTGTTCGACCCCTTCTTTACCACGCGACTGGGCGAGGGCGGCAGCGGACTGGGGATGAATATCTGCTATAACCTGGTCACCGGCTTGCTTGGCGGCTCGATCGAGGCCTCTTCAGGCGAGCAAGGCGGCTGCGTGTTCACCCTGACTTTGCCGCAAGTGGCGCCGCCTGCGCTGGAATCGGCCTGACAGGACAAATTTCAGACAAACAAGTGAGATTTCGTGAGCCTATTTCATGTGCGCATGCAGCATAATATTGCTTAATTTGTGTACATGGGAGAATGAATGACTAGTCTGATCGTTTCCATAGCCGTCGTCTTGGGCGGTCTGTTCGTGGCCGGATACGGTTTTGTTACTTTGATGAGCCGCCTGCAGTCCCGCTAGGAAGTTCCAGTTCAAATACCTTGCGCTTGTGCGCCGCGATCTCCCCCAGCGCGCGCCGAAAAGCCGGGTAACCATTGAGAAGCTTGTCAAAACTGCCATCGGCTTGAGCAAGTTTCAACCCCCTCTCCACCCGCTGCGCCATCGCCTTGTTGTCCTTGTTGACGAAGAAGTAGAACGGCACGCGGTAGTGCAGGAAGATGGTCGGTTCCACCATCAATCCCTCTTTTCCGTACACCTGCTCCTCCGCCCACGCTTCGTGCACGCCGCGCGGCATGTAGTCGAAGCGCTTTGCTTTCAGCATCGGGAACAGGGAGCTGTAATTGACCGTGGTTTCCACCGGCAGGCCGTTGTGGCGCAGCACGTCCACTGAAGGCCAGTTGAGGCCTGCGCCGGCGCTGAGCTTGCGCAGGTCGCCCAGGGTATGAATGTCGCGGAAGCGCGCCTCATCTTCCTTGCGGATCATGAAGACCCGGTAATCGTTCAAGTCGCGCACCAGCGATATGCGGATCGGCAGCAGGTCGCGTTCGCGCTGGGCATTGGTGCCGTCCCACATGATGTTGATGACGCCGTTGCGTTTGAGTTCCAGCGCGCGGCGCGGGCTGGTCAACTCGTGGGGATAGAACTCGATGGAGAAGGGGCCGTCGGTTTTTTCCAGCGCGAGGCGCAGCAGCAGGTGGAAATAGGTGACCTGTACTTCGGAGCCGGGCGTGACCGAGGGCAGGATAAAGCGCATCAACGGCGCGTTGGCCGCGCCGCCTGCGTTAGCCAGGGTGGATGCTGCCGCCAGCAGCAGGCCGGCGGCAGCGCGTCGCAGCTCTCTTAGCACCGATTACTGCGGCTTGACGAACTTCAGCGTCATGCGGTCGCTCTCGCCGATGGCGGCGTACTTGGCGCGGTCCTTATCCTTGTTGGTAAAGGTTGGCGGCAGCGCCCATACGCCGTTTTCGTGGTTGGCATCGTCCTTGGCATTGGCGTTGACTTCGGACTTGGCCACCAGCTTGAAGCCGGCCTGCTCGGCCATCTTGATCACGTAGGCTTCGTGCATGTAGCCGGAACTGGCCTTGGCATCCTGGGTCATGGCAGCCGGCAGGCGGTGTTCTTCCACGCCGAACACGCCGCCTGGTTTCAGGCTGTCGTAAACGCTGGCCATCAGCTTCTTCATGTTCTCGTCGCCGGTGCCGATCCAGTTGTGGATGTTGCGGAAGGTGAGCACCATGTCGGCGCTGCCTTTCGGGGCGTAGGTGTACACGCCGTTGCCTGGCTCGAAGGCGCCCAGCACCACCTTGTCGCGGCCCGGCTGCTTGCCCAGGAATTCCTGGAAGCGCTCAGCCGACTTGCGCACGCGTTCGTCGGCCGATTGCGGGCTGGAGCCTGCGGTAATCAGCTTGCCCTGGTCGCGCAGGTAGGGCGCCAGGATTTCGGTGTACCAGCCGCCGCCCGGCGACAGTTCGACCACCGTCATGTTCGGCTTGATGCCGAAGAAAGTCAGGGTCTCGTAAGGGTGGCGGAATTGGTCGCGTTTGACGTTGTCCGCGTTGCGCGATGGGTTGGCGATCGCGGCTTTCAAGGCAGGATCTGCGAGTGCAACGCCGGAAAAGCCGGTGAAGCCAACGGCCAACAGGCCGGCCAGGACGTACTGTTTCATTCAGGAGTCTCCTTTTTCGTTGGGCAGGCGACGCAGCAGCTCCGGTCGCCCGGGCCTTGATGATCGTGCAAGCTGGCCGCCCGGTCAAGTGTCCGCGCGGACGGTGTGCGGACAGTGGCCGGACACTTTTTGCCGATATGTTTCAGCTTTGTACAAGCTTTACACAATGGCACAAAAATTGCGTACGATTTGACTCCTGCAAGCTGTCTTAGGTAAAAACGATAACCCTGGAGAGACTATGGAACGACGTGCATTCCTCAACATGAGCGGCGGTGCAATGGCTGCCATGATGATGCCTTTTGGCCGCGCCATCGCGGCCGACGAGCTGATCAAGCCCGTGGAAGTGAAGTTCAAGAAGATGCTGGCAGATACCGCGCTGACCGCGGCCACCCAGGCCGGCGCCAGCTACTGCGATGTGCGCATCGGCCGCTACCTGAACCAGTTCATCACCACCCGTGACCTGAACATCGAAAACGTCACCAATACCGAGTCGGCAGGGGTAGGCGTACGCGTGATCGCCAACGGCGCCTACGGCTTTGCCGCCACCAGCGACATGTCGCCGGACGGCGTGGCCGGTGCGGCGCGCCAGGCGGTCGCTATCGCCAAGGCCAACTCCAGGCTGCAGGCGGCCGGCGTGCAACTGGCGCCAACCCCGGGCGTGGGCGAGGTGGCCTGGGCTACCCCGATCAAAAAGGATTGGCGCACGGTGCCGATCAAGGAGAAGGCCGACCTGCTGATCACCGCCAACAAGGGCGCGCTGGAAGCCGGCGCCTCCTTCATCCAGTCCTTGCTGTTCCAGGTCAACCAGCAGAAATACTTCGCTTCCACCGACGGTTCCTACATCGACCAGGACCTGCATCGCCTGTGGGTGCCGTTCTTCGCCACTGCTGTCGACAAGACCAGCGGCAAGTTCCGTAGCCGCTCCGACCTGGGTACGCCGGTCGGCATGGGTTACGAATACCTGGATGGACGCAAGGAAGACAAGATCAAGGCAGCGGGCGGCGTCGCCACGCTGTACAGCCGTTCCTACGACCTGATCGAGGACGCCAAAGCGGCCGGCCGCCAGGCCAAGGAAAAGCTGACCGCCAAGTCGGTCGAGCCAGGAAAATACGACCTGGTGCTGTCGCCGGAGCATATGTGGCTGACCATCCACGAATCCGTCGGCCACCCGACCGAACTGGATCGCGTGCTGGGCTACGAGGCCAACTTCGCCGGCACGTCCTTCGCCACGCTGGACAAGCAGCAGTCGAAAAAATTCAAGTACGGCTCCGACCTGGTCAACATCGAGGCGGACAAGACCATCCAGGGCTCGCTGGGCGCGGTCGGCTTCGATGACGAAGGCGTCAAGTGCAAGAAGTGGGACATCATCAAGGACGGCATCCTGGTCAACTACCAGGCCACGCGCGACCAGGCGGCGGTGATCGGCGAAAAAGAATCGCACGGCTGCTCCTACGCCGACTCCTGGAGCAATGTGCAATTCCAGCGCATGCCTAACGTTTCGCTCAAGGCCGGCAAGAAGAAGCTGACCCCGGACGAGCTGGTGAAGGACGTGAAGAAGGGCATCTACATCGTGGGTGCCGGTTCCTTCTCGATCGACCAGCAGCGCTACAACTTCCAGTTCGGCGGCCAGATGTTCTACGAGATCAAGGACGGCAAGATCGGGCAGATGCTGGAAGACGTGGCTTACCAGTCGAACACCCAGGAATTCTGGAACGCCTGCACCGCCATGTGCGATGAGCGCGACTGGCGCATGGGCGGTTCCTTCTTCGACGGTAAAGGCCAGCCGATGCAGGTGAGCGCGGTGTCGCACGGTTCGTCGACCTCGCGCTTCAACGGCATCAATGTGATCAACACTGCCCGCAAGATCGGCTGAGCGTAAAGGACAACCATGAAGATCCTGAATCAGGAAGAGACCAAGCGCATCGCCGACAAGGTCATGTCGCTGAGCAAAGCCGATGAGTGCATCGTCACCATCAACGGCAGCCGCACCGGCAATATCCGCTATGCGCGCAATGCCGTGTCGACTGCCGGCCTGGTGGAGAACACCCAGTTGTCCGTATCCGTCGCTTTCGGCAAGAAGCAGGGCACGGCCGTCATCAACGAGTTCGACGAAAAGTCGCTGGCGAAAGCCGTGCAGCGCGCCGAAGAACTGGCCAAGCTGGCGCCGGAAAATCCGGAGTTCATGCCGACGCCGGACAAGCAGGCGTTCAAGGACTCCGACACCTTCAGCAAGTCGACCGACGCAATCAACCCTGAGTACCGTGCACAGGTGGCGGCTTACAGCATTGAGGCCTGCAAGAAAAAAGGATTGGTCGCTGCCGGCTTCTTTACCGACCAGTCCTCGTATGAGACTGTCGCCAATTCGCGCGGCGTATTCGGCCACCAGTCGCAGACCGGCATCGACTTCACCTGCACCGTGCGGACCGAAGACGGCCGCGGCTCGGGCTGGGTACGCCGCGATGCGCAGGACGTAGCACGCTTCGACCCGCGCGCAGCGGCTGAGGTGGCGATGGAAAAGGCGATCCGCTCGGCAGAAGCCAAGGCGCTGGAGCCGGGCCGCTACACCGTGATCCTGGAGCCTGCGGCAACCTCCGACCTGCTGGCATTCATGTTCAACGGCTTCGACGCACGTTCTGCCGATGAAGGCCGCAGCTTCCTGTCCAAGAAGGGCGGCGGCAACCGCATGGGCGACAAGCTGTTCGACGAGCAGGTGAACGTGTGGGCCGACCCATGGGACAAGGATATTCCCGTGCTGCCGTGGGATAACCAGACCTTGCTGGCGCGCGAACGCATGGACATCATCAAGAACGGAAAAATCGCTTCGTTGAACTATTCGCCGTTCTGGGGCAAGAAGCAGGGCAAGCGTGCGGTCGGCCAGCCGGGCAATATCATCATGGCCGGCGGTTCCAAGTCGACCGAAGAGCTGATTGCTTCGACCAAGAAGGGCATCCTGGTCACCCGCACTTGGTACATCCGCATGGTCGACCCGCAAACCGTGCTGCTGACCGGCCTGACCCGCGATGGCACCTTCTACATCGAGAACGGCAAGATCAAGCACCCGGTGAAGAACTTCCGTTTCAATGAAAGCCCGGTGACGATGTTGAACAACATCGAAGAACTGGGCCGCCCTGAGGTGCTGGCCGGCGACGAGTCGCAGTTCCAGCTGCTGATTCCGGCCATGAAGGTGCGCGACTTCAACTTCACCTCTTTGTCTGACGCTGTTTAGAACCTGTAAACCAGGGTCCGACCCAAGGGTCAGACCCGGATAGGTACACGCCGCGTGGCGGGTCAGGCACTTGTGCCTGACCCAGGTTTACCGGTTTAAAGTTTTTGGAGCAACACATTGGAACGTAGATCCTTCCTGAAAGTCGCCGCTGCTGCCGGCGGCACCATGCTGGTCCCCGTCTTCGGCAACGCCATTGCCGCCGAAGACCTGCTGAACCCGATGGCCCGCAAGTTCAAGAAAGAACTGGCCGACGCCGCACTGAATGCCGCCACCAAGGCCGGCGCCACCTACTGCGACGTGCGTATCGGCCGCTACCTGAACCAGTTCATCACCACCCGCGACAGCCGCGTGGAAAACATCGTCAATACCGAATCGACCGGTGTCGGCGTGCGCGTGGTCGCAAACGGGGCCTACGGCTTCGCCGCCACCAACGCGATGACGGTGGACTCGGTGGCCGACGCCGCCCGCCAGGCAGTAGCCATTGCGCGCGCCAACGCGCGCCTGCAATCCTCGCCGGTGCAACTGGCGCCGGTCAAAGGTGTGGGCGAAGTGGCGTGGCAGACGCCTTTCAGGAAGGATTGGCGCGAAGTGCCGATCAAGGAAAAGGCCGACATGCTGCTGGCCGCTAACAAGGCGGGCCTGGACGCCGGCGCATCCTTCATGGCCGCCAACCTGTTCCAGGTCAACCAGCAGAAATACTTTGCTTCGACCGACGGTTCGTATATTGACCAGGATGTGCACCGCCTGTGGGCGCCGTTCACGGCCACCGCGGTGGACAAGGCGACCGGCAAGTTCCGCACCCGCGACGGCCTGTCCTCGCCGGCCGGCATGGGCTATGAATTCTTCGACGCCAAGCCGGAGCACAAGGTGCGCGCGGCAGGCGGCGTCACCCAGCTGTACAACGGTGGCTACGACATCATCGAAGACGCCAAGGCAGCGGGCAAGCAGGCGCGCGAAAAGCTGTCGGCGAAATCGGTCGAACCGGGCAAGTACGACCTGGTGCTGAGCCCGGAACACCTGTTCCTGACCATCCACGAAAACGTCGGCCATGCGACGGAGCTGGACCGCGTGCTGGGCTACGAAGCCAACTACGCCGGAACTTCCTTCGCCACGCTGGATAAATGGAAGGGCAAGAACTTCAAGTACGGCTCCGACATCGTCAACATCGTCGCCGACAAGACCACGCCGGGATCGCTGGGCAATGTGGGCTACGACGACGAAGGCGTGGCGTCGAAGAAATGGGACCTGATCCGCAATGGCATCCTGGTGAACTACCAGGCCACGCGCGACCAGGCGCACATCATCGGCGAGAAGGAATCGCATGGCTGCTCGTACGCCGATTCCTGGAGCAGCGTGCAGTTCCAGCGCATGCCTAACGTCTCGCTGGAAGCGGGCAAGAAGCCGCTGTCGGTGGACGATATGGTCAAGGACGTGAAGAAGGGTATCTACATCCTGGGCCGCGGCTCCTACTCGATCGACCAGCAGCGCTACAACTTCCAGTTCGGCGGCCAGCTGTTCTACGAAATCAAGGACGGCAAGGTCGGCCAGATGTTGAACGACGTGGCCTACCAGTCGAATACCCAGGAGTTCTGGAATTCCTGCTCGGCCACCTGCGACCAGCGCGACTGGCGCATGGGCGGCTCGTTCTTCGATGGTAAAGGCCAGCCAAGCCAGGTCAGCGCCGTTTCGCACGGCTCCTCGACCACCCGCTTCAACGGCATCAATGTGATCAACACTGCCCGCAAGATCGACTAAGGACGCGAACCATGAAACTCCTGAGCAAAGACGAAGCAAAGAGCATCTGCGACAAAGTGATGGCCATGTCCAAGGCCGACGAGTGCCGCGTCAACCTGAGCGGCAGCCGCAAGGGCAATGTGCGTTACGCAAACAATAGTGTTTCCACTGCCGGCCAGATTGAAGACACGACCCTGGTGGTCAGCGTCGCTTTCGGCAAGAAGCAGGGCTCAGCCACCTGCAACCAGTTCGACGCCAAGTCGCTGGAAGCGGCCGTGCGCCGAGCCGAGGAAATTGCGCGCCTGGCGCCGGAGAATCCGGAATTCATGCCGGCCGTGGGCAAGCAGGATTTCAAGGCGACCAATACCTTCAGCCGCAATGCCGAGGCTTTCAATCCCGATTTCCGTGCCGATGTGGCATTTGCCAGCATCGATGCGGCGAAGAAGGCCGGCTTGCAGGCAGCGGGCTTCTTCAACGACAGCATCGGCTTCGATTGCATCGCCAATTCGAACGGCGTGTTCGGATTCCAGGAGCTGGGCGGGCTGAATTTCACCGTGACCACCCGCACCAACGACGGCCGCGGTTCGGGCTGGGTCAATCGCGCTGCCTACGATCCGAAGGCCTTCGATCCGCGCGCGGCTTCCGAGATCGCGATCGAGAAGGCATTGCGCTCGGTGGAGGCCAAGGCACTGGAGCCGGGCCGCTACACGGTGGTGATGGAGCCTGCCGCTACCAACGACCTGCTGAACTTCATGTTCAGCGCCTTCGATGCGCGCTCCGCCGACGAAGGCCGCAGCTTCCTGTCCAAGAAGGGCGGCGCCAACCGCCTGGGCGACAAGCTGTTCGACGAGCAGGTCAATGTCTGGACCGATCCATGGGATGCCAATGCGCCGGTGCTGCCCTGGGACCAGGGATCGATGCAGGCGCGCGCGCGCCGTGACCTGATCAAGGGAGGCGTCATCACTTCGCTGGATTACAACCGCTACTGGGCGCAGAAACAGCGCAAGGAATCCACTCCGCCTGCCGGCAACATCATCATGGCGGGAGGTTCCAAGTCGACCGAGGAACTGATCGCATCGACCAAGAAGGGCATCCTGGTCACCCGCACCTGGTATATCCGCATGGTGGACCCGCAATCGGTGGCGCTGACCGGCTTGACCCGGGATGGCACCTTCTACATCGAGAACGGCAAGATCAAGCATCCGGTCAAGAACTTCCGCTTTAACGACAGCCCGGTGGCGATGCTGAACAACATCGATGAACTAGGACGTCCGGTGCTGATTGGCGACACCGATGCACGCAAGCTGATGATTCCTGCCATGAAGGTGCGTGACTTCAACTTCACGTCGTTGTCCGACGCGGTTTAAGGAATGCCCGCCTACGATTTCTATTTCACGCGCCTGACTTACGAGTCGGGCGATTGGGATGTCGATATCCGGATGCCGAGCAACGTGCTCAACTCCCTGGTCGAGTACACGACCCTGAAAGTTGATCCCGTTGAACGCATCGTGGCGCTGTCCGACCCGAAGATGCTGGAAGCGCCGTTCTGCTACCTGGCCGGGCATAAGCTGGTGCAGTTCACGCCCGCCGAGCGCAAGAACTTCGAGCGTTACGTTAGGGGCGGCGGCTTCGTCTTCGTGGACGACTGCAACCACGATATCGACGGCCTGTTTGCGAAATCGTTCGAGGCGGAAGTGGCAAGGATCTTCGGCCAGAAGGCACTGCACAAGATCCCCAACAGCCATCCGCTGTATTCGGCTTTCTTCAAGTTCGAGGGGCCGCCGAATACCGGGATGGAGCTGAACGGCTGGGGCGACGACCTGGTGCACGACTACCTGAAGGCCGTGGAGTTCGGCGGCCGCATCAGGCTTTTGTATAGCAACAAGGACTATGGCTGCGAGTGGGACTATGACTTTCGCAACAAGCGCTGGCTGGCAATCGACAACACGCGCTTCGCAGTCAATATCATTCAATACGCGTTGGGAGCATGACCGTGGCTGAAAGTGGCTGGAGCGAAAACGAGATCGGCGTATTGCACGCCAAGGTAAAGGCACTGAAGGCGAGCATGGGCCGCGTCATCATCGGCCAGGAAGAAGTGATCGAGTCGCTGGTCATCTGCCTTCTGGCCGGCGGCCATGCGCTGGTGGAAGGCGTCCCTGGCCTGGGCAAGACGCTGCTGGTCAAATCGCTGGCGCAGGCCACCGACATGGAGTTCCGCCGCGTGCAGTTCACGCCGGACCTGATGCCGTCCGACATCGTCGGCACCGAGATCCTGGAAGAGGATCATGCTACGCGCAAGCGCGAGTTCCGTTTCCAGCAAGGACCGGTGTTCACGCAAGTGCTGCTGGCCGACGAAATCAACCGCGCGCCGCCAAAGACCCAGTCGGCGCTGCTGGAAGCGATGCAGGAACGTTCGGTGACCTTTGCCGGCCAGACCCACAAGCTGCCGCGCCCATTCTTCGTGCTGGCGACGCAGAATCCGATCGAGCAGGCTGGTACTTATCCTCTGCCGGAAGCGCAACTGGACCGCTTCCTGCTTCACATCGATGTCGGCTATCCGACCGAAGACGATGAGATTGCGATGGTGTCCGCCACCACCCACGCCGGCTTGAAGGAAGCCGAGCCGGCGATGGACGTGCAGACTTTGCTGCGCCTGCAGGCCTTGGTGCGCGATATCGAAATCGGCGATCACCTGCTGCGCTACGCTACCCGCCTGGTGCGTGCCACCCGTCCGCGCGAGACGGCGGTAGAGGCGGTGAAGAAGCACGTCGGCTGGGGCGCCGGCCCGCGTGCCGGCCAGGCGCTGGTTCTAGCTTCCAAGGCACGTGCGCTGATGCAGGGCCGCCTGGCGGTGACGCGTGAAGACATCGGCCACATGCTGTTGCCGGTATTGGCACACCGCGTGCTGCGCAACTTCGAGGCGGAAGCGGACGGCATCGCCATTGCCGATATCCTGGCCGCCTTGCGCGACGCAATCAAACCCGAATAAGCAATGCTGGAAACCCCTGCGCTGCTGGCGCATTCCGCCGACCTTGAGCTGGTGATCCGCCACGTGCTGGCGGGTCTCGGCCATGGTATCCATGCCGGCCGCGAACGCGGTGCCGGCGTGGAGTTCTCGGAGTACCGCGCCTACGCGCCCGGCGACGAGTGGCGTCGCGTCGACTGGAAGCTGCTGGCGCGCGCCGACCGCTACTACGTGCGCGAGGCGGAGCGCGACAGCCACGTCGCAACCTGGCTGGTGCTGGATGCCACCGCGTCGATGGCGGAACCAAGCCGGCGCGTGGATGGCCTGAGCAAGCATTGGTATGCACGCACGGCGCTGGCTTGCGTGGCGGCGATTGCGCAGCGCCAGGGCGATGCCTTCGGCCTGCTGGTGATCTGCAACGGAAAGGTCGAATTCACGCAAGCTTCGCGCGGGCCGCGCCATTTGCAGCGCGTGCTGGCAGCCTTGCATCGGGCCGCACCGTCCGGCGAACTGCCCGATGCCGAGACCCTGCGTGCCAGCCTGCATTTCGCGCGCTCGCAGAGCATGGTGTTCGCCGCCAGCGACACGCTGGACTGGCCTTCTCCTCTGAGCGAAGCCCTGGTGCGATTGCGCCATATGCGGCACGACGTGCGCCTGCTGGCCTTGCGTACCGAGGCTGAAGTGGAGGCTGACCTTCCCACCGGCCACGCATATCGCGACCCGGAAGAAGGAGTGCGCCTGCACAGCTTTAGCCGGGCCGACCGTGACGCTTACCGCGTCGCGCTCGAAGCACACTTCTCTGGAGTGCGCGCCGCGTGCCGGCAGCATGACCTGCCGCTGTGCGAGACGCGGATCGAGCAGCCGCTGGGCGAAGTCCTGCGCACCTGGCTGAGAAATCCGGAGGCACGCAGGCCATGACCAGCATGCAGCCTTTGTGGTGGTTTGCCTTGCCGGTGCTGTTGCTGCCGGTGTGGTGGCATATGCGCAAGCGTGAACGCACACGCACCGATTTGCTCGCCACTGCCCGCTTCCTGCCTGCCGCCGCGCCGCAGCAACAGCGCGTGCTGCGCTGGTCTGACGTGCCGCTCCTGCTGGCGCGGCTGGCGTTGCTCGCGGCGCTGATCGCATGGTTGGCGGTGCTTGCCATGCCATGGAAGGGAGATACGGTGTTCATCGACCCTTCGCTTGAATCTTCGCCGTGGGCCGCGCAGCAGGTACAGTCGGCCGGCATGGGCGCCGCTACGCGCGAACCGCTGCCCGCGGACCTGTGGAACTGGCTCGCCCGCAACGAGCACGAATGGCGCCCCGAGGCGCGCTTTCTCATCCTCGCCCCCCATGCCGGCATGCCCGCGTTGCCGCCGCACTTGGCTCACGCAGCCGACCTGCGCCTCGCTCCGGCCGCAGCCCCGCCCGCCGCAGCACCTTCTGCGCCGCCGCGCGAGCGGCACATTACCGTTTCCGCTCCGGCCGAGCGCCTGCCGCGCTGGCAAGCGCTGTTCGCCGCCTTCAGCACCTCGGCAGATGGCGCGAGCCGCTACGTGATCTCCGACACGCCGGGCGCGGCGACCGAACTGATAGTCTGGGACCGCCCCGGCGCCGAACCGCCGGCCTCCTGGAAAGCGCCCCTCTGGTGGCGCACCGCCAGCAAAAACGGGAAAATGCAAACCCCGCAAGGCCTCACCTGGACCGCGCCGCAATGGCCATTGCACGATGTCGACGCCGCACGCGCCCTCTATGAACGCTGGCAGGCGGCGACTGCGCCGCCATCGCCCTATCCAATGCCCGCGCAAACGCTGAAGGCTGAGCGAAACAAACCGTTGCCCATCGCGCTCGCAAGGTCTCCAGAGTGGCTGGCACTAGCCCTGCTGGCACTGTTCGCAATCGAAAGGATCCTCGCCCATGCCCGCCGCCGCTGACCATTTGGCCAGCGTGCGCCAACGCATGCTGCAAGCCCTGATCCGCCGCCGCAGCGCAAGCTGGCTGCTGCCATTGCTCCCGGCGGCCGTACTGGCCGCGACGATACTCGCAGGAGCCTTCGGTAACGCCAAGCCGATCACCATCACCGTTCCCCTCGCGCTGGCCGCCGCCGTCATGCTGTGGGCCGCGATCGACTTCGCGCTCTGGCGCAAACGGATCGACGAACACCTGCCATCCTGGCTGAACGACGCAGTGCCCGAGTTGGAAGACAGTAGCGCGATGCTGGCCGCCACGCCGGCAACACCGCTCGGCAAGCTCCAACGCGACCGCCTCCTCGCCCGCATGGAGCAGGTCCTCAACGAAGAGCGCCTGCGCAGCATAGCGAACGCGAAAGCCCGCTTCAATGCAATCCCGCTGGCGCTGGCCGCAGTAGCCGCCGCCAGCGCATGGGCCTATGCGGCAGCGCATAGCCCGCAGCACGCGGCGCCTGTCGCTGCGGGACCCGCAGCCCAGGCAGCCATCGTTGCCGCCGGGATCAAGGTGTACGCCGAGCCACCGCCATACACCGGCGCAAAACCAAGCGAAGGCGCCCCGCGCGACCTGCAAGTCCCACAGCACAGCAAAGTGCGCTGGTGCGCCGTCAACGCCGATGCCAGCATCGAGCTCGGCGACGGCCAAACCCTGCAGGCCGCAGCCGGACAGTGCGCTGAATGGACCGCCAGCGATTCCATTTTCTGGCGCAGCCGCCGCAATGCGGGTCAGCGCTACACCATCCGCGTAACTCCCGACCAGGCGCCGCTGGTCGCCATCGCCGCACCGAACGAATCGGTCACAGTCATGAAGCCCGATGCGCAAAGCGCCTCAATCAACATCAATGTGAGCGACGACTACGCGGTCGTCAAAGCCACCTTGCATATGACCCTGGCTCGCGGCAGCGGGGAGAACATCCGCTTCACCGACAAGGAAACGCCGCTGCCGGCCTCGCCCGACCCGCGCAGGCGTAGCTGGAACAAACAGTGGATGCTGAAGGAGCTCGGCATGGAGCCGGGCGACGAGCTGTATTTCTTCGTGCGCGCCAGCGACAACGCCCCAGTCCCGCATATCGCCCAATCGCCAACCTATACGCTGCGCCTGCCCGGACCGCAAGGTGAAGCCCTTGAATCGACCGCCTTGCCATCGATGGTGAAGCCGGAGAACCTGCGCAGCCAGCGCCAGATCATCATCGACACCGAACAGCTGGTCGCCGACTTGCCACGGCTCGGCGCCGCAGAACTACGCGCCCGCAGCGAGAAGATCGCCGGCGACCAGGCCAAGCTGCGCCTGCGCTACGGCCAGTTCCTTGGCGAAGAGTCCTCCCTGTTCGGCGAGGAAGAGCACGGCGACGGCGATGGCCACGAGCATGGCGGCGGCGCCGGCACGCAAGGTCCGGGCGGATTCGGTACCGGCAATATTGCAGCCCAGTTCGGCCATGCCCACGACCAGGAAGGCAACGCCACCATCTTCGATCCTGCCACCAAGGAAGTCCTGCGCCGTGCATTGCGGGCGATGTGGGACGCGGAGAAGCAGCTGCGCGCCATCGCACCGAAGCCGGCCTTGCCGCCCGAGTACCAGGCCCTTGGCGCGATCAAGGACCTGCAGCAGGCAGAACGCGTCTACCTGCACCGCACGGCGTTCGTGCCCCCGGCGATCAAGGAAGAAAAGCGCATGAGCGGAGAGATGAATGGCGCCGCCAGCTACCGCCGCGCGCAGGGAACGGCCAACGAACTCATACCCGCCGACGTGCGCGAACTGGTGCAAGTTCTCGGCGGCGATGGGGCGCTGCCTGCCTTGTGGAGCAAGGCAGCTCGTGATGCCGTGGCGCGTCTCAAAGATGAGGAACAGCGCCTTTCCGCACAAGCGGCGGTGCAGGACGTGGCCGATGGCTGCCAACCATGCCGCGCCCAGTTGCGCGCCTGGCTGCGCGCGACGGTGCAGCAGCCGGCGGTGCTGCTGCAGGCACGCCCGCAAGCGCAGACGAAATTTGGCCAGGCATTGCAAGGGAAAGGCGCACCGTGAACGTGGACATCAACCTGCTGTACGGCGGCGCAATGCTGGCAGGGATGGCGAGTGCCTTGCTCTACGTGCGCAGGAAGCGCTGGGTCGATGCAACATTGGCTCTGGCAGCCGGCGCATCGTTGGCGACCCTGCTCGCTGCGCCGACTGCACCGGTGGGCTTTGCGCAGCCGATAGTTCTGGCGACGGCAGCAACCTCGCCCACGGTGCCTGACGATCGTCTGGCAGCAGCACTGGCGCAACTGCCGTTGGCGCCGCAAGGAACGATGATGGAAGTCCAGGGCCAGGGCCTGCATGAGGCGCAGTGGCGCGACATTCCGGCACGCCCGATCCAGTGGCAGGCCGCCAAGGAAGGCCTGCTGTGGCTCGACTTCCCGCGCTCGCTGCCGCTGGGGCGCAGTTTCGCGCTGACTGTGCGGCGCCATGCCCCGCAAACCGGTTGGCGCCTGCAGCTGCTGGCGGAAAATGGCCAGGTATTGTCCGAGTCGCGCGCAGCTGCCGCGGCCGAGGCACTGACCGTCCAATGGCAGCCGCCAATGGCGGAATCGATGGTTCTGCAGGCACGCCTGCTCGACAAGGACGGCAAGGCCCTTGCACAGGGCCCGGTGCCACTGCGCGTGCTCGATCCTGTGCCTTTGCAAGTGCAAGGCCGCTTCGGTGCGCCATCTTTCGATACGCGCGTGCTGAACCAGTTGTTGACTGACTCCAACGCCAGCCTCGATTGGCAAACCACGCTCGGCAAATCGCTGACCCGTAGCGAGCAAGCGCCGGCGCCGCTGGCGCATCCCAATCTGCTGGTGGCCGATGCGGGCTGGCTCGAGCGCGGCGGCATGCGCGGCGCGTTGGCCCAGGCCGCGCAAGGCATGCCGCTGCTGGTCCTTGGCGGGAGTGCTGACGATGCCGCCCTGTGGCAGCGCGATCTTGGATTGAAGCTGGCGCCGCAATCGGCGACCACGGAGCAGGAAGACACGCGCCACCTTGCGCTGGCAGGGGCCACCCTGGCTTTCGCACCGGCTGCGCAGATGCCGACGGCAAGCGGCGCATGGCAGGCCATCGCGCGCGACAAGGACGGCAAGGCCTGGCTGTGGCAGCGCGACTGGCAGAAAGGCCGCATCCTGTGGCTGGGCGTGCGCGACTGGCACAGGCACGCTATCAGCGAACCGGCGGCCCTCGGCCAATGGTGGCAACAGGTAGTCGACCTGGCCGCGCTGGGCAGCGAGCAGAAAGTGCGCTGGCTCGAGGCCGACCCGATGCCGTTGCCCGGCCTGCGCACCGAGCTTTGTGCGCAAGGCGTACGCACTGGCGGCTCCGTCACCGTAAGCCAGCAGGAGCTGCATTGGCAGGCGCGCAGTGAACGTGCGGATGCCGCATGTGTGGCGCTTTGGCCGCGCGCCGCAGGCTGGTTGCCCGTGCGCAGTGGCGATGCGGCAAGCGCGGTCTACGTGTATGGCGCACAAGACTGGCCGGAGTGGCAGGCGGCGCTGCGCCATGACGCGACCGCGCGCTACGCAAGCCGCAGCTCCCAGCCGGTTGCCGGCGCCGCACTCGATCCAGCTGCTCGCGCCATGCCACGCGCCGGCGAGCAGCAATTGTGGGCCACCGCTGTGCCACGCTGGTTGCTGGGCATTGCGTTTGCCGTCAGCGTGTTGCTGCTGTGGTGGCGTGAGCGCCGGTAAGCCGTAAGCTATGCTAATGTCGTCGCATGAAAGCGATCGACGAATTCCGGGCCAGGCGAGGCCTGCGGCTACGCGATAAGGACGCGCAATCGGACAGCAAGCCCGATCGGGAGTTGCTGGACAAGATGCTGGACGACATCTCCGACCTGCAGGAGATGCTGTACGCCGAACGCATACGCAAGCTGCTGATTGTGCTGCAGGGCACGGACACCTCCGGCAAGGACGGCACCGTGCGTCACCTGTTCAGCAAAATCAATCCCATGGGCTTGCGTGCCGTCGGATTCAGGGCACCGACCGAGATCGAGGCAGCGCACGACTTCCTCTGGCGCATCCACCGCGAAGTGCCGAAAGCCGGCGAGATCGCAGTCTTCAACCGCAGTCACTATGAGGATGTGCTGGTCACCCGCGTGCTCGGCATGATCACGCCGCAGGAATGCAAGCGCCGCTATGCGCAGATTCGCGACTTCGAGCGCATGCTGGCGGAAAGCGGCACCACCATCGTCAAGCTGTTCCTGCACATTTCGAAGGACGAGCAGAAAGAACGGCTGCAAGAGCGGGTGGATGACCCGCACAAGCACTGGAAGTTCGATCCGGAAGACCTGAAGCAGCGCGTATTCTGGAAGGATTACCAGAAGGCCTATGAAGATGCGATCGCGGAGACCGACGCCGACCATGCGCCATGGTACGTGGTCCCCGCGGACTCAAAACGTTACCGGAACGAAGCCGTCGCCCGCCTGTTGCTGGAAACCCTGCGCGGCATGCGGCTCGATTGGCCGCCGCCCGACAAGCGCTTGTTGAAGCTCAAGGTGCGCTAGCCCAGTCGCGCACGTAAGCCGGCGCCGCCACCGGGCACGCCGGATCGGGCACCGGCTCCGTGCGCTGTTGCACGAACGGCAGCTCGCCGACCCAGGCAGCGATGCCCATGTCTTCCTCGTCATCTTCCGGCCCGCCGCTGCGCACCTTGCACGCTGCCTCGGCCAGTGGGATCCGCAGCACCGTGGTGGCTGCATGCTCCTTGTCGTTGCCACCGCGGACCTCCAAACGGCGGCCCGGCGCCAGATGATCCATGAAGGTGTCCAGCGTGCGGCGTTGCTCGATTTCGTCGACCGCCTCGAAGCGGCCGTAGATCATCACCGAGCGATAGTTCATCGTATGGTTGAAGGCCGAACGCGCCAGAACCAGGCCGTCCAGGAGGGTGATGGTGACGCAGGCATCCTGCGCCATCAACTGCTTCAGCATGCGGCTGCCATTCGAGCCATGGATGTAAAGATGGTCGCCTTCGCGCCAGCAGGCGGTCGGGATGCAGTGCACGCCTTGCCCGTCGCTGAAGGCGATATGGCAGATGTAGGCGGCATCGACAATGGCACGCACCAGTTCGGGTTCATAGGCGGCGTTGGCGGCGCCACGTCGCACGCGGGTGCGGTCGGATGGGGGAGGTGTTGTATTCATGGCATCGGACTATAATGTCCTGCTGGCCCCTGCAACAGGTCCAGGGGTATGCAAAACCATGGAGCCACGCTTGGATTATTCGCTGCTGATTTCGAACTTCACCGCCAGCCATGGCGATCATGGCTGGCCGCGCCAGCGCCTGCTGCATGAATGCCTGCGCGCGGCCATCCGCGCTGGCACGCTGGCGCCGGGCACGCGCCTGGTCGCCACGCGCGCCCTGGCGTCCGAGCTCGGCGTGGCGCGCAACACCGTACTGTACGCCTATGAGCAGCTCACCAGCGAAGGCTATGTGACGACCGACCGCAGCGGCACCATCGTCGCCGCCGTGGCCCCTGCGCGGCAGCGTGAGCCCAGTGTGGTCGTGCCGTACAAAGGCTTGTCGCAACGCGCGCAGAACCTGCGCCACAGCACCGCATCGGCCGCCAGCGGCACGCCTTTCGTGCCGGGCGTGCCCGACCTGCCCAGCTTTCCGATCGGGCTTGTGGCGGCGCTTGCTGGAACGGGCCTGGCGTTCGCTGCCCACCGAAAAACTGAACTACGGCGACCCTTGCGGCGAGCCGGTGCTGCGTGAAGCCATCGCGGACTACCTGCGCGCCTCGCGCGGCGTGGTCTGCGAAGCGGCGCAAGTATTCATCACCGACGGCAGCCAAAGCAGCCTTGACCTGTGCGGCCGCGCCTGCGCCGACGCCGGCGAAACGGTGTGGATGGAAAATCCCGGTTACGGCGGCGCCATGGCAGCCTTCCGCGCCGCCAGCCTGAAACTGGAGCCGATCGACGTCGACGACGAAGGCATCGCCCCACGCCCCGAAGACTGGAGAGAACGCCCGCCGCGCCTGATCTACACCACGCCCTCGCACCAGTACCCGACCGGCACCGTGCTGTCCTTGGCGCGCCGCATGGCCCTGATCGACGGTGCGCGCTCCTGCGGCGCCCTGATCATCGAAGACGATTACGACAGTGAGTTCCGCCACGACGGCCCGCCGCTGGCATCGATGCAAGGCCTGCAGCCGGACGCCCCGGTGCTGTACTGCGGCACCTTCAGCAAAACCATGTTCCCCGGCCTGCGCATCGGCTACCTGGTGGTGCCGCCCTGGCTGGTGCAGCCGCTGGCCACCATGCGCCAGCAATCGGCTTCGCGCGGCCGCGCAGCCGACCAGATTGCGCTGGCCGAATTCCTGCGCAGCGGGCAGTTTGCCCTGCATCTGCGGCGCATGCGGCGCGTCTACCGCGAACGGCGCGACGCCCTGGTGGCGGCATTGGACCAGCACCTTGGCAGCATCGCCTGCGTGCAGGGCGCGTCGGCCGGCATGCATCTCGCGCTGCGATGGGAAGACCCGCGCCTGTCCGACGTGGAGATCAGCCGCCGCGCCCTCGAGCAGGAAGGCATGATCGCCAACGCCCTCAGCGTGCATGCCGTTGCCGGGCAATGCAACTGGCAAGGACTGGCCCTTGGCTATGGCCAGGTGGACCCGGGCCAGGTGGATGGGCTGGTCAAACGCCTGGCCGGTGTCATTCATTTAACAGCCTATGAAAATTTTTACCGAAAGTTCAAATAGTTGATCGAAATCCTGCGCCGCTTGTTTTTAGAATGAAGTAAATCTGGCCTGACCAGATGTAGTCAAAAACAAAGATGAATACTGGGGCGCAATGAATCAACATTTCCTGAAGCTGCGGCAGAATTTCAAGGCCGACATGATGGCGCGCTACGCCGTCGACGAACAACTTTTTGACGAAACCAGCCAGTGCATCGCGCCGTTGGCCGTGCCGTTTGCGGTGCGTCGCGGCGAACTGCTGCAGCACGTGGGGCAGTCCGCGCGCGACGTGTTCTGGCTCACCGGAGGCGTAGCCCGCGTCGGTTATGTCAGCCAGGGCGGCAACGAGGTCACCATGCGCTTCGCGACCGAAGGCCATATCGCGAACGCCTATGAAGACCTGCTGGAATTCCCGCGGCGAGCTGCCGGCGCGCTCCTTCATCGTGGCCGAGACCTCGGTGCAGGGTTTCCGTTTCGACTGGGAGCAGATGAGCGTGGCCCGCAGCCGGCACCCGGCGCTGACCGCCTACGTGACGCGCATGCTGGAATACGCGGTATGCAGCCAGGCGCGCCGCTTCATCACGCACACCGCATCGAGCGCCGAAGAGCGCCTGGCCAATTTCAGGAAGGAGTATCCGAACCTGGAACGCCGGATTTCGCAGAAGGTGCTGGCGTCCTACCTGCAGATCACACCGGCCTACCTGTCGCAGCTCATGCGCCGCGAGCAGGAAGCTGCTTAGCGTTCCTGCTCCTGCCGCAGCAGCGTCGACATGTATTGCGGCGTAATACCCAGGAAGGAGGCCAGCGATTTCTGCGAGATGCGCTGTTCCAGTCCGGGTATTGTTCGCGGAACGCCGCCAGGCGGCAGTTGGCCGACGTCATGCTGCGCACCAGGCAGCTCTGCGAATAGCGGCGGATCGAGTGCTCGGAAACCTTCAGGTAGTACTCGCGCATGAGACTGTGCTCTTCGCGCAGGCGCGCCAGGGCGGCCCACTCCACGCGGATCGCCGTCACCGGAGTTTCCGCAATGATGAATTCCTGCGCCGGCTGGCCGTCCTGTGCCGCCAGCAGGTCGTGGTGCGAGCCGCAGGAATCCCCTTCCGACGAAAACGCCATCGTCACATCGGTACCGTCCTTGGTGATCATGCCGCGCCGCGCAACGCCGCGGTACAGCCAGTACGCCACGCTGGCCGGCACGCCGGCGCGCTGCAGGTACTCGCCCTTGCGGAAATGCACTTCAACGACGTGTGGGGCCAGGATGCGGTTGAATGCATCGAACATTTCACGCGATACGCCAATGCGGCTCATCGAATAGTCGCTGAATTCTTCTCGCTGCTTTAGGAATGCGTCGGACATCACGGTAACTCTTGGTCTTTCTGACAATATTGTTTCTTGCCTGAAACGACAGGCCCCGCAATATAAACTACTGCAGGGAGCCGGGCAATCCCGCCGTAAAGACTGTTGCACGCCGCCGGCGAATTTTAGTAACTACTTGATAATCTTCAACTATTTAAACGAAAAGCAGTCGCGAATGTAGCTATACTACTCGTTGGCCATCCAGTCGCGCATGCCGTCCACCCAGGGACGGGCATTCAGGTTAAACGATTTCTTGATTTGGCTGGCGCGCTCGTACAGCACCGAAAAATCGATCGACGGCGAGCGCTTGAAGGCGATGACCACGATGTTGGCGTCGTGGACTTCGGGCAGCCACACCACGGCGTCGAAACACCAGTTCCATGTGCTGCAGGTTCTTGCCGTAATTGTCAAAGTCGCCGAACACATTGGTGGTCATGATGCCGTCCGGCCCAAGGCAGTCGTAGCAGGCCTGGTAAAACTCAGGCGTGTCGAGCACCGGTCCGCGCGCCTCTTCATCGTACAGGTCGACCTGCAGCACGTCGACCGTGCCGTGGTTGCTTGGCTCGAGCACGAAAATCCATCGCATTCATCTGGCGCACTTGAAGCCGTTCGTCGTTTGGCGGCAGGCAGAACTTCTCTTCGCAGATTGCAATCACATTCGGATTGAGCTCGATCGCGGTCCACGCGCGCTTTGGGGAACTGGCGATAGCTGAATTTGGTCAATGCCGCGCTGCCCAGGCCGAGCTGGACGATGTGGCGCGGCGAGGGAATGAAGAGCGTCCAGATCATCATCATGCGCACGTATTCAAGCTCGATCATGTCGGGCTTGGACAGGCGCATGGCGCCCTGCACCCAGGAGGTGCCCAGGTGCAGTGAACGGACACCTTCGAACTCGGTGATGGTGGCGGGAGGGAAACCAGGCTGGTCAAATCTGCGGGAAGTCATGGCCGACAGTTTACCAGCCCGGCGTTCACGCCCCCTGGCAGCGCCGCTTGAGCCCCAGCGTGCCCACCACGCCAAGTCCCGCCAGCAGCATCGCATAGCCACCCGGCTCAGGCACCGCGCTGATGTTCAGCGTGCCCGAATAGCTGGCCGAGGCGGGAGTGAAGCCGGTATCTTCAAAATCCACATAGCCGAAGACACTCAGTGCCAGCGGCCCCGTGATCACGCTCGGCAGCAGGAAGCCAGATTCGAAGAGACCCGGGCCGCTCAGTGTCAGCTCATGGCCATTGACGTAGGCGGCAGTGAAGGTGACGTCAGTCCGCGGGCTGAAGCCCAGGGTCACCAGGCTGGCATCGACGGAATAGGTGCCGGCGCTGGGCGAAAAATTGAAGGTATCGGCGAAGGCTCCCTTCTCCAGATGGGTCACGCCGAAAGCGGCGGATTGTTCGGTGGCGCTGCCGCCGAGGTTGACATTGACGACGACGTTGTCAGCCTGCACTGCCGAGGCGGCCACTGCAAGCAGCAAACCCATGGCTGTCTTCATGGTGTTCTCCTGAAAGCGCAGGCGAGGCGCCTGCACATTCCAAGGTAGGACGCAGTATTGAGCTAGCGTTTGATCTAAATCAAAGAGGCAAGATGATGGCCACTGCAAGTCCACCGCCTTCGCGGTTGGCAAGTGTGATGCGGCCGCCGTGGGCTTCGGCGATTTCGCGCGCCAGCGCCAGGCCGAGGCCGGTCCCGCTGCGCTTGGTGGAATAGAACGGCACCAGTGCATTGGCCAGTACCGCCTCGCTCATGCCGGGGCCGCGGTCCTGCACCTCGATGCGCAGCATGCCTTGCTGGCGACGCAGCTCCAGGCCGACTTCCTCCGGCGGCGAGCCGGATTCGTGGGCGTTTTTCAGCAGGTTGAGCAAGGCCTGCTCCATCTGCGCCGCGTCGAAGGCGTGCGGCTCGGCCGGCACTTCGCCATGCAGCGCGAACTGCACCTGGTCCGACAGGGCGGCCAGGAAGGCGCCCCAGTGCTGCGGGTCAAGGCGCGGTGAGGGCAGCTTGGCAAAGCGCGCGTAGCCGAGGATGAAGCTTTCCAGGTGGCGTGTGCGCTCCTCGATGGTGGCCAGGATTTGCGGCAAGCGTTCGGTCTGGCCGCGCCGCACCAGTTCCGCGCCGGAATGGGCCAGCGAAGTCAAGGGCGCCAGCGAGTTGTTCAATTCATGGCTGATCACCCGGATGACTTTTTTCCAGGTCTGCACTTCCTGGCGGCGCAGCTCCTGCGTCAGCTGGCGCAGCAACAGCAGTTCATGCGGGCGGCCATTCAGGCTGAAGCTGCGGCGTGCCAGGTGGAACACTTCCTCCTCTTCGCTGTCGCCGATGGTGAACAGGCCGTCGCCGCCGCGGGCGACGGCATCGCGCAGGGCGGGCTGCACGCGGGCCAGCAATTCAGGCAGATGCAGGCCCTCCAGCTTGCGGCCTTCGTTGACCAGCTGGCGCGCGGCCAGGTTGCCGAAGACGATGGCGCTGTTGTCGGTCACCAGCAGCATGGCGACGGGCGTGTGCTGGACCATGGTGTCGAGCAGCAGCTCACGCTGCACCAGGCCGAGGCGCTGTTCGCGCAGCACCTGGCCCAGTTCGTTGTGGGCGGCCACCAGGTCGCTCAATTCATCTTGACGCGGCCAGTGCAGGCTGAAGGAAAAGTCGCCATCGCGGTAGCTGGTGACGGTGCCGGTCAGCGCGCGGTACAGGGAAAGCTGGCGCTGCAACTGGGCGCGGATGGTGATCACCGCCAGCGGCACCAGGCAGAGCAGGGAGATGCCGACCACCATGGTCGGATGCTTGGGCAAGAGCTGATCCAGCCCGAGCGCAATCAGGATCCCGGTCGCCGTCAGCGTCCCCACCAGCGCCGACCATAACGTCAGAAGCGAAAGTCGCATAGGTCCTATACGGTTGGGTCCGTGTCACACCGTGGGGTCACACCCGAAGTGTGACACGAACCCAGCAGTTCTACGGACGAGGCCGTGTCACACTCGGGGTGTGACCCCATGGTGTGACACGGGCTGGTGCGTAACAGTGTGCGTAACAGTGTGCGGGTCATGGGCGGGCGATGCCGAGGCGTTCCATGCGGCGGTACAGGGCTTGGCGCGAGAGGCCGAGCTCGGCGGCGGCTTGGGCGACGACGCCGCTGGCGCGCTGCAGGGCGCTGACGATGGCGTCGCGGTCGGGTTCCTGGTCGGGGCCGGCTGGGGCGCTGGCGTGGCCGTTCATGACACTGGCGGCGGGCAGGCCGAGGTCGGGCACGGTGATGGCTTCGCCTTGTGCCAGCAGGCTGGCGCGCGCCATCACGTTCTTCAGTTCGCGTACGTTGCCGGGCCAGCCGTGCGCCAGCAGGGCGGCTTCAGCGTCGGCGCGCAGCGGGCGTTCCTGGCCCAGGAAGTGGCGCGCCAAAGGCAGGATGTCGGCCGGGCGTTCGGCCAAGGGCGGCAGGCGCAGCTCGATCACGTTCAGGCGGTAGTACAGGTCTTCGCGGAAGGTGCCGGCGCGGATCATGGCAGGCAGGTCGGCATTGGTGGCACTGACCACGCGTACCGCCACCTGCCGTTCGCGGTTGGAGCCGAGCCGTTCGAAGCGGCCGGTTTCCAGCACGCGCAGCAGCTTCATTTGGCCGGCCAGCGGCAGGTTGCCGATTTCGTCGAGGAACAGGGTGCCGCCGTCGGCTGCTTCGAATTTTCCTTCGCGCGCTTTGGCGGCGCCGGTGTAGGCGCCGGCGTCGGCGCCGAACAATTCGGCTTCAATCAGTTCGGCCGGCAAGGCGCCGCAATTGAGCACCACGAAGGGGCCTTCGCGCACCGAGGAATTGGCCTGGATGATGTCGGCGATGCGTTCCTTGCCGGTGCCGTTCGGGCCGGTGATCAGCACCGGCACGTCGGCGCGGGCGACCTGGCAGGCCAGCGAGATCACGCGTTCGGTGGCGGGATCGCTCCACACCATATTGCGCAGGTTGTAGCGTTCCAGCTCGCGGCGCTGGCGCAGTTCGTCGCTGCGGTGCTGGTTGAGGGCGCGGTTGGCCTGGCCCAGTTCCAGCAGGTTGCGCACGGTGGCGATCAGGCGCTTGTCGTCCCACGGCTTGGACAGGTAGTCGGCGGCGCCTGCCTTGATCAGGTCGACTGCGGCGTCGAGGTGGGTCCAGGCGGTCAGCAGGATCACCGGCAGGTCGGGGTGGCGCTTGCGGATGGCGCGGAACAGTTCCACGCCTTCTTCGCCGGAGGTGGTGTCGGCGCTGAAGTTCATGTCCTGCAGCACCAGGTCGATGCTGGCGCTGCGCTGGTGGAGCAGGGCGAGGCCTTCTTCCGGGGAGGCGGCGTGCAGCGCTTCGATGTCGTGCAGCGAGAACAGGACTTCGAGGGCGACTGCGACTGCGGCGTTGTCGTCGATGATTAGTACGGTTGGCATTTTGGCAGGATACAGTAAAACCGGTAAATCCGGGTCTGACCCAAGGGTCAGACCCCCAACGGTTTTCGGGGCGCGGGTTTTGGTTGTGCGCTGTTGACCTTCGACGAAGTTCAACGGCCCACAACCGAAACCCGCGGCGGCGACGCTGATATGGGTCTGACCCTTGGGTCTGACCCTTGGGTCAGACCCTGGTTTACCGGTTCAGGCGGAGCGGGTCGCCATGGCCGGCGAGATGGAGGCGGCGCGCCATGCGGGACCATAGACGGCGGCGATGCCCAGCACCCAGGATGCGGCGGCTCCTGCCAGCATGTACTCGGCCGGCAAGCGCGCCAGTTCCAGCTTGGAGACCAGCAGCTGGTTCAGGGCCAGCGCCCCCAGCAGGCCACCGACGATCCCGGTGGTGGTGATCATCAGGTTCTCGGTCACGAAGTAGCGCAGGATATCGATCTTGCGCGCACCCAGTGCACGCCGCACGCCGATCTGCTTGCGGCGCTGGGTGACCCACAGGCTGGCCATGCCGACGATGCCGCTGGCGGTGACCACCATCAGCAGCACGCTGACGGTGATCAGCATCCAGCACAGCGCGTTGTCGGCCCTGTAGCGGTCTACGCGTTGTTCGGACTGGGTCTTGCTGTGCACGACCACCTGGCCGTTATGCAATTTGCGGATCGCCTGCTCGGCATCCTTCATGGCGCGGTCGCGCTGGCCCGGTTCGGCGCGCAGCGTGTACAGCGCACGCGACATGCCCGACAGGCGGGCCGGGACCATCGTCGTCAATTCGCCGTCCACGCCCATGGCGCCGCTCGGGGTTTGCAGGGTTTCGAGCACGCCGACCACGGTCACTTCGCGTGCTTCCGGCCCGGTGCCGTAGAACATCTTCTTGCCGACGAAGCTTGGGGCATCGGGCCATACCTTTTGGCCGGTGGCTTTGGTGATCAGGGCTACGCGGGGGAAGTCCTTGCTGGTCTTCTGGTCGATTTCCAGCACGTCCTGCGGCGTGAAATCGCGGCCGTCAATCAGCCGCAGGCCCCAGGTCTTGACCAGGGAATCCGCGGTGACGTACATCGACGGGCTGGCATTGCTGCGCTCCTGCTCGCGGCTGGCCGCCACGCTGCTGTAGTTGCCGGAGCGCGACAGCGTGATCTGGTTGGTGCTGGCCACCGAGGTGATGCCGGGCAGGGCGCGCAGCGCTGCCGCTTGCGCCTTCTGCGCCGCCAACTGCTCTTCATGGCCGCCGGGGTTGAGCACTTTCACGTCAAGGCTGAACACCTGCTCCTCGTTGGCGATGCCGGTCGGACGGGCGGCGACTTCTTGGCGCACGCTGACGATGTGCAGCGCGTTGGACAGGATGGCGAGGCTGAGCGCCACTTGCACGGCGACCAGGACCGGGCCGGTTTTGGAGCGCATCAGCGCGGAAAAGATTGGTTTGATTTCCATGTTGTCCTCACTGCGATTTCAGTTGCATGGCCGGGGTCACCTGGCAGGCGCGCCAGGTCGGCAGCAGGCCGGCCAGTATGGCGGCGCTGACGGACATGACGAAGGTCACCAGCAGCATCATCCAGTCCATATGGGTGGTGACGGCGATCTGCTCGGAGATGGTGCCGATCAGGGCCAGTGCGCCCAGCGCCAGGAGCAGCCCGAGGATGCCGCCGGCCAGGCCGACCACGGCGCTTTCGATCAGGAACTGGGTGAAGATTTCCTTGCGCGAGGCGCCCAGGGCGCGGCGCACGCCGACTTCCGGTGCGCGCACCGAGAATTTCGCCAGTAGCAGGCCGATGGTGTTGACCAGGCAAAGCAGCAGGAAGCCGAAGGCCAGCATGGCGGACAGGCGGCTGTCCTTGCCCACTACCTTCTGCTCTTCCAGCCATTCCATCACGGTGTACAACTTGTTGGGCGCATTGCGCTGCAGGCGACCCAGCTTGCGCTGCTCGGAAGCGTAGGCGTCCAGCCAGGCTTGCAGTTGCGGGCGGTCGGATGCCGAATGCAGTTCGAACCAGAACTGGATCCAGATGCATTCCGAATCGAGCAGTGCCTGGTAGCCGGGGCCGCGGTCGCTGCTGCAGTTCATATTGCCATTCTGGCCCATTTCGTGGCGGATCGCGTTGTGGAACGGGATGTAGAACTCATCGCTCTCACCAAAGGCGCCGGAGCCGCCGACGATGCGGTGATAGCGCGGCACCGGGTTCCAGTTGCCGTACACGCCGGTGACGGCGTAGTCGAAGCCGAACATGCGCACGCGCTGGCCGACCGGGTTGGCGTTGCCGAACAGGCGCTCGGCCAGCTTGGTGCTCAGGACCACCACGTCGGCTCCCGACTTGTCGTCCGCTTCGCTCCATGGTCCGCCGTGCACGAACGGTACTTCGAACATGGCGAAGAAGTCGCGGGTCGGCGTCAGGCCTTCGACGGTGAACACCGGCAGGTCCTTGCGCGCCGGTTCGACGGTACCGGAGGCGCCGCGGATCGCTGTGCGGCGGTCGCCCTGGCCGGAAGCGAGCAGGTTGACGGCGTCGCGGTAGGACATTTCGTCGCCTTCGTGCTCGCCCGGCGTGTAGCCTTTGAGCGGGCCGTTATCGACCTGCGGTACGATCAGGCGCTCGCTCTTGTGCGGGATCGGGTCACCCGACATCACGTGCAGGATGGTCAGGGTCGCTACGCTGGCAGCGACGCCGACCGCCAGGATCAGCACCATCAGCGCGGTCAGGACCGGGTTGCGGCGCAGGCTGCGCACGCCCAGCATGAAATAGTATTGCAGCATCTCAGGCCTCCTTGGCGACCACCAGCGATGGCGACTTGCGTACGAGGTCGGACACCTGGCCGTCGATGATGTGGACGTTGCGCTGGGTGCGCTGGGCCAGCTCCGGATCGTGGGTCACCATCAGGATGGTGGTGCCTTCGGCATTGATCTCTTCCAGCAGTTCCATCACGCCGCGCGCCATCTGCGTGTCCAGGTTGCCGGTCGGTTCGTCGGCCAGCAGCAGCTTGGGCGAACCGGCCAGGGCGCGCGCGATAGCCACGCGCTGCTGCTGGCCGCCGGACAGTTCGGCCGGGAAGTGGCGCATGCGCGACGCCAGGCCGACTTTGGCCAGCGCGTCTTCGATGCGTTCCTTGCGTTCGGCGGCGTTGAAGCCGCGATAGCGCAGCGGCACGTCGACATTGTCGAACAGGCTCAGGTCGGGGATCAGGTTGAAGCCCTGGAAGATGAAGCCCAGTTTCTCGTTGCGCAGGCGCGAGCGGGCGTTGTCGTCCATGCCTTTGACGTTGATGCCATCCAGCACGTAGTCGCCGCTGGTGAAGTCTTCCAGCAGGCCGGCGATGTTCAGGAAGCTGGTCTTGCCGGAACCGGAAGGACCGGTGACGGTGACGAATTCGCCCTGCTTGACTTCGATCTCGAAGCCGCGCAATGCGTGGGTTTCGATCATGTGGGTGCGATACACTTTGCTCAGGTTATTCATGCGCAGCATGTTTAATCTCCGTAGGGGTTATTTGTTGATCGAGACGCGCTTGGCGTTCTCGAAGCTTTCGGTACCGGCGATCACGATCTTGTCGCCCTGTTTCAATCCATTGACGATTTCCACCGCAGCCACGCTGGTGGCGCCAAGCTGCACCGGGGTGCGCACGGCGATGCCGTCCTGCAGCAGGTAGACGTAGCGGCCGCCCTCCGATTCCACGAAGGGGCCGCGCTGCACCATCAGCACGTTCTGTTTTTCGTCGATCAGCAGGCGCGCCGATACGCGCTGGCTTTGGCGCAGGCCTTCCGGCTGCTTGTCGAAGCGCACCCGCGCCAGCACCTGGTTCTTCACCACTTCCGGCGACAGCGCCGACAGCTTGCCCTTGGTCTTCACGCCGGCCACTTCGATTTCTGCCGTCATGCCCAGGCCCAGGTCGTTGACGTAGGATTCCGGCACTTCGAGTTCCACTTCTAGCTGGGACAGGTCGACCAGCGTCATGAGCGGGGAGTTGGCCTGCACCACGCTGCGGTTGGCGACCGACAGCGTGCCGATGAAGCCGTCCACCGGGGCGCGCACGGTCAGTTCGTCGACGCGGCGCTGGGCGTTGGCCAGCGACAGCTTCTGGCGCTCCATCTGGGCGGTCTTGGTTTTCAATTCCAGCGACACATTGTCGCTTTCCAGTTCGGCGGCCTGCTTGGTGTGCTTGGCGCGGATGTCGGCGGCAGCCACGGCGTCCTTGGCCTTTTGCATGTCGATCTTGGCGATGATGCCTTCGGTCGACACGCTTTCGTAACGCTGCAAGGTGCGCATGGCAGACACGCGCTCGATTTCGGCGGTGTCGGCTTCGCGCTGCGCGGCCAGCTTCTGCTTGCGCGCCAGGATCTGCTGGCGCGCGACTTCGGCCTGCAGCTCGCTGAACAGGGCCTGTTCCTTTTTCAGTTCGTCGGTCAGGTCGGGCGATTCCAGCACGGCCAGCACCTGGTTTTTCTTGACGGTGTCGCCGGCGTGCACTTTCAATTCGACGGTGGAGGTGGAGGTCGAATACAGGGTCGGGCTGACGGCAGCCACGATGCGGCCGTTGACGGCGGCGTCGCGGATCAGGGTGCCGCGCGTGACTTCGCCGACGCGCAGGCGGGAGGCGCTGATCGACTGCTCGCTGCCGCTCCAGTTTGCCAGCAGGCCGTAGCCGGCGGCGGCCAGTGCCAGCCCGGCCACCAGCAGCAGCACCTTGCGGCGCGGGAAGCGGCTGGTGGGGACGGCGATCACTTGGTCCTGGTGTGAGGTGTCGCGAATCATGTTCTTTTCCCGGGTGTTGGTAGTTTGGTCAATCTTGCTCTTGCACGAAGCGTGCCAGCAGCTAAGCTATTGATTCATATGGTGGCCGCCTGCGGTGGCCGCCGTCCGCGAGCGTCCACCGTGTCCGGCTGTCCGGGCCTGCGCCAATCGGACTACTTGATTTTTTAGTAAGCGGTTATACTTGCAGTCTTAACTTTATGGCAAGGAGTCGTTCTGTGGAGTATCCGTTCCCCGACAGTGCGGTGGCGCGCTACGACGAATTGGCCGGCGCCAGCGGCAACGGCGCGGTGGATGGACAGACCTGGCACGATTTGCTGCTGGCGCCATATCTTCTGGCAGTAGGCGAGGGCGCCAGCATTTTTGGCCGCCAGATGCTGTACCGGCGCTTGCGGCGCGGCGCGGCGGGCGCGCCGTCCGAAGCTGTCCGCGCGCTGTTGGCGGACAATGGCGCGCGCCAACGTCTCGCCGCGCAGCTTGCGCCATTGCGCAAGGCCAGCGCCGAAGTCACCGAGTCGTTGTATGTGGCCGCTGCGGACAGCGTGGCGGAGCCGGCAAGTTCCCTTGCCGGGTCGCCGTTGCCGCCCGTGCCACGCTGGTCGGCGTGGCTATGGCTGCTGCCCGCGACCTTCCTGGCCTGCGCGGCGGCCAGCTTCTTCTGGCTGCCCGCGCTGGTTCCGGCTGTTGTGCTGTCGTTGCTGCTGATGGCAATCCAGATCGCCTTCCACTCGCGGATCCAGCACTGGTCTGCCATCGCCGAAGGCCTGCAACTGCAGCTCCATGCGCATGGCCAGCAGCAGGACATGCCAGGCGCCGTCCAGGCCGCCCAGTTGCGCGGCAAGCTGGCACGCAATGCTTTTTCCACCGCGCCCGGTGTGACCGAATATGCGGACTGGGTCATGCTGGCCAACCTGAAGCATTATTTCGCGACACGGCGCCTGGTGCGTGAGCACGCAGTGTTCCTGCGCCAGAGCTATGAACTGATGGCGGGCCTGGATGCCGACCTTGCGCTGGCGCGCCATTTGTCGGCGCAGACGCAGTGGTGCTGGGCGGAAGAGGGCTGGGAGCAGGAGCTGCATCTGCAAGCGGTTCGCCATCCGCTGCTGTCCGATGCGCAGGCATTGGACCTGACGCTGGATGGCAAAAGTGCCTTCATCAGCGGCCAGAATGGCATCGGCAAAAGCACTTTGCTGCGTACGGTCGGCCTGAACCTGCTGGCGGCGCGAGCTTTCGGTTTCTGCTACGCGGATGCGGCGCGCGTGCCGAACCTGCCGGTGTATGCCAGCATGCAGAACGACGACGCGCTGGATGGCGGCGAAAGCCTGTACCAGTCGGAACTGCGCCGCGCCCACGAATTGCTGGCGCTGGCCAAGGAGCCGCAACGCGCGCTCTTCATCATCGATGAAATCTTCCGCGGTACGAATCACCTGGAATCGGTATCGGCTGCCGCTGCAGTGCTGGAGCAACTGGCCGGCCGCGGCACCGTTCTGGTGTCCTCGCACAACGTAGTGCTGGCGCAGTTGCTCGAGCCATGCTGCTCGCCGCTGCTGGTGCAAAAGCGCGCCGGCCGCCTGGTGCTGACGCCCGGCGTGCTGGCCGAGACCAATGGCCTGACCCTGCTGGCCCAGTCCGGATTCGACGCTTCCATCGAACAACGCGCGCGCGACGTCTATAAACGCCTCAGTGGCCGGCTGCTGCCGGCATAGCGCGAACAGTCTTGCGACGCAGCCAGAGTTTGGTCAGGCCATACATGATTGCGATCACGGCCACCCACGCGGCGTAAACCAGGCCCAGCGAAGGCTCGTATCCCTTCGGCAGGATAAAGCCCGCAGGTCCGCCTTGTGGCGTTGCGCCGTAGCGCAGCATGAAGTAGGGCCCGGCGAGAAAGTGGATCATGGCGATGTGGATCACATAGAAGAACATCGGGGTACCGCCGAACAGCATCAGCAACGGCACCGGACGCAGGCGCTCGAACCATGCCAGCACTGGCAGCGCAATGCCGACCGTCACGCACAGGTAAAGCAGCGACGGCGGGTATTTGTGCACGCGAATGAAGGAAATGAAATCCCATATGAAGCCGCGCCCTTGCGGCGACCATGGGTCGGGATCGCCATAAAAATTCCCGCTGCGCAGAACGACGAACACCAACAGCAATAGGCCGCCGGCGATCACCAGGAAGCGCTGCCGGCGTGCCGCCTCCCACTGGAACACCGGCCCCAGCGCGTAGCCTGCCGCGATCAGTCCAAGCCATGGCATCAATGGATACGCGAGATATACACCGTAATTGCCGGCCACCGGCCAGAAGCCGCGCTGGTGCCAGGCCAGCCACAGGGGATGGTTGGACTGGATCGCGTCGAGCAGGTTATGCGGCAGGATCAACAGCGCCGCAATGACCGCAATGGCGGGCAAAGGCAGCCAGCTTAGTCCTGCCAGGAAGATCATCCCCATGCCTAGCGCCCACAGCACCTGCAGGATGGTGACGTTATAACCGAGCTGCCAGCTGAAACTGATCCAGGTCGCTTCCAGCACCAGCAGCAACAGGCCGCGCGTCAGCAAATAGCGCGACAGCGCGGCAGTGCCGCTCCTGGTTCCGCGCAGGAAGGCCGAGGTGCCGGCCAGCAACACGAAGGTGGAGGCGCACAGGTGCGTGATCCAGCGCGTGGCAAACCAGAGCGGCGTGGTCTTGGCCAGGTCCTCCGGGTCGAACAGCGCGGGGCCGAAGAAGTCGCGGGTATGGTCCAGCGCCATCAGCACGATCACCAGGCCGCGCAGCATGTCGATGCTGCTCAGGCGCGCAGTTTTTTGCATTCCGTCCCCCTTAATCATTTGCTATGTATTGTGGGCGCGAATTGCCACCCAGGCAAATTTTTAATTTCTGTCTTGACAGAAATTAATGTAAGCATAGAATGGCAAGCATGGAACTGAAACCGATAGCCGAACGCTTTGTACTGCACTGGGGCGAGATGGGCTCGCGCTGGGGCGTCAACCGCACCGTGGCGCAAATCCACGCCTTGCTGTATTTGGCCGCGCGCCCGATGGACGCCGAAGAAATCCAGCAAACGCTGGGGGTGGCGCGCTCCAATGTCAGCAACAGCCTGAAGGAGCTGCAGTCCTGGAGCCTGGTGAAGGTGGTGCACCTGAAAGGCGACCGCCGCGACCATTTCGAAACGTCGACCGATGTGTGGGAGTTGTTCAAGCTGATCGTGGCCGGCCGTCGCCAGCGCGAGATCGACCCTACCGCCGCCGCGCTGACCGAATGCCTCTCCAATCCTGCAATGGCAGACGAAGACGAAGGCACTCGGGAACGGATCGAAGAAACGCTGAAATTCATCGAGGTCATGGCCACGCTGTCGGATGAGCTTCTGCGCTACAAGCCGGAAACGCTGATGAAAACCTTGGGCGTCAGCGCCAAAATCAGCCGGGCCATTCGCGGCAAGCAGTGACCGGGTAAAACCAGGCGGGCAGCAATGCCCGTTTTTTTTGAAGTCATGATTTCTGTTTTTACAGAAATTACTGTCGAAAAGGAGATTCAAGGAATGTTGATCGCATACGAAATCCTGCTGCCCCTGCTGGCCGGCCTGGCTATCAGTTTTTACCTGCGCAGTGCGCTGCGCAATCTCCTGCTGGACCTGTGCGGCACCCCGCAGCGGGCCGAATTCTGGGTGCGCATCAGCACTGTCCTGATTACTGCCTTCCCCATGCTGCTGGCGCTCGGGTTCGGGTATAGCGGGGTAGCTGGCGCCACGCCGGCACTTGTCCTGCGTACCGCGCTGATCATGACCGCGGCCGGCATCGTGGCCGGCGTCGCGGTGATGGGCTGGAATATCGCGAAGTCGATCCCGAAGACCAGCAAATGAAGATACTGGTTTGCGGCGCATCGGGATTTATCGGCAGCGCGGTTTGCTGCGCGCTGTCGGCGGCCGGGCACGAAGTGCTGCGCGGCGTGCGCGTTCCTGTGCTGCCAGGCGATGTCGCTATCGATTACACGGTGGATTTGCAGCCATCCGCGTGGATGGCGCGCTTGCGCGGCCTGGATGCGGTAGTGAATGCGGTGGGCATGATCAGCGAACAGGCGGACGCAAGTTTCGAGGCACTGCACAGCGCCGCTCCGCGCGCCCTGTTCGCCGCCTGTGCCGCTGCCGGCGTACGACGCGTGGTGCAGATTTCGGCGCTCGGGGCAGGGCAGGGCGGCACCGCCTATTTCGCCAGCAAGCGTGCGGCCGACGAGGCGCTGATGGCATTGCCCCTCGAGTGGACCATCCTGCGCCCGTCGCTGGTGTTTGGGCTGCAGGGCAAATCGGCGGCATTGTTTTGCAAGATGGCCAGCATGCCGCTCATGGTTGCACCGGCACTGGGGGAGGTGCGCTTCCAGCCGGTCCATGTTGACGATCTTGTGCGCGCGGTGGTGGCGGCCGTCGATCCCGCCACACCGGCCCACCGCGTGGCCGAACTGGCCGGCGCCAGCTCGCTTACCTTTGACGGCATGCTGTGCGCTTACCGTGACGCCATGGGCTTGCCGCCAGCGCCCATGCTGCATATTCCAGCCCAGGCGATGACCTGGCTCGCTTGGCTGGGCGGCAAGATTCCCGGCCTGCCTTTGACACCGGAAAACTGGCGCATGCTGCGCGCAGGCAGCGCGGCTGCCATGGGCGAGTTGCCCAAGCGCCCGCTGCGCGCCATCAGCGACTTCATCTCACCGGCCGAAGGCGAGCTGCTTCGCCTGCGCGCGCTGGCAAGCTGGCGCGGCACGCTGCTGCGCTGGACCCTGGCCTTAGTCTGGCTGGCGACGGCCATCGTAAGCGCCTTCATCTATCCGCGCGCCGACAGCCTGGCCTTGCTGGCCCGCGTTGGCCTGGTTGGCTGGCCGGCGACACTGGCGCTGTATGGCGCGGCTGCTGTGGACGCGGCTTTGGGCCTCGCCTGCCTGGTTCGCCCGCGCCGCGCGCTCTGGCTGGCGCAGGGTGCGCTGATATTCGGCTACAGCGCGGTGATCGCGCTCTGCCTGCCGGAATACCTGTGGCACCCCTTCGGCCCATTGCTGAAGAACCTGCCGATCCTGGCCATCCTGTTTATTTTGTTTGCGGAGGAAAAAGCGTGGACTACCTGACCATCAAGACCATCCACATCCTGTCCTCGGTGCTGCTGGTCGGCACCGGTTTCGGCACGGCCTTCTACCTGTTCTTCGCCAACCGCTCGAAATCGGTGGAAGCGATTGCCGTGGTCTCGCGCCTGGTGGTGCGCGCCGACTGGTGGTTCACCACCCCGGCCGTGATCGTGCAACCGCTGTCGGGCGCGTGGATGATCCATCTCGCCGGTTATCCGCTGGACGCGTTCTGGATCAAGGCTTCGCTGGCGCTGTATGCCCTGGCGGGCGCTTGCTGGCTGCCGGTGGTGTGGTACCAGATCAGGATGGGCAGGATGGCGCTGGCGGCGCATGCCGCCAACACCGATTTGCCGGCGCAATACTGGCGTTATGCGCGCCGCTGGGAACTGCTTGGCTATCCGGCGTTTATCGCCATGCTTGGCGTGTACTGGCTGATGGTGCACAAGCCGGTTTGAGTCTTACTTGTCCTGCGTCTGCGGCTTGCCCTTGTCGATCACTTCGCGGCAGTCGCCCTTGAATTTCGCGTTGTCGTAGTTGGTCCAGCCGTAGCTGTCCACCACCCGCTTGTGCACCTGGAAGTCCTTGTTCAGGAAGCTCCAGGAGGGCTTGTCGTCCGGGTAGCGGATGTTTGCCACGTCGAGCATGGTATGGAAGATGTTTTCGGTCGCCAGCTTGGCCTTGCGGTTGCGCAGCAGGGCGCCCACCTTGGCCGGATAATGTTCGAGGTACTGGTCGGAAAACCACATGAAGGCCGGCACGTGGAATTCGTAGTCGGTGTTGTGGCCGTGGAAGGCCAGGCGGCACGAACCGTCGTACAAGGTCTGGCCGTGGTCGGCGACGTACAGCATCGAGGCCAACTGGCCGGTGCCTTTCAGGTCGCCGATCACCTGCGCCAGGAACCAGTCGGTGTACAGGATCGAATTGTCGTAGCTGTTATTCAGTTGCGGCTTGATCTTCAAGTCGGTGTACACCGGCTTGTCGATGCCGAACAGCGACGGTTGCCACTTGTCGAATTCCTTGGGGTGGCGCTGGCTGTAATTCCAGTGGCTGCCCAGCGAATGCAGCACGATCAGCTTTTTCGGCGCCGGATCGGCCAGCGCGCGCTTGAGCGGTTCGAACAGCACGTCGTCGTAGTTGGAATGGTTGGTGAAGCCGCCCAGGTTGAGGAACTGGATCACGTCCGCTTCCTTGGCAAACACCGAGACCGGGGTGTCGTACTGGCCGAACGAGATCTGGTTCGACAGCCACCAGGTCTTGAAACCCGCTTCCTTGTAGGCGGTCAGGAAGGACTTTTCGCTGAAGCCATCCTTCAGGCTTTGCGTGGCCGGCTTGCGCGAGATGATGACCGGCACCGACAGGCGGGTCGCCGACACGGATGTGATCACGTCCGACAGCGGCACCAGGTTGCTTTCCTTGCCCAGCAAGGGATTGGTGTCGCGCTTGTAGCCGTTCAGGCCCCAGCGGTCGTAGCGCGAAGACTCGCCCAGTACCATCACCACGACTTCCGGCTGGGTGCCGCCATCGACCTGGCGCGCGCCGAACTCGAAGCTGGCGCTGCGTTCATTCAGGTCGGACAGATAGCGCCGCTCCTTATAGAAGTCATAGCCGCGCGCACCGAGGCCGAAAGGCCAGGATTCGATGAAGGCGTCCGGATCGAACGGCAGGCGCGCCCAGTAGGGCAGGGCAGGTCCGGGCAGGCGCAGGGTATGGGCGCCGGCCACCGCGGCGCCTGCCGAGGCGCTCTCGGCGGAACTGTCGTCCTCGGACGCGCTCTTGCTGGCGCCCGCACTACCGGCTGTTGCACTGGCCGCCGGGCGCGATGCCGGCGCCGCGTCGATGCCGAATTCATAGCCCCAGGCCGCTACCGCTGCCAGCCCCACCAGCGCAAACAGTGTCAGCCAGCGCGAACCGCCATGCCAGTCCAGTTCGCGCGTCTGGCGCGCGGCGCGGAAACTCAGCACCCACCAAACGGCCACGCCCACCATCACGGCCAGCATGGTCCACACCTTGCGGCCGAGGAATTCGAGCGCCTCTTGCGGGCTGGTTTCGGCCAGGATGCCGAGGTGGTGGGTGGAAATGCCCTGGCCGTAAAATACGAACAGGTAGATTTCGGTCGGCAAGGCGAGGAAGGCCGGGATCAGCAGCCAGTGGAAGTAGGCCGGCCGCTTGAACAGCGCCCACACCGTGACCCAGGCCACGCACTCGATCCCCAGCAACTGCCATGGCTGTTCCACCGGTTTGCCCAGCAGCAAAGGCACGAAGGGCACCGCGGATAGCGCCAGGTAGCTAAACAGGATGAACAGGTGTGAAGGGCGCGGCAGCATTGCTTACGGGAAAGTACGAAATGATCGCTATTATGATGCCAATAGCGGGCCGTGGGGCGTCCAAATACTGCCACTTTATTCAGCATTCCGGTTGACTGAGCTGTTAACCAGGTATATACTCGCGAGTTCTCCATTTAGTCTGCGCATCGTATACGCGTTTGAAAGGCTGTGGCTTTTTGCGCTGCCGATGCATTCTAAGAGATACCGTTTTAGCCCCCGGGCAAGGCTGCCTGGGTTGTCAATGCTGTAATTTTGTTGGATTTATAACGATGCCAACCATCAATCAATTGATTCGCCAACCACGTACCAAGCTGGTCGTGAAGAGCAAATCGCCGGCACTTGAAAACTGCCCGCAAAAGCGTGGCGTGTGCACCCGTGTGTACACCACCACTCCTAAGAAGCCTAACTCGGCGCTGCGTAAAGTTGCAAAAGTGCGTCTGACCAACGGTTTCGAAGTGATTTCGTACATCGGCGGTGAAGGCCACAACCTGCAGGAACACAGCGTTGTTCTGCTGCGCGGCGGTCGTGTAAAAGACTTGCCAGGTGTGCGTTACCACATGGTCCGTGGCTCTCTGGATACCCAGGGCGTTAAAGACCGTAAGCAAGCTCGCTCCAAGTACGGTGCGAAGCGCGCTAAGGCCGCTAAGAAGTAATTTGCAATTTAACTGAGTTGAGGCGGTCGCGAGACCGAGTAAGTGGATGGTCATGATGGCCACCGCGAGTGCCAAACAAGAGGCGCTCAACTGAAGAAAAGGAAATGACATGCCACGTCGTCGTGAAGTACCCAAGCGCGAAATTCTGCCGGATCCAAAATTCGGTAGCACCGAAGTCGCTAAATTCGTAAACGTCCTGATGCTGTCCGGCAAGAAGTCGGTTGCAGAAAACATCATCTACGGTGCCTTCGACCACATCCAATCCAAGTCCGGCAAGGACCCACTGGAAGTGTTCACCGCAGCGATCAACAACGCCAAGCCAATGGTTGAAGTTAAGTCCCGCCGCGTCGGTGGTGCTAACTACCAGGTTCCAGTCGAAGTGCGCCCAGTGCGCCGCCTGGCCCTGTCCATGCGTTGGCTGCGTGAAGCCGCTAACAAGCGCTCCGAAAAGTCCATGCCACAGCGCCTGGGCGGTGAGCTGCTGGAAGCCGCGGAAGGCCGTGGCGGTGCGATGAAGCGCCGTGACGAAGTCCACCGTATGGCAGAAGCGAACAAAGCGTTCTCGCACTTCCGCTTCTAATACGATTGGCCAGCCTGTACTGGCTGGCCTTGTTCAAGCCGGGCACATTTTTCGCAAGAGAATGCTGCTCGGTTTTGTCCATTCAAAGATTTAGGATCAATTATGGCCCGCAAGACCCCCATTGAGCGCTACCGTAACATCGGTATCTCCGCTCACATCGACGCTGGTAAGACCACCACCACCGAGCGCGTCCTGTTCTACACCGGCGTGAACCACAAGATTGGTGAAGTGCACGACGGCGCTGCCACCATGGACTGGATGGAGCAGGAACAAGAGCGCGGCATTACCATTACCTCGGCAGCGACGACCTGCTTCTGGAATGGTATGGCCAACAACTTCAAGCCACACCACATCAACATCATCGACACCCCAGGGCACGTTGACTTCACCATTGAAGTTGAGCGTTCCATGCGCGTGCTGGATGGCGCTTGCATGGTTTACTGCGCAGTGGGCGGCGTGCAGCCACAGTCTGAAACCGTATGGCGCCAGGCTAACAAGTACAAAGTGCCGCGTCTGGCCTTCGTGAACAAGATGGACCGTACCGGCGCCAACTTCTTCAAGGTCTACGAGCAGATGCGTTCGCGCCTGAAGGCCAACCCAGTCCTGATCCAGATCCCGATCGGCGCCGAAGACAACTTCAAAGGCGTAATCGACCTGGTCAAGATGAAGGCCATCATCTGGGACGACGCGTCCCAGGGCATGAAGTTCGACTACATGGACATCCCGGCTGAGCTGGCTGACTCCGCACAAGAGTGGCGTGAGAAGATGGTTGAAGCCGCTGCTGAAGCGAACGAAGACCTGATGAACAAGTACCTGGAAGAAGGCGAACTCTCTGAAGAAGAGATCAAGACCGCCCTGCGCCAGCGTACCATCGCTTCGGAAATCGTTCCGATGATGTGCGGCACCGCCTTCAAGAACAAGGGCGTGCAGGCCATGCTGGACGCCGTGATCGAATACCTGCCGTCGCCGATCGACATCGCCGACGTTGCCGGTACCGACGACGACGAACAGCCAGCCACCCGTAAAGCTTCGGACGAAGAAAAGTTCGCTGCGCTGGCATTCAAGATCATGACCGACCCGTTTGTGGGCCAGCTGGCCTTCTTCCGCGTCTACTCCGGCGTGGTGAATGCAGGCGACACCATCTACAACTCGGTCAAGCAGCGTAAAGAGCGCCTGGGCCGTATTCTGCAGATGCACGCTAACCAGCGTGAAGAGATCAAAGAAGTCCGCGCCGGCGACATCGCCGCTGCAGTCGGCCTGAAGGACGTGACCACCGGCGAAACCCTGTGCGATCCATCCTCGATCATCACCCTGGAAAAGATGGTGTTCCCAGAGCCAGTGATCCAGCAGGCAGTCGAGCCTAAGACCAAGGCTGACCAGGAAAAGATGGGCCTGGCCCTGAACCGCCTGGCACAGGAAGATCCTTCGTTCCGCGTGAAAACCGACGAAGAATCCGGCCAGACCATCATCGGTGGTATGGGCGAGCTGCACCTGGAAATTATCGTTGACCGTATGAAGCGCGAATTCGGCGTGGAAGCAACCGTTGGCAAGCCACAGGTTGCATACCGCGAAACCGTGCGTAAGTCGGTGTCCGACGTGGAAGGCAAGTTCGTCAAGCAGTCCGGTGGCCGCGGTCAGTACGGTCACGCCGTTGTTACCCTGGAACCACAGGAACAAGGCAAGGGCTTCGAATTCGTCGACGCGATCAAGGGCGGTGTGATTCCTCGCGAATTCATCCCTGCGGTGGAAAAAGGCGTGCGCGAAACCCTGAACAACGGTGTTCTGGCAGGCTACCCAGTGGTTGACGTCAAAGTCACCCTGACCTTCGGTTCCTACCACGACGTTGACTCGAACGAAAATGCATTCCGCATGGCCGGTTCGATGGCGTTCAAGGAAGCTTGCCGTCGCGCCAGCCCAGTGATTCTGGAGCCAATGATGGCTGTGGAAGTCGAGACTCCGGAAGACTACGCCGGTACCGTGATGGGCGACCTGTCGTCCCGCCGCGGTATGGTGCAAGGCATGGACGAGATCCCAGGCGGCGGCGGCAAGATCATCAAGGCAGAGGTACCTCTGTCCGAGATGTTCGGCTACTCGACCATCCTGCGTTCCGCGACCCAGGGCCGCGCGACCTACACCATGGAGTTCAAGCACTACTCCGAGGCGCCTAAGCACGTGATCGACGCAATCGTCACCGCCAAAGCGAAGTAAAATAAATAATTACCCGGGCGGGGGAGATCCTCCCGTCCGGCATTGACCTTAAATCAAAGTTCTGAGGAAGAATTAAAATGGCAAAAGAAAAGTTCGAGCGGACTAAACCGCACGTGAACGTTGGCACCATCGGTCACGTTGACCACGGCAAGACCACCCTGACCGCAGCTATCGCAACCGTCCTGTCGAAGAAATTCGGCGGCGAAGCCAAAGCTTACGACCAGATCGACGCTGCTCCAGAAGAAAAAGCACGCGGCATTACCATCAACACCGCCCACGTTGAGTACGAGACTGCAAACCGTCACTACGCTCACGTTGACTGCCCAGGCCACGCCGACTACATCAAGAACATGATTACCGGTGCTGCGCAGATGGACGGCGCGATCCTGGTTTGCTCCGCAGCTGACGGCCCAATGCCACAGACCCGCGAGCACATCCTGCTGGCACGCCAGGTTGGCGTTCCATACATCATCGTGTTCCTGAACAAGTGCGACCTGGTCGACGACGCAGAACTGCTGGAACTGGTCGAAATGGAAGTGCGTGAGTTGCTGTCCAAGTACGAATTCCCAGGCGACGACCTGCCAATCATCAAAGGTTCGGCACGTATGGCACTGGAAGGCGCAGCTGGCGAGATGGGCGAAGAGTGCATCATCCGTCTGGCTGATGCCCTGGATACCTACATCCCAACCCCAGAGCGCGCAGTTGACGGCGCCTTCCTGATGCCTGTGGAAGACGTGTTCTCGATCTCCGGCCGCGGTACCGTGGTGACCGGTCGTGTTGAGCGCGGCATCATCAAGGTCGGCGAAGAGATCGAAATCGTCGGTATCATCGACACCGTGAAAACCACCTGCACCGGCGTGGAAATGTTCCGCAAGCTGCTGGACCAGGGTCAAGCCGGCGACAACGTTGGCCTGCTGCTGCGCGGCACCAAGCGTGAAGACGTTCAGCGTGGTCAGGTTCTGGCGAAGCCAGGCTCGATCAAGCCGCACGATCACTTCACCGGCGAGATCTATGTTCTGTCGAAAGATGAAGGCGGCCGTCACACCCCGTTCTTCAACAACTACCGTCCACAGTTCTACTTCCGTACCACCGACGTGACCGGTTCGATCGAACTGCCAGCGGACAAAGAAATGGTTATGCCAGGCGACAACGTCTCCATCACCGTCAAGCTGATCTCCCCGATCGCTATGGAAGAAGGCCTGCGTTTCGCAATCCGTGAAGGCGGCCGTACCGTCGGCGCCGGCGTGGTAGCCAAGATCCTGGCCTAATCTGCCTGGGTGATTCAAACGGGCCGGCATGTGCTATCATGTCGGCCCGTCGCAGTAATTACATACATTGCCGGAAACATATTGTTGCCGGTTCGTTCTTTTAAGGAATAAGCATGTCCGCTCCAAACCAAAAGATCCGTATCCGCCTGAAGGCTTTCGACTACAAGCTGATCGACCAGTCCGCACTGGAAATCGTTGACACCGCCAAGCGCACCGGCGCCGTGGTAAAAGGCCCAGTTCCTCTGCCAACCCGTATCCAGCGTTACGACGTGCTGCGTTCCCCGCACGTGAACAAGACTTCGCGCGACCAGTTCGAAATCCGCACCCACCAGCGCCTGATGGACATCGTGGATCCAACCGACAAGACTGTTGACGCACTGATGAAGCTGGACCTGCCAGCTGGCGTGGACGTCGAAATCAAACTGCAGTAATCCCGGTTTCGTCGCAAGACACCTGAAAGGCCCGCTCTTGAGCGGGCTTTTCTTTTTCAAGGAATAGCCAATGAAACGCTTCGCAATATTCGCCGCCATTGCGGCACTGGCCATGCTGGCCGCATGTGGCAAGAAGAACCCGGCCGACCAGGCGGCACAGGACATCAAGGCCATGGGCGCCCAGCGCGACAAGGCGCAGGACGCGCTGAAAACGATGGAAGAGGCGCAGCAAAAGCAGAAAGAAGAAGCCGACAAGAACTGACGCGCTATACTGCCGCGCATGAGCGAAAAGACCATCCTGATCGTTGAAGACGAACAAGCCATTGCAGACAGTATTGCCTTTGCCCTCGGCAAGGAGGGCTTTGCCCCGCACCATGTGATGCTGGGCGAGCAGGCGCTGGCCGCCGCGCGCGAACTGGCGCCGGCATTGGTCATCCTCGATGTCGGCCTGCCTGATATCAGCGGCCTCGATGTGTGCCGCCGCCTGCGCCAGTTCAGCGAGGTGCCGGTGATCTTCCTCACCGCGCGTAGCGATGAAATCGACCGCATCGTCGGGCTGGAAATCGGCGCCGATGATTATGTGACCAAGCCATTCTCGCCGCGCGAACTGGTGGCGCGCGTGCGCGTGATCCTGCGCCGCGCCGGTAACGGCAACGGCGCGCCGGCGGCCCAGGCTGCGCCGTCAGTGCCAGCCACGCCGGCCGTCTCGCGCACGCCGGGCTTCGAACTGCGTGCCGCCGAAGCGCGCATCTTGTTCGCCGGACAGCCGCTCGACCTGACCCGCTACGAATACCTGCTGCTGAAAACCCTGCTCGAGCACCCGGGCCACGTGCTGTCGCGCGCCCAACTGATGGACCGCGTCTGGTGCGACGCGCCGGAAACACTGGACCGCACCGTGGACGCCCACGTCAAATCGCTGCGCGCCAAACTGCGCGCCATAGACGACAATGCCGATCCGATCCAGACCCATCGCGGCATGGGCTACAGCCTGCAGCCCGGCGCATGAAGATCGGCCTGCGCATCCTGCTCGGCTACTTCCTGATTGTCGGCCTGGCAGCCTGGTTCCTGCTCAACGTTTTTGTCCAGGAAGTCAAACCCGGCGCCCGTTCCACGCTGGAAGCGGCGATGAACGACACCGCGCAGTTGCTGGCCCAGGTGGTTGCAGACGACGTGAAGGAGGGCGCCACCGATGCCGCCCTGCTGGCGAAGATCGCCGCCGCCAGCCGCAACACCGATTACCGCATCACCATCACTGACGCGGAAGGCATTGTGCGCTTCGACTCGGCCGGCAAGTCGGTCGGCAAGGACTATTCACGCTGGAACGACGTCTACCTTACGCTGCGTGGCCAATACGGCGCGCGCATGACCAGCGAGGTGCCGCGCGATTACAGCAGCCTGGGAATGTACGTCGCCGCGCCGGTGCGTGACGGCCAGCGTACCATTGGCGTGCTGACCATCTCCAAGCCCATCTCCAGTGTGCAAGGCTTCATCGAGCGCAGCCAGCGCAAGATCCTCAAATGGGGCATCGTGCTGCTTGGCCTGTCGCTGATGATCGGCGTCGCCATCACCTGGCGCATGGCCAGCACCGTCAACAAGCTGATGGTCTTCGTGGAAGAGGTGCAGGCCGGCCGCAAGGCCGTCATGCCCAAGCTGGGCAGCAGCGAGATCAGTACCCTCGGCCATGCGCTGGAAGCCATGCGCGCCAAGCTGGAAGGCAAGGATTACGTCGAGACCCTGATGCACACGCTCACGCATGAATTGAAAAGCCCGATTGCCGCGATCCAGGCCACGGCCGAGCTGCTGGAAGAAGACATGCCGCCCGAGCAGCGCCGCCAGTTCCTGTCCACCATCCAGGCCCAGAACGCCCGCCAGCGCGACCTGATCGACAAGCTGCTGGCACTGGTGCGGGTCGAGAAGCAGCAGCGCATCGACGACGCCGCGCCGCTCGACGTTTCAGATCTGTTGCAAGACGTGGCCGGCGACTTCCAGGCCCGCCTCGCTGCACGCAAGCTGCACCTGGAAATGCAGGCCGATCCCGCGCTGCAACTGCGCGGCGACGCCTTGCTGCTGCGCCAGGCGCTGGGCAACCTGCTGGACAACGCCATCCGCTTCGCGCCGCCAGGCAGCACGGTGACGATGTCCGCGCAGCGCAGCGATGGCCATGTCGAAATCAGCGTGCGGGATGCCGGCCCCGGCATCCCGGCATACGCCGAAGCGCGCCTGTTCGAGCGCTTTTATTCGCTGCCGCGCCCTGACGGCGCTAAGAGCACCGGGCTTGGCTTGCCCTTCGTGCGCGAGGTTGCCGCCCTGCACGGCGGCAGTGCGCAGGTGGCGAACGGCGAGGCTGGCGGCTGCCGCGCCGCCTTGCTGCTGCCGCTTCACACCGAACGCATCGCCAGCGCATAAACGCTCCCTACACTGGCGCAATTTGCGCTAGCGATGGAGCACTCTTGAAACGAACCTCGATATCCCTGGTACTGGCGCTGCTGGTGTTGGCGCTCCTTGCTGCCGGCATCTGGGTCTGGCAGCGCAATGGCGCCTACGGCTTCAATGTCCTGCAGCGGCGTGGCGGAACCTACTGGGTCAGGATTGGCGCCGGCGACGCCCGCTTGCCGCCATCCATGCGCGCGGCTTTGCAGGACACCGTGCCGGCGGTCTCCGCGGGCCAGTTCTACTGGCGTGAGTTTGAGCCAGGTTACGAAGTGGCTGAAATGCCGGTGCTGTCGCCTGACGGCGAAGTCGACCGCGTCCTGCTCAACCGGATCGATCCCAAGCATTTCCGCTTCGTGGTGCGCAGCGCACCGGCAGGTGACAAGGGGCTGGACGAATGGGAGCGCGCCTTGCCCGGTGCAGTGCTGATTGTAAACGGCAGCTATTTCGATTTGAAAGGCAAACCGGATACTCCCCTCATCAGTGAAGGCGAGCAGCTTGGCCCGAGCCAGTACCAGGCCCGTGCCGGCGCCTTTGTTGGACGCGAGGACGGCAGTGCCGGCGTGCGCGACCTGACCCAGGCGAAGTGGCAGGACGCTATGGCGGGCGCGCGCAATGCGATGGTCGCTTATCCGCTCTTGCTGGACGAGGATGGGCAGACGCACGTGAACCTGAAAAGCCGCTGGCTCGCCAACCGCACCTTCGTAGCGCAGGACAAGGCGGGACGCATCCTGATCGGCACCACCCGTGACGCATTCTTCTCGCTCGACCGGCTAGCGGATTTTCTCAAGGACGCGCCATTGGATCTCACGCTGGCGCTCAATCTGGACGGCGGACCAATTGCCTGCCAGAGCGTGCGCTTGCACGGATTCCAGCGCAAATTCTATGCGCAATGGGAAGCGCAGGTAAGCGATGGCGCACCGAAAGGCTCCGAGGTCAGTTTGCTGCGTTGGCCGTTTGCGCAAGCGACATGGGCCATGCCGGTCGTGCTGACAGTTGAGCGTGCGCGCTGAACCGGTGCGCAAAATATCCGCTGCCTTCACACAGAACGCATCTTCCCCGCACACCAGCTTTCTACACTGGCGCAACCATAACAACAGGAAGCACCACCATGCAAAAGAAGCTCTTGTTCAAAGCACTCATCGTCGCCTTGCTGATGCTGCTGCTCGGCGTGCCGCTGGCCATGATCCAGTCCACCATCAGCGAACGCATCGCCTACCGCGAAGAGGCCGCGCACAGCATCGCCAACGACTCGGTGGGCGAACAGCATATTTATGGGCCGGTGCTGGTGATGCCGTACAGCGAGGTGTACACCGTGGAGGAGAAGGACAAGGACGGTAAGGCGGAAACGAAGCGCTACCGCAAGCAATCGCAGCACCTGGTGTTCCCCAACCAGTTGGAAGTCTTGTCCAGCCTCGGCACCGAGCGCCGCCACCGCGGCATCCACCAGGTGCTGATGTTCAATGGCGCGCACAAGATCAACGGCGACTTCAGCGTGCCCGCGATGGCCGAACTGCCGCACACTGAAACCGGCTCGCAGATCACGCCGGAGCGCCCCTACATCGCGCTGGCCGTGGCCGACGTGCGCGGTGTGCGCGATATCCCGCGCCTGGTGTGGGGCACCCGCAGCGTCGAATTCGAGCAAGGCTCCGGCTTGCGCTCTTCGCGCCAGGGTTTGCACGCCACGCTGTCGATGGAGGATGCTGCGGCGGGCCCGGTCAAGTTCAGCTTCAACCTGAACCTGGCGGGCATGAACAGCCAGGGCTTTGTACCGCTGGCGCGCAATAATCGGTTTGTCATGTCCTCGGCCTGGCCTCATCCGCAATTCAGCGGCCGCTTCTTGCCGGAGCAATACAATATCGACGACAAGGGCTTCCAGGCCGTGTGGCGCATTTCCTCGCTGGCCAGCGAGGCCCAGGCCCAGCTCCGCCAGCGCGAACAGTCGGCGGGCCAGGGCGAAAATGCCTTGCCGGCGCTGGATACCATTGAGGCTGCCTTCATCGAGCCGGTGAATGTGTACTCGATGGCTGACCGTGCCACCAAGTATGGCCTGCTGTTTGTCGCGCTGACCTTCGCCGCCTTCTTCCTGTTCGAAGTGATGAAGCGGCTGCCGATCCATCCGGTGCAGTACCTGCTGGTGGGACTGGCCCTGGCGCTGTTCTTCCTGCTGCTGGTCAGCCTGTCCGAGCACTATGACTTTGTCGCTTCCTACCTCGTCGCCAGCGCAGCCTGCATCGTGCTGATTGCTTACTACCTGATGCACGTGCTGCATGACTGGAAGCGCGGCCTGGGCTTCGGCGGCGCACTGTGCGCCTTGTACGGCATCCTGTTCGGCCTGCTCAATTCGGAGAACAACGCCCTGATGCTGGGCGCGATCCTGCTATTCGCCGTGCTGGCAGCCATCATGGTCGCGACCCGCAAGGTGGACTGGTACAACCTGAATACCCCGGCGCCTGCGCCGGTGGAGCAGGCGTGATGCTGCCGGGCGGCTTGCTGACGCCCTCCCTCACCGAGGGCGCGCAACTGGTGGTGCTGTCCGGCTATACGGCCGGCCAGCCCGCCGGCCCCGTGCGGGTGGTGCTGGACCAGCGTGGCGCGCGCGTGGTGCTGGTGCTGGCCAGTTACGAGACGGTGGCCTGGCAGCTTGACGTGCGGCCCGGGACTGAGTTGGTCGCGGTCGTCGTCAGCGCTTACCGCGCGGTCGCCGTGGCTGGACATGGCGCCGCTCCGGCGTATCGCCTGGCGCTACCGTGTGCGCCGACGCCGGACAGTGCCGCCTACCAGGACCTGATGCTGATTCTGCAAACGAGGTTGGGCCGCAGCCGGCCGGATAGCTTCCGCGGCTATCTACGTTTGCCCGAGCAAGTGGCGATTGCCTCCTGCGGATCAACGGCGAGCGCCGCGGCGCCGCCACAGCCACGCGTACAGCAAAAGGTTTACCCCCAGCACGACGCCCGCCAATACGTACTGCACGGCAGGCGTCAGGCCAGCCGGGTAGATCAGGGGCAGCAGGTAATGCTCGATGAATCCATCCGCATAGCCTTGCTGGCCTGCGCGCACGCGTAAGGCGTTTTCCAGGTAGGTGAGCGGGCAGATCGCGCCCGTCAGCTCAATCCCGATTGCCCACACTGCCGCTGGCAAGTGCACTCGCACCACGCTCGGCCAGCGCAGCGCCAGGACGGCGCCGCACAGCGCAAACAGGATGAAGGCCAGGTGCAGCACGAGGAGCGCATCGGCAGCGAAGCGAAGTAGCATGCAGGCATTCTACTCGCGCGAGATGGTTGAGCCCGAGTCACACCGTGGGGTCACACCCCAAGTGTGACACGGGCTCTGCCGTTTAGGGGCGGGTGAAGCTCCATTGCTGGTTGCTGCCGTTGGTGAGCGGCCACTGGATGATCTGCGCGTTCTCGGCGGTGCTCTTGTTTTGCACGTCGAGCACGTAGCCGCTCAGCAGGTTCTTTACCGTGTACCAGCCGCTGGACGGGCTGGCGAAGCTCCAGTGCTGGCCGTTGCCGGCCCAGTATGACCATTGCGCGATATTGGTGCCGGCGCTGGTGGAGTTTTCCCAGTTGTCCAGGCTGAGCAGGCTGCCGGCGTTGATCACGCTGTACTGGCCGTCGCCGTGACCGACCACATACCACTGCTGGTGCTTGCCACCGCTGTAACTCTGCTGTTGCACCATGGCGCCGTTGCTGGTGGAAGCGTTGGCGAGCGCCAGTGCCTTGCCGCTCAGGCGCGACTTGATCACGTAGGGCCCGTCGCTCATGCCGCCGCAGCCGGCGAAGTTGCTGAAGTTGCGCGTCAGCGCTGGCCAGCCGCCGCTGTATGTCATGCGCAGGATGTCGAGCTTGGCATTGCCGCTGTCGTTCAGGTCGTAGTAGTGGATCGAGGTGAAATTGCAGCCATCCTGCTTCAGCACGCCGATATGGCCGGGGCCTTTGTATTTGCCGTCGACATTGGGCAACACGGTGCGGGTGCCGGAGTAGGGGCCGGTGATGCTGGTGGCGCGCTGTACTTCAACGTAGTAGGTGCTGTTGGAACCCTTGCAGCAGGCGCCGCGGTTGACGAACAGGTAGTAGTAGCCGCCGTCGCGCGTGATGTAGGGCGCTTCGATGTCCTGCCCGTTGCCGCCCCAGATCTTTGTGACATTGCCGGCCAGCTTGCCGGTCGATTGATTGATCTCCGCTACGCCGATGCCGCCGAAGAAGGAGCCGTAGCTCATATACACCTTGCCGTCATGGTCGCGGTACAGGGCCGGGTCGATGGCATTGATCTCGCTGCTGCCGCCAAACGATTCGACCACGATGCCGAGGTCGGTCCAGGCCGGGTTCTTCAGCGAAGGCGAGCGCGCCACGCCGATGGCCGAGCTGGAGGTGCCGAAGGTCGAGACCGAGTAGTAAATGTAGAAATAGCCGTTCATGTGGATCACGTCCGGCGCCCAGAACGAACCGCTGAAGTTGGGGATCTTGTTGCTGATCCAGCTTGGATAGCTGCTGAACACCGGCCCTGGGCCGCCTTGCCAGGTGGCCAGGTCGGTCGAGGTGGAATACCAGATCCCGCTGCCGGTGGTGAAGTTGAACCAGGTGTCGCCATCCTTGGTGATGGTGCCGGGGTCATGGGCGTTCTGCAGCCCGGCCAGGTTGATGGCCTGCGCCGCCAGGGCGTGCAGGCACAGGCAGAGTACTGCCAGCAGTTTCTTCATTGGGTCTCCTTTATGGTTGTAGGGCGCACTGGCCCATCACCACATTAGGAGTACTTGCCGGCTGGCACCAATGAGTTTTTCAGGCGCTGCGATACCGTTTCCGGCATGCCCCCAGCAGGCCGAGCCCGCCCACCAGCATGCCCCAGCCGGCCGGTTCCGGCACCGGCGATGGCGGGATGGCGCTGACCGACAGATTGGTGCTCCACAGCAGTTGCTGGTTGGTGCCGGTGGTATTCGTCCAGCTCAAAGAAAAGTTGTCGGTATAGCCATCGGGAGCGTCGGCCAGGCGGGTGGTGCGCCCATAATCGTTGCCGCATTCTCCAGGCGCCAGGTCGAGGCAGACGCCAACGATGCCGGTGCCGAAGGCCTGGCCGCTGGTGCTGTTGTCGAATTCCAGCGCGACCTGGCCGCTGACGGTGATGCTGGCGCCCGGCGCGAGGTAGACAAAGGTGTTGGTCCACAAGTCGGTATTGCCCCAACGCCATGGCGCGTCGCTGTCAACCATCGAGACCGCCAGCTCGCCGCCACCGCCCAGGGCATTCCAGCTGCCGTGGGTCAGCGATCCGCCATGGGCGGCCGAGGTGGCCAGCGGCGCCCAGCTATCGCGGTGGCTGTCGTACTGGGAAACGTCATGGTCATTGCTGACATTGATTATGCGCGACGCCATTTCCCAGGAGCTGGGCTGGAACGCGACATTGCCGCTGGTCTGGATCTGCAGCTGCTCCAGGCTCAGGGTGGCGCCGACAGTGCCGGCGCGGGCAGGGGAAATGGCCAGCAGGGCGGCCAGGACAGCAGGAATTGTCAGTTTAACCATGCTTACCTCCTTGCGCGAAGGTGGCAATCTTAGCTGGAAGTTAATTCATGGCGGCGCCCGCTTGCCGGGTGGCCAAAACCGCCGACATACCTCGTACAAAGCTGTTGCGTCAAGGGGCAAATGCCGGTACACTAACCGGCTTCGGTATGGGTTCGTCTTTTTTATGGCCCGTATCTTTTTTTGTAGTTAAACAAAGCCCCGCCCAATCGTAGGTGGGAATGGAGAAAAAATGAGCCTTGGCCTCCTCGGTCGCAAGGTTGGTATGATGCGCATCTTCACCGATGACGGGGATTCGATCCCAGTCACCGTGGTCGACGTGTCGAACAACCGTGTTGCGCAAATCAAAACTCCTGAAGTGGATGGTTATTCCGCTGTTCAGGTTGTCTTCGGTCAGCGTCGCGCATCCCGCGTGACTAAAGCTGCTGCCGGTCATTACGCTAAAGCTGGTGTTGAAGCAGGTTCCTTCCTGAAGGAATTCCGCGTTGACGCTGCAAAAGCTGCAGAACTGAAAGCTGGTGAAGTTATCGCCGCTTCCCTGTTCGAAGTCGGTCAGAAGATCGACGTGCAAGGTGTGTCGATTGGTAAAGGCTATGCCGGTACCATCAAGCGTCACAACTTCGCATCGGGTCGTCAAACCCACGGTAACTCCCGTTCGCACAACGTACCAGGCTCGATCGGTATGGCGCAGGATCCAGGCCGTGTGTTCCCAGGTAAGCGCATGACCGGTCACATGGGCGACGTCACCGTCACCACCCAGAACCTGGAAATCGCTCGTATCGATGCTGATCGCCAGCTGTTGCTGGTGAAGGGTGCAGTACCAGGCGCGAAAAACGGCCAGGTTGTTGTGTCGCCAGCTGTTAAAGTTAAAGCAAAGAAGGGAGCTTAAACGATGGAACTCAAGCTCTTGAACGCGCAAGGTCAAGCCGCCTCTAACATCGCCGCCGCAGACACCGTCTTCGGTCGTGATTACAACGAAGCGCTGATCCACCAGGTCGTGGTTGCTTACGCTGCTAACGCACGTAGCGGTAACCGCAAGCAAAAAGACCGTGAAGAAGTCCACCACACGACGAAAAAGCCATGGCGCCAAAAAGGTACCGGCCGTGCACGTGCTGGTATGTCCTCGTCGCCACTGTGGCGCGGCGGTGGTCGCATCTTCCCGAACTCGCCTGACGAGAACTTCACCCACAAAGTGAACAAGAAGATGTATCGCGCAGGTATCTGCTCGATCCTGTCCCAGCTGGCTCGCGAAGAGCGCCTGGTGGTGATCGAAGATATCGCAATCGATGCTCCTAAGACCAAGCTGCTGTCGCAAAAGCTGACCGGCATGGGTCTGGACTCGGTCCTGATCGTTACCGACACCATCCAGGAAAACCTGGAACTGGCTTCCCGCAACCTGCCGAACGTGCTGGTTGTCGAGCCACGTCACGCTGACCCAATGTCCCTGGTCTTCTACAAGAAGGTCCTGGTCACCAAGGCAGCCCTGGCACAGATTGAGGAGATGCTGGCATGAGCGCAGTTATCAAACACAGCGAAGAGCGCCTGATGAAGGTGCTGCTGGCTCCGGTCATTTCCGAAAAAGCCACCATGGTTGCGGAAAAGAACGAACAGATCGTGTTCCTGGTTTCCAAGGATGCGACCAAGCCAGAAATCAAGGCCGCCGTTGAACTGCTGTTCAAGGTTGAAGTGGAATCGGTGCAGACCGTGAACCGCGAAGGTAAGGTCAAGCGTTCCGGCCGTTTCGTCGGTCGCCGCAACCACACCAAGCGTGCTTTCGTGTGCCTGAAGCCAGGCCAGGAAATCAATTTCACCGAGGAGGCTAAATAATGGCACTCGTTAAGATGAAGCCAACCTCCCCAGGCCGTCGCGGCATGGTGAAGGTTGTGAACAGCGACCTGTACAAAGGTCGTCCGTTCGCCGCCCTGCTGGAAAAGAAGTCGAAGACTGCTGGCCGTAACAACAACGGTCACATCACCACCCGCCACATCGGCGGTGGCCACAAGCAGCACTACCGTATTGTAGACTTCAAGCGCAACAAGGATGGCATCCCTGCGAAAGTGGAACGTATCGAATACGATCCAAACCGTACCGCACACATCGCCCTGCTGTGCTACGCCGACGGCGAGCGCAAGTACATCATCGCCCCTAAAGGCGTTGCTGTCGGCGACACCCTGCTGAACGGTTCGGAAGCGCCGATCAAGGCCGGTAACTGCCTGCCTATCCGTAACATCCCAGTCGGCACCAACATCCACTGCGTGGAAATGCTGCCAGGTAAAGGTGCCCAGATGGCCCGTACCGCTGGTGCTGTTGTGGTCCTGATGGCCCGTGAAGGTACCTACGCCCAGGTTCGCCTGCGCTCCGGCGAAGTGCGCCGCGTGCACATCGAGTGCCGCGCCACCATCGGCGAAGTCGGCAATGCTGAGCACAGCCTGCGCAAGATCGGTAAAGCCGGTGCCATGCGTTGGCGCGGTGTTCGCCCAACCGTCCGCGGTGTGGTCATGAACCCGATCGACCACCCGCACGGTGGTGGTGAAGGCCGTACCGCAGCTGGTCGTCATCCAGTGTCCCCATGGGGCCAGCAGACCAAGGGTAAGAAGACTCGCTCCAACAAGCGTACTTCTTCGATGATCGTCTCTCGCCGCGGCAAGAAATAAGGATAAACCATGACTCGTTCATTGAAAAAAGGGCCGTTCTGCGACGCCCACCTGGTGAAAAAAGTCGAGACCGCGCAAGCGACCAAAGACAAAAAGCCAATTAAAACCTGGTCCCGTCGCTCGACGATCATGCCTGACTTCATCGGTCTGACCATTGCCGTGCACAACGGCAAGGTCCACGTGCCTGTGTACGTTTCCGAGAACATGGTTGGTCACAAGCTCGGCGAATTCGCGCTGACCCGTACCTTCAAGGGCCACGCTGCTGACAAAAAGGCTAAGAAATAATGGAAACCAAAGCTATCCTCAAAGGCGTGCGCCTGTCGGATCAAAAGGGTCGCCTGATCGCTGACCTGATTCGCGGCAAGAAGGTTGACGCTGCGCTGAACATCCTGCAGTTCAGCCCTAAGAAAGGCGCGTTCATCGTCAAGAAAGTGCTGGAGTCCGCGATTGCGAACGCCGAGCACAACGACGGTGCCGACATCGACGAGCTGGTCGTGAAAACGATCTACGTCGAAAAGGGCCCAGTCCTGAAGCGCTTCACTGCACGCGCTAAAGGTCGTGGCGACCGTATCTCGAAACAATCCTGTCACATTTACGTGACTGTCGGTAACTAAGGAGCTGCGATGGGTCAGAAAATTCATCCAACCGGTTTCCGTCTGGCGGTCACCCGTAACTGGGCATCTCGCTGGTACGCAACCAACGGTAACTTCGCTTCGATGCTGAACGAAGACCTGAAGGCACGTGCTTTCCTGAAAAAGAAGCTGAAAAACGCTTCCGTCGGCCGCATCGTGATCGAGCGTCCTGCCAAGAACGCCCGCTTCACCGTGTACAGCTCGCGTCCTGGCGTCGTGATCGGCAAGAAGGGCGAAGACATCGAAGTGCTGAAGTCCGCCCTGACCAAGATCATGGGCGTGCCAGTGCACGTGAATATCGAAGAAATCCGCAAGCCGGAAATCGACGCTCAGCTGATCGCTGACTCGATCTCGCAGCAGCTGGAAAAGCGTATTATGTTCCGCCGCGCCATGAAGCGCGCCATGCAGAACGCAATGCGCCTGGGCGCCCAGGGCATCAAGATCATGTCCTCCGGTCGTCTGAACGGCATCGAGATCGCCCGTACCGAATGGTATCGCGAAGGCCGCGTGCCGCTGCATACCCTGAAGGCGGACATCGACTACGGTACCTCCGAAGCCTCCACCACCTACGGCATCATCGGTGTCAAGGTGTGGGTGTACAAGGGTGACCGCTCCGCCACCGGCGAAGCACCAGTCATCGACACCCCGGCTGAAGAGAAGAAGCCACGTGGCCCGCGCCGCGAAGACGGCAAGCCAGCAGGCCGCCGCCCAGCAGGTGCCGGTGCTAAACCAGGCGCACCAGCCGCCCGCCGCGCTGCCAAGCCGGCTGCAGCTGATAAAGCAGGAGAATAAGCATGCTGCAACCTAGCCGCAGGAAATATCGTAAAGAGCAGAAAGGCCGCAACACCGGCATTTCGCACTCCACCGGCACTAACGTGTCGTTCGGTGAGTTCGGCCTGAAGGCCGTGGCACGTGGTCGTATCACCGCGCGCCAGATCGAGTCCGCACGTCGTGCGATGACCCGTCACATCAAACGTGGTGGCCGTATCTGGATCCGTGTATTCCCAGACAAGCCGATCTCCAACAAGCCTGCCGAAGTCCGTATGGGTAACGGTAAAGGTAATCCGGAGTACTACGTTGCCGAAATCCGTCCAGGCAAAGTCCTGTACGAAATGGATGGCGTTGGCGAGGAACTGGCACGCGAAGCGTTCCGTCTGGCTGCTGCTAAACTGCCTCTGGCTACCACCTTCGTGGTGCGCCAGGTTGGCCAATAATTGGAGTGAAATATGAAAGCATCTGAACTCCGTGGCAAAGACCAGGCTGCACTGCAGAAGGAACTGAACGACCTGCTGAAGGCGCAGTTCGGTCTGCGCATGCAAGCTGCTACCCAGCAGCTGGGCAACAGCTCGCAGCTGAAGAAGGTCCGCCGCGACATCGCCCGCGTGAAAACGGTAATGAACTCGAAGGAAGCGAAATGACCGAACAAGTTAAGCTGAAGCGTACTCTGATCGGTAAAGTCGTGTCCGACAAGATGGACAAGACCGTTACCGTTCTGATCGAACGTCACGTCAAGCACCCTCTGTATGGCAAGATCATCGTGCGTAGCGCCAAGTACCACGCGCACGACGAGACCAACCAGGTCAAAGCCGGTGACACGGTAGAGATCGTGGAAGGTCGTCCGATCTCCAAAACGAAGGCGTGGACGGTGACCCGTGTAGTGCAAGCTGCACAAATCGTCTAAGTAAGTTGCCAGCCGGGAGCGCGAGCTGCCGGCCACAATTTAATTAGTTCTTGCAGGCCCGCAGGTTTTATGTGATACTTGCGGGCTTCGTCCATGTATCCGCCGCAAAGTTTCTCTCCGCAGACGCGATAGCGGTCAGTACTTGTATGAAGATCAAGCACCCAATCAGCCATTTTGGCTGGCGGGACCAAGACTGACCGATATCCGCATTGTGTGGATTCTTCGGCTTAAGTTGGGAAAGAGATAACTATGATTCAAACTGAAAGCCGGCTCGAAGTGGCCGACAACACCGGTGCCAAGGAAGTCATGTGCATCAAGGTGTTGGGCGGTTCCAAGCGCCGTTACGCTGGCATCGGCGACGTGATCAAGGTCACCGTTAAGGTGGCTCAGCCTCGCGGCCGTGTCAAAAAAGGTGAAATTTATAACGCCGTGGTAGTGCGCACCGCTAAGGGTGTGCGTCGCCAGGACGGTTCGCTGGTGAAGTTCGACGGCAATGCTGCTGTCCTGCTGAACAACAAGCTGGAACCGATCGGTACCCGTATCTTTGGACCAGTGACGCGCGAACTGCGCACTGAAAAGTTCATGAAGATCGTGTCCCTGGCACCGGAAGTCCTGTAAGGAGTCAGACAATGGATAAGATTCGCAAAAACGACGAAGTCATCGTCCTGACTGGTAAGGACAAGGGCAAGCGCGGCGTAGTGACCCAGCGTGTAGACGCTGAGCACGTCGTGGTTGATGGCGTTAACGTGGCTAAAAAAGCCGTTAAGCCGAACCCGATGACTGGTGTTCAAGGTGGCATCGTCGATAAGACCATGCCTATTCACGTGTCCAACGTTGCTCTGTTCAACGCTGCGACCGGTAAGGCAGATCGCGTAGGCTTCAAAGAAGTGGACGGTAAAAAAGTCCGCGTCTTCAAGTCCTCCGGCGAAGTAGTGAAAGGGTAATCAGAAATGGCCCGTCTGCAACAACTGTATAAAGACAAGATCGTCGCTGAGCTGACCGGTAAATTCGGTTACACCTCCGTGATGGAAGTGCCGCGCCTGACCAAGATCACCCTGAACATGGGTCTCTCGGAAGCCGTGGCTGACAAGAAAATCATCGAGCACGCTGTTGGCGACCTGACCAAGATCGCCGGCCAGAAGCCAGTCATCACCAAGGCCCGTAAGGCAATCGCAGGTTTCAAGATCCGCGAAGGCTACCCGATCGGTACCATGGTGACCCTGCGCGGCGCCCGCATGTACGAATTCCTGGACCGTCTGATCACCGTGGCCCTGCCGCGCGTGCGTGACTTCCGTGGTGTGTCTGGCAAATCCTTCGATGGCCGTGGTAACTACAACATCGGCGTGAAAGAACAGATCATCTTCCCGGAAATCGAGTACGACAAGATCGACGCACTGCGTGGTATGAACATTTCGATCACCACCACCGCGAAGACCGACGATGAAGCCAAAGCGCTGCTCGCCGCCTTTAAATTCCCGTTCAGGAACTAAACGATCATGGCAAAACTCGCACTGATTAACCGTGAACAGAAGCGTGCTGACCTGGTAGCCAAGTTTGCTGCCAAGCGCGCCTCTCTGAAGGCCATCATTGATGACCAGACCAAGTCGGAAGAAGAGCGTTACGAAGCACGCCTGAAACTGCAGGCACTGCCGCGTAACTCGGCTCCAACCCGTCAGCGTAACCGCTGCCAGGTCACCGGTCGCCCACGTGGCACCTTCCGTAAATTCGGCCTGGGTCGTATCAAGCTCCGTGAATTCGCCATGCGTGGCGAGATCCCGGGTATGACCAAAGCCAGCTGGTAATAGGAGAATAAGCAATGAGTATGAGCGATCCTATCGCCGATATGCTGACCCGTATTCGCAACGCACAAACCGTGCAAAAGACCTCCGTGGCAATGCCATCGTCGAAGGTTAAAGTTGCGATTGCCAACGTCCTGAAAGACGAGGGTTACATTGAAGATTTCGCCGTGTCCACCTCTGAGGGCAAGTCGGAACTGAAAATCGGTTTGAAATATTATGTAGGCCGTCCTGTGATCGAACGTCTGGAACGTGTTTCGCGTCCAGGCCTGCGTATCTACAAAGGCAAAGATGAGATCCCAACCGTGATGAACGGCCTGGGCGTGGCAATCGTGTCGACCCCGCAAGGCGTCATGACCGATCGCAAGGCGCGCGCTACCGGTGTTGGTGGCGAAGTCATCTGCTTCGTGGCTTAAGGAGTAACACAATGTCTCGTGTAGCTAAAATGCCGATCGTTGTGCCTGCTGGCGCCGAAGTTGCCATCTCCGCACAAGCGATCACCGTCAAGGGCCCACTGGGCACCCTGACCCAGAGCCTGAACGGCCTGGTTAAAGTTGAAAACAACGCTGGCACCCTGTCCTTCGACGTGGTGAACGACAGCCGTGAATCGAACGCCATGTCCGGCACCCTGCGTGCTCTGGTCAACAACATGGTCGTGGGCGTAACCAAGGGCTTCGAGAAGAAGCTGTCCCTGGTCGGCGTGGGCTACAAAGCCCAGGCTCAAGGCGACAAGCTGAACCTGTCCCTGGGCTTCTCGCACCCGGTCGTTCACGACATGCCTGCCGGCGTCAAGGTGGCAACCCCGACCCCAACCGAGATCATCATCTCTGGCGTAGATCGCCAAAAGGTTGGCCAGGTGGCTGCCGAAGTGCGTGCTTACCGCTCCCCTGAGCCTTACAAGGGCAAGGGTGTCCGCTATGTGGACGAAGTGGTTAAGCTCAAAGAAACCAAGAAGAAGTAATTAGGGGCTGACGATGGACAAAAAAGAATCTCGTCTGCGCCGCGGACGTCAAACTCGCATCAAGATCGCGCAACTGAAAGTGAACCGCCTGTCGGTGCACCGCACTAACCTGCACATTTACGCGAACCTGATCAGCCCAGACGCCAAAGTTCTGGTTTCGGCCTCGACCGTGGAAGCGGAAGTTCGCGCCGAGCTGGCTGGCAAGTCGGGCAAGGGTGGCAATGCCGCCGCTGCCGCACTGGTCGGCAAGCGTGTCGCAGAAAAAGCACTGAAAGCGGGCATCACCGAAGTCGCCTTCGACCGCTCCGGTTTCCGTTACCACGGCCGCATCAAGGCGCTGGCTGAAGCCGCGCGTGAAGCTGGCCTGAAGTTCTAAGGGTACGATCATGGCAAAAATGCAAGCAAAAATGGCATCCGATAAGCCGGATGATGGCATGCGCGAAAAAATGATCGCGATCAACCGCGTGACCAAAGTGGTCAAGGGTGGTCGTATCATGGGCTTCGCCGCGCTGACCGTGGTTGGTGACGGCGATGGCCGCATCGGCATGGGCAAGGGCAAGTCGAAGGAAGTTCCGGTCGGTGTGCAGAAGGCAATGGAAGAAGCCCGTCGCAACCTGATCAAGGTTCCTCTGAAGAACGGCACCCTGCAGCACACCGTCACCGGCCGCCACGGCGCGTCGAAAGTGATGATGTCGCCAGCCAAGCCAGGTACCGGCGTGATCGCAGGTGGCGCAATGCGCGCTATCTTCGATGTGATGGGCGTGACCGACGTCGTGGCGAAATCCACCGGCTCGAACAACCCATACAACCTGGTGCGCGCCACCCTGGACGGCCTGGCCAAAATGAGCACTCCAGCTGACATCGCCGCCAAGCGCGGCAAGTCGGTTGAAGAGATCCTGGGTTAATAGGGAGCACTTCAATGAGCACTATCAAAGTCAAACTGGTGAAGGGCCTGATCGGCACCCGTCAAGACCACCGCGCAACCGTGCGTGGCCTGGGCCTGCGTCGTGTGAACTCTGTCAGCGAACTGCAGGACACTCCTGCGGTGCGCGGCATGATCAACAAGGTCGCCTACCTCGTTAAAGTCGTTTCCTAAGCGACCCTTAGGAACTGGAGAAAACAATGCAACTGAATACCATTCAACCAGCAGAAGGCGCGAAGCACGCTAAGCGCCGCGTTGGCCGCGGTATCGGCTCTGGCCTGGGTAAAACCGCAGGCCGTGGCCACAAAGGTCAGAAATCGCGTTCGGGCGGCTTCCATAAAGTCGGCTTCGAAGGCGGTCAAATGCCTCTGCAGCGTCGTCTGCCTAAGCGTGGCTTCAAATCCCTGAATGCCACTTTCAAGGCTGAAGTGCGTCTGTCCGACCTGAACGCCCTGGCTGTCGGTGAAGTCGACATCCTGGTGCTGAAACAGGCCGGCGTGCTGAATGTTCTGGCACGCGACGTACGTGTTATCGCTTCCGGCGAAATCACTAAAGCAGTGACCGTAAAAGGCCTGAAAGTGACCGCTGGCGCGAAAGCAGCCATCGAAGCAGCTGGCGGCTCGGTAGCCTGAGTCAGCTAGCTTAATCGGAGCGAAAATTGGCAACAAACCAACAGCTTGCTAAATCCGCCGCCGCCGGCTTCCCCTGGAACCGGCTGTGGTTTTTGCTGGGCGCTCTGGTGGTGTACCGTATCGGTGCACACATCCCTGTGCCGGGTGTCAACCCGGTAGAGCTGGCACGGTTGTTTGAATCGCAGCAGAACGGCATCCTGGGCATGTTCAACATGTTCTCGGGTGGCGCGCTGTCGCGTTTCACGATCTTTGCCCTGGGCATTACTCCATACATTTCGGCCTCGATCATCATGCAACTGGTGTCGATCGTGTCGCCGACCATGGAGGCGCTGAAAAAAGAAGGTGAATCGGGCCGTCGCAAGATTACCCAATACACCCGCTATGCAACTGTCGGTCTGGCTCTGTTCCAGGCGTTCGGCATCGCGGTCGCGCTGGAATCCCAGCCCGGCCTGGTGATCGACCCTGGCATGGCCTTCCGCTTCGTCACCGTGGTGACGTTGCTGACCGGCACCATGTTCGTGATGTGGTTGGGCGAGCAGATTACCGAGCGCGGTCTTGGTAACGGCATCTCGATCATCATCTTCGCCGGTATCGCGGCTGGTTTGCCGAGTGCCTTGGGTGGCTTGTTCACCCAGGTCAGCAACAACCAGATCAACGCTTTCTCGGGGATCCTCATCGTGGTCCTGGTGGCAGCCGTCACCTATGCCGTGGTGTTCGTCGAACGTGGCCAGCGCAAGATCCTGGTCAACTATGCCAAACGTCAGGTCGGTAACAAGATCTACGGTGGGCAGACCAGCCACCTGCCGCTCAAGCTCAATATGGCAGGCGTGATTCCGCCGATCTTCGCTTCGTCGATTATCTTGTTCCCGGCTACCATCGTGGACTGGTTTTCGAAAGGTGCGGACAACAGCAACCCTGTTGTGCGCTTCCTGAAAGATCTGGCTGCGTCGATGGCTCCTGGTGAGCCAATCCATGCACTGCTGTACGCCGTGGCAATCATTTTCTTCTGCTTCTTCTACACCGCTCTGGTGTTCAACAGCAAAGAAACTGCGGACAACTTGAAGAAGAGCGGGGCCTTTGTGCCAGGGATTCGTCCCGGTGAGCAGACAGCCCGTTACATCGACAAGATCCTGATGCGATTGACCCTGGCGGGCGCCGTGTACATCACCGCCGTGTGCTTGCTGCCGGAATTCATGCAAGCCCAGTGGAAGGTGTCGTTCTATTTTGGTGGTACTTCGCTGTTGATTATTGTAGTTGTGACCATGGACTTCATGGCCCAAGTACAAAACTATGTGATGTCGCAGCAATATGAATCGCTGCTGCGCAAAGCTAACTTCAAGGGCGGGCTTCCGACACGATAAAATGGCAAAAGACGACGTCATTCAGATGCAGGGCGAGATCCTGGAGAACTTGCCTAATGCAACTTTTCGAGTAAAGCTGGAAAACGGCCACGTGGTACTCGGGCATATTTCGGGTAAAATGCGGATGAACTATATCCGCATTCTCCCTGGCGACAAGGTCACGGTTGAATTGACGCCGTACGACCTGAGCCGGGCCCGTATTGTGTTCCGGACAAAGTAATTAATTAAGCAATTTCGAACATAAGAGAGTGCAATCATGAAAGTTAACGCTTCAGTTAAGCGCATCTGCCGCAACTGCAAGATCATCAAGCGCAAGGGCGTGGTCCGCGTAATCTGCGTGGAAGCTCGTCACAAGCAGCGTCAAGGTTAATTCGAGGGAATAACGAATGGCACGTATTGCAGGGGTTAATATCCCAAACCATAAGCACACCGTTATCGGCCTGACCGAGATCTACGGTATCGGCCGTCCTCGTTCGCAGTTCATCTGCGCACAAGCCGGCGTTGCAACCAACAAGAAGGTCAAGGACCTGGACGACAGCGAACTCGAGAAGCTGCGTGACGAAATCGGCAAATTCATCGTGGAAGGCGACCTGCGCCGCGAGCTGTCGATGAACATCAAGCGTCTGATGGACCTGGGCTGCTACCGCGGCATGCGTCACCGTAAGGGCCTGCCGGTCCGCGGTCAGCGTACCCGCACCAATGCACGTACCCGCAAGGGCCCGCGCAAAGCCGCTCAATCGCTGAAGAAATAATCTAGGAAACTACTATGGCTAAGCAACAAAGCTCCGCAGCAGCCGCTCGCGTACGCAAGAAAGTCAAGAAGAACGTCGCTGAAGGTATCGCACACGTTCACGCTTCCTTCAACAACACCATCATCACCATCACCGACCGTCAGGGCAATGCTCTGTCGTGGGCGACCTCCGGTGGTGCTGGCTTCAAGGGTTCGCGTAAGTCGACCCCGTTCGCAGCGCAGGTTGCTGCTGAAGCCGCTGGTAAAGTTGCGCAGGAATGCGGCGTGAAGAACCTGGAAGTTCGCATCAAGGGCCCTGGTCCTGGCCGCGAATCCGCTGTTCGCGCACTGAACAACCTGGGCATCAAGATCACCGAGATCCAGGACGTTACCCCAGTGCCGCACAACGGCTGCCGTCCTCCAAAGCGTCGTCGTATCTAATTTCAGTCTGACATTGGCCGGTTCGGTGTGAACCGGCCACCGTCTTCTGCAATCAAAATCGCTGGAACAGTGAACCGGAAACGGTTATACTGTCCGGCTATTTTCGCCTTTCCGCGCCGCTTTTGGTGGCCGGACTGGCAATGTTGAGCCACCGCCTGCGCTGACTGTGAGCCAGGCTAGCGCCTAACCGCATTCCGATGCGGCTGGGGCGTCATTTAAATCATTAAGGAAAATACCGTGGCACGTTATATCGGACCAAAAGCAAAACTGTCCCGCCGTGAAGGCACCGACCTGTTCCTGAAGAGCGCACGCCGCTCGCTGGATTCCAAGTGCAAACTGGACGTCAAGCCAGGCCAGCACGGCGTGAAATCCGGCGCCCGCACCTCCGACTACGGCAACCAGCTGCGCGAAAAGCAGAAGGTCAAGCGTATGTACGGCGTGCTGGAACGCCAGTTCCGTCGCTACTTCGCTGAAGCTGAGCGCCGCAAGGGCCCAACCGGCGAAACCCTGCTGTCCTTGCTGGAATCCCGCCTGGACAACGTTGCTTATCGCATGGGCTTCGGCTCGACCCGCGCTGAAGCGCGTCAGCTGGTATCCCACAAAGCCTTCACCGTGAACGGCCAAGTGGTGAACATCCCTTCGTTCAACGTGAAGACCGGCGACGTGATCGCTGTGCGCGAAAAGTCGAAGAAGCAGACCCGTATCGTTGAAGCGCTGTCGCTGGCTGAACAAGTTGGCATGGCAGCTTGGGTGTCGGTTGACTCCAAGAAAATGGAAGGTACCTTCAAGTCCCTGCCAGAGCGCAACGAAATCGCTGCTGACGTCAACGAATCGCTGATCGTCGAACTGTATTCCCGTTAATCGCGGGTGCTGTACCAAGGCGGGACGCGGTCCCGCCTTTTCCATTTAATGCCATCAGCCTTATCGGTGTAACGAGCCGAGGGTAATGAAAAGGACATTTACATGCAAAATAGCTTGTTGAAACCACGTATTATCGATGTTGAAGCCCTGGGCCACGGTCACGCCAAAGTCGTGATGGAGCCATTCGAGCGCGGCTACGGCCACACTCTGGGCAACGCGCTGCGCCGCGTGCTGCTGTCTTCGATGACCGGCTACGCGCCGACCGAAGTCACCATCGCCGGTGTCGTTCACGAGTACTCCTCGCTGGACGGCGTGCAGGAAGACGTGGTGGACCTGCTGCTGAACCTGAAGGGCGTCGTGTTCAAGGTGCACAACCGTGACTCCGTGACCCTGACCCTGAAGAAGGAAGGCGAAGGCCCCGTGATGGCGTCGGACATCGACCTGCCACACGACGTGGAACTGATCAACCCGGACCACGTGATCGCCAACCTGACCGCTGGCGGCAAGCTGGACATGCAGATCAAGGTCGAAAAAGGCCGCGGCTACGTTCCTGGTAACGTGCGTCGCCTGTCGGAAGATGCCAACAAGACCATCGGCCGCATCATCCTGGACGCATCGTTCTCGCCAGTGCGCCGTGTTTCCTACGCTGTCGAATCGGCACGTGTGGAACAGCGTACCGACCTGGACAAGCTGATCATCAACATTGAAACCAATGGCGTGATCACCCCGGAAGAAGCGATCCGTCAATCGGCCCGCGTGCTGGTCGACCAGTTGAACGTGTTTGCTGCCCTGGAAGGCACCGAAACCACCGCTGAAGCGCCATCGCGTGCTCCAATGGTCGATCCGATCCTGCTGCGTCCAGTGGACGACCTGGAACTGACCGTGCGTTCGGCCAACTGCCTGAAAGCAGAAAACATCTACTACATCGGCGACCTGATCCAGCGTACCGAAAACGAGCTGCTGAAGACCCCGAACCTGGGCCGCAAGTCGCTCAACGAAATCAAGGAAGTGCTGGCATCGCGCGGCCTGACCTTGGGCATGAAACTCGAGAACTGGCCACCGGCTGGTCTGGAGAAGTAATTGATGATTTGGTGACAGTGCCGGACATCGCGCAGCGATGTTCTGCCCTGTTACCAACTGATTAGCCGTACCCGTCTGGTGCCTTTTGCACCGGGCGTATTTAACCTGAACCGGACCGCGCCACTCACCTCGGTGAAAGGCGATCGAAGATCTCGGATTTAAACAACATCGAAAGGAAGTACCATGCGTCACCGTAACGGCCTCCGTAAACTGAACCGTACCTCGTCCCACCGTCTGGCAATGCTGCGCAACATGACTGTTTCGCTGCTGCGTCACGAAGCGATCAAGACCACCCTGCCAAAGGCCAAGGAACTGCGTCGCGTTGTGGAACCAATCCTGACCCTGGGCAAGACCGACACCCTGGCCAACAAGCGCCTGGCTTTCTCCCGTCTGCGCGACCGCGAGATGGTTCTGAAGCTGTTCGCTGAACTGGGCCCACGCTACGCAAACCGCAACGGCGGCTACCTGCGTATCCTGAAAATGGGTTTCCGTCATGGCGACAACGCTCCAATGGCTTTCATCGAGCTGCTGGACCGTCCAGAAGTCAGCTCTGCTGACGAGGCACCAACCGCTGAGTAATTTCAGACAGGTTTATTGAAAAGCCGGGCATTGCCCGGCTTTTTTTATTGCCAACTGGTAGCAGCTTAAAGCGGCGTTAAGCCGCCCGGTGTACCATTGGCGTGCCCGATCGATTCCCGCTCAAGACCATGCACCGACAAGCGTCCCTTTTCAAGGCGTGGCTGTTCGCCGCGCTCCCGCTCTTTGTTCTCCTGTTTGCCGGCGCGGCGCGGGCCGATGACGAATTCCTCGATCCCAAGGTCGCATTCAAGTTTTCCGCCAAGGTGGTGGAGGGCAAGGCCATCGCCGTGACGTACGAAATCGCGGACGGCTATTACATGTACCGCGAGCGCTTCAAGTTCGTGGCCGACGGCGCCACCTTGGGCGAACCGCAAATCCCGCCGGGCAAGGTCAAATACGATGAGACCTTTGCCAAGAACGTGGAAACCTACCGTCACCAGGTGACGATCGTGATCCCGGTGCAGGCACCGGGCCCGTTCACCTTGACAGCCACCAGCCAGGGCTGCTCGGAGAAGGGCCTGTGCTATTCGCCAATGGATTCGTCGGCGCGCCTGATGGTGGTGGGCGGCAGCGCATCGAGCAGCGGCGGCATATTCGGCATCGGCGCCAGGCAGGACGCCGCAGCCGGCCAGCAAAGCGTGGCGGGCGCAGCGGCGCCGACCGGCATCGATACGCCTGCGGCAGCTGTTGCCGCAGTCGCCCCTTCGGCAACAGCCGCTACCGGCGACAGTGAAATGGGCAGGATCGAAGCGGCCCTGAAAGGCGGCAGCCTGCTGGTGATCGCCCCGTTGTTCATCCTGCTGGGCCTGGGGCTGTCCTTCACGCCCTGCGTGCTGCCGATGGTCCCGATCCTGTCCTCGATCATCGTGGGCGACGGTTCGTCCGGCAACCGCTCACGCGGCTTCATTCTCTCGGTCAGCTATTCGCTCGGCATGGCGATCGTCTACACCGCGCTGGGCGTAGCGGCCGGACTGATTGGCCAGGGCTTGTCGGCTGCCCTGCAGAACCCTTGGGTGCTGGGCTTCTTCGGCTTGGGCATGGCCGTGATGGCGCTGTCCATGTTCGGCGTGTACGACCTGCAAGTGCCGGCATCGATGCAATCGCGCCTGGCTGGCGCATCGAACCGCCAGTCCAGTGGCAAGCTGGCCGGCGTGTTTGCCATGGGCGCCATCTCGGCCCTGATCGTGGGCCCGTGCGTCGCGGCGCCGTTGGCCGGTGCGCTGGTGTACATCAGCCAGACCCGCGATGTCGTGGTCGGCGGCAGCGCGCTGTTCTCGATGGCGGTGGGCATGAGCATCCCGCTGCTGCTGGTCGGCATTTCGGCTGGCGCCCTGGTGCCGCGCGCCGGCATCTGGATGCAGGCCGTGAAGCGCTTCTTCGGCGTGCTGATGCTGGCGATGGCGCTGTGGCTGGTATCCCCCGTTTTGCCGGGCAAAGTACAGATGATTGGCTGGGCTATCCTGGGCGTGGGCTATGCCTTCTTCCTGCTGACTCATGAACGCGGCCTGTGGCTGCCGAAAGTGATCGCTGTCTTCTTTGCGGCATTTGGCCTGATTCAGATTGCCGGGCTGGCCACCGGCAGTGCCGATCCGTTGCACCCGATCGAAAGGCTGGCCGGCCGCGCCGACCGCCACCTGCAATTCACCCGCATCAAGACAGTGGCCGACCTGGATCAGGTGCTGGCCCAAACCGGCGGCAAAACGGTGATCCTGGACTTTTATGCCGACTGGTGCGTGTCATGCAAGGAGATGGAAAAGCTGACCTTTATCGACCCGGCAGTCCAGCAAGAACTGGCCAATACCATTTTGCTGCAGGCCGATGTCACGGAGAACGACGAAGCCGATAAGGCCATGCTGCAAAGATTCACCTTGTTCGGCCCACCGGGCATTATCATGTTTAATGCCGCCGGCCAGGAAATTGCCGATTCGCGGGTCATTGGATTCCAGAATACCGAGAAATTCTGCGCTCGCTGCAAAAGCTGAATCCGTAGAAAAAGGGCGCCGCGAGGCGCCCTTTTTTATCAGCCGTGGTGGCCCATCATGCGGCCATGGCGATGGTGGCCGAAACGGCCTGCCTTCTCGTCAAACAGCTTTTGCTGTTCCGGCGTCAGCGTAGCGTAGAAAGTCTTCGTCGCCGCCAGGTTGCTTTCCATGCGGGCCAAATGGGCCTTCGCCATTTCGATCCGCTTCTCCATGCGCTCCGGCGCCGGCATGTTCTTGAATGCGGCGCGATCGAACTGGCCGCGCTGCGGCATATTCGACTTCAGTGCCGTCAAATAAGCCTGCCATGCACCTTCCTGTGCTGGCGTGATCTTCAGCGTATCGTGCATGCGCTTGGCATGCGCATCCATACGTTCCTGCATTTTGACCGGATCGAATTTGGTGGCCGCATAGTGATGCTGAGGAGCCTCTTCCGCGATGGCCGGCAAGGACGCCGCGCCAAAGCCAATAACCGCTGCGCCGATGACGAATGCTTTATGCAAGGTTTTCATGATTAATCCCTTCAGAAATCGATTTATGAAAATGTGCACTCGCACTGCACATGGAAGTATCTTCCCGTTTTCCTGTTTCCGCGAAGTGTCCCAGAGCAAAGAGTTTGTATCCAGATGTTGCGCTATCAATTGTCACATGGTAATGCTGTCAACATTTTACTTAATTTTACGGCAAAGAAAATCATGCAAAAGTGTTGTATCGGGATAGCGTTAGCGGCCGCAATACTGACGGCCTGCGGTGGCGGCGGAGATTCCAGCAATGGAACGAGCTCGGCGCAACTGCCGCCCGCCCCCAATGTTGAAGCGGCGGCTACCGCCACAATTGGCGACACTTATTCGTACCGGCACACGACAAAGAATCTGGATACAGGCTCCCGTGGCTTCGTTGACTATTCCACCCGCATAGTCAGCAACGTTGCTTCAAATGGGGCCATCTCAGTCCAGTATCTGTTTCACAGGCCGGTCATCAAGGCCCCTAACTCTTATCAACAGACGTCAGCTTTTTTTGATATCGACAGCGCAGGCCAATTGCTTGGCTTTACCAGCCAAGGTTGCCGTTCCACTCCGAATCCGCTTTACCATTTGGTTGCCTTGTACTCGATCTCTGCCGGCACGAACTGGAAATATTCGGGAGTGACCAGTGCGGATTGCGTTGGGTACGGCGCGGGTCTGCCGACAACTATTGCGTTTGAAGATAGCGTCGCTGCGCAGGAGCCAGTAACAGTGCCTGCAGGTACCTTCAATGCCTTCAAGGTGACCCGTAACGGGACTATGGAAACGCATGCGCGAAAGGACATCCGAAAGCGTACTTGCTGGTGGGAGAGCGAGCTGCGGGTTGAGGTCAAATGCATCGACGAGACAAGCTCGCTGTCGAAACTGGATGGCCGTACGTCGTCCGATGTAAAAACCGACGAATTAATGGGATATTCAAACCAAAAGTTTGCGCGCAAGACGGAAACCGTCACACGATTCGTAGGATACTGGGGTACGGCCTTCGAGGGCATTGCGCTCAATCAGGATGTAACGGGAATGTGCACGTTCTTGTTTGACGCGGACGGGAACACCGAAGGCTGCAGCTATTTCAAGTCGGGAATCAGATTCACTGTCACTGGCAAGGTGTCCGCTGACGGATCGCTGGTGCTCAATTTGAGCAACGGGTCTGCTATTCAGTCATTTACGGGAAAACTCGACAATATCAAAATAATCAGCGGCGCATTGAATCCCTCGAATCCATCAGATGGCACTTGGAGCATGATCCAGCAAGGGACTTAAGCCGCCCGAGTTTGTAACGCAATGTGTACCCGGGAGGGGTATACACATGGCGATACAAACTCATTCCCCTGGCAAGTCGTATCAAGGGATAATTGTAGGCATGGAAAATGCCGCCACCATCCTCATCGTCGACGACGACCGCGATATCCGCACCCTGCTGCAGGATTATCTGGAAACCAACGGTTACCGCACGCATGGCGCCGGCGACGGTGCGGCCATGTGGAAGCTGCTCGACAACACCAAGCCTGACCTGATCGTGCTGGACCTGAACCTGCCCGGCGAAGACGGCCTGACCCTGTGCCGCAAGCTGCGCGCGCATTCGACCCTGCCGGTCATCATGCTGACCGCCCGCAGCGAGCCGCTGGACCGCATCCTCGGCCTGGAAATGGGCGCCGACGATTACCTGCCCAAACCGTTCGAGCCGCGCGAACTGCTGGCCCGCATCCGCAGCGTGCTGCGCCGTAGCACCAGCAGCGCCGCCAGCGGTGTCGAAAAAGCCAGCCGCATCCGCTTCTCGCACTGGGTGCTGGACTTGACCGCGCGCCACCTGGTCAACCCGCAGGGCACGGTCATCATGCTGTCCGGCGCCGAATTCCGCCTGCTCAAAGTCTTCCTCGAGCACCCGAACCGCGTGCTGAACCGCGACCAGCTGCTGAACCTGACCCAGGGCCGCGACGCCGATCCATTCGACCGTTCGATCGACATCCAGATCAGCCGCCTGCGCCAGAAGCTGGGCGAAGATGCCCGCCTGCCGCAGATCATCAAGACGGTACGCAATGGCGGCTATGTGCTGGCAGGTACGGTGGCTGTGGAGCCTGACTGATGAAAGCGTTCTTCAGGGGCATGACGGGCCGGGTCTTCCTGGTCCTGATGCTGGGCATCCTTGCCTCTGCCGCGCTGACCCAATACCTCGCCGTCAACGAACGCCAGCGCACCCTGCAGCGCTACCGCGATTTCTTTGCCCTCGAGCGTGCCGAACAGATCATTTCGACCGCCGTAGTGGTGCTGCCTGAGTCGCGCAACCAATACCTGCGCGTGGCCAGCATGGGCGCCATCAAGCTCGAGGTATTGAACGACCTGAGCGGCATCAGTCCGGAAATGAGTGAATTTGGCGCCACCCTGGCCAACCGCCTCGGCAAGGAATACGGCCTGCACTCGCTGCTGGACCGCCCGGGCGCCTGCGAACGCCCAACGCCTGCCTACACGGCCTTCTCCGTGTTCGGCGCCGGCACCGGGACCTGGCGCGGCACCTGCGAATCGCTGGCGGTCACCATGCCCGACGGCCAGCACCTGAAATTGTCCATCCTGCCGCCGCGCCAGCCGGCGCCGACCGGCACCAATGAATATGCCGCTTTTGTTCCATTCCTGCTCAGCATTGCCGTGCTGGCCTACCTGGTGGCCCGCATGACAATGGGTCCGTTGAATAAACTGGCCGATGCGGCGCAGAACCTGGGTAACGACATCAACCACGCGCCGATCACGCTAAGCGGCGCGACGGAAATCCGTACCGCCTCGGCCGCCTTCAACGCCATGCAGGCGCGCATCCGCCAGCACATCGCCCAGCGCACTGAAATGCTGGCGGCCATTACGCACGACCTGCAGACCCCGCTGACCCGCATGCGCCTGCGCCTGGAGAAGGTGAAAGACCCGGAGCTGCAGGGCAAACTGCTGGAAGACCTGTCGGCCATGCAGCAGATGGTCAAGGAAGGCCTGGACCTGGCGCGCAGCATGGATACCACCGAAGTGATGCAGCGCGTCGACCTCGACGCACTGCTGGACAGCGTGTGCGCCGATGCCACCGATGCGGGCCAGGAAGTGGACTTGAAAGGCCGCGCCGCGATGGACCTGATGGGCCGGCCGCTCGACATCCGCCGCTGCCTGGTCAACCTGATCGACAACGCCGTCAAGTACGGCCAGCGCGCGCACGTGACGGTCGAGCGCGAAGCCGGCGCATCGCGCGTGCGCATCCGCGACGAGGGACCGGGCATCCCGGCCAGCCAGCTGGTGCAGGTGTTCGAACCGTTCTACCGTCTTGAAACCTCGCGCAACCGCTCCTCCGGCGGTACCGGCCTCGGCCTGACGATCGCGCGCAATATCGCTGAACAGCATGGCGCCAGCCTGAGCCTGGCCAATCACGCGAGCGGCGGCCTGGAAGCCACCCTCGTGTTCCCGGAATTTTACGCAGGAAAATAGTTAGACCTCTCATGAAGAAGAAAACGTTGGCAGTAGTGGTGGCCCTGGCCGTGGCAATCGGCGGCGGCGCCTGGTTTGCGAACAAGGGCCCGGCAGAGCAGGGCACTGCGCAAGCGCCCGGCAGTGGCGGCGCTCGCGGCAAGGGCAAGGGCGAGCAAGGGCCGACCACGGTCAACGTGGTGGCGCCGCTGCGCCAGGACGTGCCGGTAGCGCTGTCGGCGAATGGCACCGTGAGCCCGATCTCGACGGTCGACCTGCATCCGCAAACCACCAGCACCATCGTCAAGGTGCACGTCAAGGAAGGCCAGTTCGTGAAGCAGGGCGAGCTGATGTTCTCGCTCGACGCCCGCACCGAGGCTGCCAACGTCGAGAAGGCCGACGCGCAAGTGGCCAAAGACCGTGCCACCCTGGCCGACCTGGAGCGCCAGTACAAACGCGCACAGGAATTGCGCACCCAGAACTTCCTGGCGCAAAGCGCGGTCGACACCCTGAAGAGCCAGGTGGACTCGAGCCGCGCCGCACTGGAGGCCGATATCGCCGTGGCCCGCGCCAGCAAGGTCGACCAGAGCTTCACGCAAATCCGTTCGCCGTTGACCGGCCGCGTCGGCGCCATCAACGTCTACCCGGGCAGCCTGGTGCAGCTCAGCACGTCGTTGACCACGGTGACCCAGCTCAATCCGATCAATGTCGCCTTCACCGTGCCGGAATCGAGCCTGGCGGCCCTGCTCGATGCGCAGCGCGCCGGCAAGGTGGCGGTGCAAGCGTTTCAAAACAACTCGGACAAGCCGATCAAAGGCCAGCTCAGCTTTGTCGACAACACGGTCGACCCGGTGGCCGGCGTGATCCGCGTCAAGGCCGTGTTCGACAATGCCGACACGCGCCTGTGGCCGGGCCAGTACGTCAATACCAAGCTGACGGTCGCCACGTTGAAAGACGCGCTGGTGGTGCCGCAGAACGCTATTATTACCAATACCAAGGGGACCTTTGTGTACGCCGTTGCGCCCGACCAGACGGCCAAGGTAGTCAACGTCCAGCGTATCCACGGCTTCGGCGCATTGGCCGCGGTCACCGGCCTGAATGGCGATGAGCAGATCATTGTGGAAGGCAAGCAGAACCTGCGGCCGGGCGGCAAAGTCCGCATCGCCGAACCCGCAGTGGCACAGAACGGCAAGGGCCACAAGAAAGGCAAGTCCGAATGAACCTTTCCGAGCTGAGTATCCGGCGCCCCGTGATGGTGGTGCTGCTCTCGCTGAGCCTGATCCTGGCGGGCGTGCTGGCCTATGCCCACATCCCCGTCGCCGCGCTGCCGAGCTACAACACCCCGGTCATCAACGTCAGCGCCGACTTGCCGGGCGCTTCGCCGGAAACCATGGCCTCGTCGGTCGCGCTGCCGCTGGAAAAACAATTCTCCACCATCGGCGGCCTGTCGATGATCACTTCGACCAGCACGCTGGGCAACACCTCGCTGACGCTGGAATTCGACCCGTCGATCAACGTCAATGAAGCGGCGGTCGACGTGCAGGCCGCATTGCTGCGCGCCCAGCGTTCGCTGCCGCAGGAAATGACGGACTTGCCGTCCTACCGCAAGGTCAACCCGGCCGATGCGCCGGTGCTGTTCGCCACCATGACCTCGCCCTCGCTGAGTTTGTCCGAGTTGAACGATTACGCGGAAAACCTGGTGGCGCCCAACCTGTCCACCCTGCCGGGCGTGGCCCAGGTCTCGGTCAATGGCCAGAAGCGATTCGCGGTGCGCGTGCGCGCCAAGCCGGACCTGATGAACTCGCGCAACCTGACGCTCGACGAGCTGCAGGCTGCCATCAAGGCGGCCAACGCCAACACGCCGCTGGGCACCATCGATGGCCCGAGCCAGACGCTGACCATCCAGGGCAACGCGCAACTGATGCACGCCGCCGATTTCGCCGACCTGATCATCGCCACCCGCAATGGCCAGCCGGTGCGCCTGAAGGAAGTGGCGACGGTGGAAGACAGCTACCAGTCGATCAAGGCCGCCGGCAGCTATAACGGCGAGCGCGCCATCGTGCTGCTGGTGCAACGCCAGCCCGATGCCAACACCGTGCAGGTGGTCGATGCGGTACGCAAGCTGCTGCCGCGCTTCCGCGCCCAGTTGCCGGAATCGGTCTCGATCAACCTGGTCAACGACCGCTCGGTGTCGATCCGCGAAGCAATCCACGACGTCAACCTGACCCTGGCGCTGACCGTGGTGCTGGTGGTGCTGGTGATCTTCCTGTTCCTGCGCCGCCTGGCCGCCACCTTCATCCCGGCTGTCACGATGCCGATCTCGCTGCTCGGCGCGCTGGCGCTGCTGTATGCGCTGGGCTACAGCCTGGACAATGTGTCCCTGCTTGGGATCACGTTGGCGGTGGGCCTGGTGGTCGACGATGCGATCGTGGTACTGGAAAATATCGTGCGCCATATCGAGCTGGGCAAGAAGCCTTTGCAAGCAGCGCTCATCGGCTCGAGGGAGATGGGCTTCACCATCGTGTCGATTTCGATTTCGCTGGTGGCGGTGTTCATCCCGATCTTCTTCATGCCGGGTGTGATGGGCCTGATGTTCCACGAATTCGCGGTGGTGGTGGGCCTGTCGGTGCTGGTATCTGCGATCGTGTCGCTGACCCTGGTGCCGATGCTGGCCTCTCGCTTCATGCCGGCCGATTCGCATGAGACTTCGGGCGACGATACCTTCATCGGCCGCTACTTCGAGCGCGCCTTCCACGCCACGCGCGACGGTTATGCACGCACGCTGGACCTGGCCTTGCACCACCGCTTCGTGGTGCTCGGCATCGCGCTCGGTACTTTCGCGCTGACGGCCTGGCTGTACATCGCGATCCCGAAAGGCTTCTTCCCGGAAGAAGACCTGGGCCAGATCCGCGTCAATACCGAGGCCTCGGAAGATATTTCCACCTCCGCCATGCTGGAATTGCAGGAAAAGGTAGCCGCGACGATCCAGGCCAATCCCAACATCAAGGACGTGACCTCGTTCACCGGTGGCGGCAATACCGGCCGCATGTTCCTGGTGCTGAAGCCGCGCTCGGAGCGCAAGAAGATGTCTGAGGTGCTGGACAGCCTGCGCAAGGAAACCAAAAAGATCGCCGGCATCCAGGTCTACCTGAGCCCGGTGCAGAACCTGCAGCTGGGCGGGCGTCCATCGAAGAGCCGCTACCAGTACACGCTGCAGTCGGTCAGCCCGGATGCGCTGAATGACTGGGCCGGCAAGTTCCTGGACCAGATGCGCGCCGATACCGATTTTCGCGACGTCACCAGCGATTCGCAGAACAAGGGCTTGCAGGCGCAGTTGAAGATCGACCGCGACAAGGCCAATATGCTGGGCGTCAAGCTGGCCGACGTGCGCACCGCGCTTTACCTGGCATTCGGCGAGCGCCAGGTGTCGACCATTTATTCCTCCGCAGCCAGCTATTTCGTGATCCTGGAAGCTGCCACCGAAGACCGCCAGTTCGACGATTCGCTGACCAAGCTGTCGGTGCGTAACAGCAGCGGCCAATTGGTGCAGCTGTCGAGCTTCGCCAGCGTCGAGCGCACCGTGGGCCCGACTTCGGTCAACCACCAGGGCCAGCTGCAGGCAATCACGATTTCCTTCAACCTGGCGCCGGACGTCCCGCTCGGCAACGCCACGGCCAAGATCGAAAAGATGGGCCTGCAGATGGGCCTGCCTGCCTCGATCATCACCAGCTATGGCGGCGACGCGGCGGTGTTCCAGGATTCGCAAAGCAGCCAGCTGATCCTTATCGTGGCGGCGCTGGGTGTGATCTATGTGCTGCTGGGCGTGCTGTACGAGAGCTATATCCACCCGCTGACCATCCTGGCTGGCCTGCCATCGGCTGCCGTGGGGGCGCTGCTGACCTTGTGGATCTTCAAGATGGACCTGACCATGATCGCCATCATCGGCATCCTGATGCTGATCGGTATCGTGAAGAAGAACGCGATCATGATGATCGACTTCGCCCTGGTGGCGCAGCGGGAGCAGTGCAAGGCGCCAATGGATGCGATCCGCGAGGCCTGCATCCTGCGTTTCCGTCCGATCATGATGACCACGCTGGCGGCCCTGATGGGCGCCTTGCCGATCGCACTTGGCCTGGGTGCCGGCGCCGAACTGCGCCAGCCGCTGGGCCTGGCCGTGATTGGCGGCCTGCTGTTCTCGCAGGTGATTACCTTGTACATTACCCCGGTGATTTACCTGTTCCTGGATAAGTACTCCGGCAGCGGCCCAATGAAGGATAGGGACCTCGATGACGGTTCTGCAACGGAAGCGGTGCAGCCGGTCGAGCTCAGGGCCTTCAAAGCGGCCAAACACTGATAATATGCGGGGCGGCGCTTACAACCTGTAACATTCGTCAAGGGCGAAAGTCGGTAAGCTTCCTCCCCAGCATCTTCAGTAAAAAGCCAATATCTTGCACCAGTACACCCATTCCCACGCCGAACTTGCGGCCCACGACGGGCAGCATTGCCCGACCTGCGGCCAGCCCTGGCCGCAGGACAAGGTGCTTGAATATGGCTCAGGCAAGCCGAACCGCTGGGGGATCGCCTTCACCATCGGCCTGCACTTGCTGATGGTGCTGATCTATTTCATCAAGCCGAAGGACAAGATCGAGCTGACCCCACCGCCCAAGGCGGGCGAGATGGTCTACATCACCCCAGGCAAACCGGCGCCGCAACCCAAGCCCAAAGCGCAGCCGAAGGCCAAGCCATCCAAGGAAACCCCGCGCTCCTCGCGCGCCTACCTGCCGCCGAACAAGAACGCGATCACCGAGGTCATCAAGCCGCAGGAGAAGATCGTGCCGCCCGAGCAGGCCAAGCTGACCCCGGTACCGGATACCGTGCCCGACATGGCAGCCCTGATCGAGCAGCGCCGCCGTGCGCGTAACGGCGATTCGCAGCAGTCGGCCCAGGAAGAAGATGCCGGCGCCACCGGCAAGGCGCGCGCCCTGGCCAATATCATGGGCGCCCAGGGGCGCAATGCGAATGGCGAGCGCAACGATACCGGCGGCGTGTTCCAGATCGTCAACCAGACCTTCAATGGCGCCGATATCAAGTTCCGCGGCTTCAGCAGCAACTTCAAGCGCCAATGGCAGCAGCAGGTCCACGTCGACCAGGGCGCGGAAAAGGATATCGAAACGGCAATCGTCAAGAAGATGGTCGAGATGATCCGCAAGGAGAAGCCGGGCGACTTCGTGTGGGAATCGCACCGCCTTGGCCGCAACGTTCCAATGAGTGCGCGCAAGGAAGACGAAAAAGAGCTGCAAGCCTTCCTGTTGCTCGAATTCTGGCCGAATTATGGCAAAGTGCGATAAGGCAACAACGCCGCAAAAATTCTTGAAACCGGCAGGGTTCTTGCAGATATAATCGCGAAATTTGCCGATTGGAGCCGGAGTTTCCGCTGCGATGAACATCACCCTGATTTCCTTTGTTGTGCTGTACCTGCTGGGCACGCTCGGCCTCGGCATGTGGGCCGGTACCCGCATCAAGAATACGACCGACTTCGCGGTGGCCGGCCGCAGCCTGCCCCTGATTATGGTTGTTACGACAACCTTCGCAACCTGGTTTGGCGCGGAAACCGTGATGGGCATTCCTGCCAAGTTCGTGCAGGGGGGCTTGAACGCAGTCGTGGAAGACCCGTTCGGCGCCGGTACCTGCCTGATCCTGGTCGGCATGTTCTTCGCCGCCCGCCTGTACAAGCTCAACCTGCTGACCATCGGCGACTTTTACCGCCAGCGCTTCGGCAAGGGCATCGAGGTGTTCTGCTCGGTGGCCATCATCGTTTCCTATCTGGGCTGGGTGGCGGCGCAGATCACCGCCCTGGGCCTGGTGTTCACGGTGCTGACCAATGGCGCCATGTCGGAAACCACGGGCATGATCGTCGGCACCCTGGCGGTGCTGATCTACGTTGTGATCGGCGGTTTCCTGGCGGTGGCCTGGACCGACTTCATCCAGATGATCGTGCTGGTGGTTGGCCTGTCCGTGATTGCCTTCTTCTCGGCCGACCTGGCGGGCGGTGCGGGCAAGGTGGTCGATATGGTAGCCGGCAAGGACCTCGGCAACTTCCTGCCGCCGCCGCAGTTCACCGACATCGCCTTTTTCGTCGGTTCGGCCGTGACCATGATGTTGGGCTCGATTCCGCAGCAAGACGTCTTCCAGCGCGTGATGTCGGCCAAGAACGCGCCGACTGCGCGCGCCGGCGCGATTATCGGTGGCGCCAGCTACATCCTGTTCGCCGCGGTGCCGATGTTCATCGTCTGCTGCGCCATCATTGTGATGGGCGAACACGGCCTGGAATTGGCCAAGAACGACACCCAGCGCCTGCTGCCAACCTTCGTATTGACCAAGATGCCGCTGGTGATGCAGATCCTGTTCTTCGGTGCGCTGCTGTCGGCAATCAAGTCGACTTCGTCCGCGACGCTGCTGGCGCCATCGACCAGTTTTGTGGAGAACATCCTGAAGAACCTGCGCCCCGGCATGAACGACAAGCAGCAGCTGTTCGCCATGCGCGCCACCATTGTGGTGTTTGCGGGCTTGGTATTGCTGTATGCCGTAAGGATGAACGGTACCTCGATCTACGAGCTGGTGTCGAGCGCTTACCAGGTCCCGCTGGTGGCTGCATTCGTGCCGCTGGTCATGGGCCTGTATTGGAAGCGCGCCACCACGCAGGGCGCTATCCTGTCGCTGGTGTTCGGTATTGCGACCTGGCTGGTGTTCTTCAAGGAGATTGGCGGCGAAGAATTGGCTGCGAAGTTCCCGGGCCAGCTGGCCGGCCTGTTGATGGCCTTTGTCGGCATGATCGTTGGCTCGCTGGCACCGCAAATCCTGCAGAACCGCCAGGAGGGCGTGCAGCACGTTAAGGGCTTGAATGCTTGAAACCGGTAAACCGAGGTCAGACCCAAGGGTCTGACCCCCAACGGTACAACGGCCGCGGGGTTGGTTGTGCGAATTTGATCTTCGTCGAAAGTCAAAATCGCATAACCAACCCCGCGGCCGTTATGCAGACAGGGTCTGACCCTTGGGTCAGACCCAGGTTTACCGGTTTTAACCCTTGAGCTTGCGCGCAATATCGAGCGCGAAGTAGGTCAGGACGCCGTCGGCGCCGGCGCGCTTGAAGGCCATCATCGATTCCATCATCACCTTGTCGTGATCGAGCCAGCCGTTCAGCGCGGCGGCCTTCAGCATGGCGTATTCGCCCGATACCTGGTAGGCATAGGTCGGCACCTTGAACTCATCTTTCACGCGGCGCACGATGTCCAGGTAAGGCATGCCTGGCTTGACCATCACCATGTCGGCGCCTTCGGCGATATCCAGCGCCACTTCGCGCAGCGCTTCGTCGGTGTTGGCCGGGTCCATCTGGTAGGTGAACTTGTCGGCCTTGCCTAGCGCCGCCGCCGAGCCGACCGCATCGCGGAACGGGCCGTAGAAGGCGGACGCGTATTTCGCCGAGTAAGCCATGATGCGCGTGTGGATCAGGCCCTTGTCTTCCAGCGCCTTGCGCATCACGCCGATGCGGCCGTCCATCATGTCGGACGGGCCGACGATGTCGACGCCGGCTTCGGCCTGGGTCAGCGCCTGGCGCACCAGCATCGCGGTGGTCTCGTCGTTCAGGATCGAGCCTTTCTCATCGACGGTGCCGTCCTGGCCGTGGCTGGTGTACGGGTCCAGCGCCACGTCGGTCATGATGCCCAGCTCAGGGAAGTTTTTCTTCAGCTCGCGCACTGCGCGCGGAATCAGGCCTTCCGGGTTGGTGGCTTCCACGCCGTCATTGGTTTTCAGCGACGGGTCGATATTCGGGAACAGCGACAGCACCGGGATGCCCAGCTTCACGCATTCTTCGGCCACCTTCAGCAGGTTGTCGATCGAGATGCGGTCCACGCCCGGCATGGTGCTCACCGCTTCGCGGCGGTTGGCGCCTTCCACCACGAAGACCGGGTAGATCAGGTCGTCCACGGTGACGGTGTTCTCGCGCATCAGGGCGCGCGAGAACGGGTCGCGGCGCATGCGGCGCATGCGGATAGCCGGAAAATCAGGAGTGATCATTCTTCGCTTTCATCAGGAATGGGCGCTTGGTCGCCGTCGGCGAGGCCGGCCAGCTCTTCGATCTTGGCCGTCGCTTCCTCGATGCCGATGCGCTTCAGCGCGGAAAACAGTTGCACGGTGAAGGGGAAACCTTCGCCGTCTTCATCGACGTAGCTGTCAAGCTTGGCTTGCGCCTGGCGCAGCACATTGATGGATTCATTGCGGTTGAGCTTGTCGGCCTTGGTCAGGATGCAGTGGATCGGTTTGCCGGTCGGGGCAAACCATTCGATCATCTGCTGGTCCAGGTCGGTAAACGGGCGGCGCGCGTCCATCATCAGGATCAGGGCGGCCAGCTGCTCGCGCCGCTGGACATAGTCGCCCAGCAGGCGCTGCCAGTGGTTCTTGGCATCGCCCGACACTTCCGCGTAGCCGTAGCCCGGCAAGTCCGCGACCAGGCATTGCAGCTCATCCATGTTGAGCGGGTCGTGGCGGTGCATCGCGACGTGGGCGCCGCCGATCGAGAAGAAATTGATGTGCTGGGTGCGGCCAGGGGTCTTGGAGGCGAAAGCCAAGCCTTTCTGGTTGCACAGGATATTGATCGCGGTGGATTTGCCAGCATTGGAGCGGCCCGCAAAGGCGATCTCTGGCACCGTCGTGCGCGGCAGGTCGCGCAGATGGTTAACGGTAGTGAAAAAACGGGCTTGCCAGAGTTTGGACATGGGGAAAGCAACAAAAAGAGGGCAAAAGTGCAGGAAAGCTATTGTACAATAAGGGGTTACGAATTGTTGCCATGCTATATTGCGCCAATTCCTATACTACTCATTATTTACTTCTGTCCCAAGGTGTCTGAATGAATCGTGCGTTTTCGCCATTTGTAAAATCCTTGTTCGTCGCAATGCTGGCCGTTTCCGGCGTGGCCTCCGCTAATGAAGCGCATGCCCCGGCAGCAGCCAAGGTTGATCCAGCTAAAGGCGCTACCCTGTATGCTGAAGGTGACAACGCACGCGGCATCCCGGCCTGCGTATCCTGCCATGGCGCCAAGGGTGCATCGACCATCACCATCAACCCGAAACTGGGTGGCCAGGGCGAAGCCTACGTTTACAAGCAACTGGTGGCCTTCAGCGGCGATGCCCGTCCAGGCACCGTGATGACCGCCTTCGCCAAGGCGCTGACCGAAGAAGAGAAGAAAAACGTGGCTGCCTACCTGGCTACCGAGCCAAGCAAGACTGGCGCCGCCAAGAACAAGGACACCATCGAACTGGGCAAGAAGATCTACCGCGGCGGGATCGCTGAAAACCGCGTGCCAGCCTGTGCTTCCTGCCACGGCCCAGCCGGCGGCGGCATGCCCGCCATGTACCCGCGCGTAGGCGGCCAGCACCAGGACTACACCGCGGCCACCCTGAAAGCCTTCAAGGCCGGCACCCGCAAGTCCAGCGCTGAAATGCAAACCATCGCTTACCGCATGTCCGACAAGGAAATCGAAGCGGTTGCCGACTACATGGCCGGCTTGAAGTAATTGCAATGCGCCGCCCGATGCAGGGCGGTTCTGGACATGAAAAGGGCGGCCGCGCAAGCAGGCTGCCCTTTTTTTGCATATCCTCCTGACTTTTTTTCCTGAGCAGCAATGAGCGACACCCCAAGCACTTCCGGAATCCAGCTGCGCAACCGGCGCGGCCCACTGGCTGAGACGGTCGAGCTGCTGTCCTCGATGCGTTTCGCAATCGCGCTGTTCGTGGTGATCATCTTCGCCGCGATCATCGGCACCATCGTGCAGCAAAGCCAGCCGATGCCGAACTACATCAACCAGTTCGGCCCGTTCTGGTTCGAAGTGTTCAATAAACTGGGGCTGTACGCGATTTATTCTTCGTGGTGGTTCGTTTCCATGTGCGGCTTGCTGGTCGTGTCGACCTCGCTGTGCATCGTGCACAATACGCCCAAGATGCTGAAGGATATGCAAAGCTGGCGCGAGAAAGTGCGCGAGGCTTCGCTCAACAATTTCCACCACAAGGCGCATTGGCAGTCGCCGCTGTCGCGCGAGCAGCTGGCAGGCCAGACTGCCCAGCGCCTGGGCCATGCAGGCTACGGCGCCAAGATCATTGAAAAAGACGGCGCCACCCTGGTGTCGGCCAAGCGCGGCGCGGGCAACAAGTTCGGCTATATCTTCGCCCATAGCGCCATCGTCATTATCCTGGTCGGCGGCATGCTCGACTCCGACCTGCCGATCCGCTTCCAGCAATGGCTGCTGGGCAAGACCGCCTTCGGCGGCACCGGCCTGATCGCCGACATCCCGGCCCAGCACCGTCTTGGCGTGCACAACCCGACTTACCGCGGCAATATCGCACTGCCGGAAGGCTCGGCCGGCAATACCGCCATCCTGTCGCGCCCGGATGGCGTACTGATCCAGGAACTGCCATTCACCATCCAGCTCAAGAAATTCGATATCGACTTCTACAGCACCGGCATGCCGAAGCTGTTCGCCAGCCATGTGACCGTGCGCTCCAACGCAAGCGGCAAGACGGTCGATGCCGTGGTCGAGGTCAACAAGCCGCTGATCTTTGAAGGCGTGGCGATCTACCAGTCGTCCTTCGAAGACGGCGGCAGCAAGCTGAAGCTGCTTGGCCACCCGATGAAGGGCACCGCCACCACCACCTTCGGCCTGGACGGCGAAGTCAACGGCACCACCAAGCTGAACGACGAGTACACCGTGGAGTGGAGCGACTTCCGCCCCTTCAACGTGGAAAACATCAGCGGCCAGGACGCGCGCGCCGTCACCAAGGGCGAGAGCTTGAATGAATCGTTCTCGCGCAGCCTGGACAAGCAACTGGGCTCGGCCGCCAAGACCGCCCATAACAAGGACCTGAAGAACGTCGGCCCCTCGGTGCAGTACAAGCTGCGCGACAAGACCGGCCAGGCGCGCGAATACCAGAACTACATGCAGCCGGTCACCATCGAAGGCGATACCGTGTACCTGGCCGGGGTGCGCGCCAACCCGTCCGACCCGTTCAGCTACCTGCGCATTCCTGCCGACGACGAGCACAGCGTGCGCGAGTGGATGCGCCTGCGTGCCGCCCTGCAGGATCCTGCCCTGCGCCAGAAAGCCGCCGCGAACTATGCGGCGCACGCCATGCCGCAAACGAAGGCTGGCGATGTCCTGCGTGGGCAGCTGGAAGCCTCGGCGCTGAAAGGCCTGGAAATCTTCGCCGGCGACAGCAACGGCGCCGGCTTCTTCGCCATCAGCCGCTTCCTGGAGAAGGTGCCGCAGGCCGAGCAGACCAAGGCCGCCGAGATCTTCCTGAAGATCCTGAATGGCTCGATGTGGGAGTTGTGGCAAGCCGCCCGCGCCCAGGATGGCAAGCCGGCTGCGGCGCTGGATGTAAGCCACGGCCGCTTCCTGCAACTGGCCACCAACGCACTGTCGGACAGCTTCTTCTATGGCGCCCCGGTTTACCTGCAGCTCGATGATTTCACCCAGATCAAGGCTTCGGTATTCCAGGTCACCCGCTCGCCGGGTAAAACGATTGTGTACCTCGGCTGCGTGCTGCTGGTGCTGGGCGTGTTCGCGATGTTCTACATCCGCGAGCGCCGCGTCTGGGTCTGGATCAAGGATGGCGAAGGCGGTGCCGAGGCCCTGATGGCCATGAGCACCCAGCGCAAGACGCTGGACTTCGAAAAGGAATTTAAGGAACTCAAGGAAAAACTTCCGCAATCGGCGTAAGCTGTTGCCAAGTTTTGGAGAATCGCAAATGGAAGCAATACAAACTTATACCCAGCAACCCGGCTATTTCAAGCGCCTGAACGCGCTCGACTGGCTGTTCGCACTGGCCCTGGGCGTGGGGGCGCTGTACGCCTTCAACCGCTTCGGCGCCTATATGGACATCTACGAGAAGGGCATCCTGCTGGCCTCGGCGCCCGCGTTTGCCGCCCTGGGCTGGTACTGGAAGCCCTTGCGCTGGCTGATGCCGCTGTCGTTTGCGCTGGCGCTGTGGGCGGTCAGCCTGTACGGCGGCGACCTGGCGGCTGCGGACCAGCGTTTCTTCCTCAAGTACATGCTGTCGAGCCAGTCGGCCATCCTGTGGATGAGCACCATGTTCGTCCTGTCCACCCTGTTCTACTGGGGCGGGCTGGTGGCGCGTTCCGACTTCGGCGGCGCGATCGGCTCGCGGCTGTGCTGGGCCGGCATCGTGTTGGGCGTAACCGGCATGCTGGTGCGCTGGTACGAGTCTTACCTGATCGGCACCGACGTCGGCCACATCCCGATCTCGAACCTGTATGAAGTATTCATCCTGTTCTCGCTGATCACTGCGATGTTCTACCTGTACTACGAAGCGCACTACAAGACCCGCACCCTGGGGCCCTTCGTGCTGCTGGTGATTTCGGCCGCGGTCGGCTTCCTGCTGTGGTACACCGTGGCGCGCGGCGCATCGGAGATCCAGCCGCTGGTGCCGGCGCTGCAAAGCTGGTGGATGAAGATCCACGTGCCGGCCAACTTCATCGGCTACGGCACGTTCGCGCTGGCAGCAATGGTGGCCTCGGCCTACCTGCTCAAGTCGCATGGCCTGCTGGCGGACCGCCTGCCGGCGCTGGAAGTGCTGGATGACGTGATGTACAAGGCAATCTCGATCGGCTTCGCCTTCTTCACCATTGCCACCATCCTTGGCGCCCTGTGGGCGGCGGAAGCCTGGGGCGGCTACTGGTCGTGGGACCCGAAAGAAACCTGGGCCCTGATCGTCTGGCTGAATTACGCGGCCTGGCTACATATGCGCTTGATGTCGGGCCTGCGCGGCCGCCCGGCGGCATGGTGGGCCCTGGTCGGCCTGCTGGTCACCACCTTCGCCTTCCTGGGCGTGAACATGTTCCTCTCCGGCCTGCATTCCTACGGCAAGCTTTAATATCGGCTTCAGCAAACTGGTGTAAGGTTTAGCTATTACCTTGCACCAGTTGGAGCCGACCATGCTGATCCTCCCTTCCGAAATCACGCCGCGCGAAGTTTTTGAAGCGCGCCGCAAGTTCATCAAGCTGGCTGCTGCTGGCGCCATCCTCGGCCCCGAACTGGTACAGGCGGCCAACCTGCCGTCCAAGCTGAATCCTGCTTACGCCGTGATGGAGAAGCAGACCTCGCGCAAGGACGCCACCAGCTACAACAACTTCTACGAATTCGGCACCGACAAATCCGATCCGGCCGAGAATGCGCACACGCTGCGCACGCGTCCCTGGGCGGTGCAGATCGAAGGCGAAGTCAAAAAGCCGATGACGTTGGACATCGACAGCCTGCTCAAGTTGGCACCGCTGGAGGAGCGCATCTATCGCCTGCGTTGCGTGGAAGGCTGGTCGATGGTGGTCCCGTGGGTAGGCTACTCGTTCTCCGAATTGATCAAGAAGGTCGAACCGACCGGCAATGCCAAGTTCGTCGAATTCATCACCCTGGCCGACCACAACCAGATGCCTGGCGTGCGCAGCCGCGTGCTCGATTGGCCATACGTGGAAGGCTTGCGCATCGACGAAGCCAACCATCCTCTGGCGCTGCTCACACTGGGCATGTATGGCGACGTGCTGCCGAACCAGAACGGCGCGCCGGTGCGCATGGTGGTGCCGTGGAAGTACGGCTTTAAATCCGCCAAGTCGATCGTCAAGATCCGCTTCGTGCGCGACATGCCCCGCACATCCTGGAACAAGTCGGCGCCCAGCGAATACGGCTTCTATTCGAACGTGAATCCGGACGTCGACCACCCGCGCTGGTCGCAGGCGTCCGAGCGCCGCATCGGCGAGGACGGCTTCTTCACCAAGAAGCGCAAGACGCTGATGTTCAACGGCTACCCGGAAGTGGCATCGCTGTACACCGGCATGGACCTGAAGAAGTTCTACTGATGGCCTTTACCCCAACTGCGCGCCAGCTGACGGCGATCAAATCCATCGCCTTCATGCTGGCGCTGGTGCCGTTCTTTGCGCTGGCCTACCTGGTCGCGACCGACCAGCTGGTCGAGCCGCTGCAGTACATCACGCGCAATACCGGTTCGTGGACCTTGTACTTCCTGTGCATCACGCTGGCGGTCACTCCGCTGCGCCGGTTATCGGGTTGGAACTGGCTGCTCAAGTTGCGCCGCATGATGGGCCTGTACGCCTTTTTCTACGCACTGCTGCACTTCACCACTTTCCTGTGGTTCGATCACTTCTTCGACGTGCAGGAGATGTTGAAGGATGTCGTCAAGCGGCCTTTTATCACCGTCGGCTTTACTGCGTTCGTGCTGCTGGTGCCGCTGGCGGTGACCAGCACCAACGCCATGGTGCGCCGCCTCGGCGGCAAGCGCTGGCAGCTGCTGCATAAACTGGTGTACGTGATCGCGCCGCTGGGGATCCTGCATTTCTGGTGGATGCGGGCAGGCAAGCACGACTTCAACAAGCCGATTCTGTTCGGGCTGATCGTACTTGTTCTGCTTGGAATGCGCGCCTGGTGGGCGCGCGCTGGAAAACCGGTAACCCGGGGTCTGACCCAAGGGTCGGACCCCCGATGATCTTGCGGATAACGGGGTTGTTGTGCGTTGTTGATCTTCGCCGAAAGTCAACGTCGCACAACCCTGCCCATGGCTGCTGTACCGGTTTTTAGCGGATGACAGATTCCAGCGCGAACAGGTCGGCTGGATTTTCGCGCTGGCGCACGACGTGGACTTTGTCGCCGTCGACGATCAGTTCCACGGCGCGGCCGCGGGTGTTGTAGTTGGAGGCCATGGTCATGCCGTAGGCGCCGGCGGTCTTCATCACCAGCAGGTCGCCGGCATCGACGCCCAGCTCGCGGTCGCGGGCCAGCCAGTCGCCGGACTCGCAGATCGGGCCGACCACGTCGAACATGGCGGCGGCGGCGCCGTTGCGCAGCACCGGCTGCATGTCCATCCACGCCTGGTACATCGCCGGGCGTGCCATATCGTTCATGGCCGCGTCGACGATGCAGAAGTTCTTCTCTTCGCCGTGCTTGATGAATTCCACGCGGGTCAGCAGCACGCCGGCATTGCCGACGATCGAGCGGCCCGGTTCGAAGATCACCTTGATCGGTGCGCCGCCGTGCTTTTCCGCGCGCCACGCATCGATGCGCTTGAACAGGCGGGCCAGGTAGTCGCCGACCGGCACCGGTGCGCCGTCGCCGTAATCGATGCCCAGGCCGCCGCCGATGTCCAGGTGGTGCAGGTGGATGCCTTCGGCGCCCAGCGCGTCGATCAGTTCAATCAGCTTGTCCAGCGCTTCCAGCAGCGGCGCGTCGTCCAGCAATTGCGAGCCGATGTGGCAGTCGATGCCCGACACGTCCAGGTGCGGCAGCTTGGCGGCGGTGCGGTAGGTTTCCAGCGCGTCGTCGAAGGCCACGCCGAACTTGTTGGCTTTCAGGCCGGTGGCGATATAAGGGTGGGTCTTGGCGTCCACGTTCGGGTTCACGCGCAGCGAGATGCGCGCTTTCTTGCCCATGCTGCCCGCCACTTGGTTCAGGCGGTGCAGTTCGGGGATCGATTCGACGTTGAAGCAAAGGATGTCGTGTTCCAGCGCCAGGCGCATTTCTTCCACGCTCTTGCCGACACCGGAGAAGATCACTTTCTTCGGGTCGCCGCCGGCGGCGATCACGCGCAGCAGTTCGCCGCCCGACACAATGTCGAAGCCGGCGCCGCGGCGGGACAGCAGGTCAAGGATGGCAAGGTTGGAATTGGCCTTCATCGCATAGCACACCAGCGCGTCGCGGCCGGCGCAGGCGTTGGCGTAGGAGTCGAAGTTCTCGCTGAGCTGGGATTTGGAATAGACGTAGGCCGGGGTGCCGTACTGTTCTGCAATGCGATCGAGCGCGACGCCTTCGGCGTGCAGCACGCCGTTCTGGTATTCGAAATGGGACATAAGCTTACTGTTGGGATGCTGGTGGTGTGGACGGAACCGGAGCCGCCGGTGGCGCCACGCCCGGTTTCGCCTCGGTGGCGGGCTTGGCGGGTCGCTTTGGCATATAGAGGGGGCCGGTTTGGCCGCATCCGGCCAGCAGGGCTGCCATTGTAAGGACAGCAAGTGCGATTGGGGACTTCACGATTAGAATAGGGGCTTGATAGGAATCTTGGAGTGTAGCATGACCGAATCGGAATTTTTGGACCAGGCCGAAGCGACCCTGGATGCGATCGAGGCATCGCTGGACCGCCTGTGTGCGCAGGACATGGTGGACGTGGAGTGCAGCCGTAGCGGCAATGTGCTGGAGATCGAGTTCGTCGAGAACGGCTCGAAGGTGATCATCAACTCGCAGGCGCCGATGCAGGAGCTGTGGGTGGCGGCGCGCTCGGGCGGTTTCCACTATCGCCAGGTGGCGGGCAAGTGGGTCGATACGCGCCGCGGTACGGAGTTGTACCAGGCGCTGTCGGAGATTGTGACGGAGCAGGGCGGGGCGCCGGTGGTGGTGGCGCCTTAGAACCGGTAAACCTGGGTACGACCTAAAGGTCGGACCCGCCACGCGGCGCTCGCCGGTTGGGTCAGCCCCTTGGGTCTGACCCGGACTTACCGGTTTTAGAACAGCTCGTTCTTGACCGCGTCTTTCTGCTTTTCTTCCGCCGGGGTGCCGCGGGTAGCGCCTTCCAGGCTGTCGATGCCCACGCCCGGCGGATTCTCCGCATAGTAGTACTCGCCATCCTGGGCAATAATGCCCTGCGGAATCGGCCTTTCCTCAATCGGAATACCCTTCAGCGCCTTGCCCATGTAGCTGATCCAGATCGGCAGGGCCAGGCCGCCGCCGGTTTCCTTGTTGCCCAGGTTCTTGGGCTGGTCGAAGCCGATCCAGGCGATGCCTACCAGCTTGGCCTGGTAGCCTGCGAACCAGGCGTCGATCGAGTCGTTGGTGGTGCCGGTCTTGCCCGCGATGTCGGGGCGCTTCAGCGACAGCGCGCGGGTTGCCGTACCAAAGCGCACCACGTCCTTCATCATCGAATCCATCAGGAAGGCGTTGCGCTCGTCGATCACGCGGTTCTTTTCGTCGCCCGCCTTGTCCGGGGTGGCCTGCGACAGCACCTTGCCGCTGGAGTCGGTGACCTTGGCGATCAGGTAGGGCGAGATCTTGTAGCCGCCGTTGGCAAACACCGCGTAGGCGCCCGCCATCTGCATCGGCGTCACGCCGCCGGCACCCAGGGCCAGCGTCAGGTAAGGCGGGTTGCGTTCCGGGTCGAAGCCGAAGCGGGTCGTATATTCCTGGCCGTACTTGGCGCCGATGCGGTGCAGGATACGGATCGAGATCATGTTCTTCGACTTGGTCAGGCCGCGCCGCATGGTCATCGGGCCTTCGTACTTGCCGTCGTAGTTCTTTGGCTCCCAGGCCTGGCCGCCGGTCTGGCCGGCGTCAAAAGAGATCGGCGCGTCGTTGATCATGGTGGCCGGCGACAGGCCGCGCTCCAGCGAGGCTGAATAGATGAAAGGCTTGAACGAGGAACCCGGCTGGCGCCAGGCCTGGGTCACGTGGTTGAACTTGTTGCGGTTGTAGTCGAAGCCGCCCACCATGGCCTTGATCGCGCCATCTTCGGTGCTGGCCGAGACGAAGGCCGATTCCACTTCCGGCATCTGGGTGATCAGCCAGTCCTTGTCGTCCTGCATGACGCGGATCACGGCGCCGCGGCGGATGCGCTTGTTCGGCGGGTTCTTGTCCGAAAGCCAGCTCTTGCCCATGGCCAGGCCGGCGCCCTTGATGGTGATTTCCTCGCCGGAGGCGGTGACTGCCACCACCTTGTCGGCGGCGGCGGAGAGCACCATGGCCGCCACGATATTGTCGCTGTCCGAATGCTCGGCCAGTTCGGTTTCGATGATTTCGTCGGCTTCAGATTTATTGGCCGGCAGGTCGACATAGGATTCCGGGCCACGGTACGGATGGCGCTTCTCGTATTCCATCACGCCGCTGCGCAGCGCCAGGTAGGCGGCGTCCTGGTCGGCCTTGGTAATCGTGGTGAACACGTTCAGGCCGCGCGTGTAAGTCTCCTCCTTGAACTGCTCGTAGACCAGCTGGCGCGCCATTTCCGCAACATATTCGGCATGAACACCAAACGCGCTGCTGTCTGTTTTCACTTTTAACTGTTCATTCTTCGCCGTCTCGTACTGTGCGGGCGTAATATAGCCAAGCTGGGCCATGCGCTGCAGGATGTACTGCTGGCGCACCTTGGCGCGCTTCGGGTTGACCACCGGGTTGTAGGCCGAAGGCGCTTTAGGCAGGCCGGCCAGCATGGCCGCTTCCGCCACGCTAATGTCTTTCAGATTCTTGCCGAAATAGATTTGAGCGGCCGAAGCAAAGCCGTAGGCCCGCTGCCCCAGGTAGATCTGGTTCATGTAGACCTCCAGGATCTGGTCCTTAGTCAGGTTCTGCTCGATCTTCCAGGCCAGCAGCGCTTCATAGGCCTTGCGCTTGAACGTCTGCTCGCTGGAGAGGAAGAAGTTGCGCGCCACCTGCTGCGTAATGGTGGACGCCCCCTGGCGGGCGCCGCCGGTTGCGTTGTGGACTGCGGCGCGCAGGATGCCCCAGTAGTCGACGCCGCCGTGTTCATAGAAGTTGCTGTCTTCAATGGCCAGCACCGCCTGCTTCATGACATCGGGGATGTCCTTGATATGCACCAGGTTGCGGCGCTCTTCGCCAAACTCGCCGAGCAGCACATTGTCGGCCGAGTAAATACGCAGCGGTATTTTCGGCCGGTAGTCGGTAATGGTATCGAGCGATGGCAGGTTGGGGTAGGCCAGGGCCAGGCCGAACACCACCAGCAGCACGCCGGCCAGGATCAGGCCCAGCAAAGAAATCAGGGCCATCAGCAGAAAACCCTTCGGCGTTTTTTTTGCCGTGGTCTCGTGGTTGTTTGCGGTCATATGCAGCTTCACTAAGTTTTATGCAAGGCATTATAAATGAGGGCCCGGGCGCCTGAGCGCACGTGATATCCGGAAATATTTACTATGGGCAACCAAGCAACTTAGTTTCTTGATATGCCATTAATTGCAACATCGGGTGTGGCAAATCCCTCACAAAACATTAATGGTGCACTGGAGAAATATCTTTACACGGCGCTGACAATGTTGCTAGCATCTAATGTACTGTCTCATGTTTGCGGTCTAAACACGGGTTTTTAAACGAATTTGGATATGTAAATGTCTATGGAGTTGTCAGGAGTGCATCCATGCCATTGGATCTGAAAGCCCTGTTTGGCGGCGCCCAGGGCCCGCTGGTTGGCTTAGATATCAGCACCTCGAGTGTGCGCTTGGTGGAATTGTCCGATTCGGGCAAGGACGGCATGCGTCTCGAACGGTGCGCATCGGAGCCCTTGCCGCGCGGCGCAGTTGCCGACGGCAATATTGAAAATATGGAGCAAGTGGTCGAGGCGGTACGCCGCCTGGTCAAGAAAAGCGGCACGCGCGCCAAGAACGTCGCGCTGGGCATGCCGCCTGCTTCCGTCATTACTAAAAAAATCGTGCTGCCGGCCGGTTTGTCTGAGCAGCAGCTCGAACTGCAGGTCGAGTCCGAAGCTGCCCAGTACATCCCGTTCGCGCTGGACGAGGTGAGCCTGGACTTCGACGTGATCGGGCCGGTTGCCAACTCGTTGGAAGACATCGAGGTGATGCTGGCAGCAGCACGCCGCGAAAAAGTCGTCGACCGGGTGGCGATCGCCGAAGAGGCCGGCATGAAAGCGACGGTGGTGGATGTCGAATCCTACGCCGCGCGCGCCGCATTGGACCACGTCACCTCGCAGTTGCCGAATGCCGGCGCAGGCCAGGTGATCGCGCTGTTCCAGATCGGTGCCGTGTCGACCCAGATCTCGGTGATGCTGGATGGCACGACTGTCTATGAGCGCGAGCAGCCGTTCGGCGGCAACTCGCTGACCCAGGATATCGTGCGTTCCTACGGCCTGGCTTTCGAAGAGGCCGAAGCGCGCAAGAAGGCGGGCGACCTGCCGGAGAACTACCAGTCCGACGTTCTGACCCCGTGGTTGGAAGGCGCCGCGCTGGAAGTGACGCGTGCGATCCAGTTCTTCTTCACCTCGACGCCATTCACCAAGATCGACCAGATTTTCCTGGCTGGCGGCTGTGCCGTGTTGCCGGGCTTGCTGGACATGATCGCCAGCCGCACCCGAATTTCCAGCGCCGTGATTTCGCCGTTCAAAGGCATGCAGCTGGCGTCCGGCGTGCGTGAACAGGCGCTGCGCAGCGATGCGCCGGCATACCTGGTGGCCTGCGGCCTAGCCATGCGGAGGTTCGGCTAATGATACGTATCAACCTTCTCCCCCACCGGGAAGAAAAACGCGCACTGCGCAAGAAAGCTTTCTACGCCATGCTGGGTATCGGCTTCGGCGTCGGCGCGACCATTGTTGCGATGGTCGGCGGCTATAACCAACGTGCCATTTCGATCCAGTCGCTGCGCAATGAGGAGCTGAAAGGCGCCATCGTTGAGCTGGACAAGAAGATCGTGGAAATCTCCACGCTGCGCCAGGAAATCGACGCGCTGAAGGCGCGCCAGCAGGCGGTGGAAGATTTGCAGGCCGACCGTAACCAGCCGGTGTACCTGATGGATGAACTGGTCAAGCAGACGCCGCCAGGCGTGTTCCTGAAGACGGTCAAGCAGGAATCGCAGAAAGTCACGCTGACCGGCAGTGCCCAGTCGCAGGAACGGGTGTCCGAGCTGCTGCGCAACCTGTCGGGCAATTCGCCGTGGCTGGAACGCCCAGACCTGCAGGAAGTCAAAGCCGGCACGATTGGCGGCAAAGACAAGGCAAGCGGTCGCGCCATTGTCGAATTCCAGCTGTCTGTCATGATCAAGCGTCCACGCGACAAGGACGAAAACCCGGACGGCAAGGCGGGCGCCAAACCTGGCGCCAAGCCAACTGCCGAAGCCAAGTCCTGAGAACATAACCATGGCAACCGATTTGAAACAATTAGATGAGGTGCTCAAGGGCCAGTTCCGGAACCTGAGCGGGGTGCACCCAGGCCTGTGGCCGATCCTGCCGCGCATGCTGCTTGCGCTGGGCGTGGCGGCAGTGGCGGTGGGAGCGGGCTATTTCCTGTACTGGCAGTCGCAGTACGAGGAGCTGGAAGCCGGTGCGCAGAAGGAAGTGCAGCTGCGCGACGAGTTCAGGCAGAAGGTCGCGCAAGCGGTCAACCTGGAAGAGCTCAAGCGCCAGAAAGAAAAGGTCGACCAGTACGTGGTGCAGATGGAGAAGCAGCTGCCGGGCAAAGCCGAAATGGCGGCCCTGCTGTCGGACATCAACAACGCCGGTACCGGCCGCGGCCTGACCTTCGAGCTGTTCAAGCCTAACCGCGTCGACGTCAAGGATTACTACGCCGAACAGCCGATCGAACTGCGCGTCAACGGCAGCTACCATGACCTGGGCGCCTTTGCCGGCGACCTGGCAGGCATGGCACGTATCGTTACGCTTAATAATATTTCGCTGGACGTCAAGCCAAAGGAAGGCAAGGAATTGCCAGCCGGTACCTTGCAACTGAATGCCATCGCAAAAACCTTCCGCTATCTCGATCCGGATGAAGTGGCTGAGCAGCGCAAGTCAGCCAACGAGAAGAAAAAGGGAGATAAGAAGAAATGAAGAAGCTTACCCCCCTCGCCTTCGCTCTGTTGTTGAGCGCGTGCGGTGAAAGCGATGTGCAGCAGGTACGTACCTGGATGAAGGAAGTCGAGAGCCAGACCCAGCCGACTGTCAAGCCGCTGGCCGAGCCGAAGACCTTCTTCCCGTTTGCCTACGTGGCCGGCGAAGCGCTGGATCCGTTCAACGCCAGCAAGCTGTTGACCGAACTGGCCAAGAGCCGCGCGGGCGGTGCCCAGGCACCGGACCAGAACAGGCGCAAGGAATTCCTCGAGAGCTTCCCGCTGGATGCCATGAAGATGGTCGGCACCATGGAAAAAAACAATCTGGTGAATGGTCTGTTGCAGATCGACCGCACCGTCTACCAGGTCAAGAAGGGACAGTACGTGGGACAGAATTATGGTTTGATCACCGCGGTCACGGATGACGCGATCACGGTGCGTGAAATTGTTCAGGATGCGGCCGGCGACTGGGTCGAGCGCATGTCGAAGCTGGAACTGCAGGAAAGTAAGGAGAGCTCCAAATGATCGCCATCAGAACCCTGAAGCGCTTGTGCCGCCAGGCTAGCGTAATGCTGGCACTGGCCGGCAGCGCAGCTGTTGCGCAGGCCCAGCAAGGAAACGCGATCGAATCGATCACGGCCAACCAGCAGGGCAGCAACGTGATCGTGAAGATCGCAATGAAGGAAACGCCGCAAAAGCTGCCGGTTGGCTTTGCCATCACCAATCCGGCCCGTATCGCGCTCGATTTCGGGCAGACCGCCAATGCCACCGGCAAGACCAGCCAGGACCTGAACATGGGTGACCTGGCCAGTGTCAACGTGGTGCAGGCGGGCGACCGTTCGCGCCTGGTGTTCAACCTCAAGCGCACGCTGAACTACGCCACGGCGTTGGACGGCAAGAACGTGATCCTGACCATCGACTCCTCCGGCGGCGTGGCGCAGGCGGTCGATGCGCGCGGCCTGCCGGTCGCGGCAGCCAAGCCGGCAGTGCCGGCGCCTGCCGGCAAGCAAGCGCTGCGCGATATCGATTTCCGCCGCGGTAACAACGGCGAAGGCCGTGTCGTGATCGACCTGCCGAACAACCAGGTCGCGGTCGACGTGCGCCAGACCCCGACCGGGGTGGTCGTGGACTTCCTGAAGACCAGCGTGCCGGAAACCCTGCGCCGCCGCCTGGACGTGACCGATTTCGGCACGCCGGTCAACCGCATCACCACCGTCCCGCAAGGCGAGAACGTGCGCATGACCGTGGAGGCGCATGGCCTGTGGGAGCAGAGCGTGTACCAGAGCGAATCCCAGCTCGTGGTGGACGTCAAGCCGATCAAGGAAGACCCGAACAAGCTGGTGCAGGGCACCCAGGGTTACCGCGGCGAAAAACTGTCGTTCAACTTCCAGAACGTGGAAGTGCGCGCAGCGCTGCAGGCAATTGCCGACATCTCCGGCCTGAACATCATCACCAGCGACAGCGTGCAGGGCAACCTGACCCTGCGCCTGAAGGAAGTCCCATGGGACCAGGCGCTGGACGTGGTGCTGCAGGCCAAGGGCCTGGACATGCGCAAGAATGGCAGCGTGCTGTGGATCGCACCAAAGGAAGAACTGCTGACCAAGGAAAAACTGGAACTGGAACAGAAGGCCCAGATCGCCGACCTGGAGCCGCTCAAGTCCGAAATCTTCCAGCTGAACTACCAGAAAGCTGAAGCGTTCAAGACCGTGTTCGGCATCGAAGGCGGCGGCGACACCAAGAACCGCATCCTGTCCAAGCGTGGCAGCGCCATCATCGAGTCGCGCACCAACCAGCTGTTCGTGACCGATATCGCGGCCAAACTGGAAGAAGTGCGCAAGCTGATCCAGAAGACCGACATCGCCACCAAGCAGGTGCTGATCGAGGCACGCATCGTGGAAGCGTCCGACACCTTCACCCGCAACCTGGGGGCCAAGCTGGGCTTTGCCGACATGCGCGCCATCCGTGGCGGCGATGCCGGCTGGGGCGTTGGCAACGGCAACAACCGTGTTGGCCTCAGCGGCAGCCAGACCGGCATGGGCCAGGCCCAGGGCGTGGTGAAGATCAATAACGGTATCGATGACTACGGCAATATGCAGTTCATCAACCTGCCTGCGTCCTCCATCAATGGCGCCCAGGCCGGCAGCCTGGCGGTCAGCCTGTTCAACCAGGCCGCCAACCGCTTCCTGAACCTGGAACTGTCGGCCCTGGAAGCTGACGGCACCGGCAAGATCATCTCCAGCCCACGCGTGGTGACCGCCGACAAGGCGCCAGCCGTGATCGAACAGGGCGTGGAATTGCCATACCAGGTGGCGACTTCGTCCGGCGCGACGTCGATCGTGTTCCGCAAAGCCAACCTGAAACTGGACGTGGTGCCGCAAATCACGCCAGATGGCAACGTGGTGCTGGACGTCGATGTCAACAAAGACTCGGTGGGCCAGGAAACCCGCGCCGGTTTCGCGATCGACACCAAACACGTGAAGACCCAGGTGATGGTCGAGAACGGCGGCACCGTGGTGCTGGGCGGTATCTACCAGCAAGTCGAGCGTAACGTCACCAACAAGGTGCCGCTGCTGGGCGACGTGCCGATCCTGGGCAACCTGTTCAAACAGAACTCGCGTACCAATGACAAGACCGAACTGCTGGTCTTCATTACGCCAAAGATCGTTACCGACCGCCTCTCCGCGCGTTGAGACGAAGCATAGTGTCATCAGAATAAAGGAAAGAACATGGCAAACGTAGTATTCCGAAAACTGTCCGGCCTGGTCGGCGCGCTGGCTTGCGCCAGCCTGCTGGCAGCCTGCGGCGGCGGCGGCGGCAATCCGGGCACCAGCACCACCGACCCTGATCCGCTGACCCCGAAGGCCGCCAGCGTGATCGTGAGCTCCACCTCCAACACCATTGCCGCCTCCGGCGTCGACGGTACCGAAGTGACCATTACCGCGATCGTCAAGGATAGCGGCAACCAGGCCGTGCCTGGCGCAACCGTGCTGTTCAAGACCACCGCCGGCACCATCAGCAATAGCGGCGCGGTCACCGACAGCACCGGCACCGTGTCGGAGAAGCTGAGCGTGAAGGGCGTCACCGTGAACGGCGTTCCGCAGCCGGTTAACCTGGAAATCAAGATTTCCGCCGGCGTCAAAGGCGTCGAGAACGTCAGTTCCAACACCATCACCATCAAGACGGTGTAAGCCAGCACCCGTGCGGCGCCTGCCCCGCGGCAGGCTGCTGCCGTGCAATTTGCGCTATCATGCGTGAATGCAAAATGTTTACTTAGTTGGATTGATGGGGGCGGGCAAGACGACCATTGGTCGCCAGCTCGCCCGCAAGCTGGGCTTGCGGTTTGTCGATTCCGATCATGAAATCGAAAGCCGCACCGGGGCCTCGATCCCGTGGATTTTCGAGATCGAAGGCGAACCCGCCTTTCGCCGGCGCGAAGCGGAAGTCATCCGCGAGCTGACCAGCCAGCAAGGCATCGTGCTGGCCACCGGCGGCGGCGCCATCCTCAACGAAGCCAGCCGCGCGTTGCTGCAGCAGCGCGGCACCATCATCTACCTGCGCGCCTCGATCAACTCGATCCTGGCCCGTACTGCGCACGACAAGAACCGCCCCCTGCTCCAGACGGCCGACCCGCGCCGGAAACTCGAAGAACTGCTGGCGCAGCGCGAGCCGCTGTACATGGACATGGCCGACCTGGTGATCGACACCGGCCGCCCCAACGTGCAATCGATGGTCCAGAACATCATCAACCAGCTCGATGCGCTGGCCTGCCAGGCCGCGCCCAACTGCGTCACCAAGGCCCAACCCGCCATGAACGAACAAACCCATATCCTGCTCAATGTCGACCTGGCCGAGCGCAGCTACCCGATCGCCATTGGCCCGGCGCTGCTGGACGACGCCAGCCTGCTGGCCAAATACGTGGGCGGCAAGAAGGTCGCCATCATCTCCAACGACACCGTGGCGCCGCTGTACATGGAACGTGTGCGCGCCCCGCTGGCCGCGGCCGGCAAGGAAGTGATCGAAGTGGTGCTGCCGGATGGCGAAGAGCACAAGCATTGGGAATCGCTGATGAAGGTGTTCGATGCGCTGCTGGCCAACAAGGCCGACCGCAAGATCACCCTGGTGGCGCTGGGCGGCGGAGTGATCGGCGACATGACCGGCTACGCTGCCGCTTCGTACATGCGCGGCGTCGACTTCGTGCAGGTGCCGACCACCTTGCTGTCCCAGGTCGATTCCTCGGTGGGCGGCAAGACCGGCATCAACCACCCGCTGGGCAAGAACATGATCGGCGCCTTCTACCAGCCGAAGGCGGTGCTGGCCGATACCTCCACGCTGGAAACGCTGCCGGTGCGCGAACTGTCGGCCGGCCTGGCGGAAGTGATCAAGTACGGCTGCATCATCGAGGTGCCGTTCTTCGATTGGATCGAAGCGAACATGGGCCTGCTGATGGCGCGCGACAAGGGCGCGCTGGCCTATGCCATCGCCCGCTCCTGCGAAATCAAGGCCGACGTGGTGCGCCAGGATGAACGCGAAGGCGGCCTGCGCGCGATCCTGAATTTCGGCCACACCTTCGGCCACGCGATCGAGGCGGGCATGGGCTACGGCGCCTGGCTGCACGGCGAGGCGGTCGGTTGCGGCATGGTGATGGCGGCCGACCTGTCGCAGCGCATGGGCCTGATCGACACGGCCACGGTGGAACGCATCCGCGACCTGGTGTCGGCGGCCGGCCTGCCGATCGTGGCGCCGGACCTGGGCGCAGAACGCTGGCTGGAGCTGATGGAAGTGGACAAGAAAAACGAGGGCGGGGCGATCAAGTTCATCCTGCTCGACCCGCTGGGCAAAGCCCGCATCACGACGGCGCCGCAGGACCTGCTGCTGCAAACCCTGGCTGCCTGCACCGAGTGATATGGAACAGACGCTCGCCCCCTACGCAGCACATTCCGACCAGGGGCGCGGCCGCCGCGTCCCCGAAACGCCGCACGCTTCGCGCTCGCAGTTCCAGCGCGACCGCGACCGCATCATCCATTCGACCGCTTTCCGCCGGCTCGAATACAAGACCCAGGTCTTCCTCAACCACGAGGGAGACCTGTTCCGCACCCGCCTGACGCACAGCCTGGAAGTGGCCCAGATCGGCCGCTCGCTGGCGCGCAACCTGCGCCTGAACGAAGACCTGGTGGAAGCCATCGCGCTGGCGCACGATCTTGGCCATACGCCGTTCGGCCATGTGGGCCAGGACGTGCTGCACGAATGCATGAAGGAACACGGCGGCTTCGAGCACAACCTGCAAAGCCTGCGCGTGGTGGATGTGCTGGAAGAACAGTACGGCGCTTTCGATGGCCTGAACCTGATGTTTGAAACGCGCGAAGGCATCCTGAAGCACTGCTCGGTCAATAATGCCCGCCTGCTGGGCGATGTGGCGCAGCGCTTCCTCGACAAGACGCAGCCTTCGCTGGAAGCGCAGTTGACCAACCTGGCCGATGAAATCGCCTACAACAGCCACGATATCGACGATGGCCTGCGCTCCGGCCTGATCTCCATCGCGCAGCTGGAGCAGGTGGATTTCTTCGGCCGCCTGTGGCGCGCGGTGCAGGACGCCCATCCCGGGCTGGCCGGCCGCCGCGCCATCTACGAAACCCTGCGCCGCCTGATCACGGCCCTGGCGGATGACCTGATTGCCACGTCGCGGGAGCGCATTGCCGCGCATGCGCCGCAAGACATGGACGCGGTGCGCGCCGCGCCGCCGTTGATCCGCTTCTCTGACCAGATGCGCAAGGATGCCACCGAGCTCAAGCGCTTCCTGCACGAAAACCTGTACCGCCATTACAAGGTCAACCGCATGCGCCTGAAGGCCAGCCGCATGGTGCGCGAACTATACGAAGCGTTCACCGCCGACCCCTCGCTGCTGCCGCCCGATTACCGCACCGGGCGTGGCGACGCGGACGGCCAGGCACGCAGGGTGGCTGACTACATCGCCGGCATGACGGACCGCTACGCGATTGCCGAACACCGCCGCATCTATTCGCTGGAAGACCTCTAGCCTTGCACCCGGGCCCGCGGCGGGTTAATCTTCTCGCAATCCCAACTTGCCAGAAGAATCATGACCGACACCATACTCGCCCACGGCCCACAGCTCAGCAAACACCGTATTGAAGCCCTGGTCGACGGCATCTTCGCCGTCGCCATGACCCTGCTTGTGATCGAGCTGAAGCTGCCCGAACACGTGCAGGCCACCAGCAGCGCCGAACTGCTGCACGTGCTGGGCGAACTGACGCCGACCTTTGGCTCCTGGGTCATCAGTTTCCTGGTGCTGGCGATTTTCTGGGTCGGCAACCACCGCCTGTACAGCTATGTGCGCCACCTGGATGGACCGTTGACCTGGTACACCATCCTGATGCTGGCCGGTGCCAGCCTGCTGCCGTTCGCCTCGGCTGTGAACGGGCGCTTCCTGTCGCAGCTGGCACAAGCGGTGTATGCGATCGTGATGACGCTGATGGCGATCGGTTCGCTGCTGGTGGCCGCGCGCATCTACCGCCATCCTGAATTGTGCTCGCACCCGATGGACAAGGCGACCTTTGTCGGGGTCTGCATCCGCCAGGGCATCCTGATCGCCGTTGCCGCACTGACCGTCGTGCTGGCGGGGCAGGCGCCCGGCATGGCCAATTTCGCCTTCATGCTGCTGTTCCTGGTGCGCCCATTAAGCAATACGTTGACGCGCCGCCTGCACTAAGCCTGTGCTTGCTTGGTGGATGAATGCCGCCACGCGGCGATCAGGCGACGTGGCCTGGCCAAACCGTTCATCTGCTGAACCAGATCAGAACATGCTTGCCTGCGCCCGTTCGCCAAGCAAGTCGAGCAGGAGTTTCTTGATCGGGGCGGGCAGGGCGGCGCCAGGAATGGCGGCGGCATCGAGCCACACATAGCGTTCCTCGCCCGCCATGGCGGCGCGGCTGGCGAGCGTGACCAGCAGCGGGTGGATGTGCAGCTTGTAGTGGGTAAACACGTGCAGCACCGGCCGCAAGCGCTCCAGGGATTCCATGGTACCGAACGGCTGTACTGCGGCGGCCACGGCCGCATCGCCGGGCGCGTCGTCTTGCACGCCATGACCAGCCAGCTCGGGCAGCGATAGCAGGCCGCCCCAGATGCCGCTTGGCGCACGCTGCTCCAGCAGCACCTGGCCGCGATCCACGATCAAAAGCATGCGCGCCGATTTTTCAGGCGTGGCTTTCTTCGGCTTGCGCACCGGCAGTTCGGCGGTGCGGCCGGTAGCGAACGCCACGCAGCGCGGCGCCATCGGGCAGCGTTGGCAGGAAGGGCTGCTGCGCGTGCACAGCGTTGCCCCCATATCCATCAAGCCTTGCGTATACGCCTCGATGCCTTCGGACGGCGCCAGCGCTTCCGCGCGCGCCCACATCGCTTCTTCGGTCTTGCGCTCGCCGGGAAAGGTGTCGATGCCGAACACGCGTGCGAATACGCGCTTCACGTTACCGTCCATGATGGCGGCGCGGCGACCGGCGGAAAACGCCGCAATGGCGGCAGCGGTGGAACGCCCGATGCCAGGCAGCTCGGCCAGCAAGGCAGGATCGGAAGGGAATTCGCCGCCATACTCGGCGATCACGCGCTGCGCGCACTTGTGCAGGTTGCGGGCGCGGGTGTAGTAGCCCAGGCCGGCCCACTGCGCCATCACGTCTTCAACCGGGGCCGCAGCGAGCGAAGCGAGGGTAGGAAAGCGCTCCAGGAAGCGCGCGTAGTAACCCAGCACCGCCGAAACCTGCGTCTGTTGCAGCATGATTTCGGACAGCCACACCAGGTAGGCATCACGGGTGTTCTGCCACGGCAGGTCGTGGCGGCCATGTTCCTTCTGCCACGCAAGCAGCGTGGCAGCAAAGCTTGGGTCTTGGTACTGCAATTACGCCGCTGCCTCCAGTACTACATGCTCGGCCGAGATCGCGTCGCTGATGGCGCTCGCCAGCGCAGCCAGCTTGGCCTTCTGTGCTTCCAGGTCGGCCTGGCTGGCTTCAAAGGCTTCGATCTTCTGTTCCAGCGTATCGGTTGCATCGTGGATGCGGGCGATCGATTGCTGGCGGTGCTTCAGCTGTTCCTTGTGCTGGCGGATCTGCGCTTCCAGCGGCGCCATGATCACCTTCAGCCAGGCATCGGTATCGGCATTGGCCGCCTTGAAGCAGCGCTTGACCGCCGACGCCACGGAATCGAAGAAACGCTCCATCAGCACTACGCGCGAGGTGGTCAGCATCACCGCGGTACCGAACTGCTTCTCGTAGATACCGTGGGCTTCGTTGATTTCATCGCGGTACTTGGCCAGCGAGAAGGCCATCGGCATCGGCAAGGTCAGGCCGTGCTCCGCCGAGAACTTCTTGTACATGGTTTCCATCATGCTGCGGATCTCTTCGATCTTGCGCTCCGACTCATCCAGGTTGGCGTGGATGCTGTCGAAGTAGATCTTGATCGCATCGCGCAGGCCGGTGGTGAAGCGGCTGTTCTGCATTTCAGCGCGCGCCTTGACCAGGTTGTCGCGCAGGATGCCCATGCCCAGGCTGGAATACAGTTCGGTGGACAGGCGGGTGAAGACCGCGCGCGTGGCCTGCAGCTTGAACAGGCTTTCGTCGAACTCTTTCTTTTCCGCTTCCACGCGGCGCGCCATGTGTGCAATCACCGACTGGTTCTTGCCGCGCAGGCCTTTCAGCTCCAGCAGTTGGTCGACGATGCCGCGCGTCTTGGCCGACAGCGCCGCGTACTGGGCACCGCTCAGCGCCGCCAGTTCGTCGCCCAGGCGGCGGCGGATGATGTCCTTGCGGGCCGGGATCAGCTCGTTGAACAGCGCGCTCTCCAGCTGCTTCATGCGGCTCTTCTGCACCAGTTCATGGTCGCCGGTGATCTTGCCCAGCAGCGCCTTTTGCGCCGACACCGGGAACACCTGGCGCGCATCGAGGCCCAGCATATGGGCGGCGTGTTCGCGCTGGCGCGCGATGGCCGATTCGATTTCCTCGTCGGTGCGCAGCGGATCCCACATCGAGTCGATCTTGTTCAGCACCACCATGCGTCCGGCGCCATTGCCGATGTGGGTGCGCCACACTTCGATATCGCTCTTGGTGACGCCGGTATCGGCGGCCAGAATGAACAGCACGGCGTGCGCGTGCGGGATCATGTTCAGCGTCAGTTCCGGCTCGGTACCGATGGCGTTCAGGCCCGGCGTGTCGAGGATCACCAGGCCCTGCTTCAGCAGCGGGTGCGGGAAGTTGATGATGGCGTGGCGCCACTGCGAAATTTCGACCAGGCCGTTGTTGTCCAGCGTGGCGCCCATGTCGGGATCGTTCTCGTCGTACAGGCCGTAGCGCTTGGCTTCTTCCACCGGCACATGGCGGGTCAGGCTGACTTGCTTGAACACTTCCTGCATGTGTTCGGCCGAATCGAGCTGCAGCGGCAGCATGGTCCAGGCATGCGGCTCGTCGCGGTAATCGCTGGTCGACAGGTTCTCGGCGCGCGTTTCGATCGGCAGCAGGCGAATGCAGGCCGGATAGGCCGGGTCGTACATCAGCTCGGTCGGGCACATGGTGGTGCGGCCGGCTGCCGAGGGCAGGATGCGCTGGCCGAAATCGGCAAAGAAGATCGAGTTGATCAGTTCAGATTTGCCACGCGAAAATTCCGCCACGAAGGCCACCGACAGCTTGTCGTCGGCCAGCTTGGAGAGCGTTTGCGCCAGGCGCTGTTCAGTCGCGGCGTCGGACAGATCGGCCTGCACGATCCAGTCCCGGTAGTTTGCGACGGCGCCCATGACACCTTGGCGCCATTGGCTGTATTGTTCGAGGTCCCGTACCATTAGCTTCTCGTTATTTCTGGCAATTTACACAATAAAAAGTAGATCGTTGGCCTTGCTTGATCTGGCGCACAGGCGCGCCGCAACAACGGCAAGGCACACCAGCACGATCATAGACGAAATATGTCTGTTGGAAATACCCTGATTGCCCATTTACACCGATAAAGTCGCGCAAAGTGCTGCCTCCTTGCACAATAGCCTCGGCCAGCACGTCGCGGATGGCCTGCGCCAGGCGATCGTAGCGGGCCGCGCTGATGCGGTTGGCGGCGGTTTTCGGGTTGATTCCGGCCCGGAACAAGCTTTCAGAACAGTAAATATTGCCCACGCCGACCACGATGTCGCCGGCGATCAGCACCTGCTTGATCGCCGCGCTGCGCGTGCGGGTTTGCTCGAACAGCAGCTTGCCGGTAAAGGCCGGCCCCAAAGGCTCCACGCCCAGGCCGCGCAGCAGCGTGTGCTGTTCCAGCGCGCCATCTTGCATTGCATGCCACAACACGGCGCCAAAGCGGCGCGGATCGGTCAGGCGCAGCACGTGCCTGCCATCTGCGCCTTCTACCGTCATGTCGAAATGATCATGTTTTTCCGGCGGGATCCCGCTTGGCAGCACGCGCAGGTGGCCGCTCATGCCAAGGTGGATGATCAGCGTGCCATGCTCGAATTGCAGCAGCAGGTATTTGCCGCGGCGATCAGTGGCCACGATGCGGCGGCCGGCCAGCAGGTCCGGCAGTTCGTCCGGAAAGGGCCAGCGCAAGCCGTCGCGGCGCAGCACCACATCGCGCACGATCCGGCCTTCGATATGAGGGGCAACACCGCGCCGCGTGACTTCTACTTCTGGTAATTCAGGCATGAGGGTGGTTTTCTACAGGTTGGCGTAGAATCAAGTCTTGAGCCCGATTTGCAGGATCTACCTTTGAAAAACGCATTCGCCATTGTAACCCTGTCGGCCCTGGTGTCCGCCTGCGCAGTCGTGCCACCGGAACCGGCGCCGGCCGAGCCCGTAACGCCCGCGGTGGCGCCGCCAACGCCAGCCGCCGACGCCACTGCCAAGGCCGCGCCGCCCGACGCCAAGCTGCCCAATGTCGAATTGACCAGCGACTTGTTCTACAAGTTGACCAAGGCCGAACTCGATTTCAAGCGCGGCCAGTGGCAAAGCGCTTATGTGACGATGATGGTGCTGGCGCAGCAGACGCGCGATGCGCGCCTGGCGCGCCGCGCTTCCGAGATGGCGCTGTCGGCCAAGCAGGGCAATGAGGCGCTGGCGGCGATCCGCCTGTGGCGTGAACTGGCGCCCGAGTCCGACGAAGCGGCGCAATACTTCCTCGGCTTTGCCGTGCTGGGCGACGACCTGGGCGAGGCGGAAACCCTGTTTGCACAGCGCCTGAAAGCGGCGCCGCCCAACGGCCGCCCGCTGCTGATGTTCCAGATGCAGCAGTTCCTGCTGCGCGCAAAAGACAAGGCCGCCGCGTTTGGATTGATGGAGCGCGTGCTGCAGCCCTACCTGAATACGCAGGAAGCGCACCTGGTGCTGGCACAGGGCGCCCATGCCGCCACCGATGCCGAGCGCGCCCGCGCCGAAGCGCAGAAAGCGCTCGCCATCAAGCCCGATTCCGAGCTGGCCACCCTGACCTTGGCGCAAATGCTGGGCGAGCTGGATGGCGCGCAAAAGGTGTTTGCCGACTTTCTGCAAAAATATCCGTCTGCACGCGAAGTGCGCTCGGCCTATGCCCGCCTGCTGGTGGAGCAGAAGCAGTACGAGCCGGCGCGCGAGCAATTCCTGCTGCTGCTGAAAGAGCAGCCGGACCATCCGGGCACCCTGTACGCACTCGGCATCATGGCGCTGCAGGGACAGGACAGCAAGGCGGCGGAAGGCTATCTCAAACGCTATGTGGCGGTGCTGGAAGCGGCGCCCGATCCGGAGCGCGACCCCAACAAGGCGCTGATGCTGCTGGCCCAGATCGCCGAAGAAAAGGGCGACCTCGATGGCGCGCTGGCGTGGCTGGACAAGATCGATGGCGACGATGCCCGCACCATCCTGGCGGCGCGCCTGAAGCGCGCCCACCTCACGGCACGCAAGGGCGACGTCGAGGGCGCACGCGCCCAGCTGAAGGATATCGCGCCGGCCGACCCGGCCGAGCAAGTGCAGATCCTGCAGACCGAGGGCCAGCTCTTGCGCGACTCCGGCCGCGCGCTGGAAGCCTTCAAGACCTTGCAGGATGGCGTGCTGCGCTTTCCCAACAGCCCCGACCTGATGTACGACTACGCGCTGGCGGCGGAAAAGCTGGGCAAGGTGGAAGCGATGGAAACCGCGCTGCGCAAGGTGATCGAATCGGTGCCCGACAACCACCATGCCTACAATGCGCTCGGTTATTCCCTGGCCGACCGCAATGTGCGCCTTGACGAAGCCTATGAGCTGATCGACAAGGCGTTGACGATGGCGCCGGGCGACCCCTACATCATGGACAGCATGGGCTGGGTCCTGTTCCGCATGGGCAAGCTGAAACAAGCCGAGCAATCGCTGCGCCAGGCGTATGCGCTGCGCGGCGACGCCGAGATTGCCGTGCACCTTGGCGAAGTGCTGTGGAAGCAGGGCGACAAGGCTGGCGCTGCCAAACTGTGGCGCGAAGCGCGCGACAAGGATCCGAAAAACGACGCGCTGCGCAGCACGCTGGCGCGCCTCAACGCTGGAATTTAATGAACTTGAAGACACTTGCCGCCATGGCCGGCGCGGCTGCCATCCTGTGCGGCTGCGCCACCACGCCATCGGCCCCGCCATCGAGCGCCGTCGTTGCGCCGTATGCCGACAGCGTGGCCTTGTCGGGCCGCCTGAACGTGCGCTACCTCAAGGACGGCAAGCAGGAATCGAGCACCGTCAAGTTCGACTGGAAGCAGGACGCGCACAGCACCGACGTCGCGCTATTCGACCCCTTCGGTAGCAAGGTCGCCACGATCAATGTGACGCCGCAGGGCGCCACGCTGCGCGAAGGCGGCAACAAGCCGCCGCTGAGCGCGCCGAGCATCGATGCCCTGAGCGCGCGCGCCCTTGGCTGGGCGCTGCCGGTGGACGGCCTGCGCGGCTGGCTGCAAGGCCATGCCACTGCTGCCGACGGCAAGCCGTGGTCGGCCAGCCCTGCCAACAGCGAAGTGACCACGCGCGAAGGCTGGCGCCTGCAATACACCGACTGGCAGCCTGGCAGCGCGACGCCGCGCCCGAAACGGATTGATGCCGAGCATCCGGGCGGAGGGGACGTGCAGCAAATGGCCTTGCGGATCGTGATCTCTGAATAAAATGAAAAGCCTGTTGAACTGCCCGGCCCCGGCCAAGCTGAACCTGTTCCTGCACGTGAATGGCCGCCGTGCCGATGGCTACCACCTGTTGCAATCGGTATTCCAGATCATCGACCGCTGCGATACCCTGCACTTTTCGCTGCGCGCCGATGGCGAGCTGCACCGCACCAATGACATCGCCGGCGTTCCCGCCGAACAGGACCTGGCGATCCGCGCCGCGCGCATCCTGCAGGCGGAAGTCCTGCGCCGCACTGGCGCGCTGCCGCCCGGCGTCAATATCACGATCGACAAGCTGCTGCCCATGGGCGGCGGCCTGGGCGGCGGCTCCTCCGATGCAGCCACCACGTTGCTGGCGCTGAACAAGCTGTGGAGCGCCGGGCTGCAGCGCGAAGAGCTGATGGCACTGGCCTTGCCGCTGGGCGCCGATGTACCATTCTTTATCTTCGGCCAGACCGGCTTTGCCGAAGGCGTCGGTGCAGACCTGCGGCCGGTCGATGCGCCGGACTGTTGGTATGTTGTCATCGAGCCAGGCGTGGCTTGCCCGACGGCGCAGATTTTTACCTCCGAGCATTTGACAAGGAATACTGCGCCCGTTAAGATGTCGGACTTTTCCAGCTACCACGCAAATCGACAAGATCTGCGCCAGTTTGGGAAGAACGATTTGCAACAAGTGGCGTGCCGCTTATTCCCGCAAGTAGCAGAAGCGGTAGAATGGCTGGGCGCTTACGGTGATGCCAGGATGACTGGCTCCGGAGCTTGTGTGTTCGTCGCAGTCCAAAGCGAAGAACAGGCCGATGCGGTGCTTGCAAAAGTGCCCGGCGCCTGGACCGGATGGAAAGCGAAGGCACTGAAACAGCATCCACTCATCGCAAAGTTGTGAAGCGTAAAAAGATTTTGTTTTTCGCGAAATAGGCTATATAATGTCGGCCTACTGACCGAAGACAGTCAGTTAAGAGTAGGGGAATCGCCAAGCTGGTTAAGGCACCGGATTTTGATTCCGGCATACCAAGGTTCGAATCCTTGTTCCCCTGCCACCGTTTTCCCTGGGTCTGTCGAGGCAGCAGTCTCCAGCCAGGGTTAAGACAAAAGCTCCTGCACCGCAGGAGTGCCTCAAGAATTCAACACTATCTCTCGGGACTCCCAATGGCTTTCGAAAACCTGATGGTTTTTACCGGCAACGCTAATCCAGCCTTAGCAGAAGGGGTCGCAAAAAATCTCGGCATCCCACTCGGCAAAGCAGTCGTTTCCAAGTTCTCGGACGGCGAAGTCATGGTCGAAATCAACGAAAACGTCCGTGGTAAAGACGTCTTCGTGCTGCAATCGACCTGCGCGCCGACCAATGACAGCCTGATGGAACTGATCCTGATGGTCGATGCCCTGAAACGTGCGTCCGCTGGCCGTATCACCGCGGCAATTCCTTACTTTGGTTATGCCCGCCAGGATCGCCGCCCGCGTTCCGCCCGTGTGGCAATTTCGGCAAAAGTCGTTGCCAATATGCTGGAAGAAGCCGGCGTCGAGCGCGTCCTGATCATGGACTTGCACGCAGACCAGATCCAAGGCTTCTTCGATATCCCGGTTGACAATATTTACGCTTCGCCAATCCTGCTGGGCGACCTGCAGAAGAAGGCAGAGCAAGACCTGCTGGTGGTGTCGCCTGACGTCGGCGGCGTGGTGCGTGCCCGTGCACTGGCCAAGCGCCTCGGTTGCGACCTGGCCATCATCGACAAGCGTCGTCCAAAGGCCAACGTGTCGGAAGTGATGAACATCATCGGCGACGTGGAAGGCCGTAACTGCGTGATCATGGACGACATGGTTGACACCGCAGGTACCCTGGTCAAGGCTGCCGAAGTGCTGAAAGAGCGCGGCGCCAAGAAAGTAACCGCTTACTGCACCCACCCGGTGCTGTCCGGCCCGGCAATCGAACGCATCTCCGGCTCGTCGCTGGATGAGCTGGTGGTGACCGACACCATCCCGCTGTCCGACGCTGCCAAGGCTTGCGGCAAGATCCGCCAACTGACCTGCGCCCCGCTGCTGGCTGAGACCTTCAAGCGCATCATCAAGGGCGACTCGGTGATTTCCCTGTTCGTCGATTAAAATTTTTCCGGCCGTGGCGTCAGCCGCGGCCGATTTGTTGAAGTGCCCTGGTCGCGGGGCACTTCGTTGATCAACAAGGCGCGAGCCTTGTTTTATTTTTTTTGGAGTACTCCATGAAAGTTGTAGCATTCAAACGTGATCTGCAAGGTACGGGTGCGAGCCGCCGCCTGCGTAATTCCGGCCAGACCCCTGGCATCATCTACGGTGGCACCGAAGCCCCTGTGACCATCGCCCTGGACCACAACGCACTGTTCCACGCGCTGAAAAAAGAAGCTTTCCACTCGTCCATCCTGGACATGGAAATCGACGGCGCGGTACAGAAAGTGCTGCTGCGTGACTTCCAGATGCACGCGTTCAAGCAACTGGTTCTGCACGCTGACTTCCAGCGCGTTGACGCCAACCAGCCACTGCACGTGAAAGTTGCACTGCACTTCGAAAACGCTGACGTGTCGCCAGCTGTGAAACTGCACGCTGCCACCATCAGCCACGTAGCCAACGAGATCGAAATCTCCTGCCTGCCAGCTGACCTGCCAGAGTTCCTGGCCGTTGACCTGTCGAAGATGGATGTCGGCCAGTCGATCCACGCTTCCGAACTGAAGCTGCCGAAAGGCGTGACCATCGTCACCCACGGTTCCGATGCCACCATCGCTACCGCATCCGTGCCAGCCGGCGCTGTTGCTGCTGAAGCCGCTGCTGCTAAAGAGTAATCCTCTTTCGCGCCGCATGAAGAACCCCGCCCCGGCGGGGTTTTTTGTTTTCAGGTTCCGGGGCGCGGCTGTGGCGCCGCCGGCGGCACTACGATGGCGTCGTTCAATCGCATAAACTTGAAGCCTGCCAGGCCGTTGTTGGCGCGCGCCTGGGTGCGTGCGATGAAGGCTTCGAACGTTTCTTCACGCACTTCCGGCGCCGCTGAGTGCAGGAAGCGGCGTGCGCCCTGCGCATCGAGCACCACCAGGCCGACGTGGGTCACCATGTGCTGGCCCTTGCGTACCGACACCACTTCCACCATATCGCCTTCGGCCAGCGTGCCGAATTCCTGCAGCGCACGCGCAACCGGCAAGAACGCTTCCACTGTGTCCTGCACCGGGATAGCGCGCTGTATATGGTGCTGGGACCACAGAAATTGCGTGCGGTCGACACGCATGGCGTAGCTGGCGCCGCTGCTTGCGTCGGAGAGAAGCCAGCGGTTGTTGATGTTCCAGTCCACTTCCATGTAGTGGTTGCGGCTGGCGACGCCGATCACGCCATCCTTGTAGCGGATGCGCTGCAGTGTCCAGAAGAACTCCTCCCACGAAGAACTGAGCGCCATGGCATAGGTATGCTCGGCGAACACCAGGCAGTCGCTGGCGGACAGGCTATACATTGGCAGCGTGTCGTGCAGCTCGTAGGGAAATTCGCCGAGCAGGTTCAGCTTGTAGGGCTGGCCGATATTGCGGCGGCCAATGGCGGCGATGCGCTTGCGCAGGTCCGGTTCGGCCTGCTGCACCTCGGCGATGAAGGCGCCCGCTTCCTGGGGCGACATCTGGTAAATCTGTTTCGGTTCGGCCGCCGCGGTGAGCGCGGCGGCGAGTACCAGGCTGGCAAGAAAGGGCATGTTCAGGCAGGTTTGGTTTGCGATGGCCAGGTGAAGTAAGACTTCGCGATATAGCCCCAGGGTACGGCAATGATGGCCAGCAGCACGCCGAGGAACGCATACGCCGTGCTTTCCGCCGGCGAGCCCGCCAGTTCGCCGCGCGACCAGAGCGGATAGGCGACGATTGCCAGCCACATCACCTTGTAGAGGATTTCCAGCAAGATGATCGGCAGCATCTTCACCGGCCGCAGCAGGCCAAGGCCGGCCAGCGTGGCGAAGGCAGTCCACACCGTCCATGCCACCGCTTTGTTCGGTTCCCACTGGCCCTGGTGGGTCAGGATTTCGGTCCAGGTAGTCTGGCCCAGCATGAAGAACATCAGCGCGTAGAGCAGGCGCAGCAAGTAGATGTTGATGCGCATGACGCCTTCATGCCGCGCATCGCGCTGCCACAGGCGGGCCAGCATCAGCCCACCTCTTTCAGCATGGTTTCGACTTCGGCCAGGCGGCCGTTCATGTTTGCCAGCGTGGCTTGCATCGCTGCCAGTGCGGCGGCATTGTCGGCCTGGGCCGCCGCCGCTTTGGCGGCCAGTTCGCGGTAGGCATCGGCGCTGGCAGCTTCGGCGCTGGCCTTGTGTGCAGCGGACCAGTATTTCATCCCAAAGACGACCAGCACCGTGGCCAGCGGCAGGCCCAGGGTCAGCAAGTAGATGTGTTCGGACATACGGTTATTCCTCTTCCAGGTTGAGATGCTTGGCGGCTGCCACGATCGCTGCGGGATCGAGCGTCAGGCGGAAATCCGCCACTTCGAAGTAGTTCAGCGCCTTGCCGTCGCTCGATAGTTCGTGCTTGCTGGTGACCAGGCCAGCCGCCTCCAGCTTGGCAAGGTGCAGGTGCAGCAGCGGACGGCTGATACCTACGTCGCGCGCCAGTTGGCTGACGTAGTTGCGGCCGTCCGTTTTCAATGCAGCGATGATGCGCAGGCGATGCGGATTGGCGAGCGCTTCGAGCACTGGTAGCAGTTTTTGCATTCCACTCACTTCAACAGCAAGCGGCAGTTCGAACCGACCGATTCAGTTGCCATCGCGCCCTTTTCGCCGCGTGCAGCTTGCATGCATTGGGCGAAAGCTTCCTCCTTGGTTTTGGGGCGCTCGCATTGTTCGGCCAGCAGGGTGTTCTGGGCGAGCAGCATCTTGTTCTGCTGGATCAACTGGTCGATCCTTTCCTTGTCCGTCATAGGGGTGTCGGCGGCAAATGCCGGCGCGGAGAAGCTTGCTGCTAGCAGCAGGGTGATCAGGTATTGCATGGCACGTCCTTTCTGTTTTAAATTGAAGACACGTGTAATAAATATCTTACAGGTGGCACTCGGTGTCAAGCAAGAAATTCGCGTGGCACTGATTTTTTGTAACTTGACGAGGATGCGGACCTGCTGTGAGCAGGCATCGTCCAAAAAGTTCCCCGGCTTCCTGTGCGCCGGCTCCGCGATGAGATCGCTAAGGCGGTTGCGCCGCTGCAGGCGCAGATCGACGCGCTGCGGGAACATGTCGACCGGATCAGCCGCTGGGGATTTTGCATGATGGCGATGATCCTGCTCGGCGAGGTCGCCTTGCTTGCGCGCGGGATGTTGGGCTGAGGGCAAGGGTATAATCTGCGGTTTTGCACTCGCAACCGCAAGACCATGCCCATTCGCTTGATTGTTGGCCTCGGCAACCCCGGCGCCGAATACGAACAAACCCGCCACAACGCCGGCTTCTGGCTGGTGGACAATCTCGCCAATTCGCTGCCGAATGCGCGCCTGCAGCGCGAGTCGGGCTATAACGCGATGGTGGCCAAGACCATCATCGGCGGCAACCAGCTCTGGCTGCTCGAGCCGCAAACCTATATGAACCGCTCCGGCCAGTCGGTTGGCGCGATTGCGCGCTTCTACAAGATCCAGCCGGACGAAGTGCTGGTGGTGCACGATGAACTGGACCTGCCGCCCGGCGCCGCCAAGCTGAAAAAGGGCGGTTCATCGGGCGGCCACAATGGCCTGAAGGACATCACCGCCGCGCTCGGCACCCAGGACTACTGGCGCCTGCGTATCGGCATCGGCCACCCGCGCACCCTGAACCTGAACCAGCCGGTGGCTGATTTCGTGCTGCACCGCCCGCGCCGCGAAGAGCAATTGCTGATCGAAGAAGCGATCGAAAAAGCCCTGCGCATCATTCCCACCGCCGTCGCCGGCGACTTCACCAAGGCGACGATGGAACTGCACACCAATTAAGTGTTGCCGGTGCCTGCCTGACGCAGCAGGCGCCACACCATCCCCGCTACCACTGCCACGCCCAGCACCAGTACGCCCCACAGGATCATGAGGCGTTTCTGGGCCGCGCTGTTGTCGGCGCTCGCGCGCTTGGCGGCGTTGGCCAATGCTGCCAGCTGCTCTTGCGCCGCACCTGCGGTAGCGCGCTCGAGCGTGCGCAATTCAGCCGGTGTAAAGCCTGGTGCCACCTCGCTGATGTCGCGTGCGGCCGGTGCCGCTTTATCGCGCCCGACGGCCAGCGTATAAGGCGGCGTGCCGCCCGCTACGAAGACCAGCGTGGCCGGCTCCCAGCTGATGCGCAGGGCAGGCTTGACTGGCGGCGGCTGGTCGAAGCGCAGCACCCAGCGCTCGCCGATCCAGGCCGGGACCGCGATGTCGCCCGACAAGCGCGTCTTGCCGTCTTGTTCCAGGCGGTAGAACGTGGTGCGCACGGCGGGCTCAAAGCGGAATTGGCCGGTGCGCCGCACTTCCACGTAGCTGCCCAGCATGGCCGGCAGCACCATATTGCCGCTCTCGACTTGCAGGCCGACACCCAGTGGCGTGACGCCTGCCGGTTTGCTGTATTGCAGGTCGCGCGGGTCGCGGCCCGGCTGCGCTGGCAACAGCAGCGATTCGGTGGGCGCTGCCGCCGGCCTGTGCACCGGTGATTGCGCGCTGATGGCGGCGAATGGCAGCGGTTCACCACTGCGCCAGCTCAGGCGCGCGTAGCGCATCGGGCGGGCCGGAAATTCCAGCTTGTCGTTGGCCAGAGTTTCGTCGCTGGCATTGGCCAGCCAGCTCAATTCCGCGACACCGATGGCATCCCAATGTTTCAGGTCGTCGCTGGCCTCCAGCCAGACCTGGCCGGTATAGGTGGTGCGCCCGGGCGGCAGCGTGAAGTGCAGGGCATCGACCTGCGGCGGCTCTTGCGAACCTTCCTGCCGCAAGTCGAGTACCAGTCCGGCCAGTCGTTCCTGCGCGAGGCCGGCCGGCGCCGTGCCTTGTGGCGCAGGCAGGCGCACGGAGAGCACGCGGCCGTCGGTGGCGGTGCTGACCTCCAGCCCCGCCAACGGGGCATCGGCGCGCTCCGCCATCAGCGGAAAGATGCGCACCGGCAGGGCGCGATGCGTGGTGCTGGAAGCGGCATCCGGCTGGCGCAGCGCAAAAGGCTGCGGCACGCCGTGCGCATCGAACACGCGCAAGTCGTTGAGCGATGCCGAGCGCGCGTTCAGGTAAGCGTCGCGCGGCAACTGCAGCTGGACCACGCTTGGCTTGCCATTGACCGACAGCGGCATCACGTGGGTGTAATCCTGCGGCAAATCGCTTACCGCCGTGGTGGCGACGGCAGCCGCCAGGAGCAGCGCGCTCATGCTGCTTCCTTCTCAGTTTCACCGCCACGCGAGGACGGGTAGGGAGCGAGGTAGCCGATACCGACCATCAGCGCGCCAACGCCGAGGAAGGACACAATGCGTTCAACGCCGCCGACATTGGACAGGTCGACCAGGAACAGCTTGGCGACCACGACGCCGAGCAGCACCGCGCCGGCAATCCACAGCTTGCGCTCCTGCTTGCGCGTCGCAAAGCGCATCAGCAGCAGCGCGGTCACGCTCCACACCAGCGACAGCATGGCTTGCACGAACTGCGATGCAAACAGGTCGTCGAACTGGTAAGGCACGCCGACGTAGTGCGAGACAGTGCGCAGCAGCGCCAGGTTGAACCAGGCATAGGCCACCAGTGCGGCGCCGGACAGCAATTGCGGACGGTATGGCGCGGGCTTATCCTGCAGCAGGCGGTAGGCGGCAATCGACAGCAGCAGCGCGAAGATGCTGGTCAGGTCGAGCGGGTTCGCCAGAGGAACGTAAGGCAGCGGCGCCATCGCGCCGTCCTGCGTCAGATTCCACACCGCTACCAGCAACAGCGACCAGCCGCAGCCCAGCGGCAGCAGCACATCGCGGTACCAGGCGGCTACCGGCTGCACCGGCCAGGCGTCGGCGCGCACGCGGCGCATCACCCATGCCAGCCCGCCCATCATCAGCCAGGCCGGCAGGAAGTTGGCCCAGGCAGGATCGGCGCCGCTGCCCTCCAGCCCACGCGAAATCCAGTAGGCGCCGACAGGCCAGATCATCAGCCATGGACCGGTGCTGCGCAGCGTGTGCAGCAAGACCAGCGGCGCATTGCCAAGCTTGGTGCCGCGCATCAGCCACTCTGACAGCAGCCACAGTGCGGCGTAGGCGAACCATACTTCGCCGGCGGGCACCGTGATGCTGCTATACAGTGCGCCCAGCATCCCGAGCGTGGTGAGGCCGAACAGCAGCCAGGCGGGCAGCACGGCGGCGCGCAGGGCCGGCCAGGAAAGGCGTTGCGCCAGCTTGATCAACACTGGCGTGGTAGCGACAATCATCAGGTTGTAGGCGCTGGCACGCAATGGGCTGTGCGGCTCGAAATTGCCGCTGGTCGCTAGTTCGTAATGGGCCAGCAGCCAGTTGGCGATGGTGGGCACGATCACGAACAGCCACCATATCCCGGAATATGCCAGTACCGCGTTCGACCAGGACGGTGGATATTCCGTGCCGTAGCGCTTCAGGGTCCAGGCGCTGAATACGGCGCCGGCCAGCAGCATCACACTGCCGAGGAATGGGGTGGCGAACAAGTCCGGCGAGACCGGGGCGACTTGCCAGTTCAATGCCAGCAGGCCGGCCAGCACCAGGCCAGCCAGCAGTTGCGTGGCCATGGCCAGCCCGCGCGCCATCGGCCATGCCAGGCGGCGCCCGATCAGGGCCATCACGACGGCGGCGCCGAGGGCGCTGGCCACCAGCAGGTTGGCTTGCAGTTTGCCGCTGGTGCGCAGGATGACTTCGGTCCAGGCACCGCCGACCAGCCAGATGGCGGCGCCGGCGAGGAACAGCGCGCCCGGCAGCTGCAGGCCGCCCAACCCTTCATCGCTGGCATGGTGGCGGAAGCGCATCGCCATGATGCAGGCGCTGACCGCCAGCAGCAGGAAGCCCAGCCACAGGTTGGAGTGCATTGCCGCTTCCTGGTCCAGGCCGGACACCGAGCCGATGAAGCTGACCCATGCGCCCAATTGCACCAGCAGCCCGAAGCCCCAGGCCAGCGGCTGGCGCTGGCGCAGGCCGATCCAGACGATGCCGGCGCCTTCCAGCGCCCAGGCGGCGGAAGTCCAGCGTCCGTCGAGCGCCGTCGGGATGGCGAGCGTGCCGAACACCACGGCGAGCGCGGTGAACGCATCCACCAGCAGGCCGTAAGTGGCACGGCGGCGCGCCAGCGCGATCGCCAGCCCGCCATAGAACAGGCCGAGCGCGAGGGCGGAATACGCCATGCCGAATTCGAAGCCTTTCACCAGGCCGAATTGCAGGCTGGCCGCCAGCATCGGCGTGCCGAATACCAGGGTGCCGTCGACATAGCTTTTCAGCTTGGGCGCCTCGAGGTGGGCATACGCGATGGCGATACCGACGTAGTAGAGGAAGAACAGAGCGAGGAAGCCTTGCACCGACAGGTAGAACTGCGGCTCATAGCGCAGCACGCCCCAGGCGGTGCCGATGACAAAGGTGAAGGCGAAGCCGAGCAGGTTCAGCGCGCGCCAGGAGCGCTTGAGCGCGATGGCCAGGATGCCGGCGTTGAGCAGGGCGTAGTAGCTGAACAGGGCGACGTGGCTGCCCTGTCCGGTGGCGGCCAGGATCGGCGCCGCGAAGCCGCCGGTAATGCCGAAGATGGCCAGCCATTGGGCGTTCTGCAGCACGGCCAGCAGGCAGGTGCCAAGCGTCAGCAGGAACAACATGGCGAAAGCCATGCCGCCGGGGATCAGGTGGTAGATGCGGAAGGCGCCGAATACCACCAGCATCAGCACGGCCATGCAGGTGCCCTGTAGCGGCAGGCTGACGCCTTTGTTGCTGACGCGGATACGCCAGGCCCAGGCCAGCGCGGCCAGGTCGGCGAGGACGATGCCGGCCAGGCGCAATTCGATCGGCACCGTGACGCGGGCGGCAGCGTATTTCAGGAGGAAGCTGACGCCGATGAAGAGGATCAGGAGACCGATTTTCGCTACCAGGTTGCCTTCAAACAGCCAGTTGCGCGCGGCAGTGAACCAGGCCGGAGGTTGGCTTGGCGGCAGGCTTGGCTGCGCTGCGGGGCGGGCCGGTACGTCGGTGTCCCGGGCGGCTTCCTTCGCGGCAGCCCAGGCCCGTTCGGCTTCATCGAATGGATTGGCGGGCGGTTCCGCTCGCGGCCCGGCGGGCGGTACGGCCGGTGCCGGCGCTGGTGGCACCGGCGGCGGTGGGAGGGCTGCCGTACGCGCTACCAGCGGCTCGCGCTCGGCTGGTTTGGGCGGTACGGCTGGTGCCGCTGGGGTGGCGGGCGCTGCCGGCGTGGCGGGCGCTTCCGGTGCGACAGCAGCCGCTTGTGTCGCGGCGCTGGGCTTGAAGCTGGCAAGTGTGATCTCCAGCGCAGCAAAGTCACGCTGCAACTGGAGCGCATGCTCGCGTGCCTGGCGCGCGTCGCGACGGGCCAGCCAGGCCCAGCGCGATACCACCGCCAGCACGATAAACCAAAGCAAATCCATGGATGCTCCCTAATTGTTCTAATGGCATTGTTTTCCATTGGTAACAATATTGCAAGCGCCAGCGATACCCGTATCGCCGTTTGTCCACAGGCGTATCGGGAATTGATCCTGCTTAATCTTCCGCTTCTGGCACCAGCATCAGCAAGTCTGTCACCCCCAGGTCGACACCGGCCTGGGACAGCAAGGTGCTGGCCTGGCCGCGGTGATGGGTCTGGTGGTTGAAGAAATGCAGCAGCAAAAGCCCGAGTTGGCGCTTATTGGCTTCGCCGTTCATACGGCGATAGGTGATGACGGCGTCCAGGTCGGAATCGGCCAGGCCTGCGGTCCAGCCCAGGATCAGGTGGTCGAGCCAGGCGCGGCGCTCGCGCAGGGCGGCGAGTGAATCGAACAGCGGCTGGTCCAGTGCGGCGGGCTGCGCCAGGGTCGCGACAGGTGCCAGCGCCGCGCCAAAGCACGGGTGGCTGGCGATGCGCTTGAGCCAGATGGTGTCGGCCACGGCTATATGGTTGAGGGTCGCCAGCAGCGAACCAAAGAACGCCCCGCGCTCAGCCGTCAGCTCGTCAGCCGGCAGGCTGGCTGCCGCCTCATACAGCTTGTCGTTCATCCACTCGTTGTAGCGGGCCAGCAGGGTGATATGGGCGGTTCTCGACATGTTCTGGGGTACAATCTCGGTCTATTTGCGGAAAATTCCGTAGCAGAACAATATCATTTAAAGGTTTTCCATGAGTCTCAAATGCGGCATCGTCGGCCTGCCTAACGTCGGCAAGTCCACCCTTTTCAATGCACTGACCAAGGCTGGCATCGCCGCCGAGAACTATCCATTCTGCACCATTGAGCCGAACGTCGGCGTGGTGGAAGTGCCGGACCCGCGCCTCAATCAATTGTCCGCGATCGTCAAGCCTGAGCGCATCGTGCCGGCCATCGTGGAATTCGTCGATATCGCCGGCCTGGTGGCCGGTGCGTCCAAGGGCGAAGGCCTGGGCAACCAGTTCCTGTCCCACATCCGCGAAACCGACGCCATCGTCAACGTGGTGCGCTGCTTCGAAGACGAGAATGTGATCCACGTTGCCGGCCGCGTTTCGCCGCTGGACGATATCGAAGTGATCCAGACCGAACTGGCGCTGGCGGACTTGGGTACCGTCGAGAAAGCGATCCACCGCGAACAGAAGAAAGCCCGCTCCGGCGATAAGGATGCCGCCAAGCTGGTGGCCCTGCTGGAAATCCTGGTGCCGCACCTGAACGAAGCCAAGCCAGTGCGCGCAATGGGCCTGGGCGCCGAGGACATGGCCCTGATCAAGCCGCTGTGCCTGATCACCGCCAAACCAGCCATGTACGTGGCCAACGTATCCGACAGCGGCTTCACCAACAATCCGCTGCTGGACCAGCTGACCAAGTACGCTGAAGCGCAAAACGCACCGATCGTCGCCATCTGCGCCGCGATCGAAGCGGAAATCGCCGAGCTGGACGACGCCGACAAGGCCGCCTTCCTGGCCGACATGGGGATGGCGGAACCGGGCCTGGATCGCCTGATCCGCGCCGGCTTCAAGCTGCTCGGCCTGCAAACTTACTTCACCGCAGGCGTGAAGGAAGTGCGCGCCTGGACCATCCACGTGGGCGACACCGCGCCGCAAGCGGCAGGCGTGATCCACACCGACTTCGAGCGTGGCTTCATTCGCGCCCAGACCATTTCCTTCGACGACTTCATCGCGTTCAAAGGTGAATCCGGCGCCAAGGAAGCGGGCAAGATGCGCGCCGAAGGCAAGGAATACGTGGTCAAGGATGGCGACGTGCTGAACTTCCTGTTCAACGTCTGATTCCGAAAATTTCTGAAAAAGCCGCGCAGTGCGCGGTTTTTTTTTGGTTCCGGGAATTTTTGTTGCTTTTTCATCAAGGTTATATTTGGTTAGAATTAAAATGATAGTGTTTTAGTAAAGTGGCGTCCTTTGTATATTTAGGGCTCCTTGTGCTGAAACACTTCCTATCCACCCGGGCGGCGGTCTGCCTACTGGCATCCACGCTGCTAACCGCTTGCGGCGGTGGCGGCTCCAGCCCTGCCACCGGCGGCAGCAATGGCCCATCGACTGCGGCCGCGTTGACCTTCAGTCCCGGTATTGCCACAGCATCGATGCCGTCGGGTACCTCCACTACGGTAGCGGTCAGTGCAAGCGTCAACCGCCCGGCAGATTTCAATAGCACGGTCTATGCCAAAATTGTCGATACCACGGGCGTATTGCTGCCATCGGCAAACATTGTCAGTCAGACCGCGACCCAATACACTGCAGTTCTGCAGACCAACGCAGCGCTGCAACCAGGCAATTACAAGGGTAATTTCGCCATCAATTTATGCCGCGACCAGGCCTGCAGCCAGCACTTCCCTGGCTCGCCAATGCAACTGCCATACGATTTCACCGTGGTGGCAGCAGCAGCGAAACTGCTGGCGCAGGCTGGCGGTTCGCTGACCCCGACCATCAACCTAGGCGCTGCAGCGCCATCGCCTGTGACCGTCACGGTGCAGGCCGGGCAGCTCAAATGGACTGCCGTGACTGCCGTCCCCTGGCTGACCCTGAAGAACGCGAGTGGGAGCGGCAATGGCAGCTTCACCGTCGAATTCGACAGCAGCAAGGCGACCGAAGGCGTGCAGTCGGGCGCCATTACGGTGGCTTCCACCGATGGCCAGCAAGTAACGCTGAACGCCAGCCTGACGACCATTGCGCGGAACTTTACGGTGGGCCAGTCCGGCTTCACGTTCACCGCCATCAACGGCGTTCCGATCAATACGCAACAGGTCAGCTTCGATCTGGACGGTGGCGGTAGTTGGACGGCAAGTAGCGATGCCGCATGGCTGACCGCGACACCGACCAGCGGCATTTTGCCGGGTCAGCTCGGCCTGACGGTCGATCCGATGAAAGGGGCTTTGGCGAGCGGCCAGTACAACGGCAATTTGACGCTGAAATCGCCGAACGGGAAAGACCGTAGCCTGAGCGTGCAACTGAACCTTATTAAGCCGGATTTTCACGTCCCGTCGAGCCCGATCTACCTGGGCGGCGAAAACGGCCGTGAGGCGCGCATGGTTCAGGTTATTTTGCAAACCAATACCAAAGGCGTTAGTTGGCCTTGGACGCTTGGCGCCTTGCCGCCGTGGATCAATGTCTCGGCGCGCAGCGGCTTCGCTAACGAGACCGGGACCTCATTCGAAATTACCCCGGTTCTGGAAAAGGCACCGCCAGGTAGTTCCACTGCAGTGGTTAATGTGACGTTGCAGGTGAACGGCGATACCATTGTGAAGCCTATCACGCTGACCATTCTCCGCGACCAGGAAAAGATCTTGCCGTCGGAAACCGGACTTGCAATGGTTTCGGTGCCAGGATGGTCGCGCTTGATTCGCACCGTGACCGTACGTGACAACTTCGGTGCAAACCCAGATTGGACTGCAAGTTCCGACCAAGCTTGGTTGAATGTGATCCGCAACGGCAGCCAGCTGACCTTCACTGGTGATCCATCTTCGCTTCCGAATGACACTACCAGCCATGCCACCGTGACGCTGACTTCCAATACAGCCGGTGTCGCGGCTCCGGAAGTGATTCGTGTGGCCTTGTGGAAGGGGAGCGCAGCACCTGCCGCACGAGTCGATTTCCAGACTGCTTACAAGCAGGTCATTGCCGACGCTATCCGCCCTCTCGTCTATGCCCACAATGGCGGTAACGTGCTGGATGTCTATAACGTCTACACCGGCCAGAAGGTTGCCAGCACCGCGTTGAGTGGGGCGCTGGGCAGCATGACGGTAAACCAGAACGGTGACCGCCTGTATGTTTATGACATGGCCAACCGTAATGTCGTCATGCTGAATCCGCAAACCCTGGCAAAAGTGGGCACCTGGACCCCACGCAACGACTTGGCCGATTTCGGACATTTGCTGTCGGTCCGTCCCAATGGGGAAGAACTTTTGTTGACTAGCAAAGGCGACGTTCTGAGGATTGCCAATGCGCAGACCCTTTCGGCGCAGTCACAGCTGGGCGAAATGTTTATGGCGGCAACGCGTGACGGTAAGCGCCTCTATGTGCAGAACCAGGGGGCCAGCCCGTCCACGGCTATGGTCTATGACATTGATTTCACCTCGGTGGCAGGAGGGGGCCTGCGCATGACTTATGCGGGCAGCTTCAGCGGCGGCCAAAACAGCCAGGACATTGCGCCTGGGCTGGACGGAAGCCGCTTCTATACTGCCAATGGGTGGCCTTACCGTTGCGCGATAGGCGACGCGGTCAATTTCGGCAATCTGGGTACTCTGCCGGGCGGCGATTCTTACCCCAACAACGTTGAGGTAGACAGCTTTGGCCGCGTGTATTGCGGCGCCGCCAGTTGGAGTGCTTTCGACGTATGGTTGCATGACAGCAGCGGCGTCCAGTTGAAGCAATTTAAGTTCGCCGGCAACGGCCATGATCTGAAGCCACACAGCTTGGTGGTGTCAGCCGATGGCATGATGTTGATCGGTTTGACCAACGACCCGTTGATGTCAATCATGGCGGTAGGCCCCTGATTGACCCGGCCCCTTCGCCCGGAAGCCCGGCGGGGGCGTTTCGCCCGGCGACTTAAGGCTTTTTAGCTTCGAATTCACGGATGGTTTTACTGAAGCTGTCCATCAGGGGATTGGGCACTGCCAGCGACAACTGGTAGTGCTCGATCTTGAATCCCTTGCCGGTGTGGAGCAGCACTCCGCTGGCCTGGCAAGTCCCCATCTGTGTGGTCAGCTGTTCATCGAACCACACATATTTCTTATCCGGCGAGAAGTAGACATTGCGCTTTTGCGCGGTGAAGCTCCACGCCTTCTTGCGGTCCCAGAAGCGCTTGGCCCAGGCTTTGAACTCCTGGTAGCGCCACACTTCGCTCTTGTCGGTGCCGATGAAAACGGCGTCCGGCGTGAACTTGTCCCAGTAGTCGGGGCGGGTGTTGGCAGCGTCGTCGTGCCAGCTGTCGACGAAGGCGTTGACCTGCTGGCGGAATTCGGTGTCCGGCTCGGCCGCCAGGGCGCTGTGCATCATGAGGACGGTGGCGGCAGCGATCAGCAGGTGTTTCATTCGGTTGTCTCCCGGGTCAATGTTGGCGAAATAGTATAATCGCCGGATTGTGCACAGCTTCTCATAAAAAACATGGCTTCATTCAACGATAACGCCAGCATGGCGCTGTTCTGCGACTTTGAAAACGTCGCACTGGGCGTCCGCGACGCCAACTACGAGAAATTCGACATCAAGCCGGTGCTTGAGCGCCTGCTGCTGAAGGGCAGTATCGTGGTCAAGAAGGCGTACTGCGACTGGGACCGCTACAAGGCATTCAAGGCCCCGATGCATGAGGCGAATTTCGAGCTGATTGAGATCCCGCACGTGCGCCTGTCCGGCAAGAACTCGGCCGACATCCGCATGGTGGTCGATGCGCTGGACCTGTGCTACACCAAGGCGCACGTCAACACCTTCGTCATCATTTCCGGCGACTCCGATTTCTCGCCCCTGGTATCCAAGCTGCGCGAGAACGCCAAGCGTGTGATCGGCGTGGGCGTTAAGGACTCGACCTCCGACCTGCTGGTGGCCAACTGCGACGAGTTCATTTTCTACGACGACCTGGTACGCGAGTCGCGCCGCCAGCGCCAGGCAACGCGCAATGACCGCGAGCAGCAGCCAAAGCGTTCGCCGGAAGAGGAGAAGCGCCGCCGTGAAGAAATGGACAAGCGCCGCAACCAATGCGTGGAAATCGCCTATACCACTTTCGATGCGCTGGCTGCCGAACGCGGCGAGGGCAAGATCTGGGCCTCCGTGCTGAAAGAAGCGATCAAGCGCCGCAAGCCGGACTTCAGCGAGTCGTATTACGGTTTCCGTACCTTCGGCAACCTGCTGGAAGAAATGAAGGTGCGCGGCCTGCTGGAATTCGGCCGCGACGAGAAGTCGGGCGCATATGTGTACCGTAGCAGCCAGCCGGCCGTGTTGCCTGCCGGCGATGCATCGAACGAAGCCGATGCCGGAGCGGTGGCGGAGGCCGTTCCTGGCGAGGCGCAGGAAGGTACCGAGGAAGCGGCCGCTGGCGGCGAGGCAGGCGAAGCGCGCCGCGATCGCGAGGGACGCGACAGCCGCCGCAATCGTGGCAACCGTGGTGGGCGTGGCCGTCGCGGCGAGGGCGAAGCTGTCCCTGCTGCTGGCGCTGCTGAAGTGCCTGCCGCTGCCGAAGCTGCTGCCGTGGCGGTTCTGGAAGCGGCTGCGCCGGCGCTCGAGGCGCCCGCTGAAGTATCGGCCGAAGCACCGCCAGCCAAGCGCACGCGCGCTGCTGCCAAGAAGCCGGCAGCCAAGAAAACCAGCTCGCGCGGCAGCAAGGTGGCGCAGGCTGCGGCCGATGCCGCGCAGGCGGTGCAGCATGCGGAGCCTGTGCAGGCCGTAGCCGCTGAAGCTGCGGTGGTGGCCGAAGCGGCGGCGGTGGAAGCGCCGGCCGAAGGCAAGCCTGCGGCGGCGAAGCGCGCCAGGAAGCCGGGCGTGCACAAGCCGTCCGCGCGCAGCAAGCTGCCGAAGAAACCGAAAGCGGAAGCTTAACGTTCGAAATTCGCCGCGCCCCGCGCGGCGATATTTTTTCTGCCATACTCACGGGCACTATGCCCTTCATCTCCGAACTTACCCTGTACCCGATCAAGTCCTGCGCGGGGGTGTCGCTGCAGCAGGCGACCCTGACCCGCGCCGGCCTGATGACCGGGCAAATCTACGACCGCGAGTGGATGCTGGTAGACGCCAGCGGTGTGGCGCTGACGCAGCGCGAGCATCCGCGCATGGCGCTGATCGTGCCGCGCCTGAAAGCGGAAACCATGGAGCTGCGCGCGCCCGGCATGCTGCAGCTGGAAATCCCGCTCGGCCTGCCGGACCCGGAAACGGCGCCGGCGCTGCAGGTGCAGGTCTGGGAAGACACCGTGCTGGCCTACGATTGCGACGACACCACCGCCACCTGGTTCAGCAAGTTCCTCGGCATTGAGTGCCGCCTGGCGCGATTCCACGCCAATGCCAAGCGCCTGACCAGCGGCAAATGGACCAATGGCGAGCAGCATCCGACCCTGTTCTCGGACGGCTACCCGATCCTGGTGATTGGCACCGGTTCGCTGCAGGACCTCAACGAAAAACTCCTGCAGCAGGGCCGCCAGCCGCTGCCGATGAACCGCTTCCGCGCCAACCTGGTGGTGGGCGACCTGGATGCCTTCGAAGAGGACTACACCGAGCAATTCCGCATCGGCCAGGCGACCCTGAAGCCGGTCAAGCCTTGCGCGCGCTGCCCGATGCCATCGGTCGACCAGTCCACCGGTGAATTCGGCCCCGACCCGCTGGATATCCTGCAAAGCTACCGCGCCAAGGCGGAACTCGATGGCGGCATCTGTTTCGGCATGAATGCAATCGTAGCAACAGGTGATGGTATAAAACTATCGGTTGGCGACCCAATCGAGGTTACACTGTCGTTTTAGTAGTGAATATCGGCAGGCGATGGAGATCACGCAGAAAATCACGGGCCAGCAGCCCACCCAGGCGGAACTGGCGGCGGAAAACCAGTCCCTGCGCGCCCGCCTTGCCTACCTGATCGAGCAGGCCGAACGCAATCATTCGATCATGACGCGGCACCAGGCGTTCGACCTGGAAATCGTCGGCGCGGCCAGTTTCCCCGAATTGATCGGCACCATATTCCGCTCCTTGCCGGTGATTTCCGACCTGGATGCGGTGACGTTGTCGCTGGTCGACGTGGACGACGATATCCGCACCGTGATGGAAAAGCTGGGCGTCGATTTCTCCGGCTTCCCCAACCTGGTGTTCGTGCCGCAGGTTGAAAGCCTGGCCTTCGAGCTCGACCCGGGTCAGGCGCCCAAGCCATACCTTGGCATGTTCGACCCGCGCAAGCACGGCCCCCAGTTCCCGCAGCCGGGCATGCGCCTGCAAAGCGTGGGCGTGGTCCCGCTGCTGCGCAATAAGCGGCTGATTGGCTCGCTGAACCTGGGCAGTGCCGATCCGGCGCGCTTCTCGCCCAGCCTGGGCACCGATTTCGTCGAGCACATGGCGTCCATCATCGCCATCTGCCTGGAGAACGTGATCTCCAACGAAATGCTGAAGTACATGGGCTTGACCGATGCGCTGACCGGTGTGTTCAACCGCCGCTACGTGGACCGCCGCCTGCTGGAAGAGATCGCGCGCGCGCGCCGGCAGGCGTATCCGGTGTCGTTCATGTACATTGACATCGACCACTTCAAGCGCGTCAACGATACGGTCGGCCACGGCGGCGGCGATGAGGTGCTGCGCGAAGTGGCCAACCGCATCAAGGCCGAACTGCGCCTGTCGGACGCGCTGGCGCGTTTCGGCGGCGAAGAATTCGTGGTGCTGCTGATCGATGCGGACCTGGAGAGCGCGACCTATGTCGGCGAGCGCATCCGCGCCGGCATCGCGGCCAGCATGATCGAGCTGTCGCATGGAGTGAAGGTGTCGATCACGGCCTCAGTGGGCGTGTCCAGCCTGGCGCTGGTGCCCGGCGACGCCTCGCCGGAAGAGCAGGCGACGCTATTGATCGAACAGGCCGACGAAGCGTTGTACCAGGCCAAGGAAGGCGGCCGCAATCGGGTGATCCGCTACGCTGCCTGAAACCGGTAAGTCCGGGTCTGACACTGGTTCACCGGTTTCAGGCCAGCAGATCGTTTTCGGCGCGCGCCACTTCTTCAGCTGTACCACGCAACACCACCACGTCGCCCGCTTCCAGCGTGGTCCCGGCTTCCGCATCGAGGCGCTGCTTGCCGCGGCGGATGGCGGAGATCGCCGCGCCGGTTTCCTCCAGCGCCAGGTCCTTCACGCATTTGCCGATGCACGAGGCTTGTTCGCCGAGCGGCACGGAATGCAGCCGCACCATTTCCGATTCTTCGCCGCTGTCGCTGGCGCCGTGGAAGTAGCCGCGCAGCGAGGCGTAGCGCTCTTCGCGTGCGCGCTGAACGCGGTGCACCACACGCCGCAGCGGCACGCCCAGCATCACCAGTGCGTGGGAGGCCAACATCAGCGAGCCTTCCATCAATTCCGGCACCACTTCGGCGGCGCCGGCTTCCTTCAGCCGGTCCAGGTCGGAATCGTCGTGCGAACGCACGATGACAGGCAGTTCCGGCGCCAGTTCGTGCACCAGGTGCAGTACCCGCAGCGCGGAAGGGGTCGAGGCGTAAGTGATCACTACCGCCGAAGCGCGCTTGATGCCGACTGCCACCAGCGATTCGCGCCGAGCCGCGTCGCCGTAGGAGACGTTGGCGCCGCCGGCTTGCGCCTCCTGCACCCGCAGCGGGTCCAGGTCCAGCGCCTGGTAAGGAATCTTCTCTTCGGTCAGCAGGGTGGCCAGCGACTGGCCCGAACGGCCGAAGCCCGCCACGATCACGTGTTTCTGCGCCGACATCGTGCGCGCCGCGATATTGGTCAGGTTCAGCGACTGCATCATCCACTCGTTGGCGGAGAACTTCAGCACGATCTTGTCCGACTGCGCGATCAGGAACGGCGCCAGCAGCATCGACAGCACCATCGAGGCCAGCACCACCTGCACCACGAACGGGTCGACCAGCTTCATGCCGCCCACCACGTTCAGCAGCACGAAGCCGAATTCGCCGGCCTGGGCCAGCGCCAGGCCGGTGCGCATGGCCGTCGAGGTGGAGGCACCGAACAGGCGCGCCAGGCCGGCAATCAGGGCGAACTTGAGCAGCACCGGCCCGGTCAGAAGCACCAGCACCAGCCACCAGTTTTCCAGCACCACGCGGGCGTTCAGCAGCATGCCGACGGTGATGAAGAACAGGCCAAGCAGCACGTCGCGGAAGGGCTTGATGTCCTCCTCCACCTGGTGCTTGTACTCGGTTTCGGAAATCAGCATGCCGGCCACGAAGGCGCCCAGCGCCATCGACAGGCCGGCCTGCTCGGTAATCCAGGCCGCGCCCAGCGTCACCAGCAGCAGGTTGAGCATGAACAGCTCCTGCGAACGGCGCAGCACGACGATGGTAAACCACTTGCGCATCACCTTCTGGCCGACGAACAGCAGCAGCAGCAGCACCACGGCAGCCTTCAGGCCGGCCAGGCCCAGGGTCTTGGGCAGGTCGGCCGGATTCTGCGCCAGCGCCGGGATCAGGATCAGCAGCGGCACCACCGCCAGGTCCTGGAACAGCAGGATGCCGATGATCTTGCGCCCATGCTCGCTTTCCAGTTCCAGCCGCTCCGTCAGCAATTTGACCACGATGGCGGTGGACGACATGGCCAGTGCGCCGCCCAGGGCAAACGACGCTTGCCAGCCGAGCTGGATCGAGGGCGGCAGCAGGAAATGGATGATCCAGCCGAACAGCATGGTAGCGACAATGGTCAGCCCCACCTGCGCCATGCCCAGCCCGAACACGATCGAGCGCATGGCCATCAGCTTGGGCAGGGAGAATTCCAGGCCGATCGAGAACATCAGGAACACCACCCCGAATTCGCCCAGCAGTTCGGTGGCATGGCTTTGTTCAGCCAGCCCCATGGCATGCGGGCCGAGCAGGATGCCGACGGCCAGGTAGCCCAGCATTGGCGGCAGGTGCATCATACGGAAAGCAACCACGCCGAGGACGGCGCTGCCGAGCAGGAGGAGGGTCAGTTCAAGGGGGGAGAACATCCGTTGTTTGTTTTGTCTGGCAAGTTTTTTGCTTATCTAATTCGGCTATACTTCGGGCATGAGTGTACCCTATGAAAAAACAATGCTGAAATCTTTTGATGCCAAGACCGCAACACGTGCCCTGGCACTGGCGCGTGAGGCCCTGCAGATCGAAACGGACGCCTTGGCAGCGCTGCATGCGCGCCTGGCCACCGACGAGACCGTAGGCCAGGCGGTGTCGCTGTTGCTGCAATGCAAGGGTCGCGTCGTGGTGTCAGGCATTGGCAAGTCGGGCCATATCGGCCGCAAGATTGCGGCGACGCTGGCGTCCACCGGCACCCCGGCCCTGTTCGTGCATCCGGCCGAAGCCGCGCACGGCGACCTGGGCATGGTGACCCCGGAAGACGTGGTGATCGCCATTTCCTATTCCGGCGAAGCGGCAGAACTGATGGCCATCTTGCCGGTGGTCAAGCGCATGGGCGGCCACGTGATCGCCATGACGGGCAAGCCGCAATCGAGCCTGGCCAAGCTGGCCGACGTGCACCTGGACGTCTCCGTGGCCAAGGAAGCCTGCCCGATGAACCTGGCGCCGACCGCCTCCACCACCGTCACCCTGGCGCTGGGCGACGCGATCGCCGTTGCGCTGCTGGACCTGCGCGGCTTCAAGGAAGAAGATTTCGCCCGTTCCCATCCCGGCGGCGCGCTCGGCCGCCGCCTGCTGACGCATGTGCGCGACGTGATGCGCAAGGATGGCGCCATCCCGGCCGTGGGCCTGGAAACGCGCCTGCCGGACGCGCTGCTGGAAATCACCCAAAAGGGCATGGGCATGACGGCCATCGTCGATGCCGCCAACCAGCCGGTCGGCGTGTTCACCGATGGCGACCTGCGGCGCATGATCGAGAAGGTGCAGGACTTCACCAAGGTCGTCATCAAGGACGTGATGCACCTGAACCCGCGCACCATCGGCCCCGACCAGCTGGCGGTCGACGCCGTGGCCGTGATGGAAGAATTCCGCATCAACCAGATGCTGGTGGTGGATCCGGACGGCACGCTGGTCGGCGCGCTGCACATCCACGACCTGACCCGCGCCAAGGTGATCTGATGATGTCCAAACGCGAAGACCTGGTTGGCCGTGCCGCCAAGGTGCGCCTGTTCATCTTCGACGTGGACGGCGTGCTGACCGACGGCAGCCTGACCTACGGCGCCGACGGCGAAATGGTCAAGACCTTCAATGTGCACGACGGCCTGGGCATCAAGCTGCTGCAGGAAGCCGGCATCAAGACCGCGATCATCAGTGCCCGGCGCACGCCGATCGTATTGGCGCGCGCCAAGGACCTGGGCATCGACTACGTGCACCAGGGCGGCCACGACAAGCTGACCCCGTTCAAGGCGCTGCTGGCCGAACTGGGTTTGGCCGAAGAGCAGGTCGCTTTCATCGGCGACGACGTGGTCGACCTGCCGCTGTTGAGCCGTGTCGGCTTTGCGGTCAGCGTGCCGAATGGCCGCCAGGAAGCGCAGCAGCGTTCCCATTACATCACGGAAGCCGCGGGCGGCCGCGGCGCGGTGCGCGAGGCCTGCGAGTTCGTGCTGCGTGCCACGGGCAGTTATGACCGCGTGATGGCGCAGTTCCTGGTGTAAGGGAGCCGGCAATGCGTAACCAGAGGACCGCCCACCGCTTCCGCCTTTCGCTCGGCATGATCTTCGTGCTGCTGGCGGCGCTCGGCAGCTTTTACCTGCTCGAGCTGCTGAACCGCGCGGACGAACAGATGCAGGCCGATAAACGCTTGAACGAGCCGGACTATATCATCGAGAATTTCTCCTTCGTGCGCATGACCAAGGAAGGCAAGCCAAGCTACATCATTGGCGGCGACAAGCTGACCCATCGCCCGATCGACGATTCTTCCGAGATCGACAACCCGCGCGTGCACAGCCTGGCCGGCGACAAGCCGCCGATGGAAATCGTGGCGGACACCGCGCGCGTGGAGGATGCCAACAGCCGTGTCACCCTGAACGGCAACGTGACGATTGACCGTGCCGCCGCGCCGGACGCGCAACTGCTGCACCTGGAATCTGACAAGCTGGTGATCTTCCCGGACGAAGACCGGATGGAAACCGATCATCCGGTGAAGCTGCGACTTGGCAATACGACTGCTTCGGCCAACAACATGCGCGCCAATAATGCGACGCGCGAGATGCACCTGGCCGGCAATGGCACGCTGCAGCTTCCGCCCAAGGCAGCAGACCAATAACTGAGGAATGACTATGAAACGACTACTCTTGTCGGCAGCCTTGCTGCTGGGAGTCGCGGCTCCGGCGCTGGCCGAGAAAGCCGACTCTTACAAGCCGACCAACATCAGCTATGGCTCGATGGACATCGACGACGTCAAGCAGGTCACCATCCTGCTGGGCGGCGTCAAGCTGACCCGCGGCACGCTGACCATGACGGCCGAACGCGCCTACGTCAAGCAGACGCCGGAAGGCTTCCAGCAGGTGACCCTGTTCGGCGATGGCAAGAAAGCCACCTTCCGCCAGAAGCGTGACGGCGCCGGCGACCAGTGGGTGGAAGGCGATGCCGACCGCATCGAATACGAAGAGCAGGTTGAACTGGTGAAGATGTTCAACAAGGCCACCATCCGCCGCCTGGAAGGCGGCAAGCAGAACGATGAAGTGCAGGGCGAGTTCATCTCCTACGACAGCCGCAAGGAATTCTTCAGCGTGCGCAATACCTCCAGCGGCGAAAGCAAGCCAGGCGGTGGCCGCGGCACCATGGTGATCCAGCCGACCCGTACCGAGCCGCCTGCCACGCCGCCAGCCGCGCAGCCCGCGGCGCCTGCCGCCACTACGGAGAAGAAGTAAGCATGCAAGCAAATACCTGCGCCAGCACGCTGGTCGTGCGCGGCCTCCAGAAAACCTATGGCAAGCGCCAGGTGGTGCACGACGTTTCGCTGCAAGTCGAGTGCGGCGAAGTGGTCGGCCTGCTCGGCCCTAACGGCGCCGGCAAGACCACGTCCTTCTACATGATCGTCGGCCTGGTGGCCTCCGATGCCGGCACCATCGATATCGGCGGCACCGATGTATCGAGCCTGCCGATCCACAAGCGCGCCATGCTGGGCCTGTCCTACCTGCCGCAGGAAGCTTCGGTGTTCCGCAAGATGACTGTGGAAGAGAATATCCGCGCCGTGCTGGAAATCCAGAAGGTCGGAGGCAAGCCGCTTTCCAAGGCCGAGATCGAGCAGCGCCTGGAAGCACTGCTGGCTGACTTGCAGATCGAGAAGCTGCGCGAGAACCCGGCCCTGTCCCTGTCCGGTGGCGAGCGCCGCCGGGTTGAAATCGCGCGCGCCCTGGCCACCAACCCGCGCTTCGTGCTGCTGGACGAACCGTTCGCCGGCGTCGACCCGATCGCCGTGATCGAAATCCAACGTATCGTGCGTTTCCTGAAGGAGCGCAATATCGGTGTCCTGATCACCGACCATAATGTGCGTGAGACCCTCGGCATTTGCGACCGCGCCTACATCATCAACCAGGGCGCCGTGCTGGCCTCGGGCCGCCCGGACGACATCATCGCCAACGAATCCGTACGCCGAGTCTACCTCGGCGAACACTTCCGCATGTAAGCGAAGGCCATGAAACAAACACTGCAACTGCGAACCTCGCAACACCTGGCGCTGACGCCGCAGCTGCAACAATCCATCCGCCTGCTGCAGCTGTCCACGCTGGAGCTGCACCAGGAGTTGGAACAGCTGCTGGGCGACAATCCCATGCTGGAGCGCCTGGACGACCCGCTCGACCACTCGGTACGCCTGCTGGCCGACGGCGCCATCAGCCAGGGCAACGGCAACGGCGCGGACGGCCCTGCTGCGCCCGCCACTGAAGGCGCGCAAGGCGAGGGCGGCGACGCCCCGGCTGCCGCGGCCGAAGGCGAAGGCTACGAAGCCGGCAACAGCGAAAGCGCCGGCAATGGCAGCGACGACGCCGACTGGAGCGCCAGCTCCGGCAGCAAATCCGCCGACGACGAAGACAGCCGCCCGCAGCTGGAAGCTTCCGGCTGCACCCTGCGCGAACACCTGCTGGAGCAGATGCGCGTCACCGTGCAGGAGCCGCGCGACCGCGCGCTGATGGAACTGATCATCGACGCGCTGGACGACAACGGCTACCTGGAAGAAGCGCTGGAAGAAATCCACGAACGCCTGCCGGCCGAGCTGGAAATCGAGCTGGACGAGCTGCGCTGCAGCCTGGTGCTGCTGCAAAGCTTCGACCCGCCCGGCGTCGCCGCACGCAATGCTTCCGAATGCCTGGCGCTGCAGATCAAGCGCATGCCCGGCGTGCCGCTGGTGACGCGGCGCATGGCGCTGACCATCGTCGAAAAGTACCTGACCTGGTTCGCCCAGCGCGAATTCACCAAGCTGAAGAAAGCGCTCGACTGCGACGATGAAGACCTGCGCGAAGCGCAGTGCGTGATCCGCCAGTGCAACCCGCATCCGGGCGCCGAATTTGCGTCAGGCGAGTCAGACTATGTGGTGCCGGACGTGATCGTGAAAAAGGGCCGCGGCGGCTGGCTGGTCACCCTGAACAACGACGTGGTGCCGCGCCTGCGCGTGAATGCCCTGTACGCCAACCTGCTCAAGCAGGGAAAGAGCGAGTCGCAGATGAATGGCCAGCTGCAGGAAGCCAAGTGGCTGATCAAGAATATGCGCCAGCGCTTCGACACCATCCTGCGCGTCGCGGAGGCGATAGTAGAAAGACAAAAGAACTTTTTCAGCCATGGCGCGGTGGCCATGAGACCCCTTGTGTTGCGTGAAATTGCTGATACACTGGGACTACACGAGAGCACTATTTCTCGCGTAACAACTCAAAAATATATGCTCACCCCGCATGGCATGTTTGAGTTGAAATATTTCTTTGGTAGCCACGTCGCGACCGAAGCTGGGGGTGAGGCTTCCTCGACTGCGATACGGGCACTGATCGTGCAATTGACAGGAGCAGAAGACCCGAAAAATCCTTTATCCGACAGTAAGATTGCGGACATGCTGGGAGAACAAGGCATGGTGATTGCGCGACGGACTGTTGCCAAATATCGAGAAGCGTTGAAAATCCCTCCGGTAAGCCTCCGCAAATCTTTGTAGTGCAGTGCATGGGTTCCTCTGTGCGTTTCGGCGTGCACGAACTCGAGAGCGACATCATCTTTAGGAGTGTGTATGAATCTCACCATCAGTGGACATCATGTCGAAGTGACCCCAGCCATCCGCGAGTATGTGCAGAACAAGCTGGAAAGAGTCAAACGTCATTTCGATCAAGTAATTGATATTGCTGTCATCCTGACTGTAGATAACCTCACCGAGAAAGAGAAGCGCCAGAAAGCGGAAATCAACCTGCGCATGTCTGGCAAAACCGTGTACGTCGAAAGCCTGTCGCAAGACCTCTACGCCGCCATCGACACCCTGATTGATAAACTGGATCGCCAGGTCATGAAGTACAAAGACCGTGTGCAGAACCACACTCATGCGGCCATCAAGCATTTCCCGGATACGTACGAAGCACCACCCACCGCCGGGTAAAGGACCGGTCGTGTAGCACACCAAAGGGCGCAATTGGCGCCCTTTTTTGCGACCAGTGTGCGTTAGAATATTTGCATGAGCGAACACGTCCACACCCATATCTCCAACGGCACCGGCTTCATCACGCTGGACCGCCCCAAAGCCCTCAATTCACTGTCCCTCGGCATGGTGCGTGCGATGACGCAGGCACTGCTGGCGTGGCGCGACGATACGTCCGTGGCGGCCGTCGTGCTGCGCAGCAGCAGCGAACGCGCGCTGTGCGCAGGCGGCGATATCCGCTTCTTCTACGACGTCGGCCGCGCCAATCCGCAAGGCGACAGCGCCTTGCTGGAGGACTTCTTCACCGAAGAATATGCGCTGAACCATTTGATCCATTTCTATCCCAAGCCGTATGTGGCACTGATGGATGGCGTGGTGATGGGCGGCGGCATGGGTGTCGCCCAGGGCGGGCCCGACTGCGGCGTGCGCATCGTCACCGGCCGCACCAAGATGGCGATGCCGGAAGTGAATATCGGCCTGTTTCCGGACGTGGGCGGCAGCCATTTCCTGTCGCATGCGCCCGGGCAGCTTGGCATGTGGCTCGGGCTGACCGGCCTGACGGTCGGCGCAGCCGACGCGCTCTACCTCGACCTGGCCGACTACTTCGTACCTGAGACCGAGCTGGCTGGCCTGGCCGAGCTATTCGAGCGTACGCCGGGCCGCACCCTGCGCGACGCGATCGCCGTGTTCTCCGGCCCGCACAACGCTTTCGCCGGCGACAGCGAACTGGAAGCGCAGCGCCCCCTGATCGATCAGCATTTCTCGGCGGGTTCGGTCGCTGCCATCATGGAATCGCTGCGTGGCGACAGTGCGCCTTTCGCGCAAAAGTCGCTGAAGGCAATGGAGCTGCGCTCGCCATTGATGATGAGCGTGACCCACGAGCTGCTGAAGCGCGGCGCAGCGCTGGGCGTATCTGATTGCCTGCGCATGGAACGTAACCTGGTGCGCCGCAACTTCGAGCATGGAGAAATTTTCGAAGGCGTGCGCGCCCTGGTGATCGACAAGGACAACCAGCCCAAGTGGAATCCCGCGACCCTGGCCGAAGTCACGCCCGCAATGGTGGAGCGCTTCTTCGAACCATGCTGGCCGGCCTGGGCGCATCCATTGCGGCAGCTCGCATGAGGGAATTGGACCGGATCGACCGCAGCATCCTCAATATCCTGCAAGAGGATGCCAGCACGCCCCTGCGCGAGATAGCCGAGCGCGTCCATTCATCGGTCGCCACCTGCCAGCGCCGCATTGAAAAGCTGCGTGCCGACGGCGTGCTGGTGAAAGCGGTTGCGCTGGTGGACCGCGCGCTGGCCGGGCGGCCGCTGACGGTGTTCGTGTCGGTCGAACTGGAGAAGCAGAATACCGACATTCTCAAGCAGTTCGAGCATCGCATGCGCTCGGAGCCTGAGGTGATGTCGTGCTACGAGGTGGCAGGCGAGTTCGACTTCCACCTGATCGTCACGGTGGAATCGATGGAAGAATACAGCGCCTTCACGCGCCGCGTGTTCACCTCCCACCACAACGTCATCAACGTCAAGAGCCTGTTCGCGATGAACTGCTCAAAGTTCGAGACCAAGCTCACCCTTTGACGCTAAGTCGGTGCCAGGTCTGTCATTCGGACAGCTAACGCTATCATTTGAGAAATATCAAAGCGAGAATTTCGTCGATTTCGCGTATTGAGATTAATCAAAGATCCGGTGCCTTTGTCCGAATGACAGACCTGGCACCGACTCTGGTTGCCAGCGTGGCCGCCATCGCGGCAATGCAGGGTAACCAGACCCATAGGAGCTCGGATTTGATTACCGTCAGGCCGGCGGGGCCCAGGAAGCGGCCCATCGTTAATGGCGATACGCGGATAAACTGGACCGGGAAGAAGTGCCGCTGATCGGAGAAGGGCCACCAGATTGCTGCACCAAGACCGCCGGTCGTGAGCATATCGAGCAAAGGATGCGAAACGCAGGCGATGGACACGAACGCCATGGCCACCCAGCGTTTCGCTTGCAACTTCGGCGCAGCAAGCGCTGCCAGCATTCCTAAAGCCAGTGCAAATGCAATCGAATGCGATGCGCCGCGATGGCCTAGCTGGTTCGCGTATTCGATTCCGAGCTTGAACGCGATGACGTCCATGTCGGGCACGATGGATGCAGCCATGCCTGCCAACAGTAGCCTGCGTGAAATGCGGTTTGGACCTAGTACGACGCCAAGTGCCAGCGGAATCGCTGGGTGCGTGAGGATAGTGGGCATGGTGCGGAAGAACTTAAATTGGAGGCTTGTTGTGAAAGCCCAGGTACAGTGTCTGTAGCGGTGGCGGCAGCTTGCTCCAGTACGCCGCTGCCTTGGCTGGTGGCACTTGCCAGAACAGGTTTTCGACAAACGATACGTCGATACACTGCCTGACCTCTTCGCTGGCAGACGCGAAGACATTCGTGACGAACTCGAAGAACTGGGAACACTCGACGAGAGAGTCTTCCCGTTGCATGTCATCGTTCAGGGCATTGGCTGCGCTTTCGAACCAGCTATAGGGTTCTGCTGCGAGAGGCTGCTCGTTCCAGTACTTGAGGTATTTGCGATCGGCCTTCTGGGCTAGTGCAGGGAAGCGCTCGCGGGCCGCCAGGTAAAACGCTGAATTGGTCTGCATTACTCTTTGGGGCAGTCGACCGCAGGTAGCGGGCCGAAGACGACCTCGGAATCAGCCGGACCGGAAGTCTGCAGGATGTAGACGACTTTGGCCGCACTGTCGACGTACATCATGTGCGCGCGGCCGCCAGGCAGCATTCCAGGCGAATTAAGCGTCATGTGACGCGTATCGCGCAGCGCTTCCGGAAGCTTCGGCACGGTAGGCCATTTTTCGCGGGTGCCGGACGGCGACACGAAGCTGGCGTAATGCGCAGCCGTGCAGCGCCAGATTGGTTCCGGCTCGATGGGTGCAGCGCCCAGCGCTGCTGCAAGCAGTAATGAGATCGCCATATGCAGATAATAGATCAAAAATCCGGTGCCGCATTAAATTTCATTGTTACCGGCGGCTGAGCTGGGGCCTGACCGGCGGTGCGCCGCTTTCCATGCGGATGCGCAATTCTCCATCTTCCTTGACCAGCAGGGCAGCATACGAATGGGATGTGGTCTCGGCGCCGGCTTGGTCGCTGCGTGCGACACCGCCAGTGACCATGACCGACTGGTCGCCAAGCTTTTCAAATGCCAGGCCTTGCCAGCGGAATGTGACTGGCGGCTTCCAGCCTTTGGCATATTCGCTGGACAGCTTGTCGAACGTAAGCTCTTCTTTCCATTCGCCGCCAATGAAAATGGTACCGCGCCGGGAATAGCGGTTGACGAGCGCCTTGCGGTCGCCTGCCGTGACGTCTTCCGCGTAGGTGTCCATGAAGAAGTGCGCGAGATCGAGGATGTCGGTGGCTGCGGGATCGACGCAGGCGATCTTTGGCAAAGGGCCGAAGAACACTACCGAATCCAAGGTGCCCGCAGGATTGCTCGATGTAGGCGGTGCCGGACTTTGTATCGGCGTACATCACATGTGATTTGCCGCCGGCATAGGCGCCCGATGTGTTGAGCAGCATGGACCGCTTGTTTGCGCAGATGTTCCGGCAGGGCCTTCAGCACGGGCCATTTGGCCGAGGCGCCGGATGGGGAAACGAAGGCGCCGTAGTGCTTCGCGGTGCAGCGCCAGGCTGGATCGGGATCGGCGGGTGCGGAAGCGACTGCGGCGGCCAGCAAGACGAGCAAGCTCATGTTTCCTCCAACTCTTTCATGCGTTGCGGGATCAATTCCATCTTGTCTTCAGCGTTGAAACTCGTCGCAGCTATCGGCGATTTTTTGCTCTGGCCCAAGCTCTTTCGTAAAGTACAGCTTCTCGCAGTCGCACCGCAGGCGGGCCTTGAGTTTCTTGCCCTTCCTGAGTTCCGCAGTCCAGCAGGAGTCGGCGCAGCCGCAGGACCGATAGGTCAGGACTTCGCCCGCGCGCGGCCAATCCAGATTGTATTTGTGATGCTGCCCGGCTGCCTGCACTGCAGGAAGCAGGACCAGCATCGCAATCAGAAATAGCTGGTGTATTTTCATTCGGGAAAAATGGATTGGAAACTTACGCCGCAGGACTTGAATGTAAGCACCTTCAGTTGATGCGGCTCGACCTTGAATTTGACCTTGGCGAAGTTGTTTTCGCTGACGCCATCGCATGGAATATTCAACGCGTGCTCGCCGACTTGAACCTGGACGGTTTGACCGGCGTGGTCGATCGCATCTTTCAGCGTGGTGGTTTCGATCCGTTCCATGAAGTCGGCTCGGACACCTTCAGGCAGCTGCGGTGAGACCGAAATCAATTTCTGCATAATGGCGGATGTTAGTATATCGGCAATTGAAAAAAATTCCCACTGTCATATGCGTAATCGGGAAATCGTTTCGCGCGGACTGCCTAAGATGAGCGCTCGTTGTTTGACAGGAGAGCATCATGATTGACCACGTATCCATCGCCACCCACGACCTGCCGCGCGCGGTGGAATTTTATACAGCCTGCCTGGAGCCGCTTGGCTACAGCGTCCAGCACCAGGACGACAAGCAGGCCATCTTCGGCGCCGACGGCCATTGGGCCTTCGCCATCTATCCTGCGCAAGGCGACGCGCCGCTGGTCGGCCAGCGCGGCCACATCGCCATCAAGTCGCCATCGCAACTGGCGACGCATGCCTTCCACGCCAACGCCATGGCGCAAGGCGCTGCATCCTTGCGTACGCCGGGCCTGCGTCCTGATGTCAACGAGCGCTATTTTGGGACGATGATCACCGATCCGGACCAGCATACGATCGAAGTGGTGCACTGGCTGGACTAATTTGGTGCACGGGGCTGGCCGGCGGCTGGCCCGCATCTTGCAGTAATGCTTGGGTCATCCACTTTATCCAAGCGCTCAATGACCACCATACGCTCAGCCCATCCGGCCGATGCCGCAGCCATCGCTGCAATCTACAACTACTACGTCGCAACTACCACCATCACGTTCGAAGAGTCCGAAGTCGGCATCGACGATATGGCCAACCGCATCACGAAAGTGATTTCATCCAAGCTGCCATGGCTGGTGCTGGAGCAGGATGGAAAAATCCTCGGGTACGCGTATGCCAGCAAATGGAAGGAACGCTCGGCCTATCGTTTCTCGGTCGAGAGTTCGATATACCTGCATCAGGAGGTGCGTGGAAAAGGCTTCGCGCGCAAGCTGTACCAGCATTTGTTCAACCTGCTGCGCCAGAGCGGAGTGCACCTGGTGATTGGCGGCGTCGCACTGCCCAACGAGGCCAGTGTTGGACTGCATGAGAAGATGGGTTTCCAGTCGGTCGGCGCCTTCAAGGAGGTCGGCCGCAAGTTCGGCCGCTGGATCGACGTCAGCTACTGGCAGCTAAGGCTGGAATAATCGGGCTTACGACTGCTCGCGGTGACGCAGCACCACCGTCTCGGTCGGTGCGAAGTGGCGCGCGAGTCGTTCGGCCATATATACCGAGCGGTGCTGGCCGCCGGTGCAGCCGACTGCTACCGTCAGGTACGATCGGTTGTCGCGCCTGAAGTGCGGCAGCCATTTGGCGACGAAGCCCTTGATATCCTGGAACATCTCTTCCGCACTTTCCTGGGCATCGAGGAAGGCGATCACCGGCGCGTCGCGCCCGTTCAATGGGCGCAGGGTGAGGTCGTAGTACGGATTGGGAATCGCGCGCACGTCGAACACGAAGTCGGCATCGAGCGGCACGCCGACTTTGAAGGCGAAGGATTCGAAGAACAGCGTGAGCGGCGCGTTCTCGCTATGCTCCAGGTCTTTGATCCAGGCGCGTAGTTTGTTGGCGTTCATCTCCGACGTATCGATCACGTGGCCAAGCTGCTGGATGGCCGACAGGCGTTCGCGTTCTTCGGCGATGCATTCGATCAGGGTGCGGCGTGCCGCTGGATTCTGGCCCGGGGCCAGTTCGTGCGACAGCGGGTGGCTGCGACGGGTTTCGGAGAAGCGTGCCACCAGCGAATGCGTATTCGCGGTGAGGAAGATCACCTTTACCTCGTGCCCGTCTTCTTTCAGCTTGCGGTATTCGCCCGGCAGGCTGGCAAGGCTGGAGGCACTGCGCGCGTCGACTGCGACAGCCAATGCATCGGTTCCCTCAATTGCGAGACGATTGATCAGGTCCGGCAGTAGTGCAGGTGGCAGGTTGTCGACGCAGTAGTAGCCGATGTCTTCAAGAACATTCAGCGCAACGGATTTGCCAGAGCCGGAGATCCCGGTGAGTAGGATGATTCGCATGTGGCGATAGTACCATTAGTCGGCATCAGTCACCTGACATGGCCTGGCGTTGCCGCTCCATGAATTCCTGCAGCGTGTCGATGCCGCGCAATTGCAGGATGGTGTTGCGTACCGCGGCTTCCAGCAGAACTGCGATGTTGCGGCCGGCCGCAACGGGAATCACGACCTTGCGGATTGGAAGCCCCAGCACGTCTTCGGTTGGGAACTGGAACGGCAGGCGTTCCACTTCTTCTTCCAGCGCCGAGCGGCGCACCAGGTGTACGATCAGTTTCAGGCGCATCTTGCGGCGCACTGCGGTCTCGCCGAAGATCGCCTTGATATCGAGCAGTCCCAGGCCGCGCACTTCCAGCAGGTTTTGCAGCAGCGGAGGGCAGCGGCCTTCGATCATGTTCGGTGCGATACGCGCGAATTCCACCGCATCATCCGCCACCAGGCCGTGCGAACGTGAAATCAATTCAAGTCCAAGCTCGGATTTGCCGAGGCCGGAGTCGCCGGTAATCAATACGCCCACGCCCAGCACGTCCATGAACACGCCGTGCATGATGATGCGTTGCGCCAGCTTCTTCGACAGGTAGACGCGCAGGAAGTCGATCACCTGCGCCGCCGGCAGCGGCGTGGAAAACAGCGGGATATTCTTTTCGTCGCAGATCGCCAGGATGTCGGGCGGAGTTTCGAGGCCCTGAGCGATGATCAGCGCCGGCGGGCCGCCTGCAATCAGCTCGCCGATCACATGGGCGCGCGTCAGCGATTTGAGGCGCTGGTAGTAATTGATTTCCTGGTGGCCGAACACCTGGATGCGTCCAGGGTGAATCGTATTCAAGTGGCCAACCTGGTCGGCCGCGGAAGCTACGTCACCGGAGATCAGTCGCTCGCCGCCTGGAAAGCCGGCGAACCATCCCAGTTGCAGGGTTTCGCGATTGTCGTCGTACAGTCTCTGGATCGTCAGCGGCGTTTGCAGCATGTTCAACCCGCCGCTTGCAGGCTGGGCTGCCAGTTGACGATGCGGCTGTAGACCGATTTCGGGTCCGGGTCTTCCGTCAGGGCCTGGCGGAAGGCGTCGTCCGAAAACATTTCTGCGATTTCGGACAGGATTTCGAGGTGCTGCTGCGTCACGTGGTCTGGAATGAGCAGGAAAAACAGCAGGTTCACAGGTTTGCCGTCCGGCGATTCGAAAGGAATCGGTTCGGCCAGGCGAACGAAGGCAGCCAACGGCGCCTTCAGGCTCTTGGAACCCTTGATGCGCCCGTGCGGTACAGCGACGCCGTGACCGAGACCGGTGGAGCCCAGTCGTTCACGCGCGAACAGGTTGTCCGATACGGTTGAGCGAGCGATGCCGCAGTTGTTCTCAAAGATCAGGCCGGCTTGCTCGAAGGCGCGTTTTTTGCTGGAGACTTCCAGGTCGAGCTGGACGTTCTCTAGCGAAAGGATTTTGCTCAGGTTATTCATGACGCGACATTATGTGCAGTAGCGAGCGCATTATAGGCTTGTTTCTCAGCCGTGTAACTCGAAATTCACGCAATGTTTCCACGTGGAAAAAAGCTTTTACTGGCGGGCGTTGCGCAGATTGGACGGCCGCTGTGCACTACTAAAGTTGGTGCGCCATGGGTTGATATCAAGGCCGCCTCGACGGGTATAGCGCGCATATACCGTTAAATGTTGTGGCTTGCACTGGCGCAGGATGTCCGTGAAGATGCGTTCGACGCATTGCTCGTGGAATTCATTATGCTCCCGAAAACCGATCAGGTATCTGAGCAGGCTTTCCTGGTCGATCTGCGGGCCGTAGTAGCTGATCTGCACGCTGCCCCAGTCGGGCTGGCCGGTCACCAGGCAGTTCGACTTCAGCAGGTGGGATAAGAGGGTTTCCTCTACTGGCAGTTCGTCAAAGTTGGCTTTCAGGGTTTCCGGCTGTGGCGAGTAATTGTCGACGTCGATGTCGAGGCGATCCAGCAGTTGGCCTTCCAGTTCACCCATTCCCAGCTTTTCGAAGTCTTCCTGCATGGTCAGGGTGACCTGCACGCTGGCACCGGCGGCGGCGGACAGGTCTTGCTGCAGCAGCATTTTCAGCGCGTCGGGGCCGGCCAGTTTGGTCTGGTTGAAGGAATTGAGGTAAAGCTTGAAAGATTTAGATTCGATCAAGTTTGGCGAATCGGCAGGGATGGTGAAGCGGGCCACCGCCACTTGCGGCTTGCCGCGCATGTTCAACCAGGACAGCTCGTAGCCGTTCCAGATATCCACGCCGAAGAAGGGCAGGGTGCCCTTCAGGCCCAGCTCATCACGCTTGGCCTGGCGCGGGATCGGGAACAGCAGCTCCGGCGCGTAGTCGGTACGGTAGGCGGAGGTTTTGCCGAGAGGGGATTGTTCTGGGAGGTTGGACATTGGCGTGCTGGCTTTTCTTGATACGGCCTGCCAGTTTACCAAAAACCGGTAAGGCGGGGTCTGACCCGCAGGGTCAGACCCCCCAACGGTCTTGCGGCTGCGGGGTGGTTTCAGGTTTTTGATTTATTGAAAAGATCAACAGCGCACAACCAGAACAGTTGGCCGCGCCGCAGACCCCGGTTTACCGGTTTCAGAGGAACAGCTTATAAACCGGATTCTGCGACTCATCCCAATAGCGATACCCAAGCGTCGCCAGGAACTGCGCAAACTTGTCCGCGTCCTGCGCCGGCACCTGCAAGCCGATCAGGATCCGCCCCACATCGCCGCCCTGCGAGCGGTAATGGCACAAGGAGATATTCCATTCCGGCGCCATCGAATCCAGGAAGCGCATCAGCGCACCCGGACGCTCAGGGAATTCAAAGCGGTACAGCAGTTCATCCTTGGCCAGCACGCTCTTGCCGCCAACCAGGTGGCGCAGGTGCGACTTGGCCAGTTCATCATGCGTCAAATCCAGCGTCTTGAAGTTGTTCTCTTCAAAGCGCCGCGCAATCGTCGATGACTCGCTGCGATCGGCTATCTGCACGCCCACGAACACATGTGCCTGTTCCTGGTCGCTGATGCGGTAGTTGAACTCGGTCACATTGCGCGGGCCGACCAGGCTGCAGAAGCGCTTGAACGAGCCACGCTGTTCAGGCATGGTCACTGCGAATACCGCTTCGCGCGACTCGCCCAGTTCCGCGCGTTCCGCCACGAAGCGCAAGCGGTCGAAGTTCATATTGGCGCCGCTGCAAATGGTGACCAGCGCTTCGTCGCGCACCGGGTACTTGCCCATCTCGGCGCGTTCGACATAAGCCTTGGCGCCGGCAACCGCCAGTGCGCCTGAGGGTTCCAGGATCGAGCGCGTATCGGTGAACACGTCCTTGATCGCCGCGCAGATCGCGTCGGTATCGACCACGATCACTTCATCGACAAACTGCTGCGCGAGGCGGAAGGTCTCTTCGCCCACCAGGCGTACCGCAGTCCCGTCGGCGAACAGGCCCACATCGGACAAGGTCACGCGCTCGCCCGCCTTGATGGAGCGGCCCATCGCATCCGAATCCATGGTCTGCACGCCAATCACCTTGATATCCGGGCGAAGCTGCTTCACGTAGGCAGCGACACCGGCAATCAGGCCGCCGCCGCCGATTGGAACGAAGATCGCGTGGATCGGGCCGGAATGCTGGCGCAGGATTTCCATGGCAATCGTGCCTTGGCCTGCGATCACTTCCGGATCGTCGAACGGGTGCACGAAGGTCAGCTTCTGCTCTTTCTCAAGCTGCAGCGCGTGATTGTAGGCGTCGGTATAGGACTCGCCATGCAGCACCACTTCCACGCTGGCGCCGCCGCGGCGACGCACGGATTCGATTTTCAGCATAGGGGTGGTGGCCGGCATGACAATCAGTGCGCGGCAACCGAGTTTGGCTGCGGACAGGGCGACGCCCTGCGCATGGTTGCCGGCCGAGGCGCAAATGACGCCGCGCTTCAGTTGCGCGTCGCTCAGATTCGCCATCTTGTTGTAAGCGCCGCGTACCTTGAAGCTAAAGACGTCCTGCATGTCCTCGCGCTTGAAGTAAATCTGGTTGCCAATTCGTTGCGAGAGAATCGGGGCCAGTTCGAGCGGAGTTTCATTGGCCACGTCATAGACGCGGGAGGTCAGGATTTTCTTCAGGTAGTCGATAGTCATGATTTGCAAAAGTAAAGGTGTGGTGCAAAGACTGACAACGGCGGGTAACCGGAGGAGGCGCACGCCTGCCATGCGGGTATGCGGGTGGCAGGATGTCTAACGTGCTTTGAGCTTGGTACGGATGATTATAATTGACCCATGATTGAAAACGCTATTCGCTGGCTGCTGGACCTGATTGCGGCGCCAGAAGTGGGGCTGACGTCGGTGTTCATCATCAGTTTCGTCTCGGCCACATTGGTACCTCTGGGCTCGGAGCCTGCCGTCTTTGCCGTCTGTAAAGCCAACCCTCAAATGTTCTGGCCGGCCATTGCGGTGGCCACCGTGGGCAATACGCTGGGCGGGATCGTTGATTACTGGATCGGTTATTACGCCAAGAAAGCCTTCACCAAGGAACGTTCGAGCCGCTGGTTCGGCTGGCTTGCGCACCATGGGGCCAAGACCATGCTGCTGTCCTGGGTGCCGGGCATCGGGGATCCCCTGTGCACGCTGGGTGGCTGGCTGAAGCTGCCGTTCTGGCCGTCCGTCATGTACATGGCGCTCGGCAAACTGGCGCGCTACCTGACCATGACCTCCTTGCTGCTCTATGTGCCGGATGGGTTCTGGCGCTCATTGGCCAACGCGCTGGGCGGATAAACATTCCGCATAGCAGCACGGAGGCAAAATTTCGGGGCAAAAGGGGCTTATCGTCTCGAATGAATGGCGGAGTTTGTTAGTTGAAACAATATAATGTTCTGTCGATTGACGTTAACGGAACCCCGTTAGCCTCTAAGGCTGTTTTCATCTTGTGCGCCGCAATAAGATAGAATGGCCTGTCCTAGCGTCAGCCCCCCGTCCACGCAATATGAACGCACCAGCTCAAATCCAGGCATTGCTCGCAGAATCGCCCGATGGTCACGCCCCAACCCGCTTGCGGGAAATTCCGTACAACTACACCTCCTTCTCCGATCGCGAAATTGTGATCCGCCTGCTGGGCGAAGAGTCCTGGGTGTTGCTGGACGAACTGAGGGCATCTCGCCAAACCGGCCGTTCCGCACGCATGCTGTACGAAGTGCTGGGCGATATCTGGGTGGTGCGCCGCAACCCTTACCTGCAGGACGACCTGCTGGATAACCCGAAGCGCCGCCAAGCCCTGATCGATGCGCTGCACCACCGCCTGGTCGAAGTGGACAAGCGCCGCAATACGGTCGATGCCGCGGATGCCGAAACGCAGAAGCGCAGCGGCAACGTGGAGAAGCTGCTGCGCGCCGCCAGCAAGGCTGTCGCCGACTTCGGTGAAGAATTCCGCCAGACTTATGACCTGCGCAAGCGCACGCAGAAAGTGTTGGGCAAGTACACCGAGAAGCACAATATCTGCTTCGACGGCATGAAGCGCATTTCCCATGTGACCGATGCCACCGACTGGCGCGTCGAGTATCCATTCGTGGTGCTGACCCCGGACAGCGAAGATGAAATGGCCGGCCTGGTGAAAGGCTGTATCGAACTTGGCCTGACCATCATCCCGCGCGGCGGCGGCACCGGCTACACCGGCGGCGCGATTCCGCTGACGCCGCTGTCGGCCGTCATCAACACCGAGAAGCTGCTCAAGCTGGGCGCCGTTGAAATGAAGGTGCTGCCGGGCCTGGAGCGCGAATACGCGACCGTCCATTCGGAAGCGGGCGTCATCACCAACAAGGTCAGCGAAGCGGCCGAGAGAGCGGGCTTCGTGTTCGCGGTCGACCCGACTTCGGCCCACGCGTCCTGCATCGGCGGCAATATCGCGATGAATGCGGGCGGCAAGAAGGCCGTGCTGTGGGGCACCGCGCTGGACAACCTGGCCTCGTGGCGCATGGTCGATCCGAACGGCGACTGGCTGGAAGTCACGCGCCTGGACCACAACCTGTCCAAGATCCACGATACGCCGCTGGCGCGCTTCAAGCTTGAATGGACGCATCCTAACGGTCGCGGCGAGTCGAAAGGCGAGCCATTCAGGACCGAGATCCTGGAGATCGAGGGCCGCAAGTTCCGCAAGGAGGGCTTGGGCAAGGACGTCACCGACAAATTCCTGGCCGGCCTGCCTGGCGTGCAGAAAGAGGGTACCGATGGCCTGATCACGTCGGCGCGCTGGATCCTGCACAAGATGCCGAAGTTCACGCGCACCGTCTGCCTGGAGTTCTTCGGCCAGGCGCGTGACGCGATCCCGTCGATCGTTGAAATCAAGGATTACCTGGACGGCCTGCCGGCACAGGGCGAACAGTTCAATACCATCCGCCTGGCCGGCCTGGAGCACCTGGACGAGCGCTACCTGCGCGCTGTCGGTTACGCCACCAAGTCCAAGCGCGGCGTGCTGCCGAAGATGGCGTTGTTTGGCGACATCGTGGGTGACGATGAAGGCGCCGTGGCGCTGGCCGCATCCGAAGTGGTGCGTCTGGCGAACACCCGTGTCGGCGAAGGCTTCGTGGCTGTGAGCCCGGAAGCGCGCAAGAAGTTCTGGCTGGACCGCGCTCGCACCGCGGCAATCGCGAAGCACACCAACGCCTTCAAGATCAATGAAGACGTGGTGATCCCGCTGAACCGCATGGGCGAGTACACCGACGGTATCGAGCGCATCAACATCGAGCTGTCGATCAAGAACAAGCTGCAACTGGCGGAAGAACTGCGCGCATTCCTGGGCGCCGACAAGCTCCCGATCGGCAAGAGCGATGACGCCTCCGACGACAAGGTCGGCTACGACGAAATGCTGGGCGACCGCCAGGCGCAAGCGCTGGCGCTGCTGGAGCAGGTGCATGCACGCTGGACCTTCATCCTGGCCAACCTGGACAAACCACTGGCCGAGGTGCGCGTCGAATTGCTGGCGCTGGGCCTGGAACAGCTAGCTGGCGCACTGGACGACCGCCTGCAGCACCAGTCGCATGCGACCCTGTTCGACGTGGCGCAAGACCGCACGGTGCGCGTCAGCTGGAAGCAGGAGATCCGCGCGCAACTGCGCCAGATTTTCAACGGCGGCGCCTACAAGCAGATCCTGGACGAAGCGAGCGCGATCCACAAGCGCGTACTGCATGGCCGCGTCTTCGTGGCGCTGCACATGCACGCGGGCGACGGCAATGTGCACACCAACCTGCCGGTCAACTCGGACCACTATGAGATGCTGCAGGATGCGCACAAGGCTGTGGCGCGTATCATGAAGCTGGCCCGTTCTCTGAACGGCGTGATCTCGGGCGAGCACGGCATCGGCATCACCAAGCTGGAATTCCTGACCGAGGACGAGATCGGCGAATTCCGCGAGTACAAGAAACGGGTCGACCCGGAAGGCCGCTTCAACAAGGGCAAGCTGCTCAACCTGCCGGGCATGGAAGCGACGCTGCTGAACGCCTACACGCCGTCCTTCGGGCTGATGGGCCACGAATCGCTGATCATGCAGCAAAGCGATATCGGCGACATCGCCAACAGCGTCAAGGACTGCCTGCGCTGCGGCAAGTGCAAGCCGGTGTGCTCGACCCACGTGCCGCGCGCCAACCTGCTGTATTCGCCGCGCGACAAGATCCTGGCGACGTCGTCGCTGATCGAGGCTTTCCTGTACGAAGAGCAGACCCGCCGCGGCATTTCGATCCGCCATTGGGAGGAGTTCGAAGACGTTGCCGACCACTGCACCGTATGCCACAAATGCGAATCGCCGTGCCCGGTCAATATCGACTTCGGCGACGTGTCGATGAATATGCGCAATCTGCTGCGCAAGATGGACAAGCGCTCCTTCAATCCGGGCAAGCGTGCGGCCATGTTCTTCCTGAATGCGACCGACCCGTCGACTATCCGCGCCACGCGCGAGGTGATGATGGGCTGGGGCTACAAGGCGCAGCGCATGGGGCATGAAGTGTTCAAGGCCGTGGCGCGCAAGCAGGCCAAGGCGCCGCCGCCTACCGTCGGCAAACCGGCCGTGCGCGAGCAGGTGATTCACTTCGTGAACAAGAAAATGCCGGGCAACCTGCCGAAGAGGACCGCGCGGGCGCTGCTGGACATTGAAGATAACAAGATGATCCCGATCATTCGCGATCCGAAGAAGACCAACGCCAATAGTGAGGCGGTGTTCTACTTCCCGGGTTGCGGGTCGGAGCGGCTGTTCTCGCAGGTCGGCCTGGCCACGCAAGCCATGCTGTGGGATGTGGGGGTGCAGACCGTGCTGCCACCGGGCTACCTGTGCTGCGGCTATCCACAGCGCGGCGCAGGCGATTACGACAAGGCGGAGAAAATGGTGACGGACAATCGTGTCCTGTTCCACCGCATGGCGAATACGCTGAACTACCTGGATATCAAAACCGTGGTGGTGTCTTGCGGCACCTGCTACGACCAGTTGGCTGGCTACGAGTTCGAAAAAATCTTCCCTGGCTGCCGCATCATGGACATCCACGAGTACCTGCTGGAGAAGAACGTCAAGCTGGAAGGCGTGACCGGCACGCGCTACATGTATCACGACCCGTGCCACTCGCCGATGAAGATGCAGGATCCGCTGAAGACGGTGAACGCGCTTGTCTCCACAATCGACAATGTGAAGATTGAAAAGAACGACCGCTGCTGCGGCGAGTCCGGCACGCTGGCCGCCGCCCGTCCGGATATTTCGACGCAGGTGCGCTTCCGCAAGGAGCAGGAAATGGTGGCCGGCGCCGACAAACTGCGCCAGGACTTCGACGGCGACGTGAAGATCCTGACCAGCTGCCCCGCATGCCTGCAAGGCCTGACCCGCTATAACGACGATTCCGGCACCACTGCCGACTACATCGTGGTCGAAATGGCCAAGCACAAGCTGGGCGACAACTGGCTGGTGGATTACGTGGCGCGCGCCAATGACGGCGGCATCGAAAGGGTGCTGGTATGACGCTCAACTGCGACCTGTGCAAGCTGCTGGCCGATCCGTCGGCGGACGTGCTGGTGTGGCGTGACGAGCGCCTGGCGGTGATCCTGGTCGACGAGCCTGGTTACCCTGGCTTCGCGCGCGTGGTGTGGCACGACCATGTACGTGAAATGACCGACCTGTCGGCGGCGGACCGCGACCATGTCATGCAGACCGTGTGGGCGGTCGAGCAGGCGCAGCGTGCGACCATGTCGCCGCACAAGGTCAACGTCGCCAGCTTCGGCAATATGACGCCGCACGTGCATTGGCACGTGATCCCGCGTTACACTGGCGATGCGCACTTCCCGAACCCGACCTGGGGCGCGAAGCAGCGCGAGCACGACGACGCGGCGATCGCGGCGCGTACGGCTTTGCTGCCGGCCTTGCGGGCGGCAATCATCGAGAACCTGAAATGAAGAACCCTACCGGCCTGACCGTCCACAGCAAATCGCGCTATCTCGAAATTTCCTTCGACGATGGCGCGAGCTTCAATATTCCCTTCGAGCTGCTGCGGGTGTATTCGCCATCGGCGGAAGTGAAGGGCCATGGACCAGGCCAGGAAGTACTGCAAGTCGGCAAGCGCGAGGTCGCCATGATCAATCTCGAGCCGGTCGGCAATTACGCCGTCAAGCCAACCTTCGATGATGGCCACAATTCCGGCTTGTACACCTGGGATTACCTGTACGACCTGGGCGCGCGCATGGAGCAGCACTGGGCCGACTACCTGAAACGCCTGGAAGCCGCCGGCTTCGCTGGCGACGCCGGCCGCGAACCCGGCACCGTGCTGCCAGGCGCTGCCGCCAAAGCGCACGGCTGTGGACACCACCACTGAGTCAGTCCCGTAGGCGCGGAAGATGGAAGTGTCGAGGTAGAGCTTGCTGGGCGCTGGGCCGGCTTTTGCTTGGCCCAGCCGCCTGCTTTCGGATAAAGCAAGAAATAGCAAGAAATAGCAAGAAATGGCGGCATGTTGCCGCCATTGAAAGAATGCTTAGTTGACCATCATTTTGCGACGCTGGAACTCTTCGTAGCGTTGCTGCTCGCGTTCCCAGATATAGCGGAATGCGGCGCGGGCTTCCGGAGTCAGCCGACGGATGGCCTCTACATTGAAGGTCATCGGGTGCGGCTCTGCGGACGCCAGGGCGCGCGATTGGGCGCGGGTGGCATCAATGAACTGCTTGGTGGCTTCGTCGATATCCGGGAAAAAAATGTCCGCGGGCAATTTTTGCTGAAGCTCCATCTGAAAATCTCCTAGTAAGACAAATCGTCTGAGCCATAAAACGACTCGTTGAGCATTCTGGTTGACAACCATCTGCAAAATCTGTGCGCCACCCCACAAATGTATAATGCGGCAATTACAAGGCACCCTCAAAATGACCAATACCACCCATTTCGGTTATAAAACCGTCAACGAAGACGAGAAAGTCAAGGAAGTCGCCAAGGTCTTCCACTCCGTCGCCGCCAAGTACGACATCATGAATGACCTGCTGTCCGGCGGCCTGCACCGGATCTGGAAGGCTTTCACAATTGCTAACGCGGCTGTGCGCCCCGGCATGAAGGTGCTCGACATCGCCGGCGGTACCGGCGACCTGGCCAAGGCCTTTGCCAAGGCTGCGGGGTCGACCGGCGAAGTCTGGCTGACCGACATCAACGAGTCGATGCTGCGCGTTGGGCGCGATCGTCTCTTGAATAAAGGGCTGGTGACCCCCACCTTGATTTGCGATGCGGAGAAGTTGCCGTTCCCGGACAATTACTTCGACCGCGTCAGCGTGGCGTTCGGCCTGCGCAATATGACGCACAAGGATGTTGCTCTTTCTGAAATGCGTCGCGTGTTGAAGCCGGGCGGCAAATTGCTGGTGCTGGAATTCTCGAAAGTGGATCCGGTCTTGCAAAAACCGTATGATTTTTATTCCTTCACGGTGTTGCCGTGGATGGGCCAGAAAGTGGCCAACGATTCGGAGAGCTATCGCTACCTGGCCGAATCGATCCGCATGCACCCGGACCAGGAAACGTTGAAGACCATGATGCAGGCTGCGGGTCTCGAGCGCGTGCAGTACTACAACCTGACGGCAGGTGTGGCCGCTTTACACACTGGTATCAAAATGTGAGACATCCAACGATGAAAATGAAAAAATTCCTGGCTGGCGCAATGATTGCGCTGTCCGCAGTGAGCATGATGAGCGAGTTGTCCGCGCGCCCGATGGGCGGTGGCAAGTCCTTTGGCCGCCAGTCGTCGAGCGTGAACAGCATGCCGAGGCAGGCCGCGCCTGCGCCGGCACCAAGCGCCCCGAGCGCGGCGCCGACTGCCAACCGTCCTGCTGCCGCACCGGCGCCTGCCGCGCCGGCACCGGCTGCCAAGCCAAGCATGTGGAAGGGCATCCTCGGCGGTGCGCTGCTGGGCCTCGGCCTGGGCGCGCTGCTGTCGCACTTTGGCCTGGGCGGCGCCATGGCGTCGGCCATCGGCTCGATCCTGATGATCGCCCTGATCGGCGGCGTGATCTTCTTCATCGTTCGCATGCTGCGCCGTAAATCGCAGCCGGCGGCCCAGCCAGCATTCAGCGGTGGCTACAACGGTGGCAACGTGCACCAGATGCAGCCAGCGGCTTTCGAGCCGGTGGCGCCTGCTGCCGGTGCAGCGCTGGCGGCGCCTGCCGCGGCGGAAGCGGTGGCGCATGCTCCTTGGGGCGTGCCGGCCGATTTCGACAGCGCTGGCTTCCTGCGTGCCGCCAAGTCCAACTACATCCGCCTGCAAGCGGCATGGGACAAGGCGGACGTGGAAGATATCCGCACCTTCACCACGCCTGAAGTGTTTGCTGAGCTGCGCATGCAGATCCAGGAACGCGGCGCGCAAGCCGAGTACACCGACGTGGTGGCGATCGAGGCTGAACTGCTGGGGATTGAAAACGACGGCAACGAATCGCTGGCCAGCGTGAAGTTCTGGGGCAAGATGAAACCTGCTGCCGATGCGCTGCCGGAACCGTTCCAGGAAGTATGGAACATGAGCAAACCGCATAGCGGCAAAACCGGCTGGATGCTGGCGGGTATCCAGCAGCTTGCGTGACCTCGCGCAGTAACTGGTAAGATCGAGACCGCCCTGGTATTCCGGGGCGGTTTTGTTTTATTTGGACCGACCTGAATATGTTTCCATTCCCTCCCAGGCTGCCCGGCCTGAGCATGCCGGCGGCAGCCACCGTCAACCACCTGCTGGCGCAGGAACCTTGGGCGCGTACTGAGCTCAAGCTGCACGCCGGCAAGGTCGCCGTGATCGACGCCAGCCCGGCAGTGCTGCGCCTGCGCGTGGCGCCGGACGGCATGGTGGAGGCGGCGGGCAGCGAAGCGGGAGCGGCGGTGACGATTCGCCTGAAGCTGGGCGACCTGCCGCTGATCGCGCAAAACCGCGAGCGCGCCTTCTCTTACGTGAAGATCGAAGGCGACGCCGAATTCGCCAACGCCATTTCGCGCCTGTCGCAATCGCTGCGTTGGGAGGCCGAGTACGACCTGGAAAAGCTGGTGGGGCCGATTGCCGCCGTGCGCCTGGTGCAGGGGGCGAAAGCGGTGGTGCAGGGCGCCCGCAACGGGCAGCGCAAAGCGGCCGAGAACGTCGCCGAGTATTTCCTCGACGAGAACCCGCTGTTGATCCGCCCGCTGGTGGCGGAAAGCTTTGCGGCCGATGTGACCCGCTTCCGCGACGACGTGGAACGTGCCAGCAAGCGGCTGGAAAAACTCGAACAAAAACTGGCTAAATGATTCGCAAATTCCTCCGGCTGTTCAAGATTGTCCGCGTCTCCGTCCGTTATGGATTGGATGAAATCGCCATTTCCGGCTTCGACAAGCCGCGCATCAGCAAATTCCTCGATACCGTTTTCTTCTGGCGCGACCTGTCGACGCCGCGTGCCGTGCGCCTGCGCCGCGCACTGGAGGAGCTGGGCCCGATCTTCGTGAAGTTCGGCCAGGTGCTGTCGACCCGCAGCGACCTGTTCCCGCTCGATATCGTGGCCGAATTGTCCAAGCTGCAGGACCGCGTGCCTCCGTTCGACTCCGACCTGGCGATCGCGATGATCGAAGAGTCGCTGGGCGCCCACCCTGACGAATTGTTTGCGCGCTTCGAGCGCGTGCCGGTGGCCTCGGCCTCGATTGCACAGGTGCACTTCGCCGCGCTGAAGGACGGCACCCAGGTGGCGGTCAAGGTGCTGCGCCCGGGCATGAAGAAACTGATCGATGAAGACGTGGCGCTGATGCATATCGCGGCCAACTTCATCAACCGCGTGTGGGCCGATTCCAAGCGCCTGAAGATCCAGGAAGTGGTGCAGGAGTTTGATAAATACCTGCACGATGAGCTGGACCTGATGCGCGAGGCGGCCAATGCCAGCCAGCTGCGCCGCAATTTCGCCGAATCCAAGCTGCTGCTGGTGCCGGAAATGTATTGGGATTACTGCTCCAGCAATGTGATCGTCATGGAGCGCATGCACGGCATTCCGGTGTCGCAGATCGAGCGCTTGATCGAGGCGGGCGTGGACCTGAAAAAGCTGTCATCGGATGGCGTGGAGATCTTTTTCACGCAGGTATTCCGCGACGGCTTCTTCCACGCCGATATGCATCCGGGGAATATCCTGGTGTCGATCGAGCCGGAGTCGTTTGGCCGCTATATCGCGCTGGACTTCGGCATCGTCGGCACGCTGACCGATTACGACAAGGATTACCTGTCGCAGAATTTCCTGGCGTTCTTCCGCCGCGATTACAAGCGGGTGGCAGAGGCGCACATCGAGTCGGGCTGGGCGCCGAAGGAGACCCGTGTCGATGAGCTGGAGGCGGCGGTGCGCGCATGCTGCGAACCGATCTTCGATCGCCCGTTGAAGGACATCTCGTTTGGCCAGGTGCTGCTGCGCCTGTTCCAGACTTCGCGCCGCTTCAACGTCGAAGTGCAGCCGCAGCTGGTGCTGCTGCAGAAAACGCTGCTGAATATCGAAGGCCTGGGACGCCAGCTCGATCCCGAGCTGGATTTGTGGAAGACGGCCAAGCCTTACCTGGAGCGCTGGATGGCGGAGCAGGTGGGCTGGCGCGGACTGGTGGAGCGTTTGAAGGCGGAAGCGCCGCGCTATTCGCATATCTTCCCGCAGCTGCCACGACTGGCGCACCAGGCACTCACGGTCGCCGCGGAGCGCGACGTGGAGACCAAACAGTTGCTGGCCTACCTGGTGAAGGAGCAGCGGCATACCAATCGCCTGCTGTCGTTCTTCGCGTTCTTTGTCGGGTCGTTTGTGATGGGCACCGTGGCGTACCTGGCTTATGCCCGACTTTACTAACCGCGATCCGCGCACGCCGGAATTCTGGGACCAGCGCTTCGACGGCGAATTTACCCCGTGGGATCGGGGTGGGGTGCCGGCACAGCTGGCTGCATGGCTACAAACCGGTAAACCAGTGTCTGACCCATTGGGTCTGACGGGTACGGCCCCCCGGCCGCCTTGCCGGTTTTCGGCGCTGATCCCCGGCTGCGGCAGCGGCTATGAACTGCAAGCGTTTTGCGAAGCCGGCTGGAACGCCACCGCGATCGACTTCTCCCCGTCCGCCGTTGTTGCGGCGCAACAAGCGGTCGGCCCGTGGCGCGAGCGCGTGGTCGAGGCCGACTTCTTCGCCTACACGCCATCCCAGCCGCTGGACCTGATCTATGAACGCGCCTTCCTGTGCGCCATGCCGCGCGAGATGTGGCCGCGCGTGGTGCAGCGCTGGGCGCAATTGCTGCCGCATGGCGCCCTCCTGCTAGGCTATTTTTTCTTCGACAATCAGCCGAAAGGTCCGCCGTTCGGCGCCGACAGGAAGCAGCTGGTGCAGTTAATGAGCGCTCACTTCGATCTCGAGCTCGAGGCACCGGTCGACGACTCCATCGCGGTATTCCAGGGCAAGGAGCGCTGGATGGCCTGGCGCCGGAAAAAAGCTTTATAATTCAGGGTTTTGATGTTTTTTGCGGAGTAATCGATGCCTATCTACGCTTACCGCTGCGAGGAATGTGGCTTTGCCAAGGACGTGCTGCAAAAGATCTCCGATCCGCAGCTCACCGATTGCCCTTCCTGCGGCAAATCCACCTTTAAGAAGCAGCTGACCGCAGCCGGATTCCAACTGAAGGGCACTGGCTGGTATGTGACCGATTTCCGTGGCGGCAGCGCCCCGGCAACCGGCGTTGCCGGCTCGGCCAAGACCGAAGCCCCGGCAGCCGCCACCCCGGCGCCTGCGCCGGCAAAGTCCACCAGCGAGGCTTGATTTCGCCCGCACAAGGAACCCGATGCGCAAATATTTCATTACCGGCTTGCTGATTTTGGTGCCCCTGGCGATTACCGCCTGGGTGCTCAACATCATCATCAGCACCATGGACCAGTCGCTCCTGATCGTGCCGGAGCGTTGGCAGCCGCGTACCCTGATCGGTTTCGATATCCCGGGCCTGGGCACTATCCTGACCGTGCTGATCGTGTTCATTACCGGCCTGCTGACCAATAACCTGGTCGGCAATTTCGTCGTCAGGCAGTGGGAAAAGCTGTTGCACCGCATTCCGGTGGTCAGCTCGCTGTACGGCAGCGTGAAGCAGGTATCGGATACGCTGTTTTCCGATTCCGGCAATGCCTTCCGCAAGGCCGTGCTGGTGCCTTATCCGCATGCGGGTTCACGCACCATCGCCTTCCTGACCGGCGCGCCGGCCACGGAAGTGCAGAAGCACCTGGACGACGAATACGTCAGCGTCTACGTGCCAACCACGCCGAATCCGACTTCCGGCTTCTTCCTGATGATGCCGAAAAAAGATGTAGTCGAGCTCGATATGAGCGTCGATGCCGCACTGAAGTACATCGTTTCGATGGGCGTTGTCGTCCCTGAATAAAACTTAACCTGAAACTGAGAATCAATATGTCCATGCGTACTGAATACTGCGGCCTCGTAACCGAAGCCCTCGTAGGCCAAACCGTCAGCCTGTGCGGCTGGGTGCACCGTCGCCGCGACCACGGCAAACTGATCTTCATCGACCTGCGCGACCGCGAAGGCCTGGTGCAAGTGGTCTGCGACCCGGACTTTGCCGACATGTTCAAAGTCGCCGAATCCGTGCGTAACGAGTACTGCCTGCAAATCACCGGCACCGTGAAAGAGCGTTCGGCCGAAACCATCAACGCCAAGCACAAGTCGGGCAAGATCGAAGTGATCGCCACCCAGGTGGTGGTGCTGAACGCTTCCGTGCCGGTGCCGTTCCAGCTGGACGACGACAACCTGTCCGAAACCACCCGCCTGACCCACCGCGTGCTGGACCTGCGCCGCGCCCAGATGCAGAACAACCTGCGCCTGCGCTACAAGGTGTCGATGGAAGTGCGCAAGTACCTGGACGACCTGGGCTTCATCGATATCGAGACCCCGGTGCTGACCAAGTCGACCCCGGAAGGCGCGCGCGACTACTTGGTGCCATCGCGCGTGAACGCGCACGAGTTCTTCGCACTGCCGCAATCGCCGCAACTGTTCAAGCAGCTGCTGATGGTCGCCAACTTCGACCGTTACTACCAGATCACCAAGTGCTTCCGCGACGAAGACCTGCGCGCTGACCGCCAGCCGGAATTCACCCAGATCGACTGCGAAACCTCGTTCCTGAGCGAGCAGGAGATCCGCGACCTGTTCGAAACCATGATCCGCAAAGTGTTCAAGAACACCATGGACGTGGAACTGCCAAACCCATTCCCGGTAATGGACTTCGCAGAAGCCATGGCCAAGTACGGTTCGGACAAGCCTGACATGCGCGTGAACATGGAGTTCACCGAACTGACCGACATCATGAAGAACGTCGAGTCCAAGATCTTCTCCAGCGCCGCCAACATGGCCAACGGCCGCGTGGTCGGCATGCGCGTACCGAAAGGCGGCTCCATGTCGCGTTCGGAAATCGACGCCTACACCCAGTTCGTCGCCATCTACGGCGCCAAGGGCCTGGCCTACATCAAGGTCAACGAGAAGGCCAAGGGCCGCGAAGGCCTGCAGTCGCCGCTGCTCAAGTCCCTGGACGACGCGGTACTGAACACCATCATGGAGCGCACCGGCGCACAAGACGGCGACCTGATCTTCTTCGGCGCCGACAAGGCGAAGGTGGTGAACGATGCGATCGGCGCGCTGCGCGTGAAGATCGGCCACTCCGAGTTCGGCAAGGCCAATGGCTTGTTCACCGACGTGTGGGCACCGCTGTGGGTGATCGACTTCCCGATGTTCGAGTACGACGAAGAAGAAGACCGTTGGACCGCAACCCACCACCCATTCACTTCGCCAAAAGACGGCCACGAAGACATGCTGGAAACCAATCCAGGTGCATGTATCGCCAAGGCCTACGACATGGTGCTGAACGGTTGGGAACTGGGCGGCGGCTCGATCCGTATCCACCGCGAAGAAGTGCAGTCGAAAGTGTTCCGCGCACTGAAGATCGGCGCTGAAGAAGCACGCGAGAAGTTCGGCTTCCTGCTGGACGCGCTGCAGTACGGCGCGCCACCGCACGGCGGCCTGGCCTTCGGCCTGGATCGCATCGTGACGCTGATGACCAAGTCCGATTCGATCCGCGACGTGATCGCCTTCCCGAAAACCCAGCGCGCCCAGTGCTTGCTGACCCAGGCGCCATCGCCGGTCGACGAGAAGCAGCTGCGCGAACTGCATATCCGCCTGCGTTCGGCCGAGCCGAAAGTAGCCGGTTAATACGGTGTAAAAGGCGGGCCGCTGGCCCGCCTTTTTTTTCATGGCCTACAAAATCCCCGAATCCGTCCTGGTGGTGATACACACCGCCGACCTGGACGTATTGCTGATTGAACGCGCCGGCAATCCCGGCTACTGGCAATCCGTCACCGGTTCCAAAGACGCCGTCGACGAACCGCTGCTCGTCACCGCCACCCGCGAACTGTTCGAGGAAACCGGCATCGTTGCCAACGGCAGGGACATCGTGCTGCGCGACTGGGGCCTGCAGAACATTTACGAAATCTATCCGGTCTGGCGCCATCGCTACGAGCCCGGCGTCACGCACAACCTGGAACATATCTTCAGCGTACAGGTGCCGCGCAACGTGCCAGTCATGCTGAGCCCGCGCGAGCATACCGCCCACGTCTGGCTGCCTTACCTGGAAGCTGCCGACCGCTGCTTTTCCCCCTCGAATGCCGAAGCAATCCTGCAACTTCCGCAGCACCTGTAACTAGCATTTTGCTCGTTAATTGCTTGTCGCGCGTTTGGCTATAATCGGACATCGACTGTCACGCTGGGGGCGCACGCCATGCCGGAGACTCAGGATATTCTTCTGGAGCAGTTGCAAGTCGGCTTATACGTCCACCTCGACCTGAAGTGGTTCGAGCATCCGTTTGCCTTCAGCCATTTCAAGATCAAGTCGCAAGAGCAGATACACCAGCTGCGCAGCCTCGGCTTGCACAAGATCCGTATCGACCCGGCCCTGAGCGACGTGCAGCCCACCGTGCTGTCGGTCGAAGCGCACGAAATTGCTGCCGCGGCAGCGCCGCCGGCGGCGGCCCCCGAATCCCCCGAGCTTGCCGCCAAGCGCGCCATGATGGAACGCATGCGCCAGCAGCGGGAGAACGCGGCCCGCATCGAGCACGCTTTCGTCGACACGGCGCGCGCAATGAAGGACATGGAGAAGAACATCTTCGCCCGCCCGGCCGAAAACCTGCAAAAGGCCAGCGAGATGATCGGCAAGATCGCCGACTCCATCCTCAGTGCGCCGGAGCTGGCGATCCACGTGATGGGCGACCGCACCGGCGGCGAGGAAATCTACCTGCACTCGCTGAACGTCACCATGCTGTCGATGATGATTGCACGCGACATCAAGTTGCCGCGCGAAGTGGCGGGAGCGATGGGCGTCGGTTCCATGTTCCATGACCTTGGCGTGCGCAATATCCCCGACAAGGTGCTGACCAAGCCCGAAGCGTGGACGCACTCCGAACAGAACATGTACGAGACGCATTGCGCGGTCGGCACGGAAATGGGCCAACAGCTCAAGTTTCCCGCCGCCGCCGTGGCCATCGTGCGCGACCACCACGAAATGTATGACGGCAGCGGATACCCGCGTCACCTGAAAGGCGAGGAGATCGGCGTGCTGGCGCGCATCGTGGCGATCGCCAACTACTACGACCGCCTGTGCAACCCGGTCAACGGCACGCCTGGCCTGACCCCGCACGAAGCGCTGTCGCTGATGTTTGCGAAGAACCGCGGCAAGTTCGATCCCAAGCTGCTGCAGGTGTTCATCCGCTGCCTGGGTGTGTACCCGCCGGGCACCATCGTGCAGCTTTCGAACGGCGCTACGGGGATGGTTGCCACCATCAATACCGAGAAGCCGAACAAGCCGGAACTGGTGGTGTACGAACCCGGCATGTCGCGCGAGGATGCCATCATGGTCGACATGGATCGCGAGACCGACCTGAATATCGTGCGCGCCATCAAGCCCTCGCAGGTGCCGAAGGAAATCTACGCCTACCTCAGCCCGCGCAAGCGTGTCAGCTATTACTTCGATGCCACCAAGCCGGGACAGGGAGCGGCCGGGTGATTTCCGAACTGCGCCAGCTGATGCTCGACCACAGCCCGCACATGATGCTGCTGGTCGATCCCGCCGACTTGCGCATCATCGTTGCCAACAAGGTGGCCGAGCAGGTGCTTGGCTACTCCGGTGCGCAGCTGGTGGAAATGCTGATCACCGACATCGAAAGCTCGCTGCAGGACGTGTTTTACTGGGAGGACGTGCGCGGCGGCCATTTCCAGGACATCGACGCGCAGGAAGGCGAATACCAGCGCGCCGACGGCACCCAGATCATGGTCATGAAATCGCTGCGCGTGATGCGCCATGAAGAGCGCTGGCTGATCCTGATCCTGGCCCGCGATGCGCGCCAGGAGCGCAAGGTGGAGGATGTACTCGAGCAGACCCTGTCGCAGCTGCGCACCACGCTGGAAGCGACCGGCAACGGCATCCTGGTGATCGACTGGCACAACAAGATCGCCAGCATGAATCGCCAGTTCAGCGAGATGTGGCATATCCCCGATGCTTTCCTCAAGAACGGCAACGATGACGCCATCCTTGAATTCCTGACCGCGAACGTGATCGAACAGGACTTGTGCCGCGAACGCTTGCAGCAAGTCAGCGACCCGCACGAGGCGCTCGACCAGTTGAACCTGCATGATGGCCGAGTATTCGAATGCCGCTCGCGTCCCCAATTCCTCGGCGAACGCATCATCGGCCGCGTGTATGGTTTCATCGACACCACCGAGCGGGTGCATGCCGAACAGGCGCTGCGCGAATCGCGCGACCAGCTGGAGGACCGCGTGCACGAACGCACGCTGGCACTGCAGATGGCGAATCTCACGCTGGAGAGCGAAAAAACGCGCCAGGCCGACCTGATCCGCAAGCTGGGGGAGGCGCAGAACCAGCTCCTGCAATCGGAGAAGATGGCGTCGATCGGCGTACTGGCCGCCGGCGTGGCGCACGAGATCAACAACCCCGTTGGCTTCGTCAATTCCAACCTGAGCAGCCTGCAGCGCTATATGCAATCGTTAATGCGCCTGCTCGATGCGTATGAGGCGCGCGAGGAGCACCTGCCGGAGAATGACCGCGGCGAGCTGAATGCCCTGCGCAAGGAGATCGACGCCGATTACCTGCGCGAAGACCTGGGCAGCCTGCTGTCCGAATCGATGGATGGGCTGGACCGCATCAAGCGCATCGTACAGGACATGAAAGACTTCTCCCATGCGGGCGGCGGCGACATACTGGTGGCCAACCTCGAGACGGGCCTGGACAGCACGCTGAACGTGGTCTGGAACGAATTGAAGTACAAGGCGGAAGTGGTGAAGGAATACGGCGGCGTACCGGAAATCGAATGCATCCCGTCGCAACTGAACCAGGTGTTCATGAACCTGCTGGTCAACGCCGCCCACGCCATCGAGAACCGCGGCCGCATCACGGTGCGCACCAGTTACGAAAACGAGATGGTGACTGTGTCGGTGAGCGATACCGGCAACGGCATCGCAGCGGAAAACCTGGGCCGCATTTTCGAGCCGTTCTTCACCACCAAGCCGGTTGGCAAAGGTACCGGGCTGGGCTTATCGCTGTCCTACAGCATCGTGCAAAAACACGGCGGCCGCATCGAAGTCGACAGCGAGATCGGGTGCGGCACGACCTTCCGTGTGATCCTGCCGCGACAAATGGCGCCCGCCGCGGAGGAAAATGATGTTGTAAATTGACTAAGCTGCCGTGCGGTGATTACTATCTTCCGCATGAAAAATCTGTTCTTCCATTTCGGCCTTAAAGCCGAATTGCAGCGCCCGGCGGCGGCCGGATCCTGCCATAACTGCCATGCTGAAGTCAGTACCACTTACTGCGGCGAATGCGGCCAGAAGGCCAAGGTGCATATCGCCAGTGCACATGAATTCCTGCATCACTTTGTGGGCCATTACATCGCCGCCGAAGGCAAATTGTGGCGTACATTGGGCTGGCTGATCGCCAAGCCGGGGCAGTTGACGGTTGAATTCATCCGCGGCCGGCGCGGGCAGTTCATCGACCCCTTGCGGCTGCTCCTGACGGTATCGCTGCTGGCGTTCCTGGTGATGAAGTGGGAGGTCTATCGCCTGCCGGCCGCACCGGTAGCGCCGGTATCGGCGCAAGCTGCAGTCGTTGCGACTGCAGCGACTGCAGCGACGGCGCGCAAGGTGCATCAAGCCGACGGTTGGCTGTTCGATATTTTTGCGCGGGCGAGCGATAAGTTTGCCGGCAATTACGGCAATTACGTGGCGCAGCCGGAACCGGTCCAGGCCGCCCAATTCTGGGAGGCCTGGCTACGCTTCGGTCCGACCGTCGTGCTGTGCCTGATCCCCCTGATGGCGGCCGTGCTGAAACTGCTGCACCTTGGCAGCGGCTGGCGCTATGGCGAACACTTGGTGTTTGCCATGCATTTTCAGACGGTCACCTTCCTGGCCTTGCTGCTTACCGTAGGCGGCATGCCGGGGGCCATCAAGCCGCTGCTGGGGAGCGCGTTGGGGCTGTACATCCTGCTGGCCATGCGCAAGGTGTATGGCGGCGGTTGGATCGTGCTGTTGCTGAGGACCGTGACGTTCGGTTATTGCCTCGTCATGAGCTTTGAGGTGCTGGTGCGCATTGCGTTCTTGCTGCGCATGGCTTAGCGGGTGCAGGGTACGGCGAAGTCGACGTGGTAATGCTCGTCATGCCGCACCCATGGCTTGCCCTTCATGAAGTTAAGCTTCTTCAGCGCCGCGCCGCGCGGCGCCGCGAACAGGCGCGGCAGGTAGGCGGTGTCGAAGATCACCAGCGCGATGCCATGCCCGCGCGCACGGGCTGCCTGGTCCAGCTGGTACAGGTGTTCTGCCATCGCGGTGAAGTCGATGCTGTAGGCGCCGTAGCGCGCATGCTTGTCGAACTCGATGTCGTAGCCAAAGCGCTGGGTGGCGGGTGTCGGCAAGCGCGCCGCGTGGCCGCCCTTGTCGCGCACCGGCACGAAGAAGTCGACCGACAGGCCATTCTGGTGCGTGCGGTGGGGCCGGAAGCGGCCGCCAAACTCGTTGCCTGATTCGCCGTACACGTATTGCGACCCCGGCGCGGCGCGTTCGAGTTTGGCATAGGCGTCCAGCATGATGGCCGACACTTCGCTATGCACGTGGTTGCGGCCCATGGCGATGGCCAAGCTGCTATAGGCTGCGTAATTGGCCCCTTCGGACGGCAACTGGACGCTGTCTTCGAGGCTGCCGTGACTGACGCTGCCGTGGCAGGTGCTGGCGGCGCCGGCCGAAGCGGCACAGGCGGCCAGCAGCGCTGCGGAAAAGATGCGGGCCGTCTTCATCGTGCAGGCGCGGCCAGGCAGCGGCGCAGCATGTAACAGGCGGGGAGGGCGGGCAATATCGTCAGCGCCAGGGTGGCGGCATCGGTTTCCGGCACCGCAGAACCGGCATTGGCCAACAGCATGACGCCGGCGTTGATGGCCGCGTGCATGGCAATCCCTGGCAGCAGCGAACGGCTACGTTCATACAGCCATCCGGCGAAGATGCCGAAAGTGATGCCGCCGACAAGCTGGTAAATATTCATGTGGGCGAAACCAAAGACCACGGCCGAACCCAGGATGGCATAGCTGCGCTCATATTGCAGCAGGAAGCTGCGCAGGATAATCCCCCTGAATAACATCTCCTCCAGGATGGGCGCCAATACGCAAACCATGATGATCTGGGGCAGATGCGGGGCGAGCATATCCTTGCACAGGCTCGAGGCGCTGGAGTCCGCCGGAAAAGCTGCTTGCAGCAATTCGTTTACCCCGCCCATGACCACGAACAGGCAAGGCGTGGCCAGGAGGACCAGGGGCACCACCGCGAGCATCGACCCACCCGATGCCGTCCGGGGCGGATGAAACAGGTCGCGGTAGCCCAGATTCTTCCAATGTAATAACGCAGTGAAGGTGACACCGCTGGCCAGGACCCTGCCGATGGTGGCCAAGCTGTAGGGATCGTCCATGCCGAGCAATCGGCGTGCGTCGTACATCGCGCAGATCACCAGGTATTCAACGCCCCAGGTACAGATCACCAGGAAAAAGGCTTCCAGTGCGGAAGGGAAGCTAGTGTGTCGTTCAGTCATGGGGCATGACTATAAAGCAATTCTGAGCACTTTTGACAGGGAGCAAGCCGGGCAGTTGGGGTTAGAATGGTTCCATGATGATTCGCGTTGCCACATACAACATCCACAAAGGCATGTCGTACCGTAGCCATCCACGGGTGCATGCCTTGCGCCATGCGATTGAGGCCTTCCATGCCGACCTCGTCTTCCTGCAGGAAGTACAGGGCCAGCACGATCGGATCGAGGCGCGTTATGGCGAGGAAAGCCAGGGTCACCGGCATTGGCCGAAAAAAGCCCAGCATGAATTTTTTGCCGGGGAATCGCACCAGTCCGTGTATGGCATGAACGCCCAATACGACCACGGCCACCACGGCAACGCGCTACTGAGCAAGTACCCGATTGCGCGCTGGACCAATACCGATATTTCCGACCATGCCTATGAATCGCGCGGCATCCTGCATTCGGTGGTGGAGACGGACGGCATGCTGGTGCACTGCTACGTGATCCATCTCGGGCTGTTCGAGCGCAGCCGCGTGCGGCAGGCCGAGATGCTGATTGAAGCCGTGCGCAGCTCGGCGCCGGACGGCGAGCCGGTCATCATCGCCGGCGACTTCAACGACTGGCGCAATACCCTGACCGACAAGCTGCAAAGCGCACTCGGCGTGCGCGAAGTATTCGACGAGATCAATCATGGCCATCGGGTCGGCGACCTGGTGCGTACTTTGGCGCGGCGCAAGGCCGCCCAGCGCCCGGCCCGTACCTTTCCGGCTGCCTTGCCGTTCTTCAGGTTGGACCGCATCTATGTGCGGGGCTTCAAGGTAGAATCCGCGGAAGTCCTGCATGGCCCGCTATGGGCCAAGCTGTCGGACCATGCGCCCATTGTGGCAAACCTGAAACTGGTTTCCTGACACATGCGTCACGTTGATTTTATAGCCGATAACGAAGTCAAACTCCTCCACTGCGGTACCGATTATTTTCCGGCACTGGTCGAGGCGATCGAGGCCGCACAGGTCGAAGTCTATTTCGAGACCTATATCTTCGCCGAGGACGAAACCGGCAAACGCGTCATGGCCGCGCTCAAAGCTGCTGCGCAGCGCGGCGTGACCGTACGCATGATTACCGACTGGTTTGGCACCGGGCACAAGCCCGCTTACCGCCTGCAGGCCGAAGTGACGGCGGCCGGTGTCGAGCACCGCATCTTCAACCCCTGGTTCCGGCGCGGCGTGACGCGCACCCACCGCAAGATCTGCGTGGTGGACGGCCAGGTGGCCTTTGTCGGCGGCATCAATATCAACGACGACATGTTCACCGACTACGACCACAACAAGGCGCTGGAGGCGCCGCGCTGGGATTTTGCGGTGGCGGTGCGCGGGCCGCTGGTCGAATCCATCCATAGCGAGGCGGAAACGCAGTGGACCCGCCTGGGCCATATGAACATCGTCAAGCGCCTGACCTTGTTCAACGAAGTGCGCAAGCTGAACAAGATCGCGCGCCAGAGCACGATGCAGGCCGGTTTCGTGGTTGCGCGACAACCTGCGCAACCGCCGCACCATCCAGCGCGCCTACCTGCAGGCCCTGGGACGGGCCAGGAAGAGCGTGCTGCTGGCCAATCCCTACTTCGCGCCGGGCCGCAAGTTCCGCCGTGCCCTGGCCGCAACCGCCCAGCGCGGGGTGGATGTGGTGCTGCTGATCGGCGTCGGCGAATTCTGGCTGCAGGACGCGGTGGCGCACTCCTTCTACCCCAAGCTGCTGGAAGCAGGGGTCAAGGTGGTGGAATACCGCAAGACGCAGCTGCACGCCAAGGTCGCGGTCATCGACGATGACTGGGCGACGGTGGGCTCCTCCAATGTGGACGGCTTGAGCCTGTTTCTCAACCAGGAAGCCAATGTGGTGATCAAGGACGCCGCCTTTGCGCGTTCCCTGCGGGCGAAGATCGAGGATGCCATTGCCGAAGGCGTGGTGATCCACCCGCAGGATTTCGAACATGTCGGGCGCTTCCGGCGGGTCGGGTATGAGGTGGCTTACTTCTTCTACCGTACGCTGATGCGCATTTTTGCGGTAGGAAAGTACACATGAGTGACGTCAGGATAGACAAATGGCTGTGGGCGGCGCGTTTCTTCAAGACGCGCCAACTGGCCATCGACGCCATCGACAAGGGCAAGGTCAAATTGTCGAGCGGCGAGCGCATCAAGCCTTCGCGCAATGCGAAATTGGGCGAGTGCCTGCATATCGATAACGGCGCGGACGAATGGGACGTGCTGGTGGTGGGCATATCGGGCAAGCGCGAAGGCGCACCGATCGCGCGCCTGCTGTATGAAGAGAGCGCAGAGTCGCTGGCCCGCCGCGCCGCCCTGATCGAGCGCAAAAAACTATTCCCCGAACCCTTCGCCGACAATAAAGGCCGCCCCACCAAGCGCGACCGCCGCCAATGGGAACGCGCCACCGACTCGTGAGCAAATGTCCACTTTGGGGTCAGGAACGAATGCGGACATTCCCTCGGGAATGTCCGCATTCGTTCCTGACCCCAAAGTGGACATTTGCTGCGGCGCAACAATAGAGGTGCACTTCTAGTAGTGCCGTTTGACTTTCGCCACACGCTGGATAATAGTACGAACGTTCGCAAAACTTTTCACCAGCGGCCGATCTGTTAGAGCGAGAATAAGGTTTTTCCTTCTTTCTGGATGGGTCCAAAAGTGAGTGGCATTCTTGTAAATACACCAACTAAATTCATGCGCAAAGGCGAAATGACCCGTGCGGCCATCCTGGATGTGGCCCTCGACCTGGCAAGCCGTGACGGTCTTGAAGGCCTCACCATTGGTTTGCTCGCCGATAAGATGAACATGAGTAAGTCCGGTGTGTTCGCGCACTTTGGTTCGCGAGAAGATTTGCAGATTGAAGTGTTGAAGCTGTACCACCATCGTTTCGAGCAGGAAGTGTTTTACCCGGCGATGAAGGAGGCCCGTGGCCTGCCTCGCCTGCGCGCCATGTTTGCCAACTGGATCAAACGTGTGAGCGTGGAAATCGCCTCGGGCTGCATCTATATCAGCGGCGCCGTCGAGTATGACGACCGTCCTGGCCCGATCCGCGAAGAGCTGCTGGCGATGGTCGGCGCGTGGGCAGGCAGCTTTGCTGCGTTGCGTGCGCCAGGCCGTCGACAATGGCGACCTGCGCGGCGATACCGATGCTTCCCAGTTGGTGTACGAGATGTATGGCCTGATCCTGGCCCTGCACCACGAGGCGCGTTTCATGCGCACTCCTGGCAGCGTGGACCGGGCAGGCGTGGGCTTCAACCGACTGATCGAAAACTATCAACCATCCTAAGGCTGCATTTCGCCGCAGCCGAACAAACATAACCTTTTAGCTATCTGGAGAATAAAATGGGTCAATACGTCGCGCCAATCCGTGATATGCAGTTCGTGCTGCATGAGCTGCTGAAGGTGGGAAGAGAAGCTGAAAGAGCTGCCTCCTCACGCCGAAACCGACGCGGACATCATCAACCAGGTGCTGGAAGAAGGCGCCAAGTTCACCTCGGAAGTGCTGTTCCCGCTGAACCACTCCGGCGACCGCGAAGGCTGCCACCACGATGCCGCGGCCAAGACCGTGACCACGCCAAAAGGCTTCAAGGAAGCCTACGCCCAGTACGTTGAAGGCGGCTGGGCTGCGCTGGCTTGCGATCCAGACTTCGGCGGCCAGGGCCTGCCTATCGTGCTGAACAACTCGTTCTACGAGATGCTGAACTCCGCCAACCAGGCATGGACCATGTACCCGGGCCTGTCGCACGGCGCCTACGAGTGCCTGAAAGAACACGGCACCGACGAACAGAAGAAGACCTACCTGCCGAAGCTGGTTTCCGGCGAGTGGACCGGCACCATGTGCCTGACCGAGCCACACTGCGGCACCGACCTCGGCATGCTGCGCTCGAAAGCCATCCCTAACGCCGACGGTTCGTGGGATATCACCGGCGCCAAGATCTTCATCTCGGCCGGCGAACACGATATGGCCGAAAAACATCCTGCACCTGGTGCTGGCACGCGTGCCGGACGCACCGGAAGGCTCGAAAGGCATCTCCCTGTTCCTGGTGCCTAAGTTCATCCCTAACGCGGACGGTTCGATCGGCGAACGCAACCCGATCTTCTGCGGCGCGATCGAAGAAAAGATGGGCATCCACGGCAACTCGACCTGCCAGATGAACCTGGACGGCGCCAAGGGCTGGATCATCGGGCCAGCCGAACAAGGGCCTGAACGCGATGTTCGTGTTCATGAACGCCGCCCGCCTGGGGCGTAGGCGTGCAGTCGCTGGGCCTGACCGAAGTGGCTTACCAGAACGCGCTGGTGTACGCCAAAGACCGCCTGCAGATGCGCTCCCTGTCCGGCGTGAAGAACCCGGAAGGCCCGGCCGACCCGATCATCGTGCACCCGGACGTGCGCCGCATGCTGCTGACCGGCAAAGCCTACGCTGAAGGCGCGCGTGCTTTCGCTTCCTACGTGGCGCTGCAGATCGACCGCGAACTGCACCACCCTGACGCCGATGTGCGCAAGGAAGCCGGCGACGAAGTAGCCCTGCTGACCCCGATCATCAAGGCCTTCATCACCGACAACGCATGGATCGCTACTTCCGACGCCATGCAGGTGTACGGCGGCCACGGCTACATCTCCGAGTGGGGCATGGAGCAGTACGTGCGCGACGCGCGTATCAACCTGATTTACGAAGGCACCAACACCGTGCAGTCGCTGGACCTGCTGGGTCGTAAGATCCTGATGGACAACGGCGCCAAGCTGCGCAAGTTCGGCGAGAAAGTGCGCGCCTTCGTGGAAGAAAACGGCACCGACGAAGCGATGTCCGAATTCGTCACTCCGCTGGGCGACCTGGGCGAGAAACTGACCAAGCTGACCATGGAAATCGGCATGAAGGCCTTCCAGAACCAGGACGAAGTGGGCGCCGCTGCCGTGCCTTACCTGCGCGTCGCCGGTCACCTGGTGTACTCGTACTTCTTCGCGCAGATGGCGAAGATCGCCCTGGAAAAAGAAGCGTCGGGCGACAAGTTCTACACCTCGAAGCTGGCAACCATCCGCTTCTACTTCGGCCGCCTGTACCCAGAAACCGCAACCCTGATCCGCCAGGCTCGTTCCGGCGCCGCCAACCTGATGGCCCTGGATGCTGACCTGTTCTAATTAAAGGAAAAACATGAGCAACTTCAACGTGAAAAAAGTAGCGGTACTGGGCGCCGGCGTGATGGGTGCGCAGATCGCTGCCCACTGCGTCAACGCTAAAGTACCAGTGGTACTGTTTGACCTGCCAGCCAAAGAAGGCAACAAGAACGGTATCGGCATCAAGGCCATCGAAGGCCTGAAGAAGCTGTCCCCAGCTCCGTTCGGCGACAAGGCCGACGCGGAACTGGTGCAGATCGCCAACTACGAAGACAACCTGGACCTGCTGGCCGGCTGCGACCTGATCATCGAAGCGATCGCCGAGCGCATGGACTGGAAGCATGACCTGTACAAGAAGGTCGCTCCGCACATCGCCCAGAACGCGATCTTCGCGTCGAACACCTCCGGCCTGTCGATCAACAAGCTGGCCGAAGGCTTCGACGCCGACCTGAAGGCGCGCTTCTGCGGCGTGCACTTCTTCAACCCACCGCGCTACATGCACCTGGTGGAACTGATCCCGACCACCGACACCAAGCCGGAAATCCTGGACCAGCTGGAAACCTTCATGACTTCCGTGCTGGGCAAGGGCGTGGTCCGTGCCAAGGACACCCCGAACTTCATCGCTAACCGCGTTGGCGTGTTCGGCATCCTGGCCATCATCCACGAAGCCGAGAAGTTCGGCCTGTCCGTCGACGTGGTCGACGACCTGACCGGCGCCAAGCTGGGCCGCGCCAAGTCCGGTACCTTCCGTACCGCCGACGTGGTTGGCCTGGACACCATGGGCCACGTGATCAAGACCATGGAAGACAACCTGCCGAACGATCCGTTCGCAGCGCTGTACAAGACTCCAGCCGTGCTGTCCGGCCTGGTCGCCAAGGGCGCCCTGGGCCAGAAATCCGGCGCCGGCTTCTACAAGAAGGTCGGCAAGGACATCATGCGCCTGGACGCAGCCACCGGTGAATACGTCGCCGGCGGCAAGAAGGCAGACGACATCATCGCCCGCATCCTGAAAGAAAAGGATCCGGTCAAGAAGATGAAGGCGCTGCGCGAATCGACCAACCCGCAAGGCCAGTTCCTGTGGGCGATCTTCCGCGACGCTTTCCACTACATCGCGATTCACCTGGAATCGATCGCCGACAACGCGCGCGACATCGACTTCGCCATGCGCTGGGGCTTCGGCTGGAACGTCGGTCCATTCGAAACCTGGCAAGCAGCAGGCTGGGGCCAGGTTGCGCAGTGGGTCAAGGAAGACATCGAAGCCGGCAAGGCGCTGTGCAATGCAGCGCTGCCAGCATGGGTGTTCGAAGGCAAAGTGGGCGAGCAGGGCGTGCATACCGCTGAAGGCTCGTTCTCGCCGGCGACCAAGTCCTACACCCCGCGTTCCGAACTGGCTGTGTACAAGCGCCAGGAATTCCGCGCTCCGGTAGTGGGCGGCGGCGGCGCCGATCCTAAGACTGCCGGCGTGACCGTGCACGAAGACGAATCCGTGCGCCTGTGGCACACCGGCGACGACGTCCTGATCCTGTCGCTGAAGACCAAGATGCACGTGATCGGCAAAGGCGTGATCAACGGTATCAAGCTGGGCCTGGCCGAAGCTGAAAAGAACTTCAAAGGCATGGTGATCTGGAACACCGACGCAGCCGAAGGCGGCGCCTTCTCGGCCGGCGCCGACCTGCAGGAAGCCCTGCCAGCCTTCATGGCCGGCGGCGCGAAAGCAGTCGACCCGATCATCAAGGAACTGCAAGACACCTTCATGTCGATGAAGTATTCCAACGTGCCAGTGGTGGCGGCTGTTGCCGGTATCGCTCTGGGCGGCGGCTGCGAAATGATGCTGCACGCATCGAAGCGCGTAGCGGCACTGGAATCGTACATCGGCCTGGTGGAAGTGGGCGTTGGCCTGATCCCGGGCGGCGGCGGCCTGAAAGAAGCGGCTGTTCGTGCAGCCCGCGAAGCCAAAGGCAACGACATCCTGCAATTCCTGAAGACCGGCTTCACCAACGCTGCTACCGCGAACGTCTCCAAGTCCGCGCTGGAAGCGAAGGCCATGGGCTACCTGAAGGAAGACGACATCATCGTGTTCAACGCCTACGAGCTGCTGCACGTGGCGAAAACCACGGCACGTTCGATGGCCGATTCGGGCTACCGCGCGCCGATCCAGCGTCCAGTGCCAGTAACCGGTCGTTACGGCTGGGGCACCATCCGCGGCCAGCTGGTCAATATGCGCGACGGCGGCTTCATCTCCGCCCACGACTACAAGCTGGGCGACATGATCGCCGAGATCGTGTCCGGTGGCGACATCGACCAGGGCAGCGTAGTGAGCGAGCAGTGGCTGCTGGATATGGAACGCAAGGCCTTCCTGGAATTGCTGAACCATCCTAAGTCGCAAGAGCGCATCATGGGCATGCTGCAAACCGGTAAGCCGGTACGCAACTAAGAGCAAATGTCCATCCTGTCGCTGGCCTTTAAACTTTTACTTCGAGTGAAACCTGGCATGGTCTATGAGCAAATCAAGAAGCACATGACGGAGTCGCTGCCGTTTGTGCGCCTGCTCGGCATCCGCATCGACAGCATCGGCCCGGGAACGGCCGAAGTGTCGATGCCGGACGACGGCAAGCTGCATAACCACCTCGGCACGCCGCATGCAGGTGCGATCTTCACGCTGGCCGAAACGGCATCCGGCGCGGCCATGGCAGGCGGCTTTGCCGACCTGATCATGGACATGCGCCCGGTCGCCAAGGAGTCGCGCATCCAGTACCAGAAAGTGGCCAAGGGCGCGACGCGCGCCTCCGGCCGGGTACCGGGCGACCTGGCCGCGATCCGCGCACAGCTGAAGGATGAAGGAAAAGTAGCGTTCCCGGTCAACGTCGACATCTTCGACGAACACGGCACGCTGGCAGCACAAGTACAGGTGGACTGGTACCTCTCCGCCAAACGCTAACGAACACAGATACTGGAAAGCTTAAAAATGAGCAAACAACTCCAAGACGCATACATCGTCGCCGCTACCCGCACCCCGATCGGTAAAGCACCGCGCGGTATGTTCAGCAAGACCCGCCCGGACGACCTGCTGGTCGCCGCTATCCGCGGCGCCATGGCTGCCGTGCCTAACCTGGACCCGGCCCTGATCGTTGACGCGATCATCGGCTGCTCCTTCCCTGAAGCAGAACAAGGCTTCAACATCGCCCGTAACTCCGTGGTGCTGGCAGGCCTGCCGAACACCGTGGGCGGCGTGACCATCAACCGTTACTGCGCTTCGGGCATCACCGCCTTGGCCATGGCTGCCGACCGCATCCGCGTTGGAGAAGCCGACGTGATGATCGCCGGCGGCGTCGAATCGATGTCGATGGTGCCGATGATGGGCCACCACCCATCGATCAACATGGACACCTTCAAGGACGAGAACGTGGGCCTGGCCTACGGCATGGGCCTGACCGCCGAGAAAGTGGCGCAGCAATGGAAGATCTCCCGCGAAGACCAGGACGCCTTCGGCCTGGAATCGCACCGCAAGGCGATCGCCGCCCAGCAAGCCGGCTTCTTCAAGGACGAGACCACCCCGGTCGAAATCATCACCCGCACCCCTGACCTGCGCACCGGCGAGATCAAGGTTGGCAAGCGCACCGTGGATACCGACGAAGGCGCGCGCGCTGACGCCTCCATGGAAGGCATGGCCAAGCTGAAGCCAGTGTTTGCCGCCAAGGGCACCGTGACCGCCGCGACCCTCCTCGCAGATGTCCGACGGCGCCGGCGCGCTGATCGTGGTGTCCGAGAAGATCCTGAAAGAACACAATCTGACCCCGCTGGCCAAGTTCTCTTCGTTCGCTGTACGCGGCGTACCACCGGAAATCATGGGCATCGGTCCTAAGGTCGCCATCCCAGCCGCTTGCGCAGCTGCCGGCATCACCCAGGACCAGCTGGACTGGATCGAACTGAACGAAGCGTTCGCCGCACAGGCCCTGGCCGTGATCCGCGACCTGAACCTGGACACCAGCAAAGTAAACCCGATGGGCGGCGCAATCGCCCTGGGCCACCCCGCTGGGCGCAACCGGCGCGATCCGCGCTGCGACCGTAGTGCACGCACTGCGCCGCAACCAGCTGAAATACGGCATGGTCACGATGTGCGTGGGCGCCGGCATGGGCGCAGCAGGCATCATCGAGCGCGTATAATCCGCGCGACGACGTACTAAGCAAGGCGGGTCAAAAGCCCGCCTTTTTTTATATCCTCGGCCGGCGAGCAGCAAGTGTCAGACCCTGTGGGTCTGACATTGGTTTACCGGTTTACTAGGGAGACAAAACGCAATGGCAATCCAGACCAGCAAGAACGCAGGCATCCTGACCATCGAATTCGACCGCCTGGAACGCAAGAACGCGATCACCTCCGCCATGTACCAGACCATGGCCGACACCATCAATGCCGCCGAATCGGACACCGAAGTGCGCGCCATCCTGTTCACCGGCAAGCCGGAGATTTTCACCGCCGGTAACGACCTGGTCGACTTCGCAATGACCACCACTGCCAACGACGGCGTGGCGTTCACCGACCGCCCTGTGATCCAGTTCATGAAGGCCCTGTTCAACAGCACCAAGCCAGTCGTGGCAGCCGTCAACGGTGCCGCCATCGGCATCGGCACCACCATGCTGATGCATTGCGACCTGGTGTACGCCGCCGACAACGCCAAGTTCTCCGTGCCTTTCGCGGCACTGGGCCTGTGCCCTGAATTCGGTTCAAGCATGCTGCTGCCTGCGAACGGCGGCCACGCCCGCGCAGCGGAGAAACTGATGCTGGGCGAGCCGTTCAGCGCGCAGGAAGCCTACGACATGGGTTTGATCTCGAAGCTGCTGCCCGCCGATCAAGTGCTGGCCCACGCGCAGGCGCAAGCGGTCAAACTGGTTGCACTGCCGGCCGAGTCGATCCGCCAGACCAAGCGTTTGATGAAGGCCGGCCGCGAAGCGCTGAAAGCCCACATCGACGTGGAAAGCGCGCAGTTCGGCTCCATGCTGACCGGCGCCGAAGCCAAGGAAGCGTTCACCGCGTTCTTCGAGAAGCGCAAGCCGGACTTCTCCAAGTTCGCCTAAGTCCACCGCCGTAGCAATAGCTCAACGGGCGCCTCCCCGGACTCGAATGCGTAGAAAATTTCGCTGGTACGATGCGGCATGTGAGAGCTGCGCTCTTCTGCCCACATGCCTGGCACTAATACGATTCTGAGGAGGTGTAAATGTTTAGTTATGACCTGTCCCCATTTTATGGCGGCAATGGAGGTGAGTTCTTCGAAGACGATTTGACGGGTGTGTCTCAACTCGTGGGTGTGAACATTTACGCTGGTAATTGGATCAACGCCCTGCAAGCCGTTTGGCTCATGGTGGATGGCTCGACCCGGGCGGGCGCCTGGCGCGGAAATCCTGGCGACGGCGAACAATCCGGTTTCGTCCTGCAACCGGGAGAATTCATCACCCAGGTGCGCTGCACTTGGGGTGACTTCGTCCACACACTTAGCGTTACGACCAGTCTGAACAAGGTATATGGACCTTTTGGTCAGGAGGAGGGACCGGAGTGGTCAACAATTACTGCGCCCGTCTACGGTTTCGCTGGCCGGTCCGGCAATTACCTTGACGCTGTAGCGTTTTATACTCTGGCTCCCTCTGGTGGTCAAAACTGATAATTCGCGAGCTATACCAGCTTAGCTGTAGCTCAAAATTGACCTGACAGGGACTGTCAGACGGGGGGCGGCTCACCCCAAAACAGACGCTCTGGTCAGCACTACCACGAATTACTTCTGCGCGTGCAGCAGTTTTTCACATCCATGACTGCCACCCTGGAAAGTTAATTGTGCTTACGTATCCACTGGCGTGGTCATATTGTGCGAAATAGCCCTGCTTACAAAAGCCTGCAATTGATTCGTTATCTAAGCTGACTCTTATCCATCCGGATGGAGTCAGGATGTCGTCGACCTGCTGAGTACGAATTCCAGATGCTGTAAGGTCAGAGGTTATTATCCATCTCTGTTTGCCCCCTAAACGTGTATTCGGACATACACCGTCCCCGTATAGCGCTTTGCAAAAGTCATCCATTGAACTAACGACGAACTGTTTCGCTTTTGGGCCTGTCCAATATGGTTTGGGAGACGGTTCACTCACAAAGAAATACAGATAGCCCCAAACTAAGCCAAGCGAAATTACAAAACCCGTCTTTACTTTGGAACTAATCAATTAACACTCCACTGAATCAATAAGTCGGCCGAGTCTCAGCGGCAGCTTCTGGCCGGAACGGGCTGTATTAATTCCGCTAACCTCCCGCTCCCTGGCCGGATACGGCCAACGCGACCTCTAACCTATCTGACAGCAAGTATCAGGTCAAGTCTGAGCCACTACACATGAATCCGTCGAAGCCTGTCACTCAATGCCGCAAGCGAAGCCCACCCTTGGCGGGCTTTAAACATTTTTCAGATTTCGACAATGCAGTCTGGGTTGAAGCCTTCATTCTCAGGGCTTCCGTTTTTCGACATATACCCAAACGGATTGCACACCACGCGGCACGCTCCAATCCGGTAGTCAAAGGATTCGTGCATGTGCCCATGCACCCATAGGTCTGCCTTTGCGGCTATCTCGTCCAGGTTCGAGGCATAGGCCGACGACGTCAGATCATTTGCATACTGGCTCGGAACCGAAAGCATGGACGGGGCCATGTGGGTTACGACGACGGTCTTGCCGTCATGGGGAGCAGCCAGCTTATTGCTAATCCATGACTTGTGCTGCTCATGGAAAAAGGCAGTGTCCTTCGTGCGCAACTTGCCATAGTTCTTGCTGGGCGAGTCTTATGCGGCGGTAGTCCGACATCACTTCTTCCGCCCTGGTCATCGCGAAGTATCGACGGTCATCGCCAAACAGCTTGAAGTCTGTCCATAACGCGGCTCCCAGGAAGCGCACGTTTCCGATGATGCACTCGTCGCAATTCAAGAACCTTACGTTTGCTGTTGCAGCACTGGCTGCACGAATCTTCTCGATCTCGCTATCCAGGTTGTGACCGTAACCCTCATGGTTGCCGTGCACGTAGATGACCGGGATCCCCTCAAAGGCAGTTTCGGCCCACTGCACAGAACGTACTCCGCTGGTATCGATGTCGCCAGCTAGAACGACGGCATCCGGTGATGAGGCGGCGAGGTCAAACGAGACCTGGTGCTTATCCCAGAATTCACGATGCAGGTCGGAGAGAATTAATAGACGCATTGGAGACTTGATGTTTGCGGTCGGGTTATGGATTTTCAGTTCAATCTTAGCAAAAAGAATATGATGCGGTTCTGCAAACTCTCCGGATAAGAAAAAATGCCCTTGAATTCCGTGCCAGCCTGGCTGCCATTCGGCTTGCTGGGCCTTTCAATTGCAAGCACCGGTCTGGCGGTCAAACACCATGAACGGCCGGCGTTCCTGCGTCACCTTTGGTTGATCCTGCTCGGACTCGCGGTCGGCGCCGGCCTGGCGGCAGGGGGTGCTGCGTCCCGTTGCACTGGCCAGCATCGCCACCTTGCTGGCTTTTGCATGGTTGGCGACCCGGCATGGCAAGGGCGTCGTGCGTGCGCTGTTTACGCTATTGACGCTGCTCCTGGCACTTGCGCTTGCAGTGCATGCCGTTCCTGGTTACGACAATCCCTTGTTGTTGAAGGATGTCCAGCTATCTGCCCATTCCGCGCCCTACACCTTGTATGCGAACTTCGACAAGGGAGTTGTCGGGCTTGTTTTGCTGGTGTTCTTCGGCCTCCGCGCCAGTTCCTGGCGGGATTTTGCCGCGGCAGCGAGATCCCAGGGCGCACTGTCCTGGCAGCGCTGTTGGTAGTGGTGTTTGGTGCTGGCTGGGCAATTGGATTCATCCGTCCTGATTTCAAACTGTCGCCCTTCTTGCCGCTGTTCGCCGTCGTTAACCTGATGTTTGTCTGCGTGGCTGAGGAGGCCTTCTTCCGTGGCGCCATCCAGGGGCAGCTCGCACGCTTCGGCGATACCCTGGCAATAGCGGTTTCAGGCTTGCTGTTCGGGGCTGCACACCTGGGTGGCGGCTGGCAGTTTGCTGTACTCGCCAGCCTGGCCGGCCTCGGTTACTCGCTGCTATATTCGAGGACGCGGCGCATCGAGATTCCGATCGCCGCCCACTTCCTGCTCAACCTGGCGCATTTTATTGCGTTCACATACCCGCGCGCTATTTGACGCATAATTTCGTGACGGATGCTCACGTATGAAACGGACAATTCCGCCAAGGTTGCATGTACTAATGGCGCGCGTGGCCGATACGGCGGTGGTTATCCGCCGTGGCCCCTCGCGCTGCACCGCATTCGTCGCCTGGAATCGCACGACCGACGAGTTTCGTGTCGGGCAATGGCTGAAAGGCCGAATCTACGAGCGCCGCTGCGATATTTCTCCGGACGGCAAGCACCTGATTTACTTCGCGATGAATGGCCGCTGGCGGGAGGAAGCGAAGGGCTCCTGGACTGCGATTTCGCGCGCACTTTACCTGACTGTGCTTACCTTGCTGGCCAAAGGCGATTGCTGGCATGGCGGCGGCCTGTTCGTCGGCAACGACGCCTACTGGCTCAATGATGGTTACGGACACGAGGTGAGTAGACGGAGCTCGCGTGGTATGGGCGTCCAATGGGTGCATTTACACTGGCCGGATGAACGCGGATGGCATGCAAGGTGAAAAGCTCTTGTTCGATTTTTCTGGCCTTCAGTTCGAACCTATCAAGGCGCCGTATTAAGCGTGCCGCCGTTGAGTTGCAAAAAATGCAAATCGGCCATTGTGGCAGCAAATCGCACGGTCGCGCCGTTCAAGAGTGGGCGTATAATCCACGCGAAGTTTTTCAACCGGAGAATCCAGTAATGTCCATGCAATTCCTGCGCCGCGCCGCCGCACTTTCCTTGCTGGCCGCAGCTATCGCCATCCCTGCCCAGGCCGGGAGTTCCGCTTCGTCCGCTTCGAGCGCCGGCTCCGAGTCTTCGGGCAGCGTGTCCGATTCCATCGGCGGCTCCAGCAAGAGCTCCAGTGGCGACGACAAGAAAGTGGCCGCAGGCCAGTACCGCGTGATCGACGTGGCGGAAGCTCCAGGCAAGCCGGGTGCCACCCGCCTCAAGCTGCAAGGCCAAGGCAATGAGTTCTTCCTCACCGTGCCGAAAGCCGCCCTGGCCGACCGCGCACTGCCAACCGGCGCGCTGGTGCAGGTGAGCGAGCGTCCATACGGCTACGAATTCGCTTACGCCGACACCCGCCAGGCCTTCTTCCTGGCACTCGACGACGCATGGCAACGCGAACTGCGCTCGCACGCCATCTGATCGCCGCTTGCCTGGCGCTCGGCTGGAATGCCGCAGCGCAGGCTGGTGGCATGATGTTCTGCGACCGTCCGGCGAAAATTACGGCGGCGGCGCAGGACCACGTGCTGCGTTTTGCAGCCGTGGTGAAGGATGAACTGGAACGCTCCGGCGCCGCGGCTGCCGTGGTGTCGCGCGCGGGCCTTGACCTGGCTCGCCTCGGCCTGCGTTATTCGCATGCCGGCCTGGCGCTGAAAGCCAATCCAAACAGTCCGTGGTCGGTGCGCCAGCTTTACTATGCTTGCGACGAAAAGCGCCCGCGCATTTTCGATCAGGGCATGGCCGGCTTCGTGCTCGGCGCGGAAGAGCCGGCACAAGGCCACCTGTCGATGGTGCTGCTGCCGGATGGGCAGGCCAGCGCACTGCAAGCGGCCGCGCTGGACACGCAAACCCCGCAGTCCCTGCTGTCCGGTGAATATAGCGCCAACGCCTACGCCTACGGCACGCGCTACCAGAACTGCAACCAGTGGCTGGTGGAGTTGATTGCCAGTGCCTGGGGCGCATCCGCGCCGCAGCGCGAGTTTGCGCAGCGCTGGCTGCGGGAGCGGGGCTACCAAGCGGAGCCGGTCAACGTTGGCCGCGCGCTGGTGATCGCGGCGCACTTCGTGCCCTTGGTGCACGTGATCGACCATCCCGATGAGGACTTGCGTGCGCAAACAATGCGCGTCAGCATGCCTTCGTCGATTGAGCATTTTGTTCGCCGCGAAGCGCCACAAGCGCACCGCATTGAGCTTTGCTATAACGCGAACCATATCGTGATCCGGCGTGGCTGGGAAGCGATGGGCGCGGGTTGCGAAGCGCAGGCTGGCGACGAGGTTATCGCCTTTGAAAACAGAGACTAACAAGGTCATATGGATACTCCCATTGCTTCGCTTTACCTGATCTCCGCAGGTGCGCTGGCAATGTCAGCATTCCAGTCGACGCTGGTGGCACGCAACAGCTCCTATGTGCGGGCGTGCTGGGCGTTTGCCGTGATCTGCCTGACATTTGCCTGCTTCCAGTACGCGAACGTACGGCAACAGCTGGCGCCTGGGCTGGCGGAAGCTATCGCGGCCCACAAGTGGGTCAATTTCTTCTCGCTCCTGCTGGCGCCGCAGTTCTGCTACCTGGTCGCCTCGCTTGACCCAAACCGCGCCGCTTTCCGTCTTAGCTACGGCATCGCCTTCATATCGGCCGTGCTAGCGGTGGACAATTTCATGGTCCCCTATGGCTATCGCTTTTCCTCATTGGCGAGCGAGGCCCCTACTGAACTGGCGTGGGGCGAGAACGCCTTCCTGCTTTTCGGTGAAACAACGGCCGCTTATTCGGTCAGCCGCCTGCTGTCGCTGGGCGCAGCGGTGTTTGCCGTCATCTACTTCGTTCGCGTGCAACGGCAGCGGGCGCGCTTTTCCAACCGGCTAGTGTGGAGTTCCGCCGCACTGGTAGTGGTTACTACGGCACTGGGCGGCGCGACAGATACCGGTGTGCTGCGGCTGCCTTACTTGAGCGGTTTCGGTTTCCTGTTCCTCGCGGCATCCTACCTGTTGCTGGTCAAGCGCGAAGCGACCCAGCGCCTGACGGAGAAGATCCGTATCAGCGCTGCGCTGGAGCGCGAACTGGAGAGCCACAAGCTGTCCAGCAGGCGCATCGAGCGTGCCCTGACCAACGATGAACTGACCCGTTTGCCCAACCGCGAAGGCGCGCTGGAGAAGTTGCGCACCATGTCGGCATGGAGCGAATCGAGCATGACCCGCATGGCGGTGCTGCTGCTGGACCTGGATCGCCTGGCGATCATCAACGGCACGCGTGGCTACGAGGCGGGCAACCAGGTGCTGATCGAGGTGGCGCAGCGCCTTCGCGAACATTGCGGCAAGCGCCGGCTGGTGGCGCGGCTTGGCAGTGCGCGCTTTGTGGTCGGCATTGCCGGCCACAAAACCCTGGGTGGCATTGAGCGCGAAATAGAGGGAGTGCTGGCCGCGATCAAGCCGCCTTTCGCAGTAGCGGGCAATATCCTCAACATGACTTTCAGCGCTGGCGTCGCCATCTATCCGGACCATGCTGAATCGGCGGAAGACCTGCTGGCGTCGGCGGGCCTGGCACTGCACGAGGCGCGCGACGCGGGGCCGGGCAGTCTCCGTACCTTCCATCCATCGCTGCAGCAGTCGCTGAGTGAGCGCATTGGCCTGGAAAATGAGCTGAAGGACGCGCTTGAGAACGGCGAGCTGTTCCTGCATTACCAGCCGCAGGTCTGTGCGGTCACGGAGCGCGTGCTGGGCATGGAGGCGCTGATCCGCTGGCAGCATCCCGAGCTGGGACTGGTGATGCCGGACAAGTTCATCCCGCTGGCCGAATCCACCGGCACTATAGCGTCAATCGGCGCGTGGGTGATCGAAAGCGCCTGCCGGCAGCTGCAGGATTGGCGTGCCCTAGGTTTCAGCGAGGTGCGCATGGCGGTCAACCTGTCGGCGCAGCAGCTTTTGCTGGATGACCTGGACGACAGCGTGAAATCGGCCTTGCGGCACGCAGGCCTGATGGGGGCCGACCTCGAGCTCGAAATCACCGAATCGGTGCTGATGCAGGATCCGCAACGCTCCATCGAAAGGCTGGAGACCTTGCGCGGCCTGGGCGTGCGGCTATCGATCGACGACTTCGGCACTGGCTATTCCTCGCTAGGCTACCTGAAGATGCTGCCGGTGCACTCCTTCAAGCTCGATCGCAGCTTTGTGCGCGATATCGGCACCAGCGAGAAAGATCTCGAAATCTGCGCCACCGCGGTTGGCCTGGCGCGCAAGCTCGGCCTCGAGATCGTGGCCGAAGGTGTGGAAGACACGGTGCAGGCGACGCAGTTGCGTCGTTTGGGCTGCAACCTGTTGCAGGGCTACTACTTTGCGCGCCCGCTTGCGGCGCATGCCGCCACCAACTTCCTGATGGAGCAAAGGGAGGCGGCCGCATAGGCCCGCACACCCCATATCCGGTTCGCGCATTAGAAAAATTGAAATGATTCGTGTGCTGAATTCTTTGGCACCGGTAGTCTGAAGCTATCACCATAACAGAGCGTCGCAAGCATAGTGGCGCCGAACCGGGGGGATTTGCTTTGGAAAAACTACTGACTTTTCCAGATAGTTACGGCATGGCGCTTTCGATTCGCGCCAAGGCACTGATGTTCCACGATCCGCGTTCCGCGGAATTGCTGGAACAGGTTGAACGCATCGCACCTACTGAAGCCACGACCCTGATCATCGGCGAAACCGGCACCGGCAAGGAACTGATTGCGCGCCATATCCATAAGATGAGCGGCCGCCGTGGCCCTTTCGTGGCAGTCAATTGCGGCGCTTTCAGCGAAACGCTGATCGATGCCGAATTGTTCGGCCACGAAGCCGGCGCTTTCACCGGCGCCACGCAGGCGCGTTCCGGCTGGTTCGAGGCGGCCAACGGCGGCACGCTGTTCCTGGATGAGATCGGGGACCTGTCGATGGGACTGCAGGTGAAGCTGCTGCGCCTTCTGCAGGAGCGCCAGGTGGTGCGCCTTGGCGCGCGCACGCCGATCGCGCTTAACGTGCGGCTGGTCGCTGCTACCAACGTGGACCTGCACAAGGCCGTGGAGGCGGACCGCTTCCGCTCGGACCTATACTATCGCCTCAGCGTGGCTACCGTGCATCTGGCGCCACTGCATGAGCGTCCCGGCGACATCATTCCGCTGGCGCGCCATTTCATCAACGTCTACAGCGACAAGATCAAGATTCAGGACGCGGTGCTGTCGCCCGCCGCGCGCCAGGCGCTGCTTGAATACGACTGGCCGGGCAATATCCGAGAGCTGGAGAACGTCATCCACTTCGCCCTGATCGTCTGCCGCAACGGGGTGATCCAGCCGGATGATTTAAAGCTGTCAGGCGTGTCGCGCCGCCGCTTGAATACGCGCGACGAACCTGCCCCACGGCACCCGACTGCAAATGCGCAGGCGTCGGAGGCGGTATCGGGCGAAGGATTCCGCCAGCGCCTGTCCGCCCTGGTCGGCAGCATGATCGAAGCCGACCAGGCAGATTTGTACGACACGGTCGAAGAGACGGTGGTACGCACCGCCTTCGATCACTGCTACCGCAACCAGGTGCAGACGGCGCGCGTACTGGGCATCAGCCGCAACATCTTGCGCACGCAGCTGAAGCGTTTCGGTCTGATCGGCTTTGAGGCAGGGACCACGTCCTTGCCGGGCGTCGAGCTGCAGCAATGAAGCCGCCGGTGTTGCAGGCTCGCGCGCTGGCTTGCGAGCGGGGCGGCCGACGGCTGTTCGAAGGGCTCGATTTTGCGCTGTCCGAAGGGCAGGCTCTATGGCTATCCGGCGGCAATGGCAGCGGCAAGACCAGTTTACTCCGTTTGCTGGCGGGCCTTGGCTTGCCGGCCGAGGGCGAAGTGCTTTGGCGCGGGCGACCGGTGCGCGAACTGCGCGAAGACTTCCATCGCCAGTTGCTGTACTGCGGCCATGCGGCGGGGATCAAGGACGACCTGGCGGCATGGGAGAACGTCGCTTGCAGCGCCGCGCTGGCAGGCCATCGCATCGGACGCGCCCACGCGGAAGCCGCGCTGGAGCGGGCGGGCCTCGATGGCGTATCTGAACTGCCGGCGCATGCGCTGTCGCAAGGACAGCGCCGCCGTGTCGCATTGGCCCGGCTGTACCTGGAGCCTTTGCCGCCGCTGTTGCTGCTTGACGAGCCGTATACCGCGCTTGATGCGCGCGCCGTGGCGACGCTGGCGGAGCGCATCGGCACCCACCTCGATAGCGGCGGGATGGCCATCTATACGACGCACCAGGCGCATGGCCTGCGCCCGCAATACCGGCAACGGCTGGACCTGGATGCGCTGGCTGGAGTGCCGGCATGATCGCCACGCTGGGATGGACCTTGAAGCGCGACCTGCTGCTGTCATACCGGCGCAGCGCCGATGCACTGGGACCGCTGGCCTTCTTTGTCATCGCCTGCTCGCTGTTTCCGCTGGGCGTCGGACCTGAACCGGCCGCGCTGCGGGCGATGGCGCCTGGCGTGCTGTGGGTGGCCGCGTTGCTGGCGGCCACACTGTCGCTGCCGCGGCTGTTCAGCGCCGACCATGCCGACGGCACGCTGGAACAGATGCTGCTCTCGTGCGAACCGCTGGTGCTGATCGTGGCGGGTAAGGCGGTGGCGCACTGGCTGGTTTCCGGTTTGCCGCTGGTGCTGCTGTCGCCCCTGCTGGCCTTGCAATTTGGGCTCGATGCGCAAGCGCTGCCCGTACTGGCCGCCAGCCTGCTGCTGGGCACCCCCATTCTCAGCCTAGTAGGAGCGGTGGCGGCGGCTTTGTCGTTGGGAACCCGCAGCAGCGGGGTGCTGGTGGCCTTGCTGGCACTGCCGCTTTATACCCCGGTGCTGGTGTTCGGCGCCGGGGCGGTCGATGCGATAGGCACAGGCGATGGGGCGGCGGCGCACTTGTCGCTGCTCGGTGCGGGCCTTGGATTCGCGTTGGCGCTGGCGCCCTGGGCTGCCGCCGCCGCGCTGCGCATAGCGCTGGAATGAACAAGTCATCTTAAGGAGTCATCATGTCTGGGCATCTCACATCTCCCGCCACCAGCCCGCAGGGGGCGCAGCCGGCGTTGGTTGCAATTCGCCTCGCCGCAAGCGTTCTACGGGCCAGCCGGAACTTTCGCTGCGCTGCTGCTGCCGTTGTCGCTGGTGCTGGCGCTGGCGGGCCTGTACATCGGATTCCTGGTGGCGCCTACCGATGCGCAGCAGGGAGACGCTTACCGCATCATCTTCGTGCATGTGCCGGCTGCCTGGCTGTCGATGGTGATCTATGCCGCAATGGCATTCTGGTCGGCCGTCGGCCTGGTGGCCAATACGCGCCTGTCGGCCATGATGGCTGGAGCGCTGGCGCCGAGCGGGGCGTTGTTCACCTTCCTGGCATTATGGACCGGGGCCTTGTGGGGCAAGCCGACCTGGGGTACCTGGTGGGTGTGGGACGCGCGCCTGACGTCGGAACTGCTGCTGCTGTTTCTTTACCTGGGCTTCATCGCCTTGCAAGCAGCGATTGACGATCCGCGCCGCGCCGACCGTGCCGGCGCCGTGCTGGCGCTGGTGGGGACCGTGAACCTGCCCATCATCTACTTCTCGGTCAAGTGGTGGAGCACCCTGCACCAGGGGGCGTCGGTATCGGTCGACTCGGCGCCGACCATCGCCACGCCGATGTTGCTCGGCATGCTGGTGATGACGCTGGCAATGTGGGCCTATGCCGCTGCGGTTGCGCTGTTGCGCCTGCGCTGCGTCATCCTTGAGCGCGAGGGGCAGTCGGCCTGGGTGGCACGCCTGGCACAGGGAGGCCGCGCATGATCTGGCAAAACGTTGATAGCTTCCTCGCAATGGGAGGGTACGGGGCTTATGTCTGGGGCTCGCTCTTGGTAACTGGCGCGGCCCTGTTGTTGGAACTCGTGCTGCTTTCGCGCCGCAAGCGGGCCGCTTTGCTTGCGGCTGCGCAGATTTCGCGTCGGAGACAGGCATGACGCGCCGGCAGAAACGCTTGCTGTTGCTGGCGGTATCGCTGCTGGCGCTGGGCGCCGCCGCCGCGCTGGTGCTGTCGGCGTTCCAGAAGAACATGGTGTTCTTCTACTCGCCGGCGCAGGTGGCGGCAGGGGACGCGCCGCAACACCGCAGCTTCCGTATTGGCGGGATGGTTCAGAAAGGGAGTGTGCGGCGCGAGGCGGATGGCCTGTCCGTGCAGTTCATCGTCACCGACCTGGCGCGCACGATCCCGGTGCGCTACAAAGGCATCCTGCCGGACCTGTTCCGCGAAGGAAAAGGCGTGGTGGCGCAGGGCCGTTTGGCGGGCGGCTTGTTTGTTGCCGATGAAGTGCTGGCAAAGCACGATGAGAACTATATGCCGCCGGAAGCCGCGAAGGCGCTGGCGGATGCACGGGGAGGCGCGCGATGATCGGCGAATTGGGTAACTTTTCCCTGATGCTGGCGCTGGGACTTGCGCTTGTGCTGGGAATCCTGCCGCTGGCCGGTGCCTGGCGCGGGTTGCAGGCGTGGATCGCGCTGGCGCGGCCGGCAGCCTGGGCCCTGGCCTTGTTCGTAACGCTGTCTTTCGGCCTGCTGCTGGCCGGCTTTGCGCAGAACGATTTTTCGATCCGCTATGTGGCAGCCCATTCGAACTCCATGCTGCCTTTGCACTATCGCCTGGCCGGCGCGTGGGGCGGTCACGAAGGTTCGTTGCTGCTCTGGATCCAGGTGCTGGCGTTATGGCTGGCGGCGGTGGCCTACGGCAGCAGGCGCTTGCCGGAAGATTTGGCGGCGCGCGTAATGGCGGTGATGGGGTTGATTACCGTAGGCTTCCTGGCCTTTATCCTGTTCACCTCCAATCCGTTCGAACGGCTGCTGCCGGCAGCGCGCGATGGCAGCGACCTCAATCCCTTGCTCCAGGATGTAGGCATGATCATCCATCCTCCGTTGCTGTATTTGGGCTATGTCGGCTTCTCGGTGGCATTTGCGTTTGCAGTGGCAGCCCTGCTGGGCGGGAGGCTCGATGCGTCCTGGGCCCGCTGGTCGCGGCCCTGGACGCTGGCCGCATGGGCTTTCCTCACGCTCGGCATCTTCATGGGCAGCTTCTGGGCCTACTATGAGCTGGGTTGGGGCGGCTGGTGGTTCTGGGACGCGGTGGAGAATGCCTCATTCATGCCCTGGCTGGCGGGGACAGCGCTGCTGCACTCGCTGGCGGTGACGGAGAAACGCGGCGCCTTCCGCGGCTGGACCGTGTTGCTGGCCATTCTAGTCTTTTCGCTGTCGCTGCTGGGTACCTTCCTGGTGCGCTCAGGCGTGCTGTCCTCGGTGCACGCCTTTGCCAGCGACCCGCAACGCGGACTGTTCATCCTGGGCTTCCTGGCGGTCGTGATTGGCGGCGCGCTGGTGCTGTACACATGGCGCGCACCGGCGTTGGGCGGCGGCGGAACATTCTCGCTGTGGTCGCGCGAAGCGCTGCTGTTGCTGAATAATGTGCTGCTGCTGGCTGCGACGGCGGCTGTCCTGCTGGGAACCCTGTATCCGCTGCTGCTCGATGCACTTGGCGCGGGCAAGATTTCCGTCGGCCCACCGTACTTCGATGCGGTGTTTGCGCCGCTGATGCTGCCGGTGCTGGCGCTGCTGGCGCTTGGGCCCTTTGTAGCGTGGAAGCGCGATACGTGGGCGGCGTTGCCGGTATCCCTGCGTTACGTGGCGCAGGCGGCGTTGTTGGCAGGGCTGGCCGCCGGCGCGGGTTTTGGACTTGGCTTGCTGGCATCCGCCGCACTGGCCCTGGCACTCTGGATCGCACTGGCCAGCGGCCTGCACCTGTGGCGGCGGCTCGGCGAGGGCGGCAACTGGCGGCATCGGCTGCTGCGCCAACCGGCCAGCTATTGGGGCATGCAGGCGGCCCACGTTGGGCTGGCGATATTTGTCGCCGGTGTGGCGCTGGTGAAGTCGGGTGAGAGCCATGTGGATGCCAGCCTGCGTGTCGGGGCCTCGCTCAGCGCCGGAGAGCTGGAATACCGCTTCGTGGCAATTGAGCGCCATGACGGCCCCAATTACGTTGCTGCGCGCGGCACTTTCGAAGTGTGGCAGGGCGCGCGCCGCGTTGCGACCTTGCAGCCGGAGAAGCGCTACTACCCGGTACAACAGTCGCCGATGACGGAGGCGGCCATCGACCGCGGTTGGACGCGCGACCTGTACCTGTCGCTGGGCGAACCGGCTGCCGACGGCGGTTGGCAGGTGCGCATCCAGCACAAGCCTTTCGTGGCATGGATATGGGGCGGCGTCCTGGCCATCGCGCTGGGCGGTTTCGTCGCCGCCTTCGACCGCCAGTACCGCGTGCGCCGCGCTGCGTCGCAAGCAATTCCTCAAATTACCCCGATTCAAGGAGCTTCGGCATGAAACGTTATCTCCCCGTGGCGGCCTTCGCCGCACTATTGCTCTTGCTTGGCGCTGGCCTGAGCCTCAAGCCGGGCGAGCGGCCAACCGCGCTGGAAGGCAAGCCGGCGCCTTCCTTCACCCTGCAACGCATCGGCGCGCCCGGCCAGCCCTTCCAGTCGCGGCAACTGGAAGGCAAGGTCTGGCTGCTGAACGTGTGGGCATCGTGGTGCGGTCCATGCCGCCAGGAACACCCGGTGCTGGTCGACCTGGCGCGGCAAAACGTCGCCCCTATCGTCGGCTTGAACTACACCGACAACTTCGACGACAGCGGCAAGTGGCTGGCCGAACATGGCAATCCTTACCTGGCCGCCGTGTTCGACGGCGATGGCCGGGTTGGCATGGATTGGGGTGTGGTGGGTGTGCCGGAGACATTCGTCATTGACCAGCAGGGGCATATTCGCCTGCGCCACGTTGGGCCGGTGACGCAGCAAGTCCTGCGCGACAAGCTGCTGCCGCTGCTGAAGGAGCTGCAAGGTGCGTGAGCGCATGGCCTGCCTGCTCCTGGCTGTCGCCACGGGAGCTTTTGGCGCAGCTCCGCCAACCGGCGTGGAGCTGGAGGCACGGCTCGACCGGCTGGCGGCGCAGCTGCGCTGCCAGGTCTGCGACAACCAGACGATCGCCGACTCGGATGCGAAGCTTGCGCGCGATATGAAGGCTGTGGTGCGTGAACAACTGGCGGCCGGGCGCAGCGAGGAACAGGTGATCGCCTTCCTTCGCCAGCGTTATGGGGACTACGTGCTGTACAAGCCGCCGCTGCGGCCCGGCACCTGGGCGTTGTGGTTCGGTCCCTTTGTGCTGTTGGGGGCCGGCCTGCTGCTGTTGTGGCGCGCCTTGAACAGGCAGAAGGGAGAGCACGCATGATCTGGTTCTTTGTGGCAGCCGGCTTGATGGCTACTTTTGCTTTCGGCGTCGTGCTGCTGCCGCTGGCCGGCCGGCAGCGCTGGCGTAGCGCACTGCCGGCCGCTGCGTCGGCTCCGCTGGTGGCGGTGGCCTTGTACGCGGCGCTGGGTACGCCGGCAGCGCTGCTGCCCGCGCAACAGGTGCTGGAAACGTCGGCACCGCCGCAGGTCGAAGCGATGGTGTCGCGCCTGGCAGCGCGGCTGAAAGAACAACCGCGCGATGCCGACGGCTGGCGCATGATGGCGCGGTCCTATGAAACGCTGCGCCGCTTCGACCAGGCGGCAGATGCCTACCGCCAGTTGCTGGCGCTGGAAGGCGAAAGCGCGGATTTGCTGGCCGATTACGCTGTGGTGCTGGGCATGGCGCACGGTGAACGCCTGTCCGGTGAGCCGGAAAAGCTGCTGCTGCGCGCGCTGGAGCTCAACCCGCAGCATATGCAGGTTCTGGCCCTGCTGGGAAGCGCCGCGCTAGAACGCAATGATCGCGCCTCCGCGCTCATCGCATGGAAGAAAGTCCTGGCGCTGGCGCCAGCCGGTAGCAACATGGCACGTTCGATCCAGGCCAGCATCGAGCGCGTGGAAGCCGAAGCCGCGCAATAAAAAAGGGGCATGCGCAATGCATGCCCCGAAGGCTGCTGGCTTATCCCCTTACTCAGTTCGCAGCAAAGCAGTACAGCAGGCCGGCGCCGCCGGTCGATACCAGGTTTTGCTGGCCGCAGCCACGGCTCGGGTGCGCCGAGTTCCATGACGTGTTGCCGCCGCCCGTGCGGTCAAAGTGCCCGAGTTGGGCGGAACCGTCTGGCGCGCTGCTTGTGTAGTTTTTGCATGTGCGGTCTGCCGCGTCCGCGAAGGCGCGGCCGTCGGGCGTGGAACCGGTCAGGATGTCGTGCTCGTTCGGCTTGTCGCCTGCGCCTTTGACCGGTTCGTTCTTCTCCGTCAACACGGTGTTGCGGCTCAGGTTATTGCCCAACTGCGCCGCTTCCAGCGAATCACCGTGCAGGTGCGCCACATCGCGCGCAACCAGCACGCCGCGGGCATTGAACCAAGGGCCTTTGCCGATACGGTCGCGCGCATTGACGGCGGGCTTGCCATCCGCTGCCTGTGTGCTCAGGTAGGCATGCCAGGTACGGCTGCCGGCGCCTGCAGCGCTGGCGAGCTTCTGGCAGTGCGCGTCGGCGCCGGCAAGGCCACCGAGGTCGGCGCCCTTGCCCACGCCTTCGCTGGTGACGAAGAAACCGAGCGGTTTGGAGGGATCGGGAGCTTGCTGCTGCGCCAGTGCGTGGCCGGCAAAGGTGGATGCCAGCAGCGCGGCGCCGGCCAACAAGGAAGTTTTCATCGTGGCTTACTCCTTCGCCTTGAAGTCGTCGTGGCAGCTCTTGCAAGTGCGCTGCAGTTTGCCGAACTGCGCCTTGATCGCGTTGACGTCGCCACCGGCGTTCAGCGTCGCCAGTTCCGTTGACTCCTTGGCGAAGCTGGCGTTCAGGTCGGCAAACTTCTTCTGATCCTTGAACAGTTCCGCCTTGGCGCTGGTGTCGTGCCAGCCCTTGCCTTGCTCCGTTCCCGGTGCGAACAGTGCTGCCAGGCCGCCGTTGGCGATGGCGGCGATGCTGTTGGCAGCGCGTTGCACGTCCTCCTTGTTGTAAGTGCCGTCCAGCGAAGCCTTGATGCGGCCGGTGTTCCAGGCCACCACCTGGAACGCGGATTGGCGCCACTTGATCAGGTTTTCCGGTTTCGGCCCTTGCTGGGCATTGGCAGGGGTGGTCGCTGCAAACGTGGCTGCCGCCAGCGCGGCGGCGCCGATGAGGGTTGCTGCTTTCTTCATGGGACTCCTCTGGTTGGTCGTGAATCGGTTATTTGGCGCGGCCGGTGAAGCCCTGGGTCAGCGTGGCGATCCTGTACGCTGCGCCGCGGCCTACCGCGTACAGGGTCTTCTTGCCCGGACCTGCGAAGGCGATGTTCTGCGGCGCCTTCGGCAAGGCGATGACGCCCAGCGCTTCGCCCTTGTTGCTGAAGACCTGGATGCCGGCAGTACTGGCGACGTACACGCGGCCCTCGGCATCGACCGCCAGCCCGTCGGCGCCGCTGGTGGCGCCGGTTTCGGTCTTGCGGAAGCCTTCCAGCTTGGCGAAGTTGCGGCGTGGGCCGACCTTGCCGTCACCCAGGATGTCGTAGGCAAGCACGTACTCGCCAAAGGTGTTGGCGACGTACAGGATCTTTTCATCGGGGCTCAACTGGATGCCGTTCGGGCGCTCGATGTCGGCAGCCAGGCGGGTCAGCGCGCCTTCGTTGGAGATGTGGTAGACCGCGGGCTTGGCCGGCTTCTCGGCTGGCTGCGGCGCTGAAGCGGTGCCAGGAGCCGGCGGGTTCACGCCGGAGTCGGTAAAGTAGACGCCGCCCTTGCGGTCAAGGACGATATCGTTCGGGCGGCCGAACGGTGCGCCTTCATAGCGCGCCGCCAGCACGCGTGCGCTGTGCGCAGGGTAGACGATGCCGACTTGCGGCTCTTTCACTTGCACGGCATACACCTCGCCCTCGGGGTTGATGGCCAGGCCGTTGGAGCCGTTGCTGTTCTCCAGCAAGGTGGAAATGCTGCCGTCAGGCGCGATGCGGGTAATGCGGTTGGCCTGGGTTTCGGTGAATGCGAAATTCCCGTCCGGCAGGGCGATTGGCCCTTCGGTGCCGCTGAATCCGTCCTTGATCAGTTCAATCGGGGTGCCGGCTGCGACCACGCCGTTGATGGCGGCGGTGGATTGCTGGGCGCAGGCGCCGCTGCCGAAAGCTGCCAGCAGCAGGGCCAGTACAGTGGAAAGGGCAAAGCTGTTTTTCATTGTTTTTAGTCCTTGGGTCAGGTGCGCTTGCGCGACAGTTGCTGGACGACTTCCAGCGCCTTTTCGACGTTGGCCGCCGGGGTCAGTCCGCCGACAGCAGCGGCGATGCGGCCGTCGGGCGTAACGATGAAGGTGGTGCGCTCGGTGGTGGCGTGGTCGATGTCGGCGCCGCGCGTGTCTTTCTTGCCGGCTGCCGCGGCGCGGATTGCCAGCTCGTAGGAACGGGCAATGCTGCCGTCTGCATCCGAAGCGACCGGGAACTTGCCGGCGCAGTATTCGGGGTCGGCCGAGAAGTCATTCAGGCGCTTGATGCTGTCGAGTGATACGCCGATCACGCTGGCGCCGGCTGCGGTGAACTTGTCATGGTTGACGGCAAAGGTGTGTGCCTGGACGTTGCAGCCGCCGGTGTAGGCCGACGGATAGAAATAAACGACGACCGGTCCTTTCCTTAAAGCTTCCTTCAGCGAGAACTCGAAGGCCTTTCCCGCTTGCGAGGCCTGCGTGGTGAAGGCAGGTGCCGCGTCGCCTGCGTTCAGCGCGGCGTGCGCGGGAAGCGTACCCAAAGCGGCCAGCGCGGCGGCCGTCATCAGTTTTTTCAGCATGGTTTCTCCATTGGTTTTCTTACATTTCCGATACGTAGTGCGCGAGGGCGTCGATCTCTGCATCTGTCAGCCGGGCGGCCGCTGCGCGCATGGCTGGGTGGTTGCTGCGTTCACCGCTGCGCCAGTTGTGCAATTGCTGCGCCAGGTAGCGCCGTCCCTGGCCGCCGATCACAGGACCGGCGCCGGCCAAGCCTTCGCCGGTGCCGCCGTGGCAAGCCGCGCAAGCCATGAGCTGCCGCGTCGCATCGCCTTGCCGGAACAACTGGGCAATGGCGCTGTACCGGGCCTCTTGCGGGGCGGCCTTTGCCGCCGCCATCGCCGGTTGCGCGGCAAAGTAGGCGGCAATGTCGGCCACGTCCTGGTCGCTGACGCTGGCAGCCATCATGGCCATGAAGTCGCCCTTGCGGCGGCCGGCGCGGAAGTCCTCGACCTGCTTGACGATGTAGGCGTGCTGCTGGCCGTCCAGGCGTGCAAACTTGCCGTCTTCGCCTGCGCTGTGGCCCTGCCCGACACCAGCTTGCCCGTGGCATTCGAGGCAACGCTCCGAATCGGCCTTAGTGCGGCCGGATTCGGCATCGCCCTGCGCCAGGGCGGCAGACAGCAGGCCGGCCAGCAGCGCGGCTTGGAACGTGGCCATCTGCTATTCCTTCTTGTAGAAGGTGTGGCAGGTGCGGCAGGTGCGCGACAAGGTGGTGGCCTTGTCGGTGGCGACTTCGAATTTGCCGGTGGCGACCAGCTGCACGATCTCGGCCGACAGTTCGCGGCTTTGCCGCGCCAGGTCGACCGCGTTGGTCGCATCGCCCTTATGTGTGAAGAAGGTTTCCACTTCCAGGAACATGCGGGCCAGCTCTTTCGCGTCGTCGCCGGCCGCCTGCTTGTTGGCCAGCGCAATATTGGATGACAGGCTTTTGTTGGCGTCCTCAATGTTTTGCATCAAGTCCATGCCCATTTCCGGTTCGGCGCAAACCGCATTCAGGGCGATGGCGACAGACAGCAGGGTCAGTAGGATTGGTACTTTTCGCATGCGTCTCCAGGGTCAGGCCAGCAGTTCCTTGATCACCTTGCCGTACACGACGGTCGGGCGCTCGGAACGTCCGTTGTTCAGGAACGTGGTCTTCAGGTGGTCAAGACCCAGCAACTGCAGCACGGTTGCGTGCAAGTCGTAGGTGTCGACCGCCTGGTCCTTGTTTGCTACCTGCAGGCCGATTTCATCGGTCGCGCCGTGGGTGTAGCCGGCCTTGACGCCGCCGCCCGCCACCCACTGCGTGTAGCCCCAAGGATTATGGTCGCGGCCATTTCCGCTCTGCCCATACGAGGTGCGGCCGAACTCGGAGGTCCACACCACCAGCGTCGACTCCAGCAGGCCGCGCGATTCCAGGTCCGCCAGCAGGCCGGCGATCGGCTTGTCGATCATGCGCGCGTTGATGCTGTGATTCTTTTCCAGGTCGTTGTGGGCGTCCCCAGCTCGTGACTTCGGTCTGGCCATCCGGCGCCCCCGACACCACCTGGATGAAGCGCACGCCGCGCTCCACCAGGCGGCGCGCACGCAGCAGCGTGGTGCCGTAGCTGGACGACGTTTCGTCGTTGATGCCATACAGTTCCTTGGTCGCGTCGCTTTCCTTCGACAGGTCCACCGCGGCCGGCGCGGAGACCTGCATGCGGTCGGCCAGGTCGTAAGAGCGCAGGCGCGCTTTCAGTTCGGTGTCGGACGGATAGCGGTCGGCGTTCTTCTGGTTCAGTTTGCGCAGCAGGTCGAGCGAAGCATGCTGCTGGCCGTCAGTGCGCAGTTCCGGGCGTTCCAGGTAGAAGATCGGCGAAGCACCGGGACGGAAAGCGGTGCCCTGGTACACCGCCGGCAGGAAGCCCGAGTTCCAGTTGACCGAGCCGGCGCTTGGCTCGTTCTTGCCGTTGTATAGCACCACGTAAGGCGGCAGGTCGGGATTGGCGGAACCCAGCGCGTAGCTGACCCACGCGCCCAGCGAAGGGCGGCCCGGGCTCAGGTCGCCGGTGTTGAGCTTCAGGATCGAGATGTCGTGCGTGGCGCCCACGGTGACGCTGGATTTGATGAAGGCGATTTTGTCCGATTGCGTGGCCAGGTTCGGCACCAGGTCGGAGAACCAGTGGCCGCTCTGGCCGTGCTGCTTCCATTCGCGCTTGGAGGCATACAGCTTGCCGACGCCGCCCTGGGTGCTGGTCTTGATTCCTTTCAGGAAGGAGGCCGGCACGTCCTGGCCCGCCAGCTTGATCAGGTCAGGCTTGTAGTCGAACAGGTCGAGCGTGCTGGGAGCGCCGTTCATGTGCAGCCAGATGACGGATTTGACCTTGGCCGGAAAGTGCGGCGCTTTCGAGGCCAGCGGGTCGACCAGGTCGGCGGCCATGGCGCCCTGCAGCAGGCCGCCGCCGGGCAGCAGGCCGGTGACAGCGGCGGCGCCCATGCCAAGGCCGGATTTCAACAGGAAGTCGCGACGAGAATTGAAGCACATATCAGTTTTCCTTTAGGTGGTATCGGGTTCAGAAGCGGTAGATGAAATCGTTCGAGTTGGCGACGGTGTGCACCAGGTCCACCAGCGCTGCGGCGCGCAGTGGATTGATCTTCTGCTTGCCGTCCAGGCCAGTCGGGATGGCCACCTCGAACTTGCCTTCGTCCTTGCCGCTGGTATTGCGGGCCTCAATGATCTTTTGCTGCTTGTCCAGGAAGTCCTTGAGCGTGGCGCGTTCTGCCTTGCTCGGGGTACGGGCAAACAGGATTTCGTACAGGCGGTTCAGCTGCGCCGTTTCATCGTTGCCAGCCTCGCGGATCACGCGGCCTGCCAGCGCCTGCGACCAGCCCAGCACCACGTCGCTGTTGAACAGGGCAAGAGCCTGCAGCGGCGTGGTGGTCACATTGCGCTTATGGTGGGCTTGGGACGGATCGGCAGGATCGAAGTTCTGCGTCAACGGGTAGGGAACGCTACGGCGCACGAAGGTATAGATGCTGCGGCGGTACTGGTCGTGCGGATCCTTGGATTCGGTCCACAGGTTGCCGGCGCTGAAGTTCGACGGCACTTTCGGGAACACGGCAGGGCCGCCCAGCTTGTCTTCCAGGCGTCCGGACGCGGCCAGCAGCGAGTCGCGGACCTGCTCCGCTTCCAGCCGCTTGCGCGGGTACACGCCCAGCAGCTTGTTGTCCGGATCCGCCGCCGCGATGTCGGCGCGCTCGGTGGAGGACTGGCGGTACACCGACGACAGCAGGATCTGGCGGTGCAACTGTTTCACGTTCCAGCCGTTCTTCACGAAGTCGGCGGCCAGGTAGTCCAGCAATTCAGGGTGGGTAGGCTTCTGGCCGGCACGGCCGAAATCCGCCACCGTGGCGACGATGCCGTTGGCGAAGTACTGGCTCCAGACACGGTTGGCAAAGACGCGGGCGGTCAGCGGGTTTTCCGGACTGGCCAGCCAGTTCGCCAGTGCGGTGCGGCGGCCGGACGAAGTTGCGGTAGGATTGATCTGCACCTTCGCGCCATTGGCCCACAGCGCCGGTATGCCCGGTTCCACCGCATCGAGCGGCGCCTCGTGCACGCCGCCGAAACGTACATGGGTAGGCGGCGCATCTGAATGACCAAGTTCCGTGGCGGCAGTCAGGAACAGCGAACCGCGTTCAGGGCGCTGCTTGTCGAACTTGCGCAGGTCGGCGGTCAGCTTCTGGTACTGCTTCCACTTCTCGACGTTCTCCGCGTTGTAATCCGCGCTGTCCTTGTCTTCCGCGGTCAGGCGCAGGTATTGCACCACATCGTTCTCCGTGCTGACAGTCTTCAGGCGGAAGTTGACCCAGCGGTCCAGGGCCGTCCATTGCGCTTCCGGCTTGAAGATCGATTCGCGGCTGTCGGTCAGGTAGCGTTCCTTGTGGTATTTCACGCCCGCTTCACGAACGGTGTCGAGGATGGCCTTCTGCTTGTCGCGGATATCCTTGGTGGCGGCGCGGTAAGCGGCCTGCTTCTTCTCATACTCCAGTTCTTCCTCGCCTTTCTGCGCTGGCACTTTCTCGTCGAAGCTGGTGTTGGCGAAGAAGGCCTGGAGTTGGAAGTATTCCTTCTGGCTTACGCGGTCCGCCTTGTGGTTGTGGCAGCGCGCGCAACCGATGGTGGAAGCGAGGAAGGTTTCGCCGACGGTGTCGGTCATGTCGGTGGCGATCTGGTATTTGCGCTGCACCAGGTCGCGCGAGTTGGAGTTGTCCGGATAGCCGGCCAGGAAGCCGGTGGCGATTTTCGCCTCCTGGCTGTCCGGGAACAGTTCATCGCCCGCGACCTGTTCCTTTATAAAGCGATCGAACGGCTTACCGCTGTTGAAGGCCTTGATCACATAGTCGCGGTAGCGATAGTTGTTGGGGCGGGTGTTATCGTTCTGGAAGCCTGCGCTGTCGGCGTAGCGTGCCAGGTCCAGCCAGCGGCGCGCCTGGCGCTCGCCGAAGTGCGGTGACGAGAGCAGGCGGTCGGCCAGCTTTTCGTAGGCGTCCGGCGACTTGTCCTTGACGAAGGCGTCGACTTCCTCCGGCGTTGGCAGCAGTCCCCAGCTATCGAGAGTGGCACGGCGGATGTAAGTGGCGCGGTCGGCGTCGCTGGAAGGCTTGAGCTTTTTCTGTTCCAGTTTGGCCAGCACGAAGGCGTCGATCGGGGTGCGAACCCATGCTTTCTGCTTGACTGCCGGGACTTCCGGCGCCTGGACGGTAGAGTACTGCCACGCCTTGGCTGGTGCTGCGGCTGGCGCCTTCTCGTCAGCCGCGATCGAGGCTGCGGTGGAAGAAGCCAGAAGGATGGCGAGGGTGGTGGTTCTGAGTTTCATCTGCAGGTGCTCCTGTGGATTGGTTTTATGCCTGAAGCTCTATTAGCAACCGCCATGCCGGGGCGGCCGGTTCATTCAAGTACTTGATTCGCAAGGCCTTTACGGGCCGCCGCCGGCAGCGGGGTGGTGCACCGCATGCAGCGCGGCAGCACCGTTGTTGTCGGATCATCAGCCGCGCATCACAGCGATCCGCTGACCACCAGCCCCGCCCAGCGCGGCACGGCCGGGGTGTAGGAGTTCCAGGTCCTGGTGAGAGGGGAGTCGTTGCCGAAAGCGTTCTTCACCACCACGCTGACGTCAAAAGATCCGCCGCGGGTACCAAGGCCGATTGCCAGGTCGGTGATCGAGGAGGCTCCAATCCAGCCATAGCTGGAAAGCGTGTTGTCGGCGTTGTAGCGCGAATTGAAGGCCGTGTTGAAGCTGGCGTGGAACTCTTTGTTGCTCCACACCGGCTTGCGGAAATCGGCACCGAGATTGAAGGTGAACTTCGAGGCGCCCGGCAAGGCTTCCCCTGTCACGTCGCGGTAAGGCGCGGCGCCGGGGTAGCCGTTTTCCGCCGGTTGCGCGGACTGTTTGAAGTCCTTGTAGCGGGCGTCGGTGTAGGCGCCGGAGAATCGCAGCGTGGTGTACGGGATGCCCGAGTAGGCACCGTCGAACTCGATGCCCTTGGCCTGCACTTTGGGTGCGTTGCCGGTGGCGGTGGTGTAGTACAACTGGCCGTCGCTGTTCAGGTTCGTGGTGTATACGTCGAGAACGCGCACCGCCTGCTGGTAGTCCTTGATGTTCATCAGGAACAGGTTGGCGTTGACCAGCAGCCTGCGGTCCAGTAGCGCGGACTTGAAGCCCGTTTCAAAGCCGCTGGTCTTTTCCTTGCGAACCAGGTTCGAGACACCATTGGTCAACTGCGAAATGCCGGCCTTTTCACCGTATTGCCACGAGGCGTAGGCGGTCAGGTCCTTATTGAATTTGTACGATGGGCTCAGCACGAAGGCCGGCAGGGTGTCCTTGAACGGCGCCGCTTCCGTGGATGGGAAGATCACGCCGATCTGGGATGCGCGGATGGCTTTCGCATCGGCCACCTGCTGTTGCTGGGCGGTGCTCAGCGCGCTGTACGAAGCTGCGTTGAAGTATTTGGCCGCCAGGCTGTTGGCGAGCGCGAGCTGGGCCGGGTTATTGCTCGCCAGGAGCGAGCCGTTGGCCGCAGTGGAAAAGCCGCCGAAGGCCACGCCATTGATTGCCACAGGGTTCAGCTCCGGCGCGTTGCCGTAATTGTTGACCAGGGTGCTGCCGGTGTTGCGGCGGTCTTCGCGCGTGAAGCGCAGGCCGGTGGTGACGGTCAGCGGTTCGGACAGATGCCAGTTTGCCTGCGCAAAGATGGCGGCGCTCTTGTTGCGGATATCCTGCGTGCCAGCCGGGGAGTTGAACGACATCTGCAGGCGGTCCAGCGAGTTTTGCAGCAGGTAGCGCCCGGCCGCATTGGCATCCAGGCGGTTGTATTGCGCGGCATTGGCATACCAGGCGCCGGCGTCGTTGCCCCATTCGCGGCGGTAATCGGCCTGGTTGTTCACCTTCATCAGGAAGATGCCGGCCTGGTAATCGACCAAGCCGCCCGGCTGTGAGCTCAAACGCAGTTCCTGCGTGGCCTGGCGGTAGTCGTTCCAGAAGCCGCCCGAGTTGCGGTGCACGTCGAACGGGGTGCCCTCGTCGTTGGTGGCGTTGAAGTGGTAGTCCTTGTATGCCGTGATGGAGGTGATGTTGAACTTGTCCAGGTACCAGTTCAGTTCTGCGGCGGCGCCGTTGCTGCCAGTGACCAGCGGGCGCTGGTTGTCGTTGTTGACTTGCCCGTTCTTCTCGTTCAGGAAGTTGTCCTGGTAGCTGTAACCGGTTTGCTGGGTGAACCAGCGCCGCGCCAGGCGCGTGGCGGTATCGGTCGACAGCGGGTTGACGGCGCCGTTTGAATACAGCTTCGGCGTCGGCAGGTTGATGGTGCGGCCATTGGTGGTTTCGCCGGCGCGCGGCTGGGCGTCGAGCGCGATGCGGGCGCTGAACGAAGCGTCGGGAGTCAGCAGGAATTGCAGGCGGCCGGAGACGCGGTCCTTGTTGGTGTAGGTGATGTCCCTGTTGTAGGCATTCTTGATATCGCCTTCGCCTTTGCTGACCGACAGGTTGGCGCGGTAGGCCAGCACACCGTCCACGATCGGGCCGCCGGCGGCGAAGCGGCCCTGTACGGTGTCCTGCTGGCCCAGCGTCAGCGACCACGACGCATCCGGGGTGAACGATGGGCGGCGCGTGGTGACGTTGACCACGCCCACGCTGGTGTTCTTGCCCAACAGCGTGCCTTGCGGGCCGCGCGTTACTTCCACCGCATCGACGTCGGTGAAGTCGAAGCTGGAGGACAAGGCGTTGTAGGCGTAGTTGACGCCATCGACGATCAGGCCAACGCTCGGATCCTGCGCCTCGGTCTGGCCTTGCTTGCCGACGCCGCGAATGGCCAGGCTGGCGGTGCGCTGGTTACCCTGGTTCCAAGAGACATTGGCGGCGCGCTGGGTCAGGGACTTGATGTCGGTGGCCTGCAGGCGATCCAGTTCCTTGCCCGTGACGACGGAGACCGACAGCGGCACGTCCTGCAGGCGCTCCAGCCGGTTGCGGCTGCGCACCGTTACCTCGCCCAGCGTCTGTGATTCCTCAGCGGCCGGCGCCGGTTCGACGGCGGCAACAGCTGCTGCAGGTGTGCCGGAGGCGGGCGCCGGCGCCGCGCCCTGGTTTTGCGTTGCGATGATTTGCTTGAGACGTGCGATTTCCGCCTGCAGCTCGGCCACCGTGGGGTCGGCGGCGTACAGCGGGGCGGAGGTCAGCAGGGCAGCGAGGGGGAGGGCGGCGCGGTATTTTTTATGGGTCTTCATGTATGAGGCTTTCGTTCGACAAGGGAATAGCCTCTTTTTTGCAAATGGCGTGCCAAGGTGGAAAGCCCGTCAATAAAGGCCTCCCTGTCCGGGCCCTGTTGGCGGTGCAACAGCGCCCGGGCTCCTTTGCACGGAACCGTTCATGGCCAAAACAATATATGCATATGGCACCGCAGCTTAGAGCTTGCCGCTGAACGTCACGCCGTACCAGCGCGGATAAGGATTGGGCGAGTAGCTAAGCCATGCCGGTTCATGCTTGCGGTTGTCGAAGGCATTCTTGACGACCAGGCTGACATCGAATCCGCCCTTGAAGGCGACGCCGAGCGACAGGTCGGTGGTGGCGCCGCCGCTGACCCACCCGTAGGAAGACAGCGTATCGGTATTGTTATAGCGGCTGGTCAGGGCGGTATTGAAGCTGGCGTGGTATTCGTGGCCCTCATGGGGCTTGCGGTATTCAGCGCCGATATTGCCGGTCCATTTGGCGGCGCCGGGCAGGGTCAGGCCGCCCTGGTCGATATAAGCGCCTGGCAGGTAAGCCAATTCGTCCGGCTTGGCCGCCTGTGGGAAGCTGATGTAGCGGGCATCGTTCCAGGCGCCGGAGAAGCGGATCGACAGGTTCTGGATGCCGCTGTAGACGCCGTCGAACTCGAAGCCCTTGGCACGGGCTCGCGGCACGTTGCCCTGCGCGGTGACGTAGGCGATCGGGTTGGCCTGGCCGTTGGCGATATTGGTGGCAGTGGTGAATTCATCGACCACGCGAACTGCCGACTGATAGTCTTTGATCTTCATCAGGAACAGGTCCGCATTCAGCACCAGGCCATATTGCGGCAGGCTGGATTTCAGGCCGATTTCGAAGGCATGGGTTTTCTCCGGCCGCACATTGGCATTGACGCCGTTGACGTTCAAGGCGGATCCGGATTTCTCGCCGTACTGCCAGGAGGTGTAGGCGCTGTATTGGTCGTTGAAACGGTAGGACGGCGCCAGTGCAGCGGTGTAGAGCATGTCCTTGTACTGGCTCTCGATGCCGGAAATCATCTGGCCGATCTGGCCCGCGCGCAGCGACTTGGCGGCTGCCACTTGAGCCAGTTGCGCCGTCGTCAGGCTGCTGTAAGTGGCGATGCCGAAGTACTTGTTGGCGATGCTATCGGCCAAGGCCAGCTGTTCGGCGCTGTTGCCGGCGGCCAGTGCGCCATTGGCGGCGCTGTTAAAGCCGCCCAGCGCAACCCCGCGCACCTCGACTGGATTGAGGGCGGCGCCGGCCCCGTTTGCGGCCAGCACGCGGGTGTCGGTGGTGGTGCGGTCTTCGCGCGTGAAACGCAAACCGCCGCCAAGACTGAAAGCGTCGGTCGCATGCCAGGTCGCATTGCCGAAGATGGCGGTGCTATTGGTGTGAACCACGGTATCGCCCTTGACGATCAGGTCTTCCAGCGAATCTTTCAGCAGGGCGCGGCCGGCGCCGCGATTGGTGCCGGCATTGCGTTCCAGCGTGTTGTATTGCGCATTGGTGGCGAACCAGGCGCCGGCGTCCGAGCCCCAGCCGGATTTGGAGGCGATATCATCGTCGGTGCGGACGTGGAACAGGCCTGTCACGAAATCGAATGCGCCACCCGGTTTCGATTTCAGCTTGAACTCCTGCGTGAACTGCTTGTAGTCGACGCCGCCGCCGCCATTGCGGCTGATATCGAATGGCGTGCCCTCGTCATTGTGCGCATCGAAGGAATAGGTGCGTACGGCCGACTGCGAGCTGAAAGTATGCGCCGGCAAGTCCCACACCAGCTCCGCGGAGCCACCTTTGCTGTGCACTGTCTGGCCCTGGTTTTCATTGAAGTTGATGCGGTTTTCGCCGATATAGTTTCCGTCATAGGTGTAGGGCGTGCCGTTGAAGGAGCGCCCGACGAACCAGTCGCGCGCACCGGTGAACACGCCGGCGGCGTTACGGAATCCGGCAAGTTTGGCGCGTGTGGTGGTGCCGCTAGGATCGGCCAGGCTACCGTCGGCAAAGGTGTCAGGGATGCTCTTGTAGAAAGTGAGGCCATTCTGGACCTGCGGTGCGTGCGGCTCCACGTCCAGGCTGATGCGCGCGTTGAAGGTGCCGGTCGGAGTGAACAGGAACTGGGTGCGGCCGCTGACACGGTTCTTGTTATACAGGCTGTAGTTGTGGTCGAAGTTGTTGTCGTAGTAGCCGCGTGCGCGGTGCACGATGAAGGAGCCGCGCCATGCCAGAAGTTCATCGATGACGGGGCCACCCAGGTTGGCCTTGGCGATCACCGTTTCATTCCTGCCGTAGGTGAGCGAGTAGTCGGCCGTAGGGTAGAACGAAGGCTTGCGCGTGTTGATGCTGACCACGCCGGAGCTGGCGCCCTTGCCTCCCAGGGTGCCTTGGGGGCCGCGCGTGACTTCGACCGACTCCACGTCATAGAAATCGAAGTTGGCAAGCTGCGACAGGCCGTAACTGACGCCATCCACCACCACGCCGACGCTGGGGTCTTGCGTTTCGGTGAAGGACCGCTTGCCCAGGCCGCGCACGGAAAGCGATGCGCCGCGCGTGTTGTTCTGGTTGAACTGCACATTGGCCCCGCGTTTGGTAATGGCCGAAAGGTCTTGTGCCAGCTCGCGGTCCAGTTCCTGGCCGCTGACGACGGAGATGGAGATCGGGACTTCCTTCAAGGTCTCGATCTTCTTGCGGCCACGGACGGTTACCGCGCCAAGAGCCTGGGCCTCCTCCTCGGGCGCAGTCTGTGCGGTCGGCGCCGCGGCCGGAACGAGGGCGGGCGCAGGCGCCGTGGCGCCGCTTTGCACGGCGAGTGCTTCGCGCAGGCGTGCGTTTTCAGCCTGGATGCGGGCGAGTTCCGCGCGCAGTTCGGCGACGGCGGGATCGGCGGGCTGGCCGGCCGCATGGGCATGGATGCCGGCGCTGGCCAGCAGGGCAACGATGGGCAGCAGGCGAGCGATATGACGGCGTTGAATTTGCTTATGCATGGATGGTGGCTTATGGCGTGGTGAAAATGCCTTACACGTCGCAAGGACCATGCCATTCGAAGGAAGCCCGCCATTAAAGGAGGTCTGCGCTTTTCGCTGATGTCATGGCAGCACTTTGCCAGCGCGAGTGCTGTTGCTGCAACAAAGATGCGCGGCTGTTGCAAATGCAGCAGTGCAGCATGGCGCATGCTGGCCAAACAGCAATTGCGGCGGTGGCCAGGCCGCTACAGCGGACAAGGTAGTTCGGCTGGAGGCCAGCAACGGCGGGCCTTGCGGCGGGATGTGCTGCGTTGCAGCGGCAACTGGCATGGTAGTTGCGATCACTGCCTGCGACAGCGGTGCGATTCGCGCACTGCGCTTCTTGAGGAATGCCATGAAAGCAATCAAATCCCTGATGACACTGAGCCTGGTCTTGGCTGCCGCATCGTCCTTCGCACAGCAAGCGCCGCAAGAGTGGAAGTACAAGACCAAGCAACTGGAACGCGCCGAAGTGGATAAATTGCTGGCGAAGCCGGAAAAGCTGTTGGTGGTCGACGTGCGCCGCCCTGACGAACTGACGGCGAAAGGCAGCTTCCCGGTCTACCTGAATGTGCAAGCCAAGGAAGTTGAACAGAACCTGGCCTTCATTCCGAAAGACCGCGTGATCCTGACCGTGTCGAACCATGCCCACCGTGCGGGCGCGATCGGCGACCTGCTGACCAGCAAGGGCTATAAGGTCGCCGGCGCCACCGGCTCGGAAGACTATGAAGCACAGGGCGGCAAGATCACCCGAGTGGGCCCGCCGCCGGCACGTCCTGTAGCCCAGGCAGCGCCCCAGTAAGGAAGGCTGGCGTATGAGTTCCCGCATTTACGTTTGGGACTTGCCGACACGGCTGTTCCACTGGTCGTTGGTGCTATCGGTAACGGTGGCCATCGCCAGCGGGCTGGTGGGCGGCGACTGGATGACCGTGCATGGCTATGCGGGCATTGCCATTATTGGCCTGGTGGCGTTCCGGCTGGTGTGGGGCATCGCCGGCGCAGCGGCTGCCCGTTTTGTGAATTTCGCGCCGACACCGGGCCGCTTGCGCGCTTACCTGGCGGGCGAATGGCAAGGCCACGGCCACAATCCCCTGGGTGCGCTGTCCGTATTCGCCTTGCTGGCCTTGCTCGGACTGCAGGCGGGAACCGGCCTGTTCGGCAATGACGAGATCTCCTTCCAGGGCCCGTTGGCAGAGTTGGTCGACGAAGGCCGCTCACTGCAGTTGACCGGCCTGCACCAACAATTGGCCTACCTGCTGTTTGGATTGATTGCGTTGCATGTGCTGGCCATTGCAGCCCACCTGCTGCTGCGCAGGAATAACCTCGTCAAGCCGATGCTCACCGGCTGGAAGAGCGATACCACGACCGCCACACATGCTGCAGCAACCTGGCATTGGAGTGCGCTGGCTGGCGCCGTCGGCGCCGGCGTGCTGGCGATGAGCCTTGCAAGCGGAGCCGGCCTGGTGAAATTTTAGGAAAGGAATCCCATGACATCCCTGACATTCGACAGTTTCCATTCGGCGTCTTATGCGCCGCGCCGCGCCCGCGTCCGAAGTGCGCCGCGCCAGCAGGCGCATGCCGCACAGTCGCAACCGACGGCCGCCGCCGTGCGGCCGGATTTGCTGAAACAGGGCTTGCACAGCAAGACCGGCCTGGCGCTGCTGGCCGGTGCAGCGGTGCTTGTGCATGCGGCCATCATCATCGGTTTGCGGAACCTGCCTGCGGACGCCAAGCTGGCGCCGCCGAAGGCCGAACCGCTGGCATTGGAGTTCGCACCGCCGCCCCCTCCACCGCCGCCCCCGGAGCCGCCGAAGCCGCAGCCGCAAGTGGCGAAGCAGGCGCCTGTGCCGGTGCGCCAGCCTTTGCCGGTGGTGCGCGAGGTGGTCGATTCCGGGCCGCCAAGTGCGGACACCGTGGCGGTTGCCACCACACCGCAGCCTCCGACGCCGGCCCCGGTTGCGGCGCCTCCCGCACCGCGGGCGCCGGAACCGGTCACCGAACCACGCGGCTTCGCGGATTACCGCAACAACCCCGCACCGGACTATCCGGCACTGGCGCAGGATCGCGGCCTGCAAGGACAAGTCGTCCTCAAGGTGCAAGTGCTGGCCACCGGCAAGCCCGCCACCATCAACGTCGAAAAATCCAGCGGCCACAAGATCCTGGACGACGCTGCCGTGAAGGCCGTGCAGGGCTGGGCTTTCGAGCCGGCGCGTCGCGGCCAGACGCCGATCGACGGCTGGGTCAAAGTCCCTCTGAATTTCAAACTCTCGTGAATCTGCTGAAAGGAATCTTCAATGCAATCCCATTACCTCGAACTGATCGTACAAGGCTCGTTGTACGCGCTGGTGCTGTTCTCCGTGGTGACCTGGGTGCTGATCGCCGCCAAGGGCGTGCAGCACTACCGCGTCAGCAAGCGCGACAAGGCTTTCGGCAAGGCTTTCTGGAGCGCCAGCTCGCTTGACGCCGCAGCCGCGCTGCCGAATGGCGCCAGCCCAAAATCGCGCTTGGCCGAAGTGGGCTTTGAAGCGTTGTACGTAAGCGATGCCGATGCCGGTGCTGACCTGGAACACGATTGGGGCCGCAGGGAACTGCTGGAGCGCTACCTGCGCCAGCAGATCCACAAGGAATACCAGTCGCTGGAAAGCGGCTTGGCGATCCTGGCATCGATCGGGTCGACCGCGCCTTTCGTCGGCCTGTTCGGTACCGTGTTCGGTATCATCCACGCCCTGGGTGCGATCGGCGCCAGCGGCTCTGCCAGCATCGATGTAGTGGCCGGCCCGATCGGCGAAGCGCTGATTGCCACCGGTGTGGGCATTGCGGTAGCGGTTCCTGCGGTACTGGCCTTTAACTTCTACGTACGCCGCCTGAAGGTTACCGCGGCGGAACTGGATAACTACGCGACCGACTTCGTCAACCTCGCGCAGCGCAACAACTTCCGCGTAGCGAACCCGCCGGCAGCCAGGGCGCCGCAGCGCAGCGCCGCCGTGACAGTCGAACTGACGGCCGGCTTGCCGGCAGGGGCGGCTGCATAATGGCATTCACTACTGGCAGGGATAGCGGCGACGTGGTTAGCGAAATCAACATCACGCCGCTGGTGGACGTGATGCTGGTGCTGATGGTGGTGTTCATCCTCACCGCGCCGCTGCTGAACAACGCGGTGCGGATCAACCTTCCCAAGACGGCTACCACCACGCCGGCCACGCAGGCCAAGAGCGTTACGGTCAGCGTGGATGGGGAAAACCGAATCTACATCGACAAGCGCGAAGTCTCGCTCGGTGCGCTGGAAGGCGAGTTGCGCACCCTGGTCGGCAGCGACCCTGACCTGGCGCTCAGCCTGCAAGCTGACCAGGGCGTACCGTATCGGTCGGTGGCGCAGGTGATTGCGCACATCCAGCGTTCGGGCGTCAGCAAACTATCGGTGCTGACCGAACCGGCCGGCTGAACGCCGCCAAGCGTCAAACTGCGCGGCCACGCTTCCGTGGCCGCTGCCAGCATCCCCTCCGTTGCGCGCAGATTCCATCGACACCCTCCCATAGACACCGGTGACACTTTTCATAAAGAACTCCGGGGTTGGTCTTGATATAACTACCAAGTCAGTATGTTCTGAAGAAAAATGGTCGGTTCCCGTGTTTGTAATAAAATAACGCGAATTGCCAAGAAGAAAACTGAGGACGGTATGGATACTCCCATTGCTTCGCTCTACCTAATCTCCGTGGGAGCGCTAGCAATGTGTGCATTCCAGGCGGCTTTGCTGGCGCGCAGCAGCTCGTACGTACGGGCTTGCTGGACCTTTTCAGTGCTCTGCCTGACATTTGCCTTGTTCCAGTTATCCAATGTCCGGCAACTGGTGGCGCCCGGCTTGGCGGCCGCCATCGCTGCACATAAATGGGTGAACTTTTTCTCGTTGCTGCTGGTGCCGCAGGTCTGGTACCTGCTCGCTTCGCTCGATGCGCGCAAGTGGGCGTTCCGCCTGACCTATGCGGTAGCCCTGGTGACGTTCACGCTGGCGGCAATCAACTTTGCTGCACCATTTGGCTACCGATTTTCCGCACTTTCGACCGTAGCCCCTGGTGAATTGATGTGGGGCGACCCTGGCTTCCTGCTTGCGGGGGAGACTACAGCGGCGTACGCCGTCAACCGCCTGCTGTCGATTGGCGCGGCGGTGTATGCAGCCATGTTCTGCATTCGGGTACGGCGCGAGCGTGCGCGCTTTTCGAACCGCCTGGTGTGGGCCTCGGTGGTGCTGATTATCGTTACCACTGCGCTCGGCGGCGCCACCGATGCGGGCTTGCTGCAACTGCCGTACCTGAGCGGCTTTGGTTTCCTGTTCCTCGCCGCTTCCTACCTGCTGCTGGTGCGGCGCGAAGCCACCCAGCGCATGACCGAGAAAATCCGCATCAGTGCCGCGCTGGAGCTGGAGGTGGAGAGCCACAAGCGCGCCAGCCTGCGCTTCGAACATGCATTGACCAACGATGCGTTGACGCGCCTGCCCAATCGCGCCGGGGCGCTGGAAAAGCTGCACGCGATGTTCGTCCAGAGCGAATCGAACCTGACCAGGATGGGGGTTCTGCTGCTCGACCTCGACCGGCTGGCAATCATCAATGGCACGCGCGGCTACGAGGCCGGCAACCAGTTGCTGGTCGAAGCGGCGCAGCGCCTGCGGCAGCATTGCGGCAGGCGCATGCTGGTGGCGCGACTTGGCAGTGCGCGCTTTGTTGTTGGCATTGTGGGACACAAGACCTGGGCTGGCATCGAAAGCGATGTGGAGGGCATACTGGCCGCGATCAAGCCGCCGTTCTCGATTCCGGGCACCGTCTTGAACATGACCTTCAGCGCCGGCGTGGCGGTCTATCCGGATCATGCGTCGTCGGCGGAAGACCTGCTGGCATCGGCGGCTCTCGCGCTGCACCAGGCGCGCGACGCCGGCCCCGGCAACCTGCGCGTGTTCCACCCTGCGCTGCAGCAGTCGCTCAACGAACGCATCGGCCTCGAAGCCGAGTTGAAGGATGCGCTCGAAAAAGAGCAGTTCGTCCTGCACTACCAGCCGCAGGTCTGTGCTGCCTCCGATCGCGTGGTGTGCATGGAAGCGCTGATTCGCTGGCATCATCCGACTTTGGGGCTGGTGATGCCGGATAAGTTCATTCCGTTGGCTGAAGCGACGGGCGTTATCGCCGCTATCGGTTCGTGGGTGATCGATGCCGCCTGCAGGCAATTGGCAAGCTGGCGTGAAAACGGTTTCACTGAAGTGCGCGTGGCGGTCAACCTGTCGGCGCAGCAGTTGCTGGTGTCGGACCTTGGCGATACCGTGCAGTCGGCCTTGCAACGCGCCGGCCTGCGGGGCGCCGACCTCGAACTCGAAATTACGGAGTCCGTGCTGATGCAGGACCCGCAACGATCCATCGAAAGACTGGAAGCTTTGCGCAGGCTGGGTGTGCGGCTATCGATCGACGATTTCGGCACTGGCTATTCCTCGCTTGGCTACCTGAAGCTGCTGCCGGTGCATGCCTTCAAGCTCGATCGCAGCTTTGTGCGCGATATCGGGAAGTCCGCCAAAGACCTGGAGATTTGCGCTACCGCGGTTGGCCTGGCGCGTAATCTCGGCCTCGAACTCGTGGCGGAAGGCGTGGAAGATGCGCTGCAGGCTGCGCAGCTGCGCAAGCTGGGATGTCACCTGCTGCAAGGCTATTACTTCGCCCGTCCGTTGGCTGCGTACGCCGCGAAGGACTTCCTGGCAAATGGGAGGAAAGTGGCATGAGGCTCAACCTGCGAGGCTCACTTCCTGTTCACTCCCAGTGCCAGCTCTGGCCCCAGCTTTCCTGATAATCCCACAGGTGCAGGTCCTGGCCGTCGAATGAGCCCCACCAGGCGTCCTTGACGTCGATCGCCTTGCCCGGTGCATGCGCCGGGCGCAGGGTCTGGCCGGACCAGGAGAAGCGCTGGTTGGCCTTGTCGTTGCAGTCCCAGACCACCAGCTTGGAGCCGTTGCCGGTACCGAAGGCGTAGACGTCGACACATTTGTCCGGATTGTTCTTGCTGCGCAATAGGCCATCCGGGTCGTGGTACCACAATTGCGTGACCTGGCCCTGGCAGCTCCAATGATGGACCGGCGTGCCATTGGCCATATTGTTGCCTTCGATGTCGATGCACTTGCCGCGGCCATCGACCAGTTTGCGGAAGGCATAAGCGCTGCCTGGCTTGACGCTGGCGGTTACGCCCGCGCCGGTGATTGATCCGTCCGACACCACCCGGATGCGCGCGCTGTCGCCGCTCACCATGAAGCTGGTAGCAATGGCGCCGGACAACGATTTCACCAGCGTGCCGTTGCGGTCGTACACGTGGATGAAGTCCCGGTTCGCATCGGTGCTGCCATTGACGTAGACCTTCAGGGCGGCAGCACCCGGAATGGCCAGCCATTGCGAACGGTCTTCGTTATTGCCGTAGGCGCCGCTGTTCCAGGCGGTGGCAAGTGCTTCGATACTGACGCTGGCGCCGCTGGAGGTGCTGGCACCATCGGATACCAGTTGCGCGATGACGGCGTTGTCGGCCACGACCAGGGAATGGGCCAGCGCTCCGCTGAAGCTTTGCAACAGGCGGCGGTTGCTGTCGTAGACGCGCAGCACGTCGCCGGCGCCAAGCGAGCCGCTGATATTGATGCGTACCGCGCCGGCGCCAGGCAGGCGCAAGGTCTGTGCACGGTCCTCGTTGTTGCCGTAGGCGCCAGTATCCCAGCGCGTTGGCGCGTCGTCATACTTCTCCCATTTTCCTTCTTCCGCCTGGTCGGAATAATTGAGCCAGACAGGGTTCGCCCCTGCCGCCAGGCGCAGGCGTTCATTCATGTACGCGTTGGCGGGAACGGAAAACGCAAAGCCGCTGCCGAAGGCTGCAATACAAGCCTGCTTGCCGCCTTGCCAGGCGCCAGCGGCTGGTGTGACACGCCAGTCGTCAGGCTGCCCCTTGTTCTGGCAGGCGAAGCGCAACGCGGTGGTGCAAGCGCCATCGTTCCAGCGCCCATCGCCGCGCATTTGCGCGCAGTCTTCGTTGTTGTAGTCGTTTGGCTCGCCATCGGCCCAGGACCAGATGGCGGAAGCGATCATGCCTTCGTCCCATCGATCCGCATCGATGTTGTCCACGCCGCAGCGCAGCAGGGCAGGGATATTGGAAGCGTCGATGGTGCCGGTTTCGTCGATCCAGGAATCGGGCAGCACGTCCTTGCCCAGCTTGGAGTCGGAAACGGCATAGATCTTTTCCTGGTCGATTGGCGCGCCGTCCACCGTGCAGTTGGCGGTGTTGACGAATTTGACCTGCCGGCTGTTCCAGCCGCCCGCAGCGCCGGTCGCGAACAACGGGCCTTGCCAGACCACGGCGCCGTCGTAGGTGTTGTTGGCTGACTTCACGATCACGCGTTTTCCGCGGGCGATCATCTCGCGCGGCGATTCCCAGCGGCTGGCGGGTTTGTCGGATGGCTTGTACAGCAGTGAACCGAAGACCGCCGTCAATGGACCAACCACGCCGGCCTGATTGTTGGCGCGGTCTTCCAGGTCGACGAAGACAATCGCCTTCGGATTGGCATCAAGCCAGTTGCGAATCTTCCACAGTTCGTTGGGGTAGTTGTCAGCGGCGCCGTAGATCGCCGAGCAGTCCTGGTGGCATAGCTGCACCTCGCCATTGTTCATGTGCAGATCAAGGTCGACGTTGCGGATGCCCGAATTGAGCAGCTGGTTCATCGGCCAGCGCTGGTTGGCCCAGGTGGCGCCGCTGTCATTCCACGCATTGTGCGCGCCCAGCACCTGGATGCGATTGAGCGGTGTGTCCATCGCCACGTCGTACTGCGTGCGGATGCCCAGGCCCAGGTCTGCGGCGTGCAATGCCTGCATCCCGAACAGGAGAGAAACGATGACGCCTGCCAGCTTCATTCTGCCTCCGATAGTGAGTGTCCCTAACCGGCAAACTTAACCCACGAATGGCGTGAAGACGATGGAGGCACACCTCTAAGATTTTGGCTCGTGCGGTCATTTACTTGTAGCAGAGTCCTGCTAGTTTTGCCGGGGTAGACCACTTAAAGGAGGAACAGATGCTGAAAACCGTGAGCCGCGCGGTCGTGATCGCGTGCGCCTTTTCCACCCTGCCTGCAATGGCAGCTTGCCCGGACTACGTATCGGCGGCCAACCCGCCGACACTTTCGGGCCCCGCGCGCAAGGGTTTCGCCAATTTTGGCAACACCATCCTGGCCGGGGTTTACAAGCCCTGGCATATGGCCCACGATGCTATCGTGAAGGCCGGCCAGGCGGCGACGATCACCGGTAAATTCGATTACGACGCGGTCCTGCACAAGGACCTGGAAGGCGAGCGGGTGCACGCCTATCTTTACGGCACCGGCATGCAGCAATGGCAGTATCTCGGAAATTTCATCACCAATAGCGACGGCAAGGTCAATGTGCCGCTGGGCGTGCGTCCAGTCGGCGATTATGTTGTGCGCTTCGTGGTGGAGGGCGACCTGAGTAGCACCAACGGTTACTTAAGTGTGGTCGATCCGAACCGCGACGCGGTGCTGTTCGACATCGACGGCACCTTGACGATCAACGATTTCGAAGCCTATGCAGACTACGTCGGCGTCAAGACGGCAACGGCGTATTCCTTTGCGCCCCAGGTGGTGAATGCCTATCGCCAGAAAGGCTACCAGGTTATCTTCCTCACCGGACGGCCTTACTGGGTCACGAAGGACGGCCTGGAATGGCTGAAAATCCAGAACATGGGCCAATGGCATTACCACTCCAATCCCTACGGCGACGGCCCCATTCCGCCCAATACGCAGCAGTTCAAGACCGACTACGTGCGCTACCTGCGCAACACGGTCGGCCTGAACATCGTGCGGGCCTACGGCAATGCCACGACCGATATCGCGGCCTATGCCGATGGCGGCATACCCAAAGCCCAAACTTACATCATCGGTCCGAACGCCGGCGCCTCCGGCACGCAGCCGATCCAAGGCGATTACACCGCCCATTACAGCTTTGTGGTGGAGCCCACCCCGGTAGCCAGCTGCCGCCTGTAACGTGGTAGATTCCCACTTTGAACATTGAGAAGGAGGTTTGACGTGGGAATCCTTGATGGCATGCTGGGCAACGCTTCCAAGATCGACATAGAGGACTTGCGCGCGGACTTCGCAAAAGTCCTTGCGCCGAATGAACGAGTGGAGCATGCTTACCAACTGATACGCGACTATTTCGTGTTTACCGACAAGCGCCTGGTGGTGGTGAATATCCAGGGCGTCACGGGCAGCAAGAAGGAGTATCACTCGATCCCTTACAAGAGCGTAACGCGTTTCAGCATCGAGACCGGCGGCACGCTGGACCTCGACGCGGACCTGAAGATCTGGATCTCAAGCACCGCGGAGCCGTTCACTCAAAAATTCAATAAGCGCCTGAGCATTTATGAAGTGCAGGCAGTCCTGGCGAGCTATGTGCTGAAATGAAGCGATTTGTCTTCGTGCTGGTGTTGGCTGCGGCCGCCTTCTTCATTTGGGGCGATCCTGCCGGGCTGTTGCACCGCGTCAGCATGTGGACTTGCGACTGGCTGCGCGTCTTCAAGGTTTGCTAGCGCATCCACCATTCGCCGGCGGACGAATTGTTGCGGCGACTCTGCCGCTAGCATGATGGCTTTTACGGGAGCCAGCCATGCCAGCCTACCAAGTGATCGATATTCCCAGCCACCAGCCGGCCTTGGTGGCGCGCGTGCGCCACACCGCGCCTGACCATGCCAACGGGGCGCCGCCGGTGCTGTTCGTGCACGGGTCTTCATTCCCCTCTGGACTGTCGTTCGATTTCCGCATGGATGGCCAGTCGTGGATGGACTGGATGGCGGCCCGTGGATACGACGTGTACGCGCTTGATTTCCCGGGCTACGGCCTGTCGGATCGCTATGCCGCCGATCTACCGTCGCCGCCCGGACGTGCGCGCGAGGTGGCGCAGGACGTGGGCAGCGCGGTCGATGCCATCCTGCGCAAAACCGGCCAGCGGCAAGTCCTGCTGGTCGGGCATTCCTGGGGCGGATCGGTAGCTGCGCGCTATGCGCAGGACCATGCGGCCAAGGTGGCAAAGCTGGTGCTGTTCGCGGCAATCACCCCGCGCGCGGCGCCGGTACAGGCGCAGGCTCCTGCCAAGCCTGCCGATGCCTATGAGGAGTTGACACCTGGCCAGCGCATCGCCGCCATGGACAGCCTGCGCCCGCCGCAAGAACCTTCGCTGCTACATGCCGATATCTTCACGCGCTGGGGCGCCCAGTGGCTGGCATCGGACGCGCGCCGCGAAGGCTCGGTGCGTTTTCCGGCCGGCCCTAGTGCGGACCTGGCGGACTTGCAGCAAGGCCGCACCTACTACGACCCGGCACGGCTGGACATGCCGGTGCTGCTGGTGCGCGGCGAATGGGACGCCTGGCCCAGCGATGCCGACTACCGCGCGCTGTCGGCCGCGATCAAGGGCGCGCGCTACGCAAGCATCCCGCGCGGCACCCACGTGATGCACCTCGAGGCTGCGCGCTTCAAACTGTACGAAGAAGTGCTGGATTTCCTGCGTAACGGATCAGCAGGACGCCGATGAAGACGCGCGCCCGCAGCGGAAATCCCACTGCTTCCCTCGCGCTGAGCACACCGAATCCCCCCAGGTGTCCGGCATGGGCCTATGATGGTGGCCAGAATAAAACCTTCACAGGAGATAAGCATGAAAATCAGGATGACTGCCGCCGCATTGTTGCTGGCCGCCTGTGCCGCGCAGGCTGGCGAGCCGGTGTGGGATGCCAACAAGGTTGAGCTGAAGGTGCAGAAACTGGCCGACGGCGTGTATGCCATGCTGCCGGCCGACGCCGCGAGGGCGGCGGATGGCGTACCGATCGCCACCACCTCCGGCATCCTGGTCGGCAGCAAGGGTGTCCTGGTGGTCGACACCATGATCAATGAACGCCTGCACAAGCAGGTGATGGCGGAAGCAAAGCGCCACGGCGCGCTGCGCTATGCCGTCAATACCAGCTACCACGGCGATCATTCCTACGGCAACTACTACTTGCCGAAGTCGGTCACCGTGATCCAGCATGCTGCCGCCAAGGCATACGTGGACGCCAACTTCGCCAAGGACGTGCAGTTCATGGAAGGCGCCTTCGGCAAGGGGCGCGGCATCGACAAGATCAGGCCGCGCACCGGCGACGTGCTGGTGGCCAAGGATAGCCGCCTGCAGCTGGATCTGGGCGGTAAAGTCGTCGAGATCATCGACTTCGGCTTTGGCCAGACCGGGGGCGACCTGGTGGTATGGGATCCGCAGGCCAAGGTGGCCTTTACCGGCAACCCGGTGATCGCCGGCCAGCCTTCGCTGCCATGGCTGCTGGACGGCCATGTCCAGGATACGCTCGACACGCTGACCCGCCTGTATAACTTCCTGCCTGCGGACGCCCGTATCGTGCCGGGGCACGGTCCGGTGATGGCCAAGGAAGCGATGAAGTGGCACCTGGACTATCTGGCCGCGCTGAAGGCCGCCGTGCAGGATGCCCATGCCAAGGGCATGACGCTGGAACAGGCGCAGTCGCACGCCGACCTGCCCGCGTTCAAAGGCTATGCCATTTACGACTGGGTCCACAAAGGCATCAACGTTCCTGCCGCCTATGCGGAATTCAGGAAGTGATCAGTTGATGCCGTAGCGCGCGCGGATGGCAGCCAGCGAACCGTTCTGCTCCAGCTGGGTGATCGCCTGGTTGATGCGTGCGAGCTGCGCTTGCGTGGTGCTGGCCGCATTCAGCATCAAGTGCACCGGCGCGCGGTAGGGCATATAGGACAACTGCACGATCTTGATGTTTTGTTGCCGCGCAATGTGGCGCAGGGCATGGGCGTCACCCATGATCAGGTCTCCGCGCCCGGCCTCCAGCATCTTGACGCCCTGCTCGAAGGTGCCGAAGGTGCTGCGCCGTCCTTCCGCGTTCAGCAGCGGCATGGCGCGATCGTAATCGTCGCCGTAATAGCCAAGGCGCGGCGCCAGCAGGCTGACATGCTGCTTGACGATGGCCTGGAAGCTGTCGATGCGTTTGAATTTGTCCAGTTTTTCGGGCACGGTGAACAGGCCGACCGTCTCCTGCCGGTAGGGCAGGCTGAAACGGGCGTAACCGCGCCGCTCTTCCGTGGCGGAAGCCGCCATCAGCAAGTCCAGTTTGCCTTGCTGAAACAGAACGTTGCGTCTTGCGGGCGGCATTTCCTTTTCCAGTTGCAGCACGCAGCCGGCGTGCTTGATGATGGCTTGCAGCAATTCGAAATCGACGCCGCCCAGCACTTCCTTGTCATTGTGATAAAAGTAGGGCGGCCATTCTTCCGGCGCCAGGCGTAGGGTGCAAGCCCCGGCAGGGTGGGCGAGTTGTAGCAGGAGTGCAGCGAGCAACAGCCTCATGGCCGAGGGCATCCGAAAATATCCACGAGGACAGTGTTTCAGATGGTAGCGTCGCTGTAAAGAGAAAAGCTGGTCAGTGTGGTGCCGGTATATTTCCCGACCGCCGGCCCCGGTAGTGGCGCCGCAGCGCCAGGTGCACGCATTTTGCTGGTCGAATATGACGGCCGTTTGACGTCCGTGTTACGAGTTGGTGTAATACGGGCCATGAAAGACATACATGCACTACTGCAACAAGCCGTCGCCCTGCACCAGAGCGGCGAACTAGCCCGTGCGCAAGCCATTTACGATGAGGTGCTGCGCGCCCAGCCGCTGAACTTCAATGCGCTGCATCTGAGCGGGGCTCTGGCGCGCCAGCAGGGCGAACCGCAACGTGCGCTGGACTTGATCGATGGCGCACTGGCGATCGACAGCCGCCGCGCCATCGCCCACTGCAACCGCGGCGTGGCGCTGCAGGATCTGGGCCGTTACGACGAGGCGCTGGCCAGTTTCGAACGCGCGCTGGCCCTGCAGCCGGATTACGCCATCGCCTTGAGCAACCGCGGTAACGCCTTGCGCCACCTGGGGCATCTCGACCGCGCACTGGCAAGCTACGATGCGGCGCTGCGCCTGTCGCCCAAGTATGCGGACGCGCTGTGCAACCGGGCATTGACGCTGCAGTCGCTGGCGCGCCACGAAGCGGCGCTGGACAGCTTCGGCCTGGCATTGCAGGCGCGGCACGAATACCCGGAAGCCTTGCACGGCGCGGCCGTTTCGCTGCTGGCATTGGGCAAGCCGGCCGATGCGCTGGAAGGCTTCGAACGTGCGCTGCACATCCAGCCTGAGTATGCGGAAGCGTGGTGTTCGCGCGCGGCCTTGCTGCTGCGTGCCCAGGACCATGAAGAAGCGCTATCGAGCTTCCAGGATGCGCTGACGGTGCGCCCGCGCTACGCGCGCGCCCAGCTTGGCCTGGCGAACACACTGCGCGCCATGGGACGCCATGAGGACGCCGTCCAGGCCTACCAGACTGCGCTGGCTTTTGGTGCAGATGCCGCAACCGTCGGCTACATGCTGGCCATCATGGGCGCGCAGCAGGCGCCGGGCGCTTCGCCGGCCGCCTACGTGAAAGCGCTGTTCGACCAGTACGCCGGCAATTTCGACCGCCACCTGGTCGAAGTGCTGCGCTACCGCACGCCGTCCTTGCTGGTGGAAGCCCTGCGCCGCCATCTGCCGCCGGGCGAGCTCGATGTGCTGGACGCCGGTTGCGGTACCGGTTTGTGCGGTCCGTTGCTGCGGCCCTTGGCCTGCCTGCTGGAGGGCGTTGACCTGTCGCCGCACATGCTGGACCGTGCGCGCGATACCGGCCTGTACGACGGCCTGTATTGCGGCGATATGGTGGGCTACCTGCGCGTGCGCCCGGCCAGCGTCGACGTCATCGTCGCGGCCGACGTATTCGTCTACCTGGGCGACCTGAGGCCTGTGTTTTCCGTGGCGCGGCTGGCGCTGCGCGGCGGCGGCCGCTTCGCGTTTTCGGTGGAAGAGCACGAAGGGGCGGAGGGCTTTGCGCTGCGCTCTTCCGGCCGCTATGCGCATTCGCGCGCCGGCATCGAAGCGCTGGCACGCAGCCATGGCTTCACCATCCATGAAGTCACCCCGAGCACGCTGCGCCAGGAGAGCGGAGCAGACATGCGTGGCTTGTTGATCGTATTGGGATCCCATGCAGAGTAGCTTCCTTGAAATTGCCGCAAACGCGGTCATGGCCGTCTCGATCTTCCTGGCGGGCCGCAATAATATCCATTCCTGGTGGACCGGCATTGTCGGCTGCGCGCTGTTCTCCGTGCTGTTCTTCGTGTCGCAGCTGTACGCCGACGTGGCGCTGCAATTGTTCTTCATTGCCACCTGCGTCATCGGCTGGCGCCAGTGGCTGCGCGGCGACCATGGCCACGCGCTGCACATCCGCACCACGCGCCCTGCCACGCTGCTGAAGATGGTGCTGGCCGGTAGCGCTGCCACCGCGGCTTATGGCCTGATGCTGAAGCATTACACCGATGCCTTCGCGCCCTTCGTCGATTCGACGGTGCTGATGTTCTCCATCATCGCGCAAGTGCTGCTGATGGGCCGCCGCATCGAGACCTGGCCCGTGTGGCTGCTGGTGAACACCATCTCCGTGCCGCTATATGCCAGCCGAGGGCTGTACCTGACGGCGGTGCTGTATGCGGCTTATTGGATCAATGCCCTGGTGGCATGGCGCCATTGGCGCCGCCAGCGCACAGCCGGCGCTTAAAACCAGTTCATCTGAGCACAAAGATCGCATTCACGGTCTGCGAATAGGGGATCGAATCCGGCACCGCATAGCTTCCGGTTTGCGGCGCGCTGCCGCGCGCTTCACGGCCGGGCTGCTGCTCAATATAGGGAGCGCCGACCTGGTCCAGCGGGCCGCGCGCGATGGCCATCACCGGACCGAGCTTGCGGCCGAAGGCTTTGGCTAGCGATGCGCCCTTGCTGCGCGCATCGTCGGCCGCAGCCGCCATCAGCTGGGTGTTGATGTCGTCGCCATCCGTGCGGTCGAAGGTTGAGCTGATACTGGTGATATGGTCCATCTCGACCAGCTTTGCCATCAGGGCCGGCCATTGTGCCAGGTCGCGCACGCGGGCATGGAACAGGCGTCCCATGGAGTAGGCCGGCGGCTGTTGTTCGCCCATAGGAACCGTCTTCTTCTCGACTTCATAGGCCTCGATGTCCGCTTGCAGCACGCCGTGTTCGGCCAGCAGCTGCATCGCGCCGGCGCTTAACTGTTGCAGTTGGCTGGCGGCGGTTTCCGCGCTGGGGTCCTGCGCGCCGGCTTCGAACTTGACCTCGCCGATATCCGGCCGCATCCACAACTGCGCCTTGCCGCTGGTGCTGACGAAGGGATGCGTTGGCAGTGAAGAAGGCGCCGCCTGTGCGCTGCAAATTGCGGATGCAGCGCACAGTGCAAGCGTTACAACGATGGTGCTCGACTTCATGCCTTCACTCCAGGGTCCAGACGTACTGGACTTGCACGTCTGCGGCGGCGGGCTTGCCGTTTTCCCTGGCGGGCTTGAAGCGGCACTTGGCAATGCCGGTGCGGGCAGCTTCGTCCAGGCCGGCGAAACCGGACGACTTGACGATGCGCGAGCCGGCAACGGCGCCAGCCTCGGTCACGCTGAAGCCAAGCGTGACGGTGCCGGTGTGTTTGGCCTTCAGGTCGCCGGCAGGCCAGAGCGGCTTGGCGCAGGTGGTGAAGTCGAGTACGGGCTTCTGCGAGGCCTCCGCCGCACCGGCGGCGACGGCGTGGGAGCAGGCGGCCAGGGCGGCAGTGCCGGCGAGCAGTGCTGCGGAGTGTAGCCAGGAAATACGTTGATTCATTGCGTGGGTCTCCTTATTCGAGGGTCCAGACGTACTGCATTTGCTGCCAGCTGGCGACGGGCTTGCCGCGAACCTTGGCAGGGATGAAATGGCATTTTTCAATGCCGATCCGTGCTGCCTGGTCCAGGCCTGTGTGGCCGCTGGACCTGACAATCCGGGAATCGGTAACGCTTCCTTTCGGGTTGATATGGAAACTCAGTGTGACGGCGCCGGTATGTTCGGCTGCAAGTTCTTCTTGCGGCCATAACGGCTTGGAGCAGGACTTGAAATCGACCACGGCTGGCGTGCGCGCGGCAGGGACGCTGGCAGCTTCGACGCGGGCATTGGCGTAGCCGGTCAGGCAAGCGGCCGTGATGCCCAGTGCCGCCAGCAATCCTTTCCAGTTGCTGCACTGCTGCTGCGGCAGCATCAGGTGGCGGATGCGCTGCACCAGGTCTCCTCCATCGGCGGCCAGCGCCAGGCGCTGTGAGGCGAACTGGATCTTCTCCAGCTCGGACAGCGCCAGCGCCAGCCGGCGTGGTTCGCCAGTCAGTTGTACGGCGATGCCGTCGGCTACCAGCTCGCGCTCGTGGCGGATGCGGCGCGACAACCACCACACGGCCGGGTGGTAGAACAGAAAAGTTTCGACCACGTTTTGCAACAGGTTGACCAGGTAGTCGTGGCGGCGCACATGGGCCAGTTCATGCGCCAGCAGCGCTTCCAGCAACTCCGGCGGCATGCGCGCCACCAGGGCGGCGGGCACCAGCACGACCGGACGCCACCAGCCCGCAGTGATCGGGCTGGCCAGCGTTTCAACGATGCGCAGGCCGACTTCGCGGCGGATGCCGAGGCGCGCGGCAAGTTGCGACAGGCGCTCTTGCCAGTGCCGGTTGCGGCCACCGGTGCGGCGGGCGCGGGCGATCCAGGCCAGGCCGAAGGCGCTGCGCAATGCCAGCGCTCCGACGCAGGCCAGCCAGGCCGCCACCAGCAGCGGCAGGCGGTTGTCGATGCTGGCCAGCAGTTCGCTTTGCGGCGAGGTGCCGGCGTCACCCGCCAGCACCAGGGCTTGCAGGGTGCGCGGTGTGGTTTGCAGCGCGCTGGCGAATTCGAAAGCGGGCCACAACAGGCAGGCCAGCATCGCTGCGCAGGCCACGCCATAGCGCGCGGCAGGACGGGCACCGCGCATCAGCCAGAGCAGGGCAGCGGCGGCAAGGCCGAGCAGCGTGCCTTGCCAGAGGAAGTGGATCAGGGCCCAGCCGGCGGCGTGGATGATGTCATTCATTCGGCTTGTCCTCCTGCTTCAGCAGTGCTTCGATTTCGTCGCGCTCTTTTTTTGAGATGCCGCTTTTCAGGGCCGCCAGCACCAGTGCTTTGGCGGAGCCGGCGAAGGCGCGCTGCAGCAAATCCTGCAGCATATTGCCCTGCATCGCCTCGCGCGCCACGGCGGCGGCGTAGATGTGGGAGCGCTGGCTCTCATCGCGCATCAGCAAGCCCTTGCCGTGCATGATCTGCATCAGCCGCAGCACGGCGCCATAAGCCAGGTCGGGCTTCTCGGCCAGCATGGCCTCGTGCACCTGCTTGGCGGTGGCGGGACCGAGCGGCCAGATTGCCTGCAGCAGTTCCAGCTCGGCTGGGGTAGGTTTCGGAACGGTGGCCATGTTTATTTCCTTGTAACGTTTTAACTAGAATAGCCTGTCTAGACAGAGTTGTATACTTCATGTTCTTCACTGTGGCGAAATGTAGACAACGATGTCTATAGATTCAAAATGCATATAGGTCTGAGTTTTAATTAGTTTCAGAAATGAAAGGCCGGCGTTATAGTTGCCGCATGAAAACTCCAGCCGTACACCGCCGCTACACCATCTATCTGCTCTGCATGGCGCAGTGCATGTGCCGCTGCTAGGCACACTCCCAAACCCCTCGCAACAAACCGTTTTAGCCGATCCCGCCCACGAGGCAGGCAGGCCCCTGCTTACCCAAAAGGAAGAAGATGATCAAGCCTCTCAGCATCACCCTGGCCATTGCTGCCGCTTTCCCGCAACTGTCTTATGCCGAGGAAGAACTGGCCCGTGTCGTCGTTACCGGCTCGAATATCCGCACCTCGCAGAAAGAAGGCGCGAGCGCCGTGCAGGTGCTGACCGCCAAGGAACTGGCTGCCACCGGCAAGACCACCGTGGCCGATATCCTGCGTACGATTTCCGCCAACAGCGGCAACAGCTACAACGAGCAGTACACCGGCAGCTTCTCGGCCGGCACCGCGGGCCTGTCGCTGCGCGGCCTGGGCCAGAAGAACACCCTGATCCTGGTGAACGGCAAGCGCGTGTCTTCCTACGCCACGGCGCAAGACCTGCAGGAAGTGTTCGTCGACCTGAACTCGCTGCCAATGGCGGCCGTGCAGCGCATTGAGGTGCTGAAGGATGGCGCCTCGTCCGTCTACGGTTCGGACGCGGTGGCGGGGGTGGTCAACATCATCCTGTACAAGGAATTCAAGGGCACCGAGGTGAGCGCGCAGCTGGGTTCTTCCACCGAAGGCACCGGCCAGCTTGAACGCAGCGCGTCGCTACAGACCGGCTTTGGCAGCCTTGATGAAAAAGGCTGGAGCGTGGTGTTCTCGCTCGACGCGCTGAAGCGCGACAAGCTGCAGCAGACCGACGTGTCTTACCTGCGCGGCAGCGATTTCCGCGGCTATGCCAACGGCACGCTGGCGTGGACCCCGACCAACTACTACGGCACCTCCGACCCGACCCGGCGACTGGGCGGGGTGCAGGGCCCGCTGCAGGTGCAGAACTACGGCGACATCACGCCTGGCAAGGCTGGCCAGGTACTGGCTTATAACCCTGCCGAATTCCGCACCCTGATTCCGGGCGTGGAGCGCGTGCACACCTCGCTGCGCGGTACCCTGAAACTGAATGAGGACACCGAAGCCTATGCGGAAGGCCTGTACGGCTACTCCTCGGCGGAGCAGACGTTTGGCGCGCCTTTGACGGTGGGCAGCGGCCTGCGTGCGTGGAACAACGCCAAGCAGGCGCTGGACAACATCACCGTCGCCCTGCCAGCCGGCCACCCGAACAATCCTGGCAATACCGCGCTGCCGTTCACCGCCACCCTTTTCGACCTGGGCCCGCGCCTGAAAGAAGACAAGGTGGACTTCTATCGCGCCCTGACCGGCATCAAAGGCACCTGGAATGGCTGGGAATATGACGCCTCCATCGCCCGCTCCGGCAGCAAGCTGAAGGAAACGGTGCAGAACTTCGTCAACCGCTACGAGTTCGAGAAAGTGCTGGCCGACGGCAGCTACAACTTCGCCGACCAGTCGAGGAACAGCGAGGAGGTGCGCAACCGCCTGCGCCTGTCGACCCTGCGCCCTGCGCAATCGAAGCTGACTGTGGCCGACTTCAACGCATCCAGGGAACTGCTGGACCTGCCGGCCGGCGCACTGGGCTTCGCCTTCGGCGGCCAATGGCGCCAGGAAGAAATGAATTCCAACACCTCGAGCGCGGTGCTGTCGGGCACCGAACTGCGCCCTGCGATCAACATCATCAAGGGCAAGCGCGAAGTGACCGCGGCCTTCGCCGAATTCAACGTGCCGGTGTTGAAAGACCTGACCGTCAACCTGGCCGGTCGTGCCGACAAATACAGCGATTTCGGCTCCGCCTTCTCGCCGAAAGCCAGCGTGCGATACCAGGCTGCCCCGTGGCTGCTGCTGCGCGGTACCGTATCGCGCGGCTTCCGTGCACCATCGCTGCCGGAGATCACCAATTCGACTTCGGTCAGCTACGGTTCCGTGATCGACAAGCTGGACCCGATCACGCCAAGCCAGTCACGCGGCGTGACCAACATCACCGTCGCCAATACCGAGCTGTCGCCCGAGCGCTCCAGGAACGTGAACCTGGGCTTTGTGGTGTCGCCGTCGGCCAATAGCAGCGTAGGGGTGGACTTCTATCATATCCGCACCGATGGCGTGATCGACACCGAAAGCACCGACACCATCCTGGCCAACGAAAGCACGCATCCTGAAAAGGTGGTGCGCGACCAACAGGGCCGCATCCTGACGCTGTATCGCCAATACGCCAACCAGGGCGAACGCGTGGTGAGCGGCATCGACGTCGACCTGCGCTACAAGCTGCCGAAGACCGCCTACGGCAACCTGACGCTGAATGCGCAATTGAGCCGAGTGTTCAAGTACGAGCAGCCGCTGTCGAACGGCGAACCGCTGACCAACGGCGCCGGCACCAACTACTTCGGTTCGATCCCGAAATGGCGCGGTACCACCAGCGCCACCTGGGAGCTGGGCCAGTGGACCACCAACGCCGCATGGAATTATGTTGACGGTTACGAGCAGACCACCCGTCCGGGCGAGCGCGTGAAGCCATTTGCCACCGTGGACCTGAACCTGGGCTACAAGATCAGCGCAGCCACCAGCGTGAACCTGCTGCTGGCCAATGCCTTCGATCGCAAGCCTTCGTGGGACAGCTCGTTCAACTTCTTCGACTACACCCAGGGCGACCCGCGCGGCCGTTTCGCGTCAGTCAAGCTCAATCACAAGTTTTGATGATTGAAGTGCGATAGCTGCTGGGAGTCGTGCCCATCCGCTCGCGGAAGGCGGTGGCGAAATTGCCGGCATTGGCAAAGCCCAGCAGCAGCGCGATATCCTGCACGTCCATGTCGGTATCGCGCAGCAAATGCATGCCGCGCTGGATGCGCGCTTCGCGGATGTAGGCAAACACGGTCATGCCGGTATGGGTGCGGAACAGCTGGTTCAGCTTTTCGCGGTAGGTCCCCACGCTGGCGGCGATTTCCGCCAGGCCGGGCAGGGCGGCCAGGTTGTCGTAGATCAGGCGCTTGGCTGCATTGACGATCACCGAGTCGGTATCGAGCGGCCCGGTTTCCGCGGCCGCCACTGGAGGCCGCTTCATCAGGTTCAGGTGCACGTGGATGCGTGCCGCCAGTTCACCCGGCGTAAACGGCTTGCTGACAAAGTCCACGCCACCTAGCTGAAGGCCCATGATGCGGTCTTCCACCGCCTCGGTGCCGCTCAGGAAAATAATCGGGATATCGCGCGTGGCCGGGTTGGCCTTAAGTAAACGACAACAGGTGTAGCCGTCCATATTCGGCATCCGCACATCCAGCAGGATCAGGTCGGGTTGGCCGGACAGCGCCAGCTGATAACCCTGCTCACCATTGAACGCTACCGAAACGCGGTAGGGCATTTCGCTTAACAAGTCGACGAGCATGCGCTGTTCGAACGCGGAGTCATCCACGATCAGGATATTGCGCACTTGGGCATCGCTGGTCAGGTACATGGCTATTCAGAGGCGGGATGTGTTGCGTATTATGCCCATGTTTAAAAAAAAAGTTGCGCATTTCACATTGAGCAAAGGTGTTCTCTCCTCTGGCAAAAGTAAAGTGCGCCCCAACAACGCCGAATGGAAAGAAGATAGCCACGTTCCTTGCAAGAGTGATTTTTGGTGAGTCTTTTAGGGGTGTTTTCGCGGTTCAATTGAGTCTGAAGCATTCAACTGGTTAAATTAAACCAACTGACTAGGAGGCAACATGAAACATACCGACTTTGGCCAAATGCCCTGCCCGATCGCGCGTAGCCTCGGCAAGGTAGGCGAGTGGTGGAGCATCTTGATTCTGCGCGATGCGTTCTACGGCCTGACCCGCTTCGATGAATTCGAGAAAAGCCTGAAGATTGCGCCGAACATGCTGACCCGTCGCCTGGCAGGGCTGGTCGAAGGCGGCCTGATGGAACGCCGCCAGTACAGCACCCGTCCGCCGCGCTATGAATATATCCTGACCAAGGCGGGGCGCGACTTCAAGCCTGTACTGCTGGCCTTCATCGCCTGGGGGAATGAGCACCTGTCGCCGGAAGGCGCCAGCTTGCTGGTGGTGAGCCGCGAAACCGGCAAGCCGGCCGACCAGGTGCTGGTCGATGCGAATAGCGGCCTGGCCATCAATGACGAGGACTATATGTTCGCGCCAGGGCCTGCTGCGCCGGAAGTGATGCGTAACCGTATCACCGAAGCCGGCCGTCGCGTGCCTAATTAGGCAGCAGCTGTTCGTAGACCGCGTTGGCGATCTGCGACAGCTCGTTCTTTCCGACGGCAGCCGACAGCGCATAGCCAAAGCTGCCGTCGATCCAGTAAAACACCCCCACGTTGCCTTCCTGCGCGAACCGGAATCCGGTGTCGCGGTTTTGCTTTTGGCCGGAACTGACGTAGAGCGTCAGGCGCTGGCCGCTGGCGTCGGTATACATGAATTGGGCCACCGGCCCGGAATCGCCCGGCAGCAGGCGGCCGCCTACCAGTTCATACCCCTGTTTTGCCAGCTGCGGCGGGCGTAGCTGCTTGCCCAGGCGTTTCGACAGCCAGGCCACCAGGTGCTGCTGCTGGTCGGCGCCGACTTCCACCGGGTGTTTGACTTCGGGCGTGTAGACGGCGTGGGCGATGGCGGCCTGGCGGGGCAGGGCGGCCATTGGCGCGGGGCCGGCCTGCGGTTCGGCGCCGCGCAGCGTCCATCCGGCCGCGCCGCCAAGCACGCCGGCGCCGACGGCCACCGCCAGCATGGCTGCCATGCGGCGCCAGGCGGGGATGGCCCATGCCGGGGGCGGCGCGCGCTGCGCATCCGGATGGGGCGGGCGTAGCGCAGCCGGGACGGGAGCGTCGAGCACGTCGTCGAACAGCGCGTGCAGGGCGGTATTCTGCTCGCGGTAGGCTTGCAGGCGCAGCGCTTCGGCGGGATGCTCGGCCAGGTAGCGGTCGACCGCTGCCTGCCTCTCCGGCGCCAGCCGGCCATCGACCCAGGCTTGCAATTCGGCTTCGTTCATTTCACTACTTTCAAATTGGCAGCCACAGGCTTTCCAGCCATCAGCCGCCGCAAACTCTCGCGTGCGCGGCTCAGGCGCGACATCACGGTGCCAAGCGGGATATCGAGCGTGGCCGCCACGTCTTCGTAGCGCATGTCTTCCAGCGCCACCAGCAGCAGGACTTCGCGCTGGGCCGGGGGCAGTTGCTGCAAGGCCCGCTCCAAGTCGCGCAAGTCCAGCGGTCCGGCTGACGGCGCGCAGGGCAGGTCGCCATCGGCCAGCTCCACGGCCGGCGGCGGCGAGCGCCGCAACTGGTCAACGTGCAGGTTGTGCATGATGCTGAACAACCAGGCGCGCAAGTCCCCGTCCGGGCGCCACTGGGCGATACGCGCCCAGCCGCGTTCCACGGTGTCCTGCACCAGGTCGTCCGCGCTGGCGCTATCGCCGGTCAGCGCCCGCGCGTAGCGGCGCAGGCGCGGCAGGCAAGCCAGCAAACTTTCATGCACATCCTGCATGCACTCAATCCTTGACGACGTGCCAGATGTCCTTGACGTTGTCGCCGGCACGGTCGCCGGCCTTCTTGTCGCCGACGAACAGGTACAGCGGCTTGCCCTTGTAGGCCAGTTGCTTGCTGCCGTCATCGCGTGTGATGGCGGACCATGGCGAGGCCAGGTCGCCGCTGGCTGCCACGGCAGGCCAGTTTTTCAGGCAGCCTTCGACGCAAGCGCTCTTGCCGCTGCCGGCAACGTCCTTGTCGAAGGTGTAGACGGTCATGCCGGCGGCATCGACATAGACGCCGTCAGTTTTTTTCAGTGGTTCGGCGGCGGCAGCGGCAGTGCTTAGCAGGGCGGCCAGGGCAAGGGCGATGACTTTCATATTAACCTCCATGTGTGTTGGGTATTGCGTATACGTAGCGTGTGGCCAGCTTATTCCATCCTGCCTAAAATATTTTCTGCCAATTCTGTCACGGAGGATGCAATGAACAATTTCATGCGTGTAGCTGTGTTGTCGGCCCTGCTAGGTGCAGGAAGCGCCTGGGCTGAAGGCCTGGCCAAGTCGGACCAGAAAATGCTGACTGACCTGGCCATGGCAAATATGGCGGAAATCGAGACCGCCAAGCTGGCCTTGCAAAAGACCCAGAGCGATCGGGTCAAGAGCTTCGCCCAGCAAATGGTCGATGACCACACCAAGGGACTGGAAGAAGTGCGCAAAGTGGCCGCCGCGCGCAGCGTGACCCTGCCGAACGAACTGGATGCCAAACATAAAGCCATGGCCGCCAAGCTGGAAAAGCTATCCGGCGACAAGTTTGACCGCAGCTATATGGAGCAGGCCGGGGTGCAGGCGCACAAGGAAGCGCACCAGTTGGTGAGCAAGGCTGAAGCGACGGCCCAGGACAGCGAGGTCAAATCGCTGGCCACCCGCCTGCAGCCAACCATCCACCAGCACCTGAACAATGCCGAGCAGTTGAACGCAGCCATCAAGGGCGGCAGCTCGATGGTGGGCGGCAGTGGCACCGAAGGCAGCAGCGGCGGCAACAAGCCAGACCGCGACGGCAAGCCGGACCGACGCTGAACGCGGCGGCAGGAGGGGCGGGGTGGGGACGGCGCCACTTGCTCGTTTAATAAGCTTAAGCTACTTGAACACCAAAAAGTGCGGTCGTGCGGTATGATTCTTTACTGCAACACCTATTTCAAGGATATCAAGTAGTGGATTTGTTCGCGCTCGACGAAGAGCTGGCCCAGTGGGAAGCAGAATTACCGTATTCCGAGGGCGAACTGCGCCTGAAACTGCTATCCCGGCTGGCCTGGCAACTGCGCCAGCGCGATGGTGTGCGTTCGGCGCAACTTGTCGTGGAGGCAACTCCGCTGGCCTTTCTTTTGCCTGCGGCGGAAAGGCGTGTGCTGGCCGCGCGTTGGGAGCTGATCAAAGCCGAGTCCAGTTGGCTCGGCGGCGACCTCGACACCGCCAGCGCCATCGCCGAACGCGCCATGCTGGAATTCGCCCGCCACAACGACCGCCTGGGCGCTGCCGACACCCACAGCCTGCTGGCCTGGATCGCGGTCGACCGCGGCGATTCCGCCGGCTGCGAAAACGAGCTGGCGCTGGCCATCGCCGATGCCCGCGCTTCGGGCGATGCCATGCGCATCGATATTTTCGAGAGCCTGGCGGCCCTGTTCAGCGTGTTCCGCAATGCGCCGGCGGCAAACGAACGCTGGAGCAAGCGCTTTGCGATCGACCTGGCCGGCCAGCACCCGGTCGTCGCAGGCTGGATTTCCGACTATCTCGGCACGGCGGCCTTCCAGGCCGCGGAATTCGGGCGCGCCATCAGCCACCTGATCGCCGCATTCGAAGCGGCACTGGTTTCGGGCCAGGTTCGCCGCGCCGTGATCCTCGCCACCAATATCGGCAACGCCTTCACCCGTCTGAATGCACATGACGCCGCGCTGGAGTGGATGCAGCGCGGGCTGGAACTGGCGCGGCCGACCGGCTGGCCAATGTGCATCGGCCTGGCCCAGATGCAATCGGCCGAAACGCTGCGCCATCTTGGCCAGCGCCCGGCCGCCAAAGCCCTGCTGCGCGACGCGCTGCAGATGCTGGCGCCTTTGGCCGGCTCGCGCGCCTTTGTCATGGCGCTGGAATATCAGGGCGACCTGGCACTGGACCTGGGCGACTACGAAGCGGCGCTGGCCAGCTTCCGCGAACTGGAACAGCGCGGCCACGCCTTGGCGCAGAGCGACTTCCACAGTTGCGCGCGGCGCGGCCAGGCGCACGCGCTGGCGGGATTGGGGCGGATCGAGCAAGCGCAGGCCGCCGCCATGTCGGCACTGACGCTGGCGCGCGAACTGAATGACCCGTTCAGCCAGATTGCAGCCCTGCGGGTGCTGGCAGATATCCATGTCGGCAATGCGATGTCCGTGCTGCAGTACCTGCGCGAGGCGCTGATGATCGCCGCCACCATCGACGGCTATATCGTGCCGGGCGAGTTGCTCGATTCGGTGGCGCGCGAGTATGCCGCGGTTGGCGATTTCGCGCGGGCCTACGAATTTTCAGTGCAGGCCAACGCGGCGCGCGACCGCACCAATAGCCAGGACGCGACCAACCGCGCGATTGCGATGCAGGTCCAGCACCAGACCGAACGCGATCGCCAGCTCGCTGCCGCAGAGGCGCAACGCGCGGAAGTATTGGCACAGACCAGCGCCACGCTGAGCCACCTTTCCGCCATCGGCCAGGAGATCACCGCGCAACTCGACGCGTCGGCCGTGTTCCGCGCACTGGACCGGCACGTCCACGGCCTGCTCGACTCGACCCATTTCTCGATCTTCCTGCTGGCGCCCGATGGCGACTTCCTGCATTGTGCGTTTGGCGTGGAGATGGGTTTGCCGTTGCCGCCAATGCGCATCGCATTGTCCGACCCGAGCTTCAACACGGCTCGCTGCGTGCGCGAGCGCGATGAAATCCTGATCGAAATCGAAGACAAATCCGATACGCCCAACCTGATCCCCGGCACCTTGCCGACGCTCTCGCTGCTGTTTGCACCGCTGATGATCGGTGAGCGGGTACTGGGCGTGATGACCGTGCAGTCGATGCTGCCGCGCGCTTACGGCGAGCGCGAACGCCTGATCTTCCGCACCCTGTGCGCATACGGCGCCATTGCGCTCGATAATGCCGCGGCGCAGGCGCAGCTGCTTGAAAAGAACCTCGAGCTGGAGCGCGCGTACAAGGCGCTGGAAGAGGTGAGCCTGACCGACCAGTTGACCGGCCTGCGCAACCGCCGCTTTTTCCTGCAGCATGTGGAGTCGGATGTGGCGCTCTGCCTGCGCGGGTATGACGGTGGCGAAGCCGGGGCTGACAGCGACCTGGTGTTTTATATGGTGGACCTGGACCACTTCAAGGAAGTCAACGACCGCCACGGCCATGCCGCCGGCGACTCGGTGCTGGTGCAGATGAAGGACCGCCTGCGCGAAGTGTTCCGCGAGTCGGACTACCTGGTGCGCTGGGGCGGCGAAGAATTCCTGGTGCTGGCCCGCGCCACCGACCGCAGCGGGGCGCATGTGGTGGCGGAGCGCATTCGCCAGGCCGTGTCCTCGCGCGACTTCGTCCTGCCCGATGGCACGCCGCTGGCACGCAGCTGCTCGATCGGTTTCGCCTGCTATCCTTTCCTGCCATCGCATCCGCGCTTGATGTCCTGGTCGCAGGTGGTGGAACTGGCGGACCTGGGCCTGTACATCTCCAAGCACTCGGGGCGCGATGCCTGGACGGCGGTGCATGCGACCGGGGCGGCGCAGCCGGAGCAACTGTTCGCACGCCTGGTGCGCCAGCTTGGCGACTGCGTGGAGCGCGGCGAAGCGCGCATCGTGACCAGCCTGGGAGAGCGCACTATAATCACCCCATGAGCACACATCGCTGTTCCTGGGCCAATCCAAACAATCCCCGCTATATCGCCTACCACGACCAGGAGTGGGGCGTTCCATGCCGCGACGAACTGCGCCTGTTCGAGATGCTGAACCTGGAGGGCGCACAAGCGGGCCTGAGCTGGGAGACCATCCTCAACAAGCGCGACAACTATCGCGCGGCTTTCGATGGCTGGGATGCGCGCAGGATTGCCGCCTATGACGAGGTGAAGATCGCGCAGTTGCTGTCCGATCCCGGCATCGTGCGCAACCGGCTCAAGGTGAATGCCGCCATCACCAATGCGCGTGCCTACCTGCGCTTGCTGGAAGAAGGCAGCAGCTTGTCTGCGCTGCTGTGGGGCTACGTGGGCGGCCAGCCGATCGTCAATCGCATTACCGCGCAAGGCGAGCGGCCGGCGCGCACCGAGCTGTCCGACCGCATCTCCAAGGATCTCGCCAAGCGCGGCTTCAAGTTTGTCGGGTCGACGATCGTTTATGCGTACATGCAGGGAATCGGCATGGTGAACGATCACGACCTCGCATGCTTCCGCCACAAGGAGTGCCAGCGCGGTGGCTGATTCCCGCCACGTCGTCCTCGACACCGGGTTCGGCCGCGGCGCCCAGTTCCTGGCAGCGCTCGAGCGCCATCGTAGCGCGCCCGCCGCCCACCTGCATTACCTCGCGCTCGCCGAGTCGGTTCCCGCTGCGTCGGTGCAGACAGCGCTGACTGCCGCCGTGCCCGCCCTGGCCGCGCAGTGGCCGGTCGACGTGCCCGGCCTGCACCGCCTGCACCTGCCCACTGAACGCCTGACGCTCGACCTGCTGGTCGGCAGCGCCGAAGCCTGGCTGCCCGAGATCGTGGCCCGTGTCGATGAGTTCATCATCGCTGAACCGCTCGACCAGGTCCGCGCCCTGCAACGCCTCGCAACGCCCGCCTCCACGCTCCGTATCCGCCAACCCGATGAACAGGCATTGCGCTCCCTGCGCGCCGCCGGCTTTACCGTCACCGGCGAACTGGAAGGCGAATGGCAGCACGCCACCTACACCAGCCGCAAGCCGCAGCCGCCCCGCGCCCCGGCGCCGGAGCGCCGCGCCATCGTGATCGGCGCAGGCGTGGCAGGCAGCGCAGCCTGCGAGCGGCTGGCAGCGCGCGGCTGGGACGTCATCCTGATCGAGCGCCATGACGCTCCGGCACAGGAAGCCTCCGGCAACCGTGCCGGTATTTTCATGCCCCTGCTGTCGAAAGACGACAACATACCGACCCGCCTGACGCGCGCCGCCTACCTGTACGCCCAGCGCGCCTGGCAGCACCTGGGCGGCCTCGATCCGCACGCGCCTGGCCCCGAGGCAGGGGCGGGTGCAATCCGCGGCGAGCAATGCGGCGTGCTGCAACTCGCGCGCGACGCCGAACACGCCCTGTTGCAAAAGGAAGTCGTCGACACCTGGCGCCACCCCGAACGATACGTGCGGTGGCTGGACCCGCAGCAGGCCGGCGCCATGCTCGGCGCGGCCACGCCCTACGGCGCCTGGCATTTTCCCGAAGGCGGATGGGCGACGCCCGCGACCGCCTGCCGCGCCATGCTCCACGCCTGCGGCGACAAGCTGCAGCGCATCTTCCACAGCGAAGCCTTGCGCATCGAGCGCGCCGGCGGGGAATGGCAGGTATTCAGCGCCCAGGGCACACGGCTCGCTGCCGCGCCGACACTGGTGCTGGCCAACGGCGCTGGCGCCACGGCGCTGGAACAGGCGCGCGATCTCCCGCTCTACACCATGCGCGGCCAGGTCACCCACCTGCCGGAGGGCAGCTTCCCCAGCCTGAAAATGGTGGTCTGCCGCGAGGCCTATATGACACCGCCGGTGGATGGCATCGTGTGCGTCGGGGCCACTTACGACAAGTCCACCGAACGCCGGCTTTGGCAATCCAGCCAGGACGAAAACCTGCTGCGCGCGGAGGAGATCCTGGGCAGCCCGCATGGCGCAGGGGCGCCGCTGGCAGGCCGCGTCGGCTTCCGCACCATGGCGCCCGACCGCCTGCCGCTGGTCGGCCCGCTGCCCGACAGCGGCAACCAGGCCCGCAGCGAACGCCTGCGCGACCTGCCGCGCCTTCCTGGCCTTCATGCCTTGCTCGGCTACGCCAGCCGAGGCTTGATCTGGGCTCCGCTCGCCGCCGAAATCCTGGCCTGTCAACTGGAAGATGAACCGCTTCCCATCGAAGCAACACTGGCCGCCGCACTGGACCCCGGACGCTTCCTGCTCAAGCAGCGCCGCAAGCTATAATGGCCTCCTATCCAATGGCTGGAGAATCCATGGAAGACCGCGCCGGCTCGCCAGAGCTGTTCATGTTCCTCGCCTCGACGGTGCACGACATGAAGAATTCCATCAGCGTGCTGACCGGCACGCTGGAGAACCTGCTTGTGCAGGCAGGTGATTCCGCGCAAGACCAGCCAGCCTATCCGCAGATGGCGCAAATGCTGTACCAATCGAAGCGCCTGAACGACCACCTGATCCAGCTACTAGCGCTCTACAAGGAAGTCGGCCGCCCGAATTACCCCTTCGACCCGACCCCGCTGCAAGTCAGCGAACTGGTCGACCAGCTGGAGGCGCAGCAGCGCGTCCTGCTGCAATCGAAAGGCATCCGGTTCGACAGCGCATTCCCGCCCGGCCTGATCTGGACCTTCGACGAAGACCTGGTGCTTGGCCTGCTGGCGCACGCGATCAACAACGCCGTCCGTTACACGCGCGACCGCATCGCCCTCAGCATCCGCGAGCACGATGGCTATATGGAAGTGCGGGTGGAAGACAACGGCCCCGGGTTCCCGCCCAATATGCTGGAGGCCGGGCAGGTCACGGGGCAGGGCATCAACTTCCTGACCAACAGCAGCGGTCTTGGCCTTTACTTCGCCAGCGAAGTCGCCAAGTCGCATAAACACCGCCAGCGCCAGGGCAGCATCGCGCTGGAAAACGGCGGCGCCCTGGGCGGCGGCTGTTTCATCCTGCGCTTGCCATGAACGCCCCAGCCGTCACAACGCCGGTCGCCGCGGCGCCGGGAAAAGAACCCGGCGTCAACTGGGCCGACAAGCGTTACCTGATCGTGGACGATTTTGTCGGCGTGCGCCAGCTGCTGCGCGAAGCCTTGCGCAGCCTGGGTGCGCGCCACATCGACCAGGCATCCAGCGGCGGCGAGGCGATGGGCCTGCTGGCGCGCGTCCAGTACGACGTGATCCTGTGCGACTTCAACCTCGGCGAAGGAAAAAGCGGCCAGCATGTGCTGGAGGAGGCCCGCATGCGCGGCCTGCTGATGCCAAGCTGCGTGTGGCTGATGGTTTCGGCGGAAAAGAGCGTGGAGGCCGTGATGGGCGCCGCAGAGCACCAGCCGGATGCCTACCTGATCAAGCCGATCACCGAGGGCGTGCTGCTGACGCGCTTGAACCGCGCCTGGCAGAAAAAGCAGGTATTGCAGGACATCGACCAGGCCTACCTGGAGAAGGACTACCTGCGGGCCGCCAAATTGTGCGCCGAAGCGGCGGGCCGCAACAAGCTGCACGAGATTGACCTGATGCGCATGCGTGCCACCTTGCTGCTCAAGGCCGGCGAGACGGAGCAGGCGCGCCTGGTCTACGAAAAAGTGCTGCAAGAGCGCGACTTCAACTGGGCCCGCACCGGCGTCGGCAAGATCCGCATGGCCAATGGCGAGAACGAGGCCGCGCGTCAGATGTTCCAGGGCGTGATTGCGGAAAACCGCTTCTACCTGGACGCTTACGACCAGTTGGCCAAATCCCTGCAGAACATGGGCCGCGTCGAGGAAAGTTGCGAGGTGCTGGAACGCGCCGCCAGGATGTCGCCCAACTCCGTGCCGCGCCAGCGTGCGCTGGGGACGACGGCGCTCAAGCTGGGAAATATTCCGCTTGCCGAACGGGCTTTCCGCAAGTGCATGCAGATTGGCGAATACTCGATCATGAAAACGGTCGACGCCTACTTTGGCCTGGCGCGCGTGCTGGGGCAGAAGAACGACGCGAAGGAAGCATTGCTGCTGCTGGCTGCCGCGCAGCGCGATTTTTCCGGCAGCATGGTGGAATTGCGTTGCAAGATCACCGAAGGCCTGGTGTACCACGAGAGCGGCGACTACCGGCGCGCGCGCAAATCCGGCGACGAACTGGAGACCATGCTGAAAGAAGGCAGCGAACGGCCCGACACCGCGACCTGCCTGGAGATGGCGACCTTGCTGTTTGCCGTGGGGGTGAAGGATGCCCCGGTGGAGTTGCTGTGCTATGTGGTGCGCAACAACGACGAGAACACCGTCATCCACGACGAGGTGCAGCGCATTTTCGACAAGGCCCGCATGGGCGAGGAAGGCGCGGCCCTGATCAATACGGCGCGCAAGGAAGCGTCGGAGATGATGAACAAAGGCGTGCTGCTATGGAAAACCAATAAGCTGGACGATGCAGTCGAGTGGATGCGCGAAGCGCGCCGCAGCCTGCCGGACAATATGCGCATCCTGTTCAACTCGGCCCAGGTCCTGATCTCCCATATGCAGGCGAAGGGCTACAACGATGCCCTGATGTCCGAAGCAAATGATGTATTGATGCACGTTGACAGGATTGCACCGGGCCAGCAGCGCTTTGCGCAGCTAATCGAGCAGTTGCAGAAGTTGATTCCCGGCCGGATGTCGGCGGAAGAAATCGAAGCCGAACTGACAGCCGCCATGAAAGATGACCACGACAAGGAGTGATCCATGCGCGATATCGCCAAAGAGGTCTATAACAAGATGAAGGTAGGGGCTGCTGCCTGGATTCGCCCAGTCAGCGCCAAGGGTGACACCCTGGAATCGTTCCAGAGCGCGCACGACGCGGCCAAGGCCATGGAAGACGAAGGCTTGATCAACATCATGAGGGTGCAGCGCGATGAGGATGGCCTGGTTGAGGCCATCCGTATCCAGAAGCTGAATTAAGGCTTCGGCGCTTTCGGGGCACGCTTGGCGGCCGGCTGGCGTGCCGCCGGTTTGGCGATCGGCTTGCCGGCGTCGTGCGCGGTACCGTTCTTTGCCGCTGCCGGCTTGGCGACCGGGTCGGCGGCCATGGCCGTGTTGACGGCTTGCGTGAACTGTTCCTGCAGCAGGTTCCACCAGGCGGCGGGATTGGCCATCTGGCTGGCGGCGCTGCCGGCAGGGTCGTGCGCAGCAGGCTTGGCGTCGGCGGCCGGCGTTTCGCCCGGCTTTTCGCCCGGTTTCTCGCCCGGTATGCCGGCGGGCCTGGCTGCTTCGCTTGCCGGCTTGTCCGCGGGCTTGGCTGCTGCCGGCTTGGCAAACGGATCGTTGTGCGGCGCCTGCTGTACGGCGGCGGCCAACGATTGACCCATCGATTTGAGCGCCGCGATGGTGCCGCGCTGGACTTCCAGCGCGTGGATGCTCGAACGCAGCATGGTGGCGTTCAGGTTGAGCCAGGACTCGACCGCTTTCAGCTCGCTGATTTTCTTGTCCAGGTCATCCACCGACAAGGTCGGCGCGGCGATGCCGGGAATTCCAATGCCTGGCACACCCATGCTCCCCCACAGGGATTTAACGAAGTCCAGCGTATCGGTCATCACTGCAGCGCCGGGGATGTGGGGGCATTTGTGGATTGCTCATATCGGGTCTCCGAGGGTAGGTGGTTTAGCGTAGCACACAGCTCTCCCAGACAGCAACGAGCAGCAGCACGGCGACGCAAGCACCGGTGGCCAGCAGCGGGGAAAGATGCAGCACAATCGACAGCACGCCCAGCACCAGCAGCAGCGCGATGCCGAGCAAGTGGGACAGCGGCGGCCAGGCGCGCGTATGCGCCAGCCATTTGAACACGGCAGTGCCGCACAGGAACAGCAGCGGGCCGCCGATGATGGCCGCCAACGCGGCCGGGCTGCCATGGTGCGGATGGCTCAGCACCAGCTCATCGCCGACCGCGCCGACGATGATGCCCGGCCACGATCAGGATGTGCAGGGTAGGTATAGTTGTTGCGCGCATGGCGGCCCGGCGTTTCGGAATGCACGATGCGGTGGTGGCCCTGTTCCAGCCCGTGGTCGAAATACAGCCACCACATCAGGATCGAGCCGACAACCGCCAGCAGGAAGGCCAATACGGTCACCGGATCGAAGGCCAGTTCCGCAAAAGTGGCGCCGCTCACCAGCAGCGATTCACCGAGCGCGATGATGACGAACAGGGCGCAGCGTTCGGCCATATTGGCTGCCGTCCACATTCCAGTCGGCCAGGGTATGAGCGGCCCCAGGCCCGGCACGAAATAGAACATTATCGGGCCCATCATGTCGACCGCCAATGCCGCCAGCCACCATCCCATGCGCGCTTCGGCGCCCGCCAAGCCGCCGGCCACCCACAGCGAGCCGCTGGCCGTCAGCCAGATGGTGATGCGCACGAAATTGCAGCGCAGGGCGGCATCCTCGCCGCGGCTGGCGGCCAGCATGGCCAGCGTGCGGCCCACTTGCTGCAACATGATCGAGGCGCCGAACAGCCAGCCCAGGTCGCTGAAGGCGCGCGGGATCGAGACCGACATCAGCAGGCCCGCCACCAGCAGCGCGAACAAGGCCGCGCGCACGGTTTTCTCTCTCGGGGTCGAACCAGTTGGTGGCCCAGACCGTGTAGATCCAGACCCACCAGGTAGCCATGAACAGCAGGCCGACCTGCAGCGCGCCTGCGGCATCGAGTTTTTTCAGCAGGGTGTGGGAAAGCTGGGTGACGGCAAATACGAACACAAGATCGAAAAACAGCTCGACCATGCCGACCTTGCCGGAATCGGCCTGGCCGCGCTGGCGCAAAAGGGACATCGGGACTCCTTGTCAGAATATCCAGCAAATTATGCCATTGAGCGTGCTGTCAGCGGAAACGCGGGGCGGCACGTTAAACTAGCGACCATGACGATCGTTACTTTCCCCCGCCACCTGCGCCGCATCATTGCTATCTGCGCAGCCACTGTGGCCCTGCATTTCGTGACGATCAACTGGGTCAGCGGCCGCATTGGCGCGGCGGAGCGCGAGCGCGCTGCCGAAAAAAACCTCATCAGCGCCGAATTGCGCCTGGCGCCAGCGCCGCCTGAACCGGTAGTGCCGGCGCCGGTCGAAGCAGCGCCGCCCCCCAAGCCGAAGCCCAAGCCCAAGCCGAAACTCCCCAAGCCTGCCCCGCCGCCTGAAGATGCGGCGCCGGTCGGCGAAGCCGCGCCGGTGCAGCCGGCAGCAGCGGCGCCGGAAGCTGACGCGCAGGCTCCGCAACAGGGCGCTGCAGCTGGCACGCCTGCCGTAGAATCCGCGCAGGCCGAGCCTGAAGCTGCGCCAAACGCCGCGCCCCCGGCCGACGTCAAACGCTGGCAGGTCGCGCTGCCGCCGTCGGCCAAGTTTGAACTGGACGTGATACGCAAGGATGCGGACGGCACCAACTGGAGCGGGTCGGCCAGCATCGGCTGGGAGTCGGATGGCAGCACTTATAAGGCGACGCAGGAAGTGGGCATCAGCCTGCTGATTGCGCGCGTCAACCTGCTGCAAGTGAACAGCGAAGGCACGATCAACGAATTCGGCATCGCCCCGGCGAAATTCACCGAGAAACGGCGCAACCGCGCGGCCACCGCCACCCACTTCAACCAGCTGGAGCAGAAGATCACCTTTTCCTCCAGCGAGCGCAGCGTGGCGCTGGCGGCGGGAGCGCAGGATCGCGCCACGCTGCTGTTCCAGCTGGCCGGCATCGGGCGCGCGGACGTCAACCAGTTCGGCAAGCCGATCGACATCCTGGTCGGCGAAGACCGCAACGCCCAGGTCTACAGCTTCCAGCTGGTCGGCGAAGATGAGATCGAAACCAGGATGGGCAAGCTGGTCACCTGGCACCTGGCGCGCCCGCCCAAGCCCGGCAGCTACAGCGCCAAGCTCGATATCTGGCTGGCGCCAAGCCTGGACTGGTACCCGGTGCAGATCCGTAATACGGAAGGCAACGGCGCCGTCACCACCCAAATCGTCAAACGCATCATCAAGTAAGGACCCAGCCATGCGCAGTACCATGATCACCCTGGCCCTGGCTGTTGCAGCCAGCAGTGCCAGCGCAGCCAAATCCGATTACCCGGTCGCCAAGCGCGCCACCAGCCTGCCGCCGTCGGCCGACCTGTCCTACTCAGTCAAGGGCAGCAACCGCGGCTTCCCCTTGCTGGGTACCGGCACCATTACCTGGCGCCAGGGCGACGGCAGTTATTCCCTGCATACCGAAGCGCGTTCCAGCCTGTTCGGCAAAGTACTGGAACAGCGCAGCGAGGGCACGCTGGACGGCTACGGTCTGGCGCCGGCCACTTTTTACGAGAAACGCTTCCGCAAAGACCCCACCACCACCCGTTTCGACCGTGGCACGCAGCGCATCGAGTTTGAAGACGGCAAAGTCAGTTACGCCATCCGCGGCGGCGAGCAGGATCGCAGCAGCGTGACGTTCCAGCTGGCGACCCTGGCGCGCGCCACGCCGGACAAGTTCACCCCCGGCAGCGAATGGACCTTCTTCGTGGCCGGCCGGCGCGATGGCGAACCCTGGACTTTCCGCGTGGTCGGCACGGAGACGCTGGAAAACGCCGCGCTCGGCGAACAGAAGGTCCTGCACTTCAGCCGCAAACAGGCCGGAGGGCATGAGCAGCAGGTCGACCTGTGGCTGGCCCCCGACCTCGACTGGTACCCGGCGCGCATCCTGTTGAAGGAAGAAGACGGTGATTCCTTCGAGCAAGTCCTAGAGAAAGTCAACCGAAAATAGCCACACCCGGCCTGTTATACTTGCACCCTCAAAGTCGGGGTCAGGTCTGGCAACCCACCATTTATTTCGCATCGTGAGATAGATGGCGGATTGCCAGACCTGACCCCGGTTTTAATTACTGGAGCGCAATGATTGATTTGATGGCAAGTGCGGCCCTGGCCGACACCAACCCGAGTGAGCAAGAGCAGCAGGACGCCCTGCAGGCCCACTTCCAGCCCCACATTTCCGCCGACGAGATCGAGCAGGTCTACCACCTGAAGCGCGCCCAGCCGCTGTTGCAGGTGTTTACCGCATTGTTCCACGGCGGCTTCGAGGGGGTGCTGGTGCGCCTGCTCGTCCTGCGTGAACTTGCCAACGAAACAACTTCGTCCGCGTTTTCGCGCGCCGATATCAATACCCGCCTGGCCTACCTGCTGCCGGAAAGCCTGGAAACGGTGCTGAACCGGCTGCGCTCCAACGGCTTGCTGGCCTGGGATGCGCAGCAATCCGTGTACCGCGTGACGCCGATGGCGCGCAATGTGCTGGCCTCGATCGACAGCCTGCTGGCCCTGGCTGCGCCGGACAACGACGATGCCGAAATGGGTTTCCTGCTGTCGCAGGTGGCCGGTGCCCAAGCCGTGGGCGGCGTCACCACCGAGCAGCTGCAGCACTTGCTGGGCCGCCTGGTCGACCTGACCGAAGAATTCCGCGACGCCATCGCGTCCGGTTCCGAATTCCGCCTGCGCGAATCGCAGGCAAAGTGGCACCAGGCCTGCGACTGGGTCGAGAAGGGCTCGGTGATCCTGCGTGCCATCACCACCGACGAAAATGCGGACAGCGCCACGCACCGCGCCGCGCAAGCCATCGGCCGCGCCCAGTCGCAGCTGCTGAACATGCAGGGCATGTTCTCGCGCGCACTGAACCAGATCGAGCGCCAGCGCGTGCACCTTGGCCAGTCCGGCCTCTCCACTACCGATATCAAACGCTGGCTGCTGGCGCATGGGGACCTGTCCTCGCTGGCGCTAGATGCGATCGACCAACCGGTGAAACCGCTGTTCATCACGCCTGCCGAGATGATCGACGTCGCCGAGACAGAATTAATGACAGAACGTGCCAATAACAATGGGCTGAACAGCCTGCCTGCCGGCCAGGATGCGCCGACCACGATCAACGATACTCCTGCCATGCAGAAGGAACTGGACGATTGGCTGGCCCGCCTGTCCGACTTCGCGCAGCTGAACAACTTCCCGGCCGTGGCCGAAGGCTCCCCGCGCGAAGTCAAGGTGCATGAAGCACTGCTGCCGGCATCTTTCGCCCTGGCGTCCTACCGCGCGTCGATGCTGCCGTTGCTGGGCGACGAGGCCGAGGCTTCGATGCAGGGCACCACCGCCGACCTGGCGCGCCTGCCGGTGCGCTTCTCGCCGCAAGACGAGATGGTGCAGCTGCCCGACCTGGAGGTCGCCGCCATGTCCCTGGCCGCGCTGACCCTCGAATTAGACAAAGAAAGCCCCAAGTCCGATGAGTGACGATACCCAAATCCTGATCGCGCGCCTGGTGGCGCATCAGACCCTGCGCCGCGACGACAAGATGGTCAAGCGCGCCCTGTCGGACGAGTTGTTCCGCGCCGAAGTCGATGCGCGCCTGGCCGCCTGCGGCATGAAGCTGCTGGATAACGTCTACGCCGACCATGTCACCCTGGCCCTGCACCGCAATATCGAGCCGAAGGTGTTCGGCGCGCGCGACACCTGGCAAAACAATAATTTCGGCCTGGCGCGCGACGGCGTAGCCTTGCTGGTGGTGCTGTGGGCGCTGATCATCCTGCCCAAGCGCGAACGCCAGGAAACCCACCAGGCGGCGGACGACGACCAGAACGATATGTTCGGTAACGACAAGCCGGTGCCGCGCGCGGAAGACACCTCGATCGGCATTCCGTACAAGGCGCTGCTGGCCGACTTCGGCGACAAGCTGGGCAAGAAGACCCGCATGGACATGAACCTTGGCATCCTGGGCAAGCTCGGATTCATCGAGCGCCGCGGCGAGATCATCGTCGAAGGCCCGCTACTGGACCTGCTGATGGATACCGACCTGCTGAAAGAGCGCATCATCAACGGCGCGCTGGCCGACGTGTTCAAGCGCGCCCCGGCGCAGATCGTGCACATCCCGCGCGAAGTGCTGGCTGCCGCCAACGACGCCGAGCCGCAACAGGCGGCCAATGAAGAAAACCCAACGGAAGAATAAGCGATGTTCCAAATCAAATCCCTTGAGCTGGTCCACTGGGACTACTGGCAGCGCATCAAGAACATTCCGCTGGATGCAAAGATCATCACCATCGCGGGCCAGAACGGCTCCGGCAAGACCACCTTGCTGGACGCGCTGCGCACCCTGTTCGGCCTCGATTGCTCGATGGGCCGCACCTACAAGCACTATGCCCGCCACAGCGGCCAGCAGACCGCCTGGCTGCGCGCCGTGGTGGACAACAAGCCGCAGGGCAAGCAGCTCTCCAACCGTCCGTTCCGCAGCAGCGGTTTCTTCGCCGAAGACGAAGTAACCCTGTTCTGCCAGGTGCAGAAGAACGGCGGCGACTGGAAGCGCCAGTACCTGATGCGCCCTGGTAACGTGGACATCGAAGAAGTCACCGAAGCCAACGACTGGCTGGGCGTGGAGAACTACCGCAAGCGCCTGGCCAATGCCGGCCTGTCGCAAGCCATGTCCAAAGTGCTGGCGCTGGAGCAGGGCGAAACCGACAAGCTGTGCGAATACGCACCGCGCCAGTTGCTGGACCTGGTGTTCCAGGTATTCGGCGACAAGGAAGTGCTGGATGCCTACGACGAGGCCAAGCGCCACCAGCGCGACACGGAAGAAGAGCTGAAGCGCTTCGAGGCCGAACTGGAAGGTTCCAAGACCAACCTGGAGGGCCTGCGCCTGCGCGTGGCCAACTACCACCAGTGGGAAACGCTGCACAAGGAACGCCGCAACCTGCAGGAAGAAGTGCTGCCATCGCTGGAATATCACGAGGCGCGTGAAAAGTCCGCCAACGTCAGCCGCCAGTTGCGCGAAGCGCGCAAGCCGCTGGCGCAGGCTGACCAGGTGCTGGCCGACAAGCGCAACGAAGTGGGCAAGCAGGCCAAGGCATTGCAGGATGCGCAGCAGCAGGAAACCCTGCTGGAACAGGAACAGACTGCGCTGACTTCGCGCCTGAACCATATCAACGGCAAGCTGAAGCCGCTGGAATCGCTGGCGGAGCAGAAGTCCCGCCTGCAGAAGCTGGCCGCCGAATCGGGCGCCGACGTGGCCGATGCCGCTGCGGAGCTGGAAACCAAGGAAAGCGAGCTGCTGAAACTGCGTTCGCAGCGCGACTCCGTGTCCAACCGCATCGCGCAGGACAAGGCCACCATCAACGCTCTGTCGGGCAAGACCGCCATGCCGGAGCCGGACAATGTGCGCGCCATGCGCCGTGCCCTGAACGATGCCGGCATCCCGCACGCCATGCTGTCCGATATCGTCGAAGTGACCGATCCGAAGTGGCAGGGCGCAGTCGAGGGCGTGCTGGGCGGCTATGCCTCCGTGGTGCTGCTGGAGCGTTCGTCCGACGCATCGTCGGCCTACCGCCTGGCGGAAAAGGAACGCTATCGCCACTTCATCGTGCCGGATTGCGTGAAGGCGCACGAGCCGAAGAACCAGAGCCTGCTGTCGGTGGTGAAGTTCAGCGGCCTGGCGCCGGAATGGCTGATCGACCAGCTGTCGCGCATCACCCGCGTGGAGTCGGTGGAAGACGGCGCAAAGCTGGGCAATATCGAAGAATGGATCACGCCGGAGGCCTACCACAAGGAACGCCGCGGCGGCCGCTCGCTGTTCGTGGAAGCGTCGCGCTACCGCTTCGGCTCCGCCGGCAAGACTTCGCGCATGGATGCGATCCAGAAGAACCTGCCGAACCTGGAAGCCGAGGAAGACAAGTACACCCTGCAGATTTCCAAGCTGGCTTCGGAAACCTCCGCGCTGAAAGCCCGCCTGGCCGGCGTCGATGCGGTGAAGGAGCTGTCGGCCCGCACCGAGGAATTCGACGAGGCCGCGCGCTCCGCCGTGCCGCTGCGCGCCGAACGCCTGGAGGTGGGTTCGCGCCTGGGCGAGCTGCAAGGCTTGATGAAGAACGCCACCGTGGCTCGTACCAAGGCCGACACCTCGTGGCAAAGCGCCCGCATGTCGCTGTCCGAAGCGGAAGCCGGCATGCGCCTGAACTTCAAGCGCCAGATGGAGCAGCGCTCCGACCATGCGCGCGCCATGCTGGCGCTGCGCCGCCAATGGCGCCACCTGCCCGGCGCATGGCGCCGTCCGGCGCGCCGTTTGGCGCTGGTGCAGCAGCACCAGAACGCGCACCAGGTCGACCTGCGTATCGCCAGCCTGCAATCTTCGCTGGCGCGCGACGACTGGGAACTGGATGCGACCGTGATCGACCAGTACGCGCGCCTGAATGAGCAGCTGTCGAACCGCAAGAGTGAAACCGAAGAGCGCCGCTACCAGAACAACCGCGCGATCGAAGCAACCGCCAATGCACGCGGCGCCTACATCGAGCGCCTGCGCTACACGATCAAGACCTATTCGTCGAACATCAAGGAGCTGGGTGCGCTGGCCAATATCGACGTGCACGTCGAGCCGGTCAAGCTGGAGAACGACGACCTGCTGCTGTCGCAAGCAGGCCTGCAGGTGCGCTTCAAGTTCGACGGCAAGGGTCCGATTGGCCTGAACGACGGCGAAGCGTCTGGCGGCCAGCAGGTGATGAAATCGCTGGTGCTGCTGATTGGTTTGCTGAAGTCGGAAGACGGCTCAGGCGGCTTCGTGTTCATCGACGAACCGTTCGCCCACCTGGACATCCGCAATATCCAGCTGGTCGGGGAGTTCCTGAAGAATACCGATGCGCAGTACCTGATGACGACGCCGCTGACCCACAACACCGACGTCTACGATCCTTCCGACCTCACGCTCATCACGAGCAAGAAAAAGAAAGACACCCAGTGGGCGCAGCCGATCTTCGTGCTGCAGCGCCGCCAGGCGGCAGCGGCTTAGTCGCTGTTAGTGGTAATCCCGACGGCACGATACAAGGGGCAGAACTTGATCGTGCCCGTCAGGAGCGGCACCACGCCGATCCAGGCCCATTGGCCGACCAGGCCAAGCAAAGTGGCCGCAATCAGGCTCAAACCGACAGCTACTCGCAAGGCACGGTCCACCGTGCCGATATTTTCATTCATGGTCATGGCTTTCTCCTGTTAACTGGCAACCAGTATGGGAAAGCCCGGCATTGCCGGGAATGACCTGGATCAACTAAAGCGTGTGCTCAGGCCGCTTCCTTGGAGCAGGCGCCGAGAATGCCGTCGAGTTCCTTCTTCAATGCCAGTGCCACCGGCCGGCCACGAATGCGGTTCACCATTTCGAAGAAGGTGATGCGCATCGCTTTCAAATCCTCCAGCGTGGCAGCGGCTTCCAGCTTGGCCTGCAGGACCTGGCCGCGCAGGCCCAGGGTCGGCTCGATCGTGCGCGTATAGAATTCGCGCGCTTGCTTGTATTGCGCAGCGAGTTCTTCTTCGGTAGGCAGGATCGGCATGATGGTAATCGGCGGCGCTTCGCCTTCTTCGATGAAACCCTGTGCCAGCAGTTCGTCCACGGCGCTGGCGGTTAGCCCAAGTCCAGTTACTTTCGGCAGCAACTCTTCCATTGGATGGCGGCCATCAATCATTACCAGCAGGGTACGCATACGGGACTGCAGCCCATAGGTGCGTGCCGAGATCTCTTCCCGGCCCTTATCGGTCTTGTTGTAAGTCGTCATAAGAATATTTCCTAATGGCAATCATTTTGTGTGAATTTAGAATACACGACCTTTAAGGATTTGACATCGGTTGAAATATCGTCTTTAATTTCTGTAACGACAGAAATAAATGAAAAATAACAAAATTCAACGAATATTCATTCTGGAACCAGTGGAAATCGGTGATTTTCACAATGTTAAACGTTTTGAATGAAAATTCACGTTTGTAGTTTTTATGTCACAAATGGAGTTAAGCCATGGCTGCACTGACCTTGTACTTCGACAATGCCTGCCCGTTCTGCCGGCGCGAAATGGCGCGCTTGCGGCGTTGGGATCGCGCCGGCCGGCTGGCCTTCATCGATATTGCTGCCCCGGAGTTCGATCCCGCACCGCTGGGCGCCAGCCTGGCTGCCATGAATACGGAATTGCACGGCCTGCGTGCCGACGGCGCCATGCTGGTCGGCACCAGCGCCATCCTGGAGGCATACACGCTAGTGGGTCGCGCCTGGCTGGTCTGGCCGTTGCGGGTGCCCGCACTGCGGCCGCTGCTGGCCTCTGCCTACCGCAGCTTCGCCCGCAACCGCTATCGCATTTCGCGCTGGCTCAGGATTGATGGCGCACGTCGCGCATGCGACAGCGACCGTTGCCAAATCTACTTCGGAGGTAAAAATGGAGCGTAAATGGCTGGTGCGCTGGTTGTATGCCAGTGCGGTTGCCCACTTGCTGGTCGGCCTGGCATTGCCGTGGGTCGGCAACGCGGCCGCGCTGGACTGGTACCTCGCCTGGCTAGGCCCTGCCGCGACCCGTCCGCAGCACGCCTGGTGGATGGCGCTGTTCGGGCCGACCATCCAGTGCGTCGGCTTGTGGATGCTGGCGCTGGTGTGGTTCGGCGACCAGCGCCGCGAGCCGGTAGCCTGGCTGTGGGTGGCGGCGGGCTTGCTGTTGTGGGGGCCGCAGGACATGATGGTGTCGCTGCGTGCCGGCGTATGGCCGAATGTGTGGCTCGACACCGTCACGCTGGCGCTCCTGCTGCCCGCCACCTGGCGCCTGTACCGGATCGATGCCGCCGCCAGTGACGCCGCCGATACAGCGACCCCGGTCGGCGAAGGAGAACTGTTCCGCAAGATCCTCGGCAGCGAATGGAATCAGCTGCACCCCGACATCCAGCAGCGCTTCGCCAAGAATCCTGCGCCCGGCAAACCGCTGCTGTACTACGGCACCTTGTCCGAACTGAGTGCTTCGCGGTTCGGCAAGCTGCTTGGCTTCATCAGCAAGCCCTTCATCCAGGGCGCGCTGATCCCCTACAGCGACCGCGACTTCCCGGTCGACATCCAGGTCTATGGCAAGCCGGGTTCGCAAAATATTTACAAGCAACGCATCTACATGCTGAACGGCCGCAAGCCGATCAAGTTCACCTCCTACATGGCGGAGAGCGAACATGGCGAAGTGCTGGAATATGTGGGCCTGGGCCTCGGCATGAAACTCAAGCTGCATATCGCCGACGGCAACCTGCATTTCACCAGTGACGGCTATTTCTGGGACATCCTGGGCTGGCGCATTCCCTTGCCGGGAGTGCTCACGCCCGGCAAGACCTATCTGCGCCACTGCAACGAGGCGCCCAACCGTTTCAACATCCGTATCGAAATCCGCCACGTGCTGTTCGGCACGACGTTCGTGCAGGCAGGCGTCTTTCACGAAAGGCGCGCGGCGGAGAGGGAGGCAGCATGAATACCCATTTACTCGCATTGCAGCTGATGGCCGCACAAGGCTGCCTCGGTGCATTCGACACCATCTATCACCACGAATTGACCGAAGCATTGCCGCAGCGTGCCACGGCACGGCGCGAGCTTGCCATCCACGCGGTACGCGCGACCATTTACGGAGTGCTGTTTGTCGGCTTGTCGGCCTGGGTGTGGCAAGGCGCATGGGCGTGGGTACTGCTTGCGCTGTTCGGCGTCGAGATTGTCCTCACGTTGTGGGACTTCGTGGTGGAAGACCAGACCCGCCTGCTGCCGGCCACCGAGCGCGTAACCCATACCGTACTGGCAATTAACGGCGGCGCCTTCATCACACTGCTGGTGCTGGGAATGCCGGCAGCCACCGATGCCCCGACTGGTTTCGCCTATGCGCCGCAGGGTTGGCTTAGTGTCTTCCTCGCCTTGTGCGGCGTGGGCGTATTCGTTTCCGGCATCCGCGATGCGTTCGCGTCGCGGGCCTTGACCAACGCCGCCGCGGAAAGCGTACGTTTCGACGGCCCGCCGCAAACGGTGCTGGTCACCGGCGCCACCGGCTTTATTGGCCATTCGCTGGTGCCGGCCTTGCTGGCCGGCGGCCACCGGGTCATTGTGCTGTCGCGTGAGCCGCGCAAGGCGGCCTGGGAGTTCGGCGGAGCGGTGCGCGCAGTGGCCAGCATGGCCGACTTGTCGCCGGCGGAGAATATCGACGTCATCATCAACCTGGCTGGCGCCCGCATCTTCGGCTGGCGCTGGAGCGAGCGCCGCAAAGCCGTGCTGCGCAGCAGCCGCGCAGGATTAACCAAGGGAGTGGTTGACTGGATCGCAGCCGCAGCGCGCAAGCCACGCCTGATGATCAATGCCTCCGCGGTTGGCTACTACGGCATCCAGCCGCAGGGCAGCGAGCAGGTACTGAACGAAGCCAGCCCGCCACAGGCGATTTTCATGTCCCAGCTTTGCCAGGAGTGGGAAGCGGCTGCCAGCCGCGCGCGGGAATATGGCGTACCGGTCGCGCTGGCGCGTTTCGGGGTGGTCTACGGGCACGGCGGCGCACTGCAACCGATGCTGCTGCCGATCAGGCTGGGCTTCGGCGGGCGCATGGGGACGGGGCGCCAGCGCAATTCATGGATACACCTCACCGACTTGCTGGGTGCCATGGCCCACGTCTGGCGCATGGGCGCCAACGCTGACGGGGCCTGGAACTTCACCGCTCCCGAGCATCCGACGCAACTGGAGTTCACGCAAGCCGCCGCTGCCGAACTGCAACGCCCGAGTGTGATTCCCACACCGGCCTGGCCGGTGCAGCTGCTGCTGGGCGAACAATCGGCACTGCTATTGGAAGGCGCCGCAGTCGCACCAACCCGCCTGCTGGCCAGCGGTTTCAGCTTCCGCTTCCCGACAGTGCGGCAAGCGCTGGCCGACCTGGTTTAATCCTGCTTTTTCTGCGCCATGTTCCAGCGCAGCAGGCCGATCGAGTAGGCGGCGAGGTAGCCGAGTATCAGGCCGAAGGGGATGACGGTCAGCGGGTGCTGCAGGACTTCGGCCTGGTTGATCACGCGCGGGTGTTCGGATTGGCGGTTGGCATAGAATTCGACGCCGATCTGCAGCACGCGCGCGGCGAACACCATGCAGATCAGGATGGCGGTTCGGCTCGGCGGGGTGAAATACAGCTTGCTGCCCGTGTTTTCGAAGCGCGTCTTCTTGAGTGCGAAGAAGGCCAGCCACGCTCCGGCTATCAGGGCGCCAGCCATCATCGCCAGCGCCGGCGGGTTGCCGAGCATGGACTGGGCGGCAGCCAGCAGCAGGATCGGCAAGCCCGCCGCGCCGACCCAGTGCCGCCACGTGACCGATTCCTGGCGTCGGAACACCAGCTTCAGGCGCGAATAGATGCGCCAGATCAGGGTCGGGACGAGGATGAGCAGGACTACGGTGGTGACAGTCAGTTGCATTGGGCGCCGGATTCGTGAAAAAAGAAGAATTTTAACCGCAGGCGTAAAATACACCTTCGTGATCTCGCTTTCGGGAGTTCCAACCATGGAAAAACACCGTATCCACGCCCACCGCGCACCGGACCTGCCCGGTACCAGTCGATGAGCCGCAGCCGCACCCGGAACCGGTGCATCCCCACAGTCCGCACCATCCCGTCCCGCAAGACGAGCCGGTGCCCAACCATAATCCCGAACTGCGGCCGCCAGGTCAGTCGAAAGCCCAGTTGTAAAGCACGTCCAGTGCGTTGTTGGTGCCGGTCTGCACCTGCAGCGTCACGCGGGTATTGAGCTTGTAGCGCAGCTTCACCAGGCTGGTCGCGCTACCTGCGCCTTGCTCGAAACTGATGTAGGCGCGCGACGACAGTTTTTTACCGACGGTGACGACCGTGCTTTCCAGCCCTTTGGCCTGGCTGACTCCCAGCTCGTCCAGCCCGACCCGGTTGGCCAGGCTCGGGCCGCCGCTGCCGCCCAGCAGGGCGCCGGCCGCGGTGCCCAGCAAGCTCATTTCATTGCCCGCCATGTCGGCAGTGCCGTGGCCGAGCACCATCCAGGCCAGCTTTTCGCTGTCCGGCACGGACGGCGTGGAGACCAGCTTGGCGGAAGGCGCCAGCGCGGTGCCGCGCACTTCGACGCCGGCTTCCACATTGGTCTCGCTCAGTTCATCGCCTTCAGGGCGCTTGCGCACCGCACGGATGTTCAGGCTTGGATTGTCGTAGGCGCCAGTGAAATTCAGCACGCCCCGTTCAATGGCCAGGCGCTGGCCATAGGCGGCGTACGTACCGTTGACGACATGGATGCTGCCGTTGACGCGCGGCGGGCGGCGATCGGCCATGCGCACCCGCACGGTGCCTGCCAGCTGCGCATCGAGGCCCTTGCCGCGCAAGATGAAGTCGTCGCCCAGGTCGGCCTCAAGGTCGATGTTCAGCGGCAGTCCGGTGGTGGCGGCGGCTTTCGGCTTTTCGCGGCCGAGGATAACCACGTCTTCGCTGATGGTCGGGGTGTCGAGCGAAGGCAGTTCGATGACGGCGCGGTTGGCTTTGAACTTGCCGTCGAATTCGAAACGCTTGGCGTCGCGCACCAGTGTGCTGCTGCCGCTCAGCACCAGGGTGCGGTCCGGGCGGTTGAATACTTCGAGCTTGTTGGCGGCCAGCTTGAGGTCCATCGACATGTCGCCGCCGGCCAGGCGCAGCCAGCCATCGGCCTGCACATTGCCGTCGGTGCCGTCGAAGCGCAGCCGTTGCAGTTGCAGCTGGTCGCCGCTCACTTTCGCCTGCAGGGCGCCGTTGCGCAGGCGGATGCCTTGCTCGGCCCAGTTGATCACCAGCCCTTCGCCGACCACTTCGCCATCCAGCAAGGGATTGGCGATGGTGCCGTGGCCGCCGGCGTGCGCGCGCAGCGAGCCGCCCAGCTCCATGCCTTGCACGCCAAGCAGCGGCGACAGCCAGGCGATGGATGGCAGGCTGGCGCTGGCGCCGAAGGTAAGGGGGCTGTCGGAAGGAATGCGGCCGTTGCGCAACTGCGCACTGGCTTCGAGGCGTGCGTTGCCGGCACGGTCGCCGGCCAGTTCAGCCTGGGCGCGCAACTGGTCGCCGGCGACTGTGACGCGGGCGTCCAGCACTTTCAGGTCGAGCGGGATGGGGCGTTCGCCGCCGGTGATCGTTACGTCGCCTTTTTCGCGGAATACATGCAGGTAGCCGTCCAGCGCAGGCGCGGCGCCTGTTGCCGCAGGCGCGGCAAGTTCAAGCGACCAGTCGCCGCCCAGCGTCATGGTGCTGGCCACATTGCGGCGCCAGGTGTCGGACAGTTGGGCGAGGTAGCCGGCGTTGACGCCGGCGGCGCTGCCTTTGCTGCGCCAGTGCAGGCCGTTCTTCTCCAGGGTTTCGATGTGCAGGCTGCCTTCCGGCATGGCGATGGTGGCGCTGCTCAATGCGAGCTGCTCAGGCGCAGCCAGGCCGGCCACGCCTTCGCCTTTGCTGCCGGTGATGCGCAGCGTGGCCGGCGCCTGCAGGTTGAGCGCAAAGCGGCCCTTGTTTTGCAGGGCATCGATGCTGCCGCTCCAGCTATCGGTGGCGAAGCTGCCGCGTACCTTGGCGCTGGCGTCGAAGTCCGGATTGGCGGCGGCCACTTGCACGGTGTGGTTGCCGGCGGTGCCGCCGGCTTGCAGGCGCAGGCGGTCGATCAGGACGCCGGGCAGGTTCAGGCCAGTGACGGTCAGGTCGGCTTGCAGCGGATCGTCCGGGCCGAAGGAAGTGCCGATGGTGGCGCTGCCTTTGATGGCGGAGATTTCGCGTTGACCCGGCAGGCGCAGGTGGGCGCCGTCCAGCGCGGCGCTGAGCGTTGGCATGGTGTTGGGACCACGGCCTGCGACGTTGCCGCCGCTGGCGTAGCCGCTGCCGCGCAGGTTGCCGGACCATTCGCGGCCCAGAACCGCCAGTTGCGGCGCATCGAGCTTCCAGTCGATGCGGTCCTGGGGCTTGCCGAAGGAGCCTTTGGCCTGCAGCAGGTTGGGGCCGAGGCGCAGGTCGATATCGCTGTCCTGCACGCGGCCGGGCGCGGCGGCGAATTTCGCGTGGCCGCTCAGCGCCGCGGTGCCGAGTGTGGATGCCGGTTGCAGGCGGATGTCGGCATTGGCCAGCCAGTCCGCGGAAGCGCGCAGCGTGGCGTCGAAATCGGCATTGACGTTGCCCGCCACCGACGAGCCAAAGCTGGCGGGATTGAGGCGGCTCGCGCTGCCGGACAGCTTGACGTCCATCGCGCCGAACAGCGCCGCCTCGCCGCTGGCGCGGATCACGTTCTCGGCGCGGGCCGGCGCCGTCGCTGCGGCTGGCGCGCGCTGGCCAGCCGGCTGGGCCAGGTACGCCAGGCCGCGCGCTTCGGTGGTGAAGCTGGTGCGGGGGCGCCTGGTAGCCGCCGCTCAGGATGCCGCTGGCGGTCGCGCTGCCCTGCAGTTGCGGGGCGAGCACGGAAAGCTGGGCGGCGTCGAGTTGCCATTCGAGCTTGTCGCCTGCTGCGCCGAACGCGCCGCGCGCCGTGGCGTTATTGCGGGCGTAGGCCAGGCGCGCATCGATATTGCCGATGTGCCGCGCGTCGGCGGCCAGCTTGACGCCACCCGATAGCGGCTGCCCCATCAATTTGCTGGGCTGCAGCGCGATGTGGGCGTTTGCGCGCCAGTCCGGCACCAGTTTGCCGTTTGCCTGCAGTTCGGCATTCAGCTCGGCCGATGGGAATGCACCCAGCGCGGCCGGGTCGAAGCGCTTGACGAGTGCGTTGGCCTTGAAGGCCTTGTCGTCTTTCAGGCTGGCTTGCGCGGTAGCGGTGATGCTGCCCTGGCCGGCGGTGATGCGCGCCTGGTGCAGGGTTAGCAGCAGGTCTTGCAGCGTGGCGTGGGCGTCGAGCCGCAGCTTGCCTTCGCCAAGGGCGGCGCGCAAGGTGTGTTGCCCGCCCTTGGTTTCGGCGCTGATGTCGCCGGCAATCGCAGTGCTGATGGCAGCGCCGTGCAGGCCGCGCAGGTCGAGGCGGTCGGTGTGCAGGCGCACGCCGGCGGTGTCGATGCTGCCGTCTTTCGGCAGGCGGCGCAGGTTGCCGCTGCCGGTGAACTTGCCTGCGGCGCCGAGGTCGATCAGCAGGCCGCTCAGGCTTGCGTTGTCCAGCGTGCCGCCCAATTGGGCGGCGGCGCTGCGCAGCGGCAGTTTTTGCTGGTCGAGCGGGCCGCTTGTGCCGCGGTTGGTGGCTGCCAGCTTGCCGGACAGCTTGTCGCCGTTGATGGCGGCTTCCAGCGCGAGGTCGATTGCCGCTGCCGGCCAGGCCGGGTCGAAGCGGGCCGGGTCGACGTCGCGCGCCTGCAAGCGGATGCTGCGCAGCGGCATGGCGTCGAACGGCGCCAGCACCAGGGTGCCGTCGCCGTTGGCGTAGTTCGACTTGCCTTTGACGTCCAGCTTCAGCTGCGCCAGGTCGCCACTGGCGAACAGTTCCAGCCGCGTCGCGCTGCGCTGGACCAGGCTCGGGTCGGGCGGCGTTGCGGCCGCCGCGCCAGGCGGCGTCGTGGTGGAACCGTTGGGACGGGCCGCGGGCGCAGGCGGAATCGGGGCGAGGGCGGCGGTGGCGCTCAACTGGTAAGGGCGCGTGGTGGAGATATCGGCGCTGGCGGCCAGGGCGCCAACCGGCGTTTCGGCGCTGGCGTCTTTCAATTGCCAGTGCCGGCCATCGCCCAGCAGCTGCAGCTTGATGGCGCGCAGCTCGGTGCGGCTGCCGTCTGCGCCGACCAGCGCCAGGTTGCTCACGCGGCCATCCGCAATGCTCAGGCGGAACGGCGGCGTGATCGATGCCGGCATCGCGGCAGGCTTGGACGGCCCGGTGCTGCGCGACTCGGCCCGCGCCACATGCAGCTCGCTGATTGCCACGCCTTTACTGAAATACTGCAGCGGCGACCAGTTGATGTCGACGTTGTCGAGCGTGAGCACGCTGGATTCGTCGCGATACACGATGCGCCCGATATGCATGCGCCCGTACAGCGAACCGCTGACGCCGGTGACCACGATCTGGCCGCCGCTGGAGCGCGCGACCTGGGCCACGATCTGCTGCAGCGTGGTTTCGCGCCCCAGCAGCCAAACGGCGCCGCCCAGCACGGCCAGCGTCACGCCGCCGCCGATCAGCGTGCGGCGCAGCCACTTGCGCCGGGTGGCCGGCGGCGCGTCGGCCGGCGGGGGATTGCGTGGCGTATCCATCAGAACGTGAACCCCAGCGAGAAGTGCAGCCGCGCCTTCTTCGTGGCGTGGCCATACGCCACGTCGACGTTGATCGGCCCGACTGGGCTCTTGTAGCGCGCACCGACGCCGTAGCCCGACTTGGGCCGCAAGCCGCCCAGCGAATTGGAAGCATTGCCGGCGTCGTAGAACAGCGCCGCGCCCCAGGCGGGCTTGAACCAGTATTGATATTCAGCGCTGCCGGTCACCAGGTAACGGCCGCCGACGGTCGCCTCGCCCTGCTGCACCCCCAGTTCCTGGTAGGCATAGCCGCGCACCGAGTTGTCGCCGCCGGCGCGGAACAGGTAGGTGGTCGGCACGCCGTCCTGGTGCGCCGAGCCCAGCGCCCCGAACTCGGCGCGCAGGATCACGGTGGACTTTGGACTCAGCGGCCGGTAAGTGATGCCGCGCGCCGTGGCGCGGATGAATTTCTCATCCGTCAGCACCGGCAGCAGGGCCCCGCCCAGCGTGGCGTTCAGCACATAGCCCTTGGTCGGGAACACCAGGTTGTCCACCTTGCGCCAGGTGGCTGCATAGGTGATCGGCAAGGACTGGCTGTGCGACGACAGCACCCGGTTCACGGTCTTGCTCTCGTTCAGGTATTCGATCGAGATGCTGCGCTCCAGCAGCGGCGTGCCCCAGGCCCGCTTGGCCGCGACCGAAGCGGTGCGCGTAATCTCACCCTCGATGTCCTTGCGTTCCAGCGCCGCGCCGAAGCTGTCGTTATAGCCGTCCGCCGTGGTCGGGAAGTAGAAGTCGCTGCGCGCCTGCTGGCGCTTGGTCTCCAGCGTCAACGCGCTCTTCATCTTCAGGCCGAACACGTTCAGGTCATCGTAGGTGCCCGACATGCGGGACCCGGTATTGGTGCTGAAACCGATACCCACGCTGGCATTCTTGCGCTTGTTCTCCACCACCCGCACCAGCAAGGGCAGCGGCGCCATGCTGGTTGGCTGCGGCACGCCTTCGGCCTTTTCCTCGGCTGCCTCGATCTGCTCGCCCAGCAAGGACGACAGGTCGGCGCTGACTTCGACGTTGGCGAAATAACCGGTTTCCTGCAGCTTGCCCTGGTAGGCCTGCAGCGCGGCTTCGCTGTAGACGTCGCCGGGCTTGATCGGATTCAGGTTGCGTACCGCCGATTCCGGATAACGGCGCAGGCCTTCGATCTTCAATGCACCGAAGCGCATTTCGGGACCGCTATCGAGGGCCACATGCAGCAGTGCGCGCCGGGTTTCCGGATCGACCACCGCCTCGCTCGATACCAGTTGCGCACGCGGATAGCGCGTCTGCACCACGGCGCGCAGGATATCGCGCTTGGCCTTTTCCCACGCGTCCTGGCGGAACACGGAACCGGCCGGCAAGTCCCAGCCGGCCTTCAGCGCATCCTTGTCGAACGGGGCGCCCGACGACGACGCAAAGCCTTCTAGCACGATCTCCACCTCGCCCACCAGCACCGGCGCGCCGGGCTGCACCTCAATCCTGACGGTCGGGGTAGCGCTTTCGTCCAGGCTGATATTCACCGCCGGGCTGTAGTAACCGGCGGTTGCAACCAGCGTCTTGATCTGCTCCGGCGCCGCGCGCAGCATGCGCTGCAGCTGGTCGCGGTCCATGCGCTCATTCGTGCGGTAGCGCACCAGGTCGAGATTGTCTTCAAGCAGCGATTCCAGCTGGCGCGGAGCGTCGATGCGGACCTGGTAAGTCCAGCCCTGGGCGGCCGCCAGCAAGGGCAGCAGCAGGGCGGCGCAGCCCAGTACAAGGCCCCTCAATACTTTTATGCCGGATTGTGCCAAAATTCGTGGTCTGTGATCTGGAAGTCGAAACCGAATGTTACCGGATCAGCCGCAATCTTGTCGGCCACTTAATGATTGATTACAAATAGACCTCAAAGAAAGACTGCGATGCTGACAAACGACGCCGCACTGGTCCTGTTCAGCGGTGGACAGGACTCGACAACCTGCCTGGCCTGGGCCCTGGAGCGCTATCCGCGCGTTGAAACCATCGGCTTCGACTACGGCCAGCGCCATGCGATCGAGCTGACCGTGCGCCCGCGCGTGCTGGAGCAGATGCGCGCCCTGAAGCCGGAATGGGCCGAGCGCCTGGGCGAAGACCACATGGTCGACCTGGGCCTGATCTCGCAGCTGTCGAAGACCGCCATGACCGAAGACATCGAGATCGTGATGCAGGAAAACGGCTTGCCGAACACCTTCGTGCCCGGCCGCAACCTGCTGTTCATGACCGTGGCCGCCACCCTGGCCTATCGCCGCGGCCTGACCGTGCTGGTGGGCGGCATGTGCGAAACCGACTTCTCCGGCTATCCGGACTGCCGCGACGACACCATGAAGGCGCTGCAAGTGGCCTTGAACCTGGGCATGGACACCCGCAACAAGCTGGAAACGCCGCTGATGTGGCTGGACAAGGCGCAAACCTGGCAACTGGCCGAACGTCTCGGCGGCCGCAAGCTGGTGGACCTGATCCGTGCCGACACCCACACCTGCTACAAGGGCGAACGCGGCGCACTGCACGACTGGGGCTATGGCTGCGGCACTTGCCCGGCCTGCGAGCTGCGCGCGCGCGGCTATCGCCTGTATCACGCCGCCCCGGGTGGCAATCACGACGCTAGCGCCGATTGACTTTTTCTATGAGGCAATTATTTTGCCCTGAACAAACTAAGATGCTGGTATGCAAAGGCCTCCTGCCAGCCCGCCGCTGCAACGCTTGCTGCAACCCCGCTTGTTGGCGGGGCTGGTGGCGGCGCTTTGCCTGACGGCGACCGGCAGCGTTTGGTGGGGCGCCCACCTCGATGCCGAACGCGATGCGCGCGCCGGCTTCGAATACCGCGCGCGCGAACTGGTCAATCATATTGCAGTGCGCATGCAGGCCTATGTGCAGGTGCTGTACGGCGTGCAGGGCCTGTTCGCCAGTTCCGACTTTGTCGACCGCCAGGAATTCCACACTTATATCGAACGCCTTGAGCTGGGCCAGAACTTTCCCGGCATGCAGGGCATCGGTTTCATGCGCATGGTGCCCGGCCCGCAGCTGGCGTCGCACATCGCCATGGTGCAGGCGGAAGGTTTCCCGGATTATGCGGTGACGCCGCCCGGCCAGCGCAGCCAGTATGGCCCGGTAGTCTATCTCGAGCCGTTCTCGGGCAGTAACCTGCAGGCTTTCGGCTATGACGGCTTGTCCGAGCCGGTGCGCCGCGCCGCATTCGAGCAGGCGCGCGACTCCGGACTGCCGACCATGACCGGCAAGCTGCTGCTGAAACAGGAAAGCGCCGACCCGGTGCAGGCCGGCTTCCTCATCGCGCTGCCGATTTACCAGAATGGCGTCGGGCGCTACACCCTGCTCCAGCGCCGCAGCGCCTTGAAGGGCTGGGTCTACGCGCCGTTCCGCATGAGCGACGTCATGGCCGCGCTGGGCCAGGATGCGATGCGCGGCCTCGACGTGGAAGTCTACGACGGCGAAGAGCCCAACGCCATGACGCGCATGTTCGACAGCGCACCAAGGGCCAGTGCGGCGGAAGGGCGCCAGCATGCGCTCAAGCGCATCAGCCTGGCCGGCCGGCGCTGGACCCTGCATATCAGCGCGCTGCCCAAGCCGAACGGCGTGCTGTCCGATAAACCGCGCAGCATCGCCATCGGCGGCCTGCTGATCAGCGGCTTGCTGGCCCTGCTGGCCTACGTGCTGGCGGAAAGCCGGCAACGCTTGCGCGTCGCGCTCGACCAGAGCAGCCGCATGGGCGATGAATTGCGCGAAGGGCAGGACACCCTGCTGGCCATGGCCGAACATGCCCAGCGCAGCCAGGCGGTGCTGCGCTGCATCCTCGACTCCACGGTGGACGGCATCCTGGTCGACAATTACAGCGGCACGGTGCTGAACTCCAACCGCCGCTTCCGCCAGTTGTGGAATGTGCCGGAGCAGCTCGACTGGGAGAACGATGGCGCCATCCTGCTGGCGCATATGGCAAGCCAGCTGGAACAGCCGGAGGCCTTCCTGCAGGCCAGCGCCCGGCCCGAGCCGGAGAGCGAGGACAGCCACAGCCAGCTCCAGATGCGCGATGGACGCGTGCTGGAGGTGACCACGCGCCCGCTGCGCCTGGGCAGCGAGCCGGCGCGGCTCTGGTCCTTCCGCGACATCACCGAACGCACCATGAACGAGCGGCGCGAGGATGGCCGCCACCAGGTGCTGGAACTGCTGGCCGCCGGGGCGCCGCAGCAGGAAGTGCTGGATAACCTGATGCACGGCATCGAAGCGGTCAACCCTGGCATGATCTGCAGCGTCATGCTGCTTGACGAGGAGGGCAAGCACCTGCTGCTGTCCGCCGCGCCCAGCCTGCCGGCCTTTTACAGGCAGGCCATCGACGGCCTGCCGGTCGGCTATGGCAACGGCTCCTGCGGCAAGGCCGTGACCAGCAACAGCCGCGTGATCGTGGCGGACATTGCCAGCGACACGCTGTGGGCCCCGTACCGCGAAATGGCGCTGCGTGCCGGCCTCGGTGCCTGCTGGTCGGAGCCGGTGCATGGCGCCAACGGCAAAGTGCTGGGCGCCTTCGCCATCTACCACCGTGAAGCGCAGTGCCCCAGCGTGGCGCAGTTGGCCCTGCTCGACCAGGCTGCCAGCCTGGCCGGCATTGCGGTGGAACAGGCCCGCGCCGCCGAGGCCCTGCGCGTCGGCGAGGCACGTTTCCGCAGCCTGTACGACCATGCGCCGGTGGCCTTGTGGCAGCAGGACTGGTCGGCGCTGCGCTGCGCCTTGCAGGAGTTGCAGGAGTCGGGCGTGGCAGACGTGGCGCAATGGCTGCAGGTGAATCCCAGCCAGTTGCAGCGCCTGGCCGGGCTTGTGCGCATCACCGACCTGAATGCCGCCGCGTTGCAGCAGGTGGGCGCCGATCCGGCCAGCAAGCAGCCGGGGCAGCTCAGCCTGGCGCAGAATTTCGCGCCATCGGCGCTGCAGGAATTCGGGCGCGCGCTGCTGGCGATGGCGCAGGGCTCGCACCTGTTCCAGTGCGAAGGCAGCTACCTGCGCCTGGATGGCGTGCAGCGCCAGAATGAATTGACGCTGCTGGTGATGCCGGGCCATGAGCATGCGCTTGACTTCGTGATCGTGTCCACCATCGACATCACGGAGCGCAAGCGCCTGAACGAAGAACTGGTGCAGCTTGCCACCACCGACTTCCTGACCGGCTTGCCGAACCGGCGTGAATTCATGACGCGGCTGGAAGACGAACAGGCCCGCCTGCAGCGCGACGTTGGCGGCCGCGCCGCCGTGCTGATGCTGGACATCGACCACTTCAAGGACATCAACGACGCCCACGGCCACGACTGGGGCGATGCGGTGCTGCGCCATTTGGCTGGGCTGATGCGCGACTCGCAGCGCAAGATCGACATGCTGGGCCGCGTTGGCGGCGAGGAGTTCGCGATCCTGCTGCCGGGCGCCGACCTGGAGGCGGCGCGCGCCTTCGCCGAACGGCTGCGCCAGCGCATTGCCGATACGCCGATGGGGCGGGATGGCAGCAGCGTCGCGATCACGGTCAGCATCGGCATTGCCAGCATGGCGCCGTCCGACCGCAGCGGCGATGCGGCCCTGGTGCGGGCCGACCATGCGCTGTATCGCGCCAAGCGCGCCGGCCGCAATCGCGTGGAAGGCTGATCAGTCGCCACGCAGGCGCAGCTGCTCGACCTTGTCGCCCTTGCCCAGGCTCAGGTCGACCAGCAGGGCGCCGCTGGTGTAGTTCAGGCGATAGCTGTACTTGCGCATTTCGCCGTCGGTGCTGCGAGCCAGCGCTTCCACCGTGCGCAGCGGCCCCCATTCGCGCAAGTTGTCCGACACCAGGGCCAGGAATTCCGGCGACAGGGTGCCTGCCACCTTTTCGCTCAAGCCTTCCGGCAGCTTGCTATCGGCGATGCTGGCGAACATGCTGCGCACGCGTTCGGCGACGGCCGGCTCGGTTTCCGCAATCGCCGGTTTGGGCTCGACGGCCAGGGCCGGCAGGTAATGCGCCGTGACGATGTCGGCCAGCTTGCCCGGACGCGCGCTGGCCGAATTGGCCAGCACCACCACCGACAGCCGGTCGTCCACGAAGCGGTACAGCTGCGAGCGGAAGCCTTGCCACGCGCCGCCGTGCGCAATGGCGCGATGGCCGTTGCGCTGGAACAGCTGCCAGCCGTAGCCGTATTCGGTGGCGCTGCCGTCGTTCAGTTTGGCCGGCGTCCAGCTGGCCTGGCGCACGCTGGCCGGCAGCACCTTGTCGCCGTACAGCGCCAGGTCCCACTTCGCCAGGTCGCGCGCCGTCAGGTACAAGCTGCCGTCCGCCGTGGTATTCAGGCGTGGCGCCACCCAGGACTGGTTCAGCAGCACGCCGCCCTTGCGTTCATAGCCGCGCGCCCGGTGCGGGATGATGTCGGCTTCGCTGATGATGCGGGTGCCCATGTCGAGCGGCGCGAAGATGCGCTCGCGCAGCTGGTCGCCATAGAATTTGCCGCCGGCCTTGTTGCAGATAAAGCCGAGCAGGTGGTAGCCCATATTCGAATACGACCATTTTTCGCCCGGCGCAAACAGCATCGGGATCTCCGCTTCCAGCGCGATCAGCTCTTCTTGCGTGTAATCCTTGCTCAGGTCCAGCTTGGCGTAAGGATCGCCCAGACCGGAGGTATGCGACAGCAGGTGGCGGATGGTGATGCCTTCCCAGGCCTTGGGCGTGCCGGCCAGGTGTTTCGAAATCGGATCGTCCAGCGACAGTTTGCCGTCTTCGGCCAGCAGCATCACCAGCGCCGCGGTGAAAGTCTTGCCGATCGAGCCCGATTGGAAGACGGTGGCAGGCGTGACCTTGACGTTGTTCTCGAGGTCGGAGAAGCCATAGCCTTGCTCGCGGATGATCTTGCCGTCTTTTACGACAGCGATCGAAACGCCGGGAATATGGCTGCGTTTCATTTCCGCCTGGATGGCGTCGTCGAGCTTGTCAGCAAGGGCGGCGGCAGGGAAGGCGAAGGCCAAGGACAGCAGCAAGGTGGTCGGGCGCATGGATGCCATTCTGTATAGGTTGTCAAAATTGCATTCTAGCACCCGATCCGGGCCATCAGGCAGGCGCGTGTTCCAGGGCCGGTGCGGCAGGTGCCGCAGGCTTGCGGTCGCGGCGCTTCACCAGCCAGTAGATGAAGAAGGGGATCATCAGCGGCAGCAGCAGGGGCGACACGGCCGCGATGGCCACCACGGCAGCCAGGGCCAGCGACAGGATCACGATCACGCCGACGCCGGCCATCACCACAGTGACAATGGCAGCCGCAAAAACCATCGCCACCGCCATCACGGCAAACACACCGCCGGTCAGCACGGTGCCCAGCAGGACGCCCAGCGGCCCGTCATAGTCCGAGTCGCCGACCGTGACGACGAGATCGTTGGCGTCGAAGGCGAACCAGGCTCCAACTGTGCAGAAGAACAGCAGGACCAGGGTCAGGGCAAATACCTTTTTCATGATGGGCCTCTTGGCGTTGAACATGCTGTCACTGTAGGCCTGCTGCCCCGGCCCAGCCATCGGATTGCGACGAACGGTGGAAATTGGATGATGAATGGAAAAAGTTTCGCGGCGAGCCACAATCGCAGCTTGAATTCATTAACTGTTTGCCTATACTGAATATCCGATCTCTGAGATGGAGGGGAATATGGCTTGGCTAGTAAGAGACGGGAGCCAATCGTTGCTCCTGGGAATCGATAGCGAACCGCGCCAGCGCAGCGCATTTTCCTGGTTCGGCGGCGGCCCCAAAGGCCCGCCATCGGCGCCACCGACGATTCCTCCAATCATCATCAATCCCTTCAAATACCAGACGCCCGACCCGGCCATCGACCCGCGCATTACGCCGCTCGGCCCGCCGATCCTGCCGCCGCGACGGCCGGCCATGTCGCTGCATTGATCTGGCACAAAGCGAACGGCCCGCGCACGACGCGGGCTTTGTTTTCCGCTGGCTAGCGTGGACGCCTCCTGCTATATTTCCCAGACGCATCTAACCTTGGGAAGAAGATGGAAAGCCGTCTGCGCCGCCTGGAGGCCGTCCAGGAAATCCTGCTGGAAATTGGCAAGCTGTCCAACAGTTGCACCGATATCACGGTCTTCCTGCAGTCCGTGCACGCCGCGCTCGGGCGCATCATGTACGCCTCGAATTTCTATGTGGCCTTGAGCGACCGCGACGCGCCCGGCAATGCGGTGCGCTTCGTCTACTTTGTCGATGAAGTGGACGACCACCCCTACAAGGACCAGCTGGTGCAATTGGCCACGCCCGACCAGTCGCCCACCGCCTGGGTGATCCTGAACAAGCAGCGCCTGGTGATGACCGGCGACGAACATCGCGCCCGTCAGGAGAACGAGGTATTCGGCGTCGGCACCATCGCCGAACATTGGGTTGGCTGCCCACTGCTGGACCAGGGCCATGACGTGATCGGCGCCATGGTGATCCAGAGTTACGACAAGGAGCATACCTACAGCGAGGAAGACCAGGCCCTGTTCGCGCAGATCGCCAACCACGTATCGAGCGCCCTGCAAGGCCTGCAAAGCATGGACCGGCTGGAACGCGCCGTGCGCGAGCGTACGCTGGAACTGCAGCGCGAAGTGGCCGAGCGCAGCAAGGCCGAACGCCTGCAGCGCGCCCTGTACGAGATCGCCAGCCTGTCCGCCTCCGCCTCCGCCGAATCCGACGCCGGGCTGCTGTATGCGCGCCTGCAGGAGATTGTCGGCAGCCTGATCACCGCCCGCAATTTCCTGATCGCGCTGTACCACCCCAAGCGCGACGAGATTTCGATCCCTTATTTCGTCGATGAAAAAGACCTGGAAGCGCCGGTCAAGCGTTTCGAATACGGCATCGGCATGAGCTCCTTCGTGCTGAAGAAACGCCAGCCGATGCTGCTCGACGGTCCCGCGTTCGAAGCCCTGATGGCCAGCGGCGAAATCAACGAACCGCTGGGCAACCAGGGCATTGCCAGCTGGATGGGCTGCCCGATGATGGTGGGCGAGCAGGCGCTGGGCGTGATCATCGTGCAAAGCTACGATGCGTCGGTGCTGTACTCGCAGGCCGAACTGGACATCCTGGCCTACGTTGCCAACCACACGGCAGCCGCCATCGCGCGTACCCGCGCCGACCTCGCGATCCGCCGCGCCAAGGCCGAACTGGAAGAACAGAACACCGCGCTGGCCAGCGCGCTGACGCAATTGCAGACGGCGCAATCGGAGCTGGTACGGCAAGAGAAGCTCGCCTCGCTGGGCCGCCTGGTGGCCGGCGTGGCGCACGAAATCAACACCCCGCTTGGCATCTGCGTCACCGCCACCAGCCACCTGGTGGAAGAACTGCGCCTGTGCCGCCTCGACCTGGCCGAAGGTACCCTGGACGAAGACGGCTTGAGCCAGTTCTTCAATACGGTCGACCAGTCGCTGAAGATCATGACTACCAATACCCAGCGCGCCGCCGCCCTGGTGCGCAGCTTCAAGCAGGTGGCGGTGGACCAGTCGTCCGACAATATCCGCCACTTCAACCTGCGCAAATACCTGGACGAAGTGCTGCTGTCGCTGCAGCCCAAGCTGAAAGGCAAGCCGATTGCGGTGAAGGTCGAATGTCCGCCGGACATCCACTGTGAAAGCTTCCCCGGCGCCGTCTCGCAGATCGTCACCAATATGGTGGTGAACTCGCTGGTGCACGGCTTCGAAGAAGGGCAGAAGGGCACCATCCGCATCACCGGCAAGCTGGAAGGCGACCACGTGCTGTTCGACTACAGCGACGACGGCATCGGCATGGATGCGACCACGCTGCAGCAGCTGTTCGACCCCTTCTTCACCACCAAGCGCGGCTCCGGCGGCAGCGGCCTCGGCGCCCACATCCTGTACAACCTCGTAACCGGCCCCCTGGGCGGCACGGTGAAGGTGGTCAGCTCACCCGGCATGGGCCTGCACTACCACCTGCGCTTCCCCCGCGACCAGCGTAGCAAATAGAAAGTCGGGGTCAGCTCCGGCAATCGGACATAAATTTCGCAAAGCGAAATTTATGTCCGATTGCCGGAGCTGACCCCGACTTTAATCCGGGAAGCGTTCGTTGATGACGAGCGCTTGCTCCATATTGGCGATCAGCAGCTCGACGAACTTGGGGTCGAGGTGGCTGCCGGCCACTTCGCGCATGTGCTCCACCACTTTCTCGACCGGCCAGGCGTCCTTGTAGCAGCGCTTGTGCATCAGGGCGTCGAACACGTCGGACACGGCCACGATGCGGGCATACTCATGGATGTCATAGCCTTTCAGGCCTTGCGGATAACCGCTGCCGTCGAACTTCTCGTGGTGCTGGTGGGCGATCACTGCAGCCGCTTTCAGGATCGGGCGCTGCGAGCCGTCCAGGATCGACAGGCCGACCGCCGGATGCTGCTTCATGATTTCCCATTCGGCCGCATCGAGCTTGCCGGGCTTGAGCAGCACCGAATCCGGGGTGGCGATCTTGCCGATGTCGTGCATCGGCGCCGCGTGTTTCAGCACGGCGGTTTCTTCTTCCGGCATGCCGGCCGCTGTCGCCAGCAGGTGGCAGAATTCGGCCATGCGGCGCACATGGTTGCCGGCTTCGTTTGAGCGCGATTCGACCACGTCGCCCAGGCGCATGATCAATTCGGCCTGGGTATCGGTGATCTCCTGCGTCAGCAGGATATTGTCGAAGGCGATCGCCACGCCGCTGCAGAAAATCTCCAGCAGCTGCTGGTCGATCTCGGAAATCTCTTCCACGCCCTTCAGCACCAGCAGCGACGCCTTGCCGCTGCTGTTGGGGAAGTAACCGACGAAGGTGTCGCCGGTCATGCGCGAAATGCGGTTGCGCTCCGCGTCCTTGAGCTGGGCCAGCAGCTCCGGCGTCAGCAGGCTGTCTTCATCCTGTCCGATCTGGGCCAGCACTTCGTAATCGTTTTCGCCGCTGACGGCGGTGGCGCCGCGCAGCCGCACCAGCATGCTTTGCTCCAGGCGCAGCAGGGCGACCACTTGCTGCAGCAGGCCGTTGGCGAAGTCTTTCAGGTTACGCGCCTGGAAGATATGGGCCGAAGCGGCAATCACGCGCTCCAGGCCTTCGCGGTAATGCATCTGCTGCCGGCGTGCTTCTTCCACCTTCATGATGTCGCGGTAGGCGCGCAGCGCGGCGAAGGTGGTGGTGAACAGCTTGGTGCGATCGAGCTCGGTCTTTTCCTTGTAATCGTTGATGTCGTAATTGACGATCACGCGTTCTTCCGGAGCCTGTCCCGGCTGGCCGGTGCGCAGCACGATGCGGGTGAACTGGTTGTCGAGGTCTTCGCGCATCCAGCGCGCCACTTCCAGGCCGGAGTCTTCGCGCTCCATCACCACGTCGAGGAAAACCAGGGCAATGTCGTGTTCCTTCGCCAGCACTTCCTTCGCTTCAGCGCCGCTGTAAGCGTGCAGGAAAGTCAGGCCGCGGCCTTCCAGGCGAAACCGGCTCAGCGTGAGTTTGGTGATGTCGTGGATATCCGGTTCGTCATCCACCAGCAGGATTCGCCACGGCGCAAGTTTGGGCGTAGCAGAAGACAAGAAAGACATATTGGCAAATTCCAAATGTGACACAGTCCTGGGTGATGCGCAATTTTTAGGCGCATCAAAATGATTGTAGTCCTACCCATTGTTATTAACAACAAGCAATACTGGATGAGCTAATTCTTTACAACATCGTCTGCGTCGCCATAACGCTTTTGACAGCGCTCGCACCAGAAAGTGCGCCGCTGGGTGAGCCCGAGATGGGCCCGGTGCAACTTGATATTACAACGCGGACATTCACGGCGGTTGTGCACTTGCCAATGTTTTTTCAGTTCGAATGCCTGTTTCCAGGTTTTGAATTCAAAGCTGTACTGGCGTGCCTGCTTCACCAAGTCCCGCAACTTTCCTTGCGGTAATTTATTGACTGTAGAGAGAGGATGAGTGCGTAATCGAAACAATACTTCGTTTTTAATAATATTGCCAACGCCAGCAAAGATACTCTGGTCGAGTAAAACATCGCACACCAGTCGCTCGGGATTTTCCCGCAGTTTCTTCAAGGCCAGGCGCGGGCTCCAGTGCTCGGACATGACGTCGCTGCGCCAATCGTAAGCCTGCGCCAGTGCGCCCTGCACCAGCTTGATCGAGCAGGTATAGAAGTTCAGCTCGCCCCCTTCTTCAAACTGCAGCGACAGCCGCGGTTCCGAGCCTTCCTTGCGTTCGTCGATGCGGTAGCTGCCGAACATCAGGAAATGGATTCGCAGCGTGAACAGCGGCAGCTCGATCAGGAAATGCTTGCCCCAACTGCGCAGCGACAGGATGGGCTGGCCGGGCAGTTGGTCGAACGGGATCAGTTTGCTGTTGCCGCTGGCGGCGCAAATGGTGCGGCCTTCAAAGGCGTGCACGAGTTCGGTAAGGATGACGATCGATGGGCCTTCTGGCATGGCATGCCTCCTTTCAAGCCAGTCTCGCGCCGCCGTGCCTGCCGCGCCGTGCGCGCACGCACAGTTGCTATACTCCCTCGCATGTTGATACGACACACCACAGAACAAGACTGGCCCATCCTCAAAGCGCTGCGCCTTGCCGCGCTGCTCGATTGCCCCACGGCCTTTGGCGTGACGCACGCCAGCGCTGCCGGCAATCCGGACCAGCAATGGCGCGACCGGGCCGCGGCGCGTGGGCCGGCAACCTACCTGCTCGCCTTTAGCGGTGACACCCCAATCGGCCATGGTCGGCGGCGTCGTCAGCGCCGCGCAAGAGTTCAACCTGATCGCCATGTGGGTCAGGCCGGATCAGCGCGGCAGCGGCGCGGCGGCGGCTGCGCTGGTGGGACGCCATGAAGGCGCACGCGCAAGCCAAGGGCCACGCGCGCGTGGTGCTCGATGTGTCGCCGGCCAATGAGCGCGCCGCAGCCTTTTACCTGAAGCGAGGCTTCCGCTTCCTGCCGCACTGGGAGGCGCTGGAAAGCCATCCCCACATCAGGGTGCAGAAAATGGCATGGCAGGGCAGCGAAAGCTGAAGCATCAAACGCTTTCGTTTGCGGGATGCGTGTGGATAGTCACGATGTTGTCATTTTCGCTTTCTAGAATAACGGGCAGTTTCAACTACCCCCACTTTTGGAAAGCGTCATGGAAAACAAAATCGATCACGACGACATCGGCTACAACGATACCCCGAACGAACATTTCAGCGAAGTCCTCGACAAAGCGCATCAGCCGCCGCAACCTGCTGCGCGGTTCGGTAGCATCGGCCATCTCCGTGATGATGGGTTCGGCCCACCCTGACCGCTTGCGGCGGTGGCGGCGATGATGCGCCGGTGGTCACCAAGCCGGAACCCCCAGCGCCAGTGGAGAAGCTGCTGGGCTTCACGGCCGTGGGCAAGAGCCTGGCCGACGTAGTCACCGTGCCGGCCGGCTATACCGCCCTCGGTCATCTACGCGCTGGGCGACCCGCTGGACCGCTTCCGCCACCGCCTTCAAGAACGATGGCAGCGATGCCGACTTCGAAAACCGCGCCGGCGACCATCACGACGGCATGGAGTTCTTTGGCCTGGACAGCGCAGGCAAGCCTTCGGCCAGCGGCAACGAGCGCGGGCCTGCTGGCGGTCAACCACGAAGCCACCACCAACGAAAAGCTGGCCTCCTTCTTCATCCATGCCAACGGCGGCAGCAACACCCTGCCGCGCCCGGCCGCCGAAGTCGACCGCGAAACCGCGCTGCACGGCATCTCCGTGGTGGAAGTGCGCAAGGCTGCCGGCAAGTGGGAATACGTCAAGGATTCGGCATTCAACCGCCGCGTCACCTGCCTCACCGACTGCGACATCAGCGGGCCCGGTCAAAGGCAATGTGCTGGTGAAAACCAAGTACTCGACCGACGGCAGCAAGGTCCGCGGCACCCTGAACAACTGCGGCACCGGCCGCACGCCCGTGGGGCTCCTTCGTCTCCGGCGAAGAAAACTGGAGCGGTTACTTCACCCGCGGCGCAGCCGACGATGCGGCGCGCGGCAACGACAAGAGCGTCGCCGCGCTCAAGCGCTATGGCCGCAACCAGGGCGCGGCCTCGCGCCACGGCTGGGAAACCGGAGGCCTCGACGACAAGTACGCGCGCTGGAACAATTCCCGGCTGGGCGCTTCGGTGGACGGCAGCGACGACTACCGCAACGAGATGAACGGCATGGGCTATATCGTGGAAGCCGATCCGTACAACAAGACCAAGAACCTGCGCAAGCGCACCGCGCTGGGCCGCTACGCCCACGAAAGCGCCGCCTTCGGCAAGACCGTGGCCGGCCAGCCGCTGGCGGTCTACATGGGCGACGATTCGCGCAACGAGTACATCTACAAATTCGTCTCCAGCGCGACCTGGAGCGACGCCGACGCCAGCCCGGCCGACCTGCTGGCCACCGGCGACAAATACCTCGACTCGGGCAAGCTGTTCGTGGCCAAGTTCGCCGCCGACGGCAGCGGTTCCTGGATCGAGCTGAACATCAGCAACGCCGCCATCGCCGCGTACACCACCTACAAGTTCGCCGACCAGGCCGACGTGCTGGTCAACGCCCGCCTGGCCGCCGATGCGGTGGGCGCCACCAAGATGGACCGCCCGGAATGGTGCTCGGTAAATCCGGCCAACGGCGAGGTCTACTTCACCCTGACCAATAACAGCGGCCGCACCGCGCCGGACGGCCCCAACCCGCGTA
>NZ_JBNZFX010000032.1:0-395339 GCF_050709955.1 Massilia eburnea
GAAATCATCAAGATGGCGCCGGTCTACTACGCGCTGAAGCAGGACGGCCTGGAACCGCTGCTGCTGCATACCGGCCAGCACGAAGACATGGCCGACCCGATGTACCGCTTCTTCAAGATCCTGCCCGATTTCAGCCTGCCGCTGCAGCGCACTTCCGACGCGCTGTACCACCTGTCGGCCATGCTGCTGGAGAAGCTGGGTGCAGCCTTCGAAGCGGTCCAGCCGGCAGCGGTGCTGGTGCATGGCGATACCGCCAGCGCGGCCATGGCGGCGCTGGCGGCGTTCTACCAGCATATCCCGGTCGGCCACGTGGAGGCGGGCTTACGCTCGCACAACCGCTTCAACCCGTTCCCGGAGGAGAAGAACCGTGAGTTGATCGGCCGGCTGGCGGACTGGCATTTTGCGCCGACTGAAAACGCGCGCCTGAACCTGTTGCGCGAAAATGTCGGAGGCGATCGGATCCATATGGTCGGCAATACCATTGTCGATGCGGTGCGCCTGGCAACCACCGACCCGGAACTGGTGGGCAATCCGGATGAAATGTCCAGCCCACAGCTGCGCGGACTGCAACATGTCATGGCCGGGCGGCGGCTGGTATTCATCACGGCGCACCGTCGTGAAAACCAGGGACATCCCCTGATGTCGATTTCGACCACGGTGCGCAAGCTGTTGCTGGCCGACGAAGACCTGGTGATCGTGTGGCCGGTGCACAGCAATCCTAAGATCCGGGCAACGGTGGATGAAGTATTTACCGATTTGCCGGAAGAGGTGTCGGAGCGCATCTTCCTGACCCGGCCACTGAACTATTCGACCACGCTGCAGCTGCTGCGCCAGTCCTGGCTGGTGTTGACCGATTCCGGCGGCATCCAGGAGGAAGCCGCCTGCCTGCATGTGCCTGTGTTGATCCTGCGCGAAACCACCGAGCGGCCGGAGCTGGTGGCCAGCGGCGGGGGACGCCTGATCGGCACCGAAAGCAGCGCCATTATCGGGGCCGTCGATGCGCTGCGCGCCGACGCCCAGGCTCACGCGGCGATGCGCGCCGCCCCCAATCCATTCGGCGACGGCTTTGCCGCCGCGCGCATCAAGGAAATCCTGATACGGAGTATGCATGATTCGTAAGTTACACCAGCATTTCGTTTGCCTGGCAGTCCTGCTGGCAGCCGGCTGCGCCGCGGCGCAGGCTGCCACAACCGGCACGGTCGAAGCGGGCTTGCTGCATCACAGCCTGAGCGACGGCTTTGGCACCTGGAACCAGCAATTCGTCCGAGGCTCGCTGCGCACCTCCGACGCAACGGTGTGGAATGCGGACCTGGTGAACGCACGCCAGTTCGGCGCGCATGGCACGCTGCTGGTGGGCGGCGTCAGCCACGTTTTCAATGAAGATTGGTACGGCAGCCTGGCCGCCAGCCATGGCAGCAGTTTCTTCTACCCGCAGTCGCGCGCCGACGCGGTGATCAACCGCAAGCTGGGCACCGACCGCAATCTGGTTGCCACCGTCGGCGTAACGGCAGTCAATGCCCGCGACGGCCATCGGGATCGCAGCCTGTTGCTCGGCATCTCGTGGTACCTGCCGAATGCGTGGGTAGTGCAGGGCGGCACGCGCATCAACCGCAGCAATCCGGGCGGCGTGATGGCCAACGTTAAGTATGTTGCCGCGACCTGGGGCCACGACAAACAGCAATACATCGCGCTGCGCTACGACATGGGCGAGGAGGCTTACCAGTACATCGGCGCCGGCTCGGCAGACCTGCTGGTGAATTTCCGCAGCAACGTTATCAGCGGCACCTGGCGCAAGTGGCTGGCCCCGACCTATGGCTTCCAGCTGCGCGCCGAGGCTTACCATAACCCGTTCTACGACCGGCGCGGCGTGGAAGCCGCCTTGTTCAAGGAATTCTGAGCGTGAAGCAATTGCATGCATTGCAGCGCAAGATCGACGACTTGCGGTTCCGCGGCTTCGGCGGCAGCGCGATCCAGCTGCACCGCTCGATGTACCAGATCAGGTTAAGCCGCATCAACCTGCTGGGCTCCCTGGCGCTGCCGGCGGTGTTTACCATTGTGCTGCTTTGCCTGCTGTCGCCTATCCTCGCGCTGTGGCGTGGCCTGTTCGAATTCTGGCTGCCGCGCATCGCGCCGCAGGGCAGTGTGGCGGTTCGCCAGGTCGATCTTGGAGCTTACTACCTGGACCTGCCGTTTCCGCTGCTCCCTGCCGGGGAGCCTGGAAACCAGCTGTGGTGGATCACGCTGGCCGGCTGCGTGCTTGCCCTGCTGGCGACCTTCCTGGTATCGCGCGACCGCTTCCTGCCATTGCAATACATCGTGCGTGCCTGCCTGCTGGTGCAGGCTACCGCGCTGATTTTCTTCCACTACCTGCCGGGCGAATTCCCTTACGACTCGGCGCGCTACCTGGGCGATGCGCTGACGATGGCGCTGATCTTCCTGTTCATCATGCCGTGGGGGCTGGGCGCGACGTATTACATGTTCGCATTTTCGCTGTGGCGCAAAGTGGGCTTGACCGTTTGCACGCTGGCATATTTCACTGTAGCGTTCCCGATGCAATACCTGCTGCACGCCTATGTGCTGCACCATCTGACGTTGCTGTTCCTGCCATTGCTATATCTTGTATTCGGTATCTTCATGGATGTGATGATGTTTGTCGCCCTGTACTCCTGGGGTATGAGTTGGGGCCGCGCAGATGCGCGCGCGTAAGCCGGTCGCGCGCATGGTCACCTCGCTGCTAATGATCGTGCTGGCTGTCTACGTTGCGGTGTGCGCGGTGGTGTTTTTTCGCCAGCGCAGCATGATCTACTTCCCGCAAGCGTTCGAAGGAGGAACGGTGCTGGCGCTGGACGGCAGCGCGCGCGTTGGCGTTACGCTGCAAGAACAGCCGGGACCTTCGGCTGTGATTTACTTCGGCGGCAATGCGGAAGCGGTGGGTGACAGCCTGCCGGAGCTGCAGGCAGTCTTTCCTGGCCAGGCGCTGTACCTGATGCATTATCGCGGTTACGGTGCCACGGCAGGTGAGCCAAGCGAGGCGGGCCTGTTTGCCGATGCGCAGGCATTGTACGAATATGTGCGCGCCCGGCACCCGCAAGTGACGCTGGTGGGGACGCAGCCTTGGCAGCGGCATCGCTACCCGGCTGGCCAGCTTGAAGCCGGTCGACCGACTGGTGCTGGTCACGCCTTACGACAGCATGGCCGGCGCGGCCTCGCACCACTTCCCGTGGCTGCCGGTGCGCTTGCTGCTGCGCGACCGTTACGACTCGGCGAGCCACGCCGCCAAAGTCAACGCACCTACCACCATCCTCGCCGCCGAGCGCGACGAAGTTATTCCCCGCGCCAGCAGTGAAACCCTATACCGCAGCTTCCGCCCCGGCCTCGCGACGTTCCACGTCGTGCCAGGAGTAGGGCATAACGACATCTCGCTACGCGCACTGAAAATCGATTGAACTTTCTTACGCCGCCCCTGTCGAAGGACTGTTAACATCCGACAGGGGGGGGGACCGTCATGAGCAATTCTGCGAAAGAAATGACTGAGTGCGTCAGCGCTTTAACCATGTTAGTTGCGGCCCTGCACAATTTGATGGACCGCTACCCCGACCTGAGGTCCGGTTTATTGCAGGCCACCACGCGGTTGAGTGAAGCATTGCCGTGCGCGTCATCGTTTCTGAGCATTGATATTGGCGAAATCAACGAGCGGCTAACGGAGGTGGAGCGCAGTTTGAGCCTGCTGGAGATCGATGTAGCCCAACTTAAGATCGATGTAGCCCAGCTTAGGATCGATATCGCCCAACTTAAGATCGATATCGCTCAGCTTAAGGTCGATGTTGGAGAGATCAAGGAAGACGTGGCATTGCTTGGCAAAGATGTGACCGAAGTCAAGGTCGCAATTGCGGGGATCAATGGACGCCTGGATATCTTTGCGTCCAAAGAAGACTTGCATAAGCAGACATGGAGAATTTACGGCGCCATGGCGACCCTCATGGCTGTCTTCTATTTCCTCGTCCGCTTTGTTCACTGAAATGTGGCGAGCTTGGCGCGGATGGCGCTGCCGACGGAGATTTGCGGGTTCGAATAGCCGTCGTCCTTGCCTGCTTCGACTTCGCGCTTGCGGATGACTTCGCGTGCGGCAGCGTGGGCTTGTTCGAAGGAGCGCGTGTGAGTACGCAGCTGTTCGTCGAACATGGCGCGGCCGAAGAAAGTCAGTTCCGATTTGTAGCCGCAGCCGTAGGACGTGTGATCGGCATCGGCTGCAGTCAGCACCATGGTGGCATCGTCTTTCAGCGACGGAATCCAGCTGCCCGAGAAGCAGGCCGACACCGCAATCACGCGATGCTTGATACCCGCTTCATCCAGCCACTTGCGCAGCGTGGAAGGCGTCAGCTCGGTCAGTTCGAACGGGCCAGAAGTCCGCCGCCAACTGGCCTTCGCGCGCGCCGTGCGAAGTCAGGTAGATGAACAGCACGTCTTCGTCCTTGTCCATGGTGCGCGACACGCTGCGGATCGCTTTCCGCAGGTTCACAGTCGTGGCCCACGGCAGCTTTTCCGCAGTCTGGAAATGGTTCACCAGCTGCATCGTGCGGCCGGCAGTGTCGAAGCGCTGCGACATCACGTCGGCCACCATCTGGCTTTCGCGGCGGAACACTTCATCACCATAAGGCGCAAAGGTCAACGCGTACATATCGACCTTGCCGGGGCGCTGCGGCGCCAGCGCAGCCAGTTGACGCGACAGCAGCACCGGCTGCGACTCCATCAGTTCCGCGGTCAGTTTCAGGTAGCGCGACGATTCTTCGTTATTGGCCTGCTGCTTTTTCGGATACCAGAAATCCGGCTGCTGGGTGGCTACGCCAAGCACAATCACGCCCGTCATCAAGCTTGCGGAGAGCATCAGCGGCCAGCGCCTGCCGCGCCCGGCGCGCGCCAGCAGCACGAGTTGCGACAGGGTCATCACGGTGACCGGGATGCCCCACAAGATCCATGCGCCCCATGGCCCCAGGTAGCGCACCGACCACGCCTCTGATCCGCTGTGCAGCATGACGGCAAAGCACAGGTCAACGAACAGCTCCATCCAGACCGACTGCGCCAGCAACAGGGTTGTCAGCAGCGCCAGGTCCGGCGCTGCGCCGGGACGCCCGCTCGGCCCCGTGCCGCGCGCCATCAAGGCGTAGAAGGGGCAGGAGTGCGAAAGGCAGCCAGCCGTAGGCGATGGCCTTCCAGTAAAAGATTGCGGGCCCGTTGATGTACAGGCGCTGGAACAATAGCGATAGCCCCAGCACCAGCAGCACCAGGAACGCAACGACACCGGGGACCGGTCGACAGGCCTTCCCAGCGTGGAGAACGGAAAAAGGCGGTGGATGCGCCTTCGCGCAGCCACCGCCCGATCGATTTGATAGTGTTATTGGAGCTCAAGATCTACGCGCTTGGCCTTTCCGCTTTCGCCAGGGAAGCCGGTGAAGGCGCTTTGCACCAGTGCCGGCATGACCAGTGGGGTCGATTGCTTGCGGCTGGTGTTCTGCACTGTCACGTCATACAGCTTTTTGCCCTGCAGGTTATTAATGGTGACGCGCAGGTTGCGGTCGTAGTTATGCTGGATGGTTTCGCGGTATTCCATCGGCCCCCACATCCACGGATCGTAGTATGGGCGGTAGAAACCGTAGTAGCGATAACGGTAAGGATAGTAGCCCCAGCGTGGGTAATAGCCCCACGGCCCTGGCCCATACATCCACGGGTCGGTCGCAGTCAGGACCTTGAACGGACGGTCGATGGTGCTGAACTGCATGCCGACGCGCAGCTTGGCATCCTTGGTAGTAGCGGCTTGCGTGAAGCCCAGCTTGGCCAGTTCACCGCTCACCAGGTTCTGGTAGCTGCGGAATTCCAGCGTATCCTCGCCCGGGGAAGGGGTTTCGAAGGTATATGATTTGTCCGGCAGGTCGCTCGGCCACTCATGGAAGACCGTAACGTTGCTGCGCAGGGTAGTGGCACAGCCGCTCAGCAACAAACTGGTGGCTGCCACCAAAATGGCTAGCGCTTTCATGGCGAGACTCCTTTTTATCCTTATAGCCAGTTTAATCTGGCAACATGCGTTTCACCTAATTATTACAGAATGTTACCCCCACAGGGACACCGGAAAAGAATCGGGCGTACCGCTTGCCCGGTATTGGTAAAATAGCCTTCTTTGTCCTCGCTCGCCAAAACCATGCGTACCGACAGCCCTCAAGCGATTTATCGTAAAGACTACACCCCGCCCAACTACCTGGTGGAGACCGTGGAACTGGGCTTCGACCTCGATCCCGTCTGCACCATCGTCGCCAACCGCGTGCAACTGCGCCATAACCCGGACAGCAAGAGCCGCGACCTGGTGCTGCAGGGCGAAGCCATTGAGCTGGTCGCGCTGCGCATGAACGGAGTGGAGCTGGATCCGGGTCAATATATTATTGGCAACAATACCCTGACCATCCGCAATGCCCCGGTCAACGTATTGCTGGAAATCGAAACCACCTGCGCTCCTGTCGAAAACACCACGCTTTCGGGCCTGTACACCTCGGGCAGCGGTTTCTACACCCAATGCGAGGCCGAAGGCTTCCGCCGCATTACCTACTTCCCGGACCGTCCGGACGTGATGGCGCGCTATACCGTGATGCTGCGCGCCGACAAGGAGCAGTACCCGGTCCTGCTCTCCAACGGCAACCTGCTGGAAGAGGGCGACCTGGGTGATGGCCGCCACTATGCCAAGTGGGAAGATCCGTTCAAGAAGCCGTCCTACCTGTTTGCCCTGGTGGCCGCGCGCCTGGTGTGCCAGGAAGAGAAATTCAAGCTGAAGTCCGGCCGTGAAGTCCTGCTGCAGGTGTGGGTGGAAGAGGGCAACCTCGATAAGACCGACTACGCCATGCTGTCGCTGAAAAATTCCATTACCTGGGACGAGGAACGCTGGGGCCTGGAACTGGACCTGGACCGCTTCATGATCGTCGCCGTGAGCGACTTCAATATGGGCGCGATGGAGAACAAGGGCCTGAACATTTTCAATACGAAGTTCGTCCTGGCCAACCCGCGCACCGCAACCGATATCGACTACTCCGGCATCGAAGCCGTGGTGGGCCACGAGTACTTCCACAACTGGACCGGCAACCGCGTAACGTGCCGCGATTGGTTCCAGTTGTCGCTAAAGGAAGGCCTGACCGTATTCCGCGACCAGGAATTCAGTTCCGACATGATCGGCACCGAAAGTGGCCGCGCCGTGACCCGCATCGACCAGGTGCGCACGCTGCGCCAGGCCCAGTTCCCGGAAGACGCGGGGCCGATGGCGCACCCGGTGCGCCCCGACTCCTTCGTCGAGATCAACAACTTCTACACCGTGACCGTGTATGAGAAGGGCGCCGAAGTGGTGCGCATGTACCAGACTTTGCTGGGCCGCGAGGGCTTCCGCAAGGGCATGGACCTGTACTTCGAGCGCCATGACGGGCAGGCAGTGCAATGCGACGACTTCCGCGCCGCGATGGCCGATGCCAACAAGCGCGACCTGAAGCAGTTCGAGCGCTGGTACAGCCAGGCCGGCACGCCGGTGGTCAGTGCCAGCGGCCGCCACGATGGCGCAAAGCAGGTGTACGAACTGACGCTGCGCCAGTCCTGTCCGGCCACGCCGGGCCAGGCCGAGAAGCAGCCCTTCCATATTCCGGTGGCGGTGGGCCTGCTGGACCGCGACGGCAAGGACCTGATCCCGACCAAGGTACTGGAACTAACCAAGGGCGAGCAGACCTTCCGCTTCGAAGGCATTGCCGAAGCGCCGGTGCCGTCGATCCTGCGCGATTTCTCGGCGCCGGTGGTGCTTGAATACCCTTATACCGACGACGAACTGCTGCACCTGTTCCGCTATGACAGCGACCCGGTGAACCGCTGGGAAGCAGGCCAGCGCCTGGCCATGGAACGCCTGTTGTCGCTGGCCCAGTCGGTGCTGGAGGGCAAACCGCTCAAGCTTGACGATACCTACATTGCCGCCCTGCGCGCCATCCTGGCCGACCGGGATCTGGATCCCGCTTTCCGCGAGCAATGCCTGATCCTGCCATCGGAAACCATCATCGCCGAGCAGATGGAAGTGGTGCACCCGCAAGCAATCCACAGCGCGCGCCAGTTCATGCGCCACGCCATCGGCACTGCGCTGCATGCCGAATTGCTGCAAGTGTACGCCGGCAATGAAACGCCAGGTCCTTACAGCCCTGACGCCATTTCGGCCGGCAAGCGCGGCCTGAAAAACGTGGCGCTGGCTTACCTGCTGGTGCAACCGAACGCCGAAGCGGTCAAGCTGGCTGGCGAGCAGTTCGCCGCCGCCACCAATATGACCGACCGCGCTGCCGCCTTGTCCGCGCTGATTCATAGCGGCGCGGACGCCGGCAAGCAGCTCGACGCCTTCTACAAGGATTTCAAAGGCGAAGCGCTGGTGGTGGACAAATGGTTCGCCATGCAAGGCTCTGCACCGCATACCAATGTGGCCAAGGTGCGTGAGCTGATGAAACACCCAGCCTTCACGCTGAAAAACCCGAACCGCGCCCGCAGCCTTCTGTTCAGCTTCTGCAACCAGAATCCGTCGCAATTCCACGCTGCCGACGGCAGCGCCTATGAGTTCTGGGCCGAGCACGTGATCAAGCTCGACGCCCTGAACCCGCAAGTGGCCGCCCGCCTGGCCCGCAGCATGGACCGCTGGCGCCGTTATGCACCGGCGCTGCAAGTCCATATGCGCCACGCGCTGGAAAAAGTCGCCGCCGCCACCAAACTGTCCAACGACGTGATGGAAGTGGTCAGCAAAGCACTCGCAAACTAATCAAGCACTAACCTAGGGAAATAATGAAACGTATCAGCCTGACCCAATACCTCGTTGAGGAACAACGCCAGCACCACAGCATTCCAGCCGAACTGCGCCTCCTGATCGAGGTGGTAGGCCGCGCCTGCAAAACCATTTCGCACAGCGTCGGCAAGGGCGCACTGGGCGAGGTGCTGGGCGCGCTGGAATCCGAGAACGTGCAGGGCGAAGTCCAGAAGAAGCTGGACGTGATCTCCAACGAGATCCTGCTGGAAGCGAACGAATGGGGCGGCCACCTGGCGGCGATGGCTTCGGAAGAAATGGAAGACATCCACCCGATTCCTAACCGTTATCCGAAAGGCGAGTACCTGCTGGTGTTCGACCCGCTGGATGGCTCCTCCAACATCGACGTCAACGTATCGATCGGCACCATCTTCTCGGTGCTGAAAGCGCCGGAAGGCATGACCGAACCGAGCGAGCAGGATTTCCTGCAGCCGGGCGCCAAGCAAGTCGCCGCCGGCTACGCCGTGTATGGCCCGCAAACGCTGCTGGTGCTCACCACCGGCAATGGCGTGAATTGCTTCACCCTGGACCGCGAGATGGGCTCGTGGGTCCTGACCCAGCGCAATATGCAGATTCCTGCCAAGACCAAGGAATTCGCGATCAACTCGTCCAACCAGCGCCACTGGCACGCGCCGGTTCAGCGCTACATCGGCGAGCTGCTGGCCGGCTCCACCGGCCCGCGCGGCACCGACTTCAATATGCGCTGGATCGCTTCGATGGTGGCCGACGTGCACCGCATCCTGAACCGTGGCGGCATCTTCATGTACCCGGCCGACCTGCGTGATCCGTCCAAGCCGGGCCGCCTGCGCCTGATGTACGAAGCGAACCCGATGGCCTTCATCGTTGAACAGGCGGGCGGCATGGCGACCGACGGCAAGCGCCGCATCCTCGACATCCAGCCTGAAAAGCTGCACCAGCGCGTGCCGGTCTTCCTTGGCTCCCGCGACGAAGTGGCACTGGTTACCAGCTACCACCAGGAAGTCGTGTAATTTTTACAATGATGGGGTCCTGATACTAGCAAACGCGCAAGTTTGTTTGTTATAATCCGGGCTCTTTGCCGGTGTAGCTCAGTTGGTAGAGCAGCTCATTCGTAATGAGAAGGTCGTAGGTTCGATTCCTATCTCCGGCACCAGGACGTACAAAAGCCCTGCTAGTTCGTTGAATTAGCGGGGCTTTTTCATTTATCGCTGAGCGAACAGCGCTATCAGCGCAAGGAAAATTGCGACTAGAAGTGCGATCGTTTGATGATGCTGGGCGTCCATCCGGGCATGCAGCTTTTCTACGGCCTCGTGGAGTTTTGCTGCGAATTCCGCTCTTAACTCAATGCGGAGAGAGTTCAATCCGGTCTCGATTTTCGTTTCAATTTCCTTGAACCTGCAATCCATGTGCGCACGTAGCGCCTTCAGTTCGCATGAAAGATTGACCATAGCGTTCTCCAGCTTGGTTATGCGTTCCTCGTGGTCAGCGAGCTCAGGTGGCGGCGTGATGTCCATGGCAGCTCCTTGAATGATCCTACCATTTTCGCCACGCCTCCGAGCGCCCGCTTGATACAGCTCAAACGTGCACTGCGCTACGTTACCTGACGTTATGCGCGAGGAAAGTGCGCATCAGTTTGCCAATTTTTTCACCGTCTTCCTCGAGCGCGAAGTGGCCGGTGTCGAGCAGGTGGAGCTCGGCTTTCGGCAGGTCGCGCAGGTAGGGCGCGGCGCCAGCGGCGGGGAAGATCTTGTCGTTCTTGCCCCAGGTGATCAGCATCGGCGGCTGGTGTTTGCGGAAGTAGGCTTGCCATTCCGGATAGCGTGCTGGATTGCTGCCGTAGCTGTAGAACAGTTCGAGCTGGATGTCCTTGTTGCCGGGGCGGTCCATATAGGCCTGGTCCACGGTCCATGCGTCGGGACTGATCTTGCCGGCATCGCGCGCGCCGTGGGTGTACTGCCATTTGGTCGCCCCGATCTCGAAGAAGGGTTTCAGCTTGGCGGCATTGGCTTCGGTCTTGTCGGCCCAGTAGACCTTGAACGGCGCCCAGAATTCGTTGTCGATGCCTTCGTTGTAGGCATTGCCGTTCTGGACCACGATGGCGGACACGCGCTCCGGGTGTGCGGCTGCAAGGCGGAATCCGATCGGGGCGCCGTAATCCTGCACGTACAAGGCGTATTTCGATGCACCGACGGCGGTGGTGAATTTGTCGACCACGTTTGCCAGGTTGTCGAAGCTGTAGGCGAATTTGTCGACGGCCGGTGCATCGCTTTGGCCGAAGCCTGGATAGTCGGGGGCGATCACGTGATAGCGCTCGGCCAACTGCGGAATCAGGTTGCGGAACATCTGGGATGAGGTGGGGAAGCCGTGCAGCAGCAACACGGTCGGTGCGTCTTTCGGGCCGGCTTCGCGGTAGAAAATGTTCACGCCATCGACCTTGACGGTGCGGTAGCTCACGTCCGTTGCGGCGGCGGATGCGGTGGCGGCTGCAAAGGCCAGGACCAGGGATGCGGCGATGCGGGAGGTGTTCATGTTCGCTTCCTTCAAAAGTGGTTTGGATGGGATGGATTGTAGGAAGCGGCCCAGGGTGCCGGAACTACGCGCAGCGAAACAATCCATTTCGCTGCGCGACGTTCCGCCGGGCCTGGAGCGCCGATAGAGTGGGCCCATCGACAATCCACTGGAGAACAAGATGAAAACACTCGTTGCCGCAGCCGCCATCGCACTTGCCGGAGCCGCCCAGGCCGCCCCTGTCGCCTATCGAACGGTTGCGGTGGACGGTATCAATATCGCCTATCGCGAAGCCGGCGACGCGGGCAAGCCGACCATCCTGCTGCTGCACGGCGTGCCAAGCTCCTCGCGCATGTACGATGGCCTGCTGCGCAAGCTGGGCGACCGCTATCACCTGGTGGCCCCGGACTATCCAGGCTTCGGCAACAGCGATGCGCCGGATCCGGCCAGGTTCGCCTACACCTTCGACAACCTGGCGACGGTAATGCACAAGTTCACCGACGCCGTCGGCGCGCAACGCTATGTGCTGTTGATGCAGGATTACGGTGCGCCGGTTGGCATGCGCATGGCGCTGGGAAGGCCGCAAGCGGTGCAGGCAATGGTGTTCCAGAACGGGAACGTGTACGAAGATGGACTGGGCGCGATGTGGGCCAAGCGCAAGCCGTTCTGGGCGGACCGTGCGGCGCACGAGAAGGATGTCATTGCCGTGCACCAGTCAGTGGCGGCCACGCGTGCCCGGCATATCGGCAGCGACCCGGCGATCGCAGCCTACGATCCGGATCTGTGGATGGATGAATATGCCTATCTCAATCGCCCAGGCCAGGCGCGCATCCAGGCCGACCTGATTTACGACTACCAGCACAACCTGGCCGCTTATCCCGAGTGGCAAGCCTGGCTGAAGCAGCGCCAGTTGCCGACCCTGGTGGTGTGGGGCAAGCACGACCTGGCGTTCACCGTGCCGGGCGCCCAGGCCTTCAAGCGCGACAACCCGTCGGCCGAAGTGCATATCCTGGATGGCGGGCACTTTGTGATGGATACCAAGCTGGACGAAGTGGCCGCCATCACCGGCGCCTTCCTTGGCAAGCTCAGTTCAGGTGCGGGTGCGTCCGCAGGTGCTGCGCCAGCAGGTCGATAAATTTACGGACCTTCGATGAGCCGTATTTGCTTTCCCGGTGCAGGATGTGCACCGGCCAAGGCTCCTCTTCGAACTCCGGCAGGATGATCTTCAACTGGCCGGCCGCCAGTTCGTCCGCCATCTGGTAGGACAGCAGGCGGCAGATCCCCAAGCCTTCCACGGCGGCGCGGACCGCCGAGTCGTTGCTGGAGACTGTGAAGCGCGGCTTCATGCGCACGGTGATGGCCTCTGTCCCAAGGCCAAACTTCCACTCAACGCGCGGCGTGATATTGCTGGCGGCGATGATCGTATGACCCAGCAGGTCGTCGGGATGCTGCGGCACGCCATGCCTGGCGAGATACTCCGGCGACGCGCACAGGACGCGCCGCATTTCCCCCACGCGCAGCGCCTTCATGCTCGAATCAGGCAGGGGGCCAAGGCGCACCGCGACGTCCATGCCTTCTTCGACCAGGTTGACCACGCGGTCGAGGAAGAAGGCGGTGACGTCGACATCCGGGTACTGCTTCAGGAACTGCACGATGCAGGGGGTGACGAAGGTCCGCCCGAACAGCACGGAAGCGGTGACGGTCACGTTGCCCTTGGGCGGGGCATTGACACCGGAAGCCGCATCGTTGGCCTCCTCGATACTGGCCAGGATATTGCGGCAGTCGTCCAGGTAGCGCTGGCCGGCTTCGGTCAGGCGTACATTGCGCGTGGTCCGCTGCAGCAGCTGGGCGCCCAGCCCTTCCTCCAGCGCCGCGACTGCGCGCGTGATGGCGGCCGGCGACAGGTTCAGGCTGCGCGAGGCGGCGGCAAAACTTTCCTGTTCGCCCACCGCCACGAAGACCGTCATCAGGTGCATGTGATCCATGAATTTCCTCCTGACGCGATGGTAGCTGCACTCGAGGGTTAAAACTTAAGCCATATTAACTTTTTTGCCTTATACTTCTTGCATGTTTGAATGCGAATGATTATTATTTGCGTTCAATTTTATCCCTGAACAAGTTATGTCCCTTTCGAAAACCCTCATCGCGGCAAGCCTGGCCGCCATCGGCCTCCCAGCGCTTGCCGACGATGCAGGCGGCGTCGGCGACGGCAACGTCGTTGTAGTTACCGCTTCCATGCGCGCCCACACGGTGGCCGGCGCACCCGCCTTCACCACCGTCATCACAGCGGAAGACATTGCCAAATCGCCGGCCAACGGCCTGGCCGACCTGCTGCGCGACAGCGTCGGCGTGAACAACCGGACCGACGAAAACGGCCGCGATGAAATCCGTATCCGCGGCCTGGGCGGCAAGTACACGCTGATGCTGGTAAACGGCAAACGCGTTTCGTCCGGCGGCGCCCTGTGGCGCGGCGGCGATTTCGATTTCAGCTCGGTCCCGCTGTCCAGCATCAAGCGCGTTGAGATCGTGCGCGGACCGATGGCGGCGCTGTATGGTTCCGATGCGATGGGTGGCGTGATCAACATCATCACCTGGCCGGCCAGCAAGGAGTGGAAGGGGAGCGTGACCGGCGAGTACCGTACCGTCGACAGCGGCTACGACGGCGACCAGTATCGCGTGGGCGCCAACCTGTCCGGCGCGCTGAACGATACCGTCAGCCTGTCCCTGGCTGGCGAACGCTATGACCGCGATGCATGGTGGGGCGCGCCCGCCAGCGACAATACGCGTACCCCGCGCCTGGAAGAGAAGAAGGCCAGCAACCTTACCGGCACGCTGACCTGGCAGCTGTCGGAAAACCAGGCGCTGGACTTCGACCTGGGCTACAACAAGGACGAACGCCCGCGCGTGATGTACTACTACGCCTTCTACCCGCAATGGAACTTCGAATCGCGGGACATCCGCGACCAGGAGATCGAGCGCAAGACGTATGGCCTGACCCACCGCGCCAGCTGGGGCTGGGGCAATACCACCGCTTACATCACCCGTGAGAATGCGGAAATCCAGGACTTCAATACCCGCTATAACGCGCCGCAGCAGCGCACCCTGAAGGAAGAGAATACCTACGCCAAGTTCTATGGCAACACCAGCTTCGGCATCAATGCACTGACCGCGGGTATCGACCTGCGCCGCCAGGTGATCCGCGATGCGGCCAGCTACCTGGACACCGGCAAGGTCAATACCGACAGCAAGGCGGTCTTCGTCGAGGACGAGCTGGCACTGGCGAAGGACTGGCACCTGACCCTGGCCGGCCGACTGGATGATCACAGCGTGTTCGGCAGCCATTTCTCGCCCAAGGGCTACCTGGTCTGGCAGGGCAGCGATGTGCTGACCGTCAAGGGCGGCATCAGCAAGGCGTTCAAGGCGCCGGACTCCTACCAGTTGAGCAAGGAATACCGCATCGTCAGCTGCGGCGGCAGCTGCTTTCTGGCCGGTAACCCGGAACTGTCGCCGGAGACCAGCACCAACTATGAGCTGGGCTTCGAAGTCCACCAGAAGGGCTGGGACCTGACCGCCGTCGCATTCAAGAATGACGTGGACGACATGATCGTGGCAACCTACGATGCTGCGGCCAATGCGCGGCGCTGGGTCAACGTCGCACAGGCCAAGACCAAAGGCCTGGAACTGGAAGCGAGCGTGCAACTGCATCCTTCCCTGACCCTGTCCGGCAACTTCACCCACCTGAAGGCCGACTACGTCAACGAGAACGGCAAGACCACGGTGCTGGACAACCGTCCGGAGAACGTGGGCCGCGTCGGCCTGGCCTGGACCGCAGTGCCGGGTGTGCAGGCGTCGCTGTCGGCAAACTATACCGGCAAGCAGTTCTACTCCGAGAAGGAGCTGCCGGGCTACACCCGCGTCGACCTCGGCCTGTCCGCCAAGGCGGGCAAGCATTGGACGCTGCGCACCGGCGTCAAGAACCTGACGGACGTCGACTTGTCCAAGAAGAGCAAGGACTTCAGCTTCTTCGAGCTGGGCCGCAACTACTACGTCAGCGCCACTTACGGCTACTGATGTCCGCAGGGGCTTGCAGCCCCTGATCCCTTTAGCCAGCGTAAAGCCAGCGAACCCTTCAAACAGTTTGCGAGGTAGAACATGGCTACAAGCTTATTCCTGTCGCCGCACCGTTCGCTGCGTGGCAGCGGCGTTGCGGAACGCATCGAAACGCCGGCACATAATGCCGGCCGCCTGCAGGCCGATGTGGCGGCAGCCTTGCGTCGTGCGCGCATGCGCGGCAATCCGCACCCGGTGGCGCTGGGCGCCATTCCATTCGATACGCGCCAGCCATCCGCACTGGTGGTACCTCAGGTATCGGAGTTTGTCGACCGCAACGAAGTGCTGCACGGCGGCGCGGTGGAGCTGCCGCCCATACTGCACGCGCAAAGCATCCCCGGCGAAGAGCGCTTCAAGCAGGGCGTGCGCCAGGCCGTCGCCAACTTCGGCCTGAGCGAGATCCGCAAGGCGGTGCTGTCACGGCTGCTGGACGTCGAGCTGGCCGGCCAGGCCGATGCCGGCGACATCTTCCGCCGCCTGGTGGCGCGCAATCCTTCAGGCTTCCAGTTTCGCCTTCCGCTGGCCGACGGTTCTGAACTGGTCGGCGTGAGCCCGGAGCTGCTGGTGCGCAAGGAGGGCGCGCGCATGGAATCCAATCCGCTGGCCGGATCGGCGCGCCGCGATGCCGATCCTGCGCGCGACCGCCAGGTCAGTGATGCGCTGCTGCGCTCGTCCAAGGACGCCTATGAACACCGGCTGGTGACGGATGAAATCCGCCGCGTGCTGGCGCCGGTCTGCCAGCAGCTGTCGATTCCCGAACATCCTTCGCTGCTGTCCACCACCGCGATGTGGCACCTGTCGACACCGATCGAGGGCGTGCTGCACGATCCTTCGATGGGAGCGCTGGAGCTGGCCTGCCGCCTGCACCCGACGCCGGCGGTTTGCGGCTTCCCAACGCGCCTGGCACGCAAGCTGATCGACCTGGTCGAGCCGTTCGACCGCGGCCTGTTTGCCGGCATGGTGGGCTGGTGCGACGACGAGGGCAACGGCGAATGGGCGGTCACCATCCGCTGCGGCCGCGTGTCCGGCAACCGCGTGCAGCTGTTTGCCGGCGCCGGCATCGTGGCCGACTCCTGCCCCGATGCCGAATGGGCGGAAACCCAGGCCAAGCTGCAAACCATGCTGGGCGCGCTGACCGCAAGGGAGACGGCATGATCGCCTTCACACCGTGGCCGCAGGAAGCGGCGCAAAGCTATCGCGCGCAGGGCCTGTGGACCGGGCTGCCGCTGAACGAAATCCTGGAACGCCAGGCACGCGAGCATCCGCATGGCATTGCCATCATCTGCGGCGAGCGCATGCTCAGCTACCGCGAACTTGACGAACAGGCGGAGCAGCTGGCGCAAGTGCTGGCGCGTCGCGGCCTGGGCATCGGTGACACGGCCCTGGTGCAGCTGCCCAACGTGGCCGAATTCTACGTCGCCTTCTTTGGCCTGCTGAGGGCCGGAGTAGCGCCGGTCAACGCGCTGTTCAGCCACCAGCGCCTGGAGCTCACGGCTTATGCGCAGCAGTTGCAACCCAAGCTGCTGGTTGCTTCGGCCAGCCATCCTTTGTTTGCCAATGACGCCTTTGTGCGCGAGCTGGCGGTGCCGCACACCATGGTGCTGGGCGCGGATGGCTTCCGGGAGCAGGCGCAGGGTATCGGTCCGCGTCCGCAGCACTCGCCTGCGCATGAAGTGGCGTTCTTCCAGCTGTCCGGCGGCAGCACCGGTACGCCCAAGCTGATTCCGCGCACCCATGACGATTATCACTACAGCGTGCGGCGCAGCGCGGAGATCTGCCGCCTGGACCGCGGCACGCGTTTCCTGTGCGCGCTGCCGGCAGGGCACAATTTCCTGCTCAGTTCACCGGGGGCGCTGGGCGTATTCCATGCGGGCGGCACGGTGGTGCTGGCAACCGCACCGGAGCCATTGGCCTGCTTCGGCCTGATCGAACGGCATGGCGTGAACATGGCGGCGCTGGTGCCTTCCGCCGTCGCCTTGTGGCTGCAGGCCGCGCAGGAACCGGAACGCCGCGCGCAACTGGCTTCGCTGCGCCTGCTGCAGGTGGGCGGCGCCAGCTTCGCCGAAGCGCTGGCGCGCCGCGTGCCGCAGGAGCTGGGTTGCGCGCTGCAGCAGGTGTTCGGCATGGCCGAAGGCCTGGTCAACTACACGCGCCTGGATGACCCAGACGACGTGGTCTACACCACGCAGGGTCGACCCATGAGCGATGCCGACGAAGTGCGGGTGCTCGATGCCGACGGCCGGCCGCTGGCCGACGGGGAGACGGGCATGCTGGCCACGCGCGGCCCGTATACCTTCCGCGGCTACTACAGCGCTCCCGAACACAATGCGCGTGTATTCGACGCTGATGGCTTTTACCACACGGGCGACCTGGTGCAGCGCAGCGCCGACGGCAACCTGCGCGTGGTCGGCCGGGTGAAGGACCAGATCAACCGCGGCGGCGAAAAGATCGCGGCGGAAGAAGTGGAGAACCTGCTGCTGCGCCATCCCGGCGTGCTGCAGGCGGCCCTGATATCGGTGCCGCATGCATTGCTGGGCGAGATGAGCTGCGCCTGCATCGTGCCGCGCGCCGCCGGTCTGCGCCCGGTCGAACTGCGCAAGTACCTGCGCGGACTTGGCGTGGCCGACTACAAGCTGCCCGACCGCTTCGAAATGCTGGACCGCCTGCCGCTGACGGCGGTCGGCAAGACCGACAAGCTGGCGCTGCGCGCCAGCATCCCCAATTGAGATGGAGCCAGGACCATGAGCATTCCCGTAATTTCTTCCTACCCGATGCCGCAGCCGGAGGGGCTGCCGGCCAACAAGGTGGCGTGGCAGCTGGAGGCGCGCCGCGCCGTCCTGCTGGTGCACGATATGCAGGACTACTTCCTGCGTTTCTACGGTGAGGACAGCGAATTGCGCACCAAGCTGGTAGCCAATATTGCCGCCCTGTGCGCCTGGGCGCGCGCCTGCGGCGTGCCGGTGGTGTACACCGCGCAGCCGGTCAAGCAAAGCGCCGAAGAGCGCGCGCTGCTGAACGATATGTGGGGACCCGGCTTGACGACCGCCGACCCGACGCTGCAGCAGGTGACTACTGCCGTGGCGCCGGCGCCGGACGACACGGTGCTGGTCAAATGGCGCTACAGCGCCTTCCAGCGCTCCGACCTGCAGCAACTGATGCGCGACTGGGGCCGCGACCAGCTTCTGATTGTCGGCGTCTACGCCCATATCGGCTGCATGACAACGGCGCTGGACGCTTTCATGCGCGACGTGCAGCCTTTCATGGTGGCCGACGCGCTGGCCGACTTCAGCGAAGAGGAGCACCGCATGGCGCTGCGCTACGTGGCCGGCCGTTGCGGCAGCGTGACGCATACGGCGCAGGTGCTGGAACAGCGTCCGCAGCTGTCGATCGACTGGCTGCGCGCCAGCCTGCTGCCGCGCTTGGAGGAGGGCGGCTTCGGCCCGGACGACAACCTGGTCGACTATGGCCTCGACTCGCTGGAAGTGATGGCGGTGGTGGCCGAATGGCAGCGGCTCGGCTTGCGCGTCAGCTTCGAGGAGCTGGCCGGCACGCTGACGCTCAACGCGTGGTGGCAAGTCCTGCAGCGCAAGCTGGCGGCATGAGGTGAGCCATGTTCCTGGCTGACCAGAACAACCTGACATCGGCGCGCCCACAGGCGCCGCCGCGTCCTCCAGGCCTGCATTTCGAGGGGCGCCAGGTGTGGGTGACGGGCGCCGGGCGCGGCATTGGCTACCAGGTGGCGATGGCATTCCGCCAGCTGGGCGCGCGCGTGATCGGCATCGACCGCAAGTTCGACACCGAACTGGGTACGCTGCACGGCAAGAAGTATCCGTTCAAGACCGTGCAGCTGGACATCACCGACCGCGCCGCGATCGCGACAGCCTTCGAGCAGCTGTTGCTGGAGACGCCGCGCGTGGACGTGCTGGTCAATGCGGCCGGAGTGTTGCGCCTGGGGCGGCTGGAAAACACCAGCGTCGAGGACTGGCAGGCCTGCTTCGACATCAATGTGAGCGGGGTATTCCACATCCTCAGCCAGCTGCTGCCGCAGTTCAAGGCACAGCGCTTCGGCAGCATCGTCAATGTCGCCTCGAATGCGGCGCACGTGCCGCGCCTGAACATGGTGGCTTATTGCGCGTCCAAGTCGGCCTTGGTGAGCCTGAGCCACTGCGCCGGGCTGGAACTGGCGCAGTACGGGGTGCGCTGCAACCTGGTGTCGCCCGGCTCCACCGACACGCCGATGCTGCGCTCCATGCTGCCGGACGAGGCAGGCATGCAGCGCACGATCGAGGGATTGCCGGAACAGTTCAAGCTGGGCATCCCGCTGCGCAAAATCGCGTCGGCGCGCGAAATCGCCAACACCATCGTATTCCTGGCGTCGGACCTGGCCAGCCACATCACCATGCAGGACCTGGTCGTCGACGGCGGCGCCACGCTGGCCGCATGAAAATTCTGGAGCAATTATGCAATTGATGAAGTACCTGCCGGCCGTGCCGTTGCTGCTGACGGCTTGCGGTGCGAAACAGGAAGCACCGCCGGCGCCGGCGGTGCCGGAAGTGGCGGTAGTCACGCTGGTGCTGGAAAGACTGCCGCTAAACAGCGACCTGGCGGGACGCGTGGCAGCCGTGCGCGTGTCGGAGGTTCGTCCGCAGGTCGATGGCGTGATCATGCAGCGCTACTTCGAGGAGGGTGCGGACGTGCGCGCGGGCCAGCTGCTGTACCGCATTGACAGTGCGAGCTATGCGGCGCGCCAGGAGCAGGCCAGCGCCGAGCTGGCGCTGGAGAAGGCCAGCCTGGTCAACCTGCGCGTGATTGCGGAGCGCTATGCGCGCCTGCTGGATTCGCGCACGGTGACGCAGCAGGATCACGACCTGGCGCAGGCCAACTACCAGCAGGGGCTGGCCAGGGTACGCGCGCGCGCCGCATCGCTGCGCGCGGCGGAAATTGATTTGCAGCGCACCGAAGTGCGGGCCGCTATCTCAGGCCGTATTGGCCGCGCGGAAGCGACCGAAGGGGCGCTGGTGTCGCGCGCGCAGCAGGAGCCGCTGGCGCGCGTGCAGCAGCTCGACCCGGTATACGTCGACGTGGTGCAGTCCAGCCAGCAGATGCTGGCCTTGCAGCGTGCACTGCGCAGCGGCAGCATCAACCCTGGGCAACGTGCGGTGACGCTGGCGCTGGAGGACGGCAGCCAGTACGCGCATGCCGGCGAGCTGCAGTTCGCCGAGATGCAGGTGGACCAGCAGACCGGCATGGTGACGCTGCGGGCCCGCTTCCCCAATCCCGAGCGCTTGCTGGTGCCGGGCATGTATGTGCGAGCCCGCGTCGAGCACGGCGTGCAGCCGGAGGCGGTCATGCTGCCGCAGCAGGCGGTACGCCTGGGCGAAGGGGAGCAGGCGTCAGCGCTGGTGGTCAATGCCAAGGGCGAGGTTGAACCGCGCCAGCTGGTGCTGGCCGGCAGCCACCAGGGCCGTTGGGCGGCGCTGTCCGGCGTTCGCGCCGGCGAGCGGGTGATCGTCGAAGGCGGCATGAAGGCCGCGCCGGGCGGCCGGGTCAACGCCGTCGAATGGCGCGATCCGGCGCGTGCCGCCGGACCGGCGCAGCCTGGGCGTGAGGGCTGAGCGGTGATGGCGCGTTTTTTCATAGAGCGTCCGGTCCTGGCATGGGTGCTGGCGGCGGTGGTCATGCTGGGCGGGCTGCTGGCGCTGGTGCTGCTGCCGGTAGCGCAGTACCCGAACATCGCACCGCCGACGGTGCGGGTTGCGGCCAGCTATCCGGGTGCTGCGGCGCAGGTAGTCGAGCACAGCGTGGTGCAGGTGCTGGAGCAGGAACTCAAGAACCTGAAGCACCTGACCTATTTCGACGCCAGCAGCAGCTCCTCCGGCGAGGCGGAAATCATGCTCACCTTCGAACAGGGCGCCGATCCTGCGCTGGCCCAGCTCGAGGTGCAGAACAAGGTCAACCAGTTGGCCTACCGCTTGCCGCGCGCCGTCCAGCAGAACGGCCTGAGCGTGACGGCTATGCAGAACAGCTTCCTGATGGTGGTGGTGTTCAGCGACCGCCGCGGCACGCTGGGCGAGGCCGCGCTGGCCGACTGGATGAGCAGCCAGGTGATCGATGCCGTCAGCCGCGTGCCGGGCGTCGGCGAAGTGCGCAACTTCGGCGCGCCGTATGCCATGCGGGTGTGGCTGCATCCGCACAAGCTGCACAGCTTCGGGCTGATGCCGGCCGACGTCATCCGCGCCATCGAGAGCCAGAATACCGAAGTGCCGGTCGGTGAGCTCGGCGCCCGTCCGGCGCCGGCGGGGCAGGCGCTGAACGTGTCCGTGACCGCACTGTCGCGCCTGAAAACGCCACAGCAGTTCCGCCAGCTGGTCCTGAAAACCCGGCAGGACGGTGCCGTGGTGCGCCTTTCCGACGTGGCGCGCGTGGAAATCGGTAGCGAATCCTACGGCGCGGCTTCGCGCCTGGACGGCCAGCCGGCCTCCGGCTTTGCCGTGATGCTGGCACCCGGCGCCAATGGCCTGGCCACGGCCGCCGGGGTGCGCGAGCGGATCGCGGCGCTCCAGCCATCGTTCCCGCCCGGTGTGGAAGTGGCCTACCCGGAAGATGCCACCCGCTTCGTCAAGCTGTCGATCCGCCAGGTGGCCGTGACGCTGGCCGAAGCAGTGCTGCTGGTGGTGCTGGTGATGTTCATCTTCCTGCAGGGCTGGCGCGCCACGCTGGTGCCCGTGATCACTGTGCCGGTAGTCCTGCTGGGCACCTGCGGCGTGCTGGCGCTGGCCGGTTTCTCGATCAATACCCTGACCCTGTTCGCCATGGTGCTGGCGATCGGTTTGCTGGTGGACGATTCCATCGTAGTGGTGGAAAACGTCGAACGCATCATGTCGGAGCAACGCATCGGCGCGCGCGAGGCCACGCTGCAATCGATGCGCGGCATCACCGGCGCCCTGGCGGGCATCGCCATCGTGCTGGGCGCGGTATTCCTGCCGATGGCCTTCTTCCCCGGGTCGGTCGGGGTGATCTATCGCCAGTTCTCGATCACGCTGGTAACCGCCATGGTCTTGTCCGTGCTGGTGGCGCTCAGCCTGACGCCGGTGCTGTGCGCTGCCTTGCTGCGTCCCGCCGCGGCGCACGCCGCTGATGGACGGTTCGCGTGCGGCATGGCAGCGCTGCAGCGGCGCTATGACAGCCTGCTGCAAAAGCTGCCTGGCAGGCCCTGGCGGCTGGCGCTGCTGTATGCGGTGCTGCTGGGCGCTACCGCCTGGGGCTACCAGCGCCTGCCTGCCTCGTTCATACCGGTCGACGACCAGGGCACGGTGATGGTGCGCTTTGCGCTGCCGGCCGGTGCCACCTATCCGCGCACAGCAGAATTGGCGCGCGAAGTGGAGCGCCATTTCCGGGATAGCGAGAAAGCCAATGTGGCCATGGTGTATACCATCGCCGGCATGGGCATGGGCGGCGCCGGCCAGAACGCCGGCATGGCCTTCGTCAACCTGAAGGACTGGTCGCAGCGCAAAGGCGCCGAGAACTCGGCGCAAGCGATTGCCGCGCGCGCCACCGCAGCGCTGGGCAAGCTGCGCGATGCGCGCGTATTCGCCATGGTGCCGCCGCCGATCGACGGACTGGGAGAGGCCAGCGGTTTCGAGTTCTGGCTGCAGGACACTTCGGGCGCCACGGCGGAAGTGCTGGCCGGGCGCGCCGCCGCGCTGGCCTCCAGCGCCGGTGAGCTGCCAGGCGTGATGTACGCGGAAGCCGACGGCGGCGAAAGCAAGGCCCAGCTGCGCATCGACATCGACCAGGCCAAGGCGCTCACGCTGGGCCTTGACCTGGACGACGTCAACAGCACGCTCAGCTCCGCCTGGGGCGGCGTCTACATCAACGACTACCTGCATGAAGGCCGCGTGCGCAGGGTGCTGGTGCAGGCCGACGCGCAATGGCGCGCCGCGCCGGACGACCTGCAGCACTGGTCGGTGCGCGGCAGCGGCAATGCCATGACGCCGTTGTCCGCCTTCGCCACCACGCGCTGGGACAGCGGCCCGACGCAACTGCGCCGCTTCAACGGACTGCCTGCCGTGCATATCAGCGGCGCCGGCGCGCCCGGCGCCAGTTCGGGCGACCTGATGGCGCGCCTGGAAGCGCTGGTGGCCGCGCAGCCATCCAGCCGCCTGGCCTGGAGCGGCCTGTCCTACCAGGACCAGCTATCGCGCGGCCAGGCGCCGCTGCTGTATGCGGTGTCGGTGCTGTTCGTCTTCCTGTGCCTGGCGGGCCTTTACGGCAGCTGGTCGATCCCGTTCTGCGTGCTGCTGGCCATTCCTCCCGGTGTGCTGGGCGCGGTTGCGGGCGCCGGCCTGCTTGGCCTCGAGCGCGACATCTTCTTCCAGGTCGGCGTGCTGGCCACGGTCGGCCTGTCGGCCAAGAACGCCATCCTGATCGTGGAATTCGCCGAAGCTGCGGTGCGTGCCGGGCAGGCGCCGTGGAGCGCCGTCACGGCAGCGGCCAGCCAGCGCCTGCGTCCGATCCTGATGACTTCACTGGCCTTTGGCGCCGGCATCGTGCCGCTGGTGCTGGCCAGCGGTCCGGGCGCCGCCGCGCAGCAGGCCATCGGTGCCAGCGTGCTGGGCGGCGTCATGCTGTCGACGGCGCTGGGCGTATTCCTGGTGCCGCTGTTTTATCTCTCCATCCTGAAACTCGGCCAACGCCGGGCAATAGCAAATGATCCTGTTCCTACTGCTTGATATCGCGGGCTGCTGCCTGCTGTACCTGAGCCACCGCCACCAGGGGTGGCTGGCGCAACCCATTGGCCCGCTCGGCGCTGCCGCCGGTGCACTGGCACTGCTGCTGGCACTGGCCGCCGCCTGTCTCACGCTGTCGCCGCTGGCCGCGGTGTTTGCGTGGACCGTTGTCAGCATGCTGGCCTTCAGCCTGCTGCCGTTCGCCTCCCTGTTGAAAGGAAAATCATGAGCGCCAAACCTGACGCCATCCGCCCTGACTGGTGGAGCAAGACCTTTGCCGGCGCCGTACTGGGCGGCGCCCTGGCGCTGGCCCTGGCAGGCCTGTTCGCCTGGATCGGACCCGGCGGCATCGGCGCCCGCGAGAAGGCCCAAGTCGTCATGTGGAGCATGGCGCCGCTGTGGATGATCGTGTTCGCCACTGTCTACCTGTTCCGCACCGGCCTGCGCGCCGTGCTGTGGCTGGGCGGCGCGAATGTCCTGGCCTACAGCCTGTTGTTCTATGTCCGTTCCAGCCTGGGGTAAGCCATGAAAGTTCGCAGCGATATTCTTCGCATCTATCAATCCCTGCACACCTGGACCGGCATCTGCGCCGGCATACTGCTGTTCATCGGTTTCTTCGGCGGCGCGCTGACCATGTTCAAGCATCCGCTTGAGCGCTGGGTCAGCGCACCGTCGGCCGCTGTCGCCGCATTGACGCCGCAGCAAGTCGATACCGTGGTGCGTGAGGTGCTGGCGGCCCATCCTGCCGCCCGCGAGGAGTTCACCCTGCACCTGGTGCGGCATGAGAACAACCCGGCGCCGGTGACTTGGAGCGCCGCCCATGCGGGACGCGACATCGACCTGAATGCCATGCGTTGGCAGGGGACGCTGGATGCGCAAGGCAAGCTGGCGGCGCAGGAAGTGCGGCCGTCCCTGTTTGGTGAGCTGGTGGACATGCTGCACCGCACCGGCGGCATTCCCGGCACGCTGGGCGACGAGTACCTGGGCGTCTACCTGATGGGCGTGGCGGGCGTGCTGTATTTCCTGGCGCTGGTTTCGGGTGTGGTGCTGCTGTTGCCGACGCTGGTGAAGGACTTCTTCGCGCTGCGCAAGGGCAAGAACCGCAAGCGCTTCTGGCTTGATGCGCACAATGTGATCGGCATCGCCAGCCTGCCGTTCCATATCGTGATCAGCCTGACGGTGATCGTATTCGCCTTCCACGACCAGTTCTACGACAGCCTGCAGCACGTGGTGTACGGCGAGCAGAAGATGTGGTCGCGGCCGGCCGGTGCGCCGGGACCGGGCGACGCGTCCAAGCTGGCGCCGGCCAGCGAGCTGGTACGCCGCGCGCAACAGGCGGCGCCGGGATTCGAAGTGACGGAGATGCTGTTCATGGACCTTGAGAGTCCGCGCCCGCTGGTGCGTGTCGGTGTGGCGAATGAGGACTACGTGGTGCGCGGCGCGGTGTCGGGCTACCTGCTGATGGACCCCTACAGCGCGCAGGTTCTGAACACCAGCATGCTGCCACCAAAAAGCGACACCTGGAGCAGCATCGCCGCATCGTTCTTCGCGCTGCACTTCGGCAGTTATGGTGGCAGCTGGATGCGCTGGGTGTACTTTGCATTCGGCCTGTCGGGCGCCTTCCTGTTCTATTCCGGCAACCTATTGTGGGTCGAGAAGCGCCGCAAGAACCAGCTGCGCGACCAGGCGCCGCCGGTGCAGCCGCGCCGCACCGCGTTGCTGGCGGCAGCGACCGTGGGCATCTGCCTGGGCAGCGTAGCCAGCGTGGCGGGAGCCCTGCTGGTCGCCAAATGGCTGCACGCGTCGGCCGGCAACCTGAATGCGGCGCTGATGACTTCCTATTACGCGATATTCCTGTCCTGCGTAGCCTGGGCCTTTTGGCGCGGCGCGGCGCGCGCGGGGGCCGAGCTGCTGGCGCTGTGCGCAGTGGCCGGTTTCGCCATCCCGGCCACTTCGCTGCTGGCGCGCCTGCTGCCGTCGCTCGGCATGTGGGCGCACGGCAGCATGGGTGCGGTAGCGGTGGACCTGACGGCGTTCGTGCTGGCCCTGCTGCTGGCATGGGCGGCCCGCCTGGCTGCACGGCGTGCCCGCAGCGGCCCGGCGGATAGCGTATGGGCGGTGCCTGCCGCCGCGGCGCCGGCGTTGGCTGTGGCGCAGGAGCGCCAGGCATGATGAGCCGCGCCGACCTTGGCAGCGCCGCATGGTGGAGCGAAGCGGCGGCACGCGGCACGCCGCTGCTGTGCGCCGCGGACGATGCCGATGGCACGCACGAGGTGACTTTCCTGTGGCGCGCGGCGCCCTCAGCGCAGGCAAGCGCCGTGTATATCGACGTGTACTCGCACACGCCCCATCCCAGCACGGGCCCGGCAGAACTGCGCCAGCATGCAGGCACCGATGTCTGGAGCTGGAGCACGCGGCTGCCTTCCGACTGGCGCGGCAGCTACTTCCTGATGCCGGTGGGGCCCGACCGGCCGGCACCGGAGCAGGGCGGCGGCGCTGCGTTGAGGCGCTGGTGGATCAGCCTCCTGGAAACCAATGCCCAGGCCGACTCGCTGAACCGGCAGCCATCCCATGGCGGCAGTTGGGGCCAGCCGCTGTCCGCGCTGCTGCTGCCGGATGCCCCCGTGCACCCGGCATGGACGGAGGCCGGTCAACCGCAAGGCCGGCTGCAACGCTATCGCTGGCAAAGCGCCGCCCTTGGCATCGCCCGTGACACGTGGATCTACCGCACGGCGCCACAGGCGCAGGCCAGCGATCCTCTGTTGGCCGTGCTGCTCGATGGCCACTACTGGGCGCGCCAGGTGAACCTGTTCGGGGCGCTCGATGCCTTGACCGCGCAGGGCAAGCTGCCGCCGGCAGTCTACCTGCTGGTTGACGCCGTGTCGCCGGAAAGACGCGCCCAGGAGTTGCCGTGCAACGCGCCGTTCTGGAACGCCCTGCAGCGGGAGCTTCTGCCCCCGGCGCATGCGCTGGAGCCGTTCACTGCCCAAGCCGGCCGCACAGTGGTCGCGGGCCAGAGCTTCGGCGGCCTGGCCGCGGCCTATGCGGCGCTGCATTGGCCCGGGCGCTTCGGCAATGTGCTGAGCCAGTCCGGCTCGTTCTGGTGGCCCGACGCAAGCGATACGGCGAGCGGCGGTTGGCTCGCGGGCGAAGTGGAGCGTGGCCTCGCCGCCGGCATGCCGCTGCGCTTCCTGCTGGAGATTGGCTGTTACGAAGACAGCATGCTTGGCCCTAACCATTCCTTCTACCGTGCGCTGTGCGCTGCAGGGCATCGTGCCGAACTGCGTGAAGTGCGCGGCGGCCACGACTGGCTGTGCTGGCGCGACGGCCTGCTGGAAGGCCTGTGTGAACTGATGAAAGACTTTGACTGGATCCAACAACCATGAGCAACGAAAACAACACTAATCCTTTTGACGATGAAAGCTACCAGTTCACCGTGCTGCGCAACGGCTCGGGCCAGTACAGCCTGTGGCCGGAGTTCGCGCCGCAGCCGGCCGGCTGGCAGTGGCAGCATGGCCCTGCGCCGCGCAGCGAATGCGTGGACTACATCGAGCGCCATTGGCTCGCCATCAACCCGTTTGCGGCTCACGCCTGAGGAGGCGCCATGGATGCACAAGACCTGCCGCTGAACGGCAGCCAGCTCGGTATCTGGCTGGCCGACCAGGTGGCCGAGAACAAGCAAGCTTACGTCATTGCCCATTGCATCGAGGTGCGCGGCGCCTTGCAGCCGGAGTTGCTGTCGCGCGCAATCCAGCGCGGCCTGGCCGAAGCCGATACCGTGACTGCGCGGTATGTGCAGGCTGAAACCGGCGCGCGGCAGCAGCTGCACGCACAAGGCGCCATGGACGCCGTTGCAGCGCCGCTGGAATTCGATTTGCGCCGCCACGCGGACGCCAGGCAGCAAGCCGAGGCCTGGATGCGCGCCGACATGGCCGAGCCTTTCGACCTGTCCAGCGCGCAGCACTGCTACCGCCAGGCGCTGTTCCAGATTGGCTCCGATCACTGGCTCTGGTACCAGCGCTTCCACCACATCATGCTGGATGGCTTCAGCTTCCTGGCATTGACGCGCCGCATCGCTGCCCATTACACAGCGCTGGCGACCAACGCCGATGCGGGGCCGTCGCCTTTTTCCCCGGTATCGGTAGCGGTCGAGGAATATGAGGCATACCAGCGCAGCGATACGCTGGAACGCGATCGCGCCTTCTGGGCGGGCTTTTGCGAAACGCTGCCGCCGGCCGCCAGCCTGTCCCTGCGCAACGCACCGCCGTCCGGCCAGGTGCGCAGCCTGGCATGGGAGCTGTCCGACGCGGCAGCGCTGGTGTTGCAGCGGCATGCGCTCGATGCCGGCCTGGCGGTCCCGGACCTGCTGCACGGCCTGTTGGCCGCTTACCTGTACCGTATGACGGGCCAGAAGCGCCAGGCTATCGGCATGCCCTTCATGCGCCGCATGGGATCGCGCGCCATCAATGCGCTGGCCCCGATGGTCAACGTGCTGCCGCTGGCAGTCGAGATGGAAGGCGGAATGGACTGGTTCGCGGTGTCGCGCACCTTCCGTGCCTCGGCCAAGGCGATACGCCCGCACCAGCGCTATGAAGCGGAGCAGATCCAGCGTGACGCGGGCCTGGTGGGCACCGGCCGCAAGCTGTATGGCGCGCTGGTCAACTTCAAGATGTTCGATTACCGGCTGGAGCTGGCTGGCCTGCAGGGCACCACGCATCACCTGGCGACAGGTCCGGTGGATGACCTTGAGTTCAACCTGCAGGTGGGCGAGGGAATCTCAATCGAGCTGCGTGCCGACGCTGCGCGCTATGAGGACGTGGAGCTGAAACGCCATGCGGCGCGCCTCGAAGGAATGCTTGAACAATGGCTGGCGGCGCCGCAACGCGAGCTGCAGGCCTTGTTGCCGGCAACGGACGAAGAGCGGAACGACATTGCGCAATGGTCGCAAGGGCCGGCAGTGGCCGCGCCCGAAGTGGATCGCCTGTCCGCCATGCTGGCGCGGCAGGCGGCAGCAAGGCCGGACGCTGTCGCGCTGGTCTGCGGCGGTGCGACGCTGCGCTTCGGCGAACTGGCCGGGCGGGTAGCGCAACTGGCACGCCTGCTGTGCGAGCATGGGGCCGGGCCTGGCCGCGTGGTAGCCGTCGCTATCCCGCGTTCGGTGGAGTCGGTGGTGGCGATGCTGGCGGTATTGGGAGTGCGGTGCAGTGTTCCTGCCGCTGGACCTGGATTACCCGGCAGACCGCGTTGCCATGATGTGCGAGGATGCTGCGCCTGTGCTGTTGTTGTCCACCGGTGCGGCAGAAATTGCCCCGCCGGCCGGCATCGCGCGCCTTGACCTGGACAGCAATCCGGCCCTCACGGCACTGGCGCGGTTGCCGGCCTCGCCGCTGACCGACGAAGAACGCGGCGGCGCGCTGCCTGCTGATGCAGTGGCCTATATCATCTTCACATCGGGCAGCACAGGCCGCCCGAAAGGTGTGATGAACACGCACGGCGCGCTACTCAACCTGTTCCTGGCGCATGAGGGCACGATCTACGGCCCGGCGCTGGCTGCGGTGGCGGAGCGTTATCCCGGCGCCGCGCGCTGCGCGCCGCCCACACCCATTCTTTCTCCTTCGACTCGTCCTGGCTGCAACTGTTCTGGATGCTGCGCGGCCAGGAACTGTACGTATTCGACGAAGAGATGCGGCGCGATGCATACGGCCTGGTGCAGGAGGTTGAGGCGCATCGGCATCGATGCGATGGACTTGCCGCCGTCCTTCCTGGCCCAGATGCTGGGCAACGGCCTGATGGCACCGGGCCGCCACCAGCCGACGTTGATCCTGATCGGCGGCGAAGCGGCGCCGGCGGCGCTGTGGCAACAGCTGCGGTGCTTCCCCGCGCTGCAGGCGCACAATTTGTACGGTCCCACTGAGTACACGGTTGATACACTGCGCGCCGCGCTGGCTGACAACGCGCAGCCAGTGGTCGGCCGCCCGATCGGCAATACGGTGGCCCACGTGCTCGATGCGCGGCTGCAGCCGGTGCCGGTTGGCGTGGCGGGGAGAACTGTACGTCAGCGGCGCCGGGCTGGCCCAAGGCTACCTGGCGCGGGGCGGCCTGAGCGCATCGCGCTTCGTCGCCTGCCCATTCGGAGCGCCAGGCAGCCGCATGTATCGTACCGGCGACCTGGTACGCTGGAATACGGCGGGTCAACTGGAATTCCTTGGCCGCGGCGATGACCAGGTCAAGGTACGCGGCTACCGCGTCGAATTGGGCGAGGTGGAAAATGCCTTGTCGCTGCTGCCGGGCGTGGAAAGCGTCGTGGTGCTGGCGCAGGCGGTCAACAACACGCATCGCCTGGTCGGCTATTGCGTGGTGCCTGGACTGGATGATGGGCAGCGCGCGGTGCGCGGCGGGGAATTGCTGGCCGCGCTGCGCCAGGTGCTGCCGGACTATATGGTGCCGGCTGCCCTGGTGGTGATGGAGCGCTTCCCGCGCAACGTCAGCGGCAAGGTGGACCGCAAGCAGCTGCCCTGCCCCTCACGCCAGCCCAGGGTGCGCAGCGGCCGCCGGCGATGGTGATGCCGGGCCCCTGCCTCTTCTCGTGGCACGCGCAATGGCCGACGTGCTGCAGTTGGCCGAAGCTTCGGTCGACGACGACTTCTTCGCCCTTGGCGGCGACAGCATCGCCGCCATCATGCTGTGCACCGCCATGCGGCATCGCGCTTACATGCTGCGTCCCGCTGCGGTCTTCTCGCAGCGTACACCGCGCGCCATGGCGGCCCAGCTGGCGCCGTTCGCTGCGCAGGAGGATGCGCCGGCTGGTGCGGCGCCGGCGCCATTGGCGCTGAGCGCACAGCAGCGCGAACTGCTGCTGCGCCGGCATGGGGCATACGGCGAGATACTCCCAGCCCTGCCGCTGCAGGAAGGCATGCTGTTCCATGCGCAGACGGCGCAAGGGCAGGGCAGCTACAACGCCTTCACCCTGCTGCACCTCGATGGCGACGTCGACGCGGCACGCCTGCACGGCGCCCTCTGTACGGTGCTGCGCCGATATCCTCAGCTGGCCGGCATGTTCGACCTCGACGCTGCGGAACAGCCGCTGTTCCTGATGCCCGCGCAGGACGCCATCCCTTCCTGGCCCTGGCAGCAGCATGACTTCGGCCACCTGCCGCTGGCGGAGGCGCAAGCCCGGTTGGCGGGACTGCAGGAGGAATTGCTGGCGCAGGACGGTTCCACGGCGCGCTTCGGCGGCATGTTGCAGGCTGCCCTTGTCAAACTGGCTGAGCGCCGTCATGCGCTGCTGCTGGTGGTGCATCACCTTGTGATCGATGGCTGGTCCACGCCGCTGCTGCTGCGCGACCTGTTGTCGGCATACGGCGAACCCGGCGTGGCATTGGCCCCGCTTCGAACCAGCTACGCCCATCTCGTGCAGCGGCTGGCGCAGCGCGACCCGGTGCCGGCCCAGGCTGCGTGGCGGGAAGATTTGGCAGGCGCCGAACCGATGCTGCTGTTCGATGCCGCGCGGGCCAGCGCGCCCATGCAGGAGTACACGCTGCAATTGCCGGCGTCGCTGACCGCGCGCTTGCAGGAAAACCTGCGCGCGCGGGGCATCACGCTGAATGTGCTGATGCAGGCCGTCTGGGGCCAGGTGGTGGGCGTTCTGGCAGGCCGCGACGATGTGCTGTTCGGCAGCCCGGTATCGGGCCGCCACAGCGAGATCGATGGCATCGAACAGCAGGTCGGCCTGTTCCTGAACACGATCCCGGTCCGCACCCGCCTCGATGCGGCGCAAGGGCTGTGGGAGCAGCTTCCCGCACTACAGCAGCGCCATGTAGCGCTGATGGAGCACGACGGACTTGGGCTGGCGGCCATCCAGCGTGAAGCCGGGGCGGCTGCGCTGTTCGACACGCTGCTGGTGGTGGAAAACTATCCTGACAACGCCTACCTGGCGCAGGAGCTGCCGGGCCCTCGACGGCCGGCCGCTGCGCATTGGTGAAGTGGTGAACCGCGGCTACAGCCACTATCCGCTGGCCCTGCTGGTATTGCCGGGCGAGCGCTTGACGCTGCTGGTGGAAAACCGCGGCGCGGTGGCCGATGCGGCCGCGCTGGCCCAGCGCGTGGCGATGGTGCTGCGTACGGCGCTGGAGCAGCCACAGCTGCCGTTGTCGCGCTACCCGGTGCTGACGCCCGGCGAAGGCCAGTCGCTGGCGGCGGCCAACGATACCGGCGTGGCGCTGTCGGCGCAGACCCTGCGTGGCGCGCTTGCCGCCCAGGCGCGGCGCACGCCAAACCACCCCGCGCTGGCGGACGCACGGGTGCAGCTGGACTACGCGGAAACGCGGCGCCAGGTGTGCCTGTTGGCAGCGCGCCTGGTTGAACAAGGCGTGCAGCCCGGCGATATCGTCGCAGTCGCCGTTCCGCGTTCGGTGCGCCTGAGCATCGCGATCATGGCAGTGATCGAAGCCGGCGCCGCTTACCTGCCGCTGGAACTGGGATATCCGGCCGAGCGCCTGGCGTATATGCTGGCCGACGCCGCGCCGCGCCTGCTGGTGACGGACAGCGCGCACCTGGCCCGGTTTGCGGACGCAGGTACACCACGGCTGTGCTTCGACGAGCTGGCGGGCCTGGAGGTGTTCGCGCCGCAGCTCGATGTCGCCTGCAGCCCGGCACACCCGGCCTACGTCATCTACACATCGGGCACCACAGGCCGCCCCAAGGGTGCCATGGTGCCGCACCAGGCGATCTTCAACCGCATCGCCTGGATGCAGTACCAGTACCAGCTACGCGAAGACGACGTGGTGCTGCAGAAGACCCCCTGTGGGTTCGACGTCTCGGTATGGGAATTCTTCTGGCCCCTGATGCAGGGCGCCTGCCTGGTGATGGCCGACCCGGATGCACACCGCGACCCGGCGGCCCTGCTGCAGGTGATCGAGCAGCGTGGCGTGACCTGCCTGCATTTCGTACCTTCGATGCTGTCGGTGTTCTCGGGATACCTGGCCGAGCAGGGCGAGCTGCGTTGCGCCAGCCTGCGGCTGGTGTTCTGCAGCGGGGAAGCGCTGGGCAAGTCGCTGGCGGGCGAGTTTGCACAATTGAGCTCGGCGGCCCTGCACAACCTGTACGGACCGACTGAGGCGGCGGTGGATGTCAGCTACATGCCGGCCTTCGGCGACATGGGGCAGGGCGGAGCCGGAGTGCCGATCGGCCGTCCGGTCTGGAACACCCAGCTGCGCGTGCTTGACCGCTGGCTGCGCCAGGTGCCACCGGGGGCTGTCGGCGAGTTGTACCTGGGTGGCGTCCAGCTGGCGGACGGCTATGTCGGCAAGCCGGGCCTGACCGCCGCGCGTTTTGTGGCCGATCCGTTCGTGGCGGGTGCACGCCTGTACCGTACCGGCGACATTGTGCGCTGGCTGGAAGGCGGCATCGTGGAATACCTGGGCCGCGCCGACGACCAGCTCAAGATCCGCGGTCAGCGCATCGAGCTGGGCGAGATTGAGGCGGTCTTGCGCGAGCAGCCGGGTGTGGCCGAAGCGGTGGTGCATGCGGCAGTGCTGGGCGGCGACAGCGGAGGCGCTGATGCGCGCCAGCTGCTGGCCTATGTGGTGGCCGCGCCCGATGCGCGGCCGGACAACGCGCAGCTGCGCAGCGCGCTGGCGGTGCGGCTGCCGGCCCATATGGTGCCGGTGGCGGTGCTGGAGCTGGAGCGGTTGCCGCTCAGCGCCAACGGCAAGCTGGATCGCAAGGCGTTGCCGCTGCCGGCCCGTGGCAGCAAGGAGGCAGTCCGGGCGCCCGCACGCGGCCTGGAGCAGCGCCTGGCCGATGTGTTCGGGCGGGTGCTGGGGCTGGAGGCGGTCGGCGCCGACGACGATTTCTTCGCCATCGGCGGTCACTCGCTGCTGGCCATGAAGCTGGCGGCCGAAGTGCGGCGCACGCTGCAGCGCCGGATCACGGTCGGCCAGGTGATGACCGCGCCGACCGTGGCGCGGCTGGCCGCCCTGTTGAACAGCCAGGGCATGGTCAACGATTTCGGCAACGACGGTTTCGACCAGGTGATCCAGCTGCGCCAGGGCGAAGGCCCGCCGCTGATCTGCTTCTACCCCGGCTCGGGCTTTGCCTGGCAGTACAGCGTGCTGTCGCGCTACCTTGGCGGGGGCAGGGCCATCGTCGGCCTGCAGTCGCCGCGTCCGCACGGCCTGGTGGCGTCCAGTGCGGACATGGAGGCGCTGCTGGAGCGCCAGGTGGAGATCGTGCGCGGGGTGCAGGCACAGGGACCGTACTACCTGCTCGGCTACTCGCTGGGCGGCACGGTCGCTTACGGCGTGGCCGAGCGTTTGCGCGCGCAGGGCGAGGAGGTCAGCTTCCTCGGCCTGCTGGATACCTATCCGGCCGAGGTGCACGACTGGACCGACCCGCAAGGCGCGGAAGCTGCGCTGGGGGCGGAACGCGAGCAGGAGCGGCTGCTGGGCGATGCCTACGAAGGCGAGACCGACGAGGTGCTGCGCCAGGAGAAGGAGGCGATGCTGGAGCAGGTGTTCGCCAACTACCGCGACGCGGTACGCCTGCTGGCGCAAACGCGCACGCCGGACTACGACGGTCCGGTCACGCTGTTCATCGCCGGCCAGTCGCTGCCCGGCTACATCCGCCCGCTCGAAGCCTGGCGCAGGCATGTGCCGGACCTGGAAGTGCACCACCTGGCGCACTGCTCGCACGAGAACATCCTGTCGCCGCAATCGCTGGAAGTGCTTGGCCCGCTGCTGGACCGCGCCATCGGCGGCGCCGAACAACGCCTGCAGCTGCGCCAACGTCGCAGCGCCTGAAACTGAATGAGGAATGAGTATGAAACTGTTTGTCGATCTCGGCCTGCTGCGCCGCAACCGTGATTTCCGCAGCGTGTTCATCGCACGCACCATTTCGCTACTGGGACTTGGCATGCTGTCGGTGGCGGTGCCGATGCAGGTCTATGCCCTGACCGGCGACAGCCTGCAGGTCGGGCTGGCGCTGGCCCTGGAAGGCGGCGGCATGTTCGCCGGCCTGTTGCTGGGCGGCGTGCTGGCCGATCGCTATGACCGCCGCAAGCTGATCCTGCTGGCGCGCGCCATCTGCGGCCTGGGTTTCGTCGGCCTGGCTGCCAACGCCTGGCTGCCGGCGCCTTCCTTGTGGGCAGTCTGCGTACTGTCGGCATGGGACGGCTTTTTCGGCGCGCTGGGCGTGACGGCACTCCTGGCTTGCATGCCGGCCATTGTGGGACGCGAGAACCTGATGCAGGCGCGCGCAGTGAGCATGGTCTCGATGCGCCTGGCAACGGTGATTTCGCCTGCCATCGGCGGCATGCTGATCGCTGCCACCGACGTTGGCTGGGCCTACGCCATTGCCGCCCTCGGCACCGGCCTGACCCTGTTGCCTTTGCTGCGCCTGCCGGCCATGCTGCCGCAGCATGCAAGCGACGAGCATCCCTTGCGTGCTTTGGCGGACGGCGTGCGTTTCCTGTCCACCAGCCCGGTGCTGGCCGCCACGGTGCTGGTCGGCACGCTGGTGACGCTGACCACGGCGGTGCGCGTGCTGTTCCCGGCCATGGCGCCGGGCGCGCTGGAGCTGGGCCTGATGTATTCCGCGGTCTCGCTGGGCGCCACGCTGGGCGCGATCATCAGCGGCTGGACCGAGCGGCTGCAGCGTCCCGGCCAGGCCATGATTGGCGCCAGCCTGGCCGCATTCGCCTGCCTGATGCTGCTCGGCGCCAAGCCGGCATTCCCTGTGGTGCTGGCGTTGCTGGCCTGCTTCGGCTACTGCGTGTCGATTGCATCGTTGCTGCAGTACGGCCTGGTGCAAGGCCATACGCCGGACCATTACCTGGGACGCGTGAACGGCCTGTGGGCGGCGCAGGATGCGGCGGGGGATTCCCTGGCCACCATCGGCATCGGCCTGCTGGGCAAGCTGCTGTCGGCCACGGCGGGCATCTTCGTGCTGGGCGCCACAGCGGGCGTGCTGGGCCTGGCGATGCTGGGCCTGTGCAAACGGCTGCGCAGCGTGCCGCTGAACGATCCATCGCTGCCCGCTGCTTAAGGAGCGGAAGATCCGCGCAGGAAGTCCAGCACGGCTGCATTGAACTCCTCCGGCATCTCAATATTCGACAGGTGTACGGTCGGCAGGGTCAGCAGGCGCGCGCCGGGGATGGCTGCCGCAATATCGGCGCCGTGCCGGGCCGATGTCACGGTGTCGTCGCGTCCTGCGATCACCAGGGTCGGCGTTTCGATCAGCCTGATGGTGCGGCGCAAATCCGCGTCGCGCACCGCAGCCAGGCTGGCGGCCAGGCCCTGGCGTTCCGTTGCCAGCAGCATGTCGCGGAATTTGCCGACCGGCGCGCTCTGGGCGGCAAGCATGTGCGATGGGAACCAGCGCAAAAGGAAGCCTTCGGCGGTTTCGCGCATGTCGACTGCGGCGCGCACGGCTGCGATCTGCTCGTCAAAGCCTTCCGGTCCCAGGTTGGCGGCGGTATTGGACAAGACCAGGCGCTGCAGGCGCTCGGGCGCATGGATGGCCAGCCATTGCCCTATGAAGCCCCCCAGCGAGAGACCCAGGAAGTGCGCGCGCCGGATGCCGAGAGCATCCATCATTTCCAATACGTCGCGGCCCATGCGGTCAAGGGAATAGTCGCCGGCCGGCACGTCCGATGCGCCGTGGCCGCGCGTGTCGAAGCGCAGCACGCGGAAATGCTGCGACAGCGCCTCCACCTCGCCGTCCCACATGTGGTAGCTGGTGCCGATGGAGTTTGACAGGATCAGGACGGGCAGGTGCTCCGGGCCGTCGAAGCGGTAGGCGATGCGGCCATTGTCGCCGGTTGTGATGTACATGATGCTGGTCCCTTCAATGAGTGGTTGATGGACCAGATCTTAGGTGCGCCTGGCGCGAAAATATATTATAAAGATCGGCATGACTTTGTAAGAAAAGTGGACAATGAGCTCATTCACCCTGCACGACCTGCAATGCTTCGACGCGGTAGCCCGCAGCGGCGGCTTCCAGCCGGCCGCCGAGCTGCTGCATCGCTCCCACCCCGCCGTGCATGCTGCGGTGACCCGCCTCGAGCAGCAAACCGGACTGCAACTGCTGGACCGCAGCGGCTACCGCGTCGCGCTGACCGCAGCCGGAAAATCCTTCCACCGCAAGGCACAAGCCACGCTGACGGAAATGGCCGGGCTGCAAGTGCATGTGCAGCAACTGGCGATGGGCGAGGAAGATGAACTGCGCGTGGTTATCGGCGACATGTGCCCGCAGCGCGAAGTGCTGGCGACGCTGGCCGAATTCTTCCGCAGCCGTCCCTCAACGCGCCTGCATGTGCAGGTGGAGGCGGTCACCGGGCCGATCGAGCGGCTGTTTGACGGCGATGCGGACCTGATCGTGCATGGTGTGGATCAAAGCGACCCGCGTATCGAATGGATGCCATTGTCAAAGGTTCCCTTCGTGCCGGTGGTGGCGCCTGGTTTCCTGCGTTTCTCCGTCAGCCGGGCGATCAAGCCTGGGCAATTGCGGGAATACACCCAATGCGTCATCCGCGATACTGCGCGCCACACCCAGGGCAAGGACTATTTCATGGTCGAGGGCGCGCAGCAATGCTCCGTGCCGGACCATCAGATGAAGAAAGAAATTATCCTGCAAGGCCTGGCCTGGGGCCATCTGCCGCGCTTCATGGTGGAGCAGGAACTGGAGGAGGGACGTTTGCTGTCGATTGCCGGCAAATACCTGCCGGGCAGCGTGGAGGAACTGGTGGCTGCGCGCCGCAGCGACCGGCCGCATGGGCCGGTCGCACAGGAATTATGGCAATTCCTTAGAGGCTCGAGATCGGAGCCGGCTGGCCGTTCTTGAAGTTGAAGATGGTCACCGGCGAAGATTTCATGTCGCCTTTCGGGTCGAACGCGTAGGTGCCGGACACGCCTTTGTAGCTGCCGGCGGAAATGTCGGCGCCAACCTTGGCCGGGTCGATCGAATTCACCTTCTGCATCGAAGCCGCGTACATCAGCACCGCATCGTAGTAGGCCGATGCATACACGTCAGGTTCCGCATTGAAGCGCTTCTTGAACTTGGCCTTGAAGGCCGGGCCGGAAGCCGCTTTTTCCAGCAAGGCGCCGCCCTGCGCGCACAGCACGTTTTCGCCGACGGCATCGCCGCCCAGCTTGCCCATCTCCGCGGTGCAGATGGTGTCGCCGCCCAGCAGCTTGGCCTGGATGCCCAGTTGCTTCATCTGGCGCGCCATCGGTGCGCCTTGCGGAGCGTAGCCGCCGAAGAAAATGGCTTGCACGTTCTTCGATTTGAGCTTGGTCAGGATGGAGGTGAAGTCGACCGCCTTGTCGGTGGTGTATTCGTGGCCGGCCACCTGCAGGCCCGAAGCGCGCGCCTGCTTCTTGAATTCTTCCGCCAGGCCCTGGCCGAACGCGGTGCGGTCGTCGATCACGGCGACATTCTTCACCTTCAGCTCATTGGCGGCATACAGCGCCATCTTGGAACCGAGCTGGGTGTCGCTGGCGTTAATACGAAAGATGTTCTTGTAACCTTGTTGCGTTAACTTCGGGTTGGTCGCCACCGGGGCGATCAGGGTGCCTGCTTCGTTGTAGATGCGCGAGGCTGGAATGGCGACGCCCGAGTTGTATGGGCCAACCACGTATTTGACGCCGGCATCGGCCAGCTTCTGCGCGGCGGAGACGCCGGCTTTCGGATCGCCCTGGTCGTCCTCCGACATCAATTCGAACTTGAGTTTCTTGCCGCCGACGGTGATCGGCTTGGCGTTCAGTTCTTCGACGGCCAGGCGGGCGCCGTTTTCATTATCCTTGCCGGAAAACGCTTGTGCGCCGGACAGTGGGCCGCTATGGCCGATTTTTACCACCATGTCCTGCGCGCAGGCGCCAGCGGCCATTGCCAGCAGCGCCACAGCGCTTACCGAGTGCTTCAGCTTCATCGAAGGGTCTCCCTTTGTTTGTCGATGGCGTGATTATCCACAATCCGGGCGGCGCGGCAAGCCGCACTGCATCATGCCGGAATGACGCAAAGCAGCTCGCGGCCGGCGGGCTGGCCGGGATTCTGCCGCGTTCTGCCTGTCGGGCGATTAAAACGGCACAGCGGCCGAGCGGAGGGGCTGTGGGGGCGTCATGCTTTGTTGTCGATGCGGCTGCCGGGGACGGGCGTTGCTGCGGGACCTGCTGCCGGGGGCGCGGCTGGAGGCGCGGCTGGAGGCGCATTGCCGCGCGTGCCGCCGCCAGTAGTGCCTCCCGCAGCTCCACCGGCGGCTCCGCCGCCGGGTGGCGTGCCGGCGCCGGTATTTGCACCGGTTGCACTTTCGGCGGCGCGCGGTAGGGGACGCGACTGGACCGGTGCGACAGGCGCGGTGGCTGGCACGGCCATCGGCGCCGGAACGGTCTCGAGGGGAGTCGCGGCGGCGGGTGGGCGTCCGGCTGCTGCCGCGATATCGCCGGTGCGGTAGGCTGCCACGGCGGCCGCGATGGCCGGATCGGTGGCTTGCTGGCGCTGCGCTTGCAGCGACGCCGGGGCAGCGGCGCGGCGTGCCGCCTCGGCAGCTTGGGCGGAGCGTTCGGCTGCGGCGCTGGCTTCCTGGGCGGCAGCGGTACTTGATGCCGCTGCGGTGGCGAGGGCGGGCTGGCCGGTGCCGGCCGCCGCCCCAGGACCCGGTCCGGGCGCAATCCCGCTTGCGGTTGCAGCGCTGACCTGTGGGCCGGCGGCGCTGATGGCGGCCTCCGGCGGCCGGATTGCTGTGTTGCCTGGCGGGACGGTGCCGGGCGGTGCGGCCGCCAGGCCTGCTGTGGCAGGGGTGGGCGGTGCGCCCGGTGGCGCGACGGCTACGTTGGCGGCCAGCGCTGCTGCGGCTTGTGCTGCCGCCTGTGCTTCGCGAAGCGCCTGGCGGCGGGCTTCGAGCCGGGTTGCCGCCTGTTCGGTGGTGATGTCGCGGCTGACGTCACGCGCCTCGTCCAGGCGCTGGGCAGTCAGGCGGTCTTGCAGGGATAACGCTTCGGTAGTGGCGGCCGCGCGCGCTCGCTCAGCATCTTCGGCGCCGCGCCTTGCCCTCTGCTGCTGCCGTATTTTCCTGGGATTGTCGCGTACGTGCGGCAGTTGTCGCGGCTTCGGCTGCGCGCGCCTCCAGCGTGGCCGGTGTCGCGGGGCCTGCCACGCCGGCCGCTTGCGCGCTGGCGGCGGAGGTTTGCTGACGCGCCAGGGTAAGGCGCTCATCGGTGGTAGCGTTGGTTTCTGTCTGGGCATTGGCGGCAGCCGCCTGCTGCCGGGCCACCGCTGCCGCCTCTGCCTCAAGACTGGTATTTGCGGCCTGTTGGCGTGCCAGGGAAAGGCGTGCTGCAAGCAGTTCTTCCGATTCGGCAGTTTCGGTCTGCTCAGCGACCAGGCGGCGCGCCGTGTCGAGGCGATCGGCGGCAGCGCGTTCGGCGCGGGAGCGGCCAAGCTGGCTGGTTTCGCTTTCCTGCAGGGCTGCGCGGCGTGCGGTATCGAGGCGCTCGGCCAAGGCCTGGGCGGCCAGGTCCTCTTCGCGCGTGCTCTGCAACTGCCGTGCCGCAGCAAGCTGTGCCTCGGCGAGACGCTGCTGTTGCGTATCCTCGAGTTGATTGGCTGCAAGAGCCTCGCTGGCAAGCTGCCGCGTTTCCGCAGATTGCCCGGCAGCGATGCGTTGCTGCGTGGTCAACTCGGCCAGGTTGGGGGATGGCGTCGCAAGCGCTTCCTGGCCGGCTTCCGAGGCCGACGCAGCAGCGTTGGGCTGCAAGGCCGCCGCAGCATTTCCGAGCGCGCCGACCACCTCGCCTAGCCCGGACAATGCCCTTTGCGGTCCTGCATTGAATGCTGCCGTCAATGAGTCCTCATCGGCGGAAAGCGTGCCGCCGCTGGCGACGTCAATGCCGGCTTGTCCGAGCGCCGCTTGCTGCGCGGTCAATACGCCAGCCAGCGAAGGAGGCGCATTGGTGTTCAGGCTATCGACTAGCTGCTGCGCGGCCGCCGCAAACGCAGCCGCATCGCCGCCCTCGGCCGCCAGTTCGCGAAAACGCCGCTGCGCCAGCACCAGATTGGACAGGAACAGCCCGAGCGACGACACCGAGGGCGCGGTAGTGGCGGGGGGCGGGGTGGCAGCGGCAGGCGCGACACGCTCGCCCAGCGTTGCCGGGGTGACGGTGGCCGTACTGGTGACAGGGTCGATAGGAATCACGCGGTACCTTTCAACGGGAACAATGTCAGGTTGCCAGAAATCGCCTGCGCACATCGTTAGTTGGCGCACGGTGGATGCAGCCGTGCGGCCTTATCTTGACCCTTCCAATACAACCCAAACGATGAGGACCCCGATCATGGACAACAACATTACCCGCGGCGACAACCCAGCCAAAGACTTGCGCGCAGGAGTACACAGCACCATCGATAAAGTCGCCGACAATATCACCAGCATCACCGATCAGGTGGGCGTCAAGGGAGACCAGTTGAATGCAGCCTACAAGCGTTTTGCTGAATCCGGCCGCAACTACGTGCGCCAGAGCCCCGGCAAATCGCTGCTGGTAGCGCTGGCCGCAGGCTACGCGGTCTCCAAGCTGCTCGGTACCCGCAAGCACTAAGCCGGGAGCACGCCGTGCCCACAAGCAAACCTGACCCGGCAAAACGCGGTGCTGGCCTGGCCGCGCAATTTCCCTACAACGTCAACAAGGCTGCGGAGCACGGCGCGGGCGTAGCGCCCGCAGGCGCCTCAACCAGTCCTGCGGATCCGCTCGACACAGCCGGCAGCGCGAGCGAAAGTACCGGCTCGCCCAAGACCGGCACCGGCGTGCCGCCGCAGGGCGAGAATCCCAACAACGGCGCGCTCGACCGGGTGCGTGCCGATGCCGGCGGCCGCCCGCTTACCACCAACCAGGGCGTGCCGGTTTCCGACAACCAGAATTCCCTGAAGGCCGGCTTGCGCGGTCCCGCGCTGCTGGAAGACTTCATCCTGCGCGAAAAGATCACGCACTTCGATCACGAGCGCATTCCCGAGCGGGTGGTGCATGCGCGCGGGTCCGCGGCTCACGGATTCTTCGAGTGCTATATCGCGAATTGTCCAGCCTGACGCGCGCCGCGCCGTTCGCATCGGCGGGCAAGCGTACGCCGGTCTTTGTGCGTTTCTCCCACTGTTGCAGGCGAACGCGGTTCCACCGACACCGCACGCGATGCGCGCGGCTTCGCGGTCAAGTTCTATACCGACGAAGGCAACTGGGACCTGGTGGGAAACAATATCCCCGTGTTCTTCATCCAGGACGCGATGAAATTCCCGGACCTGGTGCATGCGGTCAAGCCCGAGCCGCACAACGCCATGCCGCAGGCGGCCAGCGCGCACGACACTTTCTGGGACTTCGTGTCCCTGATGCCGGAATCGATGCACATGCTGATGTGGGTGATGTCGGACCGCGCGATCCCGCGCAGCTTCCGCACCATGCAGGGCTTTGGCGTGCATACCTTCCGCCTGGTGAACGCGGCAGGCCAGTCGCGTTTCGTCAAATTCCATTGGCTGCCCAAACAAGGTACCTATTCGCTGGTGTGGGACGAGGCAGTGCGCATCTCCGGCGCCGATCCCGATTTCCACCGCCGCGACCTGTGGGAATCGATCGAGATGGGCGAATACCCGGAGTGGGAGCTGGCGCTGCAGGTCTTCACGGAAGAAGAGGCAGCCGAGTTCCCCTTCGACGTGCTCGATCCAACCAAGATCGTGCCGGAAGAACTGGTGCCGCTGCAGGTGGTCGGGCGCATGGTGCTGGACCGGAATCCCGACAACTTCTTTGCCGAGACGGAACAGGTGGCGTTTTGCGCCGCCCACGTCGTCCCCGGCATCGACTTCAGCAACGATCCACTGCTGGCCGGCCGCATCCATTCCTACGTGGATACCCAGATCAGCCGCCTGGGCGGGCCGAACTTCCACGAAATTCCGATCAATGCCCCGCTCGCGCAAGTGCACAACAACCAGCGTGACGGCATGCACCGGCAGGCGATCCATCGTGGCCGCGTAGCTTACGAACCGAATTCGTTGGGCGGCGGCTGCCCGTTCCAGGCCGGCCGCATGGGCTTCATGTCGTTCCCCGAACCGGTGCAGGAAGATAAGGTGCGCGGCAAACCGGAACTGTTTGCCGACCACTATTCCCATGCGCGCCTGTTCTGGCAAAGCCAGACGCCGGCCGAGCAGATGCATATTGCACATGCCTTCAGCTTTGAATTGAGCAAGGTGCAGGTGCCGGCGATCCGCGAACGCAGCCTGTCCATGCTGGTCAACGTCGATGCCGCACTGGCGGATATGGTGGCGCTGCGCCTCGGTACCACGGTGCCGGATGCGCAACCGATGGCCACCACGCGCGAACTGCCCACCTACCAGCCGTCGCCGGGCCTGTCGCTGATGTCGCGGCCGGGGCAGACCGGCATCCGTGGACGCAAGGTGGCGATCCTGGTTGCAGCCGGGCTGCGACGAGGCGATGGTCAATGCATTGCAGGCCGACCTGGAAACCCAGGGTGCTGTCACGCGGCTGGTGGCGCCCCGTGTCGGCGCGGTTGGCGGCCTGGAGGCCGACATGTCGCTGGAAACCGGCCCTGCAGTGCTGTTCGATGCCGTGGTGGTAGCGGATGGCAAGGCGGCTGCCGAGACCCTGGCCGCCAACGCGCTGGCAGTGGAGTTCGTCACCCTGCAGTACCGTCACTGCAAGCCATTGATGGTGATAGGTGCCGGCGCGATGTTGCTGGCGGCGGCGGGCATACCGGCGACCTTGCCGGGCGGCGTGCCCGATCCCGGCCTGGTGGGCACAGCGCCGGCCGACCTGCAGCCGGCACTGGCGGCGTTCATCGCGGCCCTGGCGGGCCCGCGTGTGTTCGACCGGGAGACCGATCCGCCCGTCGTATGAATATAGGCAGCCAGCCGGGGCCGGTGTAGACTAGCCCAATGGATGAGTACGCCCCACAAAAATGGCTGCCTCACGAACGCCCGCTGCTGCCGGGCTCTCCCTCCACGCCGCTGCACACGGCGCCCAAGCGGCTGGCCTTCCTGCTGGTGGGGCTGATCGTGGCGCTGACCGGCGGCCTCGGTAACGCGCTGGTCACGGTCAACCTGGTCTACGCCCAGGGATCGCTGGGCGTGACAAGCGCTGAAATCCAGTGGCTGCCGGCGGCCTACGTCATGGGCAACGTCTCCATGAACCTGCTGCTGGTGAAATTCCGCCAGCAGTTCGGCCTGCGCCTGTTCACCGAATTGTTCCTGCTGCTGTATGCCGTGGTCACGGTGGCCCACCTGTTTGTGCACGGCCTGGCGTCGGCTATTGCGGTGAGGGCGGCGCACGGCATCAGCGGCGCCGCCCTCACGGTGCTCGGGCTGTACTACGTGTTGCAGGCTTTCCCGGCCCAGCATCGGCTGAAAGGCGTGGTGCTGGGTATTGGCTTTGCGCAGCTGTCGCTGCCGCTGGCGCGCATTTTTTCTTCCGAACTGCTGTCGATTGGCGAATGGCGCGGCCTGTATTCCTTCGAGCTGGGAATGGCCCTGGTGTCCTTCGGCTGCGTCCTGCTGCTCAAGCTTCCACCGGGCGACCGCGTGAAAGCATTCGAGAAAATGGACTTCGTGACCTTTGCGCTGTTTGCGCCCGGCGTGGCTTTCCTGTGCGCGGTGCTCGCGCTGGGGCGTACGGTGTGGTGGTTCGAGGCGCGCTGGATCGGCTGGGCGCTGATCGCCTTTATCGTGCTGTTCACGGCGGCTGTGGCGATTGAACACAACCGGCGCAGGCCCCTGCTCAATACGCGCTGGCTGACCACGGCCAGCATGACGCGCCTGGCGATATCGGTGCTGTTGATCCGCGTGGTGCAGTCGGAGGCTGGCGGTGCGGTCGGCTTCTTGCAGGCGATCGGCTTGAACAACGACCAGATGCAAACGCTGTGGCTGGTGGCTCTGGCCGGCTGCACGCTGGGCATCCTGAGCAGCGCCCTGATCATCACGCCGCAGCGCCTGCAGCCGATGCTGATGTTCGCGCTGGCGTTGATGGCGGTGGGGGCGTGGATCGATTCGCAGGCAACCAGCCTGACGCGCCCGGAGCAGATGTATTTCAGCCAGTTCCTGCTGGCGTTCAGCGGGACTTTTTTCCTGGGACCGATCTTCGTGTCGGGCTTTGGGGCCGTAATCGCGCAGCCGTGCAACCTGATCAGCTTCTCGCTGATGTTTTCGATGACGCAGAACCTGGGCAGCCTGCTTGGCTCGGCGCTGGTGGGCACGTTCCAGGTGGTGCGCGAAAAATTCCATTCGAGCCAACTGGTCGAGCACCTGACGCTGCAAGACCCGCAGGTGGCCGCGCGCGTGCAGGCGTTCGGCCTGCCGTCGCTAAGTGGAGCTGCCACGCGCGAAGCCAATATCCTGGCCTATAACGATGTCTTCCTGATGATCTTCTTTGTCGCCTGCGGCACGCTGGCGTGGATGGCGCTGCATTATGCATGGCAGGCCTGCACGGCCACGCGTCCCGCGGCGCCGCTGCAGAACGCGCAGACAGGCATGGCGCAGGTTTCACTTTCCAACTCGGGGCCCCAATGAGCACACCACCACCAGCAAGCCAGACTCCCGCGCCCGAAACAACAGCCGCCCCTCCTGCGCCCGACCGGCGCGCCCAATGGCTGTCGGGGGTCGGCTTTGCCCTGGTCGCCTTGATCGGCGTGCTGATCGTGCTGTATGCCTGGCGCCTGCCACCCTTTACCAGTCCGATCGTGTCGACTGAGAACGCCACCGTGCGCGGACAGGTGACGGTGATCGGCTCGCAGTTGCCGGCCTATGTCGCGGACGTCAAGGTTCAGGACTTCCAGCTTGTGCGCAAAGGCGATTTGCTGGTGGAACTGGATTCCCGCATTTACCGCCAGCGATTCGAGCAGGCGCAGGCCCAATTGGCCGCGCAAAAGGCAGCGCTGGCGAACTGGGAACAGTCGCGTGCCAGTGCCAAAGCCGGCATTGCCTTGCAAGAGGCGGTGCTGTCGAACGCTCAGGCGCAAGCGGCACGCGCTTCCGCCGACTACGGCCGCGCCGAGCAGCTGGTGGGCGATGGTTCGCTCTCCGTGCGCGAGCAGGATGCGCAGCGCGCAGCGCGGGCGCAGGCGCAGGCGGCGGTAGCGCAGGCCAAAGCGAATGTGGACATCGCCCGGCAGCAAGCGCAGTCCGTCACCGTCAACCGCGGCGCGCTGGAAGCAGCGGTGGCGAATGCGGAGGCGGCGCTGAAGGCTGCAACCGTGGACCTGGACAATACGCGCATCATCGCGCCGGCCGATGGGCAGCTGGGGCAGGTGAATGTGCGGCGCGGCGCCTATGTGGCATCAGGCGCCCAGCTTATGGGGCTGGTGCCGCGCGAGATGTGGCTAATCGCCAACCTCAAAGAGACGCAAATGAATGGGGTGCAGGTGGGGCAGGGTGCGACCTTCAAGGTCGATGCCCTGGATGGTGCGACGCTGACCGGGCATGTCGAGCGCATATCGCCTGCCACAGGTTCCGAGTTTGCCGTGCTGCCGGCAGACAATGCGACGGGTAATTTCGTCAAGATCTCGCAGCGGATTCCGGTACGGATCAAGATCGACCAGGGCCAAAAGCTGGCGCAGCGCCTGCGGCCAGGGATGTCGGTCATCGTCAGCATCGATACATCCGCCGTCCTGAATGAAAAAGCGGACGGGGCGCGGCCATGAAACGCAGCGCAGCCGCATGCGTGACCCTGGCGCTGGCCGCTTGCGCCGCACGCATCCCCGCACCGGTCGAATCGCGGCTATCGGTGCCCGAGGCTTGGCGCAGCCAAACACCGCCTGGGGCGCCCCAGGGTGCGGCACCGCCACTGCTGGAACGGGACTGGTGGCAAGCCTATGGAGATCCGGTGCTGTCCGACCTGGTGGCGCGGGTCCTGGAGCACAACACGGATGTGCGGCTGGCACAGCTGCGCGTGGCGGAATTCCGCGCGCGGCTGGCAGCTGCCGATGCAAACCGTGCCCCAACATTGGGAGCCACCCTGACGCCGGTGCGCACGCGCACGCTGGCCTACAACGGCGTTCCGTACACCACCAACCTGTTTGCCGGCGAACTGCAGGCGGCGTATGAGGTTGATTTGTGGGGACGCCTGGCGCACGCCAGCGAGGCGGCGGCGCAGTCCCTCGCCGCCGAGCGCGCAAATGCAGGTGCGGCGCAACTGTCGGTGTCGGCGTTGGCAGCCAACGGCTACCTGCAACTGCGCGGGCTTGACGCGCAGCTCGAGCTGGCCCGCGCGACGCTGGATTTGCGCGAGCAATCGCGCCGGCTGGCGCAGCGGCAGTTTGAAACCGGTTACACCTCGCGCCTGGAATGGCTGCAGGCGCAGGCGGAGTATCAAGCAGCCGCCGAGCAGATCCCGCAACTGCAGCGGCAAATCAGCGATCAGGAAAACGCACTGTCCCTGCTGGCCGGCGGCAGTCCAGGTCCGATTGCGCGTGGCAAGGCGCTGGACGAATTGTCCCCGCCGGCAATCCCGGTCGGCCTGCCTTCAACCCTGCTGCAGCGGCGCCCCGATATCGCCCGCGCCGCCCATAACGTGAATGCGGCCAGGGCCGGCGTGCAAGCGGCCAGCGAGCAATTGCTGCCCAGCTTCCGCTTGACCGCCAGCGGCGGCTTGCAATCAACCGATTTCAGCAAGTTCCTGCATGACCCCACCTACCTGTGGCGCGTTGGAGTTGGGCTGGCCGCACCGATCTGGGACGGCGGCCGCGTGCAGGCGCAGACCGATGCCGCCGCGGCACAGCGCGACCAGTCGCTGGTGGCTTACGAGCAGACCGTGCGCGGCGCGCTGGTGGAAGTGGAAAACAGCCTGACTGCATTGCAGCGCTTGCAGGAGCAGTCGCTGCAGAATGACGCACGCCGTGCGACAGCAGCCGAAACGCTGCGCATTGCGCGCAACCGCTATCGCAACGGCTATGCGTCCTACCTTGAAGAACTGGATGCACAGCGTACGCTGTTCAACGCCGACGTAACACGCCTGCAGTTGCGCAGCCGCCTTCTGGGTGCCAGTGTGGACCTGTACCGGGCACTGGGTGGCGGCTGGTCCGGCGACTAGCTGCCGACGTTCTGCGCAACGGTGATGGCCCACCACGGGCCATTGGTCTGGCCCAGTTGCGCCGCCCAATACCAGGCCGAGACGTCGCTCCACTGTCCGCCTCGGCCATCGGAAATACGTTCGCGCACCTCCAGCTTTTGCGTTCCGCGCATCGCGATGAAGCCCGACCAGCGCTCATTCCCGGTGATTTGCACAGGCTGCACGGTGAGTTGGTAGCCGTTCGCCTTGAAACAATCGCTGCTCGCATGGAGCTTGCGCGTTCCCTGGTCCACCCAGCGGATGACGATTTCGCGCTTGCCGTCGCTAAAGCGTCCCACGCGGCCGGGAAAGTTCTGCTGGAAGCGGGCCTCGATCGCGGTAAGCGGAAGCGGGGTAAGCTTGCGGCCTTCGAAGCTTGTGGGCCACCCTGGGAACCCAGCGATGACGTGGCCGCTTGCGCTGCTTTCGAAAGCCAGAGGAGCGAGAGCGGACAAAGCGCACAGGCCGGCAAATGCAATGGTCGCAACAGATCTCATGCTGCACGTTGCTCCATGCGATGGGTCATGAATAGGATGCCGGCGGTTGCGGCGGCAAAGCTGACGACCCCGATGGCGTCATGGGCCGAGGCGGGAAGGTGCACAATGCCTGCCTCCATATAGAACAGTGCGGTGGCGCGGATGGCGTTGGCCGCGACGATGGCGACGATGGCCAGCACCAGCGCTACGGCCGTGCGCAGCGAAGAGAGCCGGACAGCGCCCGCCAGCGCACTCGCCAGCAGCAGGCCGGACCACAACATTTTCACCCCGCTGCAGGGGGCGTCGATCGACACCAGTTGCCCTTGCCAAGCCAGCATGGCGCCCTCGCGCGCGACAGCGATCCCGTTCATGCGTAGCAGGAAAGCCGACAGGTCACCGGCAAGGACGCGCAGGGGATATCCCAGGTAGAACTGCAAGGTTGCGGCGAACGGCAAGGCCAGGATGCACAGTGCGAACAAGGACATGTCGAAGCGCTTGCCCAGCCGCAGGCTGCTGGCCAGGGCGGTGATGGCCAGTGCCAGGATCAGCGAACGCGCCGGCACCGGCACCTGGCAGGCGGTTGCGGCGAGATACACGGCCATGCAAACGCAGGGCAGCATCAGCGGGCGGGCTATGGCTTCCCGCCCCGGCGCCAGCACGATGATGGCCGCAGCGGCGGCGGCCGCCAGCAGGCCGGCACTGTCGTTCGAACCGTCCAGCGTTCCCGCCACAAACCAGCGCAGGACCGGCCAGCACGCCAGGCATAAGGCGGCCAGCAGCAGGGCAAATGGCGGCCGCTTCATTGGGTGCGGAAGCGGCGATACCAGGCCAGCATGAGCATCGCCACCAGTATCATTGCCCAGGTTTCCGGTTCCGGAATGGTCGGCACACTGCCAGGCGGCACCGGCTCAAGACCCGCATCCTTATACTGCTGGCGCGTTTCCAGGACGACGGCTCCCGATACGGGAGTGACCAGTTGATAGCGCGTGGCCAGTGCGATGGCAGCCGCGTTCCGGCCCGGGTTGCTGCCCATTGCGGCGACTTCGTCTGCTGCCCACAGCCGCGCCAGGTGCTGGGAGGTGCGGCTGGTTTGAAGCATGCCGGCGCCGCTGCGGCGTTCGCGTAACAGGACCGTTTGCATGGCGCCCGGCTGCCATTGTGCGAACAGCTTGCCCAGGTCTTCACGCAAGTTGCCGAAGCTTGGCACGGCATTGACGCCCTTGAGCTGTTGCGTAACCTGGTTTGGCCCACGCTCCACGGCCAGGTCATACAAGGCGACCTGGCTTGCCCGGCGTTCAAAGCGCTGCTGCAAAGCCCCTGCCGATTCGGATGCCAAGGGCTGCGCGCCATGAATCCATACGATCGCCCCGCGTGACGACATGCCGGCCCAGTCCCACGCCGCACCCAGTGCATCACTGTTATCGCGCCCTCCGGTGAAGTCCAGTTGCGCCAGGTACTCTCGGGTGAGGAGAGAATTGGCGCCGTCATGCAGGAATAGCGACGGCTTTTCATCGCCGGCAAACAGCACGGCCATCTCTACATTTTTGGGGAAGGAAGCCAGCGCTTCAAGCAGCTGGCGCTTGCGCTGCTGCATTGAGGCTGAGCCATCGATGACCAGCGCCACCCGCTGTGGCGGAACGGCGGCGGCTTCGCGCGATACCTGGACGACGACCTTGCCGTCATCGCTTTTGTCATCGGCGCTCCAGGCCAGCGGCGCGGGCCGGGCGCCGGGCGCCCACACCGTATGCATGGGCTGCGCCGGCATCGGTTCCTCCAGTTGGCCGCGGACGGCATACAGGCCGTGGGGACCCGCTTGTGCGACCAGCCCGGGACTGCCTTTCAAAGGAGCGGCCGATTCGAACCACACGGCGTGGCGCAAGTCCGGTGCCAGGTCGAAGTTTCGCTCGCTGAAGGCGGGCAACTGCAGATGCATGGCGCCCTGGCCGGGAGGAGCCATGGGGATGGTGATGCCCAGGCGGATCTTCATGTCGCCAGATGGAGGGATCGGGAACATCTGCACCAGTATCCGGTCGCTCCCCGCCGTGGTGACCAGCAGCGGATCGCGCTTCTGGCTGACCACTTTGGCGTATGCTTCGCGCACCTGGGCGCGGCCGCCGAACGCGGCTTCGCGTTCTTCGCCATTAATCCACAGCGTAGCGCGCGATACCACGGCGCCAGGCGGAAGGAGGACTTCGGCCCGGCCTTCTTGCTGGCTTGGCGACTTATTGTGGAATTCCATCGTCCATTCCATGTAGCCCAGCGCGGCACTGGCATCGATCGATCCGTCCATGCGTGAGGCGACAAGCGCAACGTCGTTGACGCGCTGGCCGACATCGGCGCCGCCCTGCTCGTCGTCGAATGTTCGCTCCCACTCACGCATTGAGCGGTGCGGCGGGGCGGGATGGGAATTGAAGACCGTTCCTGTCACCCGGTAAAAGGCCGTACGGGCTTGATCCGGGTCGCTTTCCATCCCGTTCGCGTACAGGGTTCCAAGCAAGTCCGTCGCCTGGCCCCCCTGCTGGTAGCAAAGGCGCAGCATCAAGTCCTCATCGCCCACTTTGCGCAGGAGTTGAATGCCGCGCAGCCGCGTCTCAGCGGAGTCCGATGCAGCCATCCGCATGCCGATGCGCGTCATGGTGGCAGGGGCGTCAACGGCCAGCAATACCAGGAATGCAAGCGCGATGCCTCGCCATAGCTTGCCAGGCGCCGGCCTTTGTCCGGTTCTCAATGCCCTTCGGGCGAGTATCACGCAAACCACCGCCAGCATTGGCGATAGGCCAAACAAGCCAATGCCGAAGGCGATGACCGCGATTGCAGCAATCGGTGATATCGGCAGGAACACCAGGCTGTAGAAAACGGCGACGCCGGCAGAGAAAACATGCAGCCAGGCCCAGCGCCGCGGCAAGATTTCACGGCGCATCAATGCCAGCAATAGCCGCACGTTTGCCAGCGGTATCGTGGCGTATAAGGCGACGTGAAATGGCGTAGGCAGGGGATCGAAGAAGATCTGGCGGCACATGCCGGTGATCGATTCGAACAGCAGCGCGGCAATTGGCAGCAAGATCCCAAACAGCGCGACAAAGGCGATGGTGCCATTGGGTTTGCTCTGCCGGGATGGCGGTTCTTGCAGGACGGAGTTTGCGGGCATTGCGCTTCCAGTGGTGGATGGTGGAGGCGCAATTGTGGATTACGATTGTGCGTTGAGTATGTGTTTGGTGTGAAGCTGCAAAGGGGCTATCGGGCGTCCTGGCTGCCGGGCAGCAGATGGCCGTGGACTTCCGCCGTCAGCCTGTCGATGCGTTCCACCAGTTGCCTGGTGGTCTCGGTCAATTCCGTATTCTGGCGCAGGAGTTCCATCATCTGCGTGGTGTGGCGGGCGGCCTGTTGCGCCAGCGCTTCGCGATGACGGGCGTCGGCATCGTTATGGGCTTTGTCGCGTTCGGCCTGGCGGGTCTGTGCCAGCAGGATCAGCGGCGCCGCGTAGGCGGCCTGCAAGCTGAACGCAAGGTTCAGCAGGATGAAAGGGTAGCGGTCGAAATGCGTGAATCCCCATACGTTGGCACCGATCCACAGCGCGACGATCAGAGTCTGCGCACCCAGGAACAGCGGGGTGCCGAAGAAGCGGGCGAATGCTTCCGCCTTGACCCCGAAGCTGCCGGCGCCAAAGGTCTTGCTGAGGTGTTCGTGTTCGCGATGAAAGCGCAGGTGGTCGCTATCGTGTCCGGGCTGGGCGCTCATGGCAAGCTGTCCTGATCGATCGGGATGAAAAGCTCGCAGGCAAATTCGCCTGATTGCGGATCGGCGCGGAAGTCGGCCGCATAGCGCTCGAAGCAGGGACCAGGGCGGGATGCCATTCCCGCCGCAGGCAGTCCCTCGCTATAGAAGGCATGCCACGCTTCGCCAATCCCGGACGGGGCGCCGTAATAATCGAGCACGGCGTAGCGGCCGGCTGGAATGGTTGCCAGCGCCGCGGGCGGCGGCGCCGGATCATCGTGGCCGATTTCGACGCAGGCGTCGTAGCGGCACTTCTCAGGCGGCGTGCTGCCGGGATCGTCCATCGCCACACCGTAGGTGACGCGGCCCGTCAGGCCATGGGCCTGCAGCCAGGGAGCCACGACATCGCGCCAGAATTCTCCCAGCGCCGGGCCGAAGGGGCCGGTGTGGCGCAGGCAGGCGACGCGGGCAGGCTCAATTTCTACGGCGCGGACTTTCATGGCAGGCTCCTTATTCGGCGACGGGCGCCGGCGCGTGCTTATGCGGCTTGCGTAGCTTGTGCACGATGCGCTTGAACAGGTGCTCGGCATCGTCGACATAAGTGAACACGGCCGGAACTACCAGCAGCGACAGCAGGGTGGAGGTAATCAGGCCGCCGATCACCGCAATCGCCATCGGCGAGCGGAAGCTCGGGTCGGCGCCCCAGCCCATCGCCAGCGGCATCATGCCGGCGCCCATGGCGATGGTGGTCATCAGGATCGGGCGGCTGCGCTTGTGGCAGGCGTCGACCAGCGCATCGAAGCGGCTCATGCCTTCGGCACGGGCCAGGATCGCATAGTCGACCAGCAGGATCGAGTTCTTCGTCACGATCCCCATCAGCATGATCAGGCCGATCATGGACGGCATCGACAGCGCTTTCTGTGTCACCAGCAGGGCCACGAAGGCGCCGCCGATCGACAGCGGCAGCGCGGCCAGGATGGTCAGCGGCTGCAGGAAGTCGTGGAACAGCAGCACCAGCACGCCGTAGATGCACAGCACGCCGATCAGCATGGCGATGCCGAAGCTGGCGAACAGGTTCTGCATCTCCTGCGTGTCGCCCAGTTCCGCGCGGGTCACGGTCGGCGGCAGGTTTTTCATCGACGGCAATTGGCGCGCTTCCTCGTCCAGTTCACCCAGCGAGCGGCTGCCCAGCTCCACGTCCAGCGTCACGTTGCGGCTGCGGTTCAGGCGGTCGATCTGGGCCGGGCCGGATTCCATCGTGATGCTGGCGACATTGGCCAGCATCACCGGGCCGTTTCGGCCAGGCACCGTCAGGCGGCCAATGGCATCCAGGTCGGCGCGTACGCTGTCCGGCAGCTTGACGCGGATCGGCACCTGGCGTTCGGCCAGGTTCATCTTGGTCAGCTCGAAGTCGTAGTCGCCGGCAGTGGCCACGCGCACCGTTTCGCCAATGGCATTGGCGGTCACGCCCAGGTCGGCTGCCTTGGCAAAGTCCGGGCGCACGATGATTTCGGGACGCACCAGGGAAGCGCTGGAGCTTACGTTGCCGATGCCTTGCAGGGTGCGCAGGTCGCGTTCGACCTTGCGCGCCGATTCGATCAGCGCTACCGGGTCTTCCGAGCGCAGCACCAGCTGCATCTTCACGCCGGTATCGGGTGGTCCGACAGTGAAGCGGGCGCCGGGCAGGGAGGCCAGCTTTTCGCGGATCATGTCGTCGATCTCGGGCATCGATTCCTTGCGGTCGTTGCGGTGCTTGGTGGTGATGGTCAGCACGGCCCGGCGCGCCTCGGCTGCGGCGCCCGGTGCGAAGGCGTCGCCCGAGGAGCCGCCGCCGATGGAACTGAACACATTGGTCACCGGCTTCACTTCCATGATGGCCAGGCGCGCGCGTTCCGCAATGGCGCGGGTCTCGGCCAGCGTGGAGCCGGGCGGCAACTCCAGGTTGACCATGGTCTGGCCGCGGTCGGCCGGCGGCACGAAGCCGGTCGGCAGCAGGCCCACCAGCATGATCGAGCCGATGAAGAAGGCGCCCGCCGCCAACGCAGTCTTGCCGCGATTTCGCAGGCACCAGCGCATGGTCTTCATGTAGCGCTGCATGATCCAGCCGTCTTCGTGCTGCGGCTTATCGGTCGCTTTCAGCAGGTGGGCCGCCATCATCGGCGTCAGCAGGCGCGCCACGACCAGGGAAGCCAATACCGCCAGCACGGCGGCCCAGCCGAACTGCTTGAAGAACTTGCCGGGGATGCCGCCCATGAAGGCGGTCGGCAGGAACACGGCGACCAGGGCAAAGGTGGTGGCGATCACCGCCATGCCGATCTCGTCGGCCGCTTCCATGGCGGCCTGCATCGGCGTTTTGCCCATGTGCAGGTGGCGTTCGATGTTCTCGATCTCGACGATGGCGTCGTCCACCAGCACGCCGACCACCAGGGCCAGCGACAGCAGGGTCACGGTGTTCAGCGTGAAGCCCATCCAGTACATGCCGAGGAAGGCCGGCAGCACCGACAGCGGCAGCGCCGACGCGGCCACCAGCGTGGCGCGCCAGTCGCGCAGGAACCACCACACCACCAGCACCGCCAGGATGGCGCCTTCGTACAGCAGCTCCATCGAGCCGGCGAAGTTTTCGTCCACCGGTTCGGCGTTGTCGATCGATTGCGTGATGTCGATGGTCGGATGGGCCTTGCGCAGCTCTTCCACCGCGGCACGGGCGTCGGCCGCAACCTGGGTTTCGCTGGCGCCCTTGGTGCGGAAGATCTCGAAGGCCACGACTTTCTTGCCGTCCTGGCTTGCTTCGGAGCGCGGCTCGGCAATGGTGTCGGTCACGTTGGCCACCTGCTCAAGGCGAATGTGGCGGCCATCGCCCAGTGGGATATCCATCTGCGACAGTTCCTGCGCGCTTTTCACGGTAGCGATGGTGCGCACCGATTGCTCGGCGCCGCTGATGTCGCCCCGGCCGCCCGGCGCTTCCTTCTGCACCTGCCGCAGCATGCGCGACACGTCCAGCGCGGATACGCGCAGCGCGGCCATGCGTTCGTCATCGAGCTCGACGCGGATTTCGCGGCTCACGCCGCCGACCCGCTTGACCGCCCCGACGCCTGGCACCGACAGCAGCTTCTTGGAAACGGCATTGTCCACGTACCAGCTCAGGTCCGCGTCGTCGATCCTGGTGCCTTCTTTCGGCGCGACGTTGAAGGCCAGGATCACGCGGCCGGCCGTGGAAACCTTGCTGACCACGGGATCGCGCATCTCGCCGGGCATGTCGGCGCGCACCTGGGTCACGGCGTCGCGCACCTCATTGACGGCGTCGGACAGGTTCTTCTCGAGGATGAACTCGACGGTGATGGTGGCGGTGCCGTCCAGCACCTTGGCGTAGATATTCTTCACACCTTGCAAGGTGGCGACCGAATCCTCGATCTTGCGTGCCACCTCGGTTTCCAGCTGGGCCGGCGCGGCGCCAGGCAGGGAGGCGGAAACGGTGACGATCGGCAGTTCGATGTCGGGGAAGTCTTGCACCGGGTTGGCGCGGTAGGCCATCCAGCCTGCCAGGGACAGCAGGATGAACAGCATGATCGCCGGGACCGGGTGCTTGATGGAGAGGGCTGAGAAATTCATGGCGCCTCCTTAGCGTGCCGGCTTGACCGGTGTGGCGGCTTGCGCCGGCGCGCCAACGTTGCGCACCAGGTCGCCGTCGTTCAGGAAGCCCGCGCCGGCAGCCACGACCTGTGCATCGGGCGCCAGGCCGGACAGTACTTCGATGCGGTCGGCGATACGGCGGCCCGGCTGCACCTTGACCTGGCTCACGTGCTGGTCCTGGTTCAGGCGGAACACGTAGCTGAATCCATCGCGCACCGTGATCGCCTGCTGCGGCACGGTCAGCGCATCGGAGGCGCCCAGCTCGAACTGGCCGGTGGCGAACATACCCGCCTTGAACGGCGCCTGCTTGCCGTTATTCGGCGGCAGGTCGACATAGACCAGGGCCGAGCGGGTCTGCGGGTCGATGGTCGGCGCCACCATGCGCACCTTGCCGGTCAATTCGCTGCCATTGGCGGCCTTGATGACGGCATTGCCGCCGGCTTTGACGTTGCGCAGGTCGGCTGCCGTGACTTCGGCGCGCCATTCCAGGCGGCCCTGGCGGATCATGCGGAACAATTCGGTGCCGGGGCCGGCGACGGCGCCGACGGTGGCGCTGCGGGCCGAGATCACGCCGGCGTCGGGCGCGACAACCTTGGTGTAGCGCAGGCGCAGTTCGGCCGACGCCAGCATGGCCTTGGCGGACGCGGCGCGCGCCTTGGCAGTGGCTTCGGCCGTGGTGTACTGGCTGATCTGCTGGGCACTCAAGGCGCCGGTGTCTTCAATCGACCGTGCGCGGTCGGCATTGGCCTTGGCTTCGGCGGCGGCGGCTTCCGCTTCCATTAACGCTGCCCTGGCCTGCGCTACTTCCGCCAGCGGGGTTTCCGGCGCAAACACGGCCAAAACCTGGCCCTTGCTGACCACGTCGCCGACGTTCACTTTGACGTCGGACAGGCGCAGGCCGTTCGATTCGCTGCTGATGACCGCTTCCTGCCAGGCGGCGACGTTGCCATTGGCGGTCAAACGGATCGGCAGGCTGGTTTTTTGCGGACGCACCGTGGTGACGGTCAGCGAAGGCTTGGCGGCGGCCGGTTTCTTTTCGTCGGCCATGGCGGACGGCGCCTGCGCCAGGGCGGCAAGGGCAGTGGCAACGGCGATGGCGGCGACGGCGGAGGGTGTGCGGTGCAGTGGTTTCATCATTTATCCAGTCTCATTGCGCTGCGGGCGCGGTCCAGCCGCCGCCTGCTGCACGGTACAGGGCGATCCAGGCGGCGCTGCGTTCGCGCTGCAGGTTCACTACTGTGTTTTCTGCGGCCAGCCGGGTGCGGCGGGCGTCTTCCAGTTCGATCAGGCTGGCCAGCCCGTTCTTGTAGCGTTCTTCGGTTGCGGTGAAGAAGGTGCGGTAGCCTTCCAGCGCGGTTTGCGCGTCTTCGGCACGCTCCTGCGTGCTTTGCAGCGCCACCAGCGCCTGCTCCACCTCCGACACCGCCTGGCGCACGCTGGCCTTGTAGCTCGACACGGCGGCCTCGTAACGGGCGCGCGAAGCCTCCACGTTGGCGCGGCGCACGCCCCAGTCGATGAGCGGCAAGGTCATTTGTAGCGGTCCGATGGTCCAGACGTTGGCGGTGATGTCCTGGCCGTCGGCATGCAGGCGGCCCCGCCCGATGGAACCGGAAAGGCCCAGGCGCGGCCAGCGCTCGGCGCGCGCGCTGGCCACGTCGTAGCTGGCGGCCGCCACTTCGCGCTCGGCGTTGAAGACATCCGGGCGCTGGGCCAGCACCTGGGCCGGCAGCGAGTCGACGGCAACGCCCGCCTCCGGCGACAGCACGGCATTGGCTGCGCTGTCGGCCAGGCGCGCGCGCAGCTGCGGTTCCGGGATGGCGGTCAGCGCCACCAGTACTTTCAATTCGCTGTCGCAGGCGGCGCGCTGGGCTACCGCGCGGCTATTGCCATCGGCGGCGCTGGCACGCGCCAGCGCATTGGCCGCTGTCGACTGGAAGCCGGCTTTGGTGGTGATGTCGGTCAGGCGCGCGGTATGGGTACGCGAGGCGGAGTCCATGCGCGCCACCGTCAACAGCTTTTCGCAGGCGCGCAGGCTGTAATACTGGTTGGCCGTTTCGGCAGCCACGCTGACGCGGGCTTCGTGCCAGCCCGCCTGTGCGCCTTGGTGGCGCGCAATGGCGGCATTGCGGCGCGCGCGGCCGCCGCCGAACAGGTCGATTTCCCACTGGGCCTGGGCCAGCAGCTGGGTCGTGGTATTGCTTGGCGCGCTGGCGGACTGCTGGCTCATGCGGGTGGAAGTCAGCACGCCGCTCAGCGAGGGCGCCAGTGCGGCGCCGGCGGCGGTGCGCTCGGCGCTGGCTGCGGCAAAGCGCGCCTGGGCGCTGGCAATGGTGGGACTGGCCGCCTGGGCGGCTTCAATCAATTGCACCAGCAGCGGGTCGGACTGGTGCTGCCACCAATTGGCCAGTTCACCGGTGCTGCCGTTATGCGGCAGGGCAGCCTGCCATTGTTGCGGCGCGTCTGCCGCGACCTTGTTCGCCGGTCCGGTAATGCCGCAGGCGCCAAGCGCCAGCATGGCCACCACCGATAGCGGGACCTGATATCTCTTCATGCCGTCCTTTCATTTTGCGCAACGTGAATTAGAGCATACAAATCAAACAATTAACATCCTGATACAAAGGAGTCTTTGCCCTCAATTCGGCGCCTAGCGTATAAAGAAAGTCCTGCAAATCATTGTATTGGGACGACATCATGCGAGGTTGGATACTCGGCGCCGTGCTCGCGGCGCTACCCCAGGCCGCCTTGTGGGCGGCGCCGCTGGCTGGCGAGCAGGCGGCGATCCATGTGCTGAACCGGCTGGCATACGGGCCGCGTCCCGGCGATATCGAGCGGGTGCGCCAGGCCGGGCTGCAAGCCTACGTCGACCAGCAACTGAACCCGCCGGCCCTGCCACTAGCGTTAGCCCAGCGGCTGGACCAGCTGGAAACGCTGAAAATGAGCGCCGGCGAGGCACTGGAACGATTCCAGGAGGCACGAAGCGGCGACCAGGGCGAGCGCCGCGCGGTAGTGCAGCAGATGGCGTCCGAGGCGGCCGAAGCGCGCTTGCTGCGCGCCATCGAGAGCCCGCGCCAGCTGGAAGAGGTCATGGTCGACTTCTGGTACAACCATTTCAATGTATTTTCAGGAAAGGGCCAGGACCGCGCCCTGGTCGCCAGCTATGAGCGCGATGCGATCCGGCCCTACGTGTTCGGTTCTTTCCGCCAGATGCTGGGCGCCACGGCGCATCACCCGGCCATGCTGTTCTACCTCGATAACTGGGTTTCGAAGGCCGGCGGCCTGAATGAAAACTATGCACGCGAGCTGATGGAGCTGCATACCCTGGGCGTGGACGGCGGCTATGCGCAGAAGGACGTGACCGAACTGGCGCGCATGCTGACCGGCTGGACCTACCGCCTCAAGCGCGACGCCCGGTTTGCGTTCGACCCGCGCCGTCACGATAACGGCGCCAAGACCTGGCTGGGCAAACCGGTCACCGCGCGCGGCGAGGCGGAAGGCGAGTATGCGCTCGACGTGCTGGCGGCCCATCCGGCCACCGCACGCAACATCAGCCGCAAGCTGGCGCAGTATTTCGTGGCGGACCAGCCGCCGCCGGCCCTGGTAGAGCGCATGGCGCAGGCCTGGATCGCCAGCCAGGGCGATATCCGCACCGTGCTGCGCACCCTGTTCGCCAGCCCGGAATTCATGGACCAGCAGTACGCCGGCGCCAAGTTCAAGACGCCGTACCAGTACGTGGTGTCGGCCTCGCGTGCGGCAGCCATGCCGATGCCTGAAGTGAAGCCGCTGGTCGGCATCCTGAACCGCCTTGGCATGCCGCTGTACGGCTGCCAGACGCCGGACGGCTACAAAAATACGGAAGGCGCCTGGCTCAACCCGGATGGCCTGGGCCGCCGCATCAGCTATGCGCTGGCGCTTGCTTCCGGTGCCGACGCCGATACGGTGCAGCTGGCGCTGGGCACGTCGGTGTCGAAGCAGACCGCCGCCATCGTTGCCGACAGCAATGAGCGCCTGCGCGCTGCCATGCTGCTCGGCAGTCCTGATTTCATGCAACGCTAACGGAGCGCGCCATGCAACGACGCCAATTCCTGAATGCTTTTGCCGCCAGCGCCGGCCTGATGCTGCCGCTTGGGCCCCATGCCTGGGCGGCTACCATGGCCCCCGGTGGCACGTCGCCGACTGCGAAGAAGCTGATCGTGGTCATGCTGCGCGGCGCGGTCGACGGCTTGAACGTGGTGGCTCCGGTAGCCGATCCCGAATACGCGCGCCTGCGCCCGAATATCGCCCTGGCCATGCCGGGCGCCGCTGACGGCGCGCTCAAGCTGGATGGCTACTTCGGCCTGCATCCGGCACTGGCGCCGCTGATGCCGCTGTGGGAGCAGCACAAGCTGGCTTTCGTGCACGCCAGTGGCTCGCCCGATGCCAGCCGTTCGCATTTCGATGCGCAAGACTATATGGAGTCGGCCACGCCGGGCGTGAAGAGCACGCAGGATGGCTGGATGAACCGCCTGCTTGGCGGCCTGCCAGGCGACACCACGCCGACGCGGGCGCTCAGCATCGGCCCCGTGATGCCGCGCGTGCTGACCGGAGCACAGCCGGCCACCAACCTGGCCAACGGCGCGGCCGGCACCCGTTCCACGCCGCTCGACCGGCCGCAGATTGCGAAAGCCTTCGACGCGCTGTATGCCGGCAATGAACGTTACGGCAAGGTGTACCAGGCCGGGCGCAAGGCGCACGAGGAAGTGATGGCCGCCGCCAACAGCGGCATGATGTCCGAGATGCAGGCGGCCGATAACGGCGCGCCGCTGCCGAACGGCTTCCCCGATGATGCCGGGCGCCTGGCCACGCTGATGCGCAACAACCCGAACATCCAGCTTGCCTTCATCGCGCTGGGCGGCTGGGACACCCACGCCAACCAGGGCGCCGGCAGCGGCCAGCTGGCCAACCGCCTGGCGCCGCTGGGGCAGGGGCTGGCGACGCTGGCGCAGCGCCTCGGCCCATTGTTCGACGACACGGTGATTGTGGTGATGTCCGAATTCGGCCGCACCGCGCGCGAAAACGGCAACCGTGGCACCGACCATGGCCACGGCAACGCCATGTGGCTGCTGGGAGGGAAGTTGCAGGGCGGCAAAGTGGCGGGCGAATGGAAAGGCCTGGCCGACACCCAATTGAACGAAGGGCGCGACTTGCCGGTGACCACCGATTTCCGCCATGTGCTGGCCCATGTGGCCGAGCGCCACCTGCGCTTGCCCGATGCGGCGCTGGCGCGGGCCTTCCCCGGCCTGCCAGGCGGCACGCGCTTGCAGTTGCTGGCTTAGTCCCTGATCACGCCGAGCTGGCGCAGGAAGGTGAGGTTGTCTTCAATGTGCCAGTTGTCGGTGATGCGGCCATCGGCAACCCGGTAGATATCGGTGGCAATGAAGTCGATCGCCTGTCCCTTGCCCTGTACTCCCTTGAAGCTGCCGGTGAAATGTCCCTGGAAGCGCAGGTGCACGATGGCGCGGTCGCCGCTGACAATCAATTGTTCAATCGCGGCGCGCATATCGGGTACCGCGGCGCGCACGAAAGCCGAAGCGGCCAGCGGTCCCGGCAAGCCCTGGGCGCGCCCGGGCGGCAGGGTGCGGTCGGTGAAGTCGGGTGCCAGTGCCGCGCGCGCCAGCGCCTGGTCGCCGCTGTTCCAGAACGATGCGTAGCGGCGGGCGGCAAGCACGCTGGCTTCGGCCTGGGCCGACGGGAGCGCGGGATCGACCAATAGCGTGCGCGGATGGACCAGTTGGGCGTCCGGCGCTGCATGGACGCTGGCCATCGAGCAGGCGGCCAGCAGGACAGTCAGGTGTTTCATCATTTCTCCTTCAGAAAGGATGTCATGCTATTCGCCCGCGAATCGCTAAAATAGGCGGCAACGACGAATACATATTTTCCAATTTGGGGAGAATTGGCTCATGCTTGATGATTTGCCGGCGCTCAGGGCATTTGCGCGAATTGTTGCCGCAGGCAGCATGTCGGCCGCTGCGCGTGAACTCGAGCTGCCGTTATCGGTGGTCAGCAAGCGCCTGGCGCAATTGGAGAAAAGCGTCGGCCTGCGCCTGTTGCAGCGCACGACCCGGCGCCAGACCCTGACCGCCGACGGTGCAATGTTCCATGCCCGCGTCCTGCGCATCCTGGAGGAAGTCGAGCAGGCGGAATCCCTGCTTGCGCACAGCCGGCGCGAGGTGGAAGGCCTGCTGCGCCTCAGCGCTCCAGCCGAGCTGGGACGCCAGTACATCGTGCCCATCGTCGCCGACTTCCAGTGCCGGCATCCTGGTCTGCAGGTGCAAATCGAGTTGACCGATTCCGTGGTGGACCTGCTGGAGACGGGGCAGGATATGGCGATCCGCTTCGGCAGTGTGACAGACCCCAACCAGGTAGTGCGTCGGCTGGCGCCCAATTTCCGCGTGCTGTGTGGCGCGCCGTCTTATTTGCAGCAGCACGGAACACCTGCCCATCCTGCTGAGCTAACCGGGCATCGCTGCATCGTGATTGGTGACGCCAGGCGCGCCGAATGGCGATTCGAGGGCGAGGAAGCCGCCAGCGTGCGCGTGGCGGCAACCTTCTTCACCAATGACGGCCAGGCCGCGCACGCGCTGGCGCTGCAAGGTGCGGGCTTGGTAGTAAAATCAATCTGGGACGTAGGCGATGACCTGCTGGCCGGCCGATTGCAGCGCCTGTTGCCGCACTACAGCATGCCGGCCGCACCGCTGCAGGCGATCCTGCCACACGGCCGGAACTTGCCGCTGCGGGTGCGCCTCTTCCTGGATTATCTGCAGGGACGCCTGACTGCAGCATGGCGTTGGGACGAGGTTGGGGACAAGAATAATGTTGAAGTTTCTCTGGAAGTTGACCAGCGCCGATGAACGCTCGGAAAACGCGCTTGGCGTGATTGCCGCGGTGTTCAGCCTTGTCGCACTGGGTTGGCTGGTGCTGGCCTAGCGCGCTTGGCCCAGCAAGCTGTCGATGGCCGCGACCAGTTGTTGCGGGTCGAGCGGATGGGACAGCACGCCGCATTTGCGTCCGGCGCCCAGCGCACCGAGGTTGTCCTCGTCATCGGGGCGGATGACCAGCACCGGCAGCCCCGGCGCCATTTCCAGCGCGTCCCCCAGGAAAGACAGGCGGCTGGCTTCCATCAATCCCAGCTCGCACAGCACCAGGTCGTAGGCATGGCCGTCCATCAGGGCGCCGGCATCCATCGGATTGGATGCCGTGCTGACGGTGTAGCCGCTGTGCGCCAGGATGGCGGCGACCAGGCCTGCATTCTCGGGGGCGGCATCGAGCAGCAGCACGCGGGCACGCGCGGCGGTGGCTACGGGCGGCGTGGCGGCAGCTGACTGCGAGCTCGACGCTGCGGGCGTGGGCGCGGGCGTGAGTGGTGGGCTGCCGGAACGCAGGTGCGCAGGCAGGAACGATTCCAGTGCCGGGATCAGCACATCCGGCTCCAGCGATTTGGGCAGGCAGCCGGAAAAGCCGGCACGGCGCAAGGCTGCGCAGCCGTCGGTGACGGGCAGGGCGCTGGCGGCCAGGATCGGGATCGCCCGCGTGGCCGGGTCGGCGCGCAAGCGCGCCACTACGCCCAAGCCGTCCAGCTTGGGCAGGTGCAGGTCGCTCAGGATCAGGTCGGGCTGTTCGCTGATGGCCATCGCCACGCCCATCTCACCGTCGCTGGCACACAGGGGGCGGTGGCCGAAGGCCTGCAGCAGATACGTCATCAGGTCCATATTGGCCTGGTTGTCTTCGATGATCAGGATGCGTGCCGACATTTGAGCGCGAGCGTGAAGGTGCTGCCTTTGCCGAAGTCGCTGCTGAAGAACAGCGAGCCGCCAAGCAGGTTGGCCAGGTTCTGGCTCAAGTAAAGCCCAAGCCCGGCGCCTTCCGCATGCCGGGTCGACGTACTATCCAGCTGCGAGAAGGCCTGGAACAGCTTGGCCTGGTCTTCTTCCTTGATACCGCTGCCGCTGTCGGTCACGCTGAATTCCGTGATCAAGGCCTGCTCGTCGTCGGTACGCTGGCTCAGTGCCAGCTTGACCATGCCTTTTTCGGTGAACTTGATGGCGTTGTTGGCCAGGTTGATGATGATCTGGGCCAGGGCGCGGCGGTCGGTCTGCAGGATGATCGGCTGCTGCGGCATTTCGATGAAAACTTCCAGTCCCTTCTGTGCGGCCAGGGGACGCAGGGTGTCGCCCACTTCGCCCATCAACTGCTGGCAGTGCACCGACTCCAATGTCAGGGTGACCTTGCCGGCTTCGATCTTGGCGACGTCGAGGATGTCGTTGATCAAGGACAGCAGGTGGCGCGCGCTGGAGCGGATGGTGTTGAGCTGGCGGTCCTGTTCGTCGGTCAGCGGGCCGGGTAGTTTCATCAGCAGCGCGCCGGTAAAGCCGATGATGGCGTTCAGCGGCGTGCGCAGCTCGTGCGACATATTGGCGATGAAAGCGGATTTCATGCGGCTCGCCTCGGCCAGTTCCAGGTTCTTCAGCGCGATTTCGCGGTTGATGGTTTCCAGCTCGCCGGCGTGGTGGGCCAGCCGCATATTGAGCTCGATCACCTGGCGTTCGCGTGCCTGCAACTCGCTGTTGACCTGCACCGCCTGTTCGTAAGTCGAGATCAGCAGGTCGAGGATCTGCTGGCGTTCGGCGTTGATGAAATGCTTCTGGTCGCCCAGGTAGAGGGCGATCCCGACCTCCATGCTGGAGTTCTTGCGCAGCTTCTGGTTGACCAGCATCTGGCCGATGCGGTTCAGCAGGTAGTCTTCGGCGTAGGGCTTGCGGATGAAGTTGTCGGCGCCGCATTCGATGCCGCGGATGATGTCCTTCGGATCGGTCAGCGAGGTGACCAGGATCACCGGGATGTCGCGCAGGGCAGGGTCGGCCTTGATGGCGCGGCACAGCTCATAGCCGTTCATCTCCGGCATGACGATGTCGGACAGGACCAGGTGCGGCTTGTAATCGTGGATCTCGCCCAGGGCCAGTTTACCGTTGGCAGCCACCCGGGCCTTGTAGCCCGAGGACTTGATCAGCCGTCGCAGGCGCTCAGCCTGGGTCGGGCTGTCCTCCACGATGAGTATTTCCAGCTCATCGGGCGCGATATCGTAGCTGGAGTCCAAGTCACCTCCGAAATGGTTGGGTGATCAGACTATACCGTTTTTTTAGCCGCCTTGGAAACCGCTGTCACGATAGGTAAGGACCAGCGTGTCGCGGTGGCCATGATCGGCCACCGGCTGGATCGGGGTCGATTCATGAATGACAGCCGCGTCGTCCAGCAACAGCATGGTCCAGGGCTCGGTCATGGTGAAGCGCTTGCCGTTCGGGCCATCGGCCTCGAACACGCGGGTCTCGCCGCCCTTGATGCCATGGCGGCCGACCAGCAGCACGGCCACGAAGTCGACGCCGTCACGGTGTGCGCCTTCCGGGGTCGGGCGGCCGATGCCGTCGGTGGTATCGATGCGGAACTGGTGGGCTTCAACATACCAGGGGTGCTGGCCGCGTACCTGGGCGCAGGCCTGGCCGATGGCCGCTACCAGCTTGCTCCAGGCCGGGCTGGCGACGGTCTGCGCCGCGATTGGTTCGAACAGGCGGCGCATGCCACCGTGCAGGGCGTTGTATTCGACCGGCTGCCAATGGGCGCGATGCGCAGTCTGTTCCAGGGCCAGGCCGTCCTGCACGAAGCAGGAGTGGCGGCGGCGGCGATAGCGGCCGCCATCTTTCAGGTAGTTGTCCGGGGCCAGGTCGTTCCAGCTCGGGACCAGGGAGTTCAGTTCGTCCAGGGTGCAACCGGCCAGGCTGGCCACGTCGGCCGGCTTGAGCAGCGCGTAGCCTGCGCTACGCAGGGTGTGGATCAATTGGGGCAAGGGCGTCATCATGCCCCTTATTGTACTTAGAATATGTAATTCAGGCTGAGGCGGAAAGATCTGGCCTCGATCGGGTGGAAATGGATGCCCGGCCTGGCCTCTGCTTCGCCCTTCAGGCGCGACTCGTAGAAGTAGTCGATGGCCGATACCTGGCGGTTGGCCAGGTTGAAGCCTTCCAGCTCCAGCGTGGTGTTCGCCGCCAGCTTGTAGGCTAGGCGGCCGTTGACGGTGGCGCTGGCCTTGGAGCGCACGGAATTGTCTTCCACCAGCGGGCGCGGTCCGAACCAGCGCAGGCGCAGGGCGCCGGACCAGGGGGCGGCCGGCGTGAATGTGGCGGCAAGTTGCGCCACGCCTTCGACTGCGCCGGGAATGCGGTCGCCTTCCGGCGCCGCGTGGCGCAAGCGGCCGCGCGCGAAAGCCAGGTCGGCGTCCAACGACAGCCATTTGAACGGCTTGTAGTAGTTGGAAAACTCGACCCCATAGCGGCGGCTCGGGCGCCCGGCTTCGGTGCTGCCGGCGTCGCCGAGGTAGACCAGCTCCGAATCGAAATCCAGGCGGTACAAGGCCAGCACGGTCTGCAGGCCTTTGACCGTTTCGCTGCGCAGGCCGAATTCGAGGCCGCGCGAACGGGCCAATGGCGTGGCGGGATCCTGCGCCTGCGTCACGCCGCGCGCATCATTGCTGTGGAAGCCGCGGCCGGCGTTCAGGTAGAACTCGGTACTGGACCAGGGGCCGAAGGCCAGGCTGATACTCGGACTGGCCAGCGTTTCGCCGGCGCGCGCGTCACCCACGGCGAAGCGGTAGCGGTCCAGCCGCACGCCGGCTTCGCCGCGCAGCCATGGCGTGACGCGCAGGCGCTGCTGCAGGTAGGCGGCGGCGCTGGTTTCGACGATATGGTCGGCGCGCACGGTCGCCAGTACTTGCCGCGCTTCGGTGTGCTGCAGGGCGTTGAAGATATTGTCGTTCTGCGCCTGCACGCCCAGCGTGGTGCTCCACGCCATGTCGTCCATATGGTCGTGCCAGCTATGGCTGACGTCGAAACCGCTGGTGACGCGGCGGTCCGGCTGGGCGAACTGGTCGCCATGCACCGGATCGTCCAGGAAGTAGGTGAAGTTGGAGAACAGCTCGAGCCGGTTGTTGATGATGTAGGCGCTGGCGCGGGTACTCTGCTTTTCATCGCTGTGGGCCCAGGCGGCCGACAGGCTGAAACGGCGCGCCTGGCCGCCGTCGGTCAGGTCGATGCCGTCGAAACGGCCCAGCAGGCCACTGTCCACGGCGCGCTGCGGGATCTGGTCGGTCGCATTCCATGCGCCGCGATAGGCCATGGCGGTAATGGTGTAGCCGTTGTTGGCGAACCCGTCGCTGTAGCGCAGCACCGCGTTCAGCTTGCGGTAGTTGTCGCCGCGCGTGAACGGGCCGTCGTTATGCACGGCCTCCAAGGCGTACAGCCATGACCCGTTGTCGCCGGACTCGCGCGAGCCGGCCAGCAGCGCGCGGCCGTAGCCGTTCTGGCCCGCGGTGGCACTGGCCTGGTCCTGCGGCAAACGGCTGGAGTAGTTGATGGCCGTAGCGCCGGCGGAAGAGAAGTCGCCGGTACTGGCGTTATACGGCCCCTTGTTGTAGTCAAGTCGCGCCACCAGTTCGGGCACGATGAAATTCAGGTCGGTCCAGCCCTGGCCGTGCGCGTGGCTGCGCTGGTTGACCGGCATGCCATCGACCGTGGTGCGCAGGTCGGTGCCGTGATCGAGGTTGAAGCCGCGCAGGTAGAACTGGTTGGCCTTGCCTTCGCCGCTATGCTGGCTGGCCACCAGCCCAGGCGTCGCTTCCAGTATTTCGCCGGGACGGTAAATGGTGCGCGCCTCGAGCTGGCGCTGCGACACGCTGCCCATGCCGGCCGAATCGGCCACGCCGACCTGGCTGGCGCGCGCGCCTTCGATCAGCACGCGCTGCATGAAAAGGTCGTCGGCACAGGCGGCTGCCGGCGCCAGCAGCCAGGCCAATGCGAGCCTACGGGAGCGGTTGCTCACGGCGATCGCGATTGAATACGATGGAGATTGTCTGGCGGCCAGGGCCGCTGACGTTGACGTTGTTGACTTGCTGCGGCAGGAAATCGGTCAGCACGCCATCGAGCAAAACGGCGCCCGGCGGCAGTTCGGTCTTCTCGATTTCCTGGTAAACGTTGATGCTGTCGACATTGGCCTGCAAGCCAACCCATTTCAGCGCCACAGGCTTGCCGTTGACGCTGACGCGGAACTGCTTTTCGAGGTAGCGACGGAACACGGCCTGATCCTCCTCCAACCCAAGGTCGAACTGGCGCTGGTACAGGTTCATCAGCAGCGCCTCCACATCATGCGCCGTGTAAGTATGCACCACCTCCGTGCTGCCCGTGCGGGGATTGAAGCTGATCTCCGTCAAGCCAACGTGAAAATTATGGGCCTGCGCGGCGGCGCTGCACCAGAGCAGCACCGCCGCGAGAGCGGCTCTAAGACGCATCATTACTTCTTGGCGCCTTCCTTGTCGCCATCCGCGTCCTGCTTCTTCAGCGGTGTGTTGAAGTCCTTCATCATGTTCTCCGGCTGGCGCGACTTGAACAGTTCCAGGCGCGAAGGAGTCACCTTGCGCGGCCAGGCGTTGTTGGACTGGTCGATGTCGGCGGTTTCCCAGTACGGGTCATGCACCAGCGATACCAGCGGCTCGTCGGTCACGATGACTTTGGTGATCTTCTTCGGCGAGTAGCGCCAAACTTCGGCAGGAACGCGCTCGATGTACTTCTTGCCCGATTTCAGTTCGACCTGCAGGACCAGCGGGGTGACCAGGCCGCCCAGGTTCGAGAAGTCCACCAGGTACAGGTGCTTGCCTTGTGCCAGCAGGTCCTTCTCCCACTGTTCCAGGTCACCGGTCGATTCAGCGAACTTGTTGCGGTCGGCATTGGTGACGGTAAACTCGTCGTGCTCGTTGTAGAAATCCTTCAGGGCAGGCTGCTCGTCCACCTTGCGGGCCATGCCTTTGTTGCGCTGGTCGATGATGGAGATCGGCTCCGCATCGCGCTGCGCCTTCTTCCAGGCCTTTTCCGTTTCAGGATTTTTGGTGCTCACGCCGTACTCGCTGATGCCGTCGATCGACACATCCACCGGATCGGTGGTGTAGAACCAGCCGCGCCAGAACCAGTCAAGGTCGGTGCCCGAGGCGTCTTCCATGGTGCGGAAGAAGTCAGCCGGAGTAGGGCGCTTGAACTTCCAGCGGCGTCCGTACTCGCGGAAGGCGTAGTCGAACAGCTCGCGGCCCAGCACCGTCTCGCGCAGGACGTTCAGCGCGGCGGCAGGCTTGGCGTAGGCGTTGTTCCCGAACTGCAGCAGCGATTCCGAGTTGGTCATGATCGGCACCTGGTTCTTGGAACGCATGTAGTCGACGATGAAGCGCGGATCGCCGCGTCCGGCCGGATAGTTGTCCTCCCACGCTTCCTGGGCCAGCGACTGCACGAAGGTGTTCAGGCCTTCATCCATCCAGGTCCACTGGCGCTCGTCGCTGTTGACGATCATCGGGAAGTAGTTGTGGCCAACCTCGTGGATCACCACGCCGATCAGGCCATACTTGGCGCGCTTGGTGTAGGTGATTTCGCCGGTCTTCTTGTCCTTCACCGGGCGCGGGCCGTTAAAGGAGATCATCGGGTACTCCATGCCGCCCACCGGGCCGTTGACGGAAATCGCAGTCGGGTATGGGTAGTCGAAGCTGTATTTGTTGTACTGCTCGATGGTGTGGATGATGGCGGCGGTCGAATACTTCTCCCACAACGGATTGCCTTCCTTCGGATAGTAGGACATGGCCATCAGGTTGCTGCCATCCTTCTTGTAGCCCTGCGCATCCCAGATGAACTTGCGCGACGAGGCCCAGGCGAAATCCCGCACGTTCTTGGCCTTGAAGTGCCAGGTCTTGCTGCCCTTGGCCTGGTTCTTCTCGGCCTGCTCGGCTTCAGCCTGGGTCACGATGATGACGGGCGTCTTGCTGGTGCGGGCCTTGGCCAAGCGCTCGCGCTGGGTTGCGGTCAGCACCTCGTTCGGGTTTTGCAGCTCGCCGGTGGAGGCCACGATATGGTCGGACGGCACGGTGACCTGCACGTCATAGTCGCCGAATTCCAGCGTGAATTCGCCGGCGCCCAGGAACTGCTTGTGCTGCCAGCCGTATACGTCGTAGTAGGCCGCCATGCGCGGGAACCACTGGGCGATTTCGAACAGCGCGTTCTTGTCTTCGGTGAAGTACTCGTAGCCGGAACGCCCGCCCAGTACTTTCTGCTCATTGATCTTGTAAGTCCAGTCGATGGAGAAGCTGAACTTCTCGCCCGGCTTCAGCGGCTGCTGCAGCTCGATGCGCATCATGGTGCGGTTGATGGTGGTCTTCAGCGGCGCGCCGCCGGAACCCTTGACGGAACCGATCTTGAAACCACCGTCGAAATCGCGGCCGGCCAGGATATTGCGCAGGCCTTCGTACTTCATGCCTTCTTCGTCGCTCTTGGCATGGCCCCAGGCTTCGCGCGACGGCGCGGTCATGCTCATGCGGGCGTCGGAATCCGATTTGTAGATGTTCTGGTCAAGCTGCAGCCACAGGTAATGCAGGGTATCCGGCGAGTTGTTGTGGTAGGTGACCTGGCCGCTGCCCGAGATGGCGCGGTTGGCTTCATCGAGCGTAGCGCGGATCGTGTAGTCCGCGCGCTGCTGCCAATAGGCGTGGCCGGGCGCGCCGGAAGCGGTGCGGTACTGGTTGGCGGAAGGCAGCAGCTCTTCGAGCTGGCGGAACTTGTCATCGAATGGCTCGGCAGCGAAGGCCGTCGCCGTCAGGCAAAGGGCGGCAAGGCCGAATTGAAAGCGTTTCATCGAATCCCCAGGCTTGTTGTAATAAATGCTGGGCTATTCTAAGAGAGCTTTTCCATACGACACTTCGTTTATTTGTAAAAAACCTGAAACAAGCGTTGTGAAAGCCGGAGCCGACCCCGGCTTTCATCTTCATCTTTCACTTGAGTCGGTATTTCAGTTCTTCACCGGCCTGGCGCATGGCAGTCCTGGTGCCGGGTACGTTGCTCAGCACGTTCAGCAAGCCGAAGTCGTGGATCATGCCGTTGTAGCGGATGGTGGTGGTTTCGACACCGGCGGCATCCAGTTTTTTGCCATAGGCCTCACCTTCGTCACGCAGCACGTCGAATTCGGCGGTCTGGATCAGGGTTGGCGGCAGGCCTTTCAGCTGTTCGGTCGACGCTTGCAAAGGCGAGGCGTAGATTTCCTTGCGTTTGGCCAGGTCGCTCGTGTAGTTGTCCCAGAACCATTTCATCGCATTGCGGGTCAGGAAGTGACCATCGGCGAACTGCTGGTACGAAGCATTATCGAAGTTGGCATCGGTGACCGGCCACAACAGGACCTGGGCACGCAGCTTCGGCTGGCCCTGGTCTTTCGCCATCAGTGCGACGACCGCTGCCATATTGCCGCCAACGCTATTGCCGGCCACCGCGAGGCGGGAGCCGTCGACGTTGATTTCCTTACCATTCTTCGCGACCCATTTGGTTGCGCCATAGGCTTGCTTGATTGCTACGCCATAACCGGCTTCCGGCGACGGGGTGTAATCGACGAAGACTGCCGCGGCGCCGGAGTTCACCACCAGGTCGCGCACCAGGCGTTCATGGGTAGGGAAATCGCCCAGCACCCAGCCGCCGCCGTGGAAGAACATGAAGACCGGTAGCGTGCCCTTGGCGCCGGCCGGGCGCACCACATGCAACTTGATTTTTTCGCCATCGACCTCGATCACTTTGTCGCTCACGTCGGCGGCCGGCAGCTTGGCGCCTTTCTGTGCGCCGACCAATACCTGGCGGGCATCGGCAGGGCTCAAGGACTCGAGTGGAGCGCCGCCTTCGATAGCTTTCAGGAATTGTGCAGTGTGTGGTTCGACTCCAGGCAGGCTGGCAGCGAAGGCGGAACCGGCGAGGAAGGTAAGGGCGGAAGCGGCAATAACGGTTTTCATGGCAAATTTCCTTTGTTGGCTATTAAATAGTGCACTACTTATTTGTTTTTAAAAAATGTCCACCTTGGGGTCAGGAACCGGGGTGGACATTTTTTACGCGTTGTTCATCAGGCTGCTGCGCAACACGGACAACTCGCGTTGCAGGCGGATCACTTGCTCCAGGTCGCAGCCGCTGGCGCCAAGGACGCAGGCCGGCAGCTTGGCACCTTCATTCCGCAATTCGCTGCCATGCGGCGTGAGGGCAATGATCACCTGGCGCTCGTCTTTCGGACAGCGGGTGCGGGTGATCAGTTCGGCCAGCTCCATCCGCTTCAGCAGCGGCGTCAGCGTGGCCGAGTCGAGGAACAGGCGGTCGCCCAGGGCCGACACGGTTTGCTCGTCCTGTTCCCACAACACCATCATCACCAGGTATTGCGAGTAGGTCAGGCCCAGCTTGCGCAGCAGCTTGCGGTACAGCTTGTTCATCGCCAACGAGGTCGAGTACAAGGCGAAGCACAGTTGCTGGTCGAGCTTGGGAACCTGTTCCAGGTCAAATGATTTCGTATCCATGCAGCGCAGTATAGATAGTGCACGATCTAATTGCAAGCTAATTTTTTTGTTGACCTTGCCTGATGAGGAATCTTTGACTATCGTTAAAGTGCCGGTAACCTGCGCTGCGCAAAGGGGATGACAATGAATCAAATGAATCACTATCATTCAAGCGCCTACCCAGTGCCCGACCAGCGGGGCGCGGAACCCGTGCTTTTCCTGGTTGAGCTAGACCCGCAGCGCGTCGTGGATGGTGTGCGTTACGACGAAAACTACCTGGCGGACGATGTGCTGGCCTGCGGCACCATGCGTGAAACCTGCCCGATTTGCGAGGAAGGCCACCTGCAGCTGGTGCTGCGCCAGAAGAACGTGCGGGTGGCGCACCTGTTCTGTATCGAATGCACCCGTTGTTTTGGCGCTTTCCTGCCCGACGGTTCGCCGGCACTCGCTGATTGAACATTCCCTGTACGAAGTTCCCGTGCGGTATCATGCCGCAATGAAGAGTCCAAAGACCAAGCCGCTGCTGCTGATCGTTGACGGATCGGCCGACCACCTGCAACAGCTCAGCCACCTGTTGGAAGACAAGTACGCCGTGCGCGCAGTCGACGATTGCGATAGCGCGCTTGCCGCGGCGCAGCAGCTGCCGCGTCCGGACCTGATCCTGGTGGACGTGGTGCGCGACGGTTTCGCGGTTTGCCAGCGCCTGCGCGGCAACCCGGACACCGCCAGCATTCCGCTGATCGCCATGATCGAACGCGGCCAGCCGGAACTCGAGCAAAGCGCCCTGGCCGAAGGCGCCTCCGACGTGATGGCGCGCCCGCTGGTGCCGGAACTTCTGCGCGCCCGTATCAATACCCATCTGCAGTTGCGCGAGGCACGCGCCCGGATTCAACGCCAGCGTACCCAGCTCAGTGAACTGGGCCAGATCGCCGACGCCGCGGCATGGGCCATCGCCAGCCTGGCCGAATGGCGCGATGAAGAAAATCCATCGCACTTGCGCCGCATCCAGCACATCGTGCTGGCGCTGGCCCGCCAGCTGCAGGGCAATCCACGCTTTGCCGATGAATTGATCGAGCCGCATATCCCGCTGCTATTCAAAGCCGCCCCGCTGCACGATATCGGCAAGGTGCGCATCCCTGATGCGATCCTGCTCAAGCCGGGCCGCCTGACGCCGGAAGAATTCGAGATCATGAAGCAGCACACGGTGTACGGGCGCGATGCCATTGCCGGTGTGGAGCGTGAGCTGGGATTCTCCAACGCCTTCCTGCGCTTCGCGCGCGAGATCACCTTCAGTCACCAGGAACGCTACGACGGCTCGGGCTATCCGCAAGGCCTGGCGGCGGATGCCATTCCGGTATCGGCGCGGCTGGTTGCGGTGGCCGATGTCTACGATGCGCTGGTGTCCGAGCGCGTGTACCGTCCAGCCTTCACGCATGAGACCGCGATCGAGCTGATCCGCCAAGGCAGCGGCGAACAATTCGACCCGGATGTGGTCGACGCATTGCTGGCCGCCGAGGAACGGGTGATGGAGATTTCAGTGCAATACCAGGATGCGACTGACTAACAACGGCCAGCCGTTTCCCCAGCGTATTATGGGTTTCCCTATGCTATAGTCGTCTCCACAGTCCCGTCGGAGCAAGCATGCGCATACACGGATACCTGGCCTTTATTGTCGGTATTTGCGTTACCGTGTGGGTCTGCATGTTCGTGGTGAATGTGCAGGACCGCCAGACCAATGAAGCCTTCCAGCGCGATACGCAAAAGATTGCGCGCGATACCCAGCTTCGCCTGCAAACCTACTTTGACATGCTGCTTAGCATTAAGGGCGTCTTCGCGGTGAAGGACGATGTCTCGCGCGTGGAGTTCAGCCGTTACGTGCGCGAGCTGGACCTCAGGCGCCGCTATCCCGGCTTCCAGGCCATCCAGTTCGTGCGGCGCGTGCCATCCAGTCAACTGGATGCTTATGCGTCACGTATCCGCGCCGATGACAGCCTGCAAAGCGGCGGCTACCCCGACTACAAGGTGCACCCGGCATCGGTGCGGCCGGAACACTTCCTGATTGAATATAACGAGCCGATGCGGGGCAACGAGAATGCCTTCGGCCTCGACCTCGCCGCATTGGGGCCGCATTTCAAGGCGCTGCAACTGGGAAAAGCCACCGGCCGCATAGTAGCGACCGAACGTATTACGCTGGTGCAGGATGCCAGCGGACAGCCGGGCTTCGTGGCACGGGCTCCCATCTACCGGCGTGGCGCATCGCTGCTGACGGAACAGGAACGCGATGCGGCGCTGGTGGGATTCGTGGCCATCGTGTTCCGCGTCAACGACCTGATGTCGGAAACAATCGATAGCCCGATGCTGCAGCATCTCTACGTCAGTATCAACGACGCGGGATACCTCAATGATGGCGGAAAAATGCCGCCATCGGTCGATAACCTGATGTTCAACAGCTTCGGCAAGCTTGGATCCGGAGAGCGCATGCCGGCGCTGCCTGGTTTGGTCAGCAAGATCCCGCTTGATGTCGGCGAACGGCGCTGGGTCATGAATTTCGAAGGCCATGCTAGCGACCGCTATAGCCGCGACATCAGGCTGATTTCGGTGATCGGCCTGGCCGGTTTTATTATCAGCGCGCTGATTGGTGCGCAGATCATGACCCTGCAGCGGCGCCGCGCCCTGGCCCAAAAGCTGCGCATAACGGCCGACGAATTGCGCGCATTGCAGGACAGTGCCATTGTCGGCATTGGCCTGTTCGCCAACGGCGTCATCGTGCGCTGCAACCGCGGGCTGGAGGAGATGATGGGCTACCAGCCGGGCCAGTTGGCGGGGCGTGCCTGCAATATGCTGACGGGCGGACTGAGCGATCCTTTTGCCTGTGTGGCCGATGGCACCTCGATGCATTTCGAGCTGGAGCTAGCCAGCGCCAATGGCCGGCGCTTGTGGTGCATGGTGAATGGGCGCATGCTGGACCAGAACGAGCCGCGCAAGGGCTGCGTGTGGGTGATTATCGATATCACGGAGCGCAAACATACCGAGGCTGCGCTGGTCGACACCAAGCATGGCCTGGAGCGCAGCCTGAGTGAGCTGGCCCTGCAAAAGGCCAACGTGGAAATGGCGCACAAGGATTTGTCGGCCGTGCTGTTGACGTTGAAGCAGGCGCAGGCCAACCTGATCACGTCCGAGAAGATGGCATCGCTTGGCGCGTTGGTGGCCGGCATTGCGCATGAACTGAATACCCCGATCGGCAACAGCCTGCTGACCGCCACGGCCCTGAGCGATATGTGCAAGGAGTTCGAACGGCAGCTTGCCGAAGGCGGCATCAAGCGTTCTGGGCTCGACACGCACCTGAAGGACGCTCGCATGGCGTGCTCGATTATCACCAATTCGCTGACGCGCGCGGCGGACCTGATCCACTCCTTCAAGCAGGTGGCCGTCGACCAGACGTCCGACAAGCGGCGATCCTTCAACCTGCATGGGGTGGTGCACGACACGCTCGCCACCTATTCAGCGCAGCTACGCCGCGCTAACTGCGAAGTGAAGGTGTGGATGCCGGAGACGCTGAACTTCATCTCCTATCCCGGCAGCGTGGGGCAGGTGTTGAGCAACCTGATTCAGAACGCCATCATGCATGCCTTTGAGGGGCGCGAGTCCGGACACATCACCATCAGTGGCGTTGAAATGGACGAGGAAAATGTCGAACTTCGCTTCGCCGACGATGGCAACGGCATGAGCGCGCGCACGCTGCGGCAGGTGTACGATCCCTTCTTCACCACCAAGATGGGGCAGGGCGGTTCGGGGCTAGGGATGAATATCGTCTATAACCTCGTTACCGGTGTTTTGCGCGGCACCATCCATGTTGAATCCGAGGTTGGCAAGGGCACTACCGTGATCATCACCTTGCCACGCAAAGCTCCCGCCAAGGACGAGCTTGCGGAAAACGACCTGCTGCACGCGCAGTAGCTCCAGTCAGGGGCGCAAGTCTTCCACTATTTTCAAGGCGGCGCGTTCCGCCTCGGCCTCGGCGGCATGCTGATCCAATAAAGTGAGGTCCGCCGACACGCGCCGCTTTGGGTAGATGTGGGTCATATGCATCGGGTTGGCGGAAGGGGCGAAGATGGAAACGTAGGCGCCCCATTGCTTGGTACCTTCCAACAGTTCGCCGGTGAACTCGATCTCGTAACCATCAACGCTTCTGGTGGGCATCGTCAGTCTCCGCGTGGCGAGTTAGGCATTTGCAAAATGCGATCAGGATCAGCGCAGGAACTTGCCGGCTTTGATTTCCAGAAGCTGGACCAGTTCGGCCTGCATGTATTCGTAATCGTCAGGTATATCGAGGCAGATCACGCGCTTCCCGTTCAGGTGCGTCCTGAAATTCCTGGAAAGGCGGTTGCGATGGGTCTTCTCCATCACGAAGATGATGTTCGCCCACGCTATCTGCTCGGTCGACAGCGGTACGTCGGCATCATTGCCCAGGCCCGCTGAATCGGTCTCCACCTCCGGCCAACTGGCAAATACGTGTTCCGCGGTCGGGCTGCGCAGGCGGTTTTGTGTGCAAATGAAAAGTGCTCGTTTCATGGGTTCCGGTTGGTGATGAGATGGTTATACATTTCTTGCGTGTCCTGGAATGCTCCGTCTACCTCGTCAAGCTGCCATTCAGATGGCTTCACTTCATAGACTTCGTATGCATACTGAAGCGCTTCCTGAAGACTCGTAAAGAAATTGTCACCTTCTACCTTTTTGCGATAGAAATTGAAGTGTCGGACAAGCAAACACCCATCCTCGACCCCGCCCGTCGTGGTACACGGAACAATCTCTAATCGGTCCAGCTCTATTTGCGCAAGACCAGCAATGGGCCTTGGCTGGACAGTTGAAATCAATCGCATTGGAATATCTTGAATCGCTTATGGCGCGAATCTTATCAAATTTAAACTAGGTCAAGGAAATCAAAAAACGCTGCTGCTCGGTCGTTGTTCACTATATTTAGTGTGTAATATTCAAATCAACACAACATGTAGTTTGGTGAGACAATGAATCCGACCCGCAAGACCACCGTGGACGTAGAGTCCTCGATAAACGAGTACCTCCAACAACTCGACTGGCGCGTGAACGCCAACGCCAACCAGGGCTACTCGCTGGGCGGCATGATCCTCAACATCTCAGGCAAGATGGTCGCCAACTACTGGCTCGATCACGTCTACCCGCGCGAGGTCGGCGAGGCGCACCGCAATGCCGATATCCACATCCACGACCTCGACATGCTGGCAGGTTACTGCGCTGGCTGGTCGTTGCGAACTTTGTTGAACGAAGGCTTGAACGGGGTGCCGGGAAAAGTTGAATCGGGCCCGCCGAAACACCTGTCCAGCGCCGCCGGCCAGATTGTGAACTTCCTCGGTACTTTGCAGAACGAGTGGGCCGGCGCGCAGGCATTCAGTTCCTTCGATACCTATATGGCGCCTTACGTCCGCAAGGATAAGCTGGAATTCGAGCAGGTACTGCAAACCATGCAGGAGCTGGTCTACAACCTGAACGTCCCTTCGCGCTGGGGCACGCAAACACCATTCACCAATCTGACCTTCGACTGGACCTGCCCGGAAGACCTGCAGCAGCAAGTGCCGGTGATCGCCGGCGAAGAAATGCCCTTCACCTACGGCGATCTGCAAGCCGAGATGGATATGATCAACCGCGCCTATATCGAGGTAATGATGCGCGGCGACGCCAAGGGCCGCGCCTTCACCTTTCCGATCCCGACGTACAACATCACGCCGGATTTCGACTGGCATAGTCCGAATGCAGAATTGTTGTTCGAGATGACGGCCCGCTACGGCCTGCCGTATTTCCAGAACTTCCTGAATTCGGAACTGAAGCCGAACATGATCCGCTCCATGTGCTGCCGCCTGCAGCTTGACCTGCGCGAGCTGCTCAAGCGCGGCAATGGCCTGTTCGGTTCGGCCGAGCAAACCGGATCGCTCGGCGTGGTCACGCTGAATTGCGCCCGTCTCGGCTACCTGTTTGCCGGCGACGAGGCAGCGCTGCTGTCCCGTGTGGACGAATTGCTTGAACTGGGCAAGACCAGCCTTGAGATCAAGCGCCAGGTCATCCAACGCCTGATGGATGGCGGCCTGTTCCCCTATACCAAACGTTATCTCGGTACGCTGCGCAACCACTTCTCGACGCTCGGCGTGAACGGTATCAACGAAATGATCCGCAACTTCAGTGGCGACAAGGAGGACATCACGACCGAGGCCGGCGCCGCGCTTGCGTTGCGACTGCTTGATCACGTCCGTGCACGGATGCTGGAATTCCAGGAAGAGACAGGGCATATGTACAACCTGGAGGCGACTCCGGCCGAAGGCACCACCTACCGTTTCGCCAAAGAGGACCGTGCCCGCATGCCGTTGATCCTCCAGGCGGGAACGAAGGAGATGCCGTACTACACCAATTCCTCGCAGCTTCCGGTCGGCTTTACGGACGACCCGTTCGAAGCGCTGGAACACCAGGACGAACTGCAAAGGAAGTACACCGGCGGCACCGTACTGCATCTGTACATGACCGAACAGGTATCGAGTGCCGATGCGTGCCGTCGCCTTGTGCAACGTGCCCTGACACGTTTCCGCCTGCCATACATCACCGTCACGCCGACGTTTTCGATATGCCCGAAACACGGCTACCTGAGTGGCAAGCACGAATTCTGTCCGAAATGCGATGAGGACATCATTGCGCGCAAGGCGCGCGAACTTTCACTTAACTGAGGAGATATGCATGACAGCTAAACAACCAGCCCAGGAAATCACGCTCACCAACGCCGAGCGCCAGCCTTGCGAAATCTGGACGCGCGTAATGGGCTACCATCGACCGTACTCGTCTTTCAATGTCGGAAAAAAAGGCGAATTCAATGAACGTACCTATTTCGTCGAGCACCAGAAGAATGGCTGAAAGGGAGCTCAAGGTCGGCGGCTACGCAAAGTTCACGTCGACCGATTATCCTGGCGAGCTGGCAGCCGTGGTATTCGTCCAGGGCTGTCCATGGCGCTGCGGCTACTGCCACAACCCGCATTTGCAGCCTCGGGACGGTGAGCCAGCGATTGCATGGCGTGATTTGCTTTCGTTCCTCGCCGGCAGGGCAGGTCTACTTGATGCCGTTGTATTCTCCGGTGGCGAACCAACCATCGACCCGGCGTTGGAAAATTCCATGCGCAGCGTAAAAGCGCTGGGCTTCAAAGTGGGTCTGCACACGGCAGGCATTTACCCTGAGCGCTTGAAGCAGGTATTGCCGCTGGTCGACTGGGTCGGTCTGGATATCAAGACCTCATTTGACGCCTACGACGAAATTACGGGCGCCAGCGGAAGCGCGCAAGCGTCACGCGCCGCCGCCCGCCTGGTCATTGAAAGCGGCGTGCCATACGAATTCAGGACCACAGTCCATCCCGCACTGACCACGCGCCGGCACATTTCGGCGTTGACGCGGCAGATTGCCGATATGGGCTGCGACACGTATGCACTGCAGGACTTCCGTTCAGTGGGTTGCCGCGCGCAAGACCTGATCGATTCTTCCAGCGAGGGCGCGCTGGACAGCGAGCTGGTTGGACAGGTGAAGTCGAGATTTCGCCGCTTCGCGCTCAGGCGGGCGGACGGCTAATACACTTCTTTGCCACTGCCTCACGCAATATGATCCCTGCCATGTCCACGGCGTGCCTGCCTTCTGCAAGCTCCTGGAGGTAGTTCGGCCAGAAGTGGAACATCTTCGGCCATATCTCCAGCCGCACCGGGATATCCGCAAGCGTCGCGGTGCGGGCGAGTGCGATGGAGTCATCCAGCAAGGCCTCGGTCGCACCGACGAAGATTGTGAGCGGGGCGATCTCGCGCAGGTCGGCGAATACGGGTGAGGCGAGGGGAATGTTCCTCGGACTGTTGCCCATGTACTGTGCTGCCAGGAACGTCATGAGTTCCCGGTTCAGCACTGGATCGCGTTCAGCATTGCGGGTGTAGCTGTCCGCAGAGATGCTCATATCGGTCCAGGGCGAGAAGAGGACAACGCCTGCTGGCTGCGGCAAGCCAAGCTCCCGCAAGCGCACCAGCATGGCGACCGCCAGGCCGCCTCCAGCGCTATCGCCTGCAACGACAACCTGCCGGCTGCAGTCCAGCAGATATTCATACCCGTTGATTGCATCTTCCAAGGCATGAGGGAAGGGATATTCGGGGGCGCGCCGGTAATCAAGGGCAAGTGTCTTCATTTCCGCAGCGCGGCCCAACTCGCTGACAAGGTGACGATGACTTGCGAGGGAGCCCCAAACGAAACCTCCTCCGTGCAGGTAGAGAATGGCGCCGTCGTCGCGCGCGGCAGGCGTGGAGGTCCATTCGGCCGGGATCCCATTCGCAATGACCGGCGTGACCTGAACATCGGCCGCAGTTGGGTAACGCTCAGCCAGCGCATCGCACGCTGAACGACGCTGGTCAATGGTGAGGATTGATGGCCGCGCACGTAACATCGCTTCCAGTTGATCAAGCTCGCTCATTTGCCGCCACCTCGTGCTGACGATTTATGCGAAAACGGGGCGGAAAAAGCTTCTTTCGTAGCTAAGGAAGCAGCGCGTTTCCTCTGCATACTTGAATGCTGCCTGGCACTCAGGGTCGTCAAAAGACTTGATGCGGTATTCCTCATACTTCGCCAGGCTTGGGAACGAAAACATCGCTAAGGCGATATCGCTCGCGCCCTCGGATGGCAAGAAGTAACCGTGGTGCGTGCCGCCAAATTTCTCAACCAGCGGAATCCAGATTTTCCCGTAATGTTCAAATTCCTTGAGCTTGTACGGGTCGATAATGTAGCGCAGATAGCAGGTGACCATGGTCTTCTTTCGGAGTGGTGACGGCGCCTGGCATAAGTCCTGGCCAGGAATTTTTACGGGGCCCATTCTTTGTCGGGGCTCTCAGTCGTTTGGCCTGACGAATCGGTCCAAATATCGTCAGGTTGCGACCGGTCCCGGTGCAGTACCCGGTCGTGATCCGGGTAAGTGATGCGATCGGTTTGCGCTCGAGTTCCAACAATCATGCACTGGACTGGCGACTGGCTCCTGTTCCAAAGATAATGGCCAACAGGATCGCCGTGTGGGAATGTCGCCGCGTCGCCCTGGCCCAGGACGGATTCAGTCTCACCTTCGACGACAGTCACTTCGCCATCGAGGACGTACACCAGCTCATCCTCCGATTGGTGCCAGTGTTTGATTGACGACCGTGTGCCTGGCATGAGGACATGGATAAATGCACCAAACTGAGACAGTCTTCCGGGTTCGCTGATCCACTCCTCGCGATTCAGCACTTCGGGCGACGAAGTCTCACTAGTCTCGACCAGCCTCTGTGAGGCGCGAATTATCGGCATGTATGCTTCTCCAATTTAGTTGGTGCGCAGCGTCCCTTTGCGCGAAAGCTCGATAATAACCTTGCTCCAGTGATGAAGGCGTCAGACTAACGGTTTAGACGCCGGCTAGTACCGAGTCAAGGTCAAATTAGCAGCTTGCGCGCCGCAGTTTCCGCAAAAGCATGAGCGCTATGCCGAATGCTCCAGCGAGAACGCACGACCAGTGCAAGATATCGAGAGGGATGGTCCTCAAAAGCAGGTTCGAATCGCTGAACGGGGCAAAGGGCCTGATATCCGAATGCATGATGCTGTCGAATACGATGTGCGTGAAGCTTCCAAATGCAGCTCCGATAGTCACGCTGACCGTGCTCAGTTCTCGCCAACCAAACAGATTCGGTAGCCGGACTCGATTGGCAACGGCGCGCGCTGCGATAAACAGAGCGACGGTCAGGAAAACAATCAGCGTCGCCCCGATGTAGGTATGGAAGAAGCGATGCAGCGGAAATTGCTCGGTGCGCATGTAATAGAGCGGCTCTACGTCCATCAGGACGTTTGCGGCGCAAAAGGCGATGAAGCTGACCCGCTTCGGTGCGATTGCGTGAATTGCGGCCCCCGGGCCAAAGTGGAATGGAGTGATCGGCATTGAAGAGGGATCAGTGCGTTATCCGGCCCAGCGAAGAGTGGCTACTGCATCGTGTGTCCAGTAAATGCATCGGATTTTGGCTCACGAGATGATGGGATTTGCCATCGCTTCCACTGTGCCTTTGGCCGCAATGCGGTGCAGGGTTCGTTCCAATGCGGCGGTATCGGGATAGATGCGGACGCTGGTAACGCGGCCCCAGCGAATCTCGATCAGGTTTACGCCTTCTGCGGTGGTTTTGACTCCGTCAGTGCCATTGTTTGTCTCGGTCCAGATCGCCTCGACTTGCGTATGCCATGGCCAGCCTGAAACCCTTACCTCGTGAAGAGTGAAGTTAATCCCTTGCAGCAGGCGCAGCAGCCGTTCGTACCAGGCGCGGATCGCTTCCGGTGTGCGGCGGGTTCCTGACAGGGCATGCGTTCCGACGAAGTAGTGCGTGGCGTTTGGCGCCAGTTCGTCGGTCACGGCCTCGATTCGGCCCGCGCTGAGGCCCACGAAAACCTGCGTGATCTTGCGGCGTACGATAGCGTGATACATCTGGCTCCTCCTTAAATAGACTCGTCAAGCGCGGCGTTTTAGATTGGGCGTCGGCGCCCACGAGCTAATCATGGCGATCCTACCCATAAAAGGACGCCGACGGCAAAGAAAACGATCCAGGACAGATGCCGGCCGCGGGTGAAGTAAAGTGGGAATAGGCCGGAGATCAGGGCGACTATGCTAAAGACTCGAAGGATCAATGCAGCATCTGGAGTTTGTCCTGATACCAGGAAGACGATGGCTGCAATGCCCCACCAAACCAAAGTGAGAAGGTGCCAGACAAATCTCAAGGTGCCCGTGGTGAAGTCAGTTCCGCCGAATAGTTTGGGCAGGTTATCGCGCTTGAAGAGGCGAATGAGGATGTAGCGCTCGCCAAGATATGAGTGAGCGACACCAGTGAGGAAAAGCAGCAATGCGGCGATGGTCAGCATTTATGGATGTACCGTGATTGTCAGCCTGTTGATGTCTGCTAAGGTTGGGACGTCCATCCGGGCCAGGCTGGGTGGACCGATGCGCCAGCCAAGATTATCTGCAACCTCGCGTTCAATCCTGTGAACAGTTTCATGGTTGGGATGCAGCTGCGATGGCTGTTTCAAAGATCCGCTTCCGTCGAGCGATGAAGAATACAACAGCGCTTCCGAACAAAAATGCCCAGAGCTTCTTTTCAAATAGCACCAGGACAAGCGCTATAGGCCCATCAATGAACGCTGCTGTGAGAAGAACGAATACTGCGCTCGCAAGCAGGTGAAGGTAAGGTGCTGCAGACAAGCGCCGTCCTGCCCACACTGTCAGCAGCGCACCGGCAACTCCGAAGAGAAATGAAAACAGCAGGATTAACAGGCCCAAGTCCAATACCGGGCCGTCATCGGTATATAGCGCGGCGTCAAGATAAAGGGCCGGCAGCACAGATCCAAACAGCCACACCGCGCCGGACAAGGCGCCGATGACAAATATGAGCCCCATCTTCAGCTTCATATTTTTCATGTTCAGCCTAGTGAAGGTATCGGCCCCACAACATACCAAAGGATGTATGGCGCTGCTGCCACTAGTGCCGCTATTGCTGCTGCGATGAAAAGAAGTCGTCGAAATATCATGGTGAGTCGGGGTTAATTTGTCTTAATTGCTGGTCCACATTGGTTGGCCATGCCTGGGGATTCCAGCTACGAGTAGATGCTGGTGCCTGCGGCAGAACAGCTCCTGGTACCAGCCGTAGTGGGGATCATTGCAAATGGAAGCTTCAATGATTTCCGGCAGTGCGTTTTGTGGTGTGGTGAGGTCTTTTGCCAAATGGGCGAAGACCGAGCCTCGATTCGGCCAATCAGTCACTGTCGGCGGTTCGGTCAATGAGTTGCCATTGGCAAGCTCCTTCTTGAGGATCGCTGCCAGGTCTTCACAGAATAGTGTCGTGTATTTCAATTTCTTCCCTTAGCACTGAATGCCAACGTTTGTCGCCCTTCGGTAAGCCAGCCATTTTTTCTGTCTTCATATGACCACCACTTTGCGGTCTGGCAGTATCGCTAAGGGCCAATTGCCTTGGCAGTAGATTTGTACTAGCTTGCACCAGAATCCTTCTTTCCCCAACAGGGCCTCAGCGGCCGCCATACGGCATGCGTATCGCCCACCGGAAAGAGCTGCCAAGGTGAGGTCGTTGCCACCGCTTTTCAGGGCCGGAACATCGCCGCAGGAACGTTGGGATTGAACCGCAATCTTGAACGCCGCGATTTTCGCCGCCACGAGTTTAGATGCTAGTCCCCTCTCATTTGCTTCTGTTGTTAAGGCTGTACCGTAAATCGGGTCGGGCTCATCGTTCGATGTCGGAAGCCAGGACATCTTTGAGTAAGGGAAGCCGGGATCTCCAGGGTGTCCGACGCCGAACTCTCTTTCCCTGGCAGACGAAATAAATCCCCTCCAGTCGGCCAAGTCCTTGATTGGTACAACGAAATCACTCCCCTCAGCTTCACCTAGGCGCGTGAACCATTGAGCCGATGCGATGGCGTCCAGGAGTTTGCCAGAATCCATCGGGCCACCTAGTATTCTGGCCGGCGAACCACCTCACCGGGCCTGGCTGCGGGCACGCCGAGTCCGGACGAAACCGAACGGAGCAGCGCTTCGAATGAACGATTCATGGACTGGTCGTAGCCGGCCGGATTAGCGGGGAGATGTGGCCATGCGAGGCGCAGCCCAACGACGACATCTGCGAAGGGTTTCTTCGCATCGATGATGGTATATGCCACCCCTTGCTGGTTAGCCTCCTGGGTGTAGACGGTCCAGCCTTCGAGCGTGCTTACGGACGGTGGCAGCTTGCCGTATTGCTTACCTACGAGAGAAGCTGCCGCTTGTCCGCGCTCTGTCTCAATATGGAACAGGCTGAGCGCGACATTGCTGGAATGCGGCGTCCCTTCGTCAGCGGGATTCGCGACCTGAAAAGCAGCAACCGAAACAGGCGGCTTGGTCTGCATGGCCATCACCGCCCACTGGTCGGGAACGGCGAACCGCACATATCCCTTCGCGGTAGCAATGGTGAATTCGGCGGCGGACGCTAGCGAAGTTATCGATAGAAATGCGAAAGCGGCGAGAGGCTTAAGCAAGAGATTCAAGGGTCCCATCCTCAGAACCCGATGCCTCGATGCCTGCGCCAAGGCTGCCTGGCCCCATCAGCCGAACCTTTCCGTCAGCTCAGGGAATCTGGCATCCAACTCTTCCTCTTCCCATGGCTTACCTGCGACTTCTTGCTCATTTGGCAGGTCGTGCGCAGGGAAGTCATCGTGTGATTTACCGGTCATTTCTTCCCAGACCTGAGATGCGATGTACTGGTAACCTTCAACCTGGCACTCGCCGTCGTGGTCCTCCACGAACCCCGCAAGCGAATCGGCGTTGGACAATGCTGCTTCGTATACTTTCTCGCCGCGGGAAATCAGCCAGCCCCTGAAATCCATGAAGCCGTCGTCAGAGCATCCGCCACCAATGATGTAGGCGGCACCCCACAGGTCCCAGTGGTAAGCGCGGGCATGGTAGGCGCTCAGGTGGTAATCGAAGGAGACGACTTCGTCTGGTGAGATTTCGCTCAGGAGCTCACCCAGCGTCTCAAGCTGCTCGTATGGATCGCCGCCGGCAGCTTCGCGCGATTTGTCGATGATGCTCCAAAATCCTGCTTGATCCATTCCTGTTCTCCGTGTGTCAAGGAAATATTGCGAAAATGCAATTGGCAGTATGACACTGAACGGAAAAAAGAAAAAGGGCATGGATCATCATGCCCTTTGGCTGCGAAGCAGGGATCAGCGTTACATGCAGTAGCGCTGGCGCAACAGGCCAAGCATCGCCACATTCTGGTCCCATGCATTGCTGACCGGCTGGCCGGTGTAAGGCAGGGTGAAGGTGTACGGGGCAGGTCCGAATTCAGGAGTGAGCGTCATGCGTTCGGCGCCGTCGTTGCGGCGCAGTTCGATGATGCGGTCCCACCACGCAAGGTGCGCTTTCAGTGCATCGGCATTTTCCGGCGCGCGGAAGTCTGCCACTTGCGGGCCTTGCTGGTGACCGATACGGGCGTGGATATGGCGCACGCGCGGCAGTACTTTGGCCAGCATCAGTTCCTGGTCTTCCAACAGCGATTCGCAGGCTACGCACCAGTGCGAGAGGTCTGCGTTCAGGTGCAGTTGCGGCAGGCGATCGAGGTAGGGTAGCAGCAGCATTGGGTGTCCGCTGAAGCGGCTGCGGTGGATCTCGTGCACTACCGCCACGCCGTGTTCTTTCGAGATGTCGGCGGCGAGTGCGATCAGTTCTTCGTTTTGCTTCGGGGTGTACCAGTCCTTGCCGGTGTGCGAATTGACCAGCACCGGTTGCACTTCGCAGGCGTTGCGCAGCAGTTCACCGAGCGCCTGTTTGTGCGCTTCGAAGTCGCTATGGAACACTGTCTCCCATTGGGCGACAATCAAATCCAGCCCGGCGTTGGCGATCTTGTAGACCCAGTTGTCGCGCTGTGCGCGGTCCAGCGGCAGCGACATTTCGATGCCGTCGAAGCCGGCTTCCTTCACCTTGGCGATGAAGACGTCAGGCGGCAGGTCGTTGCTGCCCCAGTGTGGCGCGAAGATGCTGATTTTCACAGGAAGCCTCGCACCGGGAAGGATGCGCCGCGCTGGATCCAGTTGCGCTTGGAATATTCGGTGCGGCCGTCCGTCACGTGCAAGGTGTAAGCGTGGCGCGAAACGGGGGAGCGGTTCGGTGCGCTGTAGTGCGGCAGCAAGCCGTGGAAGCAAACCAGGGAGCCAGCCTTGCATTCGAGCGGCACGGCGGTGGCGTCGGTTGGCCACGGCGTGTTGTCCAATTTTTCCACGCGCACCTGGTCGCCTTCGCGGATGAAGCGTTCGCGCAGCGGTGAGCGATGGCCGCCCGGTTCCGCCCACATGCAGCCGTTTTCCAGCGTGGCGTCTTCCAGTGCGAACCAGAAGGTGGTGACGCTGATCGGGGTGGTGTCGAAGTAGGTCGCATCCTGGTGCCAGCGTACTTCGCCGCCGATGCCGGGCTGCTTGAAGATGTACATCGATTGCCAGACCTGCGGTTCGGCCAGGCCGATATCGCGGGCGATCTGCTCCAGGCGCGCATCGGCTGTGAAGGCGCGGAATGCCGGGTCCAGGTCGTGCATGGCGTGGCCGATCTTGTTGATCGACAGTTCCTTGGCCTGTTTCAGCTGGCCGTCCGGGCCGAAGGCTTCTTCTTCAAAGAAGCAGCGCATGGTGTTGTCCGAGCCGAGGAAGTAGTCGTCGGCTTTCTTCTCCTGTTCCTTGGTGGTGAAGATGCCTTGCGCGACCGCCGGGTCGAAGTCGTTCACGACTTGCGCGGCGCGGGCGCGCAGTGCGGCGATCTCTTCTGCGCTCTTGAAACCGGGGATGACAATGAAGCCATCCTTGGCATATTGGGCTTTCTGGGCGTCGTTCAGCATGTGGAGCTCCTTTTCTTAACTTAAGTCATTGTAGGGAAGCCATTGGATGCGAACAATGCGCAAACGGTTGACACATTGTCTCCAAAATGGAGACAATCGCTGGCATGGACCAGCTCAAGGCAATGGAAATATTCGTGGAAGTGGCGCGCCAGCGCAGCTTCAGCGGCGCAGCGCGCCGGCTGGGCATGACGCGCGCGATGGTGAGCAAGCACGTGATCGCGCTGGAGGAGCGGCTCAATGCGCGCCTGCTGCATCGCTCCACGCGGGATGTGAGCCTGACCGATGCGGGGCAGGCCTATCTTGAGCCTTGCGCCTTGGCGGTGTTGCAGGCGCAGGAAGCGGCGCGGTTGGTCACGCATGCCGGCATCGAGCTGGCAGGGCCGCTGCGCATACAGGCGCCGTCCAGTTTCGGCAGCGAATGGCTGGCCGATGCGGTGGCGCGATTCAGCCTGCCGCATCCTCAGCTGTCGCCGCTGCTGCACGTGGATGATGCGCTGCTCGACCCGATCGAGCATGGCTTCGACCTGACCATCCGTGTCGGCGGTATTCCGGACAGCCGTGCATTGGCGATTCGGCCCCTGGCCCCTTGCCGTGGCGTGCTGTGCGCCTCGCCGGCTTACCTGGCGCGGGCAGGACGGCCGGAAGTGCCGGAGGATTTGCATCGCCACCAGTGCCTGCATTTCAGCCACCTGACCGGCGGCATCGCTTGGCACTTTGCACGCGGCGAGGAGCTGGCCACAGTGCGGGTGACGCCGGCTTTCACCGCCAATAACGGCATGGTATTGCAGCACGCGGCCCTGCGTGGACTGGGCATCGTTTACACGACAACCTTCCTGGCCTGGCGCGACATGATCGAAGGGCGGCTGGTGCCGGTGCTGACGGATTGGGAGCTGCCCCTGAACCATTTGAGCGCCCTGTACCCGGCTACGCGCCAGCTTTCGCCGAAGGTGAGGGCGCTGATCGATTTCCTGGTGGCGGAATACCAGCCCGCGCCTCCTTGGGACAAGGCCTTGGCCGATGCGGGATTGCTAAATATATAATCGAGGGATGAACCAGTCGCGCTTACTCAATGTAGATGCCCTGCGCGGCTTTGCGCTGCTCGGTATCCTGGCCGTCAATATCTGGCTGTTTGCCGATCCTTATTTTGCGTCCGGCATAAACAACCCGCGCTATGCGGGTGCGCTCGATATCGCGGTGCGTTTCGTGGTCGCGCTGCTGTTCGAGACCAAGTTCTACCTGCTGTTCTCTTTCCTGTTTGGCTACAGCTTTACCTTGCAGATGGCGGCAGCCGAACGCGCAGGCGCTGCGTTCCGTCCGCGCATGCTGCGCCGCTCGGCGGGGCTGGTGGCGCTGGGCGTGCTGCATGGCTGCCTGCTGTTCTACGGCGACATCCTGCACTTGTATGGTTTGCTGTGCTTCCTGCTCCTGGCTTTGTACAACAGGCAGCGGCGCGCGATAGAAGTTGCAGCGGTGCTTCTGCTGCTGGCTGCCTTGGTGCTGGCGGCGCTCGGCGCTGTCGTCCTGCTGGCAGGCGAGGGCGCGCCCGACCTGAAGCCTGTATTCGCCAAGCTGGCAGCCTTCCATGGCGATGCGCGCAGCACGCGGGCTTATGTCATCGGCGAGTTCCCGTCCACGGTGGCGCTGCTGCTGTTTGGCCAGGGGCCGAGCGCGTTTGCCATGTTCCTGCTTGGGATGGCGGCCGGACGCGAGCAATTGTTCGCCAAGGTCGATGCGCTGCGTGCCTGGCTGCCGCGCATCCTGCGGCTCGGCATCTTGGGCGTCTTTGGCGCAGTGCTGTATGCGCTGGCCTCCGAGATCGCTCCCGGCGGAGCGGTGATCATCTTCGCCACGGCGCTGAGCGTGCTGACCGCACCTTTCCTGACCGCGGCCTATGTTGCAGGGCTGCTGATGTTGTTCGACAGCCGCCATGGCGCGCGCGTGATCGCTGCCCTGGCGCCCATGGGCAAGTTCGCCTTGAGTAATTACCTGATGCAATCGCTGGTCATGGCCTGCCTGTTCACCGGCTACGGCATGCGCCTGTGCGACGAACTTCCTCCCATCGCCGTACTAGCGCTGGCAGCAGCTATCTATCTCACGCAAATGGCGCTCAGCGCATGGTGGCTCAAGCACCACAGCTACGGCCCGGCCGAATGGCTGCTGCGCGCCATCACCAACTGGCAGTGGCTGCCTCAGGAAGCGGGAACCCAGCCACCGTCGCGGTAGACCTGGTCATCGTCGAGGTAGACCGCGTCGGTCTGGACGAACACGTCGACGTGGAAGCGGGCGTCTTTGCGCTTGAACTGCGGCTTCTGGTACTGGCCGTGCTTGGCGCCCAGCGAGAGGTGGATGCCGCACATGCGCTCGTAGGTGCCGATATCGTCGACCGTGCGTTCGCGCGAGAAGGCGCGGTTCATGCCGAAGCCGAGTTCGCGCACCCATACTTCGCCTTCATGCGCGCGGATGATCGCCAGCATATTGTCGAATTCCGGCGTGCTGTTTTCGGCGCCGACCACGCGGCCCTTTTCCACGATCATGGTGATCGGGGTGGCCGGGCGGTTGACGTGGAAGGTGGTGTCGCCGAACACAAAGACCTTGGCGCGGCCGTTTACCGCTTCCAGGTCCTGCGCTTCGGTGAACACTTCGCCGATCGGGAACAAGCCGCCGACATTCTTCATGGCGCCATAGTCGCCGATATTCAGCTTGGCTTCTTCAAACGGGGAAGCGAACACCAGGCGCTCGCCGCCGCTTTCCACCACGCCCGACTGCGCCCGTTTGATGCGCGCCTTCAAGGCATGGCCTACGCCGCGGTAGTACGCCGGGTCATAGGCCAGCGCGTCGATATAGACAAGACCTTGCTGATCCGGCATGCGTGACAAATGCATATGCTCCATCACTTTCAGGCCGCGCTTGAACAGCTCCATGCGGATGCGGTATTCGTTCAGGCGGAAGCTGGTGGTCTGCACCAGCACCACCAGGTCGCCCGCCTGTAGTTGCTCGAAAGCCGCAAGCACCTCATCGGGCTGCACCGTGTCGAAGTCGATGAAACGGCCCTCGGGCAGGGCGGCGCGATAGGCTTCGGCCAGCACCTGGGACAGCGGGCTGCGGTGGTCGAAGACCACTAAAGCCTGCTGTGGCGCGGCATATTCGATGGCGTGGGCAAGCAGGTCGCGGACATTGCCGGCTGCCAAATCGCGGGCGGCAGGTGGAAAAGCTGTCATTATCAGGCTATAAAGAGGATGAGGCATGCGCATTATACGGCGCGCCGCCGCTTGAACCGGGAAAGGGCGCGAGGTAGAATCGGATGAATATAGCCGGGGGGAAACATCAATGGGTGTACAGTTTGGCCAGGACTTGCCGCTACAGCGGCCCGATGAAGCGGATAGCCGTGCGGCCATCTTCGTCCCTACTACCACCATCAAGGAAGACATCCTGACCGCCATCCGCAAGGGCGCGGCAGTCGTCGGTTTCGGCAATCACGACCACACTTTGACCATCTATTACGAAAGCAACCGCTTCAACGAGCCCACCCTGGCCAAGTGGGAGCAGAAGGCGCGCAAGGCTTACGACCGCCTGCGCGACAATCTTCCCACCACGTCCAAGATGGTGTGCAAGCTGGATAACTTCGAGCAGATTGGTTACATCAGCAACAAGGGCATCACCATCCGCCGTCGTGCCAGCCTGGATCGCTGGCTGGAGTTCTCGGACGCCCAGGATTCTGCACCGGAAGGCGATGACGTCGCCTTTGCGCCGCCCGCGCCGCCCAAAAAGATCGTCGCCGATTAAGACTCAGTGCTACCATCAGCCCAAAGCCGATAATCGGACCACGATGCGGAGGGCAGATGCAGGTAAGCTGGTTAGCTGCAGGCGGCGCATTCATGTTGGTGTTGCTGGCATTCAACGTCATTCGGCGCGCCTTTATGCGCCATGTGCAAGAGCGGGGAACTGAAATTTCGGCTGCCGACACCGCCGGCTGGCTGTTGTTCTTCGGGCTGGCCTTCCTGGCCGCCGCCGTGCTCGGGGTGCTGAACCTTTCCAAATTCCTCAACCTGGCTTTTTGCAGCACCTTGCTGGTATTCGGCGTCGCCGCACTGGTCGGCGCCTTCGTCATTGGTCGCCGTTAGCATCGTCCTGCCATGCGACGGGAATGCTGCGGATCTCGTTGCCGTTCCACGCCGTGACCAGCCCTTCCACACGCTTGCCATCGACCTTCAATGCTGCCACATGGTAGCGGTAGTCCGGCCCGAACTGGCGTTCGGCCGCGCGCCGCGCCCGTTCCGCGGCTTCGCCATGCAGCATCAGGGCCAGCGTGCTGCACACCATCAGCGACAGTGCGGCGCCGCTGGCAGCAGCCAATCCGATATGGCGCGGCTTGTGTCCGGCGGCGCGGCGCGCCGCCAGGACAGCTGGCGCGCTGAGCGTGCGGTACAGCCAGTGCAGCAGCACCAGCCAGGTCGCGCTGGTGACCAGGGAGGGCAGGACGCGCGGTTGCAGCTTGAGCTGGGTCAGGGTCAGGTCGACCGGCTGCATCAGGGGCCAGGCCAGCATCATCACGCCAAGGGCGCACAAGCCGAACACCGCGATCCAGCGCACCAGCGACGCCACGTGCAGGCTGCCGTATAGCAAGCCGACCCCGGCTGCTGCGCCGAGCAGGAACAGGCCGGACCGGATGGCCAGCAGGTCGCAGGTGCCCAGCACCACCAGCACCGTGCCCGCCCGCTTAAGGATGGGAATGTGCGCGTCCATTGGAGTATTCTAGCGTAACATTTTCGATACGCTCGATGGAAAGGAGACACCATGAAAGGCATGATTGCCGTGCTGTTTGCAACACTTGCGCTGGCCCTGGGCGCTTGCCAGAAACCTGAAGACAAGCGCCTCGGCCCGGCGGAGCAGGCCGGCCGCGAAATCGACAAAGCCGCCAGCGTAGCGGGCGAAAAGCTGGACCAGGCAGCTAGCAAGGCTGAAGAAAAGCTGGGCCAGGCCGGCGAGAAACTGGACCAGGCCGCGCAGCAAGCTGGCGAAAAGCTGAACAAGGCGACCGAAAAGCTCGGCGAAAAAGTCGAGCAGGCCGGCAAGGAAATACAGGATTCGGCCCGCGAGGCGCGCAAGGAAAAGAACTAGTTTCCGGACTTGCTCTTGAGCGGCACCACATTGGAAGGCGGCGGCTCGTCGGGCATGCCGCCCAATACCAGCGTCAGGTCGACAAAGCCGGCGCGCCAGGCCTGCTCCAGGTTCTGCTCGATAGCTTCCATCGAGGTCTGCTCGAAGTTGCTGAAGCCGCGCACGCCGTAGGCGCGGTTGCGGCCATGCGCCTTGGCCAGGTAGAGCGCCATATCGACCAGGTTGACCGCGCGTTCCCAAGGCAGCGGCAAGCCGCCCGGCGCCAGCGGGAACGGGGCAAAGCCGACCGATACGTTCACGTGGATCATGTGGTCCTGGAACGGCACCGGCTGCGACGAGATGCAGTTCAGGATGCGGCGCGCGATTTCGTCCACGCCGTTCCGGGGGATGGCTGGCAGGAAGGCCAGGAATTCTTCGCCGCCCCAGCGCACGATCATGTCGGTTTCGCGCAGTGCGATGCGCAGGCTTTCCGCAATCATTTTCAGCACCGCATCGCCGGCGGCATGGCCGTAGGTGTCGTTGACGTGCTTGAAGTGGTCGACGTCGAGCAGGAACAGGGCGCCCACAATGTCTTCGCCGTTGACGCCGCGCCGTTCCACCTGGTTATGCGTGCGCATGTAGTCCTGGAAGTGGCGGCGGTTGTACAGCGAGGTGAGCGGATCGCGCGAACTTTGCGCCTTCAACTCCAGGTTCTTTACCTCAAGCTGGGCATTGGCCTGGCGCACCTTGCGATACAGCAGGCCGACGATCACCGAAGCCAGGGCGAATACGACCGCCAGCAGCCACCAGATGCGCTGCTGCAGGCGGCGCGCAGTCAGTTCCGCGCCCTTGGCCTGGTTTTCATGCGACAGCTGTTCGATCTGGCGCTTCTTCTTTTCGGTGTCGTACTTTTCCTGCAGTTCCCACATGGTTTTCTTGCGCTGCGCTTCGAACAGTTCGTTCGAAATCTGGCGCTCGCGGTGGTAGGCTGCCACTGCCCCCTGGTAGTCGCCCACGCGCTCCAGCGCTTCGCCGTACTCGGTCAACAGGGCTTGCAGCTCGGGCTTGTCGCCGGTTTTCTCGTAATAGGCCATGCCCAGCGCAAAGGACTTCTTGCCCTCGGCGACCTTGTTGATCCCCATATAGGCCTGGCCGGCATTGATGCGCGCCGTGGCTTCGTTGGCATCGTCGCTCGCAGCGCGTGCCGCGGCCGATGCTTCGTTGGCGAAGCGCAGCGCGCTCGGGAAGTCGTGCAGCTTGAGGTTGATGTCGGACAGGTTCACCAGCGTAGTGGCGATCATGCGCTTGGCGCCGAGCTTGCGGGTCAGCTCAAGGTTGGCCAACAGGGCGCGCATGCCGCGCTTGTATTGTTGGGTATCGACCGCCAGGCCGTATTCGGTATTGTTGGCAATTGCCATGCGGCCCGGTGAATCCAGGCTCTCCGATACTTCGAAGGTTTCGCCCAGCGTTTCCCACGCCTTCTCGTACTCGCGCACCTGGGTGTAGAACAGGGTGAGGGCATTGAGCGCACTGGCCAGCGGCACCTTGTCGTTCTCCACCTTTTGCGCCAGCTCCACGGCCGACTGCAGGCGAACCAGGGCCACCGGGTAGTTGCCCTGCTCGGCGTAGCTTTGGCCGGAGGTGATGGTGGACTGCACGCGCAGCACCAGGTCGTTGGTGGTGCTGGCCAGCTGTTCCGCCTCGAATGCCAGTTCGTGCGATACCTGCCGCTCGTTCATCGCCGAACGTACATAGGCCTTGGTCAGCAAGCCTTTGGCGATGATGATCTTGTTGTCCTGCGCGCGCCCGAAGTCATACAGTTCTTCGGCCAGCGCCAGCGCCACGTCCTGCTTGCCGAGGCTGCGGTGGGTCAGGCTGAGCTGGGCCAGGAATTCGGCACGGGTCAGGGGTGGGGCGGAACGTGCCACAGGCTCCATCTGCTGCAACTGGACCAGGGCTTTTTCGGGAACGAAGCGTACCACTTCACGGATCTGCGCGATGTCGTTGTCGAGGGGCGACTGGGCAAACGCAAGGCAGGGCGCAAGCAGGCAGGCGCCAGCCAGCGTACGGAGGCGCTTGGTAATCGTCAAAACCGGAAAGCCTGGCAACTTGGGTCCTTGGGGTCGCATGAGCAGCGTGTGCGGTCGATTATATGCCTGTTGCAAGCGGGAAATCCGCAAGATCACTCACTATTTTCATGATAGACGCCTTAACTGTGGGGAAAATACAAGTGGAAATTCCACTTGTGAAATTAGTTGCAGAAAATTCCACTCGGCCATCCATTTCAACCGTTCGTCGCAATGCCCGTGCAGCGCCAGTGGGGGCCGGATAAAGTCCGCTTCATTCACTTACTTGAGGCGAAAACAACATGCTCGAACTACGCAATGTCAGCAAGGCTTTCCGCGACCTGAAAGCGGTGGACGACGTTTCCCTGAAACTTGGTAGCGGCGTAGTCGGTCTAGTTGGTCACAACGGGGCCGGCAAGACTACCTTGATGCAGCTGGTCGCCACCTTGTCGCGTCCGACTGCCGGCAGCATCCTGTTCGACGGCAAGGACATTGTGCGCAATCCCGATGCGATGCGGCGCCGCCTTGGCTTCCTGCCGCAGGAGTTTGGCGTTTATCCGAACCTGACGGCGCTTGAGTGCATGCAGTATTTCGCGGCGCTGAAAGGGGTGCGCGATCCGGCCCGCATACGCCACCTGCTGGAACTGGTGAACCTGTCCGAGCATGCGCGGCGGCCGGCTGCCTCATTCTCGGGCGGCATGCGGCGCCGTTTAGGGATTGCGCAGGCGCTGCTGAATGATCCCGACATCCTGATCGTGGATGAACCGACAGCAGGGCTGGACCCGGAAGAGCGCTTGCGCTTCCGCCGGCTGTTGTCCGAACTGGGCTTTGGCAAGCTGGTGATCGTGTCGACCCATATCGTGCCGGACGTGGAGAGCATCGCCAGCCAGCTGGCCATCATGCGCAAGGGCCGCCTGCTGGCGCTGGAAACGCCGGACGCCATCCTGCAGCGGGCGCGCGGCCAGGTGTGGCAGGCCAGTGTCGATGCGGACGAATACGATGCGCTGCGCAGCCGCTTCCACGTATTGCAGGCGCAGCGCCAGGGTTCGCAAGTGCAGTTGCGCGTGGCGCATCCCGGGCAACCGATGGCAGGCGCGCTGGCGGTCGAGCCTAGCCTGGAAGAGGCGCTGATGGAGCAGCGTTACGCCTTGTCGGAACCGGTAGCGGAGGCTGCATGAACGCGCTGGCCGTGCGCGTGATCGCGCTCAACGAAGTGCGCCTGCGGTTGCGCCGGCTGTCCACGCTGGTGGCGCTGCTGGCGCTGATGGCCCTGTGCTGGCTTGCGATTGCCGATCCTGCCGATGGCATCACGATGATGGTGATCGATCACAAGCGAGTGCTTTACACCAGCCAGGCGCTGGCCTTCGGCAGCGCGCATATCGCCGGCATGCTGCTTGGATTGGGCGGCTTCTACCTGGTGCGTGGGCGCGTGGCGGACGACCTGCAAAGCGGCATGGGTGCCGTGATCGGCGCGACAGGCGCCAGCAATGCCTTGCTGGTATTCGGACGTTGGCTGGGCGGCGTGGCCTACCTCATGCTGTTCGTGCTGGCTTACCTGGGTTCCACGCTGGCGCTGCACGCTATGCGCGGCGAGGGGCCGATCGAGATCCTGGTCTATTTGCAGACCTATGTGCTGATGCTGCTGCCGATCATCAGCTACGCGGCCGCTTGCGCGGTCCTGTTCGACAATATCGGGCCTCTGGTCGGCAAGCGCGGCGACGTGCTGTTCTTCTTCCTGTGGTGCATGCAGTTCGGCGCACTGGTTGGCGTGGCCGAGAGCCCGGGCGTGCTGTGGCCGATGTTCCTCGACTTTTCCGGACTGTCGGTGGCCGTGACGACCCTGCGTGAACACTTCGAAACGACTTACTTCGCCTTGGGACGGCATGCTTTCGATCCGTCCGGACCCACTGTAATCATCCCGGCATCCTTATGGAACCCGAAAGCGTGGGCGATCAGGGCGGTCACCCTGGCGTTGTCGTTCCTGCTGTTGGCGCCGGCTGCGCTTTTCTTCCACCGCTATTCGCCGGACCGGGTAAGGCCACGCTCAGCGCGCGGCAACCGGCTGCTGGCACTGACTGACCGCGCTTTGCGCCCGGTAGCGGTGGCGGTGCGGCCTTTGCCGGGCCTGGCGATGCGCGTGCCGGGCTTTGCGGGGGAAGTGCTGGCGGAGGTGGCACTGGTACTGTCGATGTCGCCTTCCACGGCGCTGCTGCTGGCTGCGGGCACGGTGGCGTCGGCCGTGGTGGCGCCCGAGGTGCTGCCGGGCGTGATGACGGTCGGCGTCGCCGGATGGGGAGTGATGGTGTGCGGCATCGCGCCGCGCGACTGGCAGAACGGGGCCGATGCCATGACCGGCGCGCTGCCGGGCGGCGTGGTGCGGCGCTACCTGCGGCAATGGAGCGCCAGCGTGCTGCTCGCCCTGCCGCTGGTCATGGTGGCCTTGCGCTGGTCGCTGGATGCGCCGGTGCGCGCTGCTGCGGCACTTGGCGGCATACTGGCACTGGCGTCAGCGGCCAGCCTGCTGGGCGGCCTGACGCGTGGGGCACGGCTGTTCCTGGTGCTGTTCCTGTTCACATGGTATATCGCGCTCAATGCACCGAAGGAGGCGGCGCTGGACCTGGTTGGCTTCAATGGCTCCGCCAACGTGGCTTCGGCGGCTGCATGGGTGTTGGCAGGCTGCCTGGCGTGGGCAGCAGGCTTCGTCCATAGCCGCTGGCGCCGGGCTTAAAACTCTTCCCAGTCGTCGCCGGCAGGGGCGGCATTGCGTGCCGAGGCTGTGGGGCGCGCTGCCGCCGCTGCCGCTTCTGTCGCGTGCGAGGCCTGGCGCTGGGGTGATGCGGTGCGGGGCGCTCGGGAGGCCGGCAGACGCGGCGGCGTGCCACTCGCTGCGGCGACCTTGGCACGTGCGGCCGCGGGCCGCATGACAGGGGAAGTGGCAGCGCCGCCACCCTTGAGGCGGAAGATGCTGACCGCCTGGGCCAGGGCCTGCGCCTGTTCCTGCAGGCTTTCCGCCGCAGCCGCCGCCTGCTCGACCAGGGCGGCATTCTGCTGCGTCATGGTATCCATCTGCCCGATCGCCTGGTTCACTTCACCGATGCCGCTGCCCTGTTGCTGGCTGGCGCTGGTAATTTCGCCCATGATGCCGGCCACTTTGTGCACCGAGGCGACGATGCGCTGCATGGTGTCGCCCGCCGCATCGACCAGGCGTCCGCCTTCCTCGACCCGCGACACTGAAGCGCCGATCAGTTCCTTGATTTCCTTTGCCGCCGCCGCGCTGCGCTGCGCCAGGTTGCGTACCTCCGACGCCACCACGGCAAAGCCGCGTCCTTGCTCGCCGGCGCGCGCCGCCTCGACCGCCGCGTTCAGCGCAAGGATATTGGTCTGGAACGCAATGCCGTCGATCACGCCGATGATGTCGCTGATGCGCGACGAACTGTCCTTGATCGCGCCCATGGTCGCCACCACCTGCGATACCACCTCGCCGCCTTGCTCCGCAACGTGCGCGGCGTCAGCCGCCAGCTGGTTGGCCTGTTGCGCGTTGCTGGCGTTCTGCTGCACGGTATCGGTCAGGTTTTCCATCGCGCTGGCGGTTTCCTCCAGTGAAGAAGCCTGCGTTTCGGTGCGCGCCGACAGGTCGGCATTCCCGGTGGCGATCTCGCTGGTGGCCACCGTCATCTGGTCGGTGCTGCTGCGGATGTTGCCGATCATGTCCGCCAGGCCCTTGTTGATGTGTTCCATCGCATGCAGCAGCTGGCCGATCTCGTCGCTGCGGCTGGTATCGATAGCGCGGCTCAGGTCACCGCCCGCGATACACTCCGCGGTATCGATCGCCTGCTGCAGGCCGGAGCGGATATAGCGGTAGGCGAACAGCAGGCAAGCCACGGCCGCAATGACCGACATGGCTTGCAAGGCCTGCGCCAGCAACTGCGCCCTGTCGAACGCTGCGCTGGCGCTTGCCACCTCGGCGCTGGTACGTTCGTCCAGCAGGGCCAGGAACTCGTTCACGGGCTGCATGATCTTTGCCTTGTTCTGGTGGTATGCCTTGTCGTGCATGATGCGGCGCGCCATATCGGGGTCGGGCGGTCCTTCCTTTGTAAAGCCACCCTTGCCGTCGTCGAACTTGCCCTTGACCGCATTCATCGCGATCACTTCGGTGCGAACCAGTTCGTTGGAATTGGCTTCCGCTTCTTTCAGCTTGGCGAATTCCTGGCCGGTAAAGCCGGCGCGCTTCATCAGCTCCGACAGGGCGATAGTCTGGCCGGATGAGGGCGGCACTGGCGCACCTGCGGCGACGAAGTCCCAGTAGATGCGTTCATAGTTTTTGGGGCGCGGCTTCTGGCCGTTGCGGATGGCCAGGATGTCCATGTATTGCTGCTCGTAAGCCCCTTCGCCCGACACCACATAGGTGCGCGCCAGGCGTGTCAGGTCGTCCGAACTTTGCCGCAGTTCATCGGCCAGCAGGTAGGACTGGTAACGCGAGTCCGCCGCCTGCTTCGCTTCCGTCTCCTTGCTGGAGACGCGCAGCAGGGCCAGCATGGTCAGAGTTGCCAACACCACCGTAACGGCGAAGAACGCAAGGAAGATGCGTTTGATGGATAGACTTTTTTTCATGGCATGGTCCCCCCTGTGGAGAACAGCATACCTCGACTACCAATCGACTAGTAATACTTTTCGTGCGGAAACAAGAAGTCAGGCGGCAAGCTGTTGCAGGAGATAGAGGCGCTGGTACAAGCCATTGTCAATTTGCATAAGTTCTTCGTGCGGCCCCTGTTCCACGATACGTCCATGATTCAGCACGACGATGCGGTCTGCTGCGCGGATAGTGGACAGGCGGTGCGCGATGGCGATGATGGTGACCTGGCCGCGCAACTCGTTCAGCGCCACCTGCACGATCTGCTCGGTGTGCGAATCGATGCGCGAGGTGGCCTCATCGAGCAGCAGGATGCGCGGCTTGCCCGCCAGCGCACGCGCAATGGCAACCAGCTGCTTCTGGCCGGAAGACAGGCGCGAGCCGCCTTCGCCCAGCATGGTGTCGTAGCCGTCTTCCATCGCCATGATGAAAGCGTGGCAGTGCGCGGCGCGCGCCGCGGTTTCAATCTCCTGCTGCGACAGGCCGCGGCCCATGTCGATATTCTCGCGCGCGGAAGCGGCAAGCAGGAAGGGATCTTGCGGCACCAGGCCTACATCGGCGCGGAATTGCTCGTTATCGATTTCGTCCAGCAGCATGCCGTTCATGCGGATGCTGCCGTGCGGGGCAGGGTAGTAGCGCAGCAGGAGCGACAGCAGGGTCGACTTGCCGCTGCCGGTGTGGCCGACGATGCCGAAGAAGGCGCCTTGCGGGATCTCCAGCGACAGCTGGTGCAGCACGCGCTGGCCTTCGATGTACTCAAAGTCGAGGGCGCGGATATCGATGGCCGCGGCGCCCTCGTCGTTGGCGGCATGCCGCGTATGCGTGCCGGCGCCCGCACGATGCTCCGGCGCGCTTTGTTCGCCGAGCAGGATCGCCACGCGCGATGTCGCCACCACCGATTGCTGCAACTGGCTGAATTGCATGGTGATCTGGATCAGCGGCTCGATCACGCGTGCGACGTAGTTGATGAAGGCGTACAGCACGCCCACTTCCACTGCGCTCATGTCGCGCTGGCCGAACATGTAGATGACGGACGCCAGCAGCAGGACGTTCAGCATGTCCAGCGCTGGGCGCAGCAGCCAGGCGTTGGCGCGGATTTCGGCCAGACGCTGGGTGTAGTGTTCCGCATTGGTGCCGGCGAAGCGTTCGCCGAAGCGCTGTTCCGCATTATTCGCCTGCAGCACCGTCATGCCGCCGATCGATTCGGCGATCTGCGCGTTGATGTCGCTGCGCAGTTGGCGCGCCCGCGTAACAGCCGGGGCGCTCAGGCGCTGGTAGGCCCACACGATCACCAGCACGAACGGCAGCAGCGCGACCACGATGGTCATCAGGCGCCAGTCCAGCCAGGCCATGGCGGCCACGGTGCCGACCAGCACGATGGTGCTGTCCAGGATGACGAACAGCACCTGGATGTACAGGCCCTTCACCGCTTCGGTGTCGTTGGTCACGCGCGACACCAGTTGGCCGGTGATGGCGCGGTCGAAGAAAGCCATCGGCAGCCGCAGCACGTGGCTGTAGACCCGCTCGCGCAGCCGCTGGACCGAGCGCATGGCCACACCGGACAGGCGCACCAGTTGCCGATAACGCACCCAGGTGGCGATCCAGCCGGTCAGCAGCACGCCGCCTAGCAACAAGGCCATGCGGATCCATTCAAGGTGCCGTGGCAGCAGGTGTTCGTCGATCAAGCGCTTGCCCAGCAATGGGCCCAGCACCTCCATGCCGGCCGCAAAGACCAGCCACAGTACGGCCCAGCCCAGGTGGTGCCGGTCCGGACTGGAGGCTTGCTTCAAGAGGCCGACGGCCTGGCGCGTCTGTTCGCGAGCGCTTTGTTTATCAGGCTGCGTCAAGGCTGGCCTCCAGTTGTTGGTAGCGCCACTGGCTGGCGTACCAGCCGTTCAGCGCAAGCAGTTCTTCATGCGTGCCCGACTCGGTGATGCGGCCATGCTGCAGCACCACGATCTGGTCCGCATCCACCACCGCGCTCAGGCGATGGCTGGCAATGATGGCGCTGCGAGTGGTGTGGGCGCGGCGCAGTTCTTCCAGGTGTTCGAGGATGGCGGTTTCAGTGCCGGTGTCGACTGCCGACAGCGCGTCGTCCAGCAGCAGCAGGTCGTTGTCAGACAGCAGGGCACGTGCAATGGCAACGCGCTGGCGCTGGCCGCCGGACAGGGTGATGCCCTTTTCGCCGACTTCCGTTTCATACTTGTGCGGGAACAGCAGGATGTCGTCGTGAATCGCCGCCAGGTCGGCCGCGCGCTCGACCTCCGCACGTGTGGCGACTGGCTTGGCCAGGGCGATATTGTCCGCAATCGACGCCGAGAACAGGAACGATTCCTGCGGCACCCAACTGATTGCCGCTCGCAGCGCCTGCAGGGTGTATTGGTCAAGCGAATGGCCGCTCCATTTCGCACTGCCCTGCGTTGGCGTAACCTGGCGCAGCAGTACGCGCAGCAGGGTCGATTTGCCCGAGCCGGTCGGACCGACCAGGCCGAGGGTCTGGCCCGGCTTCAGCGTCAGCGTAACATCGGTGAGCGCCGGTTCGTGCACCCCGGGATAGGTGAAACCCACGCCGCTCAGCTCCAGCTTGCCGGGCGCGACATGCGGCAGGCTGCCATGATCTTCGATGGTCAACGGCGCATCCAGCATCGGCTGCAAGCGAGCATACGCGGCGCGGCCACGTTCGATCAGCGACAGCACCCAGCCCGCCGCGAACATCGGCCAGATCAATTGGCCGAGGTACATGCTGAAGGAAGTCAGTTCGCCAATGGTCAATTCGCCGCGCCAAACGAGGAAGCCGCCCAGGCCCAGCGACAAGCCGGTCGCCGCGGTCAGGGTCAGGCCGACCGCCGGCTCGTATGCAGCCTCCCAGCGCTGCGCAGTCAGGCTGGCATCGGCAGCGGCGCCGGCCAGTTCTTCAAAGCGGTTGCTGCTGCGCTGTTCCAGTCCAAGCGCGCGCAAGGTGCGCACGCCCGACAGCGTTTCCTGCACATGGTCGTTCAAGGCGCTGAAGCGCTTCAGCGAATCGGCGGAAGCGGTATGGATGTGCGACGAGATGCGCCAGAAGGCCCAAGCCATCAGCGGGAAAGGGATCAGGGCGAACAGCGCCAAACGCCAGTCGACCCCGACCAGCATCATGCCCAGCACCAGCAACAAGGTCAGCGAACCATCGAAACCAGCCAGCATCGCTTCGCCGGCCGCCATTTCGATGGCATCGATATCGTTGGTGGCCAAAGCCATCAAGTCGCCGGTACGCTGCTTCTGGAAAAATTGGGGACCTTGCAGCGATAAGCGACGATAGAAGCGCGTGCGCAGTTCGACGCCCAATTGATAAGCGGCGGAAAACAGCTTCATGCGCCACGCGACGCGCAAGCCGTAGTTCGCCACGCCCAGCAGGAGCAGCAGGCCGATAGCCTGCCACAAGGCCTCGCGGCCAAGCTTGCCCGCCGCCAGGCCATCGACCATAAAGCCGATCTGACGGGGAATACAGATACCGATGATTGCGACACCGGTCAGCATGGCGCCGGCGGCTGCGTAAGGACGCCAATGGCTGCGGACGAAGCCACCGATCAGGCGCGATAAACTCATATGCTTAGAAGAAAAATGCTGCCGAGAGCCTGCAAGCATACCTCAGGGCAGAATTTTTCGCCGAGCACGCCCTCAGCGATGAAAGTCGGGGTCAGCTCCGGCAATCGGACATTTTGCGCAGCAAAATGTCCGATTGCCGGAGCTGACCCCGACTTTCAAATTACTTGTGAGCTTTGGCGCCGTTGGCGTGGGGGGCTTTGGGGTCGGGGAAGCTGGCGCTTGGTTTGGCTGGCTTGGCGTCGGCTTTTGCTTCGGCCTTCGCTTCGACTTTGACTTCCGGCTTGCTTTCTACTACTTCTGGCTTGGCTTCGACTTTTGCTTCGACTTTTGGTGCTGGCTTGGCTTCGGCTTTGGCGGCTTTCGGCGCTGCCGGGGCTGGAACTGGTGCGGGGACTGGCACTGGCGTTGCAATCGGTGCGGATAGCTTCGGTACTTGCACCGCTTGCTTGCCGGCTTCCTTCAATTGCTCTTGTGCTGCCTGGAACAGTTCTGCCTGGGTCTTGCTGGCGATACTGAACAGCTCGCGGTTGTAGGCGAACAGGCCATCCAGGTTCGGCGCGCGCGCGGTGCTCCTGGCGAAGAATTCTTGCGGGTCTTTCGCCTCCAGCAGTTCGCGCGCGGCGGCGGAACCTTTTTCGACGGAGGCTTTGGTGGTGCTCAGGTTGAGGGCGATCACCTTCTGCGCGCCTTCGAAGGCAGTAGTGGCGAAGTTGTTGAGGATTTTCAGCTGCGCTTCCAGCTGCGACTTGGTGGCTGCGGAAAATTGCTCGGGAATCGAAAACATATTTTCTCCTGGATCGATGGGAAATGGTGCGCTGCAATAAACCCATTCTAGCGAGGAAATATGGTAATGGAAAGACATTTTTGCCGACTATTAAAGCAAAAGTTATGCGGTGCAGCATTGCGTGCCCTGCGCAGCCTGCCTACAATCGGCCATCCTTACCTGTGGAGCCATGCGATGGATCTTGTCATCCGAAATGCCAGCTTGCCCGATGGCCGCCAAGGCATCGATATCGCCATCGACCAAGGCCGCATCGCCGATGTCGCTCCAGCTTTGCAAGCGAAGGGCGCGCGCGAGATCGATGCGCAAGGCGATCTGGTCACGCCGCCTTTCGTCGACGCGCACTTCCATATGGATGCCACGCTCAGTTACGGCCTGCCGCGCATCAACCAGTCGGGCACGCTGCTGGAGGGGATTGCCTTATGGGGCGAACTGAAGCCGCAGCTGACGCAGGATGCGCTGGTGGAACGCGCTCTGCAGTATTGCGACTGGGCGGTGGCGCGTGGCCTGCTTGCCATCCGCAGCCACGTCGATGTGTGCGACGATCGCCTGCTGGCGGTGGAAGCGCTGCTGGATGTGAAGCGCCGCGTGGCGCCTTATCTTGATTTGCAGCTGGTGGCGTTCCCGCAGGATGGCGTGCTGCGCAGCCCGACCGCGCTGGCCAACCTGAAACGCGCGATCGGGATGGGTGTCGATGTGGTCGGCGGCATTCCGCATTTCGAGCGCACGATGAGCGATGGCGCCGAGTCGGTGCGTGTGCTGTGCGAGTTCGCGGCGGAGAAGGGCTTGCGCGTCGATATGCACTGCGATGAATCGGACGACCCGCTGTCGCGCCATATCGAGACACTGGCTTATCACACGCAGCGCCTTGGCCTGCAAGGCCGCGTGGCCGGATCGCACCTCACTTCCATGCATTCGATGGACAACTACTACGTCAGCAAGTTGATGCCGTTGATCCGGGAGGCCGGTGTCGCCGCCATCGCTAACCCGCTGATCAACATCACGCTGCAAGGCCGGCACGATACTTATCCCAAGCGCCGCGGCATGACGCGTGTGCCGGAAATGCTGGCCCATGGCATCGACGTCGCCTTCGGCCACGATTGCGTGATGGACCCGTGGTATAGCCTGGGCTCAGGCGACATGCTGGAAGTGGCGCATATGGGCCTGCATGTGGCGCAGATGACCGGGCAGGACGCCATGCGCTCCTGCTTCGATGCGGTGACGGAAACGCCGGCGAAGATCCTTGGCCTTGAAGGCTATGGCCTGCAGCCCGGCTGCCACGCCGACCTGGTGCTGCTCGATGCGGGCGACCCGGTGGAAGCCATCCGCCTGCGCGCTGCACGGCGACTGGTGCTGCGGCGTGGGCAGGTAGTGGCGGAAGCGCCGCGCGCCACCGCGCGCCTCGCCTTGCCGGGCAGGCCGTCGCAGGTCGATTTCCGCCTGTCCGGCCATGCTGGACTTGCACGGAAAAATGCATGAAAATTCAGCATCATTCCTGCAGTTGGGAGCAGCTTTGAAAGACATCGTCATCCGCCTGGCCAGCGAGGCCGACTTCGACCCCATGTGGACGATTTTCCAGGAGCTGATCGCCAGCGGTGATACCTATTACTTCGCGGCGGAGACCAGCCGCGACGACTGCCACGCCTTCTGGTTCGGGCGCGGCGTCAAGACCTGGGTGGCGGTGCTGAACACTGGCCGCCTGCTTGGCATGTACCGCTTGCTGCCCAACCAGCTTGACCGGGGTTCCCATGTTGCCAATGCTTCCTTCATGGTCAGCCCCGCCGCGCAAGGCGTGGGCATCGGCAAGATGCTGGGCCGCCATTGCCTGGAACAGGCGCGGCGCGACGGTTTTCTCGCCATGCAGTTCAATTACGTTGTAAGCACCAATGTTTCCGCCGTGCTGCTGTGGAAGCGGCTCGGCTTTTCAGTGATAGGCACGCTGCCGCGCGCCTATCGGCACAAGCAGCTCGGTTTTGTTGACGTGTATGTGATGTACAAGTTCCTGGCCGACCCTAACGATTGGCCGGAGCAATGATCGAAACCAGACGACTGACCCTGCGTCCCGCAACTGTTGATGATGCCTCGTTTTACCTGCGCCTGGTGAACGAACCTTCCTTCCTTGAGAATATTGGTGACAAGGGCGTGCGCGACCTCGACGGTGCGCGTGACGCCTTGCTCGCTGGTCCTATCGCCATGCAAGCCCAGTTGGGCCATTCCTTGTGGATGGTTGTCCGCAAGGAGGATGGTGTGACCATCGGCATGTGCGGCTTGATCAAGCGCGACACCTTGCCGGATACCGATATAGGCTATGCCTACCTGCCTGCCTATTGGGGGCAGGGATATGCGTGGGAAGCAGCGTCGGCCGCGATGGAGTACGGCCGCGATGTTGTCGGCCTGCCGCGCCTGCTCGGCATCGTCTCGCCCGACAATACCGCTTCTTCAGCACTGCTGAAGAAACTCGGCATGCACTTTGTCGAGCGGCTCTCGACGGGAAAAACCGACCTTTATCGCATGGAGTTTCCCCCGCGCCACAACTAGGTTGTCGCGAAAACAGGTTTCTTGGCTTTTAATACTTTAGGGCGCATGATGAAGATTGCAGTCCTGAAGGCGTTATGTCGCCTTTTTACCTAGGGGAAAATAATCATGAACTTCGGCAATTTAAAGATCGGAGTGCGGCTGGCCTTGCTGGGTGTTTTTCTTCATGCTGGCGCTATTTACGGTTGGCTACCAGGGCTGGAGCGCCATCGGCTCGATCAAATCCAGCAACGCCCAGAGCATGCAACGCTCGGTTGACTTGACCCAGGCCGTCGATACTGCGCGCGGTGCGCAAGTCGAATTCAAGATCCAGGTGCAGGAGTGGAAGAACATCCTCGTGCGCGGCCATGATCCCGCGCAGCTTGAAAAATACTCCGCAGCCTTCGTCAAGAGCGGCCAGGCCACCAATGCCGAATTGCAGAAACTGTCGGGCATGCTGAACAAGCTCAACCTGCAGACCACGCTGGACGACGAAGCGATCAAGATGCACGAGGAGCTCGGCAAGAAGTATATGGCTGCACTTAAGCAATTTGATCCTGCGAATCCGGAAAGCTACAAGATTCTCGACAAGGCCGTTGCCGGCATGGACCGTGCCCCGACCAAGAAGATCGATGAGATTGTGGAGTTCATCGATTCGCAGTCCAAGAAGAATGCGGCGGAAGCGGTAGCGACAGCGGAAGCGGTCAACCGTTCGGCCACCATCACGCTGCTGGTGGTGCTGGTTGTAACGACAGCGGTCGGCGCGGCGATCGTGTGGTGGATTGTGAAGGGCATCACGCGTCCGCTGGACCAGGCGATCGATATCGCCAAGAATGTGGCGGCGGGCGACTTGAGTGTCGAGGTGGATGTGAAGACCAAGGACGAGGTGGGTGAACTGCTGGCAGCGTTGAAGCAAATGAGCGGCAACCTGTCAGATATCGTCAGCCGCGTCCGCATCGGCACCCAGACCATTGCCAGCGCTTCGAGCGAAGTGGCAACCGGGCAGCATGGACCTGTCGACCCGCACCGAGCAGCAAGCCAGTTCGCTGGAGGAAACCGCGTCTTCGATGACGGAGCTGACCAGCACCGTTCGGCAGAACAATGAGAATGCAACCCAGGCACGCAAGCTGGGCCGACGAGGCTTCCAATGTTGCGGTGCGCGGAGGCGCTACTGTATCGGAGGTGGTTCAAACCATGGGGGCGATCAACGAGTCCTCCCGCAAGATTGTGGACATCATCGGCGTGATCGATGGCATCGCGTTCCAGACCAATATCCTGGCGCTGAATGCGGCGGTGGAAGCAGCGCGCGCCGGTGAGCAGGGTCGCGGCTTTGCCGTGGTGGCGGGCGAGGTGCGCAACCTGGCGCATCGCTCCGCTGCTGCAGCCAAGGAGATCAAGGAGCTGATCGGCAACTCGGTCGAGCGCGTGGAAGAGGGCAGCCGCCTGGTTGGCGAAGCCGGCGTGACCATGGAGGAAGTGGTCAACAGCGTGCGCCGTGTGACCTCGATCATCGGCGAAATTGCAATAGCAACCGGCGAGCAGCGCGATGGCATCGAGCAGATCAGCGATGCCATTACGCAGATGGATACTGTGACGCAGCAGAATGCAGCACTGGTGGAGGAGGCTGCCGCGGCGGCTGAGGCTTTGCAGCAGCAGGCTGCAAGCCTCGAGGAAGCGGTGTCGGTGTTCAAGGTGCGCGAGCCGGGCGGCGGCAGCTCGCGCATGCAACTGTCGGCAAGCCGCAGCTTGCGGGTGTTGCCGGCTTAAGGCACTTTCCGGTGTGCGGCGCTGCCTGGTTTGCCGAAGAACCAGGCCAGCGCAACGTGCACACGGCCGGCCCACGATTGTTCGTTGTGGCGTCCACCTTCGTCGACGAGGAATAGCAGGTCGCGGCCTTCGCGGTAGCCGTTCTTCATCAAAGCCTGGTGGAAAGCTTCGCTGTCCTCCTGGCCGTCATAGACTGTTCCCACATCGATGTAGAACCTGACCGGCATTTTCTTTGGCGGATGCTTCACTTTTTCCTGGTTGTTCCACCAGAAGGAACTGGAAACGCCGCCGGCCATCGAGAATATTCTTGGGTAGCGCTGGGCAATGCCGATCGAAGCCAGTCCGCCCAGCGATGACCCCATCACCGCTGTGTGCTGGCGGCCAGGCTTGGTGCGGTATTGCTTGTCCACCCAGGGTTTGACCGTTTTTGCGACGAAGTCGGCGTAGGCGTTCAGCTTTCCCCCTCCGTGTTTGGGGTCGCAGCAGGGTGTGTATTCGGCGATGCGGTCGGTCGTATTGTCGATTCCAACCACGATCACTTCTTCCATATCGCCCTGGTGTGCCAGCCGGTCCGCTACTTCGTCGATATTCCATTCGGTGCCGTAGCTGGCGGTTTTGGCCTCGAACAGGTTCTGGCCGTCGTGCATATAGAGCACGGGATAGCGGCGTTTGGTGTCGCCACCATAGCTTGGCGGCAGGTAGATGCGCAGCGTGCGTTCGTTGGCTAGTTGGGGCGATTTGAATTTCTCGACCAGTTGCAGGGTGCCGTGCATCGGCGGCTTGCCTGCCGCGGGTGCAGGCAGCAGGCGTGCCGCCTGCACCTCTGCGTGGTTGCGGGCGCCGCTGCTGCCGCCGGCATCCGCGTAGCTCGCGTTGGCCTGCAGGTTGCTCATATTGTAGAAGGGCTGCAGTTCGAGCCGGTAGCTGCCTTGCTTTAGCGTGGCGGGCAGGGGAGTCGACCACGCTGGGCCGTTGGCTGGCGAGTTGTGCGGCATCTGGATAATGCCTTCCGCCGCGACCGCGCCATTCTTGTCGCGCAGCCGCAGGATCTGCACGGCGTTGGTGATGCCCAGGTTGATCTGGTGGGCGTGATTGTTGTAGCGGAGCTGGACGTTGTAGCGGCCATCTCTTGCGGCGGTCACGCTGTCTGCCGCGTCGCCTGCCGCTGCGGGGCAGAGCGGTTGCGAGTGATGGCTTCGCAAATCGGTGGCCGGGTACACTGCCTCCACGGCGTAGCACGATGGCATTGTGGCTGGCCAGTTGCCGGCGACGACGTTGGCAGCGACGAGTTGTCCGTCGCGGTACACATTGAAACGGGTGTCTTCCTGCGTTCCTGCGCCTGGTGCGATGCGAAGCACGGCTGCGCTGGCGGAGGGCGTTTGCTGAACGACCGGTTCGGGTGGTGCAGTGGAAGCGGTTTCGGGACCTGCGAAGGTAATCTGCTTTCGTCCCGGCACCAGCGTCCCCATGTCGACTTCAATCAGGTTGTCGTCCGCCAGCTCGCTCCATGCAACCGGGCTGCGAGCATCCTTGCCATTCAACTTGCCGCCGACCGGCATGTAATAGCCTTCGAGCGCGACCGCCGGTGGCAGCTTGATCTTGATATGCAGGCGTTTGCCGTGCAAGACCAGTCCGGATAACTCGATCACATCACTGCCCGCAAACCATTCGCGCCGCAGCCGCGAGGTGATGAAAGGATTGACGTGCAGCTGTTCGGCATCGACGCCGATGCCAAACACCTGCTGTATTACCATCCCCAGGAAGCCCCCCACCGACCAAAGCTGCCGGCGCGAATTGATGGCCGGTGCGGAAGGATCGCCGCCTTGCCACTCCATGTTCTCCATATTCGACAGATTGAGCGCCGCGCCTTGCAGCAAGCTGGCATAGGCAGCATCCGCCACCGCCACGTTGCCGTACTGCGCGGCCGCACGCAAGCCATAAGCGGTAACGAAAGGCCAAATGGCCCGGTTGTGATACACCGGAACGCCCGGTTGCTGCGGCCAGACCACCGGTGCGCCCAATGGCCCGTGCGGGTAGCGTGCCAGAATCGATTGCGCCTGCTCGGCGTCGGCCACGCCGGTGATGATGGCGAGCGACTGGCCAAGCCAGTCGAACTTGTGCATGGCGGCGCCGTCGAAGTGGCCGGCGGTCAGGCTGCTGTACATGCCCGCGTCCTTGAGCCAGAGCCGATCGTTGATGGCGATCTTCAGGGCGGACGCCCAACGTGCGTAACGCTGGGCGCCGTCATTGTCGCCGGCCTGTTGCGACAGCTCGGCTGCCAGCGTCAGCGCCTTGTAATGGGCGACGTTGGTGGACAGCGACTTGGACGTGGCCATGCTGGACAGGTCGTTCGGAATCCACGCCGCATACGACTGCTCGCGCCAGTCGAGGAAGGATTGCTCTCCGTTATACAGGCCGCTGGCGGCGTCAAAGGCCGCGATGCGGTCGTTCTCGATGGTGTTGCGCAGCGCTTGCAGGGCAGTGGCGGCAAACTGGGCGCGCTCTTCGGCCGGCAGTGACTTGAGCGCCTGTTCCGCGCCGAAGGCCCAGCTTACGCGGTCGGTGCTGACCGGCCAGCTGCCGCCGCTGCCGGTGTCTTGCACGATCTGCAGGCCGTCTTCGCTGCCCGCCGCCAGCCCTGGCTTGCCAAGGCGGTAGCCGGAGAGCTTGAACAGCAGGGAATTGCGTGTACGTTGCGGGTCGAGCATCGCCAGCCCGAGGTTGGCGGCATAGGACAAGTCGCGCGTCCATACGTAATGCCATTTCTCGCCGGTTTCAAAGCATTCGCACGCTATCGGCTGGCCGCCGTTGTAGCTGCCGTCACGAATGGCTTGCACCGAATCCTGCTTCATCTCCGTGACAGCCAGCGCGAACAGGGCGTCGAAGGCCAGGCTGCCGCTACGTACTTTGGGCAGGCCGGCTTGCTCGCTGAAGGCGATCGATTGCGGCGCGTTGTCGCGCAGAGCCATCGTTGTGGACTGCGTGTAGTTGCGCAGCGTCGCCTGCGCGTCCGGCGTCGCAAAGCGTGCCTTGTAGGCCCCGAACGGCAGTTCGACGCTGGTATTTGCCTGCACGCCTGCGCTAACGAAGGCGGTGGCGACGGCAGCAACCAGCAACGCGCGGCGCGTCATTACTGGACCTCCATCACAAGCACCGAGCGGGCGGGAAGCGTGAACTTGCCTGTGAGCGCGAAACTGCGGCCGGTGATGACGTCCGTGCCACTGCGCACGCCGGCCAGCATCTCGCGGAAGCGCTCCGCGTCGAGCGTGATGTCCTTGGCATTCTTGTTGAGCGCGACCATGACCTTCTGCTTGTCGTCATAACGGAAGTACACATAGGTATCCTGCTCCGGGCCATATTGCATCATCTTCCCGTGCTGGACCGCGCTGGAAGTCTTGCGCCAGTTGGCCAGCTTCTTCACGAAGGCCTGCATCTCGCGCTGATCGGCGCTCAGGTCCGCGCCGGTGAAGGCGTTCACCTTATCGCCTGCCCAGCCGCCGGGCATGTCGTGGCGGTAGGATGGGTCATCGCGTCCCTTCACTGTGCTCGGCATCAGGATTTCAGTCCCGTAGTAGAACTGCGGAATGCGCGGCACGGTGAGCGTGAAAGCCAATGCCATGCGCAGCAAGGCCGGGTCGCTGTTCACCATGCTGAAACTGCGCGCCAGGTCGTGGTTGCCCTCGAACAGCACCAGGTTGGATGGATTGGGGTAGAGGTAATCCTGCGCCAGCGTTTCATAAACGTCGTACAGGCGATAAGTGCCGTCGGTATCGCCCAGCGCCTTGCGCAGCACGTCGTTGAGAGGGAAGTCCATCATGCTTGGCGAGTTCAGGGCCTGCCAGCGCGCCACGATAGGAATCCGCGTGCTCCATTCCTCGCCCACCATATTCAGCTTGGGGTATTCCGCCAGCAAGCGCTTCGACCACTCGGTCAGGAATGCGGTATCGGAATAGCCGAAGGTATCCACGCGCAGGCCGGACAAGCCGGCATACTCGATCCACCAGATATTGTTCTGGATAAGATAGTTCGCCACATAGGGATTGGTCTGGTTCATGTCCGGCATATGAGGACCGAACCAGCCCTGGGTGAAGTTGCGCGCATCTTCCTTGCTGCCGTATGGATCGATGTTGGCGACGCGATGGTGCGCGGTCGGCGTGTATTTGCCGTCATAGCTGAGCCAGTCCTGCATCGGCATGTCTTTCATCCACCAGTGGCGGCTGCCGATGTGGCTCAACACCACGTCCTGGATCACGCCGATGCCGCGCTTGCGGGCCTGCCCCACAAAATCGCGGAAATCCTCATTGCTACCATAGCGGGCGTCGATCTTGTAATGGTCGGTCGCCGCGTAGCCGTGGTAGGAGTGGATATCCTGGTTGTTCTCCACAAGCGGCGTTGGCCAGACCTGCGTGAAACCCATGTCCTTTATATAGTCCAGGTGCGCTGCCATGCCGGCCAGGTCGCCGCCGTGGCGGCCATTGCCCTCGGCGCGGTTGGCCTTGTCCGGCATGCCCGTCACATTATCGTTGGCTGGATTGCCGTTGGCGAAGCGGTCCGGCATGACCTGGTAAATCGCATCGGAGGTGTTGAAACCCTGGCGCTGCGCCGAACCTGGGTCGCGCGCCAGTAACTGGTAGCTGTATGCAAAGCCTTGCTTGCCCGGCGCGGTGAAACGGATGTCGAAGCGGCCCGGCGCCACGTCCGGCGCCAGTACCAGGTCGATGAACAGATAATTACGGTTGGCCACCCGGCTCACGCTCCCGATCCGCACGCCTGGATAGTCAATCGATGGCCCCAGGTCCGCCACATTCGGCGCATTTACCATCAGTTGCAGTTTGGGACTTTGCATGCCTGCCCACCAGAACGGCGGTTCCATGTGCTGGATGGTTGGCGCGGCCGCATGAGCGGCTTGCAGCAGGGTGATGCCAAGCAGCGCGGCGAAGGCGGTCTTCTTCATCATTTCTCCGGTAGGAACGTCTTATTGGCCCGACAATACACGTAAATCGCATGTAGTTCTACTACACCTCCATTTGTCTATTTTTGTAGCCGAAATACAACGTAGCCAGCCGAAACCACAATGAGGGCCGCCGGGAAAGGCAGAAATACATGGCGATGATGATGGTCATTCATTGACATCAAATCTAGTTTTAGTACAGAATTTGCCTCAGAGCGTCCGTAAGAGCGTTCGCTTTCCAAGGATTCCCGTGTAGTCGAAATAAACCGGTCTGTGTAGGTTGCGGGAAAGAATGTTTAATGAGTGAGGGGACTTTGATGACTATCTTCGCCAACAAGCGAGGCAATACCGCTTTCCGACTGAGTCCGGTTGCGGCTGGGTGTGCTGTATTTGTATCCGCCTTCGCGGGCTCTGCGTACGCGCAGACTACGACCACCGGCCAGGCAGCTGACGCGCCGATGCAAACTGTGACCGTGTCCGGCATCCGCCGCGGCATCGAAGACGCGATCTCGGTCAAGAAAAACGCCACTTCCATCGTCGAGGCTATCTCCGCGGAAGACATCGGCAAGCTGCCGGATACCTCCATCGCTGAATCCATCGCCCGCCTGCCAGGCCTGGCCGCGCAACGCGTTGCCGGCCGTGCGCAAAACATTTCCGTGCGTGGCCTGTCGCCGGACTTCGCCACCACCCTGCTGAACGGCCGCGAGCAAGTCTCGACGGGCGACAACCGCAGCGTGGAATTCGACCAGTACCCGTCCGAACTGATCGGCGCGGTCACCATTTACAAGACCCCTGACGCCGGCATGGTTGGCCAGGGCCTGTCCGGCACCCTGGACCTGCAGACCGTGCGTCCGCTGGCTTTCGGTGGCCGCACCGTGTCCCTGAACGCCCGCATGGAAAAGAATTCGCTGGGCAGCATCGCTGACACCGATTCGCGCGGCGGCCGCTTCAGCGCCACCTACATCGACCAGTTCGCAAACCGCACCATTGGTGTGGCGATCGGCTTCGCTCACCTGGACTCGCCAGTCCTGGCGCGCGAAACCGGCCTGTATGAGCCATGGAAGAATGAGTCCCGTCCCGGCGTACCTGCCGGCACCATGGTCACCGACGGCATCAAGTCCCTGGCACGCAGCGGCTACAACAAGCGCGACGGCCTGATGGGCGTGCTGCAATACCGTCCAAGCAAGAACTTCACCTCGATGGTCGACGTGTACGCGTCGCGCTTCAAGCATGAAGACACCGCCAACCAGTTCGAAGTGCACGTCGGTGGCTACAACGGCAACAACACGCCTGGCCTGAACTTCGAGAACGTCACCACCAACAACGGTTCTTTCGCCACCGGTACCGCAACCGGCGTGTACCCACTGGTGCGCGGCATGTACGACAAGCGCAAGGACGATATCCGCGCCATCGGCTGGAACAACGAGTGGAAGATGGACGGCTGGTCCCTGGTGGCTGACCTGAGCCGCTCCACCGCCAAGCGCGATGAAGTGAGCCTGGAAAACAACCTGCAGATCAGCGATGCTGCGGGCAATCCATACCTTGATTCCGTTGCCCTGGCACTGGGCACCGGCGGCTTCCCGACCATGAACCCGGGCCGCGATTACAGCAACCCGGCCAGCCTGTTTGTACGTAACACCATCTACGGTTCCGGCTACGGCAAGACCCCGCACGTGGAAGACAAGCTGAATGGCTTCAAGCTGGCTGCCAATATCCAATCCTCCGGCGCCCTGGAGAAGTGGTTCTCGAGCTTCGACGTCGGCGTTCACTACTCGGACCGCAGCAAGGAAAAGCACCAGCCAGAAGGCGACATCAAACTGGCCGGCGCCGCTTCGACGATTTCTTCGGACCTGTTGTACGCACCGGTTGACCTGGGCTTTGCCGGCGTTGGCACCATCCCTTCGTGGAACGTGCCAGGCGTTGTAGCCAAGTACATGACGTTTGCCCCGACCGAAGACAAGAACTACCTGATCGCCAAAGCCTGGACCGTGAATGAGAAAATCACCACGAGCTTCGCCAAGGCCAATATCGAGCACGAGCTGGGTAGCGTCAGCCTGCGCGGTAACGTCGGCGTGCAAGTGCAGCGTACCGACCAGTCTTCGGACGCCAAGTACTGGGACGGCACCGCCCCAGCCGGCCAGGAAGTCAAGCCAGTCCATGACGGCAAGACCTACACCGACGTGCTGCCGAGCATGAACCTGGCATTCCAGCTGCCGAACGACCACACCGTGCGCATGGCCCTGGCCAAGCAGATCGCTCGCCCACGCGTTGACCAGCTGCGTTCCGCACTGGACTTCAACGTCGGCACCAACGACTTCAAACCAAGCGGCAGCGGTGGTAACGCGCAGCTGGATCCATGGCGCGCCAAGGCATTCGACCTGTCGTATGAAAAATACTTCGGCAAGAAAGCTTACGCGGCACTGGCCTTCTACTACAAGAAGCTGGATACCTACATCTTCACCGAGACCCGTACCCGTGACTTCTCGGCGCAGATCCCAGGCACCAACGCGATTACTCCGTTCGGTAACTACACTGCCCCTTACAACGGCAAGGGCGGCAACATGAAAGGCCTGGAGCTGACCGCTTCCCTGCCGCTGAACATGGTGACCCCGGTACTGGATGGTTTCGGCTTGAGCGGCAGCTACTCGTACAACGACAGCGCCATCGTCATCAAGGAACCTAGCGCCAACCTGGGCCAGACCATCATGCTGCCAGGCCTGTCGAAGCACACCAGCAACCTGACCGTGTACTACGAGAAGGCCGGCTTCGAAACCCGCCTGAGCCAGCGCAAGCGTTCGGACTTCGTGGGTGAGATCGGCAACTTTGCCGGCGAGCGTTCGCTGCGCTACGTGGTTGGCGAGAACATCCTGGACTTCCAGGTTGGCTACACCTTCAACGAAGGCATGTTCAAGGGCGTAGGCGTGGTACTGCAGGTGAACAACCTGCGTGACGCGGCTTACGAGACCTACAACGGCAACCGTAACCAGCAACTGGAATACCAGAAGTATGGCCGCACCTTCCTGCTGGGCGCGAACTACAAGTTCTAAGCGTTCAGGTGCAAAAAAAATCGGGGGCCGCGGCCCCCGATTTTTGTATTTACTTGGCCTTCGCGGCCAGTTGCTTGTTTTGTTCGTCCAGCCAGACTTTCAGCGGGGCGAAGTAGTCGAGCAGGGCTTGTCCGTCGATGCGCTCTTCGCCGGTAGCCGCTTTCAAAGCTTCAGGCCATGGCTTGGAAGTACCCATCTCCAGCATGGTCCACAGCTTCTTGCCTGCTTTTTCACTGCCGTAGATCGAGCACTGATGCAGCGGGCCGGTGTAGCCGGCTTCCTTGCACAGGGCGCGGTGGAACTGGAACTGCAGCAGGTGGGCCAGGAAGTAGCGGGCGTAAGGCACGTCGGCAGCAACGTGGTACTTGGCGCCGGCGTCGAAGCCGTCAGCCAGCATCGGCAGCGGACGCTTCACGCCCATGTACTGCTCGCGCAGCTGCCACCAGCTCTTGTCGTAGTCCGCTGGCTTGGTCTTGCCGCTGTAGACGTCCCAGCGCCATTTGTCGACCGAGTAGCCGAACGGCAGGAAGGCAACCTTGGCCAGGGCGCGCTTCAGCAGCACGCCGATATCGGCGTTCGGGTCCGGGTTCTCGTTCATCAGGCCGACCTTCTTCAGGTAGCTCGGGGTGATGGACAGCGCAATGGTGTCGCCGATCGCTTCGTGGAAGCCGTCGTTGGCGCCGGTGCGGAACAGGTTGGATTGGTTCTTGTAAGCCAGGTCGTAATAGATATGTCCCAGCTCATGGTGGATGACGGCAAATTCTTCTTCGGTCGGACGGATGCACATCTTGATGCGCACGTCGTCCTTGCCATCGAGCTGCCATGCGGAAGCGTGGCACACCACGTCGCGGTCGCGCGGTTTTTCGAGCAGCGAACGCTGGTAGAAGGTTTCCGGCAGCTTAGGCATGCCCAGCGAGGTGTAGAAACGCTCGCCGTATTGCACCATCTCTTTGGCGCTGGTCTTGCGCTCTTCCAGCACCTTGCTCAGGTCGAACTTGGACGCGCCGGTGGCAGGCATCAGCAGCGGGTAGATGTTCTCCCAGCTCTGGCTCCACATATTGCCGAACAGGTGGGCCGGGATCGGGCCGGTCAGCGGCACCTGGTCAGGCCCGTAGGTTTCGCGCAGCTTGTAGCGGGTATAGGTGTGCAGCGAATCGTACAGCGGCTTCACCTGCTGCCAGATGCGCTCCATCTCGGCCGAGAATTCTTCCGGCTTCATGTCGTAGCCCGAGCGCCACAGGGCGCCGGTGTCGGCGTAACCCATTTCGCGCGCACCCTTGTTGGACAGCTCAACGTAGTCGGTGTACAGCTTTTTGTAGGAAGGCGACTGCATGTGCCAGCCGTTCCAGGCGTCCAGCAGGACTTTAGGATCGCGGCTGTTGGCCAGGGTCTTTTCCAGTTCGCCCAGCGCCTTGCAATCGTCTTTGGTCGGGCAGTACTTGGCCTTGCCATAGGCGCCATTCAGTTTGGCGTTGGCATCGGCGTAAGCCTGGCGCTCCTTTGGATCCGGCAGCATCAGCGTCAGTTGCAGCAGCTTGATCTTGCGCGCCTCGTCGTCGGCCAGTTTCGTGCCGTTAAAGCGGCGGGCTTCCAGCGCGGCCTGTCCGGATGCATCCAGCTGCTGCTCGCCAAAGTAAGCGGTCAGCGCTTCGGTGTCGTCGGTAATGAAGTTCTGCGCAACCCAGGCGGCCTTATTGCCGTCATTGCCAAGCTTGTCGAATTTTTCTTCGGTCTGGGCGATGAACTTCTTCGCTTCGGCAGGGGTGCCTTTGCCTTTTTTCGGGGCTGGTGCGGCATGGGCGAAACCCGCTGCCAGTGCCAGGCCCAGTGCCAGGACCATCGGTTTTTTCAGTATCGTTTTATTCAATTCAATCTCCTCTCAGATAAAACTGCCCGCTAATATATCACTCCATGAAACTAATTAAATTTGCAATATTGGCCCTTATTAGCCAAGCCGCCATGGCGCAAAACGCGGATCGCCATTTCTTATCTGCCGCGAAAAATGGAAATGCCCTGGAAATCGGCACAAACGACGGCAGCTATGTCATCAGGCCGTACTCCGCAGCAGTGGTGGAAACCACCTTCATTCCCAAGGGCGAAGTGGCTGATGCGGTGTCTCACGCGGTTGTGTTGCCGCCGGCTGCCGTTGCCAGCACGCTGCGGGAGGAGGGCGGAGTGCTTGAATTCGCCACGCCTGGCATTACCGTGCGCGTGGAGAAACAGCCATTCCGCATCAGCTATTTGTATAAGGGCCAGCCCCTGGTGGCCGAGAAGCGCGGTTATCGCCGCGATGGCAGCATGGAAGCGATCGAGTTCGCACTGGATGGCGACGAAGCCCTGTACGGCGCGGGCGCCCGCGCCACCGGCATGAACCGCCGCGGCAACCGCTTCCAGTTATACAACCGAGCTCACTATGGCTATGAAGCGCGTTCGCAGCTGCTGAATTTCACCATCCCGATGGCGCTGTCGTCGAAAAAGTACGCCATTCACTTTGATAACCCGCAGACCGGCTACCTCGATTTCGACAGCAGGAAGGACGGCACGCTGTCGTATGAGACCATCGGCGGCCGCAAGACTTACCAGGTGATCGCAGGCGAGCAGTGGGAGGACGTGGTGGCCAACTACACCAGCCTGACCGGCCGCCAGCCGCTTCCGCCGCGCTGGGCCTTCGGCAATTTCGCCAGCCGCTTCGGCTATCACACGGAAGCGGAAACCCGCTCGGTGGTCGACAAGTTCATTGCCGACAAGATCCCGGTCGATGCCGTGGTGCTGGACCTGTACTGGTTCGGCAAGACCGTCAAAGGCACCATGGGCAACCTGGCCTGGGACAAGGAGAGTTTCCCGAACCCGAAAGGCATGATGGCCGACCTGGCGGCGAAGGGGGTGAAAACTGTGGTCATCACGGAGCCTTTCGTGCTGACCACGTCGAGCCGCTGGCAGGAAGCGGTTGAACAGAAAGTGCTGGCTACCGACACTGCCGGGGCGCCTTTCAAGTATGACTTCTACTTCGGTAATACCGGCCTGGTCGACCTGTACCGCCCCGAAGGGCGCGACTGGTTCTGGAATATCTACAAAGAGCTGAAAGAGGGCGGCGTAGCCGGCTGGTGGGGTGACCTCGGCGAGCCGGAAGTGCATCCTTCCGCGCTGCGGCACGGCAGCAATGGCCAGCTTGGAGCCGACCAGGTCCACAATATCTACGGCCACGATTGGGCGCGCCTGATTGCGGAAGGCTACAAGAAGGACTTCCCGAACGAACGTCCCTTCATCCTGATGCGCGCCGGATATTCGGGTTCGCAGCGTTTCGGCATGATCCCATGGTCCGGCGACGTGCAGCGTAGCTGGGGTGGCCTGCAGTCGCAAATGGAAATCGCGCTGCAAATGGGTATGCAGGGCCTGGCTTATATGCATTCCGACCTGGGCGGCTTCGCCTCGCCGATGCTGGACGATGAACTGTACGTGCGCTGGCTGCAATACGGCGTGTTCCAGCCGGTGTTCCGCCCGCACGCGCAAGAGGAAGTGCCGGCCGAGCCGGTGTTCCGCGCAGGGCGTGCCAAATCGCTGGCGCGCGATGCGATCCGCCTGCGCTACGCCATGCTGCCATATAACTACAGCGCAGCCTTCGACAACAGCCAGACCGGCTTGCCGCTGATGCGCCCGATCATGTTTGAGGGCGGCGACAATGGCGTGGCAGCGACCTTCTTGTGGGGCAGGGACTTCCTGGTGGCGCCGGTCACCGAGCCGGGTGTCCAGCGCAAGGAAGTGAACTTCCCGGCATCGGCCAAGGTCTGGTTCGACTTCTACAGCGGCGCTGCGCACAAGGGCGGCATCAATGAAGTGGTGCCGGTGGTTGCCGAGCATATTCCGGTCTTCGTGCGCGCCGGGGCCTTCGTGCCACTCGCAAAGGTAGTCCAGACCACCCGCGACTACAGCACCAAACAGGTCGAATTGAATTACTACTACGACGCCAGCGCAGGTGCTACCAGCGGCAAGCTGTATGACGACGACGGCGCAACCGCCAACGCTTACGAGCAGGGCAAGTACGAGATCGCCCATTTCGCTGGCGCTGCATCGGCATCGGGCTTCGAAATAGGCATCGAGCCGGAGACTGGCAAGGCGTGGCAGCCGGTGTTACGCGCTTATGTGGTCAAAGTGCACAATGTGGCTAAACGCCCGCGCAGCGTGAAGCTGGATGGCAAGGCCGTGGCGTCTCGTTGGGATGTCCGTTCCCGCACACTGGAGCTGGCATTGCCAGCGCGTAGTGCAATGAAGGCAAAATTGGCGGTAACTTTGTAGCCTGACTACAAAAACGTCGTAAAACCGCGAATTTACGGGCTGTATCCGCATTGACAGCCCGAATTCGCCATGTTATTTTGCTACAAAATTAATCGGGGACAGTGATGCAAATGCATTCCATCATCAGCAAGCCGCGGCTGACCTTCTGGCAGTTGTGGAACATGAGCTTCGGCTTCTTCGGCATCCAGTTTGGTTTCGCGCTGCAGAACACCAATACCAGCCGCATCTTCTCGACTTTGGGTGCGACTCCGGATGAACTGCCGCTGTTCTGGCTTGCCGCGCCGGTCACCGGCCTGCTGGTGCAACCCATCATCGGCTACCTGAGCGACAACACCTGGCACGCGAAATGGGGCCGCCGCCGCCCGTTCTTCTTCATCGGCGCGCTGCTGGCGAGTATTGCACTGTTCCTGATGCCCAATTCGAGTGCGCTGTGGATGGCAATCCTCGTGCTGTGGCTGATGGATGCATCGATCAATATTTCGATGGAGCCGTTCCGTGCCTTCGTCGGCGACAAGCTGGATGAATCGCAGCAGACTGCCGGCTTTGCGATGCAAACTTTCTTCATTGGGCTGGGTGGCGTGATTGCTTCGCTGCTGCCAATGATCTTCACCAATTTCCTTAACGTCAGCAATGAAGTGGTCAACGGTGCGATCCCCGATTCCGTGCGCTACTCCTTCTATGCGGGCGGTGCTGCTTACTTCCTGTCCGTGTTGTGGACCGTGCTGACCGCCGATGAACTGCCGCCGGAAGACATCGAGAAATTCCGCATGGAGAAAGCACAGCGCCGTGGCTTCCTGTTCTCCCTGAAGGAAGTGTTTGGCGGCTTCGTGCTCATGCCGAAAACGATGGTGCAATTGGCCCTGGTGCAGTTCTTCAGCTGGTTCGCGCTGATGGGCATGTGGGTCTTCACCACGCCGGCAGTGGCTGAAAATGTGTTCGGGACCACTGACGGCAAGTCGGCCATCTTCCAGGAAGCCGGCAACTGGGTCGGCAACCTGTTTGCAATCTACGGCGGCGTATCCGCGCTGGTCGCCTTCCTGCTGCCTAAGCTGGCGCACGTCACCAGCCGCAAGCTGGTGCACATGCTTTGCCTGGTCATCGGTGGCCTGAGCCTGATCAGCATTGCGTTCATCCACGACAAGAACTTGCTGATGTTGCCGATGATCGGCGTCGGCATTGCATGGGCCAGCATCCTGACCATGCCGTATGCGATCCTGGCGGGCGCACTGCCGGCCAAGCGCATGGGTTACTTCATGGGCGTATTCAACTACTTCGTGGTGTTGCCGCAGATTGTCGCCAACCTGGTGCTCGGGCCGGTCATCAAGCACCTGTTCGACGGCCACTCGGTCAACGTGCTGGTGTTGGGCGGCGTCTCGATGGCGCTTGGCGGCATCGTAACCCTGATCGTCAGCGACTCCGCCAAGAAAGAAGCCTAAGCCATCCAGCGGCGCGCACCGATCGCGCCATTCGCAGGAAAATAAAGGGGACGGCCCCCTTTTATGGAGCGAATATGGCAATTCAAACGGTAGCAACTTCGCCCATCCCCGGACAACGTCCGGGGACTTCTGGACTGCGCAAGAAAGTCGCAGTTTTCCAGCAGCCCCACTATCTTGAAAATTTCGTACAGGGTGTGTTTGACACGCTAGGCGACGCCGCCGGCAAGACGCTGGTGCTTGGCGGCGATGGCCGCTTCCACAACCGGGATGCGATCCAGGTAATCCTCAAGATGGCCGCCGCGCATGGCTTTGCACGTGTGCTGCTTGGGCAGCGCGGCATCCTGTCGACACCCGCCGCAAGCTGCGTGATCCGCAAGCACGGTGCGTTTGGCGGCATCATCCTCTCGGCCAGCCATAACCCCGGCGGCCCGGATGGCGATTTCGGAATCAAGTACAACGCCTCCAACGGCGGACCGGCGCCCGAAGCGCTGACCGAAGCAATTTACGAACACACGCTGGCGCTGGCTCAGTACCGCATCAGCGATGCGCCCGATATCGATATTGATACGCCCGGAGCGTATGCGGGCATCGAAGGCATGAAGGTTGAGGTCATTGACCCTGTTGCCGATTACGCGGAACTGATGGCGCAATTATTCGACTTCGATGCCATCCGCCGCCTGTTTGCCGGCGGCTTCAGTATGCGCTTCGACGCCATGAATGCCGTTTCCGGCCCCTATGCGCACGCCATTCTCGAAGGTATGCTGGGCGCACCGGAGGGCAGCGTGATCAACGGCACACCGCTGGAAGACTTCGGCGGTCTGCACCCGGATCCCAATCCGGTCAACGCCGAAGAACTGATCGACATCATGTGCGCCAACGCTGCGCCCGATATCGGCGCCGCCTCCGATGGCGATGCCGACCGTAACATGATCGTTGGCCGCGACTTCGTCGTCACGCCATCGGACAGCCTGGCGGTGCTGGCAGCGAACGCCACCGCGGCGCCAGGCTACGCAGACGGGCTCGCAGGCATTGCCCGCTCCATGCCTACCTCACGTGCTGTCGACAAAGTGGCGGCGGAGCTTGGTGTGCCATGCTACGAAACGCCTACCGGATGGAAGTTTTTTGGCACGCTGCTCGACTCCGGCAAGGCCACCCTGTGCGGGGAAGAAAGCTACGGCACCGGGTCGCGTCACATCCGCGAAAAAGATGGACTGTGGGCCGTCCTGTTCTGGCTCAACCTGCTGGCCGTGCGCGGCGGATCGGTGCAGGATATCGTCACCGCGCACTGGCAGCGTTACGGCCGCCATTACTACTCGCGTCACGATTACGAGGCCATAGCGGCGGATGCAGCGCAGCTGTTGATGCAGGACTTGCGCATCAAGCTGCCCAATCTGCCGGGCCAGAAACTGAATCACTACGAAGTGCAGGCTGCAGATGATTTCGAGTACACCGATCCGGTGGACGGCTCGCACGCCAGCCAGCAAGGCATCCGCATCATGATGACGGACGGCTCACGAATTGTGTACCGTCTGTCCGGCACCGGTACCGAAGGCGCCACCTTGCGGGTCTACCTCGAACGCTTCGAGGCCGATCCTGAACAGCACCATATCCCAACGCAGCAGGCCCTGGCAGGGCTGATTGCAATCGCAGACAGCGTGGCTAGCATCGCCATGCATACAGGCCGCAGTAATCCAACAGTCATTACATAGGAAAAGCTGAATGAAACTTTCGTCCCTCGCATTGTACTTATTGCTTGCAACCAGTGCTCACAGCGCACTTGCGGCGCCGCTCAAGCCATTCCTTTGGGAGAATGCGACGGTCTATTTCCTGGTCACTGACCGCTTCGCCAACGGAGACAAGACGAACGACCTGGCCTACGGCCGCAAGGCCGACGCTGCGCCGTTGCGCGGTTTCATGGGCGGTGATTTCAAGGGTTTGACGGCAAAGATCAAGTCAGGCTATTTCGACGACCTGGGCGTGGACGTGATCTGGACCACGCCGCCAGTAGAGCAAATCCACGCCGGCACGGATGAAGGCACTGGTAAGTCCTACGGCTTCCACGGCTACTGGGCGCGCGACTTTACGGCGATGGACGCCAACCTCGGCACGGAAAATGACTTCCGCGATTTTGTAGAAGCGGCCCATGCGCGCGGCATCCGCGTGTTGCTGGACGTTGTGATGAACCATACCGGCCCAGTCACCGAAGCCGATCCGGCCTGGCCCGAAGGCTGGGTGCGCACCGAGCCGCAGTGCCAGTACAAAGACGCGCCGACCACTGTGAGCTGCACGCTGGTGAAGAACCTGCCTGATTTCCGCACCGAGAGCGATACGCCGGTGGATCTGCCGCCAGCGTTGGCAACCAAGTGGAAAGCTGAAGGCCGCTATGAACGCGAGGTAAAGGAGCTGGACAATTTCTTCGCCCGCACCGGCTATCCACGCGCACCGCGTTACTACCTGATGAAGTGGCATGCGGACTGGGTGCGCAGATACGGCGTTGATGGCTTCCGCGCCGATACAGCCAAGCACGTGGAGCCTGCGGTATGGGCCGAATTGCGCAAGGTTGCGCTGGCAGCACACGACGAGTGGAAAAGCCTGAATCCCAAGAAGGTGCTGGGCGACGGCCGCTTCTACATGCTGGCCGAGGTGTACAACTACAACATCGCTCACGGACAGGACTTCGATATGGGGGGCGGCGAGAAAGCCAATTACTTCACCAACGGTTTCGATGGCCTGATCAACTTCGGCATGGTGCACGACGCGAAGGGCGATTACGAGTCCGTATTCAGTAAATACGCGAAGCAGCTCGCGGGGCCGCTGAAAGGCCATTCGGTCATGAACTATATGGATTCGCACGATGACGGCAATCCCTTCGACCCGGCGCGACAGAAGCCTTTCGAGACCGCCAACAAGCTTCTGCTGGCTCCCGGTGCAGCCCAGATTTACTACGGCGACGAAATCTCACGCCGCCTCGACGTGGCCGAAGCGAAGGGCGATGCCAAGCTGCGCTCATTCATGAATTGGGGCGATTTGAAGGCAAACGCAAAGATCCGTACACACTGGGCGAAGCTTGGCAAATTCCGCCAGGCGCATCCTTCAATCGGCGCTGGCGCGCACAGGAAGCTGGCCGACCTGCCATACACCTTCAGCCGCGTGCGTGACGATGACAAAGTTGTCGTGGCGCTGGACGCGAGGACTGGCCAGCCGGTGGATATCGCAGTCAACGGTGTATTCGCAGACGGCGCAAAAGTGAAGGACGCATATTCCGGCGTCTCTTACACCGTGAAGGACGGCGTGGTTCGCACCAACGGCAAGAACGCCACCATTTTGCTGGCACAATAAAACTGGCCGGGGCCGACCCATGCGGTCGGCTAAGCGCGAACCAGCCGTCTTGTCCCGTTCGACTCGAATCGGTCGGCTATTTCTTCTTGGAAGAGTCACTGATTCAGGACATCTTCATAGACTGCCAGGTCGGCTTGAGAGAAGCAGCAGAAGATGACTTCCTCGATACCCTGGAATTGCTCGACCGCGGCGCGAACTGTCGACACGGCGATTTTTGCAGCCAGGTCGATTGGGTAGCCATAGATGCCGGTGCTGATGCTGGGGAATGCCAGCGTGGCGACGCCATGCTGGGCTGCCAGCTCAATGCTGCCGCTATAGCACGCTGTTAGCAGCTCCGATTCCCCGCTGGCGCCGCCGCGCCAAACTGGTCCAACTGTATGGATGATGTACTTGGCCGGAAGCCGATAGCCCCTCGTCAGTTTCGCCTGGCCAGTCTTGCAACCGCCAAGGAGTCGGCATTCGTGGACCAGCTCAGGCCCGGCTGCGCGATGGATTGCGCCATCTACGCCGCCACCACCCAGGAGCGAGGAATTGGCGGCGTTGACGATTGCATCGACCGAGAGCTTGGTGATATCGCCCTGAACTGCGCGCAGGATGGTTGACATGACGAGGCGGCCATTGGCTTTAAAGTTTATTCAACGAATACTATAGCCGTCCTGGGTGGAATGGTGAAGGTCCCCGTCGAGGCGTCGTAGCGAGCTGCTGATCCGGCCTGCACGGGATGCCGGCGGTAAGCTTTGCCGGATTCGCTGGCAGCGGTGATGGTCTGCTCCACCTTGTCTACGTTGATAAAGTAAGCCACCGACTTGAAGCCCGCGCCCTCATATCCAGCGCCGTCCAGCCGCGCTGCAATGACGGTTGCTACTTGTTCAGGCCCGGTATTCAGGAAATGCAGGCGTTTCTTGATATCGTCGGCAGTACGCATCCGGAACAGCGTGCTGCTGGCTCGAATACGCAGCAGGTCGCGGAAGGTGTCGCGCGCGAATGCAATATCAGCAGGTGTTGGCTGAAGCGCGCGATTGGCCAGCAAGGGCTGGAACAGCGCATAGTCCTTGCCATTGTCCGCAGCCGGTGGCAGGCCGGAGCCGAAGTAGTTGGTCTGATAGGTCCAGTCGAGGCGATTGAACCAGTCGCCTGATTCGAAGCTGTTGCGGTCCATCGACTTAGAGCGCAGGATTTCGAACCCGGCGTGGTAATACGCCACACCCTGCGAGAAGGCGTTGATTGCCGCTGCCAGCATCTGCACGCGGGCCCGGTCCACGCTGGTAGTGGATATCGGCAGCTTGAGGGCATTGATGTCGTACAGCGTTTGATTGTCGTGGTTCTCCACGTAGTTGACTACTTCGCTTGGCTGGCTGGCATAACCGGCCGGCTGGTTGCCGCCATAGACGATGGCCTGCAGTTCCTTGGTCTCGCCGGTAAAGGTCTGCATGCGATAGCTGCGGATCGTACCGGCCAGGCCGACCTTCACGAGATCGGATGCCTTCATCAAATCCGTCACCGGCCGCAAGCCAGCGCCTGCGTTCGGGTCGTAGACCAGGCCATTGATATAGCCCTGCTGCGAGATCACCTGCTGTCCCGAATCGCCAGCACCGCCACCACGCACCGCATCGCGCGCGCGGTCGCTGAAGGTGCCGATGCCGCTGCCATTCAGCGACAGTTGCGAGGCCTGCACGAAACGCACTCCATCCGCCACTTCGCCGAAGTTCCAGCCTTCGCCGATCAGGTTCACATGGCGCCCGGCGGCTTTGTTGACGCGGGCCTGCAATGCTTCCATCGCAGCACGCGGCTGGTGTCCCATCAAGTCGAAGCGGAAGGAGTCGATGTGGTAGTGCTTCGTCCACAGTTCGGCCGAGTCGATCATCAGCTTGGCCATCATGCGATTTTCGGTTGCAGTGTTGAAGCAGCAGGTGGAGCTTTCGATCTCGCCTTTCAGGTTCAGGCGCTGGTAGTAGCCGGGGACGATCCGGTCCAGTACCGAGCGCTCATGCTGTCCGCCGCGGTAGGTATGGTTGTAGACCACGTCGGTGCCGACACGCAGGCCGGTTTGGTGCAGCGCCATCACCATTTCGCGCAGCTCGATGATGCGGCGGGCGCCGTCGGATGCGTCGGTGCTGTAGCTGCCTTCCGGGGCGTTGTAATGCCATGGGTCGTAGCCCCAGTTGTAGCAGTCCTTCAGTGCGTTGTCGCTGACGATTTTCTGCTGCTGTTCGCTGTCCGGTGCGCCATGCACGACGGGAGCGACGCAGCCTTTTTCCGGCACGCTGCCCAGGTCATATACCGGCAGCAGGTGCACATCGGTCAGGCCGGCCTTGGCCAGCATGGCGAGGTGCTTCATGCCGTTGGAGCCGCTCTCGCGGAAGGCTGTGTATTTGCCGCGGTTCATTGCGCTGACCGACAGGTCGTTGATCGAGAAGTCGCGCACGTGCAGTTCGTAGATCGACATATCCGGCTGCGCCTTCACTTTGGCGGGCGGCTGATCCTTGCTCCAGCCGGCAGGCGCCAGGCGCGGGTCGGACAGGTCTGCGATGTAGCTGCGGGCGGAATCGGTGGCCAGGCTGACAGAATATGGATCGGTGACAACGTTGCGCACCAGGCCAGTCTTCGGTGCCACGACGTCCACCACGAATTTGTAATAGCGGCCGGACAGGTTGCCGCGCGCGCTGGCGGACCAGATGCCGGTTTTCGCTTCGGCGCGCATGGTGGTGATGGACTTCGGTTTGCTGTCGCCGGTGTCGAATATGCAGACGGATACGCGTTGCGCGGTTGGCGCCCAAAGCTTGAAGGTCGTCCCGCCTTTGCCGATGGCGGCGCCCAAGTCGGTGGTTTGCTCGGCGGACGCGTAGATGTCGTCGAGTGCTCCGGGGACTTGCAGCGCAGTGGCGTCGCGCACCGTGCCGTCGGCGTTTTCCTGCACCAGCACGAGTTGTTTCGCCAGCAGTGCCGGCAGGCGGGCGCGGTCGGCGTTGGAGAGCGCGAGCAGCAACCCGTCGCCGGTGTATTTGAAGCGCTGGGCCAGCGGGGCCGGGAGCGGCTCTGTGGTCGCAGTCAGCTGCAATGCACCGTCAGCGCCGCTGACGGTGGCGCCTTGCGGGGCGCTGATGCCTGCGGCAGTTGCGTAATAGAGTTTGAAGCTGCCTTCGGCTTGGGCGCCGGTCCATTTGGCCAGGCGGCCGTCCAGCCACAGTGCGCGGGCATCGAAACCCTGCGTGCGTGCCAGCACGGTTTCGTGCGGGCCATCGCAGGAGGCCAAGGTGTGCGGCGTCGCAGCGGTGGGGGCTGCGGAGAGGGCGGTGGTTGGTGCTGCGGCGGCGGAAAACGCCACGACGACCGCCGCGAGGGCCGCGACCAGCATGCGCTGCTTCATTTTGTCTCCGTAGTAGTGGTGCTACAGAAATATTACCGCAAAATATGTAGCTTTACTACATTTCAGTCGCGCTGGATCTGGTGCTTTTTCAGCTTGTCATAGAGCGTCTTGCGGGGCAGGAGCAGGCGGTCTGCCGCCAGCGCCACGTTATTGTCGGCGGCGGCCAGGGCGCGCAAGATCAGATCGCGTTCAAAAGCGTCGACTTGCTGGGGCAGGGAGGGGTGCTCCGAGTCCGCCGTCACCGAGCCGGCGGCCGGAACGCCGGCTGCCATGGCGACACCCGCGGCCGATGCTGCCCCCGCAGTCATTGCGGCGCTGCCCGTGACTCCTGCGCCGGCAGCCCATTCCATGCCTGCACCGGTCGCAGTGCTGGCCGGCGACGAAATGCCCGCGCCAGTGGCGAACGCCGCGCCGGATGCGATGGTCGGGCCATGCGGCGGCGCGAGGGACGCAGCGGGAACCAGCCCAAGCGTCAAGCGCTCCGCGAAGTTGCGCAGTTCCCGCACATTGCCCGGCCAATCCGCCGCCTGCCACGCCGCCATCTGCTCGGGCGTCCACATCGGCATCGCCCGCTGATAGCGTTGGGCCGCCTCGGCGACGAAGTGCGCCAGCAGCAGAGGGATGTCTTCGCGCCGGTCGCGCAAGCGCGGCAAGTCGATGCTGATGACGCCAATCCGGTAATACAGGTCTTCGCGGAACAATCCCTGTGCCGACAGGGCAAGCAGGTCGGCCTTGCTGGCGGCGACGACCCGGCAATCGAGCGGTACCGACTCGTTGCCACCCAGCCGCTCAAGGCGCCGCTCCTGCAGCACGCGCAGCAGCTTGACCTGCAAGGCCATCGGCATGCTTTCGATTTCGTCGAGGAATACCGTGCCGCCGTTGGCGAATTCCAGCTTCCCGATGCGTCGTTTCTGGGCGCCGGTGAATGCTCCCGCTTCGTGGCCGAATATTTCGCTCTCGAATACCGACTCCGGCAGCGCGCCGCAGTTGATGGCGACGAAGTTACCCTTGCGTCCACTGGCCGCATGAATCAGGCGCGCCATCACTTCCTTGCCGGTGCCGGTCTGGCCATTGACCAGGATGTCCACGCCTGTCGGCGCCACATTGCGCACCACCACCTTCAAATGCTCGATGGCTTCCGAGCGCCCGATAAGATCGGGCATGTCCGGATGTTGCGCGCGTTCGCTGCGCAGGCGGCGGTTTTCCAGCACCAGGTTGCGGCGCTCCTGCGCGCGCTTGACCGCATCCATCAGGCGGTCGGAGGCGAAGGGCTTTTCGATGAAGTCATAAGCGCCGGCACGCATGGCCTCGACCGCCATGCTGACGTCACCATGGCCGGTGACCACGATGACAGGCAGTTCGGTGTCCAGCGTCGCTACGCGCGCCAGCAGCTCCAGGCCGGAAAGTCCCGGCAGGCGCACGTCGGTCACGACCACGCCGGCGAAGTTCGCCAGCAGCAGCGGCAGTGCTTCCTCAGCACTTGCGCAAGCCTGCACCGTAAAACCGCCCAGTTCCAGCGTTTGCGAGGTGGCCAGCCGCAGCGCGGCTTCGTCTTCAACCAATAGCGCCTTCATCGGGCAGATCCTTCCTTAATAAGCGGTAAGCGTAACTCAAACTGCGCACCGCCGCCGTCCAGGTTGCGGGCAAGCAGGCGGCCGTTCATTGCCTGCACGATGGACGAGGAAATCGCCAATCCCAGTCCCAGTCCTTGCCCGGCAGGCTTGGTTGTAAAGAATGGCTCAAACAGGTGGGCGGCAGCCTCTTGCGCGATGCCCGGGCCGCTGTCGCTGATGCGTGCGACGCCTTCGGCGCCTTCGCGCGACAGCACAATGGAGACCCGTGGCTGCGGCGTATTCTCGACCGCATCCAGGGCATTGCGCAGCAGGTTAATCAATACTTGCTCGATGCGCACCGTATCGCCCGCCACAGTCAGTTGCTCGGCGCCGGTATCGATCTCCAGCACCACATTGCGCCGCTTGCTCTCGCTCTCGAGCAGGAAGGTTGAACTGCGCGCAGCGCGCCCAAAATCCACTGGCCCGATGGCTTCATTCTTGCGCGCGAAACCTTTCAGCTGGCTGATGATGGCTCCCATGCGCGCGCTGGCATCGCCGATGTGGCCAAGGTTGCTGGCCGCCTGCTCCGGCTGGCCGCGTTCCAGGAAGGTGCGCGCGTTGTCGGCAAAGGCGCGGATCGCCGCCAGCGGCTGATTCAGTTCATGCGTCACACCGGCCGCCATCTGGCCCAGCATGGCCAGTTTTCCGGCCTGCACCAGTTCATTCTGCGTCGTGCGCAGGATGCGGTTGGTTTCGCTCAGTTGCTGCGTGCGCTGGGCAATGCGCGACTCCAGTTCGCGGTCGAAGGCCAGGCGCTCTTCGCGCCGGCGCCGGCGCTGATGCATGGCCCAATACGACACGCCTCCGCAAGCGAGCAGCAGAGCGGTTGCGAGCGCCCAATTGATGCCGCTACGGACCACACGTAACTGGCTGGGGAAGATCATGAGCTGCCAGCCAAGGCGGCCCACCTCCTGCGTGACACGCGGGCCAGGATTGCGCGCCAGCGGCACGACTTCACGGCCGATGTATTGCTGCGTGCTGGCCAGTTCCGCCAGTGCGCCTGGCGCCAGCGGCGTCAGGCTGTGATAGCGCCAGTTCGGGCGGTTGCTCAGGAAGATCACACCGTGGCGGTCTGCCAGCAGGATCGGGTCTTCGCTGCTGTTCCAGTTGCGTTCCAGTTCAGCGAGGCTGATCTTGACGGCGATCACGCCTGCGATCTCGCCATGGCGGAGCACCGGCTGCGCGATGAAATAGCCCGCTTCGCTGGTGCTGGTACCGATCCCGTAAAAGCGGCCAGCCTTGCCTTGCAGGGCCGCCTGGAAATAAGGGCGGTAGGAGAAGTTCTTGCCGGCGAATCCGAGCGGCTGGTCCCAGTTGCTGGCCCCAAGCGTCAGGCCATTGCGGTCCATCAGGTATAGCGCGCCGACTTTGGCTTGCTGCTGGATGGTTTGCAGCGTCTGGTTCAGCCGGGCGATGGCTTCCGGGTCTTTAGGTCGGGCGAGGGCGTTGGTCAGGTCGGGCTGCTGCGCCAGGACGAAGGGGAGGGTTTCAAAGCGTTCCAGCACTGACTGCAGTTCCGGCGCCATGAGTTTGCAGCTGGCGATGGCCTTGGTCCAACTGTTCGTTGCCGGCGCGGTAGGCGCCAAGCATATAGGCGGCCACGATGATCGCGGCCGCCGGAAACAGCAACAGGGTAAAAGGTTTGCGCATAGGCGCAATTTTAGTCCACCGCGGCCATTCGCAGTTCGTCGCTGTGGTGGCGTTGCTGCTCTTCCATCACCAGGGCGCCCAGTTCGCGTTTGAGGGCGTTGAACTCTGCCGACGCCGGATCGCGCATGCGAGGCAGTTCCACGATCATGTCGCGCTTGACGGTACCTGGACGATAAGTCATGACCACGATGCGGTCGGCCAGGTAGATCGCCTCTTCGATACTGTGGGTAACGAAGATGATGGTCTTTTTCAGTTCCGACCAGATGCGCAGGAGTTCGTCCTGAAGGTTGCGGCGGGTCAATGCATCCAGTGCACCGAATGGTTCATCCATCAGCATGATCGGGGAGTCCAGCGCCAGTACGCGGGCAATCGCCACGCGCTGGCGCATGCCGCCCGACAGGTCTTTCGGATAGCGGTTGCGGAAGTCGGACAGGGACAGCATGGACAGCAACTGGTCCACGCGCTGCTTGATTTCAGCTTGCGCCATGCCTTTGACTTCCAGGCCGAAGGCAATGTTCTTCTCCACGGTCATCCACGGGAACAGGGCGTACTCCTGGAATACCATGCCGCGCTCAGGGCCTGGGCCCGTGATCAACTGGCCATCGGCCGTGATTTCGCCGCTGGACGGCAACGAGAAGCCTGCGATGGCGTTCAGCAGGGTGGACTTGCCGCAGCCCGATGGGCCCAGCAGGCAAACGAACTGGCCTTGCGGGACCTGCAGGTTGATGTCGCGCAGCGCCACCACTTCGCGGTTATCGGTCTTGAATACCTTGTTGACGTGTTTGACGTCGATATGGGTTGCGCTCATCTTAGTTCTCCAGGCCACGGTGCCAGCGCAGCAGATGGTTATTCAGTTTGTTCATGCCGATATCGATCGCCAGGCCAAGCAGGCCGATGCTGATCATGCCGGCGATGATCTTGTCCGACCAGAAGTACTCGCGCGCTTCCAGGATGCGGAAGCCGAGGCCGTTGTTCACGGCGATCATCTCGGAGACGATCACCACGATGAAAGCGGTACCGATGCCGATGCGCACGCCGGACAGGATGTAAGGCACGGCTGCCGGCAGCATCACGCGGATGAACATGGTGCGCTGGCTGACGCCCAGGTTGCGGGCGGCACGGACATAGATGCCATCAACGTGGCGCACGCCGGCAATGGTGTTCATCAGCACCGGGAAGAATGCACCCAGCGCAATCAGGAATACGGCTGGCGCATCGCCCAGGCCGAACCATAGGATCGCCAGAGGGATATAAGCGATCGGCGGAATAGGGCGCAGCACCTGCAGCAGCGGATTGAGCCAGTCGTACATACGCTTGCTCGATCCCATCACCAGGCCGAAAGGCAGGGCCAGGCCGGCACCAACGGCGAAGCCGACCACCACACGGTACATGCTGCTGATGGTGTCGCCAATCAGTTCGCCGGACAGCGCCCACGCCAGCCAGGAGCTGGCAGCCGGGTCGTAAGCCTGCAGTGGCAGCAGGTATTCCACCCACTTGGTAACTACCGCCCATGGGGAGGGCAGCACTTGCGGGTTGATCCACTCCAGCGAAGCGCTGGCCTGCCACAATGCGATCACCAGAACGGGCACCACGGAGCCCGCTGCGATCTGGCGTAAATTCAGTTTTGCCATGATGTTCCTCGCGTTACTTGATGTTCAGGCTTTTCTTGGCTTCGTCCAGCAGGTCCGTCTTGACCCATTCGGAAGCTACCGGCGCCTTGCGCATCTTGCCCACGCCGGTCTTGTTCATCACATCGGTGGTGATCTGGATGTGCTGCGGGGAGATGTCGTAGGTGTATGGCGAGTTGGCGATCGCGTCCTGGAAGTCGTCGGAAGTGATCTGGCCTTTGAAGATTACGTTGCGCACGTATTTTTCAGCGGTCGGCTTGTCGTCGATGAAGGTCTTGGTGGCCTGCAGGAAGCAGCTCATGAACTTGGCGGCGGTGGCGCGGCGGGTGGCGTAGAACTTTTCGCTCATGACCATGGTGCGTACTGGCTCGCCGATCGGGGTGTCATACGGCTTCATGACTTCCACGCCGAAGCCTTTGTTGATGGCTTGCGAGGATTGCGGTTCCGATTGCATGATCGCGTCCAGGTTCTTGCCGAGCAGGGCCTGGTTCAGGTCCGCGAAGGCCAGGAACACCAGTTGCACGTCCTTGCCAGGAGCATCGGAGAAAGTCATGCCGGCCTGCGCCAGTTCGGCTGCCAGCAGCACCTCGTGAATGCCGCCGCGGGTCACGCCGACTTTCTTGCCTTTCAAATCCTTGATCCCCTTGATACCGCTGTCGGGGCGCGCGACCAGGCGCGCGCCACCTTTGGCGAAACCGGCGACGACATAAATCGGGGCGCCATTGGCACGGCCCTGGATGGCGGCTTCCGACGCGGTGGCGCCGACATCCAGCTCGCCTGCCAGGATGGCCTGCATCACGTCAGGGCCTTTGGCGAAGACGTGTTCTTCGACCTTGATGCCGCACTTCGGGGCGATTTCCTTGATATACGAGACGGCGCCGTAGTGCGCGAATTTCAGGTTGCCGAGGCGGACAACTTCCTGGGCATTGGCGGCGGAAGCGAATGCTGCGGCCACGAAGAGGGATGCGAGTTTAAGCTTGGTCATGCTGGTCTCCTGGTTAAGGGGTGTTCTGACCAGTCATTAGCAGCTTCCATGCCAGAAACTTGGAATGGGGCAAGTGCTTGATTTTATTGGGAACGCGCCGCCCAGGTGGGTGGCGGCGTGATGGCGGCGTGGCGGGAATCCGGAATTCCCGCCACGGTTTGTGCGGATTTTCGCCTTAAGCTTTCTGTGGTTCCGGCGTGGAGCCGTAGCAGACTTGCGGCTCCGGTTCCTTGCGGTAGAAGTCCACCATCTTGTAGCGCATCGCGTACAGTGCGAAGCAGCCCGCCACCAGCGCGGCGAAGGCGGCAAAGAAGTACATCTGGAATGCCATCACGGAGAAGCCGGTGCTCTTTATATAGGCCGACACGGCGTCGTTCTTCACGCCGGCGTTCAGGATCAATACCCACAGGTTGCCGACGGTGACCGCCAGGTACCACAGGGCCATGATCACGCCCTTCATCGACGAAGGTGCCTGCGAGTAGGCGAATTCCAGGCCGGTGGCGGACACCAGCACTTCGCCAAACGTCAGCAGTGCATAAGGCAGGATCTGCCAGGCCATCGACACCGGCGTGCCGCCATCCATCACCACCTGCAGCGTGCCGATCACCACCCAGGCCAGGGCGGACACGAAGATGCCGGTGCCCATGCGGCGCAGCGGCGTCGGTTCGATGCCCAGCTTGCGCAGCAGCGGGAACAGGGCGATGTTATTGAACGGGATCAGCAGCATCACCAGCAGCGGGTTCAATGCCTGCATCTGTGCCGGCACGAAGGAGAACGACCAGCCCAGGATTTCGTAGGTTGGATGCACCATGTCGTTGGCCTGCACGATCCAGGTCGAAGCCTTCTGGTCGAACAGGGACCAGAACGGCGTCACCATTGCAAACACGATGAAGATGCGCAGAACGGCACGCACGCCATTCACTGCCTCGTCGCTATGCTTGCCGCGTGCGCGCTCAAGCTGCATCGAAGTGCCGATGCCGCCAAAGGCCATCACCAGTACCAACGCCGTGCAGGCAGCAATCACGAAGCCCCAGGACGGGGTCATGGCCAGCGACACCAGCGCGGCGGCCACGCCAATCATGGCAACAGTCAGGCCCGGACGGGATTGGCCAGGCGTGGCCGACAGCAGCGCAGTCTTGGCAACGCGGGTGAAGGATTCTTCGCTCGGTTGCGACGGCGGCACGTGCACGTACTTCCTGCGGCCGGCCCAGAACACCATGGTGGCGACGAACATCAGGATGCCCGGGATACCAAAAGCGACGGCCGGGCCATAGTCCCTCAGGAAGATCGGCATCAGCAGGGAGGCGAAGAAGGAGCCGAAGTTGATGCTCCAGTAGAAGGCGTCGAATACGACCTTGGCCTTCTTCTTGTTAGTCTGGTCGAACTGGTCGCCGACGAAGGACACCACCAAAGGCTTGATGCCGCCCGAACCGAAGGCAATCAGGAACAGGCCGAAGTAGAAGCCATTCAGGTTGCTCTCGAACAGGGCCAGGCAGGCATGTCCTGCGCAATAAATCAGCGAGAACCAGAACACCGTGTTGTATTTGCCGAAGTAGCGGTCCGACAGCCAGCCGCCCAGCAGCGGGAAGAAATACACGCCGATCACGAAAGTATGGAATACGTGCTTCGCTTCGCTGGCGCGGTGCTCGGAAGGGATGAACAGCAGCAGGGTGCTGATCAGGAATGGCACAAGGATGTTGCGCATGCCGTAAAAACTGAAACGTTCGCAGGCCTCGTTGGTGATGATGTACGGGATTTGCCGGGGCATCGGCCCGTTACCCTGTTCCAGTTCTTGCGTCGACATGAAGTCTCCCGATTCGAATAATGGCCGCGATGCTATGCGAACCCACCCGCATTGGCAACTACTGGTTTCACTTACATGTAGTTTGGCTACATCAAAAACTGTAAGTGTTTGATTTGTAAGGAATCATAGTATTTGAACTTCCCCCATTCATCATGTATATTATCTACATAACTGTTTTTTATCGGGATTCGAAATATGAGCACACCTTGGTGGAAAGAAGCAATCATTTATCAGGTTTATCCGCGCAGTTACCTCGACACCAATGGTGACGGCATCGGCGACCTGAATGGTATTACCGATCGCCTCGACTACATCGCCAAGCTGGGCGTCGACATCATCTGGATTTCCCCATTTTTCAAATCCCCGATGCGCGATTTCGGCTACGACGTGGCCGATTACTGCGACGTCGACCCGATGTTCGGCAGCCTGGCCGACTTCGACCGGATGATCGCCAAGGCCCATGGCCTGGGCCTGAAGATCATGATCGACCAGGTCATGTCCCACACCTCCGAAGACCACCCTTGGTTCAAGGAGAGCCGTTCATCGCGCGACAATCCTAAATCCGACTGGTATGTCTGGGCCGATCCGCTGCCGGACGGGAATCCGCCGAATAACTGGCTGTCCGTTTTCGGCGGCTCGTCGTGGCAGTGGGATTCGCGCCGCAAGCAGTACTACATGCACAACTTCCTGGTCAGCCAGCCGGACCTGAATTTCCACCATCCGGACGTACAGCAAGCCCACATCGACGCGCTGCGCTTCTGGCTGAAACGCGGCGTCGACGGCGTGCGCATGGACGCCTGCAACTTCCACTTCCATGATCGGCAGTTGCGCAGCAATCCGCCGGCCCTGGTGCGCGACACCTCCACCGTGAGCGACGCCAATCCATACGGCATGCAGGCGCATATCCACGACAAGAGCCAGCCTGAAAACGTGGCCTTCCTCGAAAAGCTGCGCGTGCTGCTGGATGAATACGGCGCGGTGGCGATCGGCGAGGTGGGCGCCGACGATTCGCTGGCCGTCATGGCTGAATACACCGCCGGCGGCAACAAGCTGCACATGGCCTACAGCTTCAACCTGCTGACCGCAGACAACAGCGCAGGCCACATCCGCAAGCAGGTGGAAGACTTCAAGGCGCGCGTCAAGGACGGCCAGCCATCTTGGTCGGTCGGCAACCACGACGCGGTACGCGTGGTGACGCGCTGGAAGGGCATGAGCAACCAGGCGGCGTTCGCCAAGCTGGTGTTGGCCATGCAGTTGTCGCTGAAAGGCACTCCTTGCCTTTACCAGGGTGATGAACTGGCGTTCAGCGAGGCCGATGTGCCTTATGAGCTGATCCAGGACCCGTATGGCAAGACCTTCTGGCCCGAGTTCAAGGGCCGCGACGGCTGCCGTACGCCGATTGCCTGGACTGAAGGCGCGCATGGCGGCTTCACTTCCGGCATCCCATGGCTGCCGGTGGCCGAAGAGCATAAGGCCATCGCCGCTTCGGTGCAGGAAGAAGACCCGAATTCGCCGCTGAACTTCGCGCGCCGCATGATCGCCTGGCGTAAGACCATGCCGCAGCTGACCCGCGGCGACATCGTGTTCTACGACGCGCCGGAGCCGGTACTGGCCCTGCGGCGCGAGCTGGAGGGGGAGCGCAGCGTGATCGCGGTGTTCAACCTGGGCGCCGCGCCGGTGAATTTCCCGCTGCCGCAGGCCCGAGGCGCGCAGAAGCTGGAGCAGCCTGGTTTGCCGGGCGAAGTGGTGGACGGCGAGGTCCAATTGCCAGGCTATGGCGCGTGGTTCGGCTACGCAGTATAAATATAAGAGGCCCCGTCTACGCACGGGGCCTTGTTTTTCGGGTATCCTCCCGCCTTTAAGGCATTATCTAATACTTAAAAGACAATGAAACAGATAGAGGCAGACCCAAAAGCTAACCGATCCGCTTTTGCGGACGGGCCCCGCCTGCTGGCTGACATCGGTGCCACCCACGCGCGCCTGGCGCTGCAAACCGCTCCCGGCGAATTCCAGTCGGTGCGCGTGCTGCAGTGCGACGACTTCACCGGCATCGTTCCGCTGCTGCGCAACTACCTGGCGGACCACGGAGACATCAGCCTCAATCACGGCGCGCTGGCGCTGGCCAACCCGGTGCATGGCGATTACATTCGCATGACCAACCGCGACTGGCAATTCTCCACCGACGAAGTGCGGCGCGAACTGGGCCTGCATACCCTGCTGGTAGTAAACGACTTCACTGCATTGGCAATGGCCATCCCTGGCTTCAAGGCGGACGACCTGATGCAGGTCGGCGGCGGCACCCCGGCGCAGAATTCAGTGATCGGCGTGCTCGGCCCCGGCACTGGCCTGGGCTGCTCCGGCGTGATCCCGACCACGGACGGATTCGTAACCCTTGGTTCCGAAGGCGGCCATACCAATTTTGCGCCGGCCGACGAGCGTGAATACGCGATCCTGCAATACGCCTGGCAGACCTGGCCGCACGTTTCGAACGAACGCCTGATTTCCGGGCCAGGCATGGAGATCATTTACCGTGCCCTGGCGCGCCGCAACGGCCTGAGCGTGCGCGACCTGACGTCGCAGCAGATCATCGCCGGCGCATTGAAAGACAAGAACGAACTGTGCGTCGAAGTGCTGGAGTGCTTCTGCGCCATGCTGGGCGGCGCCGCGGCCAACCTGGCGGTGACGCTGGGCTCCTTCGGCGGCATCTTCATCGGCGGCGGCATTGTGCCGCGCATGGGGGAATGGTTCAGGGAATCGCCATTCCGCAGCCGTTTTGAAGCCAAGGGCCGCTTCTCGTCCTACCTGGCCGATATCCCGACGTATGTGATCACCACGCCGAATCCAGCCTTCTACGGCGTTGCCACGATTTTGTCCGAACACCTGCGCGGCCGCACCGGCGCCAACACGCTGATGGAGCGTGTGCAGTCGCTGAAGTCGGAATTGACCCCGGCCGAACAGCGCGTGGCGCAGCTGGTGATCGAGCAGCCGCGCCTGGTGCTGAACGAACCGATTGCCGACATTGCCCGCCTGGCGGAAGTGTCGCAGCCGACCGTGATCCGTTTCTGCCGCTCGCTTGGCTTCCAGGGTCTGGCGGACTTCAAGCTGAAGTTTGCCTCCAGCCTGACCGGCGCCATTCCGGTGCGCCACAGCCAGGTGCGCGTGTCCGACAGCACGCACGACCTGAGCGCCAAGGTGATCGACAACACCGTCTCCGCGATCCTGAAATTCCGCGACCAGATGGACGTGCATTCGCTGGACCGCGCGATCGAGCTGCTGTCGAAGGCCAAGAAGGTCGAGTTCTACGCCATGGGCAATTCGCGCGTGGTGGCGCTGGACGGCCAGCATAAATTTTTCCGCTTCCGCATTCCGACCGCGGCCTATGGCGACTCGCATTTGTTCAAGCTGGCCTCCGAACTGCTGAAACCAGGCGACGTGGTGATCGCAATCTCCAACTCAGGCAAGTTGCCGGAATTGGTGGAAGCGGTGGAGTCGGCCCGCAACGCCGGCGCCGACGTCATCGCCATCACCAGCAGCCAGTCGCCGCTGGCCAAGAAGGCCACGGTCTGCCTGGCGGTTGACCATTCGGAAGACAGCAGCGCCTTCCTGTCGATGATTTCGCGCATCCTGCAACTGCTGCTGATCGACATCCTGTCGGTCGGCATTTCGCTGGATGAACAGAACGCCGAACTGGTGCTCGAGCACAAGGCCAACGGCACGGTGCAGGAAAGCAGGCGACTACAGATCTCCCACCTCGATAGTTAAGAACGGGCCGCAAGGCCCGTTTTTTTTGCTTGCAATCTTTCTGGAATGGTTTACGATATATCTTACTACGATATATCTTAACTATTCGAGAAACAGCTATGTTCCATTTTTTCCGCGGCCACCATCGGCTGCACCACGAACACCACCATCACCAGCGCGGCGGCGGCCGCGGTCCGAAGATGTTTGACGCCGGCGCCATGCGCTACGTTGTGTTGCAACTGATTGCCGACAAGCCGCGCCACGGTTACGAAATCATCAAGGAACTGGAAACGCTGACCGGCGGCAGCTATTCACCCAGCCCCGGCGCGATTTACCCGCTGTTGTCGATGATGGCCGACATGGGCCACGTCGACATCGTCAAGGATGGCAACAAGAAGCTGTATTCGGTGCTGCCGGAAGGGCAGCAGTTCCTCGACGAAAACCGCAATATGGTCGACGCCTATATGGCTCGCCTGGTCGAGAACGCGCGGGGCGAGGACGGCGGCGATTTGCGCACGCTGATGCATGCCCTGAAAGACGCCGTGATTACCCGTGGCCGAGGTCCTCGCAGCACGCGCGAACACATCGACGCAATTCGCGCTATCCTCAAGCGCGCCATCAATGAAATTAACGAACTCAACTGATGCAACAGACTCTTACTCCTCAACGCGAACGCACCGTCCTCTGGCTGCTGGCGTTCATCCAATTTACCGTCATCATGGACTTCATGGTCATGATGCCGCTCGCGCCGCAGCTGATGAAGGCATTCACCATTTCGGCGGCCCAGGTTTCCGGCGCTGTATCGGCTTACGCCTGGTGCGCCGGACTTTCCGGCTTGCTGGCGGCGACCTATGCCGACCGCTTTGACCGCAAGAAGTTGCAGCTGACCGTGTTCATGCTGTTCAACCTGTCGAACCTGGCCTGTGCACTGGCGCCGAATTTCCACGTACTGGTGCTGTCGCGCGCCTTTGCCGGCATGACCGGTGGCGTGCTTGGCGCGATCAGCATGTCCATCATCGCCGACCTGATTCCACAGGAACGCCGCGGCGCCGCCACCGGCGTCGTGATGACTTCCTTCAGCATGGCCGCAATCGCCGGCGTGCCGATCGGCGTCATGCTTGGCGCCCATTTCGGCTGGCAGTCGCCGTTCTACCTGCTGGTTGTGCTGTCGATGATCGTGTGGCTGGTCGCTGCACGCGCGCTGCCATCGATGACCGCACACCTGGCAAATGCAGCGGTACCGTTGGCGCGCGTGCTGCCCGAACTGTTTGGCCTGTTCACGGTAGGCGCCCACTTGCGCGGCTTCCTGCTGTGCTTCGTGGTCACGGTCAGCGGCATGATGGTGATTCCGTTTATCTCGCCGATGCTGGTGGGGAACCTCGGCATCGAACCGGCGCAGATCAGCTACGTGTATCTGTGCGGCGGCATCGCAACCCTGTTCAGCTCACGCCTGATCGGCGGCTGGTCGGACCGCGCCGGCAAGCATTCTGTGTTCCGCTGGGTGGCCCTGTTCTCGATCATGCCAACGCTGTTCATGACGCATATGCCGAAAATCCCGCTGCTGGCGATCATGCTGTTCTTCCCGTTCTTCATGGTCGCGATGTCGGGCCGTTTCGTGCCGCTGCAGGCGCTGCTGACCACCATTCCCGAACCGAAGCGGCGCGGCGCTTTCCTGAGCGCGAATGCGGCGGTACAGCAGATGGGAACCGGGATTGGCGCCTTCGCCGGCGGTATGCTGGTGCATACCGATGCGGCCGGCCACCTGCTTGGCTACGACACCATCGGCATCATCGCCTCGGCGCTGATTTTCTTCTCGGTATGGTGGGTTGGGCGAGTGCAGAGCGCACCCGCAGCGCTTACTGCGCGTTCCCCTGCCTGACCACCAGGTCCAGCAGGCGCTGGCCTTGCTCGAGGACGGGCTTGGCCAGTTCATCGCGCACGATGTCGCTGAAGAAGCCATCGGTTACCCGGTTGCCATCCTGCGACAGGAAAGTGAAACGCAACTGGCCCGCGCCCGGAGCATAGACCGGTTTTTGCGTGGATGCCTTGACGAAAGCCGGGATGGCGCTTGCCACCAGGGTTTTCGCCTGGGCTGCCACATCGGCCGGCGCGCCTTCGAATACCGCAGTGCGTCCGGTCTGGTTGATATAGCGCACACGCCCGTCGGCGTAGGCAGCCAGGGTGTCCATGCTGCCATCCAGCGGTACTTCGATCACCACGCCCAGCACTTCCGGCGCGGCAGGCGCGTGGCCGTTGGCGCGCAGCCATTGCGCGGCCAGCAGGCGCACGCGGGATTCTTCATTGGCATCCTGGGCGATGGCCTGTACCACGCGCGCATCGGGAGCATCTCCAAAGAGCTGGCCAACATCGTCGGCGAACAGCATCTTGTGCACCGTGATTAATTCGTCCGTGCCATACGCTGCGTCAGCGCGGATCTTCGATTTGGCGCTGAACGCCGCAAACAACTTCTTGAACATCTTTTACCATCCAGTTAATGCTTCGACTTCCGAAATGTGGCGCCAGCTTGGGCGGGCGCGCATCATGTCGGCATATTTTTGCAGCGCAGGCCATGCAGTTGCAGGGCGAGGCATATTACGCGACCAGCGCATATACATGGTCAGCATCAGGTCCGCGCCGGAGAATGTATCGCCCAGCAGGTAAGGGCCATTGTCGGCCAGGCGGGCATCCAGAGTCGCCCACATCGATTCGATGCGCTGCTGGATTGCAGTGCGCAGCGCGCTGTCTTCATTCGTGCTGGCGACGTCGGACGGGTAGAACCACAGCCGGAAGTTGCTGCCCAGGCTAACTGCCATCGTCACGATCAATTCATACCATTCGGCCCGTGCCAGCGAACCGGCCGGCGGCGCCAGGTTCGATTGCGGATGGCGTTCGGCCAGCATCATCATGAGGGCAGCCGATTCGGTGAAAGGCTTGCCGTCGATGAGGAGAGTGGGAACCTTGCCCTGTGGGTTGATGCGCAGGTATTCGGCGCTGCGCTGCTGGCCGCCATCGAGGTCGATTGCCACCAGATCGTAAGGCACGCCGATCTCTTTCAGCGCCGCATGGATCGCCAGGCTAGCCGCGCCGCGGCCGTAGTAGAGGGTGTACATGGTTTAGTCCTTCAGGCCTTTGCGCCATTGATCGATGGACATCAGTTCGCCGCTGACATCGTCTTCGACGAGGATTTCGCCGTTCACGTGCGAGACCAGGAAGCTGGCCACTGCCTGCGCCATATCGTCGCCGTTCTCTACGAAAATGAGCTGGTAGTACGGGCTGCCTTTCACATCGCGCGGCGCAGGATCTGTTTCAAGCAGCGCACCGTGCCGCTCGCCGCCGCTGCGTTTTTCGATGGTGTCCGCCAGGTGCTTCAGTTCTGGCAGCGCCATCAGCTTTTCAACTGCCTGGTCGCGGCTCACGTTCGCCTTTGCCGCTGGCATGGTCACTGGCGCCGGTGCTGCTGCGGATAACTGCGTAGCGGCCACGTTGGCTTTGTGATTGCTTGCATACCAGGCGCCGATACCGGCAAGAAGAAGTCCGGCAACAGTGCCGGCAATAGCGGATTTTCGGGAAGAAGACATATGTTGCGCATCCCTGCGGTGAAAGTGCGCCAATACTAACAGATCACAGTCACAGGATTGGGTTCTGGCGCCAGAGACTCCAGTTGAGCGTTGCCGCAAATGCAAGCCAGCACAGGTATGGCCACATCAGCGTTGAGGCAATCCGGCTCCTGGACCAGAATTTAATGATGACAATGGCGACCGCTGCGATCAGCGCAAGTATATCGATGAAGGCGAACAGACCGCTATGCCATCGAAAGAAGATCCAGCTCCACAAGGCATTCAGGCCTAGCTGCACGGCGAATAACACTGTCAATGCGGGATCGCGTTGGAATGCATGCTTGCGCCACATGATCCATGCCGCGATGGCCATCATGGCATAAAGCAGCGACCAGACGGGGCCGAATAGCGAGGCCGGCGGAGCCCAATTGGGTCGCTGCAATGCGTCGTAGAAAGTCTGCGCGTCGGTAGTTGCCAGCGCACCCAATGCGGCGGCAGTGAAGCAAGCGGCAAAGCTGGCAAGTAACGCCAGGGGCGCAAATTCTTTGTGGGTATCCATGCCTGTACAGCGTACACAAGGGCTCGATTTTTCGGCGCGACAATGAGAAAAGCCTGCGAGGCGCGAACCTGGCAGGCTTTAAAAACGGAGAGCGGACGCTTACTGCTTGCGGCGGCGCAGAGTAAAGCCCATCAGGCCGAGGCCAAGCAGCATCGAGGCGATGGTTGCCGGCTCAGGTACGGCCGTCAGCGATACGTTATCGAGCGAACCGCCAATGCTGTCGCTGATGCCGGAAGCCTGGAAGCTCAGGGTCGACAGGCTGCCGACGGCAAACATCGACAGGTCGATCTTGATCCAATTGGTCTTCGAAGTGAAGTTGTCGCCTTCGAGGTGCTTCAGCAGCGTGCCGTTCCACAGCACGTCGATGCCGTTGGTCTTGGCTGCAGTGTTTTCGCGTGGGGCGTAGTAGAAGGACAGGTCGTATTTGCCACCGGCGATGGTGTCGATGGTCTGGCTGATCCAGCTATTGGCGGTGGAGTCCAGTTCCAGGAAGTTGCTGCCGTTCTGCGCCGTGCCGGCGACGTTATTGCGCACCTCGACGCCTTTGGTGCCGACGGTCCAACCATCCAGTGCGGATTTGATGGTCCAGGAGCCGGAACCCACTCCATTTTTCTCAAAGCTGCCATTGGTGAGCAGTTCAATGGGGCCGGCCGAGGCGGCACCAGCAGCGAGGAACAGCATGACAGCAAGGAATTTTTTCATATTGTCTAAATTAAATTAGAGTTGCGCAAAGAATATCAAGATTGTAGCACGACAATTTGGCTTAAAAACAAAGAAGCCGATAAATTGCTGCAATTTGCCGGCTTTTGGTGCCTTATGGAAATTATTTGCGTAACTGGGCAGACATGACGATCATGAAGATAAAGCCGTTCTCGCTTGGTGCGCGATAGACGCCCAGTCCGCCAAGGATGTCGAGCGCCAAGGCTGTCATATGCCAGCCATCCTGCGCAGAGGCTTTCCACTTCGGGACGGTGAGAAGAGGGTAGCCGTGTTCTTCGCCAAACTCGCGCACGGCTTCGATGCGCGAACGAACCGGCTCGAGCAGGCTGAAATTCGCCCACGACCACATCCAGGTGTCGCTGGCCGTCGAAAGCGTGCCGACGAATTCGACGTCGGCCACCAGGTCGGGTTGCTCACCGCCTGAGAAGACCAATTGCGCGGTTTCCTGATAATAATCCCAGCGAGGATAGTCGCTGATCTGCAAATTTTCGAGCATCGATTTCTGCTTCGCCTGCTGCGCATCGCATTGCGTCTCGAGATATTCGGACCAGGCCGTCGCCGTGGCGTCATCCATGTTGGTGACGCTTTGCGCGATGCCGTCCTCGTAGCAGTGGCCGCACAGCATGCCGATATCGGCTTCGCCTTCGTTACTCTCGTTCCATTCGCCTTCGCGCTCGAAAGCTTCATTGCAGGCGGAACACCAGGCATCGCGCCAAGGCTCGTCTTGTTCCGGATAGCCGCAGTGCCACTTTTGGGCCGGGTTCGCGATCAGGTGTTTGCAAACAAAGGCGAATTGGCTTTCGCCGTGGGTGGGGCAGGTGATGGTTTCGTTCGTCATGGCGGCATGGTACATAAAAAAGCCTGCAAGGCGCAAACCTTGCAGGCTTTTTCGTCAGCGGTGAGGCTGTCGGCTATTACATCATGCCGTCCATGCCGCCCATGCCGCCCATACCGCCCATACCGCCCATGCCGCCGGCTGCTTTGTCTTCTACGACTTCAGCAACCATGCAGTCGGTGGTCAGCATCAGGCCAGCGATGGACGCTGCGTTCTGCAGGGCCGAACGGGTCACTTTAGCTGGGTCCAGAACGCCCATTTCAACCATGTCGCCGTAGGTGCCATTGGCAGCGTTGTAGCCGTAGTTGCCGGAACCAGCCAGCACTGCGTTCACAACTACCGAAGCTTCTTCGCCGGCGTTGGTGACGATCATGCGCAGCGGCTCTTCCATTGCGCGCAGGACGATCTTGATACCTGCGTCCTGGTCGGCGTTGTCGCCTTTCACCTTCAGGTTTGCGCGTGCGCGCAGCAGGGCTACGCCGCCGCCTGGCACAATGCCTTCTTCCACAGCTGCGCGGGTTGCGTGCAGTGCGTCTTCAACGCGGGCTTTCTTTTCTTTCATTTCGACTTCGGTGGCTGCGCCAACCTTGATCACGGCAACACCGCCGGCCAGCTTGGCCACGCGCTCTTGCAGTTTCTCGCGGTCGTAGTCGGAGGTAGCGCCGTCGATCTGGGTGCGGATCTGCGCCACGCGTCCTTCGATTGCGGAGGCTTCGCCTGCGCCGTCGATGACGATGGTGTTTTCCTTGCCGATTTCGATACGCTTGGCTTGGCCCAGTTCTGCCAGGGTGGCTTTTTCCAGGGTCAGGCCGACTTCTTCAGCCACAACTTGGCCGCCGGTCAGGATCGCGATGTCTTCCAGCATTGCCTTGCGACGGTCGCCGAAGCCAGGGGCTTTCACTGCGCAGGTCTTCAGGATGCCGCGGATGTTGTTGACCACCAGGGTCGCCAGTGCTTCGCCTTCGATGTCTTCAGCGATGATCAGCAGTGGACGGCCGGCTTTCGCTACTTGCTCCAGTACTGGCAGCAGGTCGCGGATGTTGGCGATCTTCTTGTCGCACAGCAGAACGAATGGGTTCTCCAGTACGGCAACTTGCTTCTCTTGGTTGTTGATGAAGTATGGGGACAGGTAGCCGCGGTCGAACTGCATGCCTTCCACGATGTCCAGCTCGTCGTGCAGGGACTTGCCGTCTTCCACGGTGATGACGCCTTCCTTGCCCACTTTTTCCATCGCTTCAGCGATACGGTCGCCGATCGAGGTTTCCGAGTTGGCGGAGATCGCGCCAACCTGGGCGATTTCCTTGGAGGTGGTGGTTGGCTTGGACATGGACTTCAGCTGTTCGACGGTGGCAGCAACTGCCTTGTCGATGCCGCGCTTCAGGTCCATTGGGTTCATGCCGGCGGCAACGTACTTCATGCCTTCGCGCACGATAGCCTGGGCCAGCACGGTGGCGGTGGTGGTACCGTCACCGGCGTTGTCGGAGGTCTTGGAAGCAACTTCCTTGACCATCTGCGCGCCCATGTTCATCAGTTTGTCTTTCAGTTCGATCTCTTTAGCGACCGAAACGCCGTCCTTGGTGACGGTCGGGGCGCCGAAGGAGCGCTCCAGCACCACGTTGCGGCCTTTAGGGCCCAGGGTGACTTTAACTGCGTTGGCGAGGATGTTCACGCCTTCGACCATCTTGGCACGTGCGGAATCGCCGAAAATGACTTCTTTAGCTGCCATGTTTGTTTCTCCTGAATTCTATCTAGGGGGCTGTGATTACTTCTGAACCACGGCCATGATGTCTTCTTCGCGCATTACCAGCAGTTCCTGGCCGTCAACTTTAACGGCTTGGCCGGCGTATTTGCCGAACAGAACGCGGTCGCCCACTTTCACTTCCAGAGCACGCACGGTGCCGTTGTCAGCAACTTTGCCGTTGCCAACTGCCAGCACTTCACCCTGGTCTGGCTTTTCAGCGGCTGCATCAGGGATGATCAGGCCGGACGCGGTCTTGGTTTCCTGGTCCAGGCGTTTGACGATGACGCGGTCATGCAAAGGGCGAAGGTTCATACAAAACTCCTTTTACTCGGTTTATTGACAGTTGTTAGCACTCTCGGCTAACGAGTGCCAACAATTATAGGGACGACACTTTCCCTTTTCAAGGGAATTTCTTTGCGATTGATCAAGCGTTGGTTTGATAGCAATCATGCCAGAGTGGCAATGACGGGGCGCGCGAGTGGCCGGGAGGGGGGGGAAGCGGAGGGCTGCCACAAATGAAAATGGGACCGTCGCCGGTCCCATCTTCGTCAAGCAGCGGGATTAACGCTGTTTGCGGCGATACACGCCAGACATGCCGAGCAGGCCGATGCCGAGCAGGCCCAGCACGCCAGGTTCAGGGATTGGGGCGACGAAGTCGAGGATGCCGCCTTCCTGGGTGATGGCGATGTCGAGAGCATTGGTGCAGTCTACGGTATCGCAATCCACGCCTTGCGTGGTGTTGTTGAATGCCGCGAACGATGCGGTGTAGAACGGATCCGGATCGAAGAAGTAGTCCTTGCCTTCAGCGGTCAGGAACCAGCTCATGGTGACGTTCTGGAACACGCCGCCCAGGTTGTCGATGCCGCCGACACCGTTGTAGGCGAAGTCGGACCATGCCAGCTGGGTTTGTGCGCCGGCAAAGTTGACCGATGGATCGGTCCCGACCACGGCCTGGTTATAGGTGTTGTCGTTGCCGACATCAGCCCACAGCTGCAGCGACAGGGCGGTCGGGGTACAGGATACGCCCGGGCCAAGAATGCCGCTGCAAGAGAAGTCCTGGTGGAAGGTGGCGTACAGGCCGTAGTCGAAGTTGACACGGGTATCCGCGGTCGACACGTTATTCGAATTCAGTGAAAAGCCGCTGAAGACGATATAGCCGTTCGACACGTAGTTGTTGCCGACGCCGGTATAGGCTACGCGTGCCGACGACACGCCGTTGAGGGCGTCAGCCGTGAAGATGTTGCCAGCAGGTGCCAGTCCGGTTGGGTTCACCTGGAAAGAAGGTGCAGCGGCTGCGCTGCCGGTCGCCAGTGCGCCAAATGCTAGCAGCATGCTGGCGGCCAGGCCGCGAACGCTAGGTGTGAGAATCTTCATTACATTTCTCCGTTGAGAGGATAAAGCACCAGTTTTGGGATGACTGAGCACTAATTTTGATCAGGTCATGATCCTTATCAAAGCAATACGTATGCCACATTTAAAATACGACAAAAAAACAAACGCTTAGTATTAACTTTCAAACCATGTTGTTTGCGTATGGTGGCATGTTCTGTAAAATATTCCGACATGTAGCTTCTTAATATTAAGTAGCAAATTCAATGACTTGTATGAGATATTTGGTGAGCATTCGCAGCTGTTGAGATTTTGTGTGACTTTTTATTCTGCGGGCGCGGTGAGTATTAATTTAATATTAATCGGCATTTATTTCGATTGCTCGGCCAGCATGGCCGAGAATTTGCGCTTGGCGAATTGGATAGTGAGCCAGTTCAATGGGTGGCGATTGCCTCCGGGGCGCCAGGTGGTAATGAATTTGTCACGGTAGGCGTCGTACTGGAAGCCATGGGGCGCGGCAAGCAGCTTGCCGCGCTTGAGCATCATCTTGATGGCCTGGGTGGCCGCCACGCCGGAACATAGCTGGCAAGCCATGGAGGTCGAAGCGCCGCGACGCTCGGCCAGGTTGATCCCGCCGGGCACCAGGTAGCTGCGGTGCAGGGCGGCCGGCGCCAGCCCGACCAGGAAGCGTATCGCCATGTCGAGCTCCGGCAAGTCGCCCCAGCCGAAGTATTCTTCAAAGGTCATGGCGCCGGGGACGAAGTTCAGGCCCGCCACGCTCATGCCCAGCGGCGCCGCGCAGGTGGCCGGCACGCCCAGGGCCTCGCACATGGCATAGGTTTGCTTGCGTGCTTCGAAGGCGAAGAAGTCGAGCCCGTCGACATACACGTCTGCCCCCTGCAGGAAATCGCGCAGGTTGCCCTGGTTGACGCCTTGCGGGAAGGTGCGGATTTTCACCTCCGGGTTGATGTCGCGCGCCATGCGCGCCATCACGTCGACCTTGGGCTGGCCCAGCGTCGACATGAAGGCGCCGGCCTGGCGGTTGAAGTTGGGGATGTCGAAGGTGTCGAAGTCGGCCAGGTGGAAAGCGCCCACCCCCATGCGCGCCAGCGTCAGCAAATGCACGCCGCCCACACCGCCGGCGCCGGCAATCGCCACGCACTTGTTGCGCAACGCCTCTTGCTCCGCCTCGGTAACCCAGCCGATATTGCGCGAGAAGGCTTGCGCATAATCGAACTGGCGTTCGGTGTTGGATTCAGCCATGGCGCTTATTCCTGTTCCCGTAGCCGATGGATGATTCCTGCTTCTTCATGCTGCGAGAAGAACAGCGGATAGAAAGAACGCTCATCGGAATCGGGCTGGCCGCCGAAGCGGCGGATCTGCTCTTTCATATACGACAGCTCGATATGCATCAGCACCCCGCGCACATTGACGCGCGGGTTGACCACCTCTTCGCCGAGCTGGCGGAAGCCAAGCATGCGCTGGTAGAACTGGCGATGGCGCGGCGTCACTTCGATGAACAGCACGTCGTAGCGATGGATGTCGTAAGCGAACATGACGGCCAGATGGATCAGGGCCGCCAGGTAGTTTTTCGATTTTGGCCCCATGTCGAAGGCCAGCTTGATGAATTCGCAGACGCGTTTGCCGCGCGCCCGGAAGGCGTCGATCTCGGCGCGGAACAGCTGGTCGGCCAGGATGCCGGATGGGCTGTCCAGCCCGAGAGTGAGCGTGCCGACCGCTTCATCACGGCTGTGTGCCATGAGCGTGACGCGGTTTGGATCATCGGATAGCGCATGGGTGCCTTCCAGGCCACGCCAGGCGTACATCTTGTGAATCAGCATGCTCGCCTTGCTACGCCCTTCGGGCGTGTCGACTAATCTGATTCCGAAGGTGTTCTCCCCGGTGACGATGTCCTGCATTTCCGCCAGCAAGCGGTCATCGCGAAAGGGGTCGTCGGCGCGCGTCGCATCCAGCGCAGGGTCGACCCGTTCGACCTGCTTGTACTGCATAGTCCCTCCCAGCATAACTTTGTCAAAATTTGTGGTCTTTTCGTAAATAAATAATGACAAGTTCAGCTTGCTATCGCAACGGCAGCTCATGCAATCGTGCGCGGCATGGGCGCGGCGGCGCGTCCGCACTATGAGCGCGGGGTGTTTTGCGTTTCCGGACGGTTATATTTCTTGGGAGCTTGATACGACTGGAATGCTAGTCAGTTGTCGCTTTCGCCTGCCGGCAAGGTCAGGCTGAAGGTGACCTGGGCCGGCGTGCAGTCGGACAGGCGCAGTTCGCCGCCGTGGGCACGGGCGATTTCGCGCGCCAACGCCAGGCCCAGTCCCACCCCTGCCACGCGGCGGTTGTAGGCATGGCCGGCGCGGTAAAAGCGGTCGAACAGGCGGTCGCGCTGTTCGAAGGCGATGCCGGCGGAGGCGTTCGCCACGTCGATGTGCCAGCCGGTGGCGCTGCGGCGGCCGGTGATGGCGATCCAGCCTTCCGGCACGCCGTATTTGACCGCGTTGCTGACCAGGTTTTGCAGCACCTGGCGCAGCAGGTCGGCATCGCCGCGGGCCGGCATGCGTGGCGGCAGGTCGAGCCGCAACGGGCGCTCGGGCGCCATCATGTCCAGGTCGTCGACCAGCTCGCGCAGGACCGGCACCAGGTCGAGCGCTTGTAGCGGGATCTGCAGCTGGCCGGCATCGGCGCGCGACAGCATCAGCAGCTTGCGCACCACGTTGTCGAGGCGGCGCACTTCATCCAGCATGTCGGCCAGCGACTGCTCCAGTTCCGGGTAGGCGCCGGCGCGTTCGAACGCGCGTTCCAGTTCGCCCTGCAGGATTGAGACCGGTGTGCGCAGTTCGTGCGCGGCATCGCCCGAGAAACGCGCCGACTGCAGGAAGCTGCGCTCCAGCCGGTCCAGCATATCGTTGAACACGGTGACCAGGCGTTCGAATTCCAGCACCTCTTCGTCGGCTGCCACGCGCTGCCGCAAATCGCTGGCGCGGATGCGTTCCATCACGCCGCTCAGGTGCTCGATCGGGCGCATGGCGCGGCCGGCCAGGTACCAGGCCACAGCGCCCACCGCCAGGCAAAGCAGCACCACCGCGCCGCCAAAGCGCCAGATGGTCGCCCTTAGCTGGGCTTCGGACAAGGTGGTGTTCACGCCCAGCTGCACCAGCACGCTGCCGCGCCGCGTCTGGCCGATGCGCCACTGGGTGCCGCCGCCATAGTAAGTGCGCAATTCGCTGTCGGCCGCTTCCGGCACCAACAGGGAGTTGGGCCAATTCGGGCTTTGGTACAGCAGGCCGGCCTGGTCGTCGACCGCCCGCAGGATGGCGAAATTTTCGGTGCTCTCGATCGGTGCGAAGCCGCTGAAACTGGCGTTCAGGTGGGCGTCGATGGAGGGCCATACGGTCAGCGCCCTGGTGCCGAAACCCGGTCCCGCCAGGTGCGCCACCATCATGCGGTCCAGGATGCTGGCGCGGCGTGCGACGACGACCAGGGATGAGGCGACGAACAGTGCTGCGATCACGCCAACGGCAAGCCCGGTCGTGATCAGCGCAATGCGGATGCGGAAGGAGCGGATGAACGGCCGGCGCGCAGGCTTCATGCGTCGCCGTCCGGCTTGCGCAGGCGGTAGCCGACGCCGCGCACGGCTTCGATGGCGACATGCTCCGGCAAGGCCAGCTTTTTGCGCAGGCGCTGGATGCAGACATCGACCATATTGGTTTGCGGATCGAAGTCGTAGCCCCACACATGCTCGAGGATCTGGGTGCGGGTATAGACCCGGCCCGGCGCGCGCATCAGGTATTCCATCAGGTTGAATTCGCGGCTGGTCAGCTCGACTTCGCGGCCATCGAGTTCGGCCACGCGCGACAGGCGGTCCAATTTGAGCGGGCCGGCCGTCAGCACATTCTGCCGTTCGCCGCTCACGCGGCGCAGCAGGGCGTGGATGCGGGCGATCAGTTCTTCCACGTAGAACGGCTTGGCCAGGTAATCGTCGGCGCCCAGGTTCAGGCCTTCCAGCCGATCGTCCAGCTCATTGCGGGCGGTGAGCAGGATCACCGGCGTGTCGCGGCCGTCGCGGCGCAGGGCTTTCAGAATCGCCAGGCCGTCGCGGCCCGGCACCATGATGTCGAGCAAAATGATGTCGTACTGGCGTGACAGCGCGTAATCGTAGCCCTGGTTCCCATCTTCGCAATGGTCCACCAGGATGCCTTGTTCGCGCAATCCGCTGCATACAAAGCTCGCGATCCGCTGTTCGTCTTCTACCAGTAGGGCTTTCATGCCAAGCATTGTCAGGAAATGCGAAAGCGCCGTCAATGCAGGCGGTGCTCGATTACAGCTTTGTAATCAAGGCGTGCGGTCTCCTGTCATTTTCGGCTGGTGTAATGGCGGGGTTCAATCACGGGAGACAGACCATGAGCCTCGCCATCTGGTTCAGGGAACTTGGCAATGACCTGGCCGATATCTGCGGCGCGTTCAAGGACGTGTGCATCGACATCGCGGCGGCGGCGCGGAAGATCGCAGGGCACGCTTACAAATGAGCTACAATCGTAAGCATGTATAACACCAGGTTGACCGTACAATCGTGCGGCTCTATAGTTTCGGGATGATCGCTGACTTCCAAGAACTTTCCGACAAAATCGACCGCCTTGCGGAGCTCGCGCAATCCTTGCGCCGCGAGAACGCTCAGTTGCGCCAGGCCAATGCAGCCTTGGTGGCCGATAATCTTGAACACCAACGCCGCCTCGGGGAAGCGCACGCACGCGTGATGGCGCTGCTGGATAAAATTCCTGCCGCCGAAGCAGACATTCCTGAGGATGCACAATGATCCATGTCGACGTGACCATCATGGGCCAGGCCTACAAGCTGGCATGCAAGGCCGACGAAGAACGCGCACTGCGCGAAGCGGCCAACCTGCTCGACAAAAAGATGAGCGCAATCCGCGACGCCGGCAAGATCAAGGGCAATGACCGCATCGCCGTGATGGCGGCATTGGGCATGGCGGCTGAATTCCTGGCATCGAAAACCGCCAACGGCGGCCCGTCCATGCTGGAAGTGCAGGAGAAGCTGGGCGCCATGCACAAGGTGCTCGACAATGCGCTGACCCCGCAAGAGAATCTCTTCTAATTCCCAAAAATTGTCTTAAAGGCCTTTCCCCAAAAACGTTTGAGGAGTAAACTTCGTGTCACCCTGCGGTGTTCGAGATTTGCCATATATTCCTTGAACCATTTACATGCATCGGTTGTGGAAATTTGTTCGGCGGGCGTGAGCGTCACTAGTCTGATGAACCCGAAGTTGAACTAACTGCAACCACCTTGAACCGTAAGGTTCGGGATGCCGGCATAACGGCACAGGCGGGGCCTCATTCCATAAAAGCGGTTGCGTGCACCTGAGGGTGCGCAACCGTTTTTTTACGCCCAGAGGAGCGCCATGCAATATTGGTTGATGAAGTCTGAGCCCGACGAAGTCAGCATCGACGATGTGATGTCTGCCAAAGGCAAGACAGTGCCGTGGTTCGGTGTGCGCAACTACCAGGCCCGCAACTTCATGCGCGACGCGATGAAGGTCGGCGACGGCGTCCTGTTCTACCATTCCTCCTGTCCCGAGCCGGGCATTGCCGGCATCGCGGAAGTGGTCAGCGGCCCTTATCCCGACGCCACCCAGTTCGATCCCAAGAGCCATTATTACGATGCGAAGGCGACGCAAGAGCAGCCGCGCTGGATTTCCGTTGACGTGAAGGGGATGCGCAAGACGCGCCTGCTGCCGCTGGCGGAAATGCGTTCGCTGCCGCAGCTTGAAGACATGGTGGTGCTGCAAAAGGGCAGCCGCCTGTCGATCACGCCGGTCACGCCGGCCCAGTGGAAGCATGTGATGGCGCTGCTGAAGGCCGATTGATGGATTGGAGTCTGATCGGCATCCTGCTCCTGATGGGGGCTGGCGGCGGATACGCGGCGGGCTTGCTGGGGATTGGCGGCGGCATGGTGCTGGTGCCCTTCATTACCATGATCTTCACGGCCAGGGGATTTGCACCCGGGCTGGTGGTGCATATGGCGATTGCGACCTCGCTGGCGACGATCATGTTCACTTCCTTGTCTTCGGTGCGGGCGCACCACCGGCATGGCGCGGTGCGATGGCGCATCGTGGCGCTGCTGGCGCCGGGCATCGTGATCGGTTCGTGGATTGGGCCGTGGATCGGAAAGCAGATGAATGCTTCGGCGCTGTCGCTGCTGTTCGCGCTGTTCGTGGCGTTTTCGGCAGCGCAGATGCTGCGCAACAAGAAGCCTTCCGGCGGGCGCGAATTGCCAGGCACGGCGGGCATGTTCGCCGCCGGCGGGGTAATCGGCACCATGGCTGGGCTGGTCGGCGCCGGCGGCGGGTTTATCTCGGTGCCGTTCATGGCGTGGTGTAATGTGCGCATTCACCAGGCGGTAGCAACCAGCGCGGCGCTGGGTTTCCCGATCGCCTTGTCAGGCACCTTGTCGAATATTTACTTTGGCTGGTCGGAGCCTGGCTTGCCGGCGCATTCGCTGGGCTTTGTCTACCTGCCGGCACTGGCCGTGATCGTCGCCGCCAGCGTGGCCATGGCGCCGCTCGGCGCGCGCATGGCACACAAGATGGATGTGGCGGCGCTCAAGCGCGTCTTTGCCGTGGTGCTGTTTGCACTGGCAGGCTATATGTTCTATCACGCATGTACCTGAGGGGATGCGCGGCGTAGCAAGGGAGGGATGCGATGCAGGATGCACGGGTCGGCAGCTGGGCGCTGTTCAAGGTTTTCTCGCACATGGCGATACAGGGCTTTGGCGGCGTGCTGCCCTTTGCCTACCGCCACCTGGTCGAACGGACGCAGTGGCTGACGGCCGCTGAATTCGGCCAGCTCCTCAGCATTGCCCAGCTTCTACCCGGTCCCACCATCTGCAACCTCTCGGTCATGGTCGGCCAGCGCTATGCCGGCGTGGCCGGCGGCTTCTCGGCGCTGGCGGGGCTCCTGCTTGGCCCGTTCTTCATTGTGATCGCGCTGGGTGCAGCCTATCAGGGCCTGGCGCACCATCCACTGTTCGTCAACGCCATGCGCGGCATGGCGGCCGCGGCGTCGGGCCTGATCCTGGCGACCGCGCTCAAGCTGGCGGTCGGCATGCTGCGCGGTACGACCCAGCGTGCGCGCCGCGCGGTGCAGCTCGCGCTGCTGGCAGCGGCGTTCGCCGGCCTGGGCGTGGCGAAGGTCGGGCTCATCACGGTGGTGGCCACGCTGGTGCCGATCGGCTTCCTGCTGTTTGCCTTCGTCTGGAGGAAACCATGAACGACGACGTCAAACTGGGCGGCCTCGCCTGGCACCTGGCGCTGCTGTCGTTGACGGCAATCGGCGGCGGCGTGGTGCTGGTCGCGCCGGATGTGCACCATTACGTCTCGGTGCAGAACCACTGGCTGACAGACCAACAGTTCGCTGCCATGTACGCGCTGGCGCAAGCGGCGCCTGGCCCGAACCTGCTGTTCGTGACGCTGATCGGCTGGATGATCAAGGGCTGGCTGGGCGCGGTCGTGGTGACCCTGGCGGCGATCGTGCCTTCGTCTTGCCTGGTGCTGGCGCTGGGGACGGTCATCAACCGCCATGGCGGCGGGGAAGGGCGCTGGGCCGGCGCGCTGCGCGATGCGCTGGCGCCGCTGGCGGCCGGCATGCTGGCCGGCGCCGCGTGGACGTTCCTGAGCGTGGCCGGCGCCGGGTGGCGCGGCATCGTGCTGGCGCTGGCCGCCGCAGCGGCGGCCTATGCGACCAAATTGAATCCGCTGTGGCTGATCGCCCTAGGCGCGCTGGCCGGCGCTATTGGGCTGGTTTGAGCGGTAGGCCCACACCAGCATGGCGATGGCGCCGACGATCATCGGCAGCGACAGCATCTGGCCGGAGGTGATCGGCAGGCCGGCCACGGTGATCTCCCAGTCCGGGGTGCGGAACCACTCGGTGAAGAATCGCGCGCAGCCATACAGCAGCACGTACAGTGCGCCGACCGCCAGGCGCGGACGGGCCTTGCGGGCGAAGGGCCACAGGATGCAGAACACCAGGATGCCGTCGACCAGCATCTGGTAGATCGCCGAAGGGTGGCGTGGCAACGGACCTACATTTGGATAGATCATCGCCCAAGGCAGGTTCGGATCGCTGACGATGCGTCCCGGCAGTTCGGCGTTGATGAAGTTGCCCATGCGGCCGGCGGCATAACCCAGCGGCACCAGCGGCGCGATGAAGTCATACACGTCCAGCAGGTTGCGCTTGCGTTTGCGCGCCCACAGCGCCATGCCGATCAATACGCCGAGGAAGCCGCCGTGGAAGCTCATGCCGCCTTCCCAAACCCTGAGGATGCGCAGTGGCGTCAGCAGCATTTCCGGCTGGTAGAAGAATACTTCGCCCAGGCGTCCGCCCATGATCACGCCCAGCATGCCGTAGAACAGCATGTCGTCCAGGTCTTCCTTGGTCCAGCCTTGCTTGGCGATATGCGGCTGCTTGATGCGCAGGCGGCCAAGTCCGATGAACATGGCAAAAGCCAGCACGTACATCAGGCCATACCAGTGGATCGCCACAGGGCCCAGGTGGATGGCAACCGGGTCGGGCATTGGATGCATTAACGGCATTCAGATTCTCTTTCTCATCAATTCCAAAAAGCCGCGCAGCACGGGCGAGGCATTGTCGCGCCGCCAGGCCAGGCCGGTTTCCACCAGCGGCGTGCTCTGGACCAGGGGCAGGTACTCCACCCCGGGCCGGCGCAAATTCGACACGGATTGTGGCACAAGTGCGATACCCATGCCAGCCGATACAAGGCTGACGATGGTCTGCATCTGGATCGCTTCCTGCCCCACCTCGGCGGTGATGCCGGCTTCGCGGAACACCGACAGGATGGCATCGTACAGCCCGGGCGAGATATGGCGCGGGAAAATGATCAGCGGCAGGCCGGCCAGCTTGCGCAAATCGGCGGCGCCGCCTGGCTTGCCTGCGCGCGCCAGGGCCGGCAATCCCGCCGGCGCGGCCAGCACCAGCGGTTCGCTCAGTACGGGCAGGTAATCGAGCTCCTGGCGCGCGCGGTCGGGCAGGGGAGGGATCAGCAGGCCGGCATCGACCCGGCCTTCCAGCAGGTCGTCGAGCTGCAGGTCGGAGGTTGCTTCCTTCAGCGTGATTTCAACTTGCGGGTACTCGGCGCGGTAAGCGCGCAGGGTGGGCGGCAGCACGCTGTAATCGGCTGAGGATACGAAAGCCAGCGACAATCGGCCGCTGGCGCCGGTGGCGGCGCGCTGCACCAGTTCCGCCAGCGCGGCCGATTGTTCAAGAAGCCGGCGCGCCTCCGGCAGCAGGGCTTCGCCGGCAGCAGTCAGCGCCACGCCGCGCCGGTTGCGTTCGAACAGCGCAGCGCCCAGCAGCTCTTCCAGCGCCATGATGGTTTGCGACAGCGGCGGCTGAGTCATATGCAAGCGGCGCGCGGCGCGGCCGAAATGCAGCTCCTCGGCGACGGTAGCGAAATAGCGCAGCTGGCGAAGTTCGATATTCATTCGCAAAGCATATCACAGCAGTGCTTATCATATATTTGACAACCTGTCAGGGGCAAGGCACTCTTAGACTCTTACCGAGGAGACCCCACCATGCCGCAATACCGTTCCTACACCACCACCCAAGGCCGCAACATGGCTGGCGCCCGCGCGCTGTGGCGTGCCACCGGCATGAAAGATGGCGACTTCAATAAGCCGATCATCGCAGTGGTCAACTCCTTCACCCAATTCGTACCGGGCCACGTCCACTTGAAGGACCTGGGTCAGCTGGTTGCACGCGAGATCGAAGCTTCCGGCGGCGTGGCCAAGGAATTCAATACCATTGCAGTCGACGACGGCATCGCCATGGGCCACGGCGGCATGCTGTACTCGCTGCCATCGCGCGACCTGATCGCCGATTCGGTGGAATACATGGTGAACGCCCACTGCGCCGACGCCATGGTCTGCATTTCCAACTGCGACAAGATCACCCCGGGCATGCTGATGGCAGCCATGCGCCTGAACATTCCGGCGATTTTCGTTTCCGGCGGCCCGATGGAAGCGGGTAAGGTCATCAAGGCCGTCAACGGCGGCGAGAAGATCATCAAGCTGGACCTGGTTGACGCCATGATCAAGGCTGGCGACAGCAGCGTATCCGATGCCGACGTGGCGGAAATCGAGCGCTCGGCCTGTCCGACCTGCGGTTCCTGCTCCGGCATGTTCACCGCCAACTCGATGAACTGCCTGACCGAAGCGCTGGGCCTGTCCCTGCCCGGCAACGGCACCATCGTCGCGACGCATAGCGACCGCAAGGAACTGTTCCTGCGCGCCGGCCGCCTGATCGTGGACCTGGCCAAGCGCCACTACGAGCAGGACGACTACAGCGTGCTGCCGCGCTCCATCGCCACCAAGGAAGCGTTCGAGAACGCGATGGCGCTGGACGTGTCGATGGGCGGCTCCACCAACACCGTGCTGCACCTGCTGGCCGCGGCGCACGAGGCGGGAGTGCCGTTTACCATGGCCGACATCGACCGCATCTCGCGCAAAGTACCTTGCCTGTGCAAGGTAGCGCCGATGACCGACAAGTACCACATTGAAGACGTGCATCGCGCTGGCGGCATCATCTCCATCCTGGGCGAACTGGCGCGCGCCGGCCTGCTGGACATCAGCCAGCACACCGTGCACAGCGCCACCATGGGCGAGGCGATCGAGAAATACGACGTCAAGCGCAGCGACGACGCAGCCGTACACCAGTTGTTCCGCGCAGCGCCGGGTGGCGTGCCGACCCAGGTGGCGTTCTCCCAATCCGAACGCTATGCCTCGTCGGACCTGGATCGCAGCACCGGCTGCATCCGCGACCTGGAGCACGCCTACTCGAAAGACGGCGGCTTGGCGGTCCTGTACGGGAACATCGCCGAGAAGGGCTGCATCGTGAAAACCGCCGGTGTCGATGAATCGATCCTGAAGTTCAGCGGCAAGGCACGCGTATTCGAAAGCCAGGACGCGGCGGTGGAAGGCATCCTGGGCGATACCGTGCATGAAGGCGACGTGGTCATCATCCGCTACGAAGGCCCGAAAGGCGGCCCGGGCATGCAGGAAATGCTGTACCCGACTTCGTACATCAAATCGAAAGGCCTGGGCAAGGCGTGCGCGCTGTTCACCGACGGACGTTTCTCCGGCGGCTCGTCCGGCCTGGTGATCGGCCACGCCTCGCCGGAAGCGGCGGAAGGCGGCGCGATCGGCCTGGTGGAAGAAGGCGACATGATCGACATCGACATCCCATCGCGCACCATCAACCTGCGCGTAACGCCGGAAACGCTGGCGCAACGCCGTGCCGCAATGGAAGCGCGCGGCGCCGACGCCTGGAAACCGCTCAACCGCGAGCGCTACGTCTCGCAAGCGCTGCAAGCCTACGCCGCGCTGACCACCTCCGCCGACCGCGGCGCAGTGCGCGACCTCAGCCAGCTCGCTCGTAAGTAATTGAAAGTCGGGGTCAGCTCCGGCAATCGGACATTTCGCTTGCGAAATGTCCGATTGCCGGAGCTGACCCCGACTTTCATCTGAAGCCCAACTCCCCGCGACAAAGACAGGTTCAAACAGCGTTTTCCCACGAAATTATGATGGTGCCGTATCGTCGTGCCGGCGGATGGCCAAACGCTTACTTACGCTTCTTGAGATCGTCGAAAGCCTTCTTGACGCGGTCTTTGCGGCGTTGTTCGTCGACGTTGTGGGCCTTGCGCTTGTCGAGGCCAAGCATCGGTTCGAGGAACTCGAACCATAAGAAAGCAACGCCCATCGTGCCGGTGATCCACCACCACGACAGTTCAGCAAACTTCCAGACTTCAAAGTACTTCAGTGCCACAAGGGCAATTATCAATAAAATAATGGGCATGGAAAAACTCCTTAGTATTCCATCATAGCAATATCCAGCTTACGGTCAACCCATAATACGCAGGGCGCGTTGTAGAGTAGAATTGTGTGAGTTTTTTTCCTGGAGATGAAAATGAAACGTTCCCTGTTGGTTGGTTTCCTGGTAACCGCGGCTTTCTCGTCGCAGGCTGCTTTCGCAAACGCTGATCTGGCCAAGGCCAAGAACTGCATGGCTTGCCACGCAGTGGCCACCAAACTGGTTGGCCCGGCATTCAAGGATGTCGCAGCCAAGTACGCAGGCCAGAAGGATGCCGAAGCCAAACTGGCGCAGAAAGTAATGAAGGGCGGTTCCGGTGTGTGGGGCGCGGTCCCGATGCCAGCCAACCCGCAGGTGAGCGAGGCGGAAGCCAAGACCCTGGTGAAATGGGTCCTGACCCAGAAATGATCTGAATTCGATGTAAGAAAGCCGGGCTAGCCCGGCTTTTTTTATTTGACGACTTCGATGCGCGTTTTCTTGTCGGCCTTGTAGCCGAACAGCGTCAGGGCGCCATCCTTGATGTCCCCCTTGGCGTCGAAGGCGATGGTGCCGCTGATGCCATCATGCTTGACCTTCTTCAGGAAGGGCAGGTATTTGGCAGGATCGGTCGACTTGGCATCCGCCATCGCGTGGGCGATCGCCATCGTTGCGTCGTAGGCGTACGGCGCGTAAATCTGCACATCGTAGCCGTAGCGTTTCTTGAAGCGGCCAGCGAATTCGTCCAGCTTCTTCTCCTGCTCCGGCGTCACGCCGCCGGCTTCCGCGCACACCACCACGTCGTCGGCGCCGCCCGACAGCTTCGGCAGCGCTTCGGTGCAGATGCCGTCGCCGCCCATCAGCTTGGCCTTGATGCCCAGCGCCTTCATCTGGCGCAGCAACGGGCCGCCCACCGAGTCCATGCCGCCGAAGAACACCAGGTCCGGGTTCTTGGCACGGATTGACGTCAGGATGGCGTTGAAATCGGTCGACTTGTCGGTGGTGAACTGTTTGTCCACGATCTGCACACCGGCGCCTTTCTTGGCTTCCTTCAGGAATTCGGCGGCCACACCCTGGCCGTAAGCGGTGCGGTCATCGATCACCGCGATGCGCTTGGCGCCCAGTTTCTGCGTGGCGTACTTGCCCAGCGAGCTGCCCAGCTTGAAATCGTTCGCCACTACGCGGAAGGTGGTGTTGAAACCCTGGTTGGTGTACACCGGGCTGGTGGACGAGGCGGAAATCTGCGGAATGCCTGCGTCGTAGTAGATCTTGGACGCAGGAATGGTGGTGCCGGAATTCTGGTGGCCGATCACGCCCTGTACTTTGGCGTCGACCAGTTTCTGCGCGGCCGAGGTACCCTGCTTAGGGTCGCCGGCATCGTCTTCGGACACCATCTCGAACTTGACCGCTTTGCCATTGACCTTGAATCCCTTGGCGTTCAAGTCTTCCACCGCCATGCGCACGCCGCTCTGGTTATCCTTGCCCAAATGGGCGGACTGGCCGGACAGCGGGCCGACATAGCCGATCTTGACCACTTCCTGGGCGCTTGCGGCGCCAGCGAAGGCCAAGGCGATGGCAGCGATGATGGTTTTGGTTTGCATTGCACTTTCTCCTGAAACGAAAATGGGCCGCCAAGCTGGCTGGCGGCCCACGGGCTCCCCCCGATAATTCTCGTGTATTACTTGATTACTTCCATCCGGGTCTTGATGCCGCCCTTGTAGGTGAACAGGGTCAGCGCACCATCCTTGATGTCGCCGAACTGGTCGAATTCAACGTTGCCGGTTACGCCCTGGTGCTTGATCTTGGCCAGTACCGGCAGGTATTTGGCTGGCTCGGACGAATTGGCTTTTTCCATGGCGTCCGCCATGGTCATGATGGCGTCGTACACATACGGCGCGTACAACTGCACTTCCTGGCCGTACTTCTTCTTGTAGCGGGCGCGGAAGTCGTCCATGTTCTTCTGCATGTCGGCCGTTACGCCGCCAGCCTCGGCGCAGGTAACCACGCCGTCGGCAGCCGCGCCGGCGGACAGGCGGTACAGCGCGTCGGTGCAGACGCCATCGCCGCCCATGAATTTGGCATTGATGCCCAGCGCCTTCATCTGGCGCAGCAGTGGGCCGCCGACCGAGTCCATGCCGCCGAAGAATACCAGGTCAGGGTTCTTGGACTTGATGTTGGTCAGGATGGCGTTGAAGTCGGTGGCATTGGCGTTGGTAAATTCCTTGCCAACCACTTGCACGCCCGGCAGCGCTTTCTTGGCGCCTTTGACGAATTCGTCGGCCACGCCCTGGCCGTAAGCGGTGCGGTCGTCGATCACGGCGATCTTCTTGGCGCCCAGGTTTTTCACGGCGTAGGCGCCGAGGGTGCCGCCCAGCTTGTTGTCGTTGGCGACCACGCGGAAGGCGGTATTGAACTTCTGCTTGGTGTACACCGGCGAAGTGGCGGCAGGGGAAATCTGCGGAATGCCGGCGTCATAATAAATCTTGGAAGCCGGAATGGTGGTGCCTGAGTTCAGGTGGCCGATGACGCCCTGTACCTTGGCGTCCACCAGCTTTTGCGCGGCGGTAGTGCCCTGTTTCGGGTCGCCTGCATCATCCTCGAACTGGACCACGAACTTGACTGGCTTGCCGCCGATCTTGACGCCCTTGGCGCTCAGGTCTTCAACGGCCATGCGGGCGCCGTTTTCCATGTCCTTGCCCAGGTGGGAGTTTGGACCCGAAACCGGGGCCACGTGGCCGATCTTGATGGTGTCCTGGGCGTAGGCGCTGCCGGCAAATGCCAGGGCGATGGCAACAGGAATGAATTTGTTCTTGAACTGCATCGGGGGCTCCAGTCAAAAAGTCAGATTTGCCAGAGAAAATACAACAAAAACCCCGAATGGCAAAGAGGGAATTATTTCTGGCGGCTGGAATCGGCTTGCAGGTGCGTGATTTCCTGTTGCACGGCGCGGGCGACGATCTTGCCGATGGTGTCGTGCAGGCCTTCGCGGATTTCAGCGGTCAGGGCGTGCAGGGCATGTTCCAGGACTTCGGCCATGCTGTCTTTGATGCGTTGCTCCAGCACGAAATCAACGCGGTTGGACAACTGATGCAGCACCTGTTCGGAGACCCGCCGCTCCAATGCTTCCCAATCCAGGGCGTCTTCCTCGACGCGCGGTGCTCGGTTGGCCGGTACCGGCGCAGCAGCAGGTGCCGGCACCTCGTCCTTCATGATTTCGGTCAGGACCGGGATGCTGGCGTCAAAAGGCTGGTTCATAAACTACTTGCCTACAGTGAGGTGTTTGAGCGGGAAATCCTGGCGCTTGTAGGCAGCATAGCGCTGGCGGCCCGCCGCCGCATCTTCCTCGTCGGAAGAAATGACTTCGATCAAACGCGCAAAGCCTTCGAATTGGGCCGGTGCGCGGCGTGCCAGGTTGACCAGCAGGCCGGCTTGCGGCAGTTCGATGGCGTCGCTATCGGCCAGCACGATGGCGGAATCCGGCGCCAGTGGATCATTGGCGTGGGCGTGCGGCAGGAAGTCGGTGGCGGAGAAGGTCCACAGGGCCTTGTCCAGCTCCGCCAGTTGCGCCGCATCTTCGGTCATCACGACGATGCGGGGCGTACTGGCGTAGGCTTTACGCAGCAGGCGGCAGGCATAGGCAACCTTGTCCGGCACGCCGCTGTGGAAATCAATCTGCGTCATTATTTCTTCGAAACGTCTTAGAAGCGGAAGTTCGACGATGCGTTTTGAGGCGTATCGCGCTCACGGCGCGCCTTTTCCGCGGCGGCTGCAGCGCGCTCGGCTTCCGACTTGGCGTTGGCGACATCCTCGGCGCTTGGGCCGCGTGGCGGTGCGGCCGATGTCGGCGGCGGGTTCGAATACCCCGGCGGCAGCATCTTCACGGTAGGGTAGCCGGCGTCGGTCAGCGCGCTGTCCCAAGTGCCTTGTTCGAAACCGATCTGGCGCGAACGCCCGACCAGCAGGAAAGGCACCTGACCGTCGCTGCCGGCCTTTTTCATGGCCTCATGGTCCTCGGCGGTGGAAACCGTCTTTTCGCGGTAAGGAATGCCGCGAGTGGCCAGCAGGGTGCGGGCCATATTGCAGCCGGTGCCGCAGTTGGCGGTGGTGTACAGCACCACCGGGCGGGCACGCACGACTTCGGCCAGTTCCGCTGGCAAGGCGACACCGCCGGCACCGGCGGTGTTGTAATTTTTCACCTCAGCCTTCTTGGCGGTGGTGGGCGGCGGCGTCTCCGTAAAGTGGGTGACGCCTTTGTCGTCCTTCCACTTGTACATCTGGGCGTGCGCCGCGCTGGCAGTCAGCAGCAGCAAAAGCAGGGCAGCGCGTTTCATTGAATCTCTATCTCCTTTATGCCGCCATGCCGCTGTGGCGCAGCAGGGCGTCGATGGTCGGCTCACGGCCGCGGAAAGCAGTAAACGATTCCAGGGCCGGGCGCGAGCCGCCGACGGCCAGAATCTCTTGCTGGAAGCGTTTACCAGTATCGGTGGACAATTTACCGCCGTCCAGCGCCGCCGCTTCCTCGAAGGCAGCGTAGGCGTCGGCAGACAGTACTTCCGCCCACTTATAGCTATAGTATCCCGCCGCGTAGCCTCCGGCAAAGATATGGCCGAAGGAATGTTGGAAACGGTTGAAACTTGGCGGGATGATAACGGCGAATTTGCCGCGCACCTGGTCGATCAGGTCTTGCACCGATTTGGCGCCGGACGGCTGGAAGTCGTAGTGCAGCAGCATGTCGAGCAGGGCGAACTCCACCTGGCGCAGGGTCTGCAGGCCGGACTGGAAGTTTTTCGCCGCCAGCATGCGGTCGTACAGGGCGCGCGGCAGCGGCAGGCCGCTCTTCACTTGGGAGCTCATGTGGCTGAGCACATCCCACTCCCAGCAGAAGTTTTCCATGAACTGGGACGGCAGCTCGACCGCATCCCACTCGACGCCGGAAATGCCGGATACCGCCAGTTCCTCGACCTGGGTCAGCATGTGGTGCAAGCCGTGGCCGAATTCGTGGAACAGGGTGATCACTTCATCGTGGGTAAACAGCGAAGGCTGCGGCACGCCGTCCACCACCAGCGGTTCGGTGAAGTTGCAGGTCAGGTAGGCGACCGGGGTTTGCAGCTCGCCGTTCTTCAGGCGGCGGCCGCGCGCGTCGTCCATCCAGGCGCCGCCGCTCTTGCCCTCGCGGGCGTACAGGTCGAGGTAGAACTGGCCAACCAGCACGCCTTCGCGTTCGATGCTGTAGAAACGCACGTCCTTGTGCCAGACCGGGGCGCTGTCCGGCTTGATCGACACGCCGAACAGGGTTTGCACCAGCTTGAACAGGCCGTCGATGACTTTATGTTCGGGGAAGTACTGTTTCACTTCCTGCGCCGAGAAAGAGTACAGGTGCTGCTGCAGCTTTTCGGAAGCGTAAGGCAGGTCCCACGATTGCAGGTCGTCGATGCCCAGTTCCTTGCTGGCGTAGGCCTGCAGTTCGGCCAGGTCTTTCTCGGCGAACGGGCGGGCGCGCTTGGCCAGGTCTTCCAGGAATTCGATCACCTGTTCCGGTGACTTGGCCATTTTCGGCACCAGCGAGACTTCGGCGAAGTTCTGGTAGCCCAGCAGGCCGGCTTCTTCCGCGCGCAGCTTCAGCAGGGTGGCGATATTGCCGGTGTTGTCCCAGTCCTCGCGCTTGCTGAACGCTTCGCCCAGCTCGGAAGCCTTGGTGGCGTTGGCGCGGTAGACTGTTTCACGCAGGGCGCGGTTGTCGCAGAACTGCAGGATTGGGTAGTAAGAAGGGAAGTGCAGGGTGAAGGCCCAGCCTTGCTTGCCTTCTCTCTCGGCCAGCGCCTTGGCGGCGGCCTTGGAGTCGTCCGGCAGGCCGCGCAGTTCGGCTTCGTCTTCAACCAGCATTTTCCAGTCGTTGGTGGCGTCCAGCACGTTTTCGCTGAAGCGGGTGCTGGTCGCTGCGTGTTCTTCCTGGATCGCGGCGAAGCGTTCCTTCTTATCGTCCGGCAGTTCGGCGCCGCCCATGCGGAAATCGCGGATCGCGTTGTCGATGATGCGCTGGCGCGCCGGCGACAGGGCGGCGAATTCCGCGCTGGCACGCAGGGCCTTGTATTTGGCGAACAGCGCCTCGTTCTGGGCCAGGGCGGTCCAGAATTCGGTCACCTTCGGCAGGTTCTCATTGTAGGTGGCGCGCAGCTCGGGCGTGTCCATCACGTTGTTCAGGTGACTGACGATGCCCCAGGCGCGGCCCAGCAGCTCGGTGGAATTTTCCAGCGGGGTGACGAAGTTATCCCAGGTCACGTTGTCGCTTGGCGCTTCCAGTTGCGCCACCGCGGCGCGGTTTTTCTCCAGCAGGTGCTCGATCGCGGGAGTGACGTGTTCGGGCCTGATCGCATCGAAACGCGGCAAGCCGCTAAAGTCCAGCAGGGGATTGTCAGTCATTCTTAACTCCTTAAAACCTGAAATTCGGTGTCAGACCCGCAGGATCAGACACCGGTAAACCAGTGTCAGACCCTGTGGGTCTGACACTGGTTTACCGGTTTAAAGCGGTTCAAACGCGTTCCGCCGACTCAATAGTATTCATCAGCAGCATGGTAATCGTCATCGGACCGACGCCACCCGGCACCGGCGTGATATGCGAGGCCACTTCCTTGATGCCCGCAAAGTCCACATCGCCGCACAGCTTGCCGTTTTCGTCGCGGTTGATGCCCACGTCGATCACGATGGCGCCCGGCTTCACCATATCAGCAGTCAGGGTATTGCGGCGGCCCGTTGCTGCCACCACGATGTCCGCCTGGCGGGTGTGATAGCCCAGGTCCGAGGTTCCGCTATGGCAGATGGTGACGGTTGCATTGGCTTGCAAGAGCAGCAGGCCCATTGGCTTGCCGACGGTGTTGGAACGGCCGATCACGACAGCGTGCTTGCCCTTCAGGTTGACGCCGGTCGATTCGATCAGCTTCATGCAGCCGTAAGGAGTACATGGCAGGAAGCCTTCCAGGCCGGTCATCAGCTCACCAGCGCTCAGCACCGAATAGCCATCCACGTCCTTGGTGGTGGCGATAGCTTCGATCACCTTGTGCGGGTCGATGTGTTTTGGCAGCGGCATCTGCACCAGGATGCCGTGGATGCCTGGGTCGGCATTCAGGGTAGCGATGCGCTCGAGCAGGGCTTGCTCGGTCATGTCTGCGGCATACTGCTCTTTCACCGAGCGGATGCCGGCGTCTTCGCAAGCCTTGACCTTGTTGCGCACGTAGACGTGGCTGGCCTGGTCGTCGCCGACCAGGATCACGGCCAGGCCAGGCTGCTTGCCCTTGGCGGTCAATGCGGCGGCGCGGGAAGCGATTTCGGCGCGCAGTTTTTGGGAGAGCGCTACTCCGTCGATCAGTTGTGCAGACATGATTGCATGGATTGGTGGAATGGAAAGTCGCCATTATAAATGGTGGCGGCCTTGTGCTGCACTGCACATGATTGTAAGCTTGCCAACAAATGATCTCTTACCAGTTCCTGCTTGATGTCCAGCTGCGTCCCGACAAGACGCCTGATTTCTCTGCCTACCCCTTCTGCCTGCCCGCCGTGCGTCACCTCGGCCGGCTCGAATTCGATCCGGCCGTGACCTTCATCGTCGGCGAAAACGGTTCGGGCAAGTCGACGTTGCTGGAGGGGCTGGCCGTTGCACTTGGCTTCAACGCAGAAGGCGGTAGCAAAAATTTCAACTTCAGCACCCGTGAGTCGCATTCGTGCTTGCACGAGTACTTGCGCGTCGCACGCGGCGTTCGCAAGCCGCGCGATGGCTATTTCCTCCGCGCGGAGAGCTACTTTAACCTCGCCACGGAAATTGAACGGCTGGATGAGGATGATTGTCAGATCAACTCGGATCCCATCATCAACTCCTACGGATACCGTTCGTTGCACGAACAGTCGCATGGCGAGTCCTTTCTCGCCCTGCTGGACAAGCGCTTCGGCGGCAAAGGCCTGTACATCCTCGACGAACCGGAAGCTGCGCTGTCGCCGCAACGCCAGTTGCGCGCCTTGAAACGCATCCACGAACTGGTGCAGGATGGCTCGCAATTCGTGATCGCGACCCATTCACCGGTCCTGATGGCCTACCCAGAGGCCTCAATCTTCGTCTGCACGCCCGACGGGCTGCGGCAGCGCGCCTATGAAGACACCGAACACTATGAAGTGATGTATGACTTCATGGCCAATCCGCGCGGCGCGATCAGGAAGCTGCTAGAGACTCCGAAAGAACCTTGAACCGGACGCGCGGCACGGCGAAGCAGAAGGGGGCACCTGTGCCATCACCCGCCATCGGGCAGGTTACCGATGCCGCTTCCAATGGCAGCACTTCATCGAGTGGAATAGGCAGGCTGATTTCGGATTCCGCCATGCGGCCCAGGCCCGGAACCTTGATCATGGCCATGTGCTGGCATGCGATGAAGGCGACCGCCTCGTCCCAATCAGCGAAGGCGTCCGCCAGGCTTGCTGGCAGCTCGCGCCGGGCGGATGCGCGGATACGTGCCTCCAGCAGCGGCGCGCTGCCTGCGCCGGGCTCGATGAGGGTGAGGTATTCCTCGCCATTGCGGGCGTGCACGAAGCGCCCCGGCAAATGGGTCGGCAGGATATCGCTGAAGATGCGCGTGCCGAGTGCGTGCAACGCGCTATCCATGATATTCCGCACGAAGTACACTTTGCCCGGCTCTTCCAGATAGAAGCGCCAGTTGCTTTGCAGCGGCGATGGCAGCAGCTTGCGCGCCGGTCCTGCCAGCGCCGGACCAAAATGCCCATGGCGATAGGTCAGGATGCTGAACGGCGTCAGGCCATTGCGCTGCCACAATCGCACTCCTGCCGGCACCATCGCCTGTGCGGTCGCCGCATCGATCATCCAGGTCAGGTAGACCACATCGCGCACATCGCTTTCCAGCGTCAGGAACGGCAGGCGGGAAAATACGGCGCGGCGGATGGAGGCGATGCGGCGAGAATTTGCAAGGCGAGCGAGCATGCGGCCGGCGAGGCCGGGTGTCGGATGGACATATTCGTTAGTCATATCGCGATATCATAGGCGAATGAAGATAAAGGAGACAATCACCCGCCTGGCCGCGCTGCTGCTCGCATGCGCCACGCTCGATGCGCGGGCGGTGGATGCCGTAATTTTCGACCGTGCCGCATCCTCCGCCGACCTGCGTCGCGAGTACTCAAAGGCACTGCTGCTGCAGGTAATGGAGCGCACAGTGCCTGAATTCGGGCCTTACACCATCGAATATGCCGACATCCACATGGAGCGTCCACGCTTGCTGGCGGCGCTCAAGGATGGAAAGCTGATCAACGTGACGGCCTATCCGGCCGACGCCAAATGGCTCAAGTCCCTGCGCGCGGTTCCGGTGCCGACCGATATGGGCCTGCAAAGCTGGCGCATCTCCCTGATTGACAGCAAGAACCAGGACCGCATGCGCAAACTGGTGCTGCCGGAAGGCCTCAAGGAAATGACTGCCGGTGTCGGCTCAGTGTGGGTCACACGCGCTTCGCTGCATGACAACGGTTTCCACTATGTCACCGGCAGCAATTACATCGGCCTGTTCGATATGCTGATTGCCGGCCGCTTCGACTATTTCCCGCGCGGGGTGAACGAAATCTTCCAGGAATACGACCTGCGCAAGCAAGCGTACCCGCAACTGGCGGTCGAAGACAGCGTCGTCCTGCACGACAATATCCCGTCGATGTTCTTTGTCTCGCCCAAGAATCCGCAGCTATATAAGCGTATCCGGGCCGGCATGGAAGCGCTGCTGAAGGACGGTACGCTGGAGCGCTTCGTGCTAGAACACCACCGCAGCTACCTGCAGCGCGCCAAGCTATGCAACCGTCGCCGTATCGACCTGCCGAACAAGGACATTGATCCTGCCATGCTGGCCCGCAAAGAGCTCTGGCTGGACCCGTTCAATCCGCGTCACGGATTTTGTCCGAAGTGAATGGCAGGGTGGGGCGGCGCAGCAGCATCTCGCGCGCCGCGGCTTCCGGTAAAGGACGGCTGAAGAAGTAGCCCTGGATTTCGTCGCAACCCTCGGCGACCAACAGCCGCAGCTGGTCCTCGCTCTCCACACCTTCTGCAATTGCCTTCAGGCCCAGGCTATGCGCCAGGCTGATGACGGCGGTGACGATGGCATGGTCTTCCGTATTGCTCGCCAGGCCCGAGGTAAAGCTCTTGTCGATTTTCAGCCGGTCGACCGGAAAGCGCTTCAGGTAGCTGAGATTGGAATAGCCGGTGCCAAAGTCGTCGATCGCCAAACTGATGCCGATTGCGCGCAAGCGCTGCATCAGGGCGATGGAGCCCATCGGGTCGCCCATCGACAGGCTTTCGGTCAGCTCCAGTTCCAGCAAACCCGGATCGATTCCGTGCCTGCCCAGGGCATCTGCCACGGTGGTGTCGAAGTCCTGCCGCGCAAATTGCGAGGCGGCGATATTGACCGCTACCGGCACCACCGGCACGCCCGCATCCTGCCATGCTCGCAAGGTGGCGCAAGTCTTTTCCAACACCCATTTGCCGATGTCGGCGATCAGGTTGCTTTCTTCCGCCACCGGGATGAATTCCATCGGCGGCACCAGGCCCAGTTCCGGCGACTGCCAGCGCAGCAATGCTTCCAGGCCGATAATGCCGCCGCTGCGCAGGTTCACCTGCGGCTGGAAGTGCAGTACGAATTCCTCGCGCTGCAGGGCGCGCAGCAAGCCTTGCTCGAGCGCCACCCGTGCGTCGAGCCGCCGCTGCATGTCCGGCGTGAAGAACTGCACGTTGCTGCAGCGCTGGCCTTTGCAGTGGTACATGGCGATATCGGCATGGCGCAGCAGTTCTTCAGCGTGCAAGCCATCGTCGGGATAGATGCTCAGGCCGATACTGCCGCTAATGATGTGCTGCTGGCCGGACAGCATGACCGGCTCCGCCAACTTATCGCTGATGCGCTCTGCCAGCACGGCCGGGGTCAACTGGCCCTGGGCGCTGTCCAGCAGCAGCACGAATTCGTCGCCGCCCAGGCGGGCCACGGTGTCGCTATCGCGCACGCAGGAGCGCAGCACGGAGGCGACGATGCGCAGCAATTCATCGCCGACCGCATGGCCGCGCGTGTCGTTGATCTGCTTGAACTTGTCCAGGTCGACGAAGGCCACCGCCAGCGAAGTACCGGCGCAGCGTGCCTGCTCGATCTCTTCGGCCAGGCGCTCGAGGAAATAGGCACGGTTGGCCAGCCCGGTCAGTTCGTCGTGCGTGGCGCGATGGCGGATCGCCACCTGCTGCAGGCGTTCGGTGACATCGTGCGCCGCGTGCATCACCGAATCGCGATTATTGAAGCGGATCGAACATCCAAAGAATTCCACGTCGACCGCTTTGCCGTCCAGCCGCAGCAGGCGCAGTTCGCTGCGCGGGCGCTGATGCACCTTGTCGAGCTCCATCGGGGTCCAGGCCTGGACGGCCGCGTGGAACTGCTCCGGCACGCGGTCCGCAGCCAGTGTGCCAAGCAATTGCTCGGGGCAGGTAGCACCGAACAGGCGCAAGGCGGCCTGGTTCAGGAAGGTGATGCGGCCTTCGCAATGAATCCAGATCGCATCGGGCGCCAACTCCACCAGGTTGCGGTAGCGCCGCTCGCTCTCCTGCAGGAACTGGTTTTTCTCATAGAGCTCACGGCTTTTCTGCTCGAGCAATGACTCCGCCTCCTTGCGCGCAGTGCGTTCACGCTGCAGGGTTCGGGCCGAAACGAGGTCAGGCGTGCTCTCCATGTTTTGAGTATATGTAGGAGATTTCCTGCCGACAATTAACCATTGAAACCATTTGTAGATCCGCAACGCATTTCGCAATATGAAATCAATTCCCGTAATTTGAAAAACACAGGATTCGCTGATAGAATCCTTCACACTTAGCCAAAGTCTTAGTAAATAATCACCAGCACCGTCCGGAGACATAAGGGTGGCGCGCCTTCAATCGATAGGAGACTAGTTACATGTCAGCTCAACTTGACCAGGTCACGGCACAAACCGCCAACGATCCTGATGCACAGGAAACCAAAGAATGGCTCGAGGCGTTGGAAGCCGTCCTGGAAAACGAAGGCCCTGAACGTGCCCACTACCTGATGGAGCGACTGGTCGACCTGGCCCGCCGCCGCGGCGCCGACATTCCGTTCTCCGCCAACACCGCCTACGTCAACACCATCCCCGCCCACAAAGAAGTCCACTGTCCAGGCAACCTGGAATACGAAGAGCGCCTGCGCTCGTGGATGCGCTGGAACGCGATGGCGATGGTGGTCAAGGCCAACCGCGCCGACGGCGACCTGGGTGGCCACCTGTCCTCGTTCGCCTCGCTGGCGAACATGCTGGGCATCGGCTTTAACCACTTCTGGAAAGCCGAGAGCGAAACCCACGGCGGCGACCTGCTGTACATCCAGGGCCACTCGTCCCCCGGCGTCTACGCGCGCGCCTTCCTGGAAGGCCGCCTGAGCGAAGAACAATTGCTGAATTTCCGTAAAGAGGTCGACGGCAAGGGCCTGTCGTCCTACCCGCACCCGAAGCTGATGCCGGAATTCTGGCAATTCCCGACCGTGTCGATGGGCCTGGGCCCGCTGATGGCGATCTACCAGGCGCGCTTCCTGAAGTACCTGCACGCACGCGGCATCGCCAATACCGAAGGCCGCAAGGTCTGGGCCTTCTGCGGCGACGGCGAGATGGACGAACCGGAATCGATGGGCGCGATCGGCATGGCTGCCCGCGAACAGCTGGACAACCTGAACATCGTGGTCAACTGTAACCTGCAGCGCCTGGACGGCCCGGTGCGCGGCAACGGCAAGATCATTCAAGAGCTGGAAGCGGACTTCCGCGGCGCCGGCTGGAATGTCATCAAAGTCATCTGGGGCCCGGGTTGGGACAACCTGCTGGCACAGGACAAGGACGGCATCCTGCAGAAGGTGATGATGGAAACCGTCGATGGCGAATACCAGAACTACAAGGCGAAAGACGGCGCCTATGTGCGCAAGCACTTCTTCGGCAAGCATCCGAAGCTGCTGGAAATGGTCGCCAACATGTCGGACGACGACATCTGGCGCCTGACCCGCGGTGGCCACGATCCGCACAAGATCTACGCTGCATTCAAACAGGCCAACGAATCGGTCGGCAAGCCAACCGTGCTGCTGGTGAAGACCGTCAAGGGCTTCGGCATGGGCAAGTCCGGCGAAGCGCGCAACACCGCGCACCAGACCAAGAAGCTGGACGACGAGGCAATCCGCGAAATGCGCGACCGCTTCAACATCCCGATCCCGGACGACCAGCTGAAGGACATCCCGTTCTTCAAGCCGTCCGACGACGCGCCTGAAATGAAATACCTGCACGAACGCCGCAAGGCGCTGGGCGGCTACCTGCCGTCGCGCCGCACCAAGGCCGACGAGCAACTGGTCGTGCCAAGCCTGGAAGCCTTCAAGGCAGTGACCGACCCGACCCCTGAAGGGCGCGAGATCTCCACCACCCAGGCCTATGTGCGTATCATCACCGCGCTGCTGCGCGACCAGTCGCTGGGCCAGCGCGTGGTGCCTATCCTGGTTGACGAGTCCCGTACCTTCGGTATGGAAGGCCTGTTCCGCCAGATCGGTATCTTCAACCAGCAAGGCCAGTTGTACGAGCCGGTCGACAAGGACCAGGTGATGTACTACCGCGAAGACAAGGCCGGCCAGATCCTGCAGGAAGGCATCAACGAAGCGGGCGGCATGAGCTCGTGGATCGCTGCGGCGACCTCGTATTCGAGCAACAACCGTGTGATGATCCCGTTCTTCACCTACTACTCGATGTTCGGCCTGCAGCGCGTTGGCGACCTGGCATGGGCAGCGGGCGATATGCGCGCACGCGGCTTCCTGATGGCCGGTACCGCCGGCCGCACCACGCTGAACGGCGAAGGCCTGCAGCACGAAGATGGCCACAGCCATATCGTTGCCGCCACCATCCCGAACTGCGTGCCGTACGACCCGACCTTCGGCCATGAACTGGCCGTGATCATCCAGGACGGCCTGCGCCGCATGGTGGGTGAGCAGGAAGACGTGTTCTACTACATCACCATCATGAACGAGAACTATGCCCACCCAGGCCTGAAGCCAGGCCAGGAAGAGGGCATCCTGAAGGGCATGTACCTGCTGCAAGAGGGCGACAAGTCCGCCAAGCAGCGCGTGCAGCTGGTCGGCTCGGGCACCATCCTGCGTGAATCCATCTTCGCGGCAGAACTGCTGAAGAACGACTGGAACATCGCCGCCGACGTGTGGTCCGCTCCTTCGCTGACCCTGGTAGCGCGCGATGGCGCCGATTGCGACCGCTGGAACATGGTCAACCCGACCAAGGAACAGCGCGTGCCTTACGTGACCGGCCTGCTGAAGGACACCACCGGCCCGATCGTCGCAACCACCGACTACATGCGTGCATTTGCCGACCAGATCCGTCCATATATGCCTGCCGGCCGCACCTACAAGGTGCTGGGCACCGATGGCTTTGGCCGTTCGGACAGCCGCGCCAAGCTGCGCGAGTTCTTCGAAGTGAACCGTTACTACATCACCGTGGCATCCCTGCGCGCCCTGGCGGACGAAGGCAAGATCGCGCTGTCGGTGGTGGAAGACGCCATCAAGAAGTACGGCATCAACCCGAACAAGCCAAATCCGGTGACCCAATAAATAGAAGACGGAGCAAACACTATGAGCATGGTTGAAGTGAAAGTCCCGGATATCGGCGACTTCAAGGAAGTCGAAGTCATCGAGCTGATGGTCAAGGTGGGCGACACGATCAAGGTTGATCAGTCGCTGGTGACCGTTGAATCGGACAAGGCATCGATGGAGATTCCTTCGTCGCAAGCCGGCGTCGTCAAGGAAATCAAAGTGAAGGTCGGCGACAAGGTTGCCGAAGGCTCGCTGCTGCTGGTCGTTGAAGCTTCCGGCGCTGCCGCTGCACCTGCAGCGGCACCTGCCTCAGCCGCTGCGCCGGCACCGGCCGCCCCAGCGCCTGCAGCTGCCGCCGCAGCGCCGGCGCCGGCCGCAGCCGCCGCCGGCCCGGTCGAGGTGAAGGTGCCGGACATCGGCGACTTCAAGGAAGTGGAAGTCATTGAAGTGCTGGTCAAGGTTGGCGACACCATCGCCAAGGACCAGTCCCTGGTGACCGTCGAATCCGACAAAGCCTCCATGGAAATCCCATCGTCGCACGCCGGCGTGGTGAAAGAAGTGAAGGTCAAGGTGGGTGACAAGGTTGCTGAAGGCTCCCTGGTGCTGATCGTCGACGCCGTCGGCGGGGCCGCAGCGTCCGCACCTGCTGCCGCCGCTCCGGCGCCGGCAACTGCTCCTGCCGCCGCTGCAGCCGCGGCCACTGCCGTCGCAGCGCCGGCAGCATCCTCCGCGCCATCCGCCCCTGCGGTGAACGGCAAACTGGCCCACGCCTCCCCATCCGTCCGCAAGTTCGCCCGCGAACTGGGCGTGGACGTGGCCCGCGTTGGCGGCACCGGCCCGAAAGGCCGCGTGACCCAGCAAGACGTGCAGAACTACGTTAAAGGCATCGTCTCCGGCGCAGTAGCATCGCCGGGCGCAGCACCCGCCGCCGCTGGTGGCGGTGCAGGCCTGAACCTGCTGGCGTGGCCATCGCTGGACTTCAGCAAATTCGGCGAAACCGAATTGTCCCCGCTGCCGCGCATCAAGAAGATCTCCGGCCCGAACCTGCACCGCAACTGGGTAATGATCCCGCATGTGACGCAGTTCGAAGACGCCGACATCACCGACCTGGAACAGTTCCGCGTCGACAGCAACAACGCCAACGCCAAGAACAAGGACGCCGTCAAGCTGACCATGCTGGCGTTCGTGATCAAGGCCTCCGTGACCGCGCTGAAGAAATTCCCGACCTTCAATTCGTCCCTGGACGAAAAGGGCGAGAACCTGATCCTGAAGAAGTACTACAACGTCGGCTTCGCCGCCGACACGCCGCAAGGCCTGGTGGTACCGGTGGTGAAGAACGCCGACCAGAAGTCCGTGACTCAGATCGCCAAGGAAATGGGCGAACTGTCGCTGGCAGCGCGCGAAGGCAAGCTGAAGCCGACCGACATGCAGGGCGCCTGCTTCACCATCTCCTCGCTGGGCGGCATCGGCGGCACTGCCTTCACCCCGATCGTGAACGCGCCGGAAGTGGCGATCCTTGGCCTCTCCAAATCCTCCATGAAGCCAGTATGGGACGGCAAGCAGTTCGTGCCGCGCCTGATGCTGCCGCTGTCGCTGTCCTACGACCACCGCGTGGTCGACGGCGCGTCCGGCGCGCGCTTCGCTGCATACCTGGCCGAAGTGCTGGCCGATATGCGCAAGATCCTGCTGTAAGGAGGCCGTGATGATCGAAGTTAAAGTACCGAACATCGGCGACTTCAAGGAAGTTGAAGTGATCGAACTGCTGGTCAAGGTTGGCGATACCGTCAAGGTCGACCAGTCCCTGGCCACCGTCGAATCCGACAAAGCCTCGATGGAAATTCCGTCGACCCATGCAGGCGTGATCAAGGAACTGAAGATCAAGGTTGGCGACAAGGTGAGCGAAGGATCCGCGCTGATGGTGGTCGAGGAAACCGCTGGCGCCGTTGCTGCTTCGCCGGCGGCTGTGGCTCCTGCCGCTGCCCCGGCGCCGGCCGCCGCTGCTCCTGCACCAGCAGCACCGCCGGTATCTGCGGTTGCGCCGCAAGCTGGCGGCTACGCCGGCCAGGTTGATATCACCTGCGACATGATGGTCCTGGGCGGCGGCCCTGGCGGCTACTCGGCGGCCTTCCGTTCCGCAGACCTGGGCATGAACACGGTCCTGATCGAGAAATACGCGACCCTGGGCGGCGTCTGCCTGAACGTCGGCTGCATCCCATCGAAAGCCCTGCTGCACCTGGCAGCGGTGGTGGACGAAACCAGCCACATGGCCAAGAACGGCGTCAGCTTTGCCAAGCCGACCATCGACATCGACCAGGTGCGCAGCTACAAGGACGGCGTCATCAAGAAGATGACCACCGGCCTTGCCGGCATGGCCAAGATGCGCAAGGTGAACGTAGTGCAGGGCGTAGGCCAGTTCCTGAGCCCAAACCACATCGAAGTCACCGCAGCCGACGGCAGCAAGAAAGTGGTCCAGTTCAAACAAGCCATCATCGCCGCAGGTTCCAGCGTGGTGAAGCTGCCATTCGTCCCTGAAGACAAACGCATCGTCGACAGCACCGGCGCGCTTGAACTGCGCTTCATGCCGAAGAAGATGCTGGTGATCGGCGGCGGCATCATCGGCCTGGAAATGGCCACCGTGTACAGCACCTTCGGCGCGCGCATCGACGTGGTCGAAATGATGGACGGCCTGATGCAAGGCGCCGACCGCGAAGCGGTCAAGGTCTGGCAGAAGTACAACGAAAAGCGCTTCGACCGCATCATGACCAAGACCAAGACCGTCGGCGTGGAAGCGCTGCCGGAAGGCATCAAGGTCTCCTTCGAAGCAGCCGAAGCCGGCGCCACCGCACCGGAGCCGCAGCTGTACGACATGGTGCTGGTAGCAGTCGGCCGCAGCCCGAACGGCAAGAAGCTTGCCGCCGACAAGGCCGGCGTGATCGTCACCGAGCGCGGTTTCATCAACGTCGACAACCAGATGCGCACCAACGTGCCGCACATCTTCGCCATCGGCGACATCGTCGGCCAGCCGATGCTCGCGCACAAAGCCGTGCACGAAGCGCACGTCGCAGCAGAAGCAGCCCACGGCGAGAAAGCCTACTTCGACGCCAAGATCATTCCATCGGTGGCCTACACCGATCCGGAAGTGGCATGGGCCGGCATTACCGAGGACGAAGCGAAAGCCAAGGGCATCAAGGTCGAGAAGGGCCACTTCCCATGGGCAGCCAGCGGCCGCGCCGTAGCAAACGGCCGGGACGAAGGCTTCACCAAGCTGCTGTTCGATGCTGAGACTCACCGCATCATCGGCGGCACCATCGTCGGCACCCACGCCGGCGACATGATTGGTGAAATTGCCCTGGCAATCGAAATGGGCGCCGACGGCATCGACATCGGCAAGACCATCCACCCGCACCCAACGTTAGGCGAATCGATCGGCATGGCCGCCGAAGCCTACGAAGGCGTCTGCACCGACCTGCCGCCGCCACGCAAGCGCTAAGCTTGCTCCAATAAAATGTCCACCTTGGGGTCAGGAACCAAGGTGGACATTTCCTCTTGTTCAACGCGCAGCTTCGGCTGCGCGGATTCTTTGTACCGTCTTCGTTGAAACCTTGAAGTGCTCTGCAATTTGAGTAGGGCTGTGCAGGCCTGCGCGCAAGGCTTCGGCGATGGCTTGCTGGCGCTCCGTTTTGTCATTCACGATAGGCAGGGGAGGTGGCTTCAATGGATTGTGCCCGCCGATCCCGGCGGATACGAAGTCACAGTAAGCCCGGATGCGCTCGGTAGCGGTTGTGCCGTGAAAACGTTCCCGTATGATTGACGTATCGAGCCAATCCGGCGCCGCAACCAGACCAGCCGTCGCCCGGTAGCTGCTCCAGCGCCAACGCGCTGCGTCAAGCACCAAGCCCGCCCGCACTGGATTCAATGCGATGTATCGAACCAGTTCCAGGAAATGTGACTCTTCTTCCAGTAGTACAGAATGGAAGCGGCCCTGAAACACATGCCCCGTTAGCCCGTGCAGCACGTTGAAGTTTTGCGAGTAGACGCAATTCAGGAAATGCATGCCTTCGGACAGGTTAGGCATCGGCGTTTCTAGCAGCAAATGGAAATGGTTCGGCATCTGGCAATAAGCATGGCAGATGAATCCGAAGCGGTCGGCGGTGCGGGCGACCAGGTCGTGCCAGGTCAGGTAGTCGTGATCGTCAAGATAGAATTTGGCCTTGCGATTGCCACGTGCGGTGACGTGGTAGAAGGCATCCGGGAGCAGGGGGCGTGGTGGTCGGCTCATTCACCGACGATAGCACCGCGACAATAAAGCGAACTGATTTAGATCAGGAGACGGCGGGGAGTTGGGGTGAAAGGAAAATGTCCACTTTCCTTCCTGACCCCAAGGTGGACATTACTTCTGGTTGCGGTACTGCTCGAAGTGCTGGCTGTAGTCGTTCCAGTTGTCGTCGAACATTTTGCTGAATTGGTCCATGAAGTAAGCCTTGGCTTCTTCTTTCTTGCCGTTGTAGGTTTCCAGGTCGCCTTGGGCGCGGGCTACCAGGAAGATGTTGTAGCGGGCGGCTGCGAACATCAGGCTGGCGCCGACCAGTTGTGGCGCGCCTTTGTTGCTGTTTTCGTGGGCGTTGGCCAGGGCAATGTAGGCGTCGATGTTCTCGAAGAATTTCTGGTCGTCGTTTTGCTGCTGTTGGGTTGCTTGTTCGCTCATGTTTACTACCAATAAGTTGATACTAGGGGTGGGCATCGTGACACAGGAAGCGCGTTGCTGCAATAAAAAACCGGGCTTTTGCCCGGTTTGTTGTTAGCTCGCTATGAAGCGCTCTGGGATTTCGATGCCGCCGCTATTGGCAGCTTCTGCATAGGCCTTTAGTTCATCGATCGCGGCATCCAGGTGCTCCTTGTTCGGGTTTGCCTGGAAACCCTTGATGCGCTCGTTAATCGTGGCGATTTGCCTGCTCCATTCGAGCCGGTTGACCTTGCTCATACAACCTCCCACCTTAATTATGTTCTTGAGGAGATCAGTATCCGGCAGCCAGCCGATGGCCCACCGTGCGCTAGCGCACATACGCTGTCGCGCACGCTTAAGCTGTACTTAACGCTTGACGACGCCGTGCAGGAACAGGTCGATGCCCTGCTCGATCTGCTCCGGCGTGGTGGCCACGCCGCAGCGCGACTCGAACAGGAAGCGGCGCAACTGGTCGCCCATCAGGCAGTTCATCAGGTGGATCGCCAGGCGCTCGGGCGTCGAATTCGTATCGAGTTGGGCCGCAATATCGGGGCGGGCGAAATAGCGCGCCAGCAGCTCGCGCGTCTGGCGCGGGCCGGCATCCCAGAAGGCTTCGGCCAGGTCCGGATTGGCGTGGGCTTCCGCCACCACGATCTGGTATAGCGCAGTCGCTTCCGGTGTGCTGACCAGGCGGTGGAACCGCAAGCCAAATTCCCGCAGCGTGTCGCGGATCGGGCGGTGCAGGGTTTCCATCCCGGCCGGGTCGAAGGCGCCGGCGCGGTAGCGCAGCAGGATGGCCTTCAGCAGGCCGGCCTTGCCACCGAATTTCACATAGATGGTGCGCACGGCAACCCGTGCTTCTTTGGCAATGGCTTCCAGGCTGACCTTGCCATAGCCCTTTTCGAGGATCAGCCGCGCGGCCGTATCCAGCAGGTCATTCAGGCGTGCTTCGGCCTCGGCGGCCTTGGGGCGGCCGGCTTTGACTGGCTCAGGAACTTGTTCAACAGACATGATTGGAAACCAAAAGTAAGGCCCGAAGGCTATCAGATAGCCCTCACTTTATGCCAATTAAAAATGAAATGCAATCGTTTCATTTCTTGACTTTGATCATTGATTGACGAATAATGCACACGACTCATTTCATTTTCAGGGAGCTTCCCACCATGTCCCAGCACAACCCAGCCGAACAAAAAGTGCTCAGCGCCGTACCAGAGGCCGCGCCTCCTGCCACTCCTGCCACTCCCGCAGCTACTCCGCCTAACCGTCGCGTGCTCGTGATCGCCGGCCTGATCGCCCTGGCAGCCCTGGCTGCTGGCGGTCGCATGTGGTACCGCAGCCATCATTACGTGGAAACGGAAAACGCCTACGTGGCAGGCCACGTGCACCCGGTTTCTTCCCGCATTTCGGGCGTGGTGACGAAAGTGCTGGTGGACGACAACCAGTTCGTGAAAGCCGGCGACGTGATCGCCGAACTCGATCCCTTCGACCAGCAGGTCAAGGTAGAACAGATCCACGCGCAGATCGCCAGCGTGCAGCAGCAGGTCCTGCAGGCCGACGCCCAGATCGCCCAGGTGAACGCGCAAGCCAGCGCCGCTTCCGCCCAGGTGGCGCAGGCACAAGCCAACCAGCTGCGCGCTTCGCAGGACGCCGAGCGTTACGGCCAGCTGTTCACCAGCCAGATGAAGGCCGTATCGAAAGCCGAACTGGATGCTGCCAACGCAGCCCGCGCCAGCGCTACTGCCGACGTGGCAGCACGCAAGGACAGCGCCGTGGCAGCGAAAGCGCAAATCGGATCCGCCACCTCGGCCCGTGAAGTGCTGAAGGCACAAGTCAAAGTACTGCAAGTGCAGCTGAAAGACGCGCAGCAGCAACTGGCATACAACCGCATCGTCGCTCCGGTCGAAGGCCGTGTCGGCAAGCGTTCCCTGGAAGTGGGCCAGCGCGTACAGCCTGGCCAGCAACTGGTGGCCCTGGTGCAGGACAATGTCTGGGTTACAGCCAACTTCAAGGAAACCCAACTCGCCGACATGCGTGTAGGCCAGGAAGTGAGCCTGAGCATCGACGCATTGCCAGGCAAGGAACTGGTTGGCCGTGTCGACTCCTTCTCGCCAGCCTCCGGCGCGCAGTTCGCACTGCTGCCGGCCGATAATGCCACCGGCAACTTCACCAAGATCGTGCAGCGCGTGCCGGTCAAGATCACCTTCAAGCCGGAAGACCTGAAAGCCTACGAAGGCCGCCTGGTGCCGGGCATGTCCGCCATCGCTGAAGTCAGCATCAAGTCGAACGCAAAATGAGTGCCCCAATGATGGTGCCGGAAGGTCCGGTATCCGGCCGCACCTGGATCGCCGTTGCTGCGGGCATGCTGGGCGCCTTCATGGCGGTGCTGGACATCCAGATCACCAACTCCTCGCTGCGCGACATCCTCGGTGCGCTGAACGCCACGCAGGAAGAGGGCTCCTGGATCTCGACCGCCTACCTGGTGGCCGAGATCATCGTGATCCCGTTGACGGCGCTGCTGACGCGTACCTTCGGCATGCGCGGCTACATGATGGGCACCACCGCGCTGTTCCTGGTGTTCTCGACCCTGTGCGGCGCGGCGTGGAACCTGCAAAGCATGATCCTGTTCCGCATGATGCAGGGCTTTACCGGCGGCGCGCTGATCCCGATGGCGATGACGCTGGTGATGGCCAAGCTGCCCGCCTCCAAGCGCGCGGCCGGCATGGCGATCTTCGGCTTGACCGCAACGCTGGCGCCTTCCATGGGTCCGACCCTGGGCGGCTACCTGAGCGAGCTGTATGGCTGGCCTTCGATCTTCTACATCAACTGGGTGCCCGGCCTGCTGCTGATCGCCGGCGTGGCATATGGCCTTGACCACGAAGAGCGCAAGCTCAGCGAGTTGTTCAACGCCGACTGGCTTGGTATTGCCTTCATGGCGATGGGCCTGGGCTGCCTGACCATCTTCCTGGAAGAGGGCAACAGCAAGGACTGGTTCGAATCGGGCTTCATCATTGCGTTTGCCGGCTTGTCGATCGTGGGTTTGCTGGGCTGGGTGTTGACCAGCGCGATGCGGCCGCAACCCTTCGTCAACCTGGGGCTGTTCGCGCAGCGGAATTTCCTTGTTGCGTCGGCGCTGGCCGCGGTGATGGGCATGGGCCTGTATGGCTCGTCCTTCCTGCTGCCGCTGTACCTGGGCCAGATCGCCGGCTATTCGCCGATGCAGATCGGCGAAGTGATCATGTGGGCCGGCTTGCCGCAGCTGTTCATCATGCCGTTTGCGGCCAAGCTGTCGATGAAGGTCGACAACCGTATCCTGTGCTCGATCGGCCTGGGACTGTTCGGCGTGTCCTGCATCATGAATGCCTACATGGACGCGACCACCGGCTACGACCAGCTGCTGCTGTCGCAGGTGGTGCGCGCACTGGGCCAGCCGTTTGTCATGCTGACGCTGTCGAACTTTGCGATGAATGGCATTGCGCCAAAAGACACTGCATCCGCATCGAGCCTGTTCAACATGATCCGTAACCTGGGCGGCTCGATCGGCATCGCCTTGCTGGCAACCCAGCTGACGCAGCGTGAACACTTCCACTCGGCCCGCCTGGGCGAGGCAGTGAACAGCTTCTCGGCCGCGACCCAGCTGCGCCTGGACCAGCTGACGCAATCGTTTATCGGCAAGGGCTTCGATCCGGTCACGGCATCGGACAAGGCGCTGAAGGCGGTGGACGGCATCGTGCGGCGCGAGTCCTTCGTGATGGCTTATAACGACGGCTTTTTGATCGTGGGCGCAATCCTGCTGTCCTGCATCCTGATCCTGTGGCTGTCCGACAAAGTGAAATCCCCTTCGGGTGGCGGCTCCGGCGCGCATTAAAAAGAATTGAGATAACAGTATGAACATCAAAATGATTGCAATGGCAGTTGGCGCAGCAGCGGTGCTGGCCGGTTGCGGCACCGTCGGCAGCGACTTCAAAGCGCCTGCCGGCATGCAAGAGCAGGCCTTCCGCCATGCGCCACAAGGCGCGAGCGGCGAAGCCCAACTGCCGGCGCAGTGGTGGACCGTGTTCAGCGACGACACGCTGAACCGGCTTGAACACCAGGCCCTGCGCGACAGCCCGACCGTCAAGGCGGCGGCGCAGCGCCTGTTCCAGGCCGAAGCGCAACTGGGGCTGGTGAAAGCCAGCCAGTTGCCATCCGTGACGCTCAGTACCGGCGTATCGAACTCGCGCACCTCGGCCAACACCTCGCAAGGTATCGCACTGGGCCACCGCTCTATCCACGGCAACAACTACTCGGTAGCGGCAGGCTTCTCGTATGAGCTGGACCTGTTTGGCCGCGTGCGCCGCGCCGTGGAGTCGGCCGACGCGCAAGCGCTGGCGGCCAGCCATGACCGCGACGGCGTGCTGTTGCTGCTGTCGTCGCAGATCGCCACCAGCTACTGGCAGTTGCGTGGCCTGGATGCCGAAATGGCGATCCTGCGCGGCGCACTTGCCACCCGCAAGGAGACCGAGGAACTGGTGAACGCCCGTTTCAACGCCGGCCTGTCGAACGAGTTGGACACCTCGCGTGCCCGCATCGAACGCGCCAACGCCGAAGCCGACCTGGAAGAAGTCCAACGCCAGCGCAACACGCTGGAACACGCGCTGGCGGTCCTGGTGGGCGCCTCGCCATCGTCGATGCAACTGGAGCCGGCAGCGGCTACCGAGATGCCCGCACCGCCGGTGATTCCAGCCGGCCTGCCGGCCAAGCTGCTGGCCAATCGTCCCGACCTGGCGGCCAGCGTCGCCACCCTGCGCGCGACCAATGCCAGCGTCGGTGTGGCGGAAGGCGCGTTCTACCCATCGGTCAGCCTGACCGGCAACTTCGGCTATGCCTCGGAAAGCCTGAGCGACATCTCCAAAGGCGGCTCGCGCGCATTCAGTTTCGGCCCGCTGGCATTATCGCTGCCGATCCTCGACGGCGGCCGCAACCAGTCCAACCTGACTGTCGCCAAGGCGCGCTACGAAGAAGCGGTAGCCAATCACGAAGGCAGGCTGCTGACCGCCTTGCGTGAAGTGGAAGACGCCCTGTCCGACGTGCAGCAACGCACGCAGCAAGGCAAGGTCCAGGCCACGTCCCGCGAAGCGGCGACCCGCGCCTACGACGTCGCCCGCGCCCGTTACGAGCGCGGCATCAGCACCTACCTCGACGTCACCGACGCCCAGCGCAGCGCCCTCGCCGCCGACCGCGCCGCCGTGCAAATCAACACCCAGCGCATGCTCGCAACAGTGAGCTTCGCCCGCGCCCTCGGCGGCGGCTGGCAAGCCCCTTAACGCATAAAAGTCGGGGTCAGCTCCGGCAATCGGACAAAATGTCCGATTGCCGGAGCTGACCCCGACTTTTTAATTGCAAGGGCCGAGGCGGGAGAGCATGAAGTCGATGAAGCTGGTCAACTTGGGTGTGGGCTGGCGGTCGCGGGGGTAGAGCAGGTGCATGGGGCGCGGGGTGGGCAGGTAGTCGTCCAGCACGCGCACCAGGCGGCCGGCGGCGATGTCTTGCGCCAGCGCTGTTTCGGCTTGCATGATCAGGCCGAAGCCTTTTAACGCTGCCTGCTTCAGCGCGAAGCTGTTGTTGGCGCGCAGGCGGCTTAATGGGATGTGGCGGCTGTCCTTGAGGCCTTTCAGGCGCCAGCGCGCTTGCGGCACCCAGCCGCTGAATTCCAGGCATTCGTGCTGCGCGAGGTCGGCCGGCTCTTGCGGCACGCCGCGCTGCGCTAGGTAGCCGGGCGAGCCGCAAATCACCACGCCATAGGGCCGCAGCGGGCGGGCCACCAGCGATGAATCTTCCAGCGTGCCGATGCGCACGGCGACGTCGAAACCTTCTTCTACCATGTCGATCATGCGGTCGTTCAGGCTCAGCTCCACGCTGACTTCGGGGAACATCTCCAGGTAGTCAGGGATCATGGGGCTGAGCCATTCCATCCCGAAAGACACCGCAGCCGTTATCTTCAACACGCCACGCGGCGCCAGTCGCATGGTTTCGGCCAGGCTTTCGGCGGCGCCGATCTGGGCCAGGATCGCGCGGCATTGCTCGGCGTACTGGCGGCCGATCTCGGTCAGCGACTGGCGCCGTGTCGTGCGCGTCAGCAGGGCGGCGCCGAGCTTTTGCTCCAGTTCGCGTACGTGCTTGCCGACCATCACGGCGGAAATGCCGAAACGTTCCGCCGCTGCGGTGAAACTGCCGGTGTCGACGGCGGCGACGAATACTTCCATGCTGCGTAGCTTGTCCATTGCGAACTATGAGTTTGTAATTATCTAAATGATAGCTCATTTATTCCTGCGGTGACGGAGCGCATACTGGCTTCACTTCGAAACCCAACAGGAGAATCACATGAAAAAGATCATCGTTATCGGCGCCTCGGGCACCATCGGCAAAGGCATCGTGGAACAACTGGGCTTGCGCCATGAAGTGATCAGCGTGGGCCGCAGCAGTGGCCAGTACCAGGTGAAGATCGAGGACCCCGCTTCGGTGCAGGCACTGTTCGAAAAAGTCGGCAAGGTGGATGGCGTGGTGGTGGCTGCCGGCGATGCGCATTTCGGCGCGTTGCAGGAAATGACCGCGGAGCAGTTCTACATCGGCCTCAACTCCAAGCTGATGGGCCAAGTGAATGTGGCGCTGGCTGCGCAGAAGTACCTGAATGATGGCGGTTCGATCACCTTGACCAGCGGCAGCCTGTCCGACAATCCGATCCGCTATGGCGTCAATGCCAGCACCGTCAATGCCGCCGTGGATGGTTTCGTCCTCGGCGCCGCCATCGAGCTGCCGTGCGGCCTGCGCATCAACTCCGTCAGCCCGACCCTGGTCAATGAGTCGGTCGAAACTTACGGCCCTTACTTCTATGGCGTTGAAACCGTGCCGGTGAAGCGTGTGGCGCTGGCCTACAGCCGCAGCGTGGAAGGCGCGGAAAACGGCAAAACCTACCGCGTGTGGTAATGCGTACGGTCCTGGTAATTGGCGGCACCGGCACCATCGGCAGCGCCGTGGTGCGGGAGCTGGGCAAGCGTCACCGCGTGATCACCGCTGGCCGCAGTAGCGGCGATCATCGGGTGGCAATCGAGGATGTCGCTTCCGTTCGGGCCCTGTTCGCAGAAACGGGCAGGGTGGATGACGTGGTGGTGGCGGCAGGCGCGCTGCACGTTGGCCCGCTTCAAGCGATGACGCACGACCAGTTCCGCATCGGCCTCGCGTCGAAGCTGATGGGGCAGGTGAACGTGGCCCTGGTGGCACAGCACGCGCTGAACGACGGTGGTTCGATCACCTTGACCAGCGGCGTCGATGCGCACAATCCGCTGCGTGGCTGCGCCAACACGGTAACGGTCAATAACGGCATCGAGGGCTTCGCCCGCGGCGCGGCGGTCGAGCTGCAGCGCGGCCTGCGCATCAACGTGGTGAATCCTTCGCTGCTGGAGGAGTCGGCGGAAAAATTCGACGCGCTGTTTCATGGTTTCGAACCCGTTCCGGCCAGCCGCGTGGCACGCGCATACAGCCGTTGCGTGGAAGGCGCAGATTCCGGAAAAACCTACCGCGCCTGGTAGACGCAGGCATACAATGTGGCCTTCCTTTTAACTGTAGAGAAAAGGCCACATGAAAAACCTCCTGACCCCGCTGGTGCTGGCGCTCGCCAGCGCCACCGCTGCCGCAGCTCCCGCCGACGTCGCCGAACTGCAGAAGATGACCAAGCGCTATGCGCCGGTGCAACTGAAGGCTGACACCTCGCACCTTTCCGCCGGCGACCGCCAGGCGATCAGGAAACTGATCGAGGCGGCGAAGATTGTCGACACCCTGCAACTGCGCCAGCGCTGGTCGGGCAACGAGGCCTTGTACGCTGCGCTGCAAAAGGACAGGTCCGCGCTGGGTAAGGCCCGCGCCGAATACTTCTGGCTGAACAAGGGCCCGTGGTCCATCCTCGACGATCACAAGTCCTTCCTGCCGGCGGATGTAGCGGGTATCAAGGTGCCGGAGCATAAGCCTGCCGCCGCCAATTTCTATCCGGAGGGTGCCAGCAAGGAAGAAGTGGAAGCCTGGATCAACGGCCTGCCTGCCGCACAGAAGCAGGACGCGCAGTGGTTCTTCACCACCATCCGCAAGGGCGATGACGGCAAGTTCAAGATCGTCAAATATTCGGACGAGTACAAGCCGGAGCTGGTGAAGCTGTCCAAGCTGCTGAAAGAAGCCTCTGCGGCCACCAGCAACGCATCGCTGAAGAAATTCCTCGACCTGCGCGCCGATGCCTTCCTGTCCAACGATTACCTGCCTTCCGACTTCGCCTGGATGGACCTGGACTCACCGGTCGACGTCACCATCGGCCCGTACGAAACCTATAACGACGAATTGTTCGGCTACAAGGCTGCCTTCGAAGCCTACGTAAACATCCGCGACGATAAGGAAACGCGCAAGCTGGACTTCTTCGCCAAGCATATGCAGGAGCTGGAAGACAACCTGCCGGTAGATCCGCAATACCGCAATCCGAAGGTGGGCGCCGTGGCGCCGATGGTGGTGGTGAACCAGGTGTATGGCGCGGGCGACGGCAATATGGGCGTGCAGACCGCCGCCTACAACCTGCCGAACGACGAGCGCATCATCAGCCAGCGCGGGTCCAAGCGCGTGATGCTGAAGAACGTGCAGGAGGAAAAATTCAAGGCAACGCTGACGCCGATCGCCAAGCTGGTGCTGCGTCCCGCGGACCAGAAGGACCTGGACTTCAATTCCTTCTTCACCCATATCCTGGCGCATGAAATCACGCACGGCCTGGGTCCGCACATCACCAAGGCTGGCGCCACCGAGTCCACTCCGCGCCAGGACCTGAAGGAAGCCTATTCCACAATCGAGGAAGCGAAAGCCGATATCACCGGCCTGTTCGCCCTGATGTACATGATGGAGAAGGGCCAGTTGAACGACACCCTGGGCCAGGGCGAGGTGGCGGAGCGCAAGCTGCACACCACCTTCCTGGCGTCGGCCTTCCGCACGCTGCACTTCGGCCTGACCGACTCGCATGCGCGCGGCATGGCGATCCAGGTCAACTACCTGCTGGACAAAGGCGGCTTCGTGTCGCACGGCGATGGCACCTTCTCGATCGACTTCAAGAAGATCAAGCAAGCGGTGACCGATCTTGACCGTGAATTCCTCACCATTGAAGCGACTGGCGATTATGCGCGTGCCAAGGACATGATGGCGAAGTACGTCGTCATCCGCCCCGACGTGCAGAAGGCGTTGGACAAGATGAAGAAAGTCCCGAACGACATCCGTCCATCTTTCCCGACTGCCAACTCCTTGCTGGCAAAATAATCTTGTCGACCAGCTCAGCCAATATTTTGTAACAGCGCAGAAACTCCGGTAACAGCTTGCCGCAAGGCATGTATAGTTGTAGCCAGTTACCGGAGTTCTGTCATGAAGCTGAGCCTGCCAATCCTGCTGTCTTTCTTTGCTGCCTCTGCTGGTGCTGCCCAGCTGACGGAAACCGAAACGCGCTGGCTGCAAGCCGGTTCTTCAGTGTTGGCCTACGCCAAACAGGAACTCAAACTCCCGATTGATATTGTGGTCCAGCCGCAAGCTGGCCCGAACGACGTGCCGCTGGCCATGGGCTTTGCCGATGGCCGCTGCAAGCTGGTGTTTTCCATGCGCGGCAATCCACAGGCTGAGGAAGTGTTGTCCGGTGTCCCTGCCGAGCAACAAAAGGTTTTGATCGAAGCGATGACAGCACACGAAGTCGGCCATTGCTGGCGCCAGGCGGAAGGTAGTTGGCACGCCTTGCCGGCGGGTTTTGTGGAAGCACCGCATGCGCAGCTCGACAATCCGGCGCTGCAGGCATTGTCGAAAGTAATGCGCGACACCCGCCGCGAAGAAGCCTTCTCCGACCTGGTGGCGCTGGCCTGGACGCAACGCTCCAACGCGGCGCAATACCCGCAGGTGCATGCCTGGCTGATGCAGGTGCGCCAGCCTGTCGAGCATGGATCGCACAATACGCGGGCTTGGTTGCAACTTGCTGCCAACGGCGCTGTGTTCTCCAGCGAACGTAACCCCTTCGAACAGGCACGCGTGCTGTGGGGGAAGGGCTTGCTTAAGGACGAGCAATAACCTAACTGTGTTCGGTCGCGCACAGAAAATAGTTCCCAGGAGGCGTTTAATCGCCATGCAAACCATCCTAAAGGGGACTAACCATGAAGAAAATTCTGTGTATCTCGCTGGCTGCCCTGTTCAGTACTTCGTTCGCTGTCGCGCAGGCTGCCGATAACGACGCCTATAAAGCGGCGAAGGAAAAGGCTGAATCCGACTACAAGGTTGCTAAAGACAATTGCAAGAGCTTGAAGGGCAATGCTGAAGATATCTGCAAGGATGAAGCCAAAGTTGCTGAAGCGCGCGCTGTCCTTGATGCGACCAGGCAGCACCAGAACACGGCCAAGGACGTGGACAAAGCCCAGCGCAAACTGGCCGATGCCGAGTATGACCTGGCCAAGGAACGTTGCGACGACATGAGCGGTTCGGCAAAGTCGGCCTGCAAGTCCGATGCAAAATCTTCCCACAAAACCGCACTGGCCAACGCCGGTACCACCAGCACCACGGCTGCCGTAGCGCACAACACGCGTGAAGCCGGCACCAACCTGGCCAATACTACGCGCGACGCCACTGCCGACACCCGTGCTGCGGCACGCGAGGCAACCGCCGACACGCGCACTGCGATGTCCGACACCATGATCACCACCAAGGTGAAGGCTGAATACGCAGCCGATCCACTGGTCAAGGCCATGGACGTTCACGTGGAAACCCAGAAGGGTATTGTCATGCTGAGCGGCTTCGTGCCATCGAAAGCGGAAGCTGATAAAGCGATCGAACTGGCCCGCAAGATCGAGGGCGTGCAGGAAGTGAAATCTTCCCTGCAGGTCAAGAAATAAGCGGCACCTTGCTTCGATGAAAAGCCGGCCGAGCGCCGGCTTTTCTTTTTCTTGCATTAATGACGATCATCATTTAACATGGTTCGCATGATCGCATATACCCTCTCCCAGCGGTTGCAACGCCGCGGCATCCACTACGCGTGGGTCATCGTTGCCTTGACCTTCCTGACCGGGCTGACGTCTTCGGCCGCACTCGGCCTGCCGGGCGCACTGCTGCAGCCGCTGAGCAAGGAATTCGGCTGGGGCGTCGACCAGATATCGTCGGCGCTGGCCGTGCGCTTTGCGCTGTTTGGCCTGATGGGGCCTTTCTCCGCAATCCTGATGGAGCGCTTCGGCTTGCGCAAAGTGGTGGTGACAGCGCTTGGCCTGGTCACGGCCGGCTCGCTGCTGGCGCTGGGGATGACGCAGTTCTGGCACCTGGTGCTGTTATGGGGCGTGATGCTGGGCGTGGGCTCGGGCATGACGGCGCTGGTCCTGAGCGCGGTGGTGTCCAATCGCTGGTTCGAAACGCGTCGCGGCCTGGTGGTCGGTTTGCTGACGGCCAGTTCGGCAACGGGGCAGTTGATCTTCCTGCCGGTCGGGGCATGGCTGGTGGAGCATTTTGGCTGGCGCATGGCAGTGGTGCCGGTACTGGTGGCGTGCGGCGTGATTGCAACCGCCGTGTTCTTCCTGATGCGCAATCGTCCTGCCGATGTGGGGCAGTTGCCGTTCGGTGCAACGCAGCCTGCAAGCGCGGCGGTGGCGCCGATGGCGATCGGCTTCGCAACCCCGTTCCGCATCTTGCGCGAAGTTTCGGGCAGCCCGGTGTTCTGGCTGCTGGCCGGCAGTTTCTTCATTTGCGGCCTGAGTACCAATGGCCTGATCCAGACCCACTTCATTTCCCTGTGCGGGGATGCCGGCCTGGGACCGGTGCCTGCCGCTTCGGTGCTGGCGATGATGGGTGCTTTTGACCTGATTGGCACCATCCTGTCCGGCTGGCTGTCGGACCGCTACGACAACCGCAAGCTGCTGTTCTGGTATTACAGCTTGCGCGGCCTGTCGCTGCTGTGGCTTCCTTATTCGGATTTCACGCTGTATGGCCTGTCGGTGTTTGCCATGTTCTATGGCCTGGACTGGATCGCTACCGTGCCGCCGACTGTGCGCCTGGTCGCTACCACCTTCGGAAAGGAGAAAGCCGGCATGGTGTTCGGCTGGATCTTCGCGGCCCACCAGCTGGGTGCTGCGGTTGCCGCGTTCGGGGCGGGGCAGGTGCGTACGCTGCTGCTTACTTACAATCCGGCCCTGTTCACCGCGGGCGCGGCCTGCCTGGTGGCCGGCTTGATGGTGCTGGCGATCCGGCTGCGGCCTGCCGCCGCAGCGGCCCCGGTCGCAGCCAGCGCTGCTTAAAGGAGCGGAACGGCGGTCAGGCTTGGGCCAGGATCGCCAGGCTGACGCCGATGCCGGCGAACCACACCAGCGTGCGCAGCGTGGCCAGGTTGCTGATGTAGATGATGCTGTAGGTCACGCGAATCAGGACGAAGGCCATCGCCAGGATGTCGATGCGGTCCTGGTTGGCATGCGCCTGCTGCGCGAGAATAACGGCTGCAATGAACAGCGGCAGTGCTTCAAAGCCGTTCAGGTGTGCGGCGTGGGCGCGTTTCATCCAGCCGGCCTGGCGGCCGGCCCAATCGCGCGGATCGGCGTTGTCGTAGCGGTCCTCGCCTGCGACTGAGGCGACTTTCGGCGTCAGTGCGACCATCATTGGCAGCAGGCAGGCCGCGGCGATACACCAGTTTGCAACCGTCATCGTTTACTTCTCCTATTGTTCAAGGTACTTGGCGAGCCAGCCGTGTACCTCGTTATAGAAGTAGCGGCTGTTCTCGCCTTTCAGGATCCAGTGGTTTTCGTCCGGGAATACTACCAGCTTGCTTGGCGTATTCAAACGCTGTTGTGCCGCGAAGTTCATCAGCGAGTTGTTGACCGGTACACGGTAATCCAGTTCGCCCACGGTAATCAGGATCGGCGTCTTGAAGCCAGTGCCTTTTTCGTGGTTGGCACCTTGCATGATCGGGCTTTGTTCGCGCCAGACCGGCAGGTTGCTCCATACCGGGCCGCCGCCATTGACTTCGCGGCCGTAGATGCTGTCGCTGGTACCCCATTGCATCACCAGGTCCATCTGGCCCGCGTGCGACACGATCGCCTTGTAGCGCGTGGTGGTGGCCTGCAGCCAGTTGGCCAGGTGGCCGCCGTAGCTTGCGCCGCCTGCCGCCAGCTTGCTGCTGTCGATGAACGGATACTTCTTGATCGCTTCGTCCACCGCCCAGTTGATTTCGTCGCCCGGGCCTTTCAGCGGATCGTACTGGATCGAGCGCGCGAATTCTTCGCCGTAGCCGGTGGAGCCCTTGTAGTCGGTCAGCAGCACCACATAGCCCGGCTTGGCCAGCAGGTGGTAGTTCCAGCGCAGCACGAACTGGTCGCGCCACATATTCGCCGCGCCGCCGTGGATCACCGCGAACAGAGGGTATTTCCTGTTCGGGTCAAAGCCGGCCGGCTTCACGATCATATTGTGGATCTGGCGGCCGTCCGGAGTCTTGTACCAGAAGTGCTCGGGTGCCTGCCAATCGATGGCTGCGGCTTTTTCCACGTTGAAGGAGGTCAGGCGCTTTGGCGTGCCGTTGAAGGAGTAGATTTCCGGCGGGTTGATGGCCGATTCCCATACGCCAACCAGCGCCTTGCCGCCCGCGTTCAGGGAGTTGAGCGAGCCGTTCGGCAGCGACGGTTCTTCGCGCTTGTCGCCGCCGGCGTAGTTCATCGAATTGACCTTTTCCAGGCCGGCATGCTCGAAGGAGTAGTAAATGCGCTTGCCATCGCCCGGCAGGGCGAAGCGCGAGATCGAACGGTCCAGGTCCTGGGTCAGGATCTTCGGCTGCGCATTGGTGAATGGCCAGGCGAAGCTTGCCAGTCGAGTCAGGTCGTAGACCTTGTTCGGTACTTCTTCTTCGGTCAGCGCGAGCAGGGTCTTGCCATCTGGGGAGAAGCGCAGGTCGTGGTAGCTGCGGCCGTCCCTGGTCAGCTGGGCCGGTTCGCCGCCGGCCAGCGCCACGCTGTAGATCTGGGTGAAGGTCGAGGCGCGCGCGGCCTGGTCACGGTTAGTGGAGACGGCGAATACCACGCCCTTGCCATCCGGCGACCAGACCGCGTTCACCGATTGGCCATCGTCGCCCTGGCTGCCGCCAAAGCCAGGCAGGTCGGCCAGCTTGCTGCCGGCCAGGATGTCGCGCGGCTTGGCGTCCGGCTGCGCATCCATCACGAACAGGCGCACCTTCTTGTCGTCCAGCCATTTGTCGAAGAAGCGCGGCGGGAAGGATTCGTAGGCGCGGGCGCTGTACTTGCGGTCCTTGCGCTCCTTGGCGACCTTCTTTACGGCTTCTTCATCGGCGGCGCCAGGGAAGATCTCGCTGACGAACAGGACCTGCTTGCCATCCGGGCTCCACTTCGGCATGCGTGCGCCCAGCGTCAGGCTGGTCATGCGCTGTGCTTCGCCGCCGTTGGCGACATCGATGCGATAGATCTGCGGCGCCTCGTCTCCTTCGCGCTTGGCGACGAACAGCAGGAAGCGGCTGTCCGGCGACCATGCATGCGCCGATTCTCCCCCCTTGCTGAAGGTCAGGCGGCGCGGCGCGCTATCGTCCACCAAGGATTTGATCCAGATGTCGGACCATTGTTCCTTGCTGTCGTAGGCGGGATCGGTGACCGAGAACACGGCCCATTTACCGTCCGGGCTAGGCTGCGGGGCGCCGACGCGCTTCATCAGCCACACGTCTTCGTGGGTGATGGCGTGCTTGGCTGGTTCGGCCGCGGCCGCCTGGGCCAGGCCGGCGCAGGCGCCAAGGATCAGCAGGGAAGTGAGCTTGGGGATGAGTTTGGTTGCAATCATTGGGCGGGCCTGGTTGATTCAATGGAGCAAAGATAGTGAGCAATCGGCTGGTCCATGTCAACGTGCTGTTACTTAGCTGATACAAAGGCCGTGCGTGGTAGACTCGCGGCCCATGAATTCCATCCTTGCCCTGAAGCTCTTCCTCGTGCCCTGGCTGATTTACGCTGTCACGCTGGCAGGCCGGCGCTGGGGGCCTGCCGTTGCCGGCTGGCTGTCGGCCTTTCCGATCGTTGCCGGGCCGATATTGCTGGCAATTTCGCTGGAACAGGGCGCGGGCTTTGCCGCCGCGGCGGCGCAAGGCACCCTGCTGGCCGTGCTGGCAATGATCGTCTTCAGCCTCACATATGCGTGGGCGTCCGGCCGGATGGGCGTTGCCGGCGCGATGCCGCTTGCGCTGGGCGCCTGGGGCACTGGCGGTGGCTGGTTTGCAAGCGCTTAGTCTGCCGCTGTCGCTTGCTGCGCTGGCGGTTGTGGCCGCGCTGCTGCTGGCTCCGCGCCTGTTCCCGTCGGCGCCGCATGCCCCGGCCACGGCGGGCGCCACGCGGGGTGTCCGCCGTGGCGGCGACCTGCCGTGGCGCATGCTGGCGGGGGCCGTGCTGGTGATGTCCGTCAGCGCAGCGGCCGCTGGCCTGGGCCCGCGCCTGAGCGGCTTCCTGGCCATGTTCCCGGTCATGGGCACGGTGCTGGTCGGCTTTACACACGTGCAGGCGGGCCGCGACAGCGCGGTGCAACTGCTGCGCGGCACGATGCTGGGCTACTTCGCCTTCGCCGCCTTCTGCGTGGCGATCTCGCTGCTGCTGCGTGCGCAGCCGGTGGCCGTGTCCTTCTGCTGCGCCTTTGTGTTCGCGCTGACTATCCAGCTGCTGGCGAAAGCCGCATCGTCAAGGCGCCAGGCGACATGACAAAGCCGTGGTATTCCTGGCTGTCGCCTTCGACTGAGACCAGCTCGAAGCGCCCCAGCAGGCAAGCCATGGCCACTTTGATTTCCAGCAGCGACAGGTAGCGCCCCGGACACAGGCGTGGCCCGGAGCCGAACGGCATCGCCAACTGGCGCGCGTTGCTGCCATCCAGCCAGCGCTGCGGGTCGAACTCCGCGGCATTGCGCAGCTTCGCCTCGGCCACGCTATCGTGCCGCAGCACGCACCACACCACGCTGTCCTTCGGTACCTGCACATCGCCCACCACGCAAGCACGGTTGGCCTGCAGCGGGATGAAAGGCGCCGGCGGCTTCAGGCGCATTGCTTCATGCGCGCAGGCGTCGATGTATTCCAGTTGGTCCATCTGCTCGATCGTGAAGCCTGCAGGATCGGGCGCCACGCGCCGTACTTCCTCCTGCGCGCGCTGCAGCGCGGCCGGATGGCGCGACAGCAGCCAGATCAGCCAGGACAAGGCGCTGGAGGTGGTGTCTTCGCCTGCCAGCAGCATGGTGCTGACATTGCCGACTACCGCGGCGTGGTCGATGCCGCTGCCTTCCTGGTCGGCCGCCGCCAGCATCGCTTCCAGCATATTCTGCGGTCGATCGGCGCGCGAAGGATCGTCCTGCATGCGCTGACGGGCCTTGGCGATGAAGCCGTTGCTTGCCTCGCGCATGGCCAGCACCGCCGCCTCCAGCTTGCGGTCGTAAGGCAGCTTGATATAGCGCCAGTAAGGAACCGGCAGCAGTGAGCGGCGCGCCGTACCATCCATGATCAGTTCAAGCTGCTGCTGCACCACGTCGTCGCCGTGCTCGATGGTGTTGACCTCTTCGCCGAAAGCCAGGCCGGCGATCACGTCCACCGTATAGCGCTTCAGGTCCGCATTCAGGGCGATGGGGCGGCCTTGCTGCGCTGCCTGTGCCCAGCGCGCCTGCAGCCGCGTGCCGACGCGTGCCAGCAAAGGGAAGTAGGCCTTGATCGCATGCGGTGCAAACGCCTGCATCACCATCTTGCGCTGGTTGCGCCAGACTGCACCCTCCGCCAGGAAGACACCGCGCTCGCCGCCCATTTCATCCGATACCTGGGCCGTGACATCGGGCCGCCTGAAGCCGTCGGGCCGGTCGCGCAATACGCCGTTGACCAGCGCCGCATCGGCAACCACCAGCGCCTGCGCGCGGCCTATGCTGATGCGGAACAGTGAACCATATTGCTGCGCCAGGGCTTCGACATCGGCATGCACTTTGTGCGGCCGCAGCTGCCAGGCATTGCCGAGCAAGGGCAGCCCCTTGGGTCCGGGCAGGTCGGAAAGTTGGCGCAGCGCGCCGGCAGTGGGGGCGGTCGTGGTATCCATGGTGGCCAGTATGCGCCGCGTGTCCGGCGCGGTCTTGAACATTTGCGACATCGCGCTACAATGATGCGCATGTTGCCAATTAGTAAATTCATCGCCCCGCGCCGTTCGCTCGCCTCCTGCCTGCGTGCGATTGTCGTGCGCAATACCGTCGGCTGCGAGCTGCCAGATGAGCAGCGCCTGAACCGCTATCCGGCGACAGGCTTCCCTGTGCTGTTCCTGCAGCTGGTGGGCGAGTCGGTGATGCTTGAGCCGCCGATGCCGGACATGCAGTGTCCTGAAGGTGGCGTGGTGCTGTCCGGCGCGTGGACCGGACCCACGGTTTCCGCCAATCCCGGGCCGACGCATTTCATGACAGTGCTGTTCTTCCCCGAAGCGCTGCATCGCCTGACGGGAATTGACATGAGCACCATCGTCGACCGCTTCCAGCCGCTGGACGCCTTGCTCGACAGCGATTGGCAGCAACTGGCGGCGCGCATGCTTGCCGCATCGGACGACGAAGCGCGGATTGCCTTGCTGGAGGAATTTCTTGAGCCGCGCTGGCGCGCCGCGCGCGATGACGGCAGCTTCGACGGCGCGGTAGGGGACTGGGTGCGCCGCCTGGAAGGACAGGCGGCCGCCGCAGGTATCGGCCGCAGCGTACGCATGGCCGAACGCCGCATCCGCGCATGGGCGGGCCAGCCGCTGCGCCGCCTGCGCCGCTCCTACCGCGCCGAGCAGACTTTCATCGCAGCGCGCGACGCCGCATTGAAAGGCAAGGTTTCGCTGGGTGACATGGCGCAACTGGGCGGCTACTCCGACCAGTCGCACATGAGCCGCGAAGCGCGCGAGATCAGCGGCCTGAGCCCTTCGGAGATCCTGCGCCGCGGCCTGGAAGACGAAACTTACTGGGTCTACCGCATCTGGAACTAGCAACGCAGCGCCATTCGTTATAATCGTCTCGCCATGACAGATTTTGACGACGACGAACAGTTGGTGACCGAGCTGGGCCTTGCGGCCCGCGGCATCGAACTGGCAAAGCAGGAAGGCCGCGTATTCCTGCGCTTCACAGGCTCTGTGGAGCTGGACGGCCTGCACATTCCCTACGACCTGGTGCCGCAGCAAGGCGTGCTGGCCAAGCCATCCAAATGGCGCAAGCTGGAGCGCGAAGGGCGCGCAGCCATATTGCTGGAGCGCGGCAGCGAAGCGGCGCAAACCGCACTGCATGCCGACGTTGTCGCCTTTGCCGCCGAACTGCGCGAAGAGTGCGACGATTACGGCATGCGGCCGATGGATTTCCTGCATGCGCTGCAAGACATGCAGACTTCCGAGCCGGCCGGCATCGTGTTCGACCGCGTGCGCCAGCGCCTGGAGCATGCGGTGGAGCGCCATCGCGAAGAGCGCCATGCCGAGCGTACGCGGCAAAGCATCAACCTGGCCGAATATCCGGATACCTTTGAGGTGGCGCGCCGCCTGCCGCGCAAGTTCATCGCCGTGCTTGGCCCGACCAACTCCGGCAAGACGCACAAGGCCATGGAGGCGCTTGCCAAGGCGCGCAGCGGCGTCTATCTCGCGCCACTGCGCCTGCTGGCGCTGGAGAACTACGAACGCCTGCAAGCCTCCGATCCCGACCTGAAGGTCAGCCTGGTGACGGGCGAAGAGCGCCGCATCGAAGAAGGCGCAACCCACGTCGCCAGCACGGTCGAAATGCTGGACACGCGCACCCCGGTCGATGTGGCGGTGATCGACGAGATCCAGATGCTGTCCGACCGCGACCGCGGCGCAGCCTGGACGGCCGCCGTCTGCGGCGCACCGGCACGCACGGTCTATCTGGTGGGTGCTGCCGAAGCGCGGCGCGCGGTGGAGGCACTGGCCGAGCGTCTGGAGTGCCCGATCGAAGTGCATATCCTGAAGCGCAAGGCGCCGCTGTCGATGGAGCCCTCCGCGGTGCGCAAGCTCAAAGGCCTGCGCAAGGGCGATGCCGTGATCGCCTTCTCGCGCCGCGAAGTGCTGATGTGGCGCGACATGGTGACCGAGGCCGGCCTGTCGGTCGCCACTGTGTATGGCAACCTGTCGCCGGAAGTGCGGCGCGCGCAGGCGCAGCGCTTCCGTGATGGCCATGCCGACGTGGTGGTGGGCACGGACGCCATCGCCATGGGCCTGAACCTGCCGATCCAGCGCGTGGTGATGACCACCACCGTCAAGTACAACGGCTACGAGGAAGAAGAGATACCGGCCGCCCTGGCGCGCCAGATTGCTGGCAGGGCGGGGCGCTACGGGGTGCACGAGGAAGGCCACGTGGCCGGCTACGACGACGAGACCCACGGCGTGATGCGTTCGCTGCTGAAGGAAAAGCTGCCGCCGCTGAAGGCTACCGGATTTGCCGTGGCGCCGACGCTGGAACACCTGCACCGAATCGCCGCGGTCACCGGCGAAGATTCGCTGGCACGGCTGCTCAAGCGCTTCGTTCACAATATCGACGTGCCGGATGGCTTTTTCTTCCCGCGCATCACGGAGGAACAGTTCGAACGCGCCGAATGGCTGGACACCTTGCCGCTGTCGGTGGCCGACAAGTTCATCTTGTCGCTGGTGCCGATTTCTTCCAAGGTGGTCATGCTGCAGAAAGCCTGGGAGCATTGGTGCGTCTCGCTGTCGCGCCAGCGCGTGATCCACCTGCACCCGGAACAGAATCCGCTGCGGTGGATGAACCTGCAGGAAGCGGAAGACGCCTGCCGCCTGTATTCGGCCTATGCCTGGCTGGGTTACCGCTTGCCGCAATTCTTTCCCGACGTGGCGCAGGCGCTGGATCTTTCGCGTTCCGCATCGGAGCGCGTGGACGGCATCCTGCAAGACCAGAACGCAGTCAACCGCCGCCGCCAGCCGAAACGCTTCCGTTAAGCCGGCGTGAATCGCACCTGCACCAGCAGGCCGCGCGCGCCATCGCCATCGTGCAGCGAAATGCGGGCGCCGTTGCGCTGGGCGGCGCGTTCCGCAATGGCCAGTCCAAGGCCGCTGCCGGGCTGCGTCTGGCCGGGAATGCGGTAGAAGCGCTCAAACACTTTGGCGCGCAGTTCCGGAATGATCCCCGGCCCCTCGTCGCAGATGGCCAGCACTGGGGCCTTGCCAGCCGATAGCGAAACGCGTACAGATCCATGCTGCGGCGAGTATTTGATGGCGTTGCCAACCAGGTTATCGAACAAGGCGACGACGCTCTCGCGGTGCAGTGCCAGCGCGCATTCGGCGGGTGCATCAAGTTCCAGTTCGACGTTGCGCTGCATCGCCAGCGGCGCCGCGTGCGCCAGCCGTTCGCGCAGCAGATGCACCAGGTCGAGTATTTGCGCAGCCCCGGCTTCGGCGTCCTGGCGTGCCCGTTCGAGTGCCAGCAGCTGATGCACGGTGTGCGTGGTCCGTGCGACGCCTTGCCGCAGGCCCTGGTCGGCCTCCTGCAGGCGTGAAGGATTGTCGCGATGGTTCAGGAGCAGGTGGGCATTGGCCTGGATTACCGACAACGGCGTCTTGAGTTCGTGGGCGGCATCGGTCAGGAATTCCTTGTCCCGCTCAACGCGCTCCGTCAGGCGTTGCATCAGCTGGTTGACCGATGCCGCCAACGGCGCCAGTTCACGGTAGCCTGACGGCGGCAGGGGATGCAGGGCGCTGCCGGAACTTTGCTCGATTGCCGCCACCATCGCCTGCAGCGGCTGCAAGCCGCGCCGCACGATGAACCATGCGGGCAGCAGCAGGAAGGGCAGGCTGTAAAGCAAGGGCGCCACATAATAGGCGGCACCGGAACCGGTCAGCAGCCAACTGGTGTCGTGCATGGCGTCGCGTCGTACCATCAGGCCGCTGGCCGCGTCGCGCTCCGTGTCTGTCGACCATTCGGCGCCGAGACTGGGCGTATCCGGGCCGGGGAGGGCGAGGCCGCCCGGCAGCCGGCCTTCGGATTGGTAGATGCGCTCGCCGTGCAGCCATACCTGCAGCATGGCTGGCTTGGGCCAGTATTCGACTTCACGCAGCATGTCGTAGCGCAGCTTTTCGACCTGCTGCGCGACCCGCATCACCTCGGCCGGATCGTGCGCCACCGAGCGCAGGTTGAGCAGGATCTGCCGCGCCCAGCCCCGGTTCTCGGCGGCTGTATGCCGTGCGTGCAGCACCTTGGTCTCATAGACGGCCAGGCCGACCACGCCAAGCCAGATCGCCAGCATCACCAGCAGGAAACCGCCCAGCAGGCGCCGGAACAGGGAGCGCTGCGATCTCATGGTGCGATCATGTAGCCGACGCCGCGCACCGTGCGCACGCGCTGGTCGCCTATTTTCCTGCGCAGGTTGGACATGTGCACGTCCAGTGACAGGCTGGCGTTGCCGGCCAGCGCGCGTTGTTCCAGTTCAGTGCGCGTTACTACGCGGTCGGGCGCTTGCATCAATGCGAGCAGCAGGGAGTATTCGGTGGGCGACAGCGCAAGCGGTTGCCCATCGCAGGTGGCACCCTTGCGCCGCTCGTCGAGCGTGAGTGCGCCAGAACTCCACAGCCCGCTGCTGGCCGAGGTGCCGTGCGTACGGCGCAAGACGGCGCGCAGCCGCGCCAGCAATTCCGCCATGTCGAACGGCTTGACGAGATAGTCGTCGGCGCCCTTGGCGAAGCCCGATAAACGGTCCTCCAGCGCATCGCGCGCCGTAATCAATACGACAGGCAACTGGTCGCCATTGCCGCGCAATTCATGCAGCAGCGCCATGCCGTCGCCGTCGGGCAGGCCGAGGTCCAGCACTGCGGCGGCAAAACTGTTTGGCAGCAGCAGGCGGCGCGCGTCGCATGCCATGCGCACCCAGACCGCATCAAAGCCGTCATCGAGCAGCACCGCTTGCAGTGCGCGGCCAAGTTCCAGGTCATCTTCTACGAGCAGGATTTTCATGGCCTCAGAGTGTAGCAGCATGGCTATCGCATCGCCTTTAGCAAGCCTGAAGGTTTGGCGCCGCCGGCCCCGATAGAATCGCCTGGTTCACCACGGAGACCTTATGCGAATTCTCAATACCTTGTTTGCGCTGGCGCTTGCCCTCTCGCTGGCCGCGCCGCCAGCCGATGCGGCGGCGCCCATGAAACTGGAGCACACCATCGAGCTGCGCGCGCAGACTGTTTCGAGCCCGGTCGTCGGGCTGGGTAAGCTGTATATCGGCGCCGAGGACGGCAACCTGTACGCGTACGATCTCGCCAGCCGCAAGCTCGCCTGGCTTTACCATGCCGGCGCCGGCATCGGATCCACGCCGGCAGTGGCTGACGGCACCGTGTACGCCCTGGCGCGCGACGGCCGCCTGCACGCGGTGGATGCACAGACCGGCGTGCGCCGCTGGGAGTTTGCCACACAGGGCGAAGCGCGCTTTGCTGCCTATGGCCTGTATGGCAGTGAGAAGGGAGCGGCGCCAAGCCGCGATCCATGGGATTTATGGCTATCGTCGCCGCTGGTTGCAGACGGCCGGGTGTACTTCGGCAGCTCCGACGAGCGGCTCTACGCGCTCGACGCCAGGACCGGCGCCGTGCAATGGGCATTCAAGAGCGGTGGGATGATCCACGCCGCGCCCGCGCTTGCGGGCAGAACCCTGGTGTTCGGCAGCTGGGACGGCGCCGTATATGCGCTCGACGCCGCCAGCGGCAAGCAGCTGTGGCGCTACCAGACCGAGACCGAGCAAAAGACCAGTACCCTGTTCGGCGTGCAGGCTGCGCCGCTGATCGATGGCGATACGGTATATATCGGCTCCCGCGATTCCTGGTTCTACGCGCTGGAGCTGACCAGCGGGAAGATGAAGTGGCGCTACAACGGCAAAGGTTCCTGGGTGATTTCCGGTGCAGTCGCCAATGACAAGGGCGTCTATTTCGGCACCTCCGACAGCAACCTGCTGGTTGGCCTCGACAAGCGCAGCGGACAGCCACTGTTCGAGCATGACACCAGGGTATGGACTTACGCCACGCCGGTGCTGGTGGGCGGCACCGTGTACGGCGCCAGCATGCGCGGCGAGCTGTTTGCGCTGGACGCAATGGCGGGCAAACCGCAGTGGTCGTGGCGCACGCCGGAAAGCCTGGCCGATGATTTCGGCCTGCTGGATGCCAAGAGCGGCAAGTTCGACGGCAAGCGCCTGTTCGAGGGCCCGCAGTCGATGCTGGCCTCGATCGAACTCGTGAAGCGGCTGGGCGCCTTCGTTTCGACGCCGGTCTGGCATGAGGGACAACTGATCGCCGCCACGGCCGATGGAAGGTTGCTGTTCTTCCGCTGACAGAAACAAAAAAGCCTCGTCCGAAGACGAGGCTTTCATGTTCATTCTGGTAGGCCGTGCGGGGCTCGAACCTGCGACCAACGGATTAAAAGTCCGCTGCTCTACCAACTGAGCTAACGACCCGAAGAGGCCGTATTATATACGAGGATTTTGGCGTTTGCAAAGCCCATTTTTTCTGCCGTTACGCCATGGCGGTCACTTTAAGCACTTCTTCCGCCGTGGTCACGCCTTCGCATACCTTGAAGGCGCCTGCAATGCGCAGCGGGATCATGCCTTCGGCCACCGCGTGCTTGCGCAGGGCGGTGATGTCGGTTTCTTCTTCCAGCATGGAGTTGAAGGATTCGCTGGTGGTCAGCAGCTCATAGATGCCGGTGCGGCCGCGGAAGCCGGTCTGGCGGCACTCCGGGCAGCCGACCGGGCGGAACACTTTCTCGGGCTTGGCGATGTCCCAGCCGCCGCTCAGGCCTTGCCAGATATCGTCCGCAAGTTCGCCGCCTTCTTCCTTGCAGTCCACGCACAGCGTGCGTACCAGGCGCTGCGCCATGATGCCGATCAGCGTCGCTTCCAGCATGTAGTAGGGCACGCCCAGTTCCAGCAAGCGCATCACGGCGGATGGCGCATCGTTGGTGTGCAGGGTGGACAGCACAAGGTGGCCGGTCAGCGCGGCCTGGATCGCCATTTCCGCGGTCTCCAGGTCGCGGATCTCACCGACCATGATGATGTCCGGGTCTTGCCGCATCAGCGCGCGCACGCCGTCGGCGAAGGTGAGGTCGATGCCAGGCTGCACCTGCATCTGGTTGAACGACGCCTCCACCATCTCGATCGGGTCTTCCACGGTGCAGACATTGACCTCCGGCGTCGCCAGGGTTTTCAGCGTGGTGTACAGCGTGGTGGTCTTGCCGGAGCCGGTAGGACCGGTGACGAGGATGATGCCGTGCGGGCGATTGGTCAGCGCATCCCAGCGTTTCGCATCGTCGATCGGGAAACCCAGTTCCGGCAGGGTCTTCACCACCACTTCCGGGTCGAAAATACGCATCACCAGCTTTTCGCCGAAGGCGGTCGGCAAGGTCGACAGGCGCAGTTCGATTTCCTGGCCGCCGCGGTGCGGGTCTTGATGCGGCCGTCCTGCGGGCGGCGCTTCTCGATCACGTCCATGCGGCCCAGCAGCTTGATACGCGCGGTCATCGCGATCATCACCACGGCGGGCACCTGGTAGACCTGGTGCAGCACGCCGTCGATACGGAAGCGGATGGTGCCGAGGTCGCGTTTCGGTTCGAGGTGGATATCCGATGCGCGCTGCTCGAAGGCGTACTGCCACAGCCAGTCGACGATATTGATCACGTGCTGGTCGTTGGCGTCGACCGTCTTGTTCATCTTGCCAAGTTCGACCAACTGCTCGAAGTTGTTGCGCAGCGCGACGTCCTGGCCGGTGTTCTTGTTGGCGTGCTTGATCGACTTGGCCAGCGAGAAGAACTGCGAGGTGTATTGCGAAATATCGAGCGGGTTCGACATCACGCGCTTGATGATGCGGCGCGAGACCTTGGCGATTTCCGCTTCCCACTCCAGTGCGAACGGATCGGCGGTGGCTACGGTCAGCGTATCCGGCGTAATCTCCACCGGCAGGATATTGAAGCGCGCCGCATAGCTGGCCGACATCACGTCCGCCACCTTGGTGAAGTCGATCTTCAGCGGATCGATGCGGTAGAACGGCAGCTTGGCGCGCTGCGCCAGCCACTCCGTCAGCACGTCCAGCGTCAGCAGCTTGCCGCTCTTGGCCGATACCAGCTTGCAGTGCGCCACCGCGCTCAGGGGATGCATGGCGCCGGGCGTGTTGCGCAGGATGCCCTGCGCCTGCGTATACAGTCCTTTGACTTCGGCTTTCTCGACCATTCCATCAGCCAGCAGCCAGGTGAAGATAATTTGAAGATCGAGTGCTTTTGCCATGTGTGACCTTATGCGAGTGCGGCTTTCAGTCCTTTTAGCCAGGACTTTGCGGGCAGTTTTGTTTCGGCGACGATGTGTGCGGCGCGATCGGCCAGCGCTGCCACGTCGATATTGCGGCGGGTTTTGAAGGCGATCGCCACCACGTTACCGTCGTGGACTTCCGGTAGCGACACCACTTGCGGGAAGGCGAATTTCATCGCTTTCAGGTTCTTGGCATAGCTTGGATGGTCGCCGAACAGATTGACGGTCATGATGCCATCGTCATTCAGGCAGGCGGCGCAGGCCTGGTAGAACTCTGCGGTGTCGAGCACCGGGCCGCGCGCAGTGGCGTCGTACAGGTCGACCTGCAGCGCGTCCAGCGTGCCGTGGTGATCCGGATTGGTGACGTAATCCATCGCATCCATCTCGAGCACGTTGAGGCGGCCGTCATTCTCGGGCAGCTTGAACATGGAATAGCAGATGCTGATCACCGAAGGGTTCAGTTCCACCGCAGTGACTTGCGCTTGCGGGAAGGACTTGTAGCTGAACTTGGTCAGCGCGCCGGTGCCCAGTCCCAGCTGGGCGATATGGCTTGGCGCCTCGTGCCACAGCATCCAGGCCATCATCTGCTGCGCGTATTCCAGTTCCGGCCAGTCCGGCTTGCGCAGGCGCATGGCGCCCTGCACCCATTCGGTGCCGAAATGCAGGTAGCGCACGCCGTCCAGCTCGGACAAGGTGACCGGCGCAAACTTGGGCTTGCGCGTCGCTGGACGCGAAGACTCTTCTTTTTCGATGGATTTACGTTTAATCAGCATAACGGCATTATCCCGCGTTATCTTGCTCACAAGCAAGCGTACAAATAAAAACTGCCGGCCATCGCTGGCCGGCAGTCCGGGGGGCTGGCGAGCTTCCCGGGCTTAATTATTCATCGGTTCAACATTTACCCGCAGGCGGATACGCTGGCCCGGGTCGTAGCTCATGAAATTGGTGTAGTTGCGACCGCGGTAATCGTACTCCACGTTGTAGCCGGTGGTGCGGGTTTCATACGCATCGACCATGCGGCACTGCTTCACGGCTTGCTCCTGCACCGCGCCTGGCTGCGCATTGGCGTTCTGGGTGCGGTCGCCGATCACCGCGCCGGCAATCGCGCCGGCCGCAGTGGCGGCGGTCTTGCCGTGCCCGCCGCCGACCTGGCTGCCGACCGCGGCACCCAGGATGCCGCCCAGGATGCTGCCGCCCACGCCGCGTTCCTGCGGCTGCTGCACCTGGACGTACTCGGTGCGGCATTCCTGGCGGGGACGGTTGATTTGCTCGGTCACCGGCGTCACGCGGGTGACCCGGCCGTAGTCCTCGAAATCAATGGCTTGCGCCTGTGCCAGCGGCAGGGTGCCGAGACTCAGTGCTGCGAAAAACAATTTAGTTTTGGCGTTCATTTTGTTTACCTCGTTCCTGTCTTTTTGGCAGTTCGCTTTGGTTTAATGGGAATTGCACGCCTAAATAGTAACGCCAAGGCTTGTATCCTTGGGGGAAGTAAGGCAACAAAATGTAACCCCATGCTTTTGGGTTAATATGGTAAGTTTTTAACAAAACTTGCGTTAGGACTCACTTTCGGGTTGATTCATAGAGTACAACACGTTACCCTTATGGCGTGGAATCAGATTGACAGGGAGAAACGAAAGCTCCGGCCCCGGCGCATTGACCCGCCTACGGCTTGTATTTGATAGGTCGATTTGAGGGAAAGATGAGTTTGTTGATAACTGTGCCGCCTAATTTAGTCCAGTCTATTCGCGCTTTCCGCGTGGCAGAGCTGCAGGACGAGGCAGCGCGCCTGGGGCAGCATTTCTTGTATGCACATTGCCATGCCGGCCTGACCAAGCAGCAAGTCCTGGGCATTATTGCCGAGTCTTTCCATATCCCTAAACCGCATGCCAAGAATTTCGACGCACTGCGCGAAACCCTGACCGAAACCATGGCCAAGGCCGGTGAGCAGGCCGGTTTCCTGGCCGTGCTCGAGCAGTTGCCAAACACGCAAAAATTTGACCGTGAAGCACGCGAGTGCCTGCTGGATGTGTTCCGCGATGCGGCTGATTTCTGGGCCGAGAAGAAAGTCCCGTTCCGCGTCTTTTACTCCTTCGAGTAGCCTTCATTCCCCACTTGCATAGCTTGCTGCAGGGCAGCATAATGTCGCGTTGGCTCGCCTGAGCAGGTACAATGGCGGCCATGAAAAACATCGTCATCCTCATTTCCGGACGCGGAAGCAATATGGAAGCGGTGGTCCGTGCAGCCCAGGCCGAACAGTGGCCAGCGCGCATCGCCGCCGTCATCAGCAATAAGGCGGACGCCAAGGGCCTCGAATTTGCGGCCCAGCACGGCATCCCGACCGCCGTAGTCAGCAACAAGGATTACCCTAGCCGCGAAGCATTTGATGCTGCGTTGCAGGAAGTCATTGACGGCTTCAAGCCCGATCTGGTGGTGCTGGCCGGTTTCATGCGCATCCTGACGCCGGGCTTTGTCAGCCACTACGAGAACCGCATGCTGAACATCCACCCGTCGCTGCTGCCGCTGTTCCCAGGATTGCATACGCACGAGCAGGCGCTGGCATCCGGCGAATCCACGCATGGCGCCACCGTGCACTTCGTGACCGCAGAGCTGGACCATGGCCCGCTGGTGGACCAGGTGTCGGTGCCGATCTTGCCGGGCGATACCGCCGATGGTTTGGCGGCGCGTGTACTGGAACAGGAATGGGTCATGTACCCGCGTGCTATCCGCTGGTTCGTCGAAGGCCGTTTGCAGGTCGAGGATGGCAAGGTCACGATTGACCGCAACTAATTAAGAAAGAACATCATGCGTTTGCCACCATATATCCTCACCAGCGCCGAGAACGTGCTGCGTGAAATCATGCGCTTTACCGCGCCCGCCGACACCACCTTGTCGTTCTTCTTCAAAGCGCACCCGAAGCTGGGAGGCCGCGAGCGCGGCGCCATCGCCGAAGCGGTGTACGCGGTATTGCGTAACAAAGCCTTCTTCAGCGACCGCGCGGAAGCCGGGGTGGCCGGAGGCGCTACCATGCGCCGCCTGGTGCTGCTGGGCATGGCCGATGCGGTCGGCATCGACGCGCTGCCGGGCCTGTCGGAAGACGAATCCGAATGGCTCAAGCGCCAGCTGGAAATCGACCGCTCGCTGCTGCACAAATCGATGCGTGCCAACATGCCGAAATGGCTGTTCGACAAGCTGTCCGCCCAGTACGGCGAAGAGGAAACCCTGGCCCTGGCCGATGCGCTGAACACCCCGGCGCCGCTGGACCTGCGCGTCAACGCCATGAAGAGCGACCGCGATGCGGTGATCGCTGAACTGGCGACTGCACCGATCGTCGCCGAGCCGACCCCGTTCTCGCCGCTCGGCCTGCGCCTGCGGAAAAAGCCGACGCTGCAAAACCTGCCGCTGTTCAAGTCCGGCGCCATCGAAGTGCAGGACGAAGGCAGCCAGCTGCTGGCCCAGATCCTCGGCGCCAAGCGTGGCGAGATGGTGGTCGACTTCTGCGCCGGTGCCGGCGGCAAGACGCTGGCGCTGGGCGCGCAGATGCGCAATACCGGCCGCCTGTACGCGTTTGACGTGTCCGAAAAGCGTTTGGCGAAACTGAAGCCGCGCCTGGCGCGCTCCGGCCTGTCGAACGTGCACCCGGTGGCCATCGCGCACGAACGGGACGCCAAGGTCAAGCGCCTTGCAGGTAAGATCGACCGCGTGCTGGTGGACGCGCCATGCTCCGGCATGGGCACGCTGCGCCGCAACCCGGACGTGAAATGGCGCCAGGATGAAAGCGCGATCGGCGAATTGCACGAGAAGCAGGTCTCGATCCTGGACGGCGCGGCGCGCCTGGTCAAGGGCGGCGGCCGCCTGGTGTATGCCACCTGCTCGCTGCTGGAAGAAGAGAACGACGCGGTCGCCAAGCAGTTCATCGAAACCCATCCGGATTTCGAGCTGGTGCCGATGTCCCAAGTGCTGGCGGAGCAGAAGATCGCCAACCTCGAGATGGGCGACTACCTCAAGCTGCTGCCGCACAAGCACCAGACCGACGGCTTCTTCGCCGCCGTGTTCGAACGCAAGCCAATGGCCAAGCCGGTCAAGGCTGACGAAGAGTAACAGCCGAGCCCGTGTCCCGTTTGGGGTGTGACCCCAAGGTGACCCCAAGGTGTGACACGGGCTGAACCATAGGAGTAAGTCGAACGATGCCGTTGGCGAATTTGCTGAATGATCTGTTGGGTGATCTGCGTGATCCGGGCCTGATGTGGCAGGTGGGCGCGATCGTGGTGTCCGTCTTGCTGGGTTGGACCTTGTCGCGTTTCCTGTGGCGCGGCGTGAAGGCGCGTACCGCAAACAATCATGTGGCGCGCTTTGGCGTGGAGAGCTTCGGCCGCGTGATCGGCCCGCTGGCGATCGTGGTGCTGCTGTGGACTTCGCAGAAGATGCTGGGCCGCTTCCACCTGCACACCAACCTGTTCAACTTGGCGTTGCCGATCTTCAGCTCGCTGGCGGTGATCCGCTTCGGCTTCTATCTGCTGCGCCGCGTGTTCGCGCGCGGCGGCGTGGTGGGCGAGGGCATGCAGAATTTCGAGAAGGCCTTCCAGCTCCTGGTGTGGCTGGCCTTTGTGCTGTACATCACCGGTTTCTACCAGGATGTGTTCGCCTTCCTCGACGATACGCTGATCCCGCTCGGCAAGCACAAGGTGTCGATCGCCACCATCTTGCAGGCGGCCGTCTCGGTGGTGGTGCTGCTGTTGCTGGCGATGTGGGCTGGGGCGGCGCTGGAAGAGCGCTTGATGAACCTGCATACCATGCACTCCAATCTGCGCGTGGTGATTGCGCGTATGGGGCGCGCCGTGCTGATCCTGGTTGCGGTGCTGGTCAGCCTGTCGCTGGTGGGCATCGACCTGACCGTGCTGTCGGTGTTCGGCGGCGCGCTGGGCGTCGGCCTCGGCTTGGGTTTGCAGAAGATCGCCAGCAATTATGTGTCGGGCTTCATCATCCTGCTCGATCGCAGCCTGACCATCGGCAATGTCATCACGGTCGACAAGTACAGCGGCCAGGTTACCCAGATCAATACCCGGTATACGGTGCTGCAGGGGACCGATGGCGTGGAAGCCATCGTGCCGAACGAGATGCTGGTGTCGGGGGCGGTGCAGAACTCTTCGCTGTCCAATCCGGCCGTGGTGATCGTCACCCGCGTGACGGTCGGCTACGAGAGCGACGTCGACTTCGTGCTCAAACTGATGGAAGACGCGGCCCTCTCGATCGAGCGTGTCATGAAAGACAAACCGCCTTCGGGCATGCTGCAAGCGTTCGGCGCCGACGGCCTGGAACTGGCGCTGGCGTTCTGGATCGCCGACCCTGAAAATGGCCGCGGCGGCGTGACCTCGGATGTCAATCGGGCAATCTGGAAGTCCTTGAAACAAAACGGAATTTCTGTACCGTTCCCGCAACGCGAGATCCGCCTGGTCGGCGCTCTGCCGGAGCCGTCTGCCTAAAAAATAATCAGTTCCTACGGGAAATCCTTCCGCTAATCACCTACGAATGCGCGTACAATTGCGTGTATTCGGAATCCTCATTTGGAGTTGTAATGGATTTAAGCGCAGTTCTCGATTTCATCAGCAATGGCGTGACCGGCCTCAGTGCCTGGGCAACGGTTGGCGTGACGCTGATCCTGACCCACATCACCATTGCCAGCGTGACGATCTTCCTGCATCGCCACCAGGCGCACCGTGCTTTGGAACTGCACGCGATCCCTTCGCACTTCTTCCGCTTCTGGCTGTGGTTGACCACCGGCCAGGTGACCAAGGAATGGGCTGCCATCCACCGCAAGCACCACGCCAAGTGCGATACCGAAGAAGATCCGCATAGCCCGGTTACCAAGGGCATCAAGAAAGTGTTCTGGGAAGGCGCCGAGCTGTACCGCGCTGAATCGAAGAACCAGGAAACCATGGAAAAGTATGGCCATGGCACGCCGGACGACTGGATCGAGCGCAACCTGTACAGCAAATTCAGCTGGCAAGGCGTGGCGCTGCTGCTGATCCTTGACTTCATCCTGTTCGGCGCCAAGGGTATTACCGTGTGGGCCGTGCAGATGCTGTGGATCCCGGTGACCGCCGCCGGCATCATCAATGGCATCGGCCACTGGTGGGGCTACCGCAACTACGACTGCGCCGATGCAGCCACCAACATCATCCCTTGGGGCATCATCATCGGCGGCGAAGAACTGCACAACAACCACCACACCTATGCGACTTCGGCCAAGCTGTCGTCCAAGTGGTATGAGTTCGACATCGGCTGGGGCTACATCCGCGCCATGGAAATGATTGGCATGGCGAAAGTGAAGAAGATGCCGCCGAAGCCTAAGTTCGACCCAGCCAAGGTGAAAGCCGACTTCGAAACCCTGCAATCCGTGATCGCCAACCGTTACGATGTCATGGCCAAGTACGCCAAGTCGGTCAAGCACGCCTGGAAAGAAGAACTGGCGCAACTGAAGGACAAGTCGCAGCTGGAATCGCGCTTCCCGAAATCTGCCCGCAAGCTGCTGCAGCGTGAGCCAGCCAAGCTGGAAGCTCCGCAAAAACAGCAGCTGGTGGAACTGTTCCAGCATTCGAAAGCCCTGGAAACCATGCACACGATGCGTGTTGAGCTGGGCATGCTGTGGGAGCGTTCGCACTTCAGCCGCGATGAGCTGGTGCAGAAGCTGCAAGACTGGTGCGAGCGCGCGGAAGCTTCCGGCATCAAGTCGCTGCAAGAGTTCTCGATGCGCCTGCGCAGCTATGCTTAAGCATCGTTGACCTGGTAATAAGACGGCCCTTCGGGGCCGTTTTGTTTTTGCGGGAAGGAATTCGATGTCGACGATGTGTTACCAAAATACCTCGATGGATGGGATGGCGCGCAATTCGTGTTGGCGTGGCTTCCTCCTTAGGAGTATGCTATTTCCATGAATCAACATTTGAGGAGATTGCAGTGAAATGGTGGATTTTTCCGCTGGCGATGATGCTGGCGGGCAGCGCCCAGGCCGGCGCAAGCTGGATCATCAAACCGGAAGGGTTGGGGCCTTACAAGGTCGGCGCCCGCTATGAGAACCTGGGCAAGACCTTTGGCGGCCTGGAGGCCGACAAGGACATCACCCTGGACAAGGTATGCCGCGTGGCACGTTCCAAGCGCTACCAGAATGTCGAAGTGACCTTTGTGAAAAAGGTGGTAGTCCGCGTTGACGTGGCAGGCGGCTTTGGCACCGAACGTGGCGTGCGCATCGGCGATCCGGCAATCAAGCTGCAGCGTGTGTATGGCGACGCAGTGAAGCCGCATCCGGAACATGCCGACTGGCTGATGGTGGAAACGGGCGACCGTGAGCTGGCCATCCGCTACATGATGCATGAGGGGAAGGTAGCGGCGATCCACGCCGGCAAGCGCCTCCAGCTGCAAACACTGGAAGGCTGCAAATAAAAAAAACCGCCCTGAGGGGCGGTTTTTTGTTCGAACCGAGATCGATTACTTGATCTTGGTTTCCTTGTACATCACGTGCTTACGTGCTTTAGGATCGAACTTCATGATTTCCATTTTGGAAGGCATGGTGCGCTTGTTCTTGGTCGTGGTGTAGAAGTGACCAGTACCAGCGGTCGATTCCAGCTTGATCTTGTCGCGGCCAGTTTTTGCCATGATTCAGCTCCCTATTAAACTTTCTCGCCACGTGCACGCATGTCGGCCAGGACGGCGTCGATGCCGACCTTGTCGATTACGCGCAGACCGGCGTTAGACAGACGCAGGGAGACCCAGCGGTTTTCAGATTCAACAAAAATACGACGGTTCTGCAGGTTAGGCAGGAAACGACGCTTGGTTTTGTTGTTTGCGTGGGAAACATTGTTGCCGACCATCGGCTTCTTCCCAGTTACTTGGCAAACACGTGCCATGGCACACTCCTTGAATTACTTCCGAATTGGAAAAACAAGAGTATATGGAAATTTCTCAAGATTTTCAAGCACTTGCGAAAAACAATTGTGTCAAACATTAACTCAAAATTTAACAATTAGATTTGCCCATGTTCGGCGAAGGAATGCACCTGGTGCCCGGCGACGACAAAGTGGTCCAGGATGCGTATGTCCACCAGGGCCAGCGCCTGTACCAGCGCCCGTGTCAGCAGCACATCCGACTCGCTGGGCGCGGGTGACCCGGACGGGTGGTTATGGGCCAGCATGACGGCGGCGGCGTTGCGCGCCAAGGCTTCCCTGACCACTTCGCGCGGATAAACGCTGGTATGGGTCAGCGTGCCGCGAAACAATTCGCAGGCTTCGATCAGGCGGTTTTTCACGTCCAGGAACAGGACGTGGAAGGATTCGTAGGGCTGGCCGGCCAGCGACAGGCGCAGGAAGTCCTTGACTGCGTGTGGCGAGGACAGCTCTGCGCCCGCTGTCATCTCTTCTGCGATCGCACGGCGTGCCAGCTCGATCACAGCCTGGAGCTGGGCGTATTTGGCGGCACCGAGCCCGGGCACGGCTGTGAAATCGGCGCGGCTGGCGTGGATCAGGGCGCGCAGCGAGCCGAAGCGCCCCAGCAGGTCGGTTGCCAGCGCCACCGCGTCTTTGCCGGGAATGCCTACCCGTAGGAAAATTGCCAATAATTCAGCATCGGACAGGGCATGCGGCCCCGCTTTTAACAATCGCTCGCGTGGGCGCAGTTGTTCCGGCCAGTCTGAAATTGCCATGGTCACCTCCGTCGCCCATTATCTGGCGCGAGCGGGAACGGCAATTTGCGCTGGGTCAGGTTTTATGCAGGGCAGGGAGGGGGCTGCCGCGCCGTGGCTTCGCCCGATGGCTTACAATAGCGTTTTGCCTGTCACCAGAGTTGTTTCCATGTCTAACGTTGTCACCGCTTCGGCTTACCTCACCCTGCATTACCGCCTCGCCTCCATGGATGGCACCAATATCGTTTCCACCTTCGAAGGCAACCCTGCCACGTTGATGCTGGGCCAGGGCCAGTTGGCGCCGAACCTGGAAGCGCTGCTGATCGGCCTGCCTGAGGGTACGCACAAGGTGTTCGAATTGGCAGCGGGCGAAGGCTTCGGCCCGCGCAACCCGGACCTGGTGCAAGCCGTGTCCCGTGCTACGCTGGAAGAAAATTCCGCCCCGGACAATGAATACAAGATCGGCGACCTGGTCGACTTCAACGCACCCAAAGGCGGCCGCTTCGCCGGCGTGTTGCGCGAACTGCGCGACGACGTTGCCATCTTCGACTTCAATCACCCGCTGGCTGGCCAGCCGGTGAAGTTTGAAGTGAACCTTATCTCTGTGCTGTAAAGAACATGGACAAAGAAATTCTCCTCGCCCAGCCGCGCGGTTTCTGTGCCGGCGTTGACCGCGCCATCGAGATCGTCGAACGCGCATTGCAGCAGTTCGGTGCGCCGATCTACGTGCGCCACGAAATCGTGCACAACGCCTATGTGGTGGAAGACCTGCGCGCCAAGGGCGCCATCTTCATTGAAGAGCTGGACGATGTCCCGGCCGGTAACACCCTGGTGTTTTCCGCGCACGGCGTGTCGAAAGCGGTGCGGGCCGAAGCGGAAGCGCGCGGCCTGTCGATCTTCGACGCCACTTGCCCGCTGGTGACCAAGGTGCACGTGGAAGTGGCCAAGATGCGCAAGCAGGGCTGCGAGATCATCATGATCGGCCACGATGGACACCCGGAAGTCGAAGGCACCATGGGCCAGACCGACGAGGGCATGTACCTGGTCGAAACGGTGGGCGACGTGGCCGGCTTGCAGGTCAAGAACCCTGAGCAAGTGGCCTATGTGTCGCAAACGACACTTTCCGTCGATGATACGGCACAAATCATCGAGGCCCTTAAGGCAAAATACCCGAATATTATTGAGCCGAAAAAAGGCGACATCTGCTACGCCACCACCAACCGCCAGGAAGCCGTGAAATTCATGGCGCCGCAGGTGGAAGTGGTGATCGTGGTCGGTTCGCCGAACAGCTCCAATTCGAACCGCCTGCGCGAAGTGGCGGAGAAGAAGGGCACCCCGGCGTATATGGTGGACAACGCTTCCCAGATCGATCCGGCCTGGCTGGAAGGCAAGCTGCGCTTCGGCGTCACGGCTGGCGCGTCGGCGCCGGAAGTGCTGGTGGACGCGGTCATCAACCGCCTGAAGGAACTGGGCGCGAAGAGCGTGCGGATCCTGGATGGCGTGGAAGAGGCGGTCACTTTCCCTCTGCCCAAAGGCCTTGAGGGCGGAAAAAACAACGGCATCCAGTAATAATTTGGTAAAACGCGGATTTTCCACGATTAGTTTTTCGGAAACCTCGCTATTATGGCGAACGCTTCCAAACGGCGGCACCACGAGGGCAACCTTGGGTGCCGTTTTTTATAGTTCTTAAGGGCATACTCGATGGATACTTTTATCCAACAAATTCTTAACGGCCTGGTGCTGGGCAGTATGTATGCGCTGGTCGCCCTCGGTTATACGATGGTGTACGGCGTGCTGAACCTGATTAACTTCGCGCATGGCGACGTGCTGATGATCGGCGCGATGATCGGACTCTCCATCCTGAATTTGTTGGGCGTGTATGCGCCGGACCTGCCGGGATACATGCAGCTTGGCATTGCCATCATCGGCGCCATCCCGGCCTGCATGATCGTAAACATCGTGATCGAACGCATTGCCTACCGCCGCCTGCGCAACGCACCCCGGCTCGCTCCCCTGATTACCGCCATCGGCGTTTCCTACCTGCTGCAGACGTTTGCCATGATGATCTGGGGGCGCAACCCGCTGCCATTCCCGCAACTGCTGCCAACCGAGCCAATCATGGTGGGCGGCGCCGTGATCACCGTGACCCAGGTGCTGCTGCTGGTGCTGGCTGCGGTTTCGATGTTCGGCCTGGTCATGCTGGTTGAGCGCACCCGCATGGGCCGCGCCATGCGCGCCGTAGCGGAGAATCCGCGCGTCGCCGGCTTGATGGGAGTGGATTCGAACAAGATCATCGTCGCCACCTTCGCAATCGGCGCGGCGCTGGCTGCAGTGGCCGGCGTGATGTGGGGCGCGAACTATGCCTCCATCCAGTTTGCGATGGGCTTCATGCCTGGCCTGAAAGCCTTCTGCGCCGCGGTGCTGGGCGGTATCGGCAATATCTACGGCGCCATGATCGGCGGTATCGTGCTGGGTATTATCGAAGCGCTGGGCGCCGGCTATATCGGCGAACTGACCGGTGGTTTCCTGGGCTCGCACTACCAGGACATCTTCGCCTTCATCGTTCTGATCCTGGTGCTGACGGTGCGTCCGTCCGGCATCATGGGCGAACGCGTGGCCGACCGCGCCTGATGGGGATGTGAATATGCTGACTTTCGACATTCAAAAAAATCCAAAGCAGGCCTACATCAGCATGGCGCTGCTGCTGGCCGCGTTGATTATCTTCCCGTTCGCGGCCGCGCCATTCGGCAATTCGTGGGTGCGTATCGCCGACCTGGCGCTGCTGTACATCATGCTGGCCGTGGGCCTGAATATTGTGGTGGGCTTTGCCGGCCTGCTGGACCTCGGCTACATCGCATTCTATGCAGTAGGCGCTTACATGACCGGCCTGCTGGCATCGCCGCAATTCGCGACCGTGCTGGAATCGCTGATCAATATGCATCCCGCCTTTGGCGAGGCGCTGGCAGCCTTGCTGGGCGAGGATATCCGCACCAACGGCATTCATTTGTCCGTATGGTTGATTGTGCCCCTGGCAGCAGCGCTGGCGGGCCTGTTTGGCGCGCTGCTCGGTGCCCCGACCCTGAAGCTGCGCGGCGACTACCTCGCGATCGTGACCCTGGGCTTCGGTGAGATCATCCGCATCTTCATGAACAACCTGAACGATCCGGTCAACATCACCAACGGCCCGCAGGGCATCAACCTGATCGACCCGATTCGCGTATTCGGCGTGAACCTGGCGGGCGAGCAAGGCTCGCGCGCCACGGTATTCATCGGCAGCTTCTCGATGCCTTCGGTGAATGCCTACTACTTCCTGTTCCTGGTGCTGACCATCGCAACCGTGTTCGTCACTTCGCGCCTGCAGCATTCCCGCCTGGGCCGCGCCTGGGTGGCGATCCGCGAAGACGAAATCGCGGCCAAGGCCATGGGCATCAATACCCGCAACGTGAAGCTGTTGGCGTTCTCCATGGGTGCCACGTTCGGCGGCGTGGCAGGCGCCATGTTCGCTTCCTTCCAGGGCTTTGTGTCGCCGGAATCGTTCTCGCTGACCGAGTCGATCGCTGTGCTGGCAATGGTGGTGCTGGGCGGCATTGGCCACATTCCAGGCGTGGTGCTGGGCGGCGCGCTGCTGGCGGCACTGCCGGAAATCCTGCGCCACGTGGTGGAGCCGCTGCAAATGAAATTGTTCGGCAAAGTGCTGATCGAATCCGAAGTGCTGCGCCAGTTGCTGTACGGCCTGGCCATGGTGGTGATCATGCTGACCCGTCCTGCGGGCTTGTGGCCATCGCCCAAGCATGAAGAGCGTCCCGATGCGGATGCCGACTCCAAGGGCCAGTCGACCGGCGTAATGGCTGCATGAGGTTAGTAGAGATGAGCGAACAAGTAATCCTGAATATCGAAGGCGTCAACAAACGCTTCGGCGGCCTGCAGGCGCTGACTGACGTGCGCATCACGATCAACAAGGGCCAGATTTACGGCCTGATCGGCCCGAACGGCGCCGGCAAGACCACATTCTTCAATGTGATCACCGGCTTGTACCAGCCGGATACCGGCACCTTCGAGCTGGCCGGCAAGCCTTACTCGCCGTCCGCCCCGCACGCGGTGGCCAAGGCCGGCATTGCCCGCACCTTCCAGAACATCCGCCTGTTCGGCGAAATGACCGCACTGGAAAACGTGATGGTGGGCCGCCATGTGCGCTCGCACCAGGGTGTGTTCGGTGCGGTGTTCCGCCACAAGGCAGCACGCGAAGAAGAAGCTGCAATCCGCAAGCGCGCGCAGGAACTGCTGGACTTCGTCGGCATCGGCCAGTTTGCCAGCCGCACTTCCAAATACCTTTCCTACGGCGACCAGCGCCGCCTCGAAATCGCCCGTGCACTGGCCACCGACCCGCAGCTGCTGGCGCTGGATGAACCGGCGGCCGGCATGAACGCGACCGAGAAGCTGGCGCTGCGCGAGCTGCTGGTCAAGATCAAGAACGAAGGCAAGACCGTGCTGCTGATCGAGCACGATGTGAAGCTGATGATGGGCCTGTGCGACCGCATCAGCGTGCTGGAATACGGCAAGCTGATTGCTGAAGGCTTGCCAGCCGAGATTCAAAGCAACAAAGCAGTGATTGAAGCCTATCTGGGAGGAGCGCACTGATGGGCGCCAATGTTCTGAAAGTTTCGGGCCTGAAGGTCGCATACGGCGGCATCAAGGCAGTCAAAGGCATCGACCTGGAAGTCAACGAAGGCGAACTGGTTACCCTGATCGGTGCCAACGGCGCCGGCAAGACCACTACGCTCAAGGCCATCACCGGCACCCTGCCGCCATGCAAGGTGGAGGGCACCGTATCGTATATGGGCCAGTCGCTGAAAGGCTCGCAGTCTTTCCACCTGGTGGAGAAGAAGCTGGCCATGGTGCCGGAAGGGCGTGGTGTGTTCACCCGCATGACCATCACCGAAAACCTGATGATGGGCGCCTACACCATGAACGACAAGGCAGCGATTGCTGCCGATATCGAGAAATGGTTCGGCGTGTTCCCGCGCCTGAAAGAGCGCGCCGCGCAGCTGGCAGGTACGCTGTCCGGCGGCGAGCAGCAGATGCTGGCAATGGCGCGCGCGCTGATGTGCCATCCGCACTTGCTGCTGCTGGATGAGCCTTCGATGGGCCTGTCGCCGATCATGGTTGAAAAGATCTTTGAAGTGATCCGCGACGTGCACCAGCAGGGCATCACCATCCTGCTGGTGGAGCAGAACGCCAAGCTGGCGCTGCAAGCAGCCAACCGCGGCTACGTCATGGAATCCGGCGCGGTCACCATGACCGGCATTGCGGAAGACATGCTGCACGACCCGCGCGTCAAGGCCGCCTACCTGGGCGAGTAATACTGTCGAGCCCGTGTCACACTTCGGGTGTGACCCCAAGGTGTGACACGGGCTCGGCCGTTTATGCGAGCAGGGCGGCGAAGCGCTCGATGTCGATGTTGCCGCCGCTGATCAGCACACCTACGCGCTTGCCTCGCAGCTCTTTCTTCATCTTGCGTGCTGCTGCGAAGCCAAGGCAGCCGGTCGGCTCGACCACAATCTTCATGCGCGAGGCGAAGAAGCGCATGGCGTCGACCAGTTCCGCATCGCTGACGGTCAAAATGTCGTCCACTTCGCGCTGGATGATAGGGAAGGTCAGCGTGCCCAGGTGCTGCGTCTGTGCGCCGTCGGCGATGGTCTTTGGCGTATCGATATGCACGATTGAACCGCTGCGGAACGATTGCTGGCCGTCGTCGCCGGCTTCCGGCTCCACCCCGTACAGCTTGCACTTCGGCGACAGCGCGCGGGTCGCCAGTGCGGAACCTGACAGCAGGCCGCCGCCGCCGAGGCAGACGAAGAAGTAATCCAGTTCGCCCACTTCCTCGAACAATTCTTTCGCTGCTGTGCCTTGGCCGGCAATCACGTCCGCATGGTCGTAAGGCGGGATCAGGGTCATGCCTTTTTCCTCGGCGAGCTGACGGCCGATGGCTTCGCGGTCTTCCTTGTAGCGGTCATACGTCACCACATTGCCGCCGTAGCCGCGCGTAGCGGCGATTTTCGATGCCGGTGCATCTTCAGGCATGATGATCGTGGCCGGGATGCCCAGCAGCTTTGCCGACAGTGCAATCGCCTGCGCGTGGTTGCCGGAGGAGAAAGCCACCACGCCGGCCTTGCGCTGCGCTTCGTTGAAGCGCGAGAGGGCGTTGAAGCCGCCACGGAACTTGAAGGCGCCCATGCGCTGCAAGTTCTCGGCCTTGAAGAAAATTTCCGCTCCCAGTTCTTCGTTGGCGGTGCGGGAGGTCAGCACTGGCGTGCGGTGGGCATGGCCTTCAATACGGTGGGCTGCGGCGACGATGTCTTCGTAAGTGATGCTCATGGTTCTCCTTGCTTACCAGGGCCAGGCGATATTCTGGCCGGTGTTGTTGGCGAGGGCGCGTTCGTACAGCATGCGCACGGTGGTGAGGTCCTGCAGGGCAATGCCCGTCATATCAAAAATCGTAATGTCGTCGGCTGCGCGTGGCGCCGTTCCCGCGCCGGCGGCAAGCAGCTCACCAAGTTCTGTGGCGGGCAGTTCGTGGGCCCACTGCAGTTCGCCGATGTGCCGTGCCTGCGGCAGGTCGTCGGCCCATAGGCGGGCGCGTTGCAGCAGGCCGGCCGGCAATTCGTGCTTGCCCTGCGTGTCTGCGCCGACGGCGTTGATGTGCGTTCCAGCGCGTACTGCATCGGCGCTGAACAGCATGCTGTGGCCTGGTGTAGCGGTGATGATCACGTCCGAAGCGGCAACCGCTGCATCGGCGGCGGCAGTGCGCGCGCCTCCCGCCAGCGCTACGTCGCAGCGCCCCGCGAACAGTGCTTCGAATGCAGGCGCCTGGCGGCCGTCAGAGGTCACATAGCGAACGCGCTTGAAGGAGGGCAGGGCGTGCAGCGCATATTCCACGTGGCCGCGTGCCTGCACGCCGGTGCCGAACACGCACAATTGTTCACTATCGGCGCGTGCCAATAGTTGAAGTCCGAGCGCGCCTGCAGCAGCGGTGCGCGCCGTGGTGACCGCGTTGCCGTCAGCGATGCACAGCGGACGGCCGGTGCGCGGATCGATCAGGATGATGGTGGCCTGGTGTGCGTCGCCGCCAGCTTCTCGATTGGCTGGCCAGAAGCCTGCGGCCTTGAACCCAAGCAGTTCCTGCGAAGGCACATCGCCCGACTTGATGCCGAAGACTGCGCTGCCGGGAAGCTCTTCGCGTACCAGGGGGAAGACGCGAGCCGTACGTGCGGCGTGCAGGACAAAGGCTTCGCGCACGGCTGCCCGCACATCGTCCGGCTGCAGCAGCGCGGCGACGGCCTCGCGATCCAGCATCAGCAGGTGGGCGTCGTTATTTTGCATAGTTGTAGACCGTGGCGCGGGATACGCCAAGGTGGGCGGCGATGATTTCCATCGAGCGCCGCATCTCCAGCAAACCTGCGTCGCCCAGTTCGCGCAGCAGGGCGCGGCGGTCATCCGCTTTGAGCGCGCGTGGTGTGCGGGAGAGGCGTGCGGCGAATTGTTCAATATGGGCGCGGATGGCGTCGGCGCCTGCTGCAGGGGCGAGTGATTCGATGACTGCACCGGTCGGATCGACATTGCTGAACTGGCCCAGCATGGCTTGAAGGCTGCGGAACAGGTTCAGGTCAACGTTCATGCAGAGTGCGGCGATGTACTGGCCTTCGCTGTCCTTGATGCCGACCGAGGTGCTCTTCGCAGGCCGTCCGTCGGGGAAAGTGTTCGGGTAGTTGGCCAGCACTTGCGGGAAGGCAGGATCGGCAATGCGTGCCAACCCCAGTTCTGTCGCCGGCTCGCCGACTTGGCGGCCGGACAGGTTGTTATGGATCGCCAGCACGGCATGTCCCGGATCCAGGAGGTCATGCAGCACCACTTCAGTGAAGGGCGCCAGCGTGCGGCCAAGCCCTTCGGCCACATGCTTCATCTGGTCCAGCAGGTGCTGCTGCTCGGGAGTTCGTTTCATCATTGAGACAGATTATCTCGTTTTAGATGAAATGTAAACTTGGAGGCAAAAAAAGCCCCGGACTTTCTGCCGGGGCTTGGGAAGGACACCCGCTGAGAGGAAACCACGGATGCCGAGGAGACCTGGTACAGCGTTGCTTCATGGCCAGCCGCTAGGGCTGGCCGGGTATTGATTACTGCTTCTTGGCGGCGGTGGTGGCCACAGTGGTGAACTGGTTCACAGCTGCATTCACGTTGGCTTCGAAAGTTTCGGCAGCGGCCTTGGCGCTCTTGGTGAACTGCTCGTAACCGGCGTTGGCGTTGTTCAAGGCAGACTTGAACAGGGCAACGGCGCTTTCGCTGCCGGCTGGGGCGTTCTTGCTTACTTCGTCAACCAGCGAGATCACCTTGCGGTTGGTCTCGGCGATCTGCGACTCAGCTGCTTTGCTGAATTCAGCGCCGGTGCCGGAAGCGATCGATGCCAGGTGACGGCTGTAGGCGATGGCTTTTTCGGCAACTGGCTGGGCCTGGGCAGCGGACAGGGTGAAGAACTCTTGCGGGTCCTTGGCCGACAGCAGCTGACGGGTTGCGGCCGACGATTCTTCCAGCGATGCCTTGGCAGCGGTGATGTTCAGATCGACGAACTTCTCAACGCCTTCGAAGGCTTTGTTGGTCAGCGAAGAAAAGAGTGCGAATTGGCTTTCGAAGTTAGCCTTGGTGGCATTAGAAAACTGCTCAGGAATCGCAAACATTGGGACTCTCCAAATAAGTGAATTAGTCGTTGGAACTTGCTGCTTCTACAACGGAAAACAACGTATTGTGCAACGCAACAAAGGCGATTATCCGGGTTCAGGAATCAAAGTCAAGCGGTTTTTGTGCATTGCACAAAGTAACTAACCTATTGTCAGTAAAGGGTTTCTGGCTAGAAAAATCATAGCTATTGCTGCCAAGCAGGGTATTGATGCGCGGTGCTAGAATCGTTCGATGCGCTCCCTCTTTTCTCCTATCCCACTGTTCTTCGTCGTCCTTTGGAGTACCGGCTTTATTGTGGCGCGCTACGGCTTGCCCTATGCGCCTCCGTTAACCTTCCTGCTGCTGCGCTTCCTCGGTGTGCTGGCGATCCTCGCGCCGATCGTATTGCTGTTGCGTGCGCCATGGCCGAAGGGGAAGGTGGGGCATGTGGCTGTCGCTGGCTTGCTGCTGCAAGCGGGATACCTTAGCGGAGTCTGGTGTGCGATTAAACTGGGCATGCCGGCCGGCTTGTCGGCCTTGATTGTCGGCATGCAGCCTATCCTGACAGCCTTCGCGGCGCCCTTGATTGGCGAGCGGGTGCATCCACGCCAATGGATCGGACTGGCCTTTGGACTGGGCGGCGTAGCCTTGGTTGTTTACGCGAAGATCACATTGGTTGGCCTTAGTTGGCAGGCGATCGCGCTAGCGGCGTTCGCGCTGTTATCGATTACCACCGGCACGCTCTATCAAAAGCATTTTTGTCCCAAGTTCGACCTGCGCACCGGCACCGTGATCCAGTTCGCTGCCTCGTTCATAGTGGTGCTGCCGTTTGCCTGGCTGCTGGAAGACATGGGTTCGATCCAGTGGACGCCGCAATTCCTTGGCGCCTGGGCCTGGTCAGTGTTCGCCCTGTCCATCGGTGCGATCTTCCTCCTGTTTGCGCTGATTCGTCGCAGCGACGCGACCCAGGTCACCAGCCTTCTTTATTTGACGCCGCCCACTACCGCCATCATGGCCTGGGCCATGTTTGGGGAAGTCCTGAACTGGATGGGTATTGCCGGTATGGGGCTGGCGGTGATTGGAGTAATATTTGTGGTTAAGCAACCCAAATAGGCCACAACCATGATCAGCTCCTCAGCACAGCAGGCCGTCGACGCGGCCATCACCTCGCGCCGTTCGATTCGCGCCTTCCTGCCAACCCCGGTAGCGCATGAAGATATCGAAGCGATTCTCGAAGTGGCGTCCCGCGCACCTTCCGGCACCAACACCCAGCCGTGGAACGTCTACGTGCTGACTGGCGCCATGAAGGACGCCTTGTCTTCCAAGATCCTGGCCGCATATACAGATCCAGAACTGAACAAATTGCATACCGAGGAATATGCTTACTATCCGCGTGAATGGGTGTCGCCTTATATCGACCGCCGACGCAAAGTGGGCTGGGATTTGTACGCGCTGCTTGGCCTGACGCGGGAGAACAAGGTTGGCATGGCCGCCCAGCATGGCCGTAATTTTGAATTCTTCGGTGCGCCGGTAGGAATGATCTTCACCATCGACCGCATCATGGAGCAGGGCTCCTGGCTCGATTACGGAATGTTTTTGCAAAATATCATGGTGGCGGCACGTGGCCGCGGCCTCGACACCTGCCCCCAGGCCGCTTTTACCCAGTACCACCGCATCATCAGCGAGGTGCTGGGCCTGCCCGCCAGCGAAACTGTTGTATGCGGGATGTCGCTTGGTTTCGCAGATAGTGGCAAAATTGAAAACACGCTGGTAACGGAGCGCGAGCCGATTGCCAAATTTGTTAAATTTATGGAGTGAACAAGCTTCCGTTGTCGTCACGCGTCACTATAGGAAATGTGTATTGTGGGGCTGAAAACATTGGTGAAGAAAAGTTTGATTTAGCTTGCGCAGGAATCTTATTTTGCTACACTGCAACTAGCGATTCTGCTGTTTCACACCGGGGAATGACGAATGAACAAACTTGCTATCAGCGTGCTTGTGTCCTTGCTTTGTGCATCGGCTTCAATGGGATCTGCACAAGCGGCCGTCAAGAAAGCAGGTACCCGCTATGCCGCCCCGGCTGCGAAAACGCAGATGGTCAAGCGCACGATCAGTCTGCGTGGCCGTAACAAGATCGTTTACCAGCGCGTGACCAAGGTGGCGGACTTCAATCGTCCGACCATGGGCGACCTCGCTGGCCTGAACCTGGTGCGCGATCCGCTGGACCTGAAATCCAATGTGGCCCTGGTCCTGGACCAGGCCAATTCCGAAGTCCTGTTCGAAAAGAACGCCGGCGTAGCTTTGCCTATCGCCTCGATCACCAAGATGATGACCGGCCTGGTGGTGGTGGAAGCCAACCAGGACCTGGATGAACTGCTGACCGTGACCGACGAAGACGTCGATCGCGAGAAATTCAGTTCCTCGCGCCTGAAAGTAGGCGACCGCCTGACCCGCCGCAATATGCTGCACATCGCTCTCATGAGCTCGGAAAACCGGGCCGCATCGGCGCTCGGCCGCAACTACCCGGGCGGCTTGTCGGCCTTCGTGCAGGCGATGAACGAGAAGGCGCAGTCGCTGGGCATGGGCGACACCAACTATGTCGATTCCAGCGGCCTGTCCAAGATGAACGTGGCCAGCGCACGCGACCTGGCCAAGCTGGTGCAGGCTGCCTATGAGCACCCGATCCTGCGCGAATTCTCCACCGACCCGAAAGCCGTGGTGGAAAACAGCGGCCGTTCCGTCACCTTTGGCACCACCAACCGTTTGCTGGCGCCGAATTCCGGCTGGGAGATCGGCCTGCAGAAAACCGGCTTCATCAACGAAGCTGGCCGTTGCATGATCATGCAGGCAATGGTGGAAGGCCGCGCCGTCATCATGGTGCTGCTGGATGCCAAGGGCACCGCAGCACGCGTGGCCGACGCGACCCGCATGAAGAAGTGGCTGGCCGCGCTCAAGCCAACCTTCGGTGACAATGTCAGCGGCGCCAGCACCAGCGCCCAGTCTTACTCGGGTATGTAACCCAGGGTTGCGGAGATCTGGTTGGCAGTATTGACCAGGTCTTCCAGCCAGTCATCCTGCAGCCGGTCCGCCGGTGCGGAAATCGACAAGCCTGCCACCAGTTTGCCGGAATCGTCGCGGATGCCGGCCGCCATGCAGCGCACCCCCAGTTCCAGTTCCTCATTGTCGCGCGCATAGCCGCGCGCACGCACCAGGCTCAGCTCGCGCTCCAGGCGCGCCAGGTCGGTAATCGAATTCTTGTTGTGGCCAGCCAGCCCGGTGCGGGTGGCATAGGCGCGGATCGCCTTTGGTTCGTCGACCGACAGGAACAGCTTGCCGGTCGAAGTCAGGTGCAGCGGGCCGCGGGCGCCAATGGCGCGCACCACCTGCATGCCCGAGCGCTCGGAGTAAGCGCGGTCGATATAGACGATCTCGTCGCCCTGGCGCACCGACAGATTGATGGTCTGCTGCGTCTTCTTGTGCAGGGCGCGCATCGAGTCCAGCGCGGCTTCGCGCACGGACAGGCGGCTCTTCACCACATTCCCCAGTTCCAGCAGGCGCATGCCAAGGCGGTAGGTGCCAGGCTCGACGCGGTCGACAAAGCGGGTCACCACCAGGTCGTTCAGGATGCGGTGGGCGGTGGAAGGGTGCAGGCCCGAAACTTTTGAAAGTTCCTTCAGGCTGACCGGATCCGGATATTTTGCCAGGGCATCAAGCAGGGCCGTCATGCGGTCGATAACCTGGATCGTCGTTTTTGGTTCCTGCGGGGGCAGGGTTTCGCTTTTCATAATGTGGTTGGTGCAGTGCGGTATAGGCAGACTTATTTATACCATGATGTGAAAAAAATAGGAATTCTGTCGCTATAATCCGTGTCCATGGAACCTACTAGTGAATTTAAGAGCAAGAGCGGCCTGAAACGTATCTATTCGGCCTTTTTCTACTCCATCGAAGGCCTGCAGACCGCCATCCGTTCCGAGCACGCCTTCCGCCAGGAGCTGGTCGTATTCGTGATCGGCACCATCGCTGCACTGTTGTTGCCAGTTTCTGCTTTTCAGAAACTGGTGTTGATCGGTAGCATGGTCATCGTGCTGATCGTCGAACTTATCAATTCCGCAATTGAGGCCGTGGTGGACCGTGTTTCACTGGAGCGCCACCCTTTGTCCAAGAACGCCAAGGATTTTGGCAGCGCCGCTGTACTGTTGGCTTGCCTGCTGTCGGGGGCAAGCTGGGCTGTCGTGCTGGTCAATCGCTTCCTTTAATTACTTTCCGGTATAACGAACGTCGAAAGTATTCGTTCGTCTTTATATAAGAGGCAGTTAATCTGGCATCTCCAAACATAAAGGGGAAACCAGATGCTGTCCAAGAAACTGATTGCCGCTGCCTTGTTCGCCACCGCCGCAGTGGCGCAAGCAGCCGACGTGAGCTTGCTCAACGTCTCCTACGATCCAACCCGCGAGCTGTACCAGGACGTCAACGCCGCCTTCGCCAAGGAATGGAAGGCAAAGACTGGCGACAACGTGAAGATCAAGCAGTCGCATGGCGGCTCGGGCAAGCAGGCACGCGCCGTGATCGATGGCCTGGAAGCTGACGTGGTGACCCTGGGCCTGGCCTACGACATCGATGCAGTCGCCGAGCGCGGCCTGGTGGGCAAGGACTGGCAAAAGCGCCTGGCCCATAACGCCACCCCGTACAGTTCCACCATCGTGTTCCTGGTCCGCAAGGGTAATCCGAAAGCCATCAAGGACTGGAACGACCTGGTCAAGCCGGGCGTGGCGGTGATCACCCCGAATCCGAAAACCTCCGGCGGCGCACGCTGGAACCATCTGGCCGCTTACGGCTATGCCTTGCGCCAGCCAGGCGGCAGCGATGCCACCGCGCGCGAATTCCTGAAGAAGCTGTACAAGAATGTGCCGGTGCTGGATTCCGGCGCGCGCGGCGCCACCACCACCTTCGTGGAACGCGGCATCGGCGACGTGCTGATCGCCTGGGAAAACGAAGCCCTGCTGGCGATCAAGGAATTGGGCCCGGACAAGGTTGAAATTGTCGCGCCTTCCGTCTCGATCCTGGCCGAACCTCCGGTGGCCGTGGTCGACAAAGTGGTCGACAAGCGTGGCACCCGCAAGGTGGCCGAGGCTTACCTGAACTTCCTGTACACCGACCAGGCCCAGGCCATCATCGCCAAGAACTACTACCGTCCGAGCATCGAGAAGGAAGCGAAGAAGTATGCCGCTCAATTCCCGAACGTGAAGCTGTTCAAGATCACGGACGTCGCCGGCGACTGGACCACCGCACAGAAAACCCACTTTGCCGACGGTGGCGTGTTCGACCAGATCTACCAGCCTGGCGCGAAAGTCGCAGGCCAATAATCACGCAACGGAGGGCCGCATGGCGATCCAACAACTGAACCAATTCCGCGTCCTGGTCGCACCAGGCCTGCATAACAGCGGGCCCGATCACTGGCAGTCCCGCTGGCAGCGCCTGTACCCGCGTTTCGAGCGGGTAGAGCAGAAACGCTGGAGCGATCCGGTCCTGCTGCGCTGGGCCGACCGCCTGGATGAAGTACTGGACCAGGACCGCCGTCCGACCCTCATCGTTGCACACAGTTTCGGCTGCCTCACCACAGCATTAAGCCTGTCACGTTCAACCTCCCCCCACGTGGCGGGGGTAATGCTGGTGGGGCCTGCCGATCCCGATAAGTTCCAGGTCAGTTCCTTGCTGCCGCACGGCGAACTGCCTTGCCCATCGATCATGGTGGCCAGCACCAACGACCCATGGATGACGGCGAAAAGCGCCGAAACCTGGGCGCAGCGCTGGGGCAGTGACTTCGTCAACGCGGGCGCGCTGGGACATATCAACGCTGAATCGGGATTGGGCGACTGGCGCTTCGGCCAGCGCCTGCTGCAAGTCCTGGCGCAGCGCGCATCGAATTTAACTTTGGAGAAGAAGAATGAGTTTACGCCTTGGCGACACCGCACCGGACTTCGAACAGGATTCCAGCATTGGCAGCATCAAGTTTCATGAGTGGGCCGGCGAATCCTGGGTAGTGCTGTTCTCGCACCCGGCCGACTTCACGCCGGTCTGCACCACGGAACTGGGCCTGACCGCCAAGCTGAAACCGGAATTCGACAAGCGCAACGTCAAGGCAATCGCGCTGTCGGTCGACCCGGCCGACAAGCACAAGGAATGGATCAAGGATATCGAAGAGACCCAGCAGACCGTGGTGGGTTTCCCGATCATCGCCGACGCCGACCGCAAAGTGGCCGAGCTGTACGACATGATCCACCCCAACCAGTCGGCCACCGCGACCGTGCGCTCGCTGTTCGTGATCGACCCGGCCAAGAAGCTGCGCCTGCAAATCACCTATCCGCTTAGCACAGGCCGCAACTTCGACGAAGTGCTGCGCGTGATCGATGCCTTGCAACTGACGGACAAGTACACCGTCGCCACCCCCGGCAACTGGAAAGATGGCGATGACGTGATCATCCCGCTCACCGTGCAGGATCCGGAGGTGATCAAACAGAAGTACCCGGCAGGCTTCAAGGCCCCGCGTCCTTACCTGCGCATCACGCCGCAACCGAACAAGTAACGGTTCTAGGAACGGCGCGCGCGCCTATGCTGGCCAGGAAGGGGAGAAGATCACCAGGTCCCTGGAATGGCTAGTGCAGATGTTCTTGCAGGCGCCCTTCGGGGCGCTTTTTTTCTTTCAGCATTTCGCGCAGCGCGGCGATCTCGTTGCGCGCGGCGACGATGCACTGCGGATTGTTCTTGCCGCCGGGTGGGGCGAATTCGACAGCCGCCAGGATGGCCACCTGGATCGTCGACAGCTTGTCGAAGGCAGCTAGCGGTAGTCCCGCATTTTCGAAGTCTGCCATCAGGTGCTTGGCGGTGCAGTAGACAGTGGCTTTTTCGAACTTGGTATAGGCCTGCAAGGCCATTTCGGTCAGGTCGCACAAACGGTCGGTCAGCAACAGAGCATCAGTCATCACACTTCCTCCCATGAATCGCTTGCAGACAATGTAGCACTTGGTTGAATACAAGCCAATAGCCTTGGGTCTGTTCCATTCATGCAACGTTGGCAGGAGATTCACTTGTCATAAATGAATTATTTCTTTGTGAGTTCAATTGTGCGAGGTTAGTATTTTTTTGCGGCACCAAATAAAAATCGTTAAAGAGATCGGAATACCTATGAAACGCACCCTTATCGCCAGTGCTGTTTTGCTGGCCACCTCGCAAGCTTACGCGCAAACCGCCGCGCAACCCGCCGCAGAAGAACAGCAGACCGTGGTCGTGCTGGGCTCACGCGCCACTGCCAAGACCGCGCTGGATACCGCGGCACCGGTGGGCCTGATCAACGCCAAGGATTTGCAGACGGCCGGCCCGCTGGAACTGGGCAAGCTGCTGCAAACCCTGGACCCGTCGTTCAACTTCTCCACCACCTTCATCAGCGACGGTACCGATATCATCCGCCCGGCGACACTGCGCTCGCTCGGCCCCGACCAATTGCTGGTGCTGGTGAACGGCAAGCGCCGCCACCAACAGGCGCTGGTCAACGTGCAGCAAACCATCGGCCGCGGTTCGGCCGGTACCGACATCAATGCGATTCCGCTGTCGGCTATCCACCACATCGAAGTGCTGCGCGATGGCGCGGCCGCCCAATACGGCTCGGACGCGATTGCCGGCGTGATCAACATCGTGCTGAAGTCGAATGTGAACGAGACCGCCATCAGCGGCCAGGTCGGCACCACCAAGGAAGGCGACGGCGACATGGTTTCCGCCAGCGTGAACCGCGGCTGGTCGCTGGGCGAAGATGGCGGCTACATCAACCTGTCGTTGGAAGGCCGCAAGCGCGATGAAACCAACCGCGCCGGCCCTGACTCGTTGCGTGTCGATCCGCCGCGCGTGACCCAGCGCATCGGCGACAGCGATGCCAAGGATGCCTACCTGTGGTGGAACGCGGCCCTGCCGGTCGATAAAGTGGGTGAGTTTTACAGCTTCGGTGGCGTGTCCAAGCGCAGGGGTGATTCGTCCGGCTTCTTCCGCTCCAAAGGCGATGGCCGCAATGTGCCGGCCGTGTATCCGGAAGGCTTCCTGCCGAATATCCGCACTACCGTGAAAGACGCATCGTTCGCCTTTGGCTACCGCCGCGACCTGCCGAATGACTGGAAGGCCGACATCAGCATCAACCACGGCCGCAGCGAGCTCGATTTCCACGAGAAGCAGACCATCAACGTCTCCTACTGGTATGAGCCGAAACCAGGCGGAGGCATCTATGCCGAGTCGCCGTTCGAAGCCGATACCGGCAAGCTTAAATTTGACCAGACGACCTTTAACGCCGACGTGAAGGGCCCGGTCAAATTCGGCAGCGAAGAAGTGTTCGTGGCCACCGGCTTCGAATACCGCCGTGACAACTACCAGATCGTCGCTGGCGATCCGGTGTCCTACCAATACGGCCGCACCAACAACCCGGCCATTCCGATCATCAACCAGACCGGCGGCGTAGCGGCATCCGGTACCCAGGGCTTCCCTGGCTACACCCCGGCCACTGCGGTGGACGAAGGCCGTCACAATATCGCCCTGTTCCTGGATACCGAATACCATCCGGTCAAGGACCTGCTGCTGGCTGCTGCCGTGCGTTACGAGAAGTACTCCGACTTCGGCAACACCACTACCGGCAAGCTCAGCGCACGCTGGGACCCGACCAAGGAATTCGGCCTGCGCGGCAGCGTGTCGTCCGGCTTCCGCGCGCCGGGCGTGCAGCAGAAGTTCTACAGCTCGGTTTCGACCAACCTGAACCAGGCTGGCCAGCTGACCGAAACCCTGACCGCGCGTGAGGGCAGTGCCGTGACCACCGCGCTGGGCATCAAGCCGCTGAAAGAAGAAACCTCGCGCAACGCTTCGATCGGCATGGTGCTGCGTCCAGCGAAGAATATGTCGCTGACCGCTGACCTGTACCAGATCAAGATCAAGGACCGTATCGTGTTCTCGAGCGAGATCTCGCCGGAAGCAGGCGGCGGCCCGATCGCCGACGTGCTGAACCCGCTGAAGGTAGGCCAGGCCCAGTTCTTCACCAACGCCGTCGATACCAAAACCAAGGGCCTGGACATCGTTGCCGACCACACCACCAAGTTCACCTCATCGACCCTGGTGCTGTCCGGCCAGTTGGGCTTCAACAAGACCGAAGTCACCAAGCGCCACTCGCCATCCAGCCTGCTGACTGGCGAACAGCTGTTCAACCAGGCACAGGTGACCCTGATCGAACGCGGCCAGCCACGCAAGCACCACGTTGTTGCGGCTGACTACACCATCGGCCAGTGGAACGTGAATGCCCGCGCCAACTACTACGGCGAAGTGCAGGGCGAAGGCTTCAGCCCGCTGCAGACCTGGGATGCAAAATGGATCGTGGATTCGAGCATTCGTTACAGCTTTAGCAAGAAAACCACCGTGGCCTTTGGCGTCAACAACCTGTTCGATACCTACCCGTCCGAGTGGACCAATGGCGGCGATTTCCCGAAACTGGGCTTCAAGTATTGCTGGGAAACCTGCCCATTCGGCGTGAACGGCCGTTCCATGTACCTGAAGTTCGATACCGCGTTTTAAGTAGTTACTCCCCCTTTGAAAGCGCCCATCCGGGCGCTTTTTTTCATAAGCAAATAAGGAATTCGTTGTTTGGATTTCATGCTCAACTGGATACCCTAGCGGATCTTGGAAGGATTTCGCATGGATTTGTCGTTCATCGTTTCTGGTTTTGTCGTAGGCGCGCTGGTTGGCCTGACCGGCGTGGGCGGCGGTTCGCTCATGACGCCCATCCTGACGCTGGTGTTCGGCGTTTCGCCCTCGGTAGCCGTGGGCACCGACCTGGCATTTGCCTCCGTGACCAAGACTGCCGGCACATTCACCCATCGCCTGCGCGGCACCGTACGCTGGGACATCGTGCGCCTGCTTTGCTATGGCGCCTTGCCGGCGGCTCTGGTAGCGACCTTGGGCCTGAAGTATTTCGGCGCCCTGGACAAGCAAATCGGCCATCTGATCCGCATCTGCATCGCCGGTTCCGTCATGCTGACCGTGGTGGCCATCCTGTTCCGCGGCAAAATGCTGGCATGGATGCTGGCCCACCCTGAGCGCCAGCTGCAGGGCAGGGCGCTGGAAACCACTACCGTCGTTGCCGGCGCCGTGCTCGGCACACTGGTGACCATTTCCTCCATCGGGGCCGGCGCGGTGGGCGCTACGCTGTTGGTGCTGATGTATCCCCGCCTTACGCCCGCCGAAGTGGCCGGCACCGATATCGCTTATGCCGTGCCCTTGACGGCGATTGCCGCTGCGGGGCATTGGTGGCTGGGTTCCATCGATTGGTCGCTCCTGTTGACCTTGCTGGTGGGTTCGGTGCCCGGCATTACCATCGGCTCCTGGTTTGCGCGTTCCATGCCGGAGCGCTTCCTGCGCGGGGTATTGGCTACGGTGCTGGTTTCCGTGGCTGCCAAACTGGTCGCATGACTGCCGTTTTACCATCTAAGCAAATGAAAAAAGGGTAGTTTGGTTTATAACGCGTGAATGCGAACATGCGCTCCTATTAGTCGAAAATGTAATAAGGGAGCAAGCATGTCTGCAGTTGCTGCATCAGTGCCCACCCCGGCGACAGCGCCGGGAGGAGAGGTCAAGGCCCGCAAAGCGCCATACCGCGTGATGCCCGGCTTTAACCTGTCGCTTGGTTTCACCATCCTGTACCTGACCCTGATCGTCCTGATCCCGCTGTCGGCGATTTTTCTCAAGACCTTTACCATGACCTGGGAAGGCTTCTGGAGCGCCGTCACCTCGGAGCGCGTGATCGCCTCCTACAAGCTGACCTTCGGCGCCTCCTTCATCGGCGCCGTATTCAACGTCTTCTTCGGCGGCATCGTGGCCTGGGTGCTGGTGCGTTACAAATTCCCGGGCAAGCGCATCGTCGACGCGCTGGTCGACCTGCCGTTCGCACTGCCGACCGCCGTCGCCGGCATCACCCTGACCGCCCTGTATTCCTCCAACGGCTGGTTCGGCCGCTTTATTGAAGGCGTGCTTGGCATCAAGGTCGCCTTCACCCCGCTGGGCGTGGTGGTGGCGCTGACCTTCATCGGGCTGCCTTTTGTGGTGCGTACCGTGCAGCCGGTGCTGGAAGACGCCGAGCGTGAACTGGAAGAAGCCGCCGCCAGCCTCGGCGCCTCTGCCTTCCAGACCTTCCGCCGCGTGGTATTCCCGACCATCTTGCCATCGCTGCTGACCGGTTTTGCGCTGGCCTTTGCGCGCGCCACCGGCGAATTCGGTTCGGTGATTTTCATCGCCGGCAATATGCCGCTGGTCTCCGAAATTACGCCGCTGTTCATCATCACCAAGCTGGAACAATACGACTATGCCGGCGCCACCGCCATCGCGGTGGTCATGCTGGTGTCTTCGTTTCTGATGCTGCTGGCAATTAACCTGCTGCAGGCCTGGTCGCGTGGGAGGAATGCGAAATGAGCGGTTCTGCGACTCCAATCCGCCGCGGCGAACTGCCGCAGCGCCATGAAGGGCTGGAACCGCGCTGGGTGCGCTATGTCCTGATCACGGTGGCACTGACCTTCCTGACCTTGTTCCTGTTCGTGCCGCTGGTGGCCGTGTTCACCGAAGCGCTGAAGAAGGGTTGGGACGTGTATGCCAACGCCATCGTGGAAGAGGATTCGATTGCCGCCATCAAGCTCACGCTGCTGACCGCTGCCGTCGCGGTGCCGTTCAACCTGGTGTTTGGCGTGGCTGCCTCCTGGGCCATCACCAAGTTCGAGTTCCGCGGCAAGAGCCTGTTGCTGACGCTGATCGATCTGCCGTTCTCGGTGTCGCCGGTGATCTCGGGCCTGATCTACGTGCTGCTGTTCGGTGCCCAGGGCTGGTTCGGCCCGTGGCTGGCGGAGCACGACATCAAGATCCTGTTTGCCGTGCCGGGCATTGTGCTGGCCACCGTGTTCATTACCTTCCCGTTCGTGGCGCGTGAACTGATTCCGCTGATGCAGTCGCAAGGCAGCGAGGAAGAGGAAGCGGCCGTGGTGCTGGGCGCGAACGGCTGGCAAACCTTCTTCCGCGTGACGCTGCCGAACATCAAATGGGGCCTGCTGTATGGCGTGATCCTGTGTAACGCCCGCGCCATGGGCGAGTTCGGCGCGGTGTCGGTGGTGTCCGGCCATATCCGCGGCGAGACCAACACCATGCCGTTGCAGGTCGAAATCCTCTACAACGAATACAACTTTGCCGCCGCCTTTGCCGTGGCCTCGCTGCTGGCCTTGCTGGCGCTGGTGACCCTGGCAGTGAAAACCTTTATCGAATGGCGCCTGCACGAAAACTACGGCGACGACGCCAAGGAGCATTGAGATGACGATCGCAGTCAAGAACATCAACAAGCGTTTCGGCGACTTCGTCGCCCTGGACAATGTATCGCTCGACTTCCCGCAAGGCGAGCTGACCGCGCTGCTGGGCCCATCGGGCTGCGGCAAGACCACGCTGCTGCGCTGCATCGCCGGCCTGGAACACCCTGATTCGGGCCAGGTGCTGCTGGATGGCCAGGATGCCTCCGATCGCCACGTGCGCGAACGCCAGGTCGGCTTCGTGTTCCAGCACTACGCGCTGTTCAAGCATATGACCGTGTTCGAGAACGTGGCCTTCGGCCTGCGCGTCAAGCCGCGCAAGGAGCGCCCGTCGGAAGACCAGATCCGCCGCAAGGTGAAGGAACTGCTGGAACTGGTGCAGCTGGACTGGCTGGCCGACCGCTACCCGCCGCAGCTGTCCGGCGGCCAACGCCAGCGTATCGCCCTGGCGCGCGCGCTGGCCGTTGAACCGCGCGTGCTGCTGCTGGACGAACCGTTCGGCGCGCTGGACGCCAAGGTGCGCAAGGAACTGCGCCGCTGGCTGCGCCGCCTGCACGACGAACTGCACGTGACCTCTATCTTCGTGACCCATGACCAGGAAGAAGCACTGGAAGTGGCCGATCGCGTGGTGCTGATGAACAAAGGCCACGTCGAGCAACTCGGTTCGCCGGACGAGGTGTACAACCATCCTGCCTCGCCGTTCGTGTACGGCTTCCTCGGCAACGTCAACGTGTTCCACGGCCGCGTGCATGAAGGCGTGCTGGCCAGCGACGGCGTTGAATTCGATGTGGCAGGCCATGGCAGCGGCAAGGGCACGGCCTATATCCGCCCGCACGATCTGGAAGTCGAGCGCTACGTACAGGGAGCGGAAGGCATCGTGGTCAAGCTGCGCCGCGCGCACGCGATCGGTCCGTTGGCCCAGCTCGACCTGGAACGCACCGACAACGCCCAGATCATCGAGGCCACGATTTCCAACGAACGCTATATCCAACTTAACCTGCAAGACGGCGAAACGCTGGTGGTGCGTCCCAAGCGCCTGCGCGTCTTCGTCGATGAAGGGGCACACGCATGAACTTCCAACAACTGCGCTCCGTGCGCGAAGCCGCGCGCCGCAACTACAACCTGACCGAAGTGGCGAATGCGCTGTTTACCTCGCAGCCGGGTGTGAGCCGCCAGATCCGCGAACTGGAAGACGAACTGGGCGTCATCATTTTCGAGCGCAACGGCAAACGCCTGACCGGCCTGACCGAGCCTGGCAAGGGCATCCTGAAGATCGTCGACCGCTTGCTGGTGGAAGCGGAAAACCTGCAGCAGGCCAGCCTGGAGTTCACCGGCCAGAAAAGCGGCACGCTGACCATCGCGGCGACTCACACCCAGGCGCGCTATGCGCTGCCGAAGGCGGTTTCGCATTTCCGCAATGAGTTCCCGGATGTGCGCATCGCCTTGCAGCAAAGCGCCCCTGACCATATCGCGGAATGGGTCCTGTCGGGCAAGGCCGATATCGGCATCGCCACCGAAGGCCTGTCGCAATTCCCCGACCTGGTGTCGTTCCCGTGCTACCGCTGGAGCCACCTGGTGGTGGTGCCGGATGGTCACCCGTTGCTGACGCGTTCCCCGATCCGCCTGGAAGACCTGGCCGAATACCCGCTGATCACTTACGACGTCGGCTTTACCGGCCGTGGCCACATCGACGCCGCCTTCGACAAGGCCGGCGTGCGCCCCGACATCGTGCTGACCGCAATGGATTCGGACGTCATCAAGCAGTACGTGACACTGGGCCTGGGCGTTGGCCTGGTGGCGTCGATGGCCTTCGACCATGGCCGCGACAAGGGCTTGCGCGCCATCGAAGCCTCGCACCTGTTCGCAGCAAATACAACAAGACTGGCATTGCGCAGAGGAGCGTACCTGCGCTCGTACGCCTACGAGTTCATTGCGCAGTTTGCTCCTGACTTGACGCGAGCCGAAGTCGAGCAGGCCTTGCAGGGCGGGGAAGCTGCCTAAGCAAGCTTAAAATTCTTGCCACCCGTCGCGGCGCTTGACGCGCTGCGCGGCTTGAGCCGGGTAACGGTGGCCTGAAGCGCCTCTTCCGGCGCCGAAAGACGGAACACGCTGACAGCTTGCGACAGCGACGCCGCCTGCTCCTGCAGGGCGCCTGCCGCGGCCGCTGCCTGCTCCACCAGCGCCGCGTTCTGCTGCGTCACGTTATCCATCTGTACCACGGCTTCATTGATCTGTTCAATGCCCGAACTCTGTTCGCCGCTGGCTGCGGAGATTTCGGCGATGATATCCGTCACTTGCTGGACGCTGTTGACGACATCGCGCATGGTGCTCCCGGCTTGGTCGACCAGGCGGCTGCCTTCTTCCACTTGCGCTACCGAGCTGTCGATCAACTGCTTGATCTCCTTGGCCGCACCGGCGGCGCGCTGCGCAAGGTTGCGTACTTCCGAAGCGACGACGGCGAAGCCTCGGCCCTGTTCGCCGGCGCGCGCCGCTTCCACTGCGGCGTTCAGCGCCAGGATATTGGTCTGGAACGCAATGCCGTCGATCACCGCAATGATTTCCACGATCTTGTAAGCGGATTCATTGATGGCGCTCATCTTGTCGACCACCTGCGTTACCACATCGCCGCCGCGCCGTGCCACTGCCGACGCGTTGCCGGCCAACTGGTTGGCCTGTTTGGCATTGTCGGCATTCTGGCGTACGGTCGACGTCAGTTCTTCCATCGACGACGCGGTCTCCTCCAGCGAGCTGGCTTGCTGCTCGGTGCGCGAAGACAAATCCAGGTTGCCGCTCGCGATCTCGGAGGACGCCGTGGCAATGGAGTCGGTTGCGTGGCGCACATCGCCGACGATGCCTGCCAGGCTGTTATTCATCTCGCGCAGGGCGGACAGCAGCTTCCCGGTTTCGTCCTGCGAGCCGGACTCGATCTGCTGCGTCAAGTCGCCCGCCGCAACGCCTTGCGCAATGCGGACGGCGCGATTGAGCGGCACGGTAATGCTGCGCACCAGCCACCAGCCTATGCCCGCTGCCAACGCCAGGCCGCCAGCCAGCAATCCTGCAACGATCAGGCGGAAGCTGGCATAACTCGATTGCGAGGCCTGGTATTCCTGCTTGCCGACATCCATTTGAAGCTGGATCAACTCGTTCATGATTTCGCGCACAGCCAGATAGCGTTCATTCATGCGGCCGTGCAGCAGTTCCTTCATTTTTTCCACGTTGGCGGAGCGGGCGGCATCCAGCGCCGGATTCAAGCCTTCGTCCAGGAAAGCTGCGCGCGCAGCAACGAAGCGCTCGACCAGGACTTTTTCTTCCGGCGTCAGCTTGGTCATGGCGTACTCCTGCCATACCTTGCTTACTTTGGACCGCGCTTCCTCCACCGCCTTGACGGCTTCCGGGAGCTTGGCGGGATCGTCACTGACAGCCTTGGCGATCGTGAGCTGGTTACGGTTGATGGTGCGGATTACTTCCTGCAGTTGGCCCAATGCGACGAGACGGTCTTCGTACACCGTCTGCAGCGAAGCATTGGAGTTGGACAGGCTGGTGATGCCGGCCGCACCGATGATCGTCATGGTGACGCAAAGGATTGCCAGGACCGCTACCAGGCGGGTTTTGATTGTCAGGTTGTTCAGCATGCACGGCTCCAGCCCGCGCAAGCGCGGGCAAATTTCGGGATTTGGGAGTTGATCGTGCCGCGTGGGCGGGGCGGCGGGATTTCAGGGCTGGAGGGCCGCCACGCGGCACCCTGGACCACGATGCTAACAATAAGGTTCCCGCTAAGCAAGTGAGATTTGGTGAGTATGTGGCGTATTTAGCGATTGCGCCGAGTGGTGCTTGGGCGCTGTCGTTTTCGCATTCAGCCGGAAAACGCTGACTGCTTTGGACAGTTCAGCCGCTTGCTGCTGCATCAGGGCCGCTGCTGCCGCTGCCTGCCCGGCCATCGCGGTATTCTGCTGCGTTGCCGAATCGATCCGGATCACCTCCGCGTTGACCTGGTCGATGCCGACGCACTGTTCGTGGCTGGCCGCCGTGATCTCGTTGATGACTTGGCTGACGCGGTGAACCGCCTGAACGACTTCGTTCATCGTGGCATGCGCTGCTTCCGCAGAGGCGTTCAAGTCCTGCAGGTGGGTTTGCGAAAGCGTGCCGTTCCGCGACCAATCGGTAACGGCACCGATCTTCTCGATCAACTGGAATACCGCTGCCCCGCCACGCGTCGCCACGTGCGATGCTCCTTGCGCGAACTGGTTGGCCTGCCACGCATTCCCTGCATTGCGCCGCACTGTGGCGGCCAGCTCCTCCATCGATGCGGAGATTTCCTCCAGCGAAGCGGCTTGCACTTCGGTGCGCTCGGACAGGACCATGCTGCCCCTGGCGATGCGCGACGATACGCCGGTGACGGTATCGGCTGCATGCAATACATTGCCGACCATAGCCGCCAGGCTGGAATTCATGTCCTTCAATGCAGCAAGCAGTTTGCCCGTTTCGTCATTGCTGCGGACATCGATGCGCAGCGACAGGTCGCCTTTCGCCACCGCTTGCGCAATTCCTAGCGCATGGTTCATCGGTAGCGTGACGCCGCGTACCAGCCACCAGCCGCTGCCCGCGGCCAGCATGACGCCGATTGCCAGCAGCACAAGCACAAGCGCATGCAGCCTGGCGTAGCTTTTTTCCGAGAGCCCGTACTGTGCCTTGGCGTGATCGAGCTGATAAGCAATGAGTTTGTCCATTTCTAGCCGAATGCGGGGAAACATCTGCGCCACAGGGCCGTGCACCAGTGCGCGCATGGCATCGGCATCGCCGGCCTTGCCTGCAACGAGCGCCGGTGCCAGCGCATCGAGCATGAAATGCTTGCGCGCCGCGTCGAAGCGTTCGGCCATTTCCTTTTCTTCATCGGTAATGAATGACACGCTGTATTCCTGCCACAGCTTGCTGGCCAAGTCGCGATCACGTTCGATCTGTTCGATCGCCACCGGCAATGTGGCGGGATCGGAATTCGCGGCCTGGTAAATGGCGAGCTGATTTCGCAGCAGGATGCGCATCATGTGGTCAAGATGACCTAGCGACAGGAGGCGTTCTTCGTAGACGGTGCGCAGCGCAGAGTGGGTTTTGCCGAGGCTGGCGAGGCCGGTGCCGCCAACCGCCAGCAAGAGAAGGGCAAGCATGGTCAGGACCGCAATCAGCCGCATCCTGATGGTCAGGTTTTTGCACATGTCGGATTCATATCAAGGGGATTAACCAGGCCGCGGGGAGGGGGCGGCAAAGAATCAGGAAAGACATGGCCCGCTGGAGCGGGCAACCTGAGTGGGAAATAGTATCAACAACATTCCCGCACGGCAATTGGATTGATGGTCAGGCACGCGCCTGACCTTGCCGGTTACTGGCCGGGGTTGGGCAGTTTGGCGTGGATTGCGTCGACCGCTGCCATGACTTCCGGCGACAGCCGCACGTCGAAGGCATCGATGTTTTCTGTGAGCTGCGCCAGAGTCGTGGCACCGATAATGGTGGAGGCGACGAACCAGCGCGAATAGCACCACGCCAGCGCAAGCTGGGTGGGCGTCATGCCGTTGTCGCGCGCAAGTTTGGCGTACTGCGCCACCGCCTCCAGCACCCCAGGGCGCAGGTAGCGCGGGCTCCAGGTCGGCGGGAAGATCGTCAGGCGGCCATGTGCCTTCGGATCGTCGTGGTACTTGGCCGTGAGCTGACCGAATGCCAGCGGGCTATATGCCATCAGGCTTACCTGCTCGCGGAAGCAGGTCTCGTCCAGGAAACTGGTTTCGAAGTGACGTGCCGTCAGGTTGTACAGGTTCTGGATGGTGGCGATGCGCGGCAAACCCTTCATCTCGGCTTGCTTGACGAATTCGGCCACGCCCCAGCTGCTTTCGTTCGATACGCCGATGTGGCGGATCTTGCCTTCCTTGATCAAGCCGCCCAGCACGGCCAGCGTTTCTTCGACGGCGATGCTGTGGCGTTCCTTTTCGGGATCGAACTGGCTGGCGCCGAAGATCGGCACATTGCGGCTTGGCCAGTGCAACTGATAAAGGTCGATGTAGTCGGTTTGCAGGCGCTGCAGGCTGGTTTCCACCGCAGCGCGGATATTGACCGCGTTGTGGTTGCTCTTGCCCTTGCGGATCCAGTGCATGTACGGATTGGGGCCGGCGACCTTGGTCGCCAGCACCACGTCGGCACGGCGGCCGGACTTTTTCAGCCAGCTGCCGATGAAGCGCTCGGTGTCACCCTGGGTCGCAGCGGACGGCATCACCGGATACAGCTCCGCCGTATCGATGAAATTGATGCCGCGTTCCAGCGCATAATCGAGCTGGGCGTGCGCATCCGCTTCGGTATTCTGCTGGCCGAAGGTCATCGTGCCGAGGCAGATTTTGCTGACCTTCAGGTCGCTGCGGCCGAGGGTGATTTTCTGCATGCTCAGCCCCGCAGCGCGTCGGCGCAATCGCGCACCAGCGCCGGGCCGGCGTAAATCAGGCCGGAGTAGAGCTGCACCAGCTGCGCGCCGGCTTCGATCTTGGCCTTGGCGTCCTTGCCCTGCATGATGCCGCCGACGCCGATGATCGGCAGCGCGTCGCCCAGTTCCGCTTTCAGCAGGCGGATCACATTGTTGGACAGCTCAAACACCGGTGCACCGGACAGGCCGCCCGCTTCCGCGCCATGCTGCATGCCTTCGACCGCGCTGCGGCTCAGGGTGGTGTTGGTGGCGATCACGCCGTCGATCTTGTGGCGCAGCAGGGCGTCGGCGATGTTCTTCACCTGGTCGCCATCCATGTCCGGTGCGATCTTCAGGGTCATCGGCACGTAGCGCTTGTGCTGGTCGGCCAGGCGCAGTTGCGCTTCCTTCAATTGCGACAGCAGTCCATCGACTTCCGATGCACCCTGGAGCTGGCGCAGGTTCTTGGTGTTCGGAGAGGAGATGTTGACGGTCACATAGCTGGCGTATGGATAGACCTTGTCCAGGCAGTGCAGGTAATCGTCGACCGCGCGTTCGATCGGCGTGTCGGCGTTCTTGCCGATGTTCAGGCCCAGCACGCCCTCGCGGTTCTGGTAGAAGCGCGACGACTGCACATTGGCCACGAAGGCTTCGACGCCGCCATTGTTGAAGCCCATGCGGTTGATGATGCCGTGCGCCGCAGGAAGGCGGAACATGCGCGGTTTCGGGTTGCCCGCCTGGGCGCGTGGAGTCACGGTGCCCACTTCGATGGAGCCGAAGCCCAGGTCCGCCAGCGCATCGATGAAGGCGCCATCCTTGTCCAAGCCAGCGGCCAGGCCGACCGGATTGCGGAAGGTCAAGCCCATGACGGTGCGCGGGTCGTCTTTCGGGCGGCGCACCATGGCGCGCGTCAGGCCCAATGCGGACAGGCGCTTCAATGCAGGCAGGGTGAAATGGTGGGCGGATTCCGCGTCCATCGAGAACAGGATAGGGCGGGCGAGGGAGTACAGGAATTTATCGGACATGGTGGGCAGCTTTGGTGTATTTTTGTAGCATTTTACACCGCGCCCCCTGGAGGACCTTCCGTGATCAAGCCTGGACTCGCCTTGCTGGCCTGCCTTTCGCTACCTGCCTTTGCCGCCGAAAACCAGCTCTCCGCCGCCATCGCGCGCGATTACAAAGCCAGCCTGGAGCCCTTGTTCAACCACTTGCACGCCAATCCGGAGCTGTCTTATATGGAGGTGCAGACGGCGGCGCGCATGGCGAAGGAGCTGCGGGCTGCAGGCTTTGAGGTGACGGAAGGCGTCGGCAAGACCGGCCTGGTGGCGATTATGCGCAACGGCAAAGGCCCGACCGTGATGGTGCGCGCCGACATGGACGCGCTGCCGGTGGAAGAAAAGTCGGATGCGCCGAACGCCTCCAAGGTCAAGGTCAAGGATTTAAGCGGCAACCTGGTGCCGGTCATGCACGCCTGCGGCCACGACGTCCACATGACCAGCCTGGTCGGCACCGCGCACCAGATGGTAGCTCACAAGGGCGAATGGAAGGGCACCCTGATGCTGGTCGGCCAGCCAGCCGAGGAACGCACCGGCGGCGCGCTCGACATGCTGGCCGACGGCATTTACAAACGTTTCGGCAAGCCTGACTATGCGCTGTCCCTGCACGTGGGCGCCGATATCGAAGCTGGCAAGATCGAGGCCAGCGAAGCGCCATTTTCCGGCGCCGACCTGATGGAGATCGTGGTGCACGGGGTTGGCACGCACGGCGCCAGTCCGCATACAGGCAAGGACCCGGTGGTCATCGCATCGCAGATCGTGCTGGCGCTGCAAACCGTCGTCACGCGCGATATCGCGCCGCGCGAAGCGGCCTTGATTACCGTTGGCTCCTTCCATGCCGGCACCAAAGGCAATGTGATCAGCGACACGGCACGCCTGGAGCTGACGGTGCGCTCGGAAAGCGACGAAACGCGCGCCAAGCTGCTGGAGGGTATCAAGCGCGTGGCCGAAAACACCGCACGCGCTGCGGGCATACCGGAAGACAAGCTGCCGGAGATTCGCCACACCGACCGTCCGGTGCCGCCAACACTGAACGACAAGGCCATGCTGCAGCGCCTGCGCACCGTCTGGTCCAACAAACTGGGTGACGGGATTTTCGACAAGGGCTACCAGCGCGGCAGCATGGTGGGCGAGGATTATGCCCATTTCATCTATGGCCAGGGTATTCCGAGCGTGTATTTCATGGTAGGCGGCACGCCGCCTGCGCAGGTAGAAGCAGCGCGTGCCGGCAAAGCCGCGATCGCCTACAACCATAGCCCGCTATTCCGCGCCGATGCGGAGCAGTCGATCCGGACCGGCGTGCTGGCCACTACGGTTGCGCTGCTGGACCTGATGAAGAAGTGAGGGGGCCCCATACGCCCTTGATGCGCGCCTGCAGTGGCTGGAACTTGATCTTGTAGTTCATCTTCGGGCTGTCTTCGATCCAGTAGCCCAGGTAGACGAATTCCAGTCCCAGTTCGTGCGCCTGGGCGATTTGCCACATCACGTTATAGGTGCCGAAGGAAGCACCCTGCAGGTCGGGATCGAAGAAGGTGTAGACCGACGACAGGCCATCGGACAGCACGTCGATGATGGACACCATGCGCAGCGTGCCATCCGGCTCGCGGAATTCCACCAGGCGCGTATTGACCCGGCTTTGCAGCAGGAACTGCGCATACTGGTCGCGCGAATCCTGGTCCATGCCGCCGCCCGCGTGGCGGGTGCTTTGGTAGCGCAGGTAAAGATCGTAATGTTCGTCCGAGAAGGACAGGCTGGCGACGCCGGCTTCCAGGTTGCCGTGGCGCGCCCATGCCCGGCGCTGGCCGCGTGTCGGCGTGAACCCGGCGGCCACGACGCGCACCGGGATGCAGGCCTGGCATCCATCGCAATATGGACGATAAGTAAAGATGCCGCTGCGGCGGAAGCCGTTCTTCACCAGTTCCGAATACACGTCGGCATTGATCAGGTGCGACGGCGTCGCCACCTGCGAGCGGGCCTGTCGTGCATCAAGATAGCTGCACGGATAAGGTGCCGTTGTATAAAACTGCAACGTTGCGAAGGGAAGGTCGTTAAGCTGCGTCATGAGTCATATCATAACGCGTCCGCGGCTTAAAACGGTGCGATAGGGCACCAATCGCGTATCTGAGGCATCACGATAGAATTCTGCAAGTGGGCGATGAAGTCCTTGCGCGGTATAGGGCGCGCACCTAGTGAAGCCAGGTGGCCGGTCTCCTGCTGGCAATCGATCAGCTGCACGCCATGCTGTCGTAAAAAATGCACGAGATAGGCCAGCGCCACCTTGGAACCATCGGTGACGCGCGCAAACATCGACTCGCCATAGAACATGGTGCCGATCGACACGCCGTAGGCGCCGCCCACCAGCTCGCCGTCCAGCCATAGCTCGGAGGAGTGGGCAAAGCCCTGATCGTGCAGTCCGCTGTAGCCGGCGATGATGTCCTCCGATATCCAGGTGCCGGGACCGTCGCGCCGCGGTGCGGCGCAGGCGCGCATCACCTGTTCAAAGGCGCTGTCGAAGCGCACTTCCCAGCGCTCGCCGTCGCGCGCAATCTTCTTCAGTGTTTTACGCAGGCTGTCGGAAATCTTGAAGTCGGCGGTGCGCAGCACCATGCGCGGATCGGTGCTCCACCACAGGATCGGCTGGCCCTCCGAAAACCACGGGAAGATGCCGCGCTGATAAGCGGCCAGCAGGCGCTGGGGCGATAAGTCAGCGCCGGCAGCCAGCAGGCCCGGCGCGTCCGTGGTCAGGGCTTCGGAGACGTCGGGAAAGGGCGTGTTGACGTCAAGCCAGGGAATCATGTGTCGGACGGTTGGCGCATTGGCTGGGTAATGTCCTGCGTGTGGAAGCCATAGCTGCCGCCTTCGCGCAGTTTGGCGCGGTCGGCGAAGAAGTACTCCAGCGTGGTGCGGATGGTCGGGAAGGCCAGGTCATCCCAAGGGATTTCCGCTTCCGTGAACATTTGGACGTCCAGGCTCTCTTCGCCCGGTGCAAAGTCGAGGTCGCGCAGGGTGGCCAGGTAAAACATATGCACCTGGTGCACGCGCGGCACGTTGAGCAGGGTATACAGCTTGCCAAGGTCGATATTGGCGCCGGCTTCCTCCTCGGTTTCGCGCTGGGCCGCTTCGGCCGTGGTTTCATTGTTTTCCATGAAACCGGCCGGCAGGGTCCAGAACCCGCGGCGCGGCTCGATCGCGCGCTTGCAGAGCAAAACCTGCAATTCACCGTCGCGCTCCCATACTGGGACCGTGCCGATCACCATCTTGGGATTTTGATAATGGATTGCGGAACAGTTGACGCAAACATAACGCGGCCGGTTGTCACCGGCCGGCACCATCAACTCCACAGGGTGGGCGCATTCTGAGCAAAATTTCATGGGGTTTACTTTACACCGAACGGCCCATTGCCGGGCTGCGGTGAAATATATTCGAGCTATCGTCAGAAGGAGTGGGATAAATATTGCCTAAATCGGCGCGCTGCCCTATAATACTCGCATCAGACGCGGGGTGGAGCAGTCTGGCAGCTCGTCGGGCTCATAACCCGAAGGTCACAGGTTCAAATCCTGTCCCCGCAACCAGAATTCAGAAGAAACCGTCATCAGCAGCTAGCGATGACGGTTTTTTTTCGCCTGTCTAGCCCGCAGCGTGTGCCTGGCGCAGGAAATTCAGCACATCATCGCTCATCATGCGGCCGGCATTCAGGGCCGGCTCATTTTCCAGCGCTTGGCGGAAGCGCTCCCGCACATCCGGCGCATTGCCGACCATATCGGTGAACAATTCATACCAGCGTTGGGCCAGGACGCGTGCTGCCGGCGCCAATGGCGAGGGATTGGCGGCCATTTGCTGGCGGATTTCGGTGATCAGGGCCGGCCACTCGTGGGCTCGGGTGCGGAAGTGCCTGTGCATGGCCTGCATTTCTTCCGGCCGCATGTATTTGGCATAAATCGCCAGCTTGCCTTGGCCGCTGGCCGCCGCAATGTAGTTGCGCATCTCGAGCGTCACGCCGCTTTGCTTGCGGTACGCGTCCTCGCGCGACCACATATTGTCGAGCCGCTGCATCATGTCGAGACTGTGGCCGGCCTGGCGGCTGAAGGTTGCCATCCATTTCTCAGCCAGCTCCTGCACCGATGGATCTGACGGCGGCACGCCTGCCGCCATTTTCTGCCCCACCGCCTCGATCAGTGTTGTCCATTCTTCGGGCGCAGCCGGATCGTTGTAGATCGGCAGTTGTGCCAGTTCTTCCTTGGTAAAGTATTTGTCGTACACGGTCATTTGCTCCAGTGTGGTTAGCCAGGTAGCCAATTCCGGTTCCTCGCCTGCCAGCAGTTGTCCGCGCAGGGCCGTGAGCTGCTCGCGCAGCTTGGCGGCTTCGGCGATTTGCCGATCGAGCGAGTCGATCTGGCGGGCAATCAGGTCGGGCAGGGAAGTGCCGGGCTTGGCCAGGAATTGACCGATATCGGCCAGCGCCATGCCGAAACGGCGCAGCGCCTGCACCTGGTGCAGGCGTGCCACGTCGTCGCGGTTATACAGGCGGTAGCCGGCATCGGAACGTCCCGAAGGCTTGAGCAAGCCGATGCTGTCGTAATGGTGCAGGGTGCGCACAGTCAGGCCTGAACGGCGCGCCAATTCACCTACTTTCAACATCATGCCGAGCTCCTTCTTTTCGTTACGTTGGCTACATGCTGGAGCCTGACGTAAGGTGAGGGTCAAGCGCTGCGTGCAAAAACGTGATGGTAAGCGATCCATCCTTTAAGATGTTGGACATGCAACGCCTGCTTATACTTGTCGCCCTCTTGCTGCTGGTCCGCGCCGACAGCAGCCGCCTGCCGAATGCGCATCCGGCACTGGCCCTGCTGCCGCTGAAAATGGCCTGGGCCTGGGAACGGCCGGAAGATCTGCGCTGGCTGCCGGGCGACGCCGGGGTGGCGTTCGTGGCGTCCAGCATCATGCTGCAAGGCGAGGAAGCGCTGTTGCGCCCGCGCACGGCCCGCCTCCAGGTGGAACCCGAAACCGCACGCGTGCCGGTACTGCACGTCGACCTGTCATGGCGCGAGGCGCCGGCGTTGAACGAGGCGCAGATGCAGGCCATCGTGAAGGAGCTGCTGCGCATTGCACCGGGCGCCAACCGGCAGGTAGTGCAACTCGATTTTGAAGTGCGTCGCTCGCAACGCCCCTTCCTGGCGCGCACTGTCGCAGCCATCCGCCGCGTGTTGCCGCCCGAAACGGCGTTGTCGGTGACGGCGCTGGCCTCCTGGTGCCTGGACGATGCCTGGCTGGTTGAGGGCATGGCCGACGAAGTGGTACCGATGGCATTTCGCATGGGACAGCAACAGCACGAACTTCGCCAGCGCCTGCGCTGGCAAGGCTTCACCCAGCCCTATTGCCGCCAGGCTGCCGGCTACGCGACCGACGAACCGCGGCTGCGCCGCCTGGCGCCACGCAGCTACTACTTTTCCCCCAAGTCCTGGACGGCTGCGCAATGGCAGGCCCTCCATTCCCATTGAGCTCAGGCCTCGAAAGCCAGGCTAGCCCACAGGTGGGCCGCCGCCATCGTGCGGTGCGGTGAGTAGCGCTGCAGCAGGGCTTCGGTGCGCGCCATGTCCGGTTTGCTCTCTTCACCCAGCAAGCGTTGCAGCGCTGCGCGAATGGCCACGTCGCCGTGCAGCGAGCAGTCGGCGAAGCCATAGCCGCGCAACAGGGCGTAGTTGACGGTCCAGGGGCCGATGCCTTTGACCGCCAGCAGGTTGTGGCAGATGGTTGCGATCGGGTTGTCTGCGCGCTCCTCGATATCGAGTTCGCCGGCAGCGACCAGTTGGGCGAAGCGGATCAGGGTTTCAGCCTTGGCGCGCGAGAATTTGCGCGTTGTCAGGTCTTCAACGGCAAGCTTCGCCACATCGGCCGCCTCCGGATAGCACCACAGCCCATCCTTGTGCTGGCGGCCGGCCTGCAGGATGAAGGTGCGGCGCAGGGCGATCGCGAAGGTCAGGTTGATTTGCTGGCCGATGATGGCCCAGGTCAGGGCTTCGAACACGGTGGCGGACTGCACGATCCGCAGGCCCGGTTGGCGCGCAACCAGGGGGCCGAGCAGCTGGTCCTCGCGTGCGAACGCAACAAAAGGTGCCGGGTCGATGTGCAAGCCCAGGATGTTGCGCGCAGCAGCTTCGATTTGCATTGCCAGCGCAGGTGGAACTTTGCGGGCACGCGGCAGGTCGATCTCGGCCTCACAGTCGACCGAGCGTGCGCGCCCCTTCGGCAGCGCGACGGCCAGTATCACCGGCACCCCATCCAGCAGCATGCCCTTGCGGATCGCCTCGGCACTTACCTGTTCCGCGACGCTTTCGGCATCGCGGCCATGAAAGGCCAGGACATCCTGCACCCGGTACGCGGTGGGCAGGGCAAGCGAAAAAGTATGCTTCATGCGGCCTCGGTCTTTTGCGCCCAGGGCAGCTTGACCTTGTAGCCGGTAACCAGCATGGTGCCGGTGATAACGATGGCCGCGCCGGCCACCGTGTACCAGCCCACCACCTCATGCAGGAACAGCGCGCCCCACAGGATGCCGAACAAGGGGTTCAGGAAGGTGACCGTCAGGGCCGAAGTCGGCCCCACGTCGCGCACCAGCCCGAAGTACAGCAGGTAAGCGATGCCGCTGCACAGCACACCCAGCGCCAAAGCCGCCCCCATGATGCCAATGGTCGGTTCGCCCGGCTGCGGGAAGATGGCCAGGGACGGGATAGTCAGCAAGGCAGCCGCCCACATGCTGCCATGGGCGTTAGCGAAAGGCTCCACGCCCTGCGCCGCTTTGGATACCTTGGTATAGGTGGTGGCGATGCTGTAGCTGAAGGCGGCCAGGGTGGCGGCCGCGATGGCCAGTCCCGCGCCATCCTTGCTGCTGACGTGGTCGAAGCCGACCAGCATCGCCACGCCCGCCGTGCCGAGCACCAGTCCCAGCATCACGCGCCCGGAAACCATATGGCGATGCCACACGGCGCCGACGATGGCGCCCCAGATCGGCGCGGTCGCATTCAGCACCGACAGCACGGAAGCGGTCAGCGTCTTTGCCGCAAAGGCGAACAGCAGGAAGGGCAGGGCAGAGTTAAAGAAACCCAGCACCAGGTAATGCTTCCAGTGCCGGCCCAGGTCCAGCGGTTTGCGCAGCACCAGCGCCACCACTGCCAGGAAGACAGCCGCAAACGTCACGCGATACTCGATCAGCACACCCGGCCCCAGCACCGGCGCCGCAATGCGCATGAACAGGAAAGAGCCGCCCCAGATGGCAGCCAGCAAGATCAATTTGAGAAGGTTCGAAGTATTCATACGGTTCAGTTCGTGTCACACCTTGGGGTCACACCCCAAGTGGGACACGTGCTCATCTGTCATGCGGTTGAGGCCGTGTCTCATTTCGGGTGTGACCCCATGGTGGGACACGGGCTGGGCTGTTGCAAGCTGCTTCTTGCGATTGAATTCATGTCGGGCAGGCGGGGCCGGGGGGCGTTGCCAGGGCGGCGGCATGGTTGATCTGCAGCACTTCGGGGACGCCGTTCTTGACCGCTGTCATTTCGGCCAGGATGGAAATGGCGATTTCGGGCGGGGTCTTGCTGCCGATGTACAGCCCGATCGGGCCGTGCAGGCGGGCGATCTGCTGTTCCGTCAGGTCGAATTGCAGCAGCCGTTCGCGCCGTTTCGTATTGTTGGCGCGCGAGCCGATGGCGCCGATGTAGAAGGCGTCGGATTTGAGGGCCTCCATCAGGGCCATGTCGTCCAGCTTGGGGTCGTGCGTCAATGCCACCACCGCGCTGCGGGAGTCGAGCTGCATTTCAATGACCAGGTCGTCCGGCATGGCGTGCACCAGCGGTACCTCGGGCAGGGCCCAGCCGGCACGGTATTCTTCGCGCGGGTCGCACACGGTGACGTGGTAATCCATGGCGGTGGCAATCTGCGCCAGCATGCGCGATAACTGGCCGGCGCCGATGATCAGCAACCGCCAGCGCGGGCCGTGCTGGGTGACCAGCAGCCCGGCGCTGTGCTCCAGCTGCGCGCCGGCACGCGCGCGTTCCAGCGTGACGGCACCGTTGCCCAGGTTGAGCGTGCGTGCCACCAGTTCATGCGCGGCCAGACGTCCCAGCAACTCGTCGATGCGGCTGTGCGGGCCGAGGGGCTCGAGTGCCAGCTCGATGGTGCCGCCGCAGGGCAGGCCGAAGCGGTGGGCTTCGTCGGCGGTGATGCCATAGCTGACCACCTCGGGCACTTCGCGCACAATGCCTTGTTTGCGTACGCGCTCGATCAGGTCGTCCTCGATACAGCCGCCGGAGACCGAGCCGACCACGCGGCCGTCGTCGCAGATGGCCAGGGTGGCGCCGACCGGGCGCGGGCTGGAGCCCCAGGTGCGGATGACCGTGACCAGTTCACAGCGGTGTCCCGCTGCCAGCCATGCTGAGCAAGTCTTGAGTACTTCGAGGTCGATGCTGTCCATGCACCGCACTATAGCAAGGGTCAGCGCTTTTTGCAGACGGCCTGCAAGGCCTTGTCGGGCGGGCTGTCGGGCGCGATCGTTTCGGGATCGTAGGCTTCGTATTTGAAGGTGCCGACCGGCTCACCCTTGCCCAGGACATCGGCGTGGAAGGTCTGGCTGAGCAGGGTACGGGTGCCGGCGTCGCAGGCATACAGGTGCAGCGAGCGCACCGAGAGATACATCTTGGCGTCGGGCGCAGTCTGCGGCTTGCGGAAGGTTTCCATGGTCCAGGCCTTGCGCCCTTCCGCAACGCTGCGCACGGACTTGCGGTCCAGCAGGAGGGTGCTGTCCTTGTCCTTGGAAACCGTGGTCCAGGGTCCCGCCAGTGCCATGCCAGGCGCCAGGGCGAGCAGCAGGACCGCCGTTTTCATGGCAGCAGCGGGCGCTTGGCGGCCTGCTTGGCCTTGATTTCGGAAACGCTGCGGTCCATCGCGGCCAGGCGTGCGGTGACGTTCGGATGGATCGCGGTGTAGCCGTTCAGCGCCGTCGCAGGATATTGGCCGGACAGGCGTTGCCAGAAGCTATGCGCGTTGCCGATGTTGTAGCCGGCACGCGCCAGCATGTACAGCGCCAGGTTGTCGGCAGCCACGTCGTAATCGGCCGGCATCGGCCGCACGCCGGCGGTGCCGACCAGCATGGTCAGGTCAGGCCGCACCGCCGCCAGGTTGTCGATGATGCTGGCCATGGTGGCGGTGCTGCGCATGGTGCCGGCGTGGCCCAGGATGTTATGCGCCAGTTCCTTTGCCATCACATAAGCCACCGCTTCATCGCTCTGCGCGAAGTTGATCATGCCGCGCGTCAGCATGACGCGGCTGCCATCGTTGTAGGCGTTCACATTGTCGGAGTTGCCCAGGTCGACGCGGAACGCACAGGCACGGGTCACCGGTACGTTCAGGGTCTGGTTGTTGCCGCTGCGGGCAATGGTCATGCTCAAGGTGGCGCTGTTGGCGGTCAATGGACCAAAGACGGCAGCGGCCTTGCTTTCGGCATCGTGGCCTTTCGGCAGCGGCTTGCCGCCGGCGGCGATCAGGTCGTCGCCCTTGCGCAGGCCGGCCTTGGCGGCGCCGCTGCCGGCCAGTACGCTGGACACTTGCAGCACGTCGTCGTAACCGAGTACGGCGCTCGAAGCGTCGGCGTATTCGCCCGGGTAGGAGTACTTGTTCTTGGCGGTGAAGCCGAGCAGGTTGCGCGCCTGTGCCTTGCACAAGTCGGCGTTATTGATCAACAGCGGGGCGGCGATGCGGTACAGCCGTTCCTGCAGACCGGCGATCACTTTCAGGTTGTCGCGTGCGGCCTGCATTTGCGGCGTCACCACCGGCGCGGCAGGCGCGCTTGGCGGCATCGGCTGCGCCGGTGCGGCGGGTTCGCTGCCGGGCTGGATGGTGGAGCAGGCGGAGAGCAGGAGCGCGGCCGCAATCGCGGGCCAGGTCAGCCGGCGCGCCGGCGAAGAGATGTGATTGCGTTGCTCTACTGCCATAGATATTTCCTCAGTGCTTGCCTGTGCTGCCGAAACCTCCGGCGCCGCGGTCGCTGGCTTCGAAGTCGTCGACCACATTGAAGCCAACCTGCAGCACGGGCACGATGATCAATTGCGCCAGGCGCTCCATTGGGTTCAGCGTAAACGTGTTGAAGCCCCGGTTCCAGGTAGACACCATCAATTGTCCCTGGTAATCGGAGTCAATCAAGCCTACCAGATTCCCCAGAACAATGCCGTTCTTGTGGCCCATGCCGGAGCGCGGCAGGATCATGGCGGCGTAGCCTGGATCGGCAATGTGGATGGCGAGGCCGGTCGGCACCAGCACGGTCTGGCCTGGCTCGATCACCAGCGGTGCGTCGATGCAGGCGCGCAGGTCGAGGCCCGCGCTACCAGGCGTTGCATAAGCCGGCATCAGTTCTTTCATGCGCGGGTCGAGGATCTTGACGTCTACAGTTTTCATTGGAAGAGAGAGTTCTTGTCGATGCGTTTGGCGATTTCGGAGATCAGTTGGCGCGCCAGCGTGAGCTTGTCGGCGCGCGGCAGGATGGTATGTCCGTTTTCGTCAAACAGGATGATGGTGTTGTCGTCCTGGCCGAAGGTGTTGTGGCCGATGTTGCCGACCAGGAGGGGAATGCCTTTGCGTTCGCGTTTGCTGGCGCCGTACTCGATCAGGTTTTCCGATTCGGCGGCGAAGCCCACGCAGTAAGGCCAGCCGGCCAGGCTGGTGCGGGTGGCCACGCTGGCCAGGATGTCCGGATTCTGTTCGAACTTCAGTTCCGGCACGCTGCCGTCGCCGGTTTTCTTGACCTTCTGCGCGCTCGGATTCACTACCTTCCAGTCCGCCACGGCGGCGACGGAGATGAATACGTGCTGGCCGCCGATCTGGTCCATCACGGCGTCGAACATCTGCTGCGCGCTCTTGACGTCGTGGCGCTCGACGCCGAACGGCGTGGCCAGTGCGGTCGGGCCGGACACCAGGGTCACTTCCGCGCCGGCTTCACGCGCGGCGCGTGCCACCGCGTAGCCCATCTTGCCGGAAGAGAGATTGGTAATGCCGCGCACCGGATCGATGGCTTCGAAAGTCGGTCCGGCGGTAATCAGGATGCGCTTGCCGGCCAGGACTTTCGGCTGGAAGGCGGCGATCATTTCCGCCAGCAGTTGTTCCGGTTCCAGCATGCGGCCCAGGCCAACCTCGCCGCAAGCCTGGTCGCCGGCCGCCGGGCCGAAGACGGTGATGCCGTCCGCCTGCACCTGCTCCACATTGCGCTGGGTGGCCGGGTTGGACCACATTTCAACGTTCATGGCGGGGGCAACCAGCAGCGGCACGCGGCTCGGACGGGCCAGGCACATGGTCGACAGCAGGTCGTCGCACACGCCGTGCGCCAGCTTGTAAATAAAGTCGGCGGAGCAGGGCGCGATCAGGATGGCATCGGCGTCGCGGGTGACGTCGATGTGGGCCATATTGTTGTTCACGCGCGGATCCCACTGGCTGCTGAACACCGGCTTGCCGGACAGCGCCTGCATCGTCACCGCTGTGATGAAGTGGGTGGCGGCGTCGGTCATCACGACCTGCACCGAAGCCCCTTCCCTGGTCAATGCCCGGCACAGTTCGGCGGCTTTGTAACAAGCCACGCCGCCGGACAAGCCTAAGACGATTTTTTTGCCAGTCAGTTCCATATTACTGCTCCTACTTGTTCACGCGGCGCAGTTCGTCCAGTACGAACAGTGCGGCACCAATGCAGATGGCGGTGTCGGCGATGTTAAAGGCCGGGAAGTGGCCGAAGCCGCTCCAGTGGAAATCCAGGAAGTCGATCACGTGGCCGTGCCAGATGCGGTCGATCACGTTGCCGACAGCGCCGCCCAGGATCAGCGACAGGGCCCAGCAGAACATGCGCTGGCCGCTATGGCGCATCAGCAGGTAGATGATGTACAGCGCCGCGAAGACGCCGATCGCGGTGAACAGGTGGCGCTGCCAGCCGCCTTCGTTGGCCAGGAAGCTGAATGCGGCGCCCTTGTTATAGGCCAGGACCAGGTTGAAGAAGCTGGTGACGACTTTCTCCTCGCCGTACACGAACAGCTTGCTGATCGTGATCTTTGAAAGCTGGTCCAGCAGGATGATGATGAAGGCGATGCCCAGCCAGGGGGCCATGCTGCCGGAGGCGGGTTTGCTGCTGAAGGTGTTGGTCTTTTTGGTGGCCATGAAGATTCGAGGTGAGGGCCGCCGCGCAGCAGCGCGGCGGCAAAGCCTTATCAGGCGAACTTGCGGGACTCGCCGGCGCCGAACAGGTTGGAGTGGCAACGGCCGCACAAGCCCGGGTGGTCGGCGTGCGAGCCTACGTCGGCGCGGTAGTGCCAGCAGCGCTCGCACTTCTGCGCGGTCGAGGCGGCGACGTTGACCGCTTCATCCGTTTCGGACGCCACTTCGATGGCCTTGGCCAGCGAGGTGATGAAGATGAACTTCAGGTCGTCATCCAGCGAGGACAGCGCCCTGAACTTGTCGCCGGACGCCTTGATCTCCAGTTCCGCCTGCAGCGAAGAGCCGATCGCGCCGGAGCCCCGCAGTTCTTCCAGTTGCTTGGTGACGTCGGCACGCACGGCGATGATGGTCGCGTACTTGGCCATCAGGGCTTCTGCATCCGCCAGTTCCGGCAGCTGCCACCAGGTCTGGGTGTAGATGGTTTCGTCGCTGGCCTTGAAGCTTTCTTCGCCGGCGAACGATGCCCACGCCTCTTCGGCGGTGAAGCACAGGATCGGGGCCATCAGGCGCAGCAGCGACTGGGTGATGTGCCACAGTGCGGTCTGCGCGGAACGGCGCGCCTTGGAGTCCACGGCGGTGGTGTACAGGCGGTCCTTCAGGATGTCCAGGTAGAAGCCGCCCAGGTCTTCGGAGCAGAAGTTCTGCAGCTTGGACACGACTGGGTGGAACTCGTAACGCTCATAGTGAGCGGACAGCTGCGCCTGCAGTGCCGCCATATTGGCCAGCGCATAGCGGTCGATTTCCAGCAGCTCGGCGACCGGCACGGCGTTCGCCTTCGGATCGAAGTCCGAGGTATTGGCCAGCAGGAAGCGCAGGGTGTTGCGGATGCGGCGATACGATTCGGTCACGCGCTTCAGGATCTCGTCGGAGATCGACAGCTCTGAAGTGTAGTCGGTGGCGGCAACCCACAGGCGCAGGATGTCGGCGCCCAGGGTATCGGACACCTTCTGCGGTGCGACGGTGTTGCCGATCGACTTGGACATCTTCTTGCCTTCGCCGTCGACCACGAAGCCGTGGGTCAGCAGCTGCTTGTACGGCGGACGGCCGTTCAGCATCGAAGAAGTCAGCAGCGAGGAGTGGAACCAGCCGCGGTGCTGGTCCGAACCTTCCAGGTACAGGTCGGCCGGGAAATGCGACTGCTCAGGGTGCGAGCCGCGCAGCACGGTCTGGTGCGTGCAGCCGGAGTCGAACCACACGTCCAGCGTGTCCTTGTTCTTTTCGTAGTGGGCCGCGTCGTCTCCCAGCAGGGTGGCGGCGTCCAGCGCGTGCCAGGCGTCGATGCCGCCTTGCTCGATCAGCTTGGACACCTGCTCCAGCAGTTCCGGCGTGCGCGGGTGCAGCTCGCCGGTTTCCTTGTGGATGAAGACGGCCATCGGCACGCCCCACTGGCGCTGGCGCGACAGGGTCCAGTCAGGACGGTTGGCGATCATGCCGTGCAGGCGCGCCTTGCCCCAGTCGGGGAAGAATTCAGTGGCTTCGATGCCTTCCAGCGCGGTTTCGCGCAGGGTGGAACCGCCGTCCAGCGGCTGGATGTCCATGCCGGCGAACCACTGCGAAGTGGCGCGGTAGACGATCGGGGTCTTGTGGCGCCAGCAGTGCATGTAGCTGTGGTCGAACATCTTCAGTTCGAACAGGGCGCCCGCTTCGCGCAGCGCTTCGCAGATCGGCTTGGAGGCTTCCCAGATGCCCATGCCGCCGAACAGCGGCAGGGAAGGGATGTATTTGCCGTCGCCCATCACCGGCTTCAGGATCTCGTCATCCTTCATGCCGTGCGATTTGCAGGAGACGAAGTCGTCCTGGCCGTAGGCCGGCGCCGAGTGCACCACGCCGGTGCCGCTTTCAGTGGTCACGTAGTCGGCGATATACACCGGCGACAGGCGGTCGTAGAAGGCGTCGCGAGCGTGCAGCGGGTGCTTGAAGGCGATGCCGGCCAGCTTGTCGCCAGTGGCGGTGGCAATGATGCTGCCTTCCAGTTTATAGCGTTCGAGGCAGGATGCCACCAGGTCCTTGGCCAGGATCAGCAGCAGCGGCTTGCCTTCGCGTTCGGTCTGCACCAGCGCGTAGGTCACCTCGTGGTGCATGTTCAGCGCCTGGTTGGACGGGATGGTCCAAGGCGTGGTGGTCCAGATCACCACGAAGCCGTCGCCGGCCGGCAGGACAGGCAGGCCGAAGGCTGCTGCCAGCTTGTCGTGTTCGTGGAAGGCGAAACCGACGTCGATCGCCGGGTCGCGCTTGTTCTGGTATTCCACTTCCGCTTCCGCCAGGGCGGAGCCGCAATCGAAGCACCAGTTGACCGGCTTCAGGCCGCGATAGACGTAGCCTTTTTCCAGCAGCTTGCCCAGGGCGCGCAGCTCGTCGGCCTCGTTACCGTAGTTCATGGTCAGGTAAGGATTGTCCCATTCACCCAGTACACCGAGGCGGATGAAGTCCTTCTTCTGGCGCTCGACCTGCTCGTGCGCATAGGCGCGAGCCTTGGTCAGCACGTCGGCGGTCGGCAGGTTTTTGCCGTGCAGTTTTTCGATCTGGATCTCGATCGGCATGCCGTGGCAATCCCAGCCCGGCACATAAGGCGCGTCGAAGCCGGACAGGGTGCGCGACTTGACCACGATGTCCTTCAGGATCTTGTTGACGGCGTGGCCGATGTGGATGTCGCCGTTGGCGTACGGAGGACCGTCATGCAGCACGAACTTCGGGCGGCCGGCGGCAGCCTTGCGCACGCGTTCATAGATCTTCTTGTCCTGCCATTGCTTGACCCAGCCCGGTTCGCGCTTGGCCAGGTCGCCGCGCATAGGGAATGGGGTTTCGGTCATATTGACCGGGTATTTGCTCTCAGGCTTCTTTGCTTTGTTGTCGGACATGATAAATAACGTTAGTTTTTGTTTCGGGTGGCGAAGAAGGCGCGTGCTTGGTCGGCGTCGCGCTCGATGGCTTTGACCAGGGTAGGCAGGTCAATGAACTTTTCTTCGTCACGTATCTTTTGCAGGAATTCGACGCGCGCCACCTTGCCGTAGCAGTTCTGGGCGAAGTCGAAGACGTGGACTTCCAGCAGCACGCGCCCGGCGTCTTCCACCGTCGGGCGTACGCCCAGGCTGGCCACGGCCGGCAACGGCTGGTCGCCCAGGCCATGCACCTGCACGATGAAGATGCCGGCGAGGGCAGGGCGGTGCGGCACGCGCAGGTTCAGCGTCGGGAAGCCGATATCGCGCCCCAGCTTGGCACCGTGGATCACGTGGCCGGAAATCGAATAAGGATGGCCCAGCAGCGCCTGCGCATGCGGGAAATCGCCCTCGGAGAGCGCACTGCGCACGGCCGAAGAGGAAATGCGGGTCTCGCCATTGCGCACGGTCGGCAGCACTTCGACTTCAAAGCCGTACTGCCGGCCTGCCTCGGCCAGCAGGGCCACATTGCCGGCGCGCTTGGCGCCGTAGCAGAAATCGTCACCCACCATCAGCCATTTGACGTGCAGGCCTTCCACCAGCACTTTCTCGACGAAGGTTTGCGGCGACTGGCCGGCAAAGGCGTCGCAGAAATGCTCGACGATTACGCGGTCCACGCCATTGTTCTCCAGCGCCTGCAGCTTGTCGCGCAGGTTGGCGATGCGGGGCGGGGCTTTCGACAGGTCGCCCATCTTGCGGGCAAAGAATTCGCGCGGATGCGGCTCGAAAGTCATCACGGCCGATTCCAGTCCAAGGCGATCGGCTGCAGCGCGCACGCGTGCCAACAACGCCTGGTGGCCGCGGTGGACACCGTCGAAGTTGCCAATCGTCAAGGCGCAGGGCGCACGCGCCGCTGCATTGGGAAGTCCGCGAAATACCTTCATGCTGGTGTTGTTTGGCGTAAATGCTTGATTATACGTGCTGAAAGACAAAAAGCGCTGCCTGCGGGTGCAGGCAGCGCTTTTCTTGGCTCAGCCCGGCTTTGCTTAGACCGGGTTGTTAATGTACATGGTCCAGTAGCGGGCCAGTTCCGGCTCGCCAGCGCTGCCTTTGACCGACTTCAGGGTGCTGATGGCGGCAGATTTCTTGCCGGCAACATACTGAGCTACGCCGTAATGCAGCTTCATTTCTTCCGGCTTGCGGCCAGTGCCCAGCTTGATCGCTTCTTCCATCAGCTTCAGGCCATCGGCCTTGCCGTCGGTAACCATGGCATAGCCCAGGTTGGCCAGGCCGTCAGCATCCTTTTCCTTGCGGAAGTTGGCTTCCTGGGTGGCAGCGTTCTTCTGCTGGTCGGCCAGGGTCTTGGCTGCCAGGTCCTTCAGGCGCTGGTGGCGGCCGGCGTCGGCGCCGGTGCCCAGGGCACCTTTCTTGTAGCCTTCGTCGACGATCTTCAGGGCTTCGGCAGCATTGCCTGCTTGCAGGGCGAGCTGGCCCATTTCCATGAATTCAGCCGGCTTGGCGATCTGCTTCAGGGCCAGCTTGAGGCGCATCACGTCCAGGTTCAGGGAGGAGGAGAAACCTGGCTTGCCTATCACGCGGTTCAGCAGGTCAGCCCAGTAGGATGCCTTTGGATAGGAAGCCGCCAGTTTTTCCAGGGTCTGCACGTAGCCGGCCTTGTCGTTCTGCTTCAGCTGGATATTGGCCAGCATTTGCAGGCTGCCTTCAGATTTGGCGCCTTGCAGTTCCTTGGCCGCTTCGTTCAGCTTGCCGCTCTGGTAGTAGGTCTGGATCAGTTGCTCGCGCATCTGGCCGTTGTTCGGATTATCCTTCAGGACCTTCTGGATGTAGGTGATCGCTTTTGGATAGTCACGCGCGCGCAGGTAGATGCTGGCCAGGGCTTCGGTGATCTTTGGCGCTTGCGCGGAAGACAGCTTAGGCGAAGCCAGCACTTGCTCGAATGCGCGGGCCGCGGTTTCATTCTCGCCAGCAGCGGTTGCGGCCGAGCCACGGGTGTATTCGATCTGGAATTTTTCCAGTTCGGACTTGCCGCCGACGGCATCCGCTTCCTTCAGTTTCGCCAGGGCTTCCTTGTAACGGCCGGAGGAGGCCAGTTTCTGCGCTTCCTGCAGTGGCTTGCCCACTTCAGCGCGTACGTTCTCGGCATAGGCGATGGACGAAACGCCCATCATTGGAACGGCAGCATTGAAACCGATTGCGGCCATTACCAGGCCAAAATGTGCGAGACGAAACTTAATCATGGGGTGATTTTCTTTCTTCAAAATGCGAAATAGGCAGGATAACCTGCCTATTTGGGAAAATAAAGGGTGTGTTGGCCCAATTATTTACTGGAACTGCTCGTTGCCGACCAGACCAATCTTGGTGACGCCCAGACGCTGGGCCGAAGCCATAACGCCTGCAACCACGCTGTAGTTAACCAGCTTGTTCGGGCGCAGGTGCACTTCAGGCTGGTCAGCCTGTGCCGCTACGGCGATCAGCTTGTTTTCCAGGGCAGGGCGGTCAGGTACGACCACATTGTCCCACAGGATGGTGCCGTCGAAGTCAACGTCGATGGTCACGACCACAGGTTCCTTGGTTGGCGGTGGCGGGGTGCCGACCGGCATATTCAGGTTGACCGAGTGATTCGCTTTTGGAATGGTGATGATCAGCAGAATGATCAGTACCAGCATGACGTCGATCATCGGCGTCATGTTCATTTCCATCATCGGTTCCGACTCACCGCCGGAACTGCCTACGCTCATACTCATGAAATGTGTTCCTTTTCAGAAGGCCGCCCCCGATACAGCCGGGGGCGGCTTGTTCTTACATCTTATCAGGTGGTTCGGTGATGAAACCGACCTTCTGGATGCCAGCGCGCTGGGTGGTGTAGATTACACGGCCGATCGATTCATATTTCGCGTCTTTGTCGCCGCGGACATGAACTTCAGGCTGAGGCACCTTCACAGCTTCCTCTTTCAGAAAATCGAACAGCTCATTCGCGTCGCGCATTTTCTTCTGGTTCCAGTAGATGTCGCCATCTTTGTTAACAACGATGTTGACGTTCTCTGGCTTGGTCTGGATTGCCTGGTTGATCTCTTCCGGCAGGTTGATCTTCTGCAGTTTGAGAACGACCGGGCTCGTGATCAGGAAGATGATCAGCAGAACCAGCATGATGTCCACGAGCGGAGTCGTGTTGATCTCACTGTTAAAGCTGTCGTCTCCGCCTTCGGAGCCTACGGACATCGACATGGTATTAACCTACTTTTTTCGACGAAGCAGCAGCGTTCGAGGTGGACATTGCGCCGGAGATCAGCACGGAGTGCACGTCAGCGGAGAACGAACGTACATCTTCCATTGCGGTCTTGTTACGACGCAGCAGCCAGTTGTAACCCAGAACTGCAGGAACTGCGACCAGCAGACCGAAAGCGGTCATGATCAGCGCTTCACCGACTGGACCTGCAACTTTGTCGATCGATGCGTTACCGGTCATACCGATGTTGGTCAGCGCGCCGTAAATACCCCAGACGGTACCGAACAGGCCGATGAACGGAGCGGTGGAACCAACGGTTGCCAGGAAGGACAGGCCATCGGACAGGCGGGACTGCACTTTGTCAACAGCGCGCTGGATGGACATGGTCACCCAGGTCGACAGGTCGATTTGTTCCAGCAGGGCGCCGTCGTGGTGAGCGGTTGCCTTGGTGCCGGATTCAGCGATGAAGCGGAATGGGGAACCTTCGGTCAGGGTCGCGGTACCGGCAGCGATCGAGGATGCTTTCCAGAACTTGGCAGCGGTTTCTTTCTGCTGTTTGAAGATCTTCTGTTGGTCGAAGATCTTGGTCACGATGATGTACCAGGAACCGATCGACATGATCGACAGGATGATCAGGGTAGCACGAGCAACGAAGCCGGCTTCCCACACAGCGGCGATACCGAATGGGTTTTCGACTTCTTCTTTAGCAGCTGGAGCAGCGGCGGCAGCTGGAGCGGCTGCTTCTGCTGCTGGAGCGGCTGCCGCGTCGGCTGCTGGAGCTGCAGGTGCGTCAGCGGCTGGAGCCGTAGCGGCTGCCGAGGCAGGCGCGTCAGCCATGGCTGGGGCGCTTACCAGGGCGGTAGCTGCGGTCACCGAGAACAGCACAGCGGCCAGTACAGCGGACAAACGGGTATTCTTAAACATGCTTCCTCCAAATTTGAAAAATAATCAGTTCGCTGGCTTAAACGACAACGGACTTACTTAGTTGCGAGACGGTGCTTTGTCTCAGGTTTATTCCAGCGTCCAGACGTATTGCATCTGTTGCCAGGTTTCTTGTGGATGGCCATCCACCGTGGCTGGCTTGAATTTGCACTTGGCGATACCGACGACGGCAGCCTTGTCCAAATCACGGAAACCACTAGATTTCACTACTTTCGAATCGCCGACACGGCCGTCCGCACTGATCAGGAACGACAGGGTCACAGTACCGGTTTCTTCGTTACGCAGCGACGACTTCGGCCATTCTGGCTTGGCGCAGGTACCAAAGTCGACCACAGCCGGGGTCTTCACACCAGTGGCCGGAGGGGCTGTCGGTGCTGGTGCCGCTGGAGGGGCTGGGCGAATATCGGTGGATGTTGGCTTCACGCTGGTCGCGTTAGCGATCACGTTCTGCGCTGGCGGCGGTTGCTGCACGTTCACTTCAACCGGAGGAATGAATGGCGGTGGTGGTGCCTTCATCTCTGGTGGCGGTGGCGGTGGTGGCAGTTCTTTTGGCGGAGGCGGGGCTACCTCCTCGATGATCTTGGTCTCCACCGGTTCGATCATCTTGCTAATCATTTTCTTGCCCAGGCCAGATACGATGCCGTAACCAGCTACAAGGTGCAGGACTACGACGAACGCGATGCCCGTATAGTTCTTCTTCCCGGCAATTTTCTCGTTATCACTGAAATTCATGCCTGCTTTCTCCAATACCAACTCTTGTGTTGCTACCTTTTAAACCCCCAAAATGGCGACACAAAGCTACAGCCGCATCCGGGACGTCGGCGAATTATACATACGAATTTTGGATTTTTGCATAGAATTTTGTCCCGAAAACCGTTTAAATTTCATGCCCTTAGCCCCATATTGGCAGGCCGTGACCAGACGACTGCAAAGTGGTCTGGCAGAAAAAGCAAGAGAAAATTGACCAATCTTTCGCCCCTGCGATTGATCTTCATCACTTTTTCTTCATGACAAAAGATTGCTCGCCAACAGCGTCGGCGAGCCTGAGGAAATTCGGTGAAGTGTGTTGCTTCGACGTAACTCTGTCAAAAGCGGCGCTCAGATCACCCGGTTGCGCTTCTCGCGCTTGCACTCGATGGTGCTGATCACCTGGCCATCCGGCGAGACCGTATCCAGGTGAACGTCGAATCCCCAGAGCCGGGCCACGTGCTTCAGTACTTCATTGGCCTGCTGGTTGAGGGGGCGGCGGTTGTACTGCGTGTGGCGCAGTGTCAGGGCGCGGTCGTCGCGGGTGTTGACCGACCATACCTGTATATTAGGCTCGCGGTTGCCCAGGTTGTACTGGTCGGCCAGCATTTGCCGCACATAGCGGTAGCCCAGTTCGTCGTGGATGGCAGAGACGGCCAGCTTGTCGTTCTTGTCGTCATCTAATACAGCAAAGAAATGGAACTCGCGGATCAGGCGCGGCGAAAGGTATTGGGCGATGAAGCTTTCGTCCTTGAAATTACGCATCGCGAAGTCGAGCGTCTTCTTCCAGTCGCTGCCGGCGATATCGGGGAACCATTCGCGGTCTTCTTGCGTGGGGTTCTCGCAGATTCGTCGGATGTCTGACATCATGGCGAAGCCCAGCGCATAAGGATTGATCCCGTTGTAATACGGGCTATGCACCGGCGGCTGGTACACCACATTGGTATGGCTCTTCAGGAATTCCATCATGAAGCCATCGCTGATCACGCCCTCGTCGTACAACTGGTTGAGGATGGTGTAATGCCAGAAGGTGGCCCAGCCTTCGTTCATCACCTGGGTCTGGCGCTGCGGGTAGAAATACTGGCTGATCTTGCGCACGATGCGCACGATCTCGCGCTGCCACGGTTCCAGCAGCGGCGCGTACTTCTCTATAAAGTACAGCAGGTTTTCTTCCGGCTCGGGCGGGAAGCGCAGTGCCGGCTTGTCGACCGCTTCTTCTTCGCGCCGCGGCAGGGTGCGCCACAATTCGTTGATCTGCGATTGCAGGTAGGCTTCGCGCTCCTTCTGCTTCATCGCTTCCTGCGCCAGCGAGAGCTTGGCCGGCCGCTTGTAGCGGTCGACGCCATAGTGCTGGATCGCGTGGCAAGAGTCGAGCAGCAATTCAATGGCATCGATGCCATGCCGCTGTTCGCACTCGGTGATGTAATTCTTGGCAAACACCATGTAATCGATGATGGCGTCGGCATCGGTCCAGGTCTTGAACAGGTAGTTGCCCTTGAAGAAAGAATTGTGGCCATAGGCAGCGTGGGCAATGACCAGCGCCTGCATGGTCAGGCTGTTCTCCTCCATTAGATAGGCGATGCAGGGATTGGAATTGATGACGATCTCATACGCCAATCCCATCTGCCCGCGCTTGTAGCCTTTCTCGGTGGCCAGGAAATGCTTGCCGAACGACCAGTGCGCATACGATACCGGCATGCCGACCGAGGTGTAGGCATCCATCATTTGCTCGGCAGTAATGATCTCCAGCTGGTTGGGATAGGTATCCAGCCCGAAGTTGTGCGCCACGCGGCGGATTTCCTCGTGCGCCTGCTCGATCAGTTCAAACGTCCATTCGGATTGCTCCGGCAGGGCCCGGGGATGAGGTGGGCGCTTGGTCATCTGGTTCATTTTGGTTGCTTCTTGAACAGTTCGCGGAACACCGGATAGATATCGGCCGGCGTGACTATCTTCTGCATGGCGAAGTGCTGGTGGTATTCGGGAATCTGGGCGTACTGCTCCCACAGGTTCTGTGGCGGGCCATCGGTGATTTCGACATAAGTGTAGTACTGCACCTTGGGCATGATGGTGTTGACCAGCAGTTGCCGGCACAGCACCGAGTCGTTGTCCCAGTTGTCGCCGTCGGATGCTTGCGCCACGTACGCGTTCCAGCTGCCGCTGCCAAAGCGCTCGTCGATGACCTTGTTCAGCAGGTGCAGGGCGGAAGACACCACGGTGCCGCCCGATTCGCGCGAGTGGAAGAATTCATTCTCGTCCACTTCCGACGCGGCCGTATGGTGGCGGATGAACACCACTTCAATCTTGTCGTACACGCGTTTGAGGAACAGGTAAAGCAGGATGAAGAAGCGCTTGGCCGTATCCTTGCGCTGCTCGTCCATCGAGCCGGACACGTCCATGATGCAGAACATCACGGCCTGGGTCATCGGCTTCGGCACCTTGATGCGGTTGGAGTAGCGCAGGTCGAAGGGATCGATGAAGGGGATCGCCAGCAGCCGGGTGTGCAGGTGGTGGATCAGTTTCTTCAGTTCGATCACCTGCGGGTCGTCGAGCGGGGCGCCGGCTACCAGCAGTTCCTCCAGCTCGCGTTCGGCCTCGATCAGGCGCTTGCGCGAACTGCCGCCCACCGCGATGCGGCGGCCGAGGGCGCCGCGCAGGGAGCGCAGCACGTGGATGTTGGACGGCGTGCCGGACACCGTGTACCCGGCGCGCTGCGGCTTGAATTCCGTGGTCGCCGTGAGCTGGGTCTTGATCATGTGCGGCAGTTCCAGGTCTTCGAAGAAGTAGTTCATGAATTCTTCGCGCGACAATTCGAAGATGAAATCATCCTCGCTGGTCTGGTCGCTATTGCCTGCACGGCCGCGGCCGCTGCCCCCGCCGCCCTTGGGACGGTTGATCTGGTCGCCTTTCTGGTATTCCTCGTTGCCGGGGTTGACCACTTCCCACACACCGCCGTGGGCGTGGCCGAACGAGGGCTCGTTCACGTCCTTGACGGGGATCGATACTTTTTCGCCGTTTTCGATGTCGGTGATCGAGCGCCCCTTGATGGCGCGCCCGACGGCATCCTTGATCTGGCCCTTGTAACGCCGCAAAAACCGTTCGCGGTTGACCGCGGACTTGTTCTTGCCCTGCAAACGACGGTCGATGAGGTAAGTCATGTGCCTCCTGCCTGCTTGATTGGCGCGTCCTGATTATCCCACTTCTCGATCAGGACGACTTCCGCACGCGCAGATACCATTCGCACAGCAGCCGGACCTGCTTGGCCGTGTAGCCTTTTTCCACCATGCGCGCCACGAAGTCGGCGTGCTTGTTGGCGTCCTCGGCGCTGGCCTTGGCGTTGAAGGAAATCACCGGCAGCAGTTCCTCGGTGTTGGAGAACATTTTCTTTTCGATCACGGTGCGGAATTTCTCGTAACTGGTCCAGGCCGGGTTCTTGCCGCCGTTATTGGCACGCGCCCGCAGCCCGAAGTTGACGATCTCGTTGCGGAAGTCCTTCGGATTGGAAATCCCGGCCGGCTTCTCGATTTTCTCCAGTTCGTTGTTCAGCGATTCGCGGTCGAAGCTCTCGCCGGTATCCGGGTCGCGGTATTCCTGGTCCTGGATCCAGAAGTCGGCAAAGGTCACGTAGCGGTCGAAGATGTTCTGGCCGTATTCGGAGTAGCTCTCCAGGTAGGCAGTCTGGATTTCCTTGCCGATGAACTCGACATAGCGCTGGGCCAGGTGCTCTTTTATATAGGAGAAGTACTTTTGTTCGGTCTCCGGCGGAAACTGTTCGCGTTCGACCTGCTGTTCCAGCACATACAGCAGGTGCACCGGGTTGGCCGCCACCTCGGTCGAGTCGAAGTTGAAGACCTTGGACAGGATCTTGAAGGCGAAACGCGTCGACAGCCCGCTCATGCCCTCGTCGACCCCGGCATAGTCCACGTATTCGTGGATGGACTTGGCTTTCGGATCGGTATCCTTGAGATTTTCACCGTCGTACACCAGCATCTTGCTGAAAATACTCGAGTTTTCCGGCTCCTTCAGGCGCGACAGGATGGCGAACTGCGACATCATGCGCAGCGTGCCGGGGGCGCAAGGCGCCTTGTCGAGCGAGGAATTGTGCAGCAGTTTCTCGTAAATCTTGATTTCGTCGGCAACGCGCAGGCAGTACGGCACCTTCACTATATAGATACGGTCGAGGAATGCCTCGTTGTTGCGGTTGTTCTTGAAGCTCTTCCACTCCGACTCATTCGAGTGCGCCAGGATGATGCCTTCGAACGGGATGGCGCCGAGGCCTTCGGTACCCTTGTAGTTGCCTTCCTGGGTGGCGGTCAGCAGCGGGTGCAGCACCTTGATCGGGGCCTTGAACATTTCGACGAATTCCATCAAGCCCTGGTTGGCCAGGCACAGGCCGCCGGAATAGCTGTAGGCGTCGGGATCGTCCTGGGCATAGTCCTCCAGCTTGCGGATATCGACCTTGCCGACCAGGGGAGGAAATGTCCTGGTTGTTTTCGTCGCCCGGCTCGGTCTTGGAGATGGCGGTCTGTTTCAGCACGGAAGGGGTAGCGCTTGACCACGCGGGAACTGGTTGATATCGCCATTGAACTCATGCAGGCGCTTGACCGCCCATGGTGACGGGATGTTGCGCAGGTAGCGGCGCGGAATGCCGTAATCCTCTTCCAGGATGGTGCCATCTTCCCCCTCGCTGAACAGGCCGAGCGGCGACTCGTTCACTGGCGAGCCTTTCAGGCAGTAGAACGGCACTTCTTCCATCAATTGCTTGAGCTTTTCCGCAATCGAGGACTTGCCGCCGCCCACCGGGCCCAGCAGGTAGAGGATCTGCTTGCGCTCCTTCCAGCCCTTGCGCGGCATGGCGGAAGTAGGCGACCACCTGTTCGATGACGTCTTCCATGCCGTAGAACTCGCGGAAGGCGGGATAAATCTTGATGACCTTGTTGGCGAAGATGCGGGACAGGCGCGTATCGTTGCGCGTATCAACCAGGGTCGGTTCGCCGATTGCAGAGCCAGCATCCGTTCCGCCGCCGAAGCGTAGGTCAGGCGGTCCTTTTTGGCAAAGCGCGAGATATTCGGAGAGGGACATTTCCTCTTCCTTGGTGCGCTCGTAGCGTGCTGCGTAGTTGTCAAAAATGGTCATGTGAATGTCCTTTAATGAAAAATCTACTCGTCACATGGTCGGCAGTCGAAGCTATGGGCTGCAGGCCTGCTCAATGCTTTGCCAGCTTGCCTGAGGTGCCAGGGATTGCCCGAGGCTCGGAGCTGGATCATTATTAGCCGGCAGGGGGATGGTTGCCGGGCTCGAAACGCATCTTACGTTGATGAAATTTATTATTGCTCTATTGGATCTAGAAGTAAAGCCAGTAGTAAAGCCAGAGCGGATCCCCTCGCCTATGGCACCACAGTAGCACGGCTGGCTGCACTCTGCAGCACACTTGTGAAGTAAGATGCCAATCCATGTCCATCGCGAGAGAGATAAAAAATGACTACCCAAATGCGCTCGATCGTGCAAAACATGCCGAAGGCGGAATTGCACATCCATATTGAAGGTTCGCTGGAACCGGAGCTGATTTTCGCGCTGGCGCAGCGCAATGGCGTGAAGCTGGCTTACCCGTCGGTTGAAGCGCTGCGCGCGGCATATGCCTTCAGCAACCTGCAATCCTTCCTCGACATCTATTACGGCCGGCGCCAGTGTGCTGCTGACTCGAGCAGGATTTCTACGACATGACCATGGCCTACCTGCAGCGCGCCAAGGCCGACCATGTGCGCCACGCCGAAATCTTCTTCGACCCGCAGACCCATACTGCGCGCGGCGTGCCGATTGGCGATGTGATTAATGGTATCCACCGCGCCTGCGCCGAAGGCCCGATCAGCGCGAAGCTGATCCTGTGTTTCCTGCGCCACCTGAGCGAGGAGGATGCGCTCGCCACGCTGGAAGCGGCGCTGCCGTACCGCGACAAGTTCATTGGCGTCGGCCTCGATTCTTCGGAAGTCGGCCATCCGCCGGAAAAATTCGCCCGCGTGTTCGCACGCGCCCGCGACCTGGGGCTGCACCTGGTGGCGCATGCCGGCGAAGAGGGTCCGCCGGCCTACATCGAAACCGCGCTCGACCTGCTCCAGGTGGAGCGCATCGACCACGGCGTGCGCTGCCTGGAAGATCCGGCACTGACACGGCGCCTGGCGGCAATGCGCATGCCGCTGACCGTATGCCCGCTGTCCAACACCAAGCTGCGCGTGTTCGACCAGATGAAAGACCATAACCTGCTCGAGCTGCTCGACGCGGGCCTGGTGGCGATGGTGAACTCGGACGACCCGGCTTACTTCGGTGGCTATATGAACGACAACTTCGTTGCCCTGTTCGATGCGCTGCCACTGGGACTGGCCCATGCACACCAGCTGGCGCGCAACAGCTTCGAAGCGGCCTTCCTGCCAGCGCAGGAAAAGCAGAAGTTCCTGGACGAAGTGGATACCTATTTCTCCGCCTTTAACGTGGTTTAACCTGGCCTGACAATCAATGTTTCGACAAGCCCTGAGGATGACGGCGCGCGACTGGCGCGCCGGGCAGTTGCGCTTCCTGTTGGTGGCGCTGGTGGTGGCAGTAGCGGCGCTGTCGGCGGCCGGTTTCTTCATCGATCGCCTGCGCAGCGGGCTGAATCGCGATGCGCACCAGTTGCTGGGCGCCGACCTGGTGGTCGTCGCCGACAACCCGGTGCCTGCCGCCTGGCGCGAGGAGGCGCAGAAACGCGGCTTGCTGGTGGCCGATACGCTGGCTTTCCCCAGCATGGCGCAGGCCGGCCAGGGCGATGCAGCGCGCTCGGTACTGGTGACGCTGAAAGCGGTCAGTCCTGGCTATCCGCTGCGCGGCCGCGTCAAGGTCAATACCGATATCGCACAAGCCAATGAAAGTATCGGCAAGCCGGCGCCGGAGGCGCCGCAGCCGGGCACGGTGTGGATCGACCCGGCGCTGGCTACCTCACTGGACGTGGCTGTCGGCGCAACGGTGCAACTGGGCGACAAGCAGTTCCGCGTGACGCAGCTGATTGCGGCGGAACCGGATCGTGGCGGCGGTTTCATCAACTTTGCTCCGCGCGTTTTCCTCGCACTGTCGGATATGCCGGCGACCAACCTGGTGCAGGAAGGCTCGCGCGTCGGCTACCGCCTGCTGGTGGCCGGTCCCGGTGCCAGTGCCAAGCCGACGCAGGAATATGGCGACTGGCTGAAAGCCTTGATCAAGAAGGACAATGTGCGCGGCGTGCGCATCGAGTCGCTGGAAGAAGGGCGCCCGGAAATGAGCGCCACCCTCGAGCGCGCCGACCGCTTCCTGTCGCTGGTCGGCCTGCTGTCGGCCATGCTGGCCGCCGTGGCAGTGGCGATGGCCGCGCGCCGCTTCATGCAGCGCCACCTGGATTCCTGCGCCATGCTGCGCTGCCTGGGACTGACGCAAAACCAGGTGACGGCGATTTACCTGGTCGAATTCCTGCTGGTCGGCCTGGCGGGCAGCTTGCTCGGCGTGCTGGTCGGATTCGGGGCCCACTATGTGCTACTGCAGCTGCTTGGCAGCCTGGTGGCCAGCGATATCCCGGCGCCGAGCATGCTGCCGGCGCTGCAAGGACTTGCCACCGGCATGATCCTGCTGGCCGGTTTTGCATTGCCGCCGATCCTGCAATTGCGCAACGTGCCGCACAACCGCGTCATCCGCCGCGAAACCGCGGCTCCCAAGCCCGCCGCGCTGGCGACCTACGGCCTTGGCATCGCCGCTTTCGGCGCGCTGTTGCTGTGGCAATCGAATGACGTCAAGCTGGCGGGCGTGACCGGCGGCGGCTTCCTGCTTGGCTTTGCGCTGTTTGCCCTGATCGGCTGGCTTGGCCTGCAGGCCCTGCGCCCGCTGCGCAACGCCTTCCCGCACCAGGCATGGCGTTTCGCGGTGACCTCGCTGCGCCGCCGGCCTGGCGCCACCGTGGTGCAGGTAGTGTCGCTGTCGCTTGGCCTGATGGCCTTGTTGCTGCTGACCGTGGTGCGCGGAGACCTGATGTCGGCCTGGCGCAATACCATGCCGCCGGATGCGCCGAACCGCTTCATCATCAACATCCAGCCGGACCAGAAGGACGCCATCGCGGCGCGCCTGAAACAAGCCGGCGTGAAGGACGTGCCGATGTTCCCGATGATCCGCGGCCGCCTGGTGGCGGTAAACAACAAAGCCATCACCAGCGAGACTTATACCGAAGAGCGCGCGAAAGGCCTGGCCGAACGCGAATTCAACCTGTCGACAATGACCGTGCTGCCGGCGCAGAACCAGGTCACTGCCGGCAAATGGGCGATGGACGGCACGGCGGGCGAAGCCTCGGTGGAGGAGGGCATCGCCAAGACGCTGGGCCTGAAGCTGGGCGACACGATGCGCTTCGATATCGCCGGCTCGCCGGTCGAGGCGAAGATCACCAGCCTGCGCAAGCTTGAATGGGGCTCGATGCGGGTGAACTTCTTCGTCATCATCAACCCGGCAGTGATGGCCGAGACGCCGCAAACCTGGATCACCTCCTACCACCTGCCCAAAGAAGCGCTGGTTGCCGGCAATGCCGTATTGCGCGAATTCCCCAACCTGACCATCATCGACGTGGGCGGCATTCTGCGCCAGGTGCAAGCGGTGCTTGACCAGGTGATCCAGGCCGTGGAATTCCTGTTTGCCTTCACTTTATTGTCCGGCGTGCTGGTGTTGTATGCGGCTTTGATGGGCTCCCAGGACGAGCGCCGCCGCGAAGCGGGCCTGCTGCGCGCCCTTGGCGCCACCCGGCGCCAGCTCTCGCAAGCGCAACTGATCGAGTTCATGCTGGTTGGCGGCCTGGGCGGCTTGCTGGCCGCCACCGGAGCCGGCCTGATGGGATGGGGACTGGCAACCTACCAGTTCAAATTTGCCTGGACCTTCAGTCCCTGGGTCTGGCTGGCAGGCCTGCTGGCAGGCGCGCTGTGCGCCGTGATCGGCGGCTGGCTCGGCCTGCGCAACGTGCTGAACCACCCCCCGCTGCAAACGCTGCGCGAAGCTTAAGGTTAAGGATGTGTTCGTGTCACACCGTGGGGTCACACCCCAAGTGTGACACAGACTCTGCTGCGGAATGCTTGAGGCCGTGTCCCATTCAGGGTGTGACCCCATGGTGTGACACGGACTGGGCCGTTATGCGGCCAGCGGCGGCGTATGCTGGCGCAGGAATTCCGCGTAGGGGGTGGGCTGGATATCGAGCAGGGCCGGTTCGACCTCGAACAGGGCCCAGTAATAGGTTTCCAGCCCTTTGCACACCTGCGGCGCCTTGCAGTAGCGGTGCCAGTGCTGGCCCACTTCATCCGAATACATGCCGTCCGGCGGGAAGAACGGCAGCATGCGCTTTTCTTCCAGCGCTTCCAGCAGCGATGGCGGGGCGCCGCTGTCGCGCGCCATTTCCACCTGCGACTCGTAGCCGCGCTGGGTTTCCACCACCATCAGTTGTGCCGAGCCGTCGGCCTTGAAGAACAGGATGCCGCTCGGGCTGGGGAAGGGGTAGTGCTCGACGAAGCCGTGTTCCCGGTACAACTGCTGCACGACCTTGGCCAGCGCACCGCAGCGCAGGAAGCTGAATTCGTGCAGGACCAGCATATCCAGCAGGGTTTCCGACTGCTCCTGGAAGAAGGCCTTTTGCAGCGCCGCCACTTCCTCTTCCAGCCGGTCAAGCGCGTCGTCCGCGCTTTTCTTGATGTAGCGGTCGATCAGGCCGCGGTTGAACGCATCCACCGCGATCTTTTCGTCGGCCTGGCCGGTGAACAGGATCTTCTTGCAGGGCAGGTGCTGAATGGCCTGGCAGAACGCCACGCCGTTCATTTGCGGCATCGAATAATCGACCACCAGCACGGAAGGAATGGAAAAACGCTGGCGCTGGCCGGAAATCCGGTAGATCTGCTCCAGGTCCACCGCCACATTGCGCTGCTCGGCCGACTGGTTCGGGTTGTCGAAATCCACCTGCAGCGGCAATTCGCTGCTCTGGGCATTGGTCTTGAACCATTCCAGGGCCTGCAGTGGGTCGTGGAAGCAAACGCTGGCCTGCATGGGATCGAGCTGGAATACCAGGCTATGCAGGAAGGTATCGCTGTCGTCCACCAGGACGGTCATGGTTGGGTGGGCGTAAACGGGCAGTTTCATGGTTCAACGGCTTGCTTTTAAGGGGAATTCAAGCACAAAGATAGCATATGCGTGCTGGCGGGAGACACAATGTAGTTTCGCTTGCCACGCTTGCATCACCTGGCGGCACAAAGCCAGGCCGATGCCGGCGCCATTATGCTCTGGATAAGTGAAGAATCGTTGGAAAATCATCGGTAGGTGTCGCGGTGCAATGCCGCAGCCGGTATCGATCACCAGTACGCGCGGCACCGGCCGGCAGCCGTCGATCACGATCCTGACCCGTCCCTTGCCGGCGCGCTGCACCGCCTGCATTGCGTTGCGCAGGAGATTCAACAGCAGCATGATGGCCAGTTCGTTCTGGCCGCCGAAGCGGAAGTCGCTGCGCACCTGCAGCGCCACGAGCTGGCGCTGGGCCTCGCCGGTGAAAGGATAGCGGCGCAGCGCCGATTCGACCGTATCGAGCATGGACACCGTTTCATGCGGGTCGAGCTTCTGCCGCACTGCCTGCGCGCTAAGCAGGAACAGGTCGATCATATGATTCATGTGGCGCACCTCGTACTGCATGCGTCCCAATGCCTGGCGCACCGCGGGATTTTCCTGCCCGGCGCGCTGCTGGATGCGCGTCAGGCCGCGCACATTGGCATCCAGGCTGGCGAGCGGGGTGCGCATTTCGTGCGCCACGGCGCCCAGGCCGTCGCCCAGGCCGTCCAGCTTTTCTTCTTCCAGCGCCTTGCGGCTTTGCGAGAACACCCACATCCAGCCGACCAGGAACAACTGCACCGGCAGCAGCTGCAGCACCGAAACGGAGAACAACACGCCGCCCGCGCCGAGTGTGATTGCCAGCAGCATGGCCGCGCTGATGCCGGCTGCGCCTGAGCGTAAAGCCAGGCGGGGCTCGAAATGGAACAGCGCCACCAGCATCACGAGCATCACCTGGGCCCAGGTGACGTTAGCGTGGTTCATCAGGAACATGAAAGTACAGAAGAATGGCAGCTCGTAGGTCACCAGCATCACGGTGTAGCGATCGCGCCAGCGCGGCGGCAGGCGGCGTGCCAGCAGGCCGCCGATCCCGAGCGCGGTACCGATCGCGCGCGCCGCCAGGCTTTCGTAAGGCTGCGGCACCAGCCAGCCGAAAATCGCGTAATACAGGGGAAAGCAGGTGATTCCGAGCCAGCTCAAGGCGGCCAGGCGCAGGTTGGCGATCTCCTCGGCACTGCGGGCACGCAGGCGGGTTCGGATAAGGCGTCGGATCATCAGGCCATCATGGCGGTTTGTTGGCGCATTTTGCGCAGAATCAGCACTATGCTTGATCCACATCAATACGTCCATGCGCTATCATTGCCTTATGAATGATGAAGCACGCACCCTTTACGAAGTCATCGGCGGCGAAACCAAACTGCGCGAGATGGTAGACCGTTTTTACGACCTGATGGAGCTGGAGCCGGAATTCGCCGGCATCCGCGCCATGCACCCGCCGAGCACCGACGGCTCGCGCGACAAGCTGTTCTGGTTCCTCAGTGGCTGGATGGGCGGTCCGGACCTGTTCGTTGAACGCTTCGGCCATCCGCGCCTGCGGGCCCGCCACCTGCCTTTCGCCGTCGGCTCCAGTGAGCGCGACCAGTGGCTGCGCTGCATGGCCTGGGCGATGCAGGATGCCGGCATCGAGGAAGACCTGCGCCTCAGGCTGATGGAATCGTTTTACCAGACCGCCGACTGGATGCGGAACAAGGCTGATTGATGGAATTGACCATCCTGCTGGCGCTGGCCGCCGTCATCATCGTCCTGCAAATTGTCTCGCTGCTGCGCAGCCGCGGCGGCGACGTGGCCGATCAACTTGACCGGGTCGAACGTGAAGTGCGCCTGCAATTGCAGGCTACCGCGCAGGCACAGCGCCAGGAAATGGGAAATATGCTCGCGCAGTCGCATGCGGCCACCGTGCAGCAGCTCGAAACCATGCGCCGCCAGATCGAAGTGCTGACCGAGTCGAATACCCGGCGCCTGCTGGAGGTGCGCGTGGCGCTGGAAACCAAGATGCGCGAGCTGCAGGCCGATAACGGCGCGCGGCTGGAGGAAATGCGCAAGACGGTCGATGAGAAGCTGCACGAAACGCTGGAAACGCGCCTGACCGAATCGTTCCGCCAGGTGTCGGAGCGCCTGGAGCGTGTGCATCAGGGCTTGGGCGAGATGCAGCAGCTGGCGCTGGGCGTCGGTGATTTGAAGCGCGTGCTGACCAATGTGAAGACGCGCGGCACCTGGGGCGAAGTGCAGCTGGAAATGCTGCTCGAGCAGATCCTCACGCCGGAGCAATACGCCAAAAACGTCGAGACCATCCCGGGTAGCAACGCGCGCGTGGAATTTGCACTGAAGCTGCCGGGCCAGAAAGAGGGCGGGGCGCCGGTGTGGATGCCGATCGACGCCAAGTTCCCGAAAGAGCAATACGAACGCTTGCTGGAAGCGGCTGACCGCGCCGACGCCGACGCCGTGGCCGCAGCCGGCCGCGAGCTGGAACGCGCCGTGCGCGGCGAAGCGAAGACCATCGCCGAGAAATACGTCTCGCCGCCGATGACCACCGACTTCGCCATCCTGTTCCTGCCGACAGAAGGCCTGTACGCGGAAGTGATGCGCCGGCCGGGCCTGGCCGATGAACTGCAGCGCGTGAACCGTGTCAGCATCGCCGGCCCGTCCACCCTGACTGCCTTGTTGAACAGCCTGCAAATGGGATTCCGCACGCTGGCGCTGGAAAAGCGCTCGTCCGAAGTTTGGCAAGTGCTGGGCGCTGTGAAGACCGAGTTCGCCAAATTTGGCGACGTCCTCGCCGCGACCAAGACCACGCTGGAACGTGCCGCCCGCAATATCGAAAACGCCGAAGTGCGTAGCCGCCAGATGGCGCGCAAGCTCAGATCGGTTGAAGCGCTGCCGTCGGACGAAGCGCTGCTCATGCTGGGCGCGGACGACAGCGCCGAAGCGGACGCTGATAGCCCCACCTAAGCGATGAAAATCGCCGCCAGCCTCGCGTTGATATTGCTGCTGCCAGCATCGTTCAGCGCGCTGGCCGACGAGCCCGAACTCCCCACCGCAAGACCCACACTGCCCCTGCCGCTAGACGTTGTCGCCGCACGCGACAACTTCGGCCGTCCACTAGGCGCCCCGCGCGCCCAAACAGCCGTTGCGCGTGCAATGCAGGAAGCGTGGAAGAAGGACGCGTCCGAGGCGAATGTGAAGGCCTGGTCAGAAGTCCTGGTCAAGTGCCAGCAAGCCACCAATCCCGCCTGGACCACAGCGCTGGTGCGCAGCGAGCCGCAGCAAGCCCATTGTTACCGTTATTGAATTGGCCAGGTCGCTGGAGGTCAATTCGGTGAACATTATCCCGAGCACGTGTAAAACACGACTGTCAAGTCGTGCTCCTGCGCAAACCGAAACACGATCAGCAATGCTGCAAACGCGGTAAACATAAACAGGGGACTGTCACCATCATCGCCATCCGAAACAAGTTCAGGCAATTCCTGCATCGCTAGGGCCGAAGACAATGCGTCGCGAAAATATTCTTCAGTGAGGCCACTAGCTTCAATGCTATTGGCCAGTAAATCTATGTGGCCTTTGCATTCCGCCACCAGGCTTTCGAGTTGCTTGGTTGCTTCGGCAAGGACATCGCCGTTCAGAACTGTCCAGAAAGATCTAAAGTATTCTTTCTCAAGTCGACCAGAACAAGGCGTTTCGTCATAAATGAAGCGCAGTGCATCGTGGCCAGGCAAGATATCCAACAGGGCCTCGCATTACCATTGGAACCAGCCACTGCGCGAGGCGCCTCCCGTCGCAATCAGCGGCTCGGGATAGTGAGGAGGATCTTCTGCAGACTTGGGGACTGCATATGCTGAGAAAAATAATGACCAGGACATCTGAAAACTAGCGCCCGCCGATGATTTCGTAGGCTTCTCGCCAGGTTGAGATCCTGTTGTGGTCAAGCATGATCTCTTCAGTGGAAAACGTGAACCTTGAGTACAGGAGTTCCCAGTCAATCGGTTTGGCAAGCAGCAGATGATAGCCTTCTTTATCAACGCCCCAGCCCGGCCCGACGATGGAGTTGCCATTCTCGACCAGCACCGCGACGACGGCGTCGAAGCTTTCCTTCGTTCCATCAACCAGGCGAGACATCAGATCAAACCCTCGAAGACGATGACGTCGACCAGGTCACCCTCGGCCACATTGCCTTGCTCGTCGTGCAATACCACTATGCAGTTCGCCTCCGACATGGAGCGCAGGATGCCGGAGCCTTGCGAGCCGGTGATCCGTGCTTCGCGCGTGCCGTCCAGCGCGGTGGAAAGGACGCCACGCTGGTATTCGGTGCGGCCCGGTTTTTTGCGGATCGATTGCGCGGAGCGCACGCGCAGCAACTGGTCGCCAGGCGCGTCAGCTCCCATCATGCGCAGCAGGGCGTGGCGGGCGAAGAAATAGAAGGTGACCATCACGGCCACCGGATTGCCCGGCAAGCCAAACAGGTAGGCGCTGCGGCCATTGGAGCGGATGCGGCCAAAGGCCATCGGGCGGCCCGGGCGCATGCCGATCTTCCAGAAGTGCACGTCGCCCAAGGTGGCCATGACCTGCTTGGTGTAGTCCGCCGCGCCTACCGAGACACCGCCGGAAGTGATCACGGCGTCGGCGCATTCGCAGGCCGTGCGCAAGGCTTCTTCGAGGGACGCCGCGTCATCCTTCACGATACCCATGTCGACGATGTCGCAGCCAAGGCGCTGCAGCATGCCGAACAGGGTGTAGCGGTTGCTGTCGTAGACGCAGCCTTCGGCCAGCGGTTCGCCGATCGAGCGCAACTCGTCGCCGGTGGAGAAGAAGGCTACGCGCAGCCGGCGTTGTACCGGCACTTCGGCCAGGCCCAGCGAGGCGAGCAGGCCCAGGTCGGCCGGACGCAGCACCTTGCCTTGTCGCAGGGCGGGGGTGCCGGCCGCCAGGTCTTCGCCCTTGAAGCGGCGGTTGTCGCCGGTGCGTAGTGTATTCGGTGCAATCGTCACGGCGACGTCGCTCAGGTCGGCCGCCAATTCCTGCGGCAGCACGGTGTCGCAGCCATCGGGCATGACGCCGCCGGTCATGATGCGGACGCATTCACCGGGACCTGGCTTCAATGCGGAGGGGCGGCCGGCGTAAGCGGTGCCGATCACCTTCAGCGTGGTATTACCCTCGGCCTTGAGCTGGGCGCCGGCGAAGGCGAAACCGTCCATGGCCGAATTATCATGCGCCGGAACGTTGATCGGCGAAATGACGTCGGCCGCCAGCACGCGGTCCAGGGCGCTGCGCAGGGCGACTTTTTCCGTGCCGCGCACCGGCTGGATGAACTCGCGAATGATGCGCTGCGCATTGCGCACCGGCAGCGCGTCCGGATCGTAGCCGGACAGGCAGCTGGCAACGTCTTTCAGCGAAGGGTTGGCGGCAGCATCTTCCTCGTCCTGCAGTTCGATCAGCGTATTGATGTTGCGGAAGGCGGCCGCGTCATTGAACAGCACTTCGGCCACCTTGATCGATTTGTACCAGCCGTCCATCTTGCGCGAACCGGTTTGCAGGTAGTCGTCCAGCGCGGGCAGGGCGCTCTTGCGCACCAGGCAGAACACGGGATGCAGTTGCGTGCGCGCCGTGCCATCCTGGTCGGTTTCCAGCGTGGCGGCCACGGCAAGGTCGGCGCCCTGCGCATTCAATGCCTCGTACAGGCGCTGGGCCAGGTCGGGCGGCAGGAATGGCGAATCGCAGGGCGCTGTCAACAGCAGGTCGGTTGCGCAATGACGCAGGCCGGTTTGCAGGCCGGCCAGCGGGCCTTCGTAGCCTTCCAGTTCGTCCGGCAGGACTGCCGCACCGAGTGCGCCATAGGCGCCGATGTTGCGGTTGGCGTTGATGGCGACGCTGGCTACCTGCGGTGCGAGCCGCTGCAGTACGTGCGAGGCGAGCGTGCCGCCGCGAAATGGCTGCAGGCCTTTGTCTACCCGGCCCATGCGGGTGCCGCGGCCGCCGGCCAGGATCAATCCACTGATGTTTTGTTCCATCGCCAGTTTAGCCCCCGATATATGACATTTCGACTTTGCGCTCGGCGCCCAGCGCCAGGCCTTCGGTATTGATGGTGCGCAGTTCGGAATAACGGTCGCCGCGCACGCGCCATAGCGCGCCGATAGCGGCTGAAATTTCCTCGTCGCTGCGGCTGTCGCGCAGCAGTGCGCGCAGATCGTGGCCGCGCGAGGCGAACAGGCAGGTATATAGTTTGCCTTCGGTCGACAGGCGGGCGCGCGAGCAATCCTTGCAGAAGGCATGCGTCACGCTGGAGATCACGCCGATTTCGCCGCCGCCATCGACATAGCGCCAGCGCTCGGCCGTTTCGCCAGCGTAGTTCGGGTCGACCGGCACCAGCGGCATTTCAGCGCCGATCATGCGCACCACTTCCGCGGAAGGCAGCACGTCGTGCATGTTCCAGCCGTTGGACGTGCCAACGTCCATGAATTCAATAAAGCGCAAGATGGCTGGCGAACCTTTGAAATGGCGTGCCATCGGCAGGATCTCCTGCTGGTTCATGCCGCGCTTGACCACCATATTGACCTTGACCGGGCCCAGGCCGACGCTGTGGGCGACGTCGATCCCGTGCAGCACATCCTCAACCGCGAAGTCGACGTCGTTCATGCGCTTGAAGGTAGCGTCGTCCAGTGCATCGAGTGAAACGGTGACGCGCTGAAGGCCTGCGTCTTTCAGGGACTGGGCCTTGCGGGCCAACAGGGAGCCGTTGGTGGTCAGTGTCAGGTCGAGCGGCTTGCCGCTCACCGTGCGCAGTTCGGCCAGCATCGCCACCAGCCGCTCAAGATCCTTGCGCAGCAGCGGTTCGCCGCCGGTCAGGCGGATCTTCTCGACGCCGTGTGCGATGAACAGGCGCGCAATGCGCGTGATCTCTTCAAACGTCAGCAGGGCATTGTGCGGCAGGTACTGGTAGTCCTTGTCGAACACTTCCTTCGGCATGCAGTAGACGCAGCGGAAATTGCAGCGGTCGGTGATGGAAATGCGCAGGTCGTGCAGTGGACGGGCGAAGCGGTCCAGCAGGCTGCCAGTTGGCGCCTCTAGTGTTGCGGGGATGGCCGGCGCCTGACTGCGGCCATCGTTCAGGAGGATGATTTTTTCGGTCATGCTGGGTGGTCGGTTACACCCGGTACGATAGCACGATGCCAGCAATTGCACAGGCCAGTAATACGCGCATTGTTCCTTGCTTGTACTGCATTAAGGCGATGGCGGCAGCGGCGGCGATTGCAATGGCCGGCCATTCCCAGCTGCCACCTGGATGGAACACATGGACGCCGAAAAATAGTGCCAGGCTGGCAATGACCCCTACCACGGCGGCGGAAATCGCTGTCAGCGGGGCAGTCATGCGGATATTGCCGCGTGTGGATTCGACCAGCGGGCCGCCGGCCAGGATGAAGATGAAGGAGGGAACGAAGGTAAACCAGGCCGCGACCGCCGCACCGGCAATGCCGGCCAGCGCCGGGTTGCCGGCGATGGCCTGGTGCGTCCAGGCGCCGACAAAGCCGACGAAGGCGACCACCATGATGAGCGGGCCGGGCGTGGTTTCGCCCAGTGCCAGGCCGTCCACCATCTGGGCCGCGGTCAGCCAGTGGAAATGTTCGACGCCACCCTGGTAGACGTAGGGCAGGACGGCGTAAGCGCCGCCAAACGTCATCATGGCGGCTTTGGTAAAGAACCAGCCCATTTGCGCCAATGGTTTGTCGATGCCGAACAGCCAGGCCAGCAGCAGCCAGCCACCTGCCATCAGGAGCAGGCCGGATGCGGCAACGCGTGCCAGCCCGGCCCAACTGAAACGGGCGTGCGGCGGCGTCGGTGTGTCGTCGTCGATCAGGGCTGGGGCGTGCGCGCCTGGCGTCGCTGCCGGGCCATGCGCGGCAGCGCTCAGCGCAAACAGCTGCGGGCGCAAATGGCCGCCGGCCCAGCCCAGCAGGGCAGCAGTGGCGACGATGGCGGGGAAGGGCAGTTTGATAAAGCTGATGGCGATGAAGGCCAGCAGCGCGATCGCCATCAGTGGGCGGTTGCGCAGGGTGCGCTGGCCGATGCGCCAGGCGGCCGCCAGCACGATGGCGACGACCGCAGGCTTCATGCCGTACAGGATGCCGGCAACAGCGGGCAGGCTGCCATAAGCCATATAGGCCCACGCTAGGCCGATCAACAGCAAGAGCGAAGGGAGCACGAATAGCACGCCGGCGATGATGCCGCCCAGGGTGCGGTGCATCAGCCAGCCGATGTAGACGGCCAGCTGCGTGGCCTCGGGGCCCGGTAGCAGCATGCAGTAATTCAGGGCATGCAGGAAGCGCTGTTCGGAGATCCAGCGCCGGCGCTCAACCAGCTCGGCGTGCATCATGGCGATCTGGCCGGCCGGGCCGCCGAAGCTGATGAAGCCCAGCTTGAGCCAGTACAGGAAGGCTTCCCGCAATGGGACGTAAAAAAGGGAAGCACTAGGCTTCCCTTTTTCGTCAGCGACAGGCCGGTTAGCCATTCACCTTGGTTTCAACCTGCACCATCGGCTCGCTGGCGGCGGTTGGCTGCGGCTTGCGCTCGCGCGGCACGCGGATCGGCTGGGCGGTGGCGGCGGCAGCAGCGGCTTCCTGCGCAGCGCGCACCTTGGCCGGGTCGGTCACCGCCATCGACAGGCCGGCGGCAGCCAGCATGGTGTCGACGTCAGCCTTGGCGGCGGCTGGCACAGGTGCCGGGGCAACTGCCGGAGCTGGTGCTGCAACCGGGGCTGGCGCCGGAGCGGCAGCAACTGAAACGGCCGGTGCTGGCGCTGCGACCGGGGCGGCAGCGACTGGCTCGGCTACCTCGGCAGCCACTTCTTCCGCAGTTGCCGGCTCGGCAGCAGCCGGAGCAGCTTCAGAAAACGGCAGCACGCCTTGTGGCGAAGCAGGGGCAGTCGCAACCGGCTCGGCGGCAACTGGCTCGGCAACTGCTGGTGCAGCAACCGGCAGGTCCACAGCGGCTGGCTGCTCTGGAGCAGCAGCAACCGGGGCAGGCTCGATTGGAGCAGGCTCGACTGGCGCAGGGGCGGCCGGCGCTGCCACCGGGGCAGCAGCGACTGGCTCGGCAACCGCAGGCGTCTCGACAGCAGCAGTCGCGACAGCTGGTGCTGCAGTTCCTTCGGCAGCGGTAGTGCTGGCCGCTTCGGCGGATGCCACTTCAACGGAAGCAACATCAGGCGCAGCGCTTACTGCAGGGGCAGCAGGGGCGGCAGGTGCAGCAGCCACGGCGTCGGCCGGGGCGGCCTCGCCTTCAGCTGGGGCAACGGTGAACGTTGCCTCGGTCGCGCCCTCGGCGCCTTCCGCACCTTCCACGCCCTCGGTGCCATCACGCTCACGACGGTTACGGTTACGGCCACCGCGACGGCGGCGGCGGCGTGGCTCATCGCCACCTTCCGCGCCGTCTTGTTCTTCGCCCTCTGGGCCGGCGTTAGCGACAGCATTCACCAGGACTGGAGTTTCAGGTGCACCGGTGCCGCTGCCGACTGGGCCAACGCCCGCTGCCGCCAGTGCCAATTCCTCGGCCTTGGCTTCCGCTGGAACTGGTTTCTCAGCGCGTGGCTCACGCGGCTGGCGTGGCGGACGCGGTTCACGTGGCTCACGCTGCTCGCGCGGTTCACGCTCGGCGCGCTGGCCTTGCGCCTGGGCTGCTTCGGTACCTTCGCGAGGCTCGCGTGATTCACGCGGCTGGCGTGGCTCACGCGGTTCACGTGGCTCGCGCTGTTCGCGTGGCTTGCGGGCCTCGGTGGCCGGCTTGGCTTCTTCGGCGCCTGGACGGGAACCTGGTTCGCGGTCTTCACGCTCGCCACGGCCACCTTTGCCACCACGGTTACGGCCGCGCTGGCCGCGATCCTTGCGGTCGCCGCGCTCAGCGTTGGCAGGCGACTTGGTGACGATGACTGGTGCCTTCGGCTGCACTGGTTCGTCCTTGTCACCGCCGGTGAAGAAGGAGATCAGCTTGGCGAAGAAGCCTTTTTCCGCTGCAGCCGGCGAAGCGGAACGCTGAGCGCTGGCCGCGCGTGGGGCGGCGGCCGCTGGCTTGGCAGCTTCCGGCTTGTGTTCCACCAGCGGTGCTGGTTGCTCTGGAGTAATGGTCTTGACGACAGCTTCCTGGCGCGGTTTGGCTTCTTCCTTATGGCGCTTGGAGAACGACATGTCGGTCTCGGCAGCTTCAGCCATGGTGTAGGAGGCAGCGTGGTCTTCCAGGCGCGGATCGTCGTGCTTGATGCGTTCCAGCTTGTAGTGCGGGGTTTCCAGGTGCTTGTTCGGGATCAGGATCACGGTGATGCGGTGACGGGTCTCGATCTTCAGCACTTCGCCGCGCTTCTCGTTCAGCAGGAAGGCCGCCACGTCGACAGGCACCTGCACGTGGATGGCGGCGGAATTTTCCTTCATCGCCTCTTCCTGGATGATGCGCAGCACCTGCAGGGCGGACGATTCGGTATCGCGGATGTGGCCGGTGCCCGAGCAGCGCGGGCAAGTCACGTGCGAGCCTTCCGACAGGGAAGGGCGCAGGCGCTGGCGCGACAGTTCCATCAGGCCGAAGCGGGAAATCTTGCCCATCTGGACGCGCGCACGGTCGTGGTGCAGGGCGTCTTTCAGGCGCTGTTCGACTTCGCGCTGGTTCTTCGACACTTCCATGTCGATGAAGTCGATGACGATCAGGCCGCCCAGGTCGCGCAGGCGCAGCTGGCGGGCCACTTCGTCGGCGGCTTCGCAGTTGGTGTGGAAGGCGGTGGTTTCGATGTCCGAGCCGCGCGTGGCGCGGGCCGAGTTGACGTCGATGGAGACCAGGGCTTCAGTGTGGTCGATCACGATGGCGCCGCCCGATGGCAGCGGCACGGTGCGGCTGTATGCCGTCTCGATCTGGTGTTCGATCTGGAAGCGGTGAGAACAGCGGCACGTCGTCGCTGTAGCGCTTCACGCGGTGCACCATGTCCGGCATCACGTGCGACATGAACTGGTGCGCCTGTTCGTAGATCTCGTCGGTGTCGATCAGGATCTCGCCGATGTCAGGCTGGAAGTAATCGCGGATGGCGCGGATCACCAGCGACGATTCCTGGTAAATCAGGAAGGCGCCGGTTGCACCTTTGGAGGCACCTTCGATGGCGCGCCACAGTTGCATCAGGTAGTTCAAGGTCCCACTGCAGCTCTTCCACGGTACGGCCGATGCCCTGCAGTACGGGCAATCACCGACATGCCTTGTGGCAGGTCCAGCTTGTCCATGGTTTCGCGCAGTTTCCTGGCGCTCTTCGCCTTCCACCCGGCGCGAAACACCGCCGCCTCGTGGGTTGTTCGGCATCAGCACCAGGTAGCGGCCGGCCAGCGAGATAAAGGAAGTCAGTGCCGCGCCTTTATTGCCGCGCTCTTCCTTCTCCACCTGCACCATGATTTCCTGGCCTTCGCGCAGCGCTTCCTTGACGGATGCATTGCGCACGTCGACGCCTTCGCGGAAATAGGAACGGGCAACTTCTTTAAAGGGGAGGAAGCCGTGGCGGTCTTCGCCGTAGCTGACGAAGCAAGCTTCGAGGGAGGGTTCGATTCGAGGTGATGACGCCTTTGTAGATATTGGACTTGCGCTGCTCACGTCCGGCGGTCTCGATGTCGATGTCGATCAATTTTTGACCGTCGACAATTGCTACGCGCAACTCCTCTTGCTGCGTAGCATTAAACAACATGCGTTTCATTTTTATTAACTCCGCGACCCTTGGGCCATGTCAAAGCCGCCTCCGTGGAGACGGCGAAGTACAAGGATATACGCGTGAATTAAGGAGGCTGTAGGGGGAAATGCCTCGTCATGCGGCTGGCGCAAAGCGCTGCCGCCGCATTGGGCGCATGAAGCCGATCGTCATGCCGAGTTTGCGCACTGCGTGCAACATCATCCAACGGCCCGAACGTTGCCGGGTGGCGGGAGAATGCAGGCGGGCGCACATCGTCGGGCCAGGACATCTTGTATGGTGCCTTGGCGAAACGGCAAGCGTTATCCACTTCATCAACCAGCGAGCAACGACTGTAGTGCTTGCTCACCGGACTTATCCTAACAATCCAGCCAGTCTAATTCAGCACACGAGCGCTCGAGCCGATGGCAACAGTGGTTGCGACCCTGATCGGCGCACGAATGTGCGTATACAATTTTTTCTACCGAATTTGCGTTTGGCGAGGCCAGCAGATACGCCCCTGTGTAAAATGTACGTTTAATTCTTTACACATGCAGCAGATTAAACTGCGGCATAACGATTATATATTCAAAATGAAGGACTTAGAGAGAAATTCTGGGAAGCCGGGCCAAAACAAGTCGCAAAAAGCCGATTCCGCTTCCCCCCAACAGGTCCTGCCGCAAGCACAATTCGTGACAATCACTGAAGAAGAGGCCGGTCAGCGGATCGATAACTACCTGTTGCGTGTTTGCAAAGGTGTGCCGAAGAGCCACGTCTATCGTATCCTGCGTTCCGGTGAAGTGCGGGTCAATAAAGGCCGCATCGACCAGTTGTACCGCCTGAAGTCCGGCGACCTGGTCCGTATTCCTCCGATTCGTATTGCCGAGAAACAAGAGGTGACCGTTCCGGCCGCCGAATTCGAGGTCATTTTCGAGGACGCCAACCTGCTGGTGATCAATAAGCCGTGCGGCGTCGCCGTGCATGGCGGCTCCGGCGTCTCGTTTGGCGTGATCGAGCAGTTGCGCGCCGCCCGCCCCGATGCCAAGTTCCTGGAATTGGTGCATCGCCTGGACCGGGAAACCTCCGGCCTGCTGCTGATCGCCAAGAAGCGCACCGCCCTGACCAACCTGCACGACCAGATGCGCGACGGCCTGACGGACAAGCGCTACCTGGTGCTGGCCGTGGGTGACTGGCAGAACAAGCGTCAGCATGTAAAGTTGGCATTGCATAAATTCACGCTGCCGGATGGCGAACGCCGCGTGCGCGTGCAAGCCGATGGCCAGGCCTCGCATACCGTGTTCAGCCTGCTGCAGAAGTTTGACGGCTTTGCACTGCTGGAAGCCGAGTTGAAGACCGGCCGCACCCACCAGATCCGGGTCCACCTGCAATCATCGGGCTTCCCTATCGCAGGTGACGATAAATACGGCGATTTCGCCTTGAACAAGGCGCTGCAGAAAGCCGCCGAAACGCGCGGCACGCTAAAGCGCATGTTCCTGCACGCCCACCAGATTACGTTTACCCACCCGGAAACGGGCAAGCAAATGACCTTGAACGCGCCTTTGGCCGCCGAATGCCAGCGATTCTTGGTAAGCTTGGGGAAACCATTGAATTGAGAAAAAAATAATGCCGCGCAAGCAATTTGACCTGATCGTCTTCGATTGGGATGGCACGCTCATGGATAGCACCGCCACCATCGTGAAATGCATCCAGGCCGCCGCCAAGGACCTGGCCCTGCCGATCCCGAGCCGGGAACAGGCTGCCCATGTCATCGGCTTGGGCCTGGGCGAGGCCATGCAAGCGGCCATGCCGGGTCTCGACCCCAAGGTTTATCCACGCATGATCGAGCGCTATCGATACCATTACCTGGCGAAAGACCACGAATTGACGCTGTTTGATGGCGTGCCGGAGATGTTGCAAGACCTGTCGCAGCAAGGCTTCTTCCTGGCCGTTGCCACCGGCAAGAGCCGCGTCGGCCTGAACCGGGCGCTGAACGCGGCCGGCCTGCTGTCGACGTTTGACGCCACCCGCTGCGCCGACGAAACCTTTTCCAAGCCGCACCCCGCCATGCTGCAGGAACTGACCCGCGAACTGGGCCAGGACTTGCGCCGCACTGTCATGATCGGCGACACCACGCATGACCTGATGATGGCGCAAAATGCAGGATCATCCGGCATCGCCGTCGAATACGGCGCCCATCCCCTGGATCAACTGGCCGCGTGCAACCCGGTGTTCTCGGCCCGCACGGTCCCGCAGCTGCACCAATGGCTGAATGAGTACGCGTAATGGATGCTGAAATCCTGGTGTGCGCTGCAGAAGCGCTGCTGGAGGGCGGCAAGGGTATCCGTTTCCCGCTGCGCGCGGGTGGCGAAGACACCACCGGCTTTGTCGTGCGCTATGGCGGCAAGGTATATGGCTACCTGAACCGCTGTGCCCATGTGCCGATCGAGCTCGACTGGGCTGAGGGCGAGTTCTTCGAATCCAGCGGCCTGTATATCATGTGTTCCACGCACGGTGCCATTTATATGCCCGAAAATGGCCAATGTGCCGGCGGCCCGTGCCGCGGCGGCCGCCTGCGCCCGATTGCCGTGACTGAACGCGATGAAAACATTTATTGGCTGCCCGACGACTATGTGCGCCCACGACCATGAGTGATAACAACGAAAGCAATAACCCGCAGCCGGCCGCACCGGCCGAAAATCCACCGATCAAGTGGGAACGGGAAGTCCTGGAAAAGCTGGTCTTCGCCACCTTGAAGGAACAGCGCGCCAACCGCCGCTGGAGCATCTTTTTCAAGGTATCGACCCTGGCCATCATTTTCTTCGCCCTGGCCAGCTACTTCGGCGTCAACCTGATGGGCGGCGATGCCGAAGCGCTGGGCCGCCACACGGCCCTGATCGAAATCGAGGGCAGCATCGAATCCGAAGGCAGCGGCGCCGCGGACGTGGTGATTCCTGCACTGAACAAAGCCTTCTCGGACACTGGCTCGGTGGCCATTGTCCTGCACATCAACAGCCCGGGCGGCAGTGCCGTCCAGGCCGGGATGATCGTGGATGAGATCCGCCGCCTGCGCCTCGGCTACCCGCAAAAACCGTTGTATGTGGTGGTGGATGAAATCTGCGCTTCAGGTGGCTATTACATCGCGTCGGCCTCTGACCGCATCTACGTCAACAAGGCCAGCATCATCGGCTCGATCGGCGTGCTGATGGACGGCTTCGGCTTTACCGGCACCATGGAAAAGCTGGGCGTCGAACGTCGCTTGCTGACCGCCGGTGAGAACAAGGGCTTCATGGACCCGTTCAGTCCGCAGTCCGACAAGCAGAAGCAGCATGCCCAGACCATGCTGAAGGAAATCCACGCGCAATTCATCGACGTGGTGCGCACCGGCCGCGGCAAGCGCCTGAAGGAAACACCGGACATGTTCTCAGGCCTTTACTGGACTGGCGCACGCGCGATTGAGATGGGCCTGGCCGACGACCTGGGCAGCGTCGACAGCGTGGCGCGCGACGTGGTGAAAGCCGAAGATATCGTCGACTACACCCAGCATGAAAACTTGCCTGAACGCGTACTGAAGAAGTTTGGCGCGGCAGTTGGTTATGGCGCGATCAAGGCGGCCGCAGATGCGGCCAAGCCAAGCCTGCGCTAGGCCGCGCGCAGGAATGGCTCAGCAGTTAATCTTGGCATTTTTGCCTAGATTTTGCCTTGCCATTTCCCCGACGTGGACTATATTGACGGTGTAGTTCGATTCAAGGGGAGGGCGATCAGCAATCAATACTTGAGGCAGACTACGCAGCCGCATTACGGATGCGGACTTGAGTGAATTCACATTCCTCGTCACTGTCTCTTTGGGAGGCAAGAGAACGGCGGCCCTTGGCCGCTGTTTTCGTTTGCGCATTCTGTTCTTCGGTCGAAAAGCCGCCTTGCACCAGCCATTCTAGCAATGCGGTTCCCTGTTGACGCCGCCACAACGCTTGCGGCATCGCGCCTGCCTGACCACTCCAGCGCGCCACTGCCAGCTTGGTTTCCAGAGAAGCGGCATGGGCCTGTGCCAACGACTTACGGTTGATATAGCGCTTCATTGCTGAGATCTCCCAAAGAAATTCCTATAGCCCAGTCAGCGGATTCCTAATGCTATTTAAGTGTACCAACTCGACTGTCACGCCCTTTGATCTGCATCAATAGGGAAGCTTGCGGTAGCGTAAATCCGGTAAAATCCCGCCCCATGAGTAAATTATCCCTGGATCGAATCCTGCAGTCGCAAGGATTCGGCACCCGTAAATACTGCCGCGCCCTGATCGAAGACGGTGACGTTGCCATCGGCGGCCAAGTGCAGGACAACTATAAAGCGACTATCGAAACCGACGGCCTGGTGCTGGAAGTGTTTGGCGAAGAGTGGGTTTATCGCGCGCACCTCTATATTGCACTGTACAAGCCTTCCGACTACGAATGCTCCCGCAAGCCCAGCCATCACCCTGGCGTGCTGACCTTGCTTCCTGAGCAATTCACCTGGCGCGAAGTCCAGCCGGTTGGCCGTCTCGACCATGACACCACCGGCATGCTGCTGATGTCGGACGATGGACCATTCATCCACGCCCAGTCTTCGCCAAAGCGCCACGTGCCCAAGGTCTACCTGGCCACGACCGCTGAACCGGTGACCGACGAGCTGGTAGCCCAGATGCTGGCAGGCGTCCAATTGCACGATGAGCCGGCTCCGCTGGCCGCTGTTACCTGCATCAAGCGCGCTGAGAACCAGCTCGAGATCGTGCTTGAACAGGGCAAGTACCACCAGGTCAAACGCATGCTGGCGGCCGCCGGTAATCACTGCTCTGCACTGCATCGTTCCGCGATCGGCCAACTGCAGCTCGACTCGCTCGGCCTGCAGGAAGGCGAATGGTGCTACCTCACTGCCGAACAGCTGGCGCTGCTGGCGCCGGCCTGATTACTGCTTCTTCATCATGGCCGCATGCCCTGCGGCCATTTCTTCCTTGCTCAGGAAGCCATCCTTGTTGGTATCCATTTTGGTGAACATGGATGCCGAGGCCTTGGCGTGTTCCTCGACAGTGAGCACAGCGTCGCCGTCGGAATCGACGGTCTTGATTTTGTCGGCTGCCGACATGTCCGTCTTCTTCGCCGCCTGGCCGGTGATGGCCTGCTGAGCCGCCGTCATTTCTGCTGCGCTCACCTTGCCATCCCGATTGGCGTCCATCTTCCCGAACATCAGCTGCGCCCCGGCCGCATGCTCGGCCGCGGATACCTTGGCGTCCCGGTCAGTATCCATTGAAGTGAACTCCTTGTCGATTTCCGGACCGGCGATTGCCTGGGCCGAAAGCAGGGCGCTTGCAATGAAGCTTATTGTGTTCATGTTGACCTCCTAGCCGCTCACGATGCTGAGGATATTGCCGTCGGCATCCTTGAACCACGCTACCTTCATGCGCTCCCCGACGTGGATGTCGCCTTCGAGTGTCAGGCCCGGCATGTTGTAATGCTCGAATTCCACGCCCTTGGCTTTCAGTCTGGCCGCGATGGCTTCGAGTTCGCTGCCGACATTCCACATAATTGTGGTGGCCTTGTTGGTGCCGGCGAATTCGGAACGATAAACGTTGAGCTTGGCGCCGCCACTGCGGAAAAGCAGCACCTGTTCTGCAGGGCTCTCGAGTTTCTCCAGGCCGAGGATGCCTTGGTAAAACTCGGCGGCGGCGCCCAGGTCCCGTACGGCGATCATTGCGATCGCGTCCTTGTCACCAAGCATGGCTCGCCTCCTGATCATTGATTCTCGCAGGCTAAGACTGTTAGCGCCCAACGTCGGTTAAATGTCGCACACCCGCACGGCAGATTTATCACGGAGTTTTGCGGCGCGCCAAATTGCATGTCATTGCGGGCAACTAGACTAGCTGGATGGCTTGTCCCAGCGATACCGGATTCAAACAACTGTTTTCGTTCCCCGAGCTGGCACGCGAGCTGTTGTGCTCGGCGGTGCCCCAGCAATGGACCAGGAGGACCCGTCCCGGCGACTTCGTGCGCATTAATGCCAGCTATGTGTCACCGAACGGTACCCACCGCCATGATGACGTGGTGTGGTGCATCCATCGAGATCGCCATCCCTGCATTTACATGCTTGTTGAGTTTCAATCGGCCCCGGACCGTTGGATGGCAACACGCATGCAAGGTGGACGTGAGGCCTGGCCCGCCAGATCAACTGCTCGACTGGATCCATACCGTGCTTGAGGCGGGGAAGTTGCCGTTACAACTGTCATCGCCTTGAGCCCAGGCGTGCTGCGGATTATCACGCCGCGATTGGCGATGCCCGCAGCACGTGGCGGTCGAACAGGCGGTCGTGGAAGGGCAGGGCGATCACATTGATGATCGGCTCCAATACGGCTGCCAGCCCGCCGAATGCCAGTGAGCCAGTGGCGGCGTACAGCGTGGCGAAAGCAACCAGCGCATGCATCATCGTCTGCGACACCTTCTCTGCCGCGACTAGCGTCAGCCGTCGTGCGCTGAAGCGCGAGCGCAGGACATGCCAGGTCCGCTCATGGAGTGGCAGCAGCACGACATTGATCACCGGCTCGAGCACAGCCGCCAGGCCGCCGAACGCCAACGAGCCGGTGAGTAGGTACATCAAGCCGAAGGCGATACCCATATGGGCGGTGACTTGGCTCATTTTCTTCGCTGCGATTGCCATGGTCGAAATCCTTTCCAGTTGAGCCAAATGGTAACGATTCGCATCTAAGAGGTAAAATTGATTATCTCTACTGAATCGATAGCATTCCTGAAATGAAACTAGCCACCCTCAAAGACGGCACCCGCGACGGGCAGTTGCTCGTCGTGTCCCGCGACCTGAAGACCGCCGTGGTCGCCGATGGCATTGCCCGCAATCTGCAGCGCGCGCTGGATGACTGGACTTTCATCGCGCCCCAGCTCGACGACCTGTACCGTCAGGTCACCGAGGGCAAGGCTCGCCGCAGCTTCGACTTTGAGCCGAAGAATTGCATGGCGCCCCTGCCACGCGCCTACCAATGGGTTGACGGCTCCGCCTACGTCAATCACGTCGAGCTGGTGCGCAAGGCACGCAACGCGGAAATCCCGGCCTCATTCTGGGAAGACCCGTTGATGTACCAGGGCGGCAGCGATGATTTCATCGGTCCTTGCGACGACATCGAGTTGAAGCACGAGGAATGGGGCATCGACTTCGAAGCGGAAATCGCCGTGATTACCGACGACGTGCCAATGGGCGCGACGCCCGACCTGGCGTTCCAGCAGATTCGCCTGCTGATGCTGGCCAACGACGTATCCCTGCGTAACCTGATCCCCGAAGAGCTGGCCAAAGGCTTCGGCTTCTTCCAGTCCAAGCCAGCCACCAGCTTCTCGCCGGTGGCCGTCACGCCGGATGAATTGGGCGAAGCGTGGAAGGATGCCAAGGTGCACCTGCCGCTGCGTTCCAGCTGGAATGGCAAGCTGGTAGGCCAGCCGAATGCCGGCGTCGACATGGTGTTCAACTTCGCCCAATTGATCTCGCACCTGGTCAAAACCCGCAATGCCCGCGCCGGCACCATCGTCGGCTCCGGCACCGTCTCCAATAAGGACGCGAAAAAGGGCTACTCCTGCATCGCCGAAAAGCGTTGCCTGGAGATGATCGCCGATGGTAAGCCGACAACTTCCTTCATGGCCTTCGGCGATACCATCAAGATCGACATGCTGGACGCCGACGGCAAGTCCATTTTCGGCGCCATCGACCAGCAAGTCTGGCAACTGGGTCGTCCCAAGGCGGCCGCGGTGGACGCACCGGAGGCGCCCCCGGCCGAGTAAAGCCGGATTTACCTCCCTTTTCCAGCGATAGCTCTTGCCCGGCCGCTGCGATAATGGCACGGTCGAAAACAGGAGCGGTCAATGGCTGAAGACAGCGAAGCCGAGAAAACAGAACCCGCGTCACAGAGGCGCCTCGAGCAGGCGCGTGAAGAAGGGGACGTACCCAGGTCGCGCGAAGTCGCGACCTTTACCGTTCTCATGGCAGCGGGCGCCGGCCTGTGGATGACCGGTTCCGGCCTGGTGCGCGAATTGAGCCGCAGCCTCACCTCGGGGCTGTCGCTGACGCGCGAGCAAGTCTTCAATCCCGATGTCCTGGCTACCCGCATCCTGACCGACGTGGTGCAGGTGATGGTGGCCTGCCTGCCGGTCGCCATCGCGGTAATGCTGGTGGCACTGGCATCGCCGCTGCTGGTCGGCGGATGGCTGTTTTCGGCCAAGGCATTTACTCCGAATTTCATGAAGCTGAATCCCATCTCGGGCATCAGCAATATGTTCTCCACCAACGCGCTGGTGGAGCTGCTCAAGGCCATCATCAAATCCATCATCGTAGGCGTGGTGGCCTATATGGTCATTTCGCGCCAGCAGCAGGAGGCAATCGGCCTGATGCTCGAACCGCTGCATACCGGCAGCACGCACGTGATGAATATGCTGGGCTTCAGCTTCATCGTGATCGTCGGCGCGCTGGGCTTCATTGCGCTGATCGATGCGCCGTACCAGATGTGGCATTACGCGAACAAGCTGAAGATGACGCGCCAGGAACTGATCCAGGAATCCAAGGAGTCGGACGGCAACCCGCAAATCAAGGGCAAGATCCGCCAGCTGCAGCGCGAAATGGCGAAGAAACGCATGATGCAGGAAGTGCCGACCGCCGACGTGGTGGTGACCAATCCGACCCACTACGCGGTGGCGCTGAAATACGCCGACGGCGGGCAGGGCGCGCCGCGCGTGGTAGCCAAGGGTACCGACGAAGTGGCGGCCAAGATCCGCGAACTGGCGAAAGAGCATCGCGTCGCCATCCTGGAAGCGCCGCCGCTGGCGCGTGCGCTGCACAAGCATACCGAAATCGGCGATGAAATCCCGCCACGCCTGTACGCCGCCGTGGCAGAAGTCTTGGCTTATGTGTACCAGATCAAGGCCTATCGTCCCGGCCTGCATTACCCGGATCGTCCGACCAGGCTGGATGTGCCGGACGATATGGACCCACTGAACAAGAAATAAACGGAGTAACAGAGAATGAACGCCCTGAACATGCCGCCGTGGATGAAAGGCATTGCCGGTAACGGCCAAGCCCTGGCTGCACCAATCCTGATCATCATGCTGCTGGCAATGATGATCCTGCCATTGCCGGCGTTCGTGCTCGACCTGTTCTTCAGCTTCAATATCGCCCTGTCGATCATCGTGCTGCTGACCAGCCTGTACACGGTCAAGCCGCTGGACTTCATGGCATTCCCGACCGTGCTGCTGGTGTCGACCATGCTGCGCCTGTCGTTGAACGTGGCGTCAACCCGGGTCGTGCTGACCGAAGGCCACACCGGCCCGGATGCGGCAGGCAAGGTGATCGAGGCCTTCGGCCACTTCCTGATCGGCGGCAATTACACCGTCGGTATCGTGGTGTTCGTGATCCTGACCATCATCAATTTCGTGGTGGTGACCAAAGGTGCCGGCCGTATCGCTGAAGTGGGCGCGCGATTCGCCCTGGATGCAATGCCTGGCAAGCAGATGGCGATTGACGCTGACCTGAATGCTGGCCTGATCGGCGAGCCTGAAGCCAAGCGTCGCCGCAATGAGGTTTCGCAAGAGGCGGAATTCTACGGCGCCATGGACGGCGCCTCGAAATATGTGCGCGGCGACGCGGTGGCCGGCATCCTGGTTACCGTCATCAACGTAGTGGGCGGCCTGCTGGTCGGTATGATCCAGCATGATATGGGCTTTGCCGATGCGTTGAAAAACTATGTGCTGCTGGCGATTGGTGACGGCCTGGTGGCGCAGATTCCTTCGCTGGTGATTTCGATTGCGGCCGGTATCGTGGTGTCGCGTGTGGCCTCCGAGACCGACATCGGCACCCAGGTGATCAGCCAGTTGTTCTCCAAGCCGCAAGTTTTGTTTGTCACCGGCGGCATCATCGGCGGCCTGGGTCTGATTCCGGGCATGCCGAACCTGGTGTTCATCCTGCTGGCGTCGACCTTGATCGGCTCCGGCTATATGCTGCTGAAGAAAGCCAAGGAAAAGGCGGAAACGGTTGCGGCCCAGGAAGCGGGGGGTCCAGGTGGTGGCGGTGCTGCCGGTGCCGCGGGCGGCGCGCAAGCGGCACCCGAGCAGGAAGAGGCGACCTGGCAGGACGTGCTGGCGGTTGATACCCTCGGCCTGGAAGTAGGCTATCGCCTGATTCCGCTGGTCGACAAGACCCAGGGTGGCGAGCTGTTGAAGCGGATCAAGGGCATCCGCAAGAAGTTTGCGCAGGAAGTGGGCTTCCTGGCGCCGCCGGTGCATATCCGCGACAACCTGGAGCTGAAGCCTTCCGCCTACCGCATCACCTTGAAAGGCGTGGAAGTCGGTACCGGCGAGGCCTTCAACGGCCAGTACCTGGCAATCAATCCGGGCATGGCAAGCGGCACGCTGCCAGGCATGGTGACCACCGATCCGGCCTTTGGCCTGCCCGCCATCTGGATCGACGCTTCGCTGCGCGACCAGGCTACCGGCATGGGTTACACCGTGGTCGATGCCGGCACCGTGGTGGCGACCCACCTGAACCACCTGATTACTTCGCACGCCTCCGAGCTGCTTGGCCGCGCGGAAGTACAGTCGCTGCTGGATCACCTGGGCAAGGATTCACCGAAACTGGTGGAAGACCTGGTGCCGAAGATGCTGTCGCTGTCGACCCTGCAGAAAGTGCTGCAGAACCTGTTGGCAGAGGGCGTGCATATCCGTGATATGCGCACGATTATCGAAACACTGGCCGAGTTCACCCCGCATACCCAGGATCCGAGCGATCTCACCGCGCAGGTGCGTGTGGCGCTGGGCCGGGCGATCGTGCAGCAGTTGTTCCCGGCCGGCGGCGAACTGTCGGTCATGACGCTGGATAACCGCCTGGAGCGCTTGCTGATGCAGGCCATGACCAGCGGCGGCGGCGATGCGGCAGGCATCGAGCCAGGGCTGGCCGATACCATTGCGCAGCAGGCTGCGGCGGCAACGCAGCAGCAGGAGGCACTGGGCGTGACGCCGGTGCTGCTGGTGCCGGGGGTATTGCGTCCGCTGCTGTCCAAATTCCTGCGCCGTGCGCTGCCGCAGCTTAAGGTGCTGTCGCATTCCGAGATTCCGGAGACCAAGACGATCCGGGTTACTTCCTTGGTGGGCGCGCAGTGAAACCGGTAAACCGGTGTCTGACCCAAGGGTCAGACACCGTCTGAAGCGCGGCCAACGGTGTCGGTTGTGCGCAGTTGATCTTCGTCGAGAGTCAAAAACCTCGAACCAACCCCGCGGCAGCGAGATCATTCGGGGTCAGACCCTTGGGTCTGACCCCGGTTTACCGGTTTTGAATTAAGCGGCATTTCCCAAGCTATTCCACCGATTGTTCCCCCTGCGCATCGTCAATAATTTGACCATGTGCGAATCTGTCGGAGCAGCAGGAAATGAACGTTAAAAAATTTACCGCCCCAACATCCCGTGAAGCGCTGCGCAAGGTGCGTGAAGCGCTTGGCCCGGATGCGGTGATCCTCTCCAACCGTGCAGTCGACGGCGCGGTGGAAATCCTGGCCCTGGCCGGCGACGATGCCGCCGCCTTGGCTCCGCACTCCCCGGATTCCCCGATGTCCGCGCCAGCGCCGCAGCTGGACCTGGCACCAGCCGCGCCGGCCGCCGATCACGCGCCGGCACTGGTCTCCCAGCCTGCCGCCCCGGTGGTGCGTGCCAGCGCCCGCCCGGCGCCATCCGCCCCACGCGCAGCGGCCCGCCCGATCGCAGCGGCTGCGGCCGCACCGGCAGTCGATATGGAGCGCATTTCCTCCATGGTTGCGGAAGCCGTCGCCAGCGCCAAAGCCACGGCAGCCGCTGATATGACCAGCATGATGAGCGAGCTGCGCGCCATGCGCGGCATGATGGAAACCCAGCTCAACGAACTGGCCTTTGCCAACATCCAGCAGCGCGAACCGCACAAGACCGTGGTGCTGCGCGAACTGCTGGCCGCCGGCTTTTCCGCCAGCCTGGCGCGCTACCTGACCGACAAGCTGCCCGCCACCCGCGACGGCGCCGAAGCATTGCAATGGATGCGCACCGTCCTGGCCCGCAACATCAACGCCATGAACAATGAAGACGCGCTGCTGGAAAAGGGCGGCGTGTTCGCCCTGGTCGGTCCGACCGGCGTCGGCAAGACCACCACCACCGCCAAGCTGGCGGCGCGCTGCGTGATGCGCCACGGCGCTGAAAAACTGGCCCTGATCACCACCGACGCCTATCGTATCGGCGCCCACGAACAGCTGCGCATCTACGGCAAGATCCTGGGCGTGATGGTGCACTCGGTGAAGGATGAAGCCGACCTGCGCATCGCGCTGAATGAACTGCGCAACAAGCACACCGTGCTGATTGATACCGTCGGTGTCAGCCAGCGCGACCAGATGGTGGCCGAGCAGGTCGCCATGCTGCAGGGCGTGGGCACCGACGTGCAGCGCATCCTGTGCATGAACGCTACTTCGACCCAGGAAACCCTGTCAGAAGTGGTGCGTGCCTACCAGGGCAGCGGCCTGGCCGGCGCCATCATCACCAAGCTGGACGAAGCCGCCTCGATCGGCTCCGCGCTGGACGTGGTGATCCGCCACAAGCTGCGCCTGTTCTACATGTCCAATGGCCAGCGCGTGCCGGAAGACCTGCACCTGGCCGATCCGGTGGCGCTGGTAGGGCGTGCCTTCGGCAGCCAGGCCACCCCGAAATACGGCGATGACGAACTGCCGCTGCTGGTAGCCGGCGCCGCCCATGACCCAATGCTGCGCGAGGTACGCTTTGGCTAATTTCGACTTCGACCAGGCCGAAGGCCTGCGCCGGATGCTGGCCGGCCCCCGGCCGCGCATCATCACCTTCCTGTCGGCCACGCCGCAGGACGACAAAGGCGCCATGCTGGTCAACCTGGGCGCTTCGCTGTCGCAGGCCGGCAATGACGTGCTGCTGGTCGATGCCTGCGCCAGCGCCCACGGCGTGGTGTCCCGCCTTGGCCTCGACCATGGCACCAGCCTGCTCGACGTGGCGCGCCAGCACTGCGGCTTGAACCAGGTGCTGCATGCGGCGCCACAGGGCTTTAACGTGGTGTCGATGACGCGCGGCGAATCGCGCCGCGGCCCGGACGAAGGGCGCCGCCTGGCCAAGGCCTTCGGCGTGCTGGCCAGCCAGAGCGGCATCGTGCTGGTGGACGGGGAATTCGACGGCGCAGCCTTCCCGGTGCCGCTGATGGCCAGTTCCGAGATCGTGGTGCAGGTGTCAAACAGTGCAACTTCGATCAAGAATGCCTATATGATGATCAAGCGGCTCAACCATGAACTGGGGCGCCGGCCGTTCGGCATCCTGGTCACCGGCGCTTCGGAGGCCGAAGCAAGGGTGGTTTACGATAATATGGCACATGCGGCAAGCCGTTACCTGGCAGTCAACCTGGTTTCCATGGGGTCTGTACCGGCTGACGAATACCTGCAGCGTGCAGCCCGCTTGGGTCGTGCGGTGGTGGACGCCTTCCCATTGGCCGGGGCTTCAGTGGCCTTCCGCCAGCTGGCCGGGCGTTTTGCGATGGGGAGCTGCAACCATTTTAGAGCCTGAAAAGAATTAGAACCTTTATGTACACGGTCAAAGGGAAGGTGGACAAGGATTCCTTGCTGACGACGCACATGCCGTTGGTCAAGCGCCTGGCCCACCATATGAAGGCCAAATTGCCGCCCAGTGTGGAAGTGGATGACCTGGTACAGGCCGGGATGATCGGCTTGCTTGACGCAATCAACCGCTACGAAGAGACCCACGGCGCCCAGTTCGAAACGTATGCGGTGATGCGCATCCGCGGCGCCATGCTCGATGAATTGCGCTCCTCCGACTGGATGCCGCGTTCCATGCGGCAGGACATGCGCAAGATCGAAAATGCGATGGCCACGCTGCAGCAGCGCCTGGGACGCCCGCCGAGCGAATCGGAAGTGGCGAAATCGCTCAAGCTGTCGCTGTCCGATTACCAGGAAATGCTGTCCGAGGGCGGCGGCCACCAGCTGGTGTATTACGAAGATTTTCACGACGAGGACGGCAACGACAGCTTCCTCGACCGCTACGCCCATGATGAAGATGCCGATCCGCTGCGCGCGCTGCTCGACACCGACTTCCGCCAGGCTGTGATCGATGCGATTGATACGCTGCCCCCACGTGAGAAAATGCTGATGGGCCTTTACTACGAGGAAGAGCTGAACCTGAAGGAGATCGGCGCCGTGATGGGCGTGTCCGAATCCCGGGTATCGCAATTGCACACACAAGCCGTGGCACGCCTGCGTGCCTCGCTGCGGGAGCAGGCATGGACTGGTCCAGCGTAGCCGGCGTGTTGCTGGCGCTGGCCGGCATCATCGTCGGCCAGGGGCTGGAAGGCGGCAAGATCAGTTCCTTGCTGCAGCCTGCGGCTTTTGCCATCGTGGTGATCGGCACGTTCGGCGCAGTCATGCTGCAAACCAGCTTGCCGACCCTGCGCCGGGGCTTGACCATGCTGCGCTGGGTTTTCAAGCCGCCGCCTGACAACCGCGCCCAGTTGGCGCGCGATATCAATAACTGGAGCATGCTGGCTCGCCGCGACGGGCTGCTGGCGCTGGAACGCCCGATGCTGGGTGCCAAGGATAAGTTCGTAGCCAAAGGCTTGCGCATGATCGTGGACGGCATCAATCCGGACAAGATGCGCCAGATGCTGGATATGGAAATCACTGCTTTCGAAACGGCCGAGCGCCAGGCGGTGAGGATCTGGGAATCGGCGGCCGGCTATTCGCCGACCATCGGCATCCTGGGCGCGGTGCTGGGCCTGATCCATGTGATGGAAAACCTGACCGACCCGAGCCGGCTCGGTTCCGGCATTGCGGTGGCGTTCGTGTCGACCATTTACGGCGTCGGACTGGCCAACCTGTTCTTCTACCCGATCGCCAACAAGCTCAAGACCATCGTCACGCGCCAGGTCTACCTGCAGGAGCTCACCGCCTCGGTGATGTACGACATCGCCACCGGTGATTTCACGCGCGTTATCGATGAACGGATTGCGACCCTGATGCGGGAGCCGTGACATGCAGAACCGCCGCGCGCGCCGCAAGTTCGACGACGATCCCGAGAATCATGAGCGCTGGCTGATTTCCTACGCGGATTTCATTACGCTGCTGTTTGCCTTCTTCGTCGTGATGTATGCGGTGTCCTCGGTCAACGTGGGCAAGTACAAGGTGTTCTCCGATGCCCTGGGCGATGCGTTTGGCGGCGCCGGTGCGGCGCCGCCTACCAATACCGAAGTACAGAGTTTGCCGATTCCGAATCCGGCTTCGCGCAAGCGCAACGAGGCAATCAAGAAGGAGAAGGAGCAGATGACGCGCCTGGCCAAGGATTTGGCCAGTACCCTGGCGCCCCTGGTCAAGGAGGGCAAGGTGCGGGTGACGCAGAACAGCCGCGGGGTCAGTGTGGAGATCAATGCGTCGGTGCTGTTCCGGGCTGGCGATGCAAGCCTGACCGATGAATCGCGCGAGGCGCTGACCGCGGTGGCGACACTGCTGAAGGACGACCCCCACAATGTGCAGGTGGAAGGGCATACCGACAATGTGCCGATCAGGACTGCGGCTTTCCCGTCGAACTGGGAGTTGTCGGCAGTACGGGCGGGGACTGTGGTCAGGCTGTTTATCGAGTCCGGGATTGCCGCTTCGCGCATGACGGCGGTGGGACATGCGGATAACCAGCCGGTGGCTTTGAACAATGACGCGGAGTCGCGGGCGCGGAACCGGCGGGTGGCGGTGACGATTTTGTCCGGCATTCCCGATCCCGCCACCGAACTTCCAAACCAGTAAATCAGGCGCGCAGCCGCTCCCGATGCGGCACCTGCTGCCGCAGCCGCTGCCGGCGCCGCCAGCTCCAGGCCGTCCCGATCGCCGCAACCAGCAGCACCAGTGCCGCCACCGGCCAGGCTGACGCATGCAAATTCTTTTTCGCCTGCTGGTCCATCAACTCCTCGGGGAATGGCCGCGGCTCCGTCGGCACCACTTGCCACTTGCTGCGATCGGCCGGCGCACGCGCCATGAATTCGTCGATCGAATACGCCGGCGCCGAACCGAACGCGCGGCTGGAAGGCACCTGTGGAATCCGCACCAGCATCACCGCTTCCACATCCGACAGCAATTGCTGCTCAAACCCGCTCAACGGGCGCCCGGCCTGGCCGCCCAGCACATTCAGCAAGTCCTTGCCCAGTGCGTCGAACGCCACCGCCGGATGCAAACGCGTCTGTTCCTCGGTGAAATAGCTGAAGGCCTTCTTGCCGCTGGCAATGCTCATGTCTTTCGCTGCCATATAGGCAAAGGCGCCGACCGCCTTCAGGCGGTTGGTCGGCCCCTGTAGCGGCCACTGCCAGCCCAGCTTGCGCAGCACGTCGACATTGATCCCGGTGCAGTTGGCTGCCGCGTGCTGGTAGCTGAAGTGATGGGCGTAGAACTCGCGGAACACCTGGTTTACCCTGGTCTGGTAAGCCTGCGCCGTGCGCGGGTCTTTCAGCACCGCCACCAGCATGTACGAGGGCCGGTAATATTGCTGGCCGCTGTTCAAGTCCATCAGGTAGTTATCCGCCGGCAGCGCCGACGCCACGATGCCTTTCTCGCTGTATGAATCGAGGCCGTAGAAATTATTCACCAGCCAGTCGGACCATTCGCCCTGCGCTCCCAGTCGGCCGGTAGCGATGGCGAAGTGCCCGCCATAAGCTTCGTCGTCGTCGCCCTGGGCGCCGCTCAGCATCATGGCCAGCACTGGCTTGCCGGACAGCTCGGCCGGCGCCGCGCCGGGACGCTGCCACACCTTGCGTACCGCGTACTCGCCGCGCGCGCCGCCCTCGGCATGCCGCACAAAGCCTTGCAGGTCGTCGCCGCCGGACAGCGGTTGCAGCGGCAGCTTGCCGGCATCGATCACATAGTCGCGCGGCCAGATGGTGCGCGCTACAAACTGCTGGCCGGCCTCATCCCAGTGGCCGCGCACACGCACCTCACGCTGGCGGAAGAAGGCTTCGGAGTCGGCGTTGAAGTAGGAGCGGTTGGTCGAGATTTTCGGCGCCAGGCGGAAATTGAGCGTGCCGCCGTCGGCCGTGTACAGGGACTTGCCATCAAAGCGCGCTTGCGGCACCACTTGCGGCGAACCGAGCCAGACCAGTTCCGGCGCGTCCCGGGCACCGGCCGCCGGCAGGGCGATCAGCTCGTCCTGGAAATACCATAAGGCTTGCTTCTGGCCGCAATCGTCGCAGCGGCCGTTGGTCAGGCGGAAGTTGTCGGCGGGCTGCAACCCGAATTGTTCGCCGCCCAGGGCGGAATGAACGGAGGCAGCACCGGCTTGGGCGGTTGTGGCCGCCAGAATAATTCCTGAGAGAAATGTACGCATCCGCCCATTATGCAGAAAGTTGCATAAAAAGTCATTAAGTTGGAAGTTCCGGCGCCGAGCCGGTGATGGCAGCCTTAGCCGGCGATGAAGCCGCGGCGGGTGCCGCCGCCGGTGGTCATGCCGCTCGGGCCGTAGACCGTGGTTTGCTGTGGGCGCAAGGCTTGCAGCGCGCCCTGGGTATGGCCCAGGTGCTTGTTGATCAAGATGCCGTTCAGGCGGTTCAATTCCTTTGCCGCGCGGGTCTGGTCCAGCAACTGCTGCCACAGGAAATTGGCGGCATCGTCATGCTGGGCTTCCAGCCACGACTCCATGCCCAGCTCGAGGGCCGGAAAACCGGCTTCGGCCAGCGCTTGGTGGCGCGCGGTGGCCAGGGTGGCCATTTCATTGACCAGGGCCGACTTGTGCGGGGTCAGCGAGGTCAGGTGGTCGATGTCGGCCGCGACCAGGTCTTGCTGTTCCTGTTTCAGGACTTCCAGCAATTCCGTGATCTTGTTCAACTCAGCCTGCAGGCTGTGTTTAGGGGAGACAGCGGCCATCATGCTTCCTTAGCGTTGCTTGCGAGCGTGCAGCAGGTCGCGGACCGTGTCCAGCAAGCCGTCTGCCACTTTTTCCGAATTGACCTGGAACTGACCGTCAGCAATTGCCATTTTGATGCGTTCGACTTTTTTCGTGTCGAACACGGCATTGCTGGCGGCAGCGCCACTGGCCGCCATTGCCTGGCCTTGCGGCGACAGGCGCACATTGTCGGTACCTGCCTGTGGTGCGGTGGAAGTCGCAGCGGCGGCTTTGTCCGCGCCGCGCGCGTTGCTGCCCGTCGCAGGCGAACTCGGCAAGCCCGGCGTGTTCTTCAATGTATCGTTGATCTTCACAGCTTTATCCTCGTCTGGTTGGAGTACTTTACCCCGGCATACGAGTCTATTACGGCAACCTGCGGCCAAACTTTAGCTGGCATCGTGAAACTTGTTCAAAAAGCTACTTCAACCAGCCCGCCAAGGCGGGCAATCCCGCTGATTTGCTGGCCATTGCCGGTGCGCACCGCCACCACCTGGCCCTCGGCCGCCGATCCGGCAGCCTTGCCCTCGGCCGAGACCGCGAAGCCATTGCCCTTGGTAACCAGCTTGACCAGCTGGCCCTGCAGGATCACTGGCTTGGCCTTCACCATGTCGACCCGCAGCGGGGTGCCGGCCGAAATCGACAGGCTGCTGGACTTGCCGACCAGTTGCGCCTTGTCGGTGGCAATGCCGGGCGGTAGGGCGGTCAGTTCACCTTGCATCATCGCCAACTGTCCATCCTCGATGGCCTGGCCCTGCACCAGCGGCACGGCGGCGGCTACGTAACTGCCCAACACCGATACCTGGGACTGAATATATACCGTCCACGGCGATGGCGCCGCACAGCGTACCCCGACCGTCGTCTTGCCCCAGGCGCGCGCACCGGGCATCATGAACGCTTCCGGCGCCGGGCAGGGCGCCAGGTTCAGGCGCGCATCCACGGCGCCGACGCTGACCGTGACCTTGCCCGGCAGGCCGGCAGTCTGGACTTGCAGGAATTGCTCGGCCACCTGGCGCAGGGCGGCAGGCTCCATGCGGGCTGGGGTGGCGCCGGCCACATTGGCGGCAAGCAGGGACGCAATGACGAGGATGTGTTTCATGCTGCCCATCTTAGCCTTCGCGCGCACGCCGCAAGCGGGGAATAAGGGCAAAAACCCGGCCTTTCTCTTCCGATCAAGTAAGCACATTGCTCCGTATCATCGAATCTGTCATCAAGCGGAGAAGTGCCATGTTAGGCAAACTCGACAACTACCTGCTGTTCAACGAAACCGCCCTCAGCCTGCGCGAAAAGCGCCAGGCCGTGCTGGCGTCGAACATTGCCAATGCCGATACGCCGAATTACAAGGCGCGCGACATCGACTTTTCCGCCAACCTGCAGGCGGCCATGCAGCGCGCGGCCACCCCGCAGCCCCTGAATACCACGGCCAACAAGCATTTCCCGCGGCCGCCGCAGGATGGCAGCACGCTGCCCGACGGCACGCCGCTGCTGTACCGCCACCCGGCACAGGGCGCAGTAGACGGCAACACGGTCGACATGGATGTTGAACGCAATAACTTTGCCGACAATGCGCTGCGCTACGAAGCCGGCGTGACCTTTATTAATTCGCAGATCAAAGGCCTGCTGGCCGCGATCCAGGGAGGCAGCTAATGTCCTTGTTCAGCATTTTCAACGTTTCCGGTTCGGCCATGAGCGCCCAGGCCCAGCGCCTGAACGTCGTCGCCTCCAACCTGGCCAACGCCGACAGCGCCACCTCGGCCAGCGGCGAAGCCTACCGCGCCAAGCAGGTGGTGTTCGAAGCCACCCCGAGCGCCAACGGCGCCGCCACCTCGGTCAAAGTGAGCAAAGTGGTGGAAGACCCGTCGCCGCTCAAGCAGGTCTACGACCCCAAGCATCCGCTGGCGGACGAGAAGGGCTATGTGACGATGCCGAACGTGAACGTGGTCGATGAGATGGTCAATATGCTGTCGGCATCACGCTCCTACCAGACCAATGTCGAAACCATGAATGCAGCCAAGACCATGCTGCTGAAAACCCTGACGATCGGACAGTAACCATGGCCATCACCAACACCCCCGTCACTGGCGGCAGCAGCCCGACGCAAGCCTTGCTCAACGCGGTCAACACGCGCGGCAGCACTGACTCCAGCAAGAGCGTAACGGCCGACCAGGACAAATTCATGACGCTGCTGATCACGCAGCTGAAGAACCAGGACCCGCTGAACCCGCTGGACAACGCGCAAGTCACCAGCCAGCTGGCGCAATTGCAGACCGTCACCGGCATCAACAAGCTGAACGAGACGATCGAATCGCTGAAAAAGGATTACGCCAACTCGGCCTCGCTGCAGGCGACCAACCTGATCAACCACGGCGTGCTGGCCGCCGGCAAGAACTTGCAGGTGGCATCGGGCAAAGGGCTGTTCGGTGTCGAATTGAAAAATGCAGTCGACACGCTGCAGATCGACATCAAGAACGCCGCCGGCAAAGTGGTGCACACGCAAACGCTGCAGGCAGTCGATGCCGGCGTCCTGCCACTGGGCTGGGACGGCAAGATGGACGACGGCACCACGGCGCCGGACGGCATGTATACCGTGGCGGTCAGCGGCATGCTGGGCGGCAAGACGGCCGAAGGCGTGCAACCGCTGACCTTCGGCACCGTGGCCAGCGTGTCCACCGGCGCCGGCGGCACCAAGCTCAACGTTCCAGCCATCGGTCAACTGACCATGGACGATATCAAACAAGTTTTGTAAGCCCAACCTGATAGGGGAAATAGCATGTTTCAACAAGGTCTCAGCGGTCTGAACGCCGCAGGCAAGTCGCTCGACGTTATCGGCAATAACATCGCCAACGCGAGCACGGTGGGCTTCAAAGGTTCGCAGGCGCAGTTCGCCGACTTGTACGCCAACTCGCTGAACGGCGTGGCTGGTAACAACCCGGGTATCGGCGTGAGTATTTCGCGCATCGCGCAGCAATTCACGCAGGGCAATATCGAAACCACCAACAATCCGCTGGACATCTCGATCAATGGCGGCGGCTTCTTCCGCACAGTGGCGCCCAGCGGTGAAGTGCAGTACTCGCGCAACGGCCAGTTCCTGCTCGACAAAAACGGCATCATCACCAATGCCCAGGGCAATGCCATCACCGGCTACCTGGCCACCAAGGACGGCGTGATCCTGGCCGGCGCACCAGTGCCGATCAAGATCGACACCGCCGACCTGACCCCGGTCGAAACCACCGAAGCGAACTTCAAGATCAACCTGTCGTCCACCTCGGCGATCCCGAGCAAGGTGCCGTTCGATGCGGGCGATCCGCTGACCTACAACAAGCAGACCGTAGTGGACGTGTTCGACAGCCTGGGCAATGCCCACACCATGTCGATGTTCTACGTGAACAAGGGTAGCGGCGTGTGGGATGTGTATGCCGGCAGCGATGGCGTGCAGGTCAGTGCCAAGGCCGTGGCGCAGGCGGTACTGGCCGACCCGGCTGCCAAGGCAGCGCGCGTGGCCTATGACGCCGCCGCCGCCGCCAACAATCCGGCCGGCATGCTGGCAGCCCAGCAAGCCTACTCCGCGGCCGCCGGCGCAGCCATGACCGCCGCCGCTACCGCCGCTGGCGCCACTGCCGCCCAACTGGCGAAACTGGCCGCCGTGTACACGCCGCCGACCGACGTTGGCGCGATTCCCGGCAACAGCCCGGACATCATCGACCAGAAGCTGGCAGCGGCAATTACAGTGCCGGCCGTGAAAGTGGGCACGCTGGGCTTCGATACCAACGGCCAGTTGAGCGCAGCGAAAATGGCGCTGATGGTGCCGCCGCAGACCCTGCCATTCTCGATCAACCTGCCGATCTTCCCGGACAACGGCGCCGACCTGGTCATGACGATCTCCACCAACTTCGTCGGCACCACCCAGTACGGCTCGCCGACCAGCGAAAAGGAATCGACCCAGAACGGCTACTCCTCGGGCAGCCTGCAGCGTTTCTCGGCTGACGCCAGCGGCACCATTATCGGCCAGTACAGCAACGGCAAGTCGCGTCCCCTGGCGCAATTCGTGCTGGCCAATTTCGCCAGCCCGGACGGCTTGATCCCACTCGGTAACAACGTCTGGGCCGAAAGTTCGGCATCAGGTGCGCCGCAGGTCGGTGCGCCGGGGCAGGGCGGCCTTGGCAATTTGCGTTCCTCGTCGGTCGAATCGTCCAACGTGGACCTGACCAAGGAGCTGGTCGACATGATCACCGCGCAGCGCGTCTACCAGGCCAATGCGCAGACCATCAAGACCCAGGACTCGGTGCTGCAAACCCTGGTCAACCTGCGTTAATCGGATAAAGCGAGCAAGCGATGGACCGCCTTGTCTACACCGCCGCCACCGGCGCGCGCCACATCCTGGAGCAGCAGGCCACCACGTCGAACAACCTGGCCAATGCCACCACGACCGGCTTCCGCGCCCAGCTTGACTCTTTCCGCGCCGTGCCGGTGGTGGCGGAAGGTTTGCCGACCCGCACCTTCGTGGTCGACAACACCGTCGGCTCGGATTTCCGCGCCGGCGCGATGCAGACCACGGGGCGGCCACTGGACGTGGCCTTGCGCGGCGACGGCTTCATTGCCGTGCAGTCCAGCGACGGCTCCGAAGCCTATACCCGCAACGGCAGTTTGAAGGTCAGCGAAAACGGCATGCTGCAAACGGCGGCCGGGTTGACCCTGGTGGGGGAGAACGGTCCCATCGCGATTCCGCCCGACGCCCAGGTGGCGATTGCCGCCGACGGCACCGTATCGGCCATTGACACTACCCAGACCCAACCCGGCCCGTCGAATGTTCTGGGCCGCATCAAGCTGGTGAATCCGGACGTCAAAGGCCTGGTGCGCGGCGACGATGGCCTGTTCCGCCAGCAAAGCGGTTTGCCGGCCGATCCCGACCAGGGCGTGCGGCTGGCCGACGGCACGCTGGAAGGCAGCAACGTCAACCCGATCGACGCCATGGTCAATATGATCGCTTTGGCACGTTCTTTCGAAACGCAAATGAGCCTGCTGAAAAACGCGGAAAACAATGCTGCGAAGGCCACGCAGATCTTAGCGTTGAATTAATATTGCATTAATCTTGTTGCCTTAAAGCAACGCGCAACGGTGCCGCCATTGCGTGCCGCGCCGGGTTTCCCCCATCATGGGATTTTTCATCCCAGCAGTGCAAGGTTATGGCTCGTCCCGAGGAACGCTACGCCACCGTGGTCCTGCCGTTTGTGCTGGCCGTGGCGGCGCTCACCCTGGTGGCAGTGTTCAGCCTGTCGATAGCGGCTACCCTGCGCGCCTATGTCGGCGGCGAAAGCTATTGGTCCAAAGGCCAGAAGGCCGCCATCGCTTCCCTGCAACGCTACCTCGTCACCTCCGACGAACAGGACTACGCCCAATTCCAATCCGAACTGGCGGTGCCGCTGTCGGACATGCGCGCGCGGCGCGAAATGGACAAGGAACAGATGGATTGGGACGTGGTGCGCGAGGGCTTCCTGGGCGGCCGCAATGCCGACGAAGATATACGCGGCATGGTTTGGCTGTACCGCAATTTCAAAGACCTGTACCTGATGGCGCGCGCCATCACCTACTGGGAACACAGCGACCAGCACCTGCTGCGCTTGCGGGAGTTAGGCGAGCGCGTGCATGAGATGCCGCCCGCCGCCCGACCCGCCCCTGTAGTGCTGCTTGAAATCCAGGAAATCGACCGCCGCCTGACCCCGCTCGCCATCGGCTTTGCCGCCGCCATCAACGATGCCGCGCGCCAGGTGTCGAATGCCTTGCTGGCCGTGCTTCTGCTGGCTGCTGCCGTGCTGGCCTGGAGCGGCAATGGCTACCTGCGCCGCTCCTTTGCACGGCGCGAACGCCTGCTGCAGCAACTGCTTCAAAGCCAGGCGGAAGCGTTCGCAGAAAAAGAACTGGTGCAGGTGACTCTCGGTTCGATTGCCGACGCCGTCATCACCACCGACCGCGAGCAGCGCGTCAGCTATAGCAACCGCAATGCCGAACAGATGCTGGGCATGTCCGGGACCGAGATGCTGGGACGCCCGCTGGATGAAGTGTGCCGGCTGGAAGGCGAGGGCGGCGCCTTACACGTTTTGGCGGGCGATGGCACGCCGCTGCCGGTCGACCGCTCGGAAGCGCCGATCCACGCGCCCGACGGCACCGCCATCGGCCAGGTGATCGTGCTGCACGACGCCAGCGAAGCACGGCGCCACGCCGCGCAACTGAGTTACCAGGCCACGCACGACGAGCTGACCGACATCATGAACCGGCGCGAATTCGAGCGCCGCCTGCGCGAATTGCTGGCTGCCCTGCGCCAGGGCAGCGGCGGTGAACATGCCGTGCTATATCTCGACTTGGACCGTTTTAAGATCATTAACGACACCAGCGGCCACGCGGCCGGCGACGAGTTGATCAAGCAAGTCAGTCAACTGCTGCAAGCCACGCTGCGCGAACGCGACATCGTCGGCCGTTTGGGCGGCGACGAATTCGGCATCATGCTGACGCAGTGCAGCCACGAAGATGCCCTGCGCGTCGCGGAGAAAGTACGCAAGGCCGTGGTGGACCTGCATTTCGCCTGGGGCGTGCGCAGCTACCGCATCGGCGTCAGCATCGGTGTGGTGCTGCTCGATGGCCGCAGCAGCAGCCTGAAAGAGGTAATGAAAGCGGCCGATGCGGCCTGCTATATGGCAAAAGAAAAGGGCCGCAACCGCATCCACCTGTACAGCGACGACGATGCTGAACTGTCCGTGCGGCAGACTGAAATGGAAGCCGTGTCACGCATCCGCGCCGCACTGGAAAACGACCGCTTCTGCCTGCACCTGCAAACTATCGTCCCGCTGCGCGGCGGCCGTTCCCATGCCGAGGTGTTGGTGCGCATGCTGGACGAAGAAGGAGGCCTGGTCCCGCCGATGGCCTTCATCCCCGCCGCCGAACGCTATGACCTGATGCCGATGCTCGACCGCTGGGTGATCCGCCACGCCTTCGAAGCGTTGGCGCAGCAACCGCCAGGCACGAGCTGGGCCATCAACCTGTCCGGCGCCTCGGTGTGCGATGAAGGCTTGCTCGAATTCGTACTGGAACAGCAGCGCATCACCGGTGTGGCGCTGGAAGACGTATGCTTTGAAATCACGGAAACGGTGGCGGTGGCCAACTTGGCCCAGGCCGCAACGTTGATCCAGGACCTGCAGGCGCAGGGCGCCCGCTTCGCGCTCGACGACTTCGGCGCGGGCATGTCCTCCTTCGCCTATCTGAAACATTTACCGGTCGACTACGTGAAGATCGATGGCAGCTTCATTCGCGGCATCCTGCACAGCCCGACCGAACGCGCCATGGTCGAATCGATCAACCAGATCGCGCATGTGATGGGCAAACAGACCATCGCCGAGTTTGTCGAGGACGATGAGATCCTCGCTTGCCTGCGTGCCATGGGCGTGGATTTCGCCCAGGGCTACGGGGTGGGGCGCCCGCAGCCGCTGTTGGCGGCGCAGTCGGCAGATGTGGTTTAACTGCGGTGGCCGAGGCGGGCGCGCAGGCCGATGGCGGCCATGGTTGAAAGCGCGATTACTTCTCGCGTGGCCAGCTCCTTCAGGCCTGCGGCCGCATGTTCCTCCGATTTCCGCCGCGGCAGTTCGTAGCGTTGGCTGATGCTCGTGGCATAAGCTGGCGTATAAAACGCCTCCTTAAGGGACGCACTATGATCTGGTCCGCGCGAATTCCGCAGCTTCCAACATGTCCTGCTTATGGCGGCGGCGACGTTCCTTTTCAAAACTTAATTTGGATTCATTTTCAGAGGCCGCCACTTGTCTAATCATAGCGTCTGCCGAATTACCAAAATAGACACGGCGGAATTTTGCGAGTCCAATGCCGTTGAGTAAGAACTCATCTGCGCCGTCTTGATGTAGACCAGCCATTGAGTCATGAACCCAGTTATCAAAGAACTCAACCATTTCCATCGACTGTGGCTTATCACTCAGCGACTGTATGACGCTCAAAACGTCGCGCTCTGGTGCTCCAGCGTCGACCAACAACGGGGAAAGGTGGTGATCAAGCCACTTGCACCATTGTTCGATTTTTTCGCGAATCTTGTCAGCCGCAGCGTCCGCCTGACCCGTATCTCGTTCTTCAACTGCCGCTATGCGCTTGCGGAGAATATACTTATATTTCTCCGCAATAATTGGCGGCGGAGATAACGATACAGCCTTCTCCAACAAGATCGGGATTCTTTGCGACATCTACATTAGCAGGCATGGCCAGGACCTCGCGGGTTCTCAAATTTCAAGTATTCGTCTTTTGTTCGATTTGCCTTCCATGGCAGCAGTAACTGTGGATCCATTGGGTAAAAAGGATGCTCGGCGCCGCAATTAGAAATAACAATTCGAACTATATCTTTATCATAAAAATGCACATGTATATTTCCAGCGTGGTCGTACATCGGAATTTCGACATCGGCCGATTGAGGAGGCAGTTGGGGGCTGTCATCTGTTAGTCTGTCATAGACCCAGACAACTTTAACATGCAAGCCAGGATGCCATTTTTTTGGCAAAGAAACACAGCAACTACGCTTTCCCCCACCTGATTCTGGGTCAACGTTCGGCCCCATGGCACCATTTACTGTAAACTTATAGACCGGCTTATCAATCGTATGATTGTACGCAACAAGTGCGCCAGAGAAATTTTGTTCTTCGCATGCACTCATTAACGGCACAAATAGAAGAAGCAATGCAATTTTTTTAAAAATACTCATCTTATCCACTCTCAAAATATAAATCGCTTGAAAACCAGACTAGCCCCAAGTTCTCTTGGCTTCTATGGTCAGGCAATTGGTTTAAGCGATTTCATTCCTAGTCTTATTTACTATACAAAACCTTCGGAAACCAATCCGGCTCCGAGATCTCCGACGCTCCATCGCTTAGCGGCGAGATAAGCTGCCAACGATTCTTCTTGATTGGTTTGCCCGTGCGATAAAAAGGCTGCCACCGCCAGCGAAACGATATCTGACCAATTACTTACATCGTATTTGCGCGCCAGTTCACAACTGTCCGCAACCGTTTCGTAGCGCATGGAGCCACTCATATCCTTGGGAAGAATGTCCGACATTGAATCCGATAGCAGCGACAGCACGTTATCTGGCTCGGCCGAGGAAAGGAGGGCCGCGAGTTGATCATGCTCTAGGTGGATGGTCGGCACTCTGGCAGCTTCTGTTTGTGGAACAGAGAGAGGCGCGAGGTTACCGAGTCGATCGATTATCGCCCATTGAGCCACAGAACCGGAAATCGCTGCCCACTGTGCTGGTTTAAGTACTTGCGGGAGGACGGCGAGTGTTCTTGTATCTGCCAACCGCAATAGCATTCGCTGATGATCAACTGCCGTGATCCAATGTAACGGTTCCCACGATTCGCTCAGTTCCTTGAGTTCGATTCGGCTCCCAAGAAAGCTGTCGCGGTACAAGTTATTGTTGGTTCCATCGAAAAATAAGGCAACATAAACAGGAACGGAACATGGCTTTTCATCTGACGCATCACACCGCTGAGCAATCTTAGATTGCTCTTGCGCAGTGGGGGGCAGTAGTTTGCGACAGGAAAGGGCGCGTTAGCAGGTGTAGCGTTAATCATGTTCGCTGTTATTCGGCCTGTTGCAAAGCTGGTTTTCGGGGACGGGGAATTGGGTGCAAAGGACTTGCGCCATCATATGGCGAAACGATTACACGAACCTTGTCTTTCGGGTAGAAGTGCAAGTAGTTGCTTCCTGGCTCTGCATACTGCTCAACCTCTACTTTCTGTTGTTTATAAATGTGTTTGCTCCCTTCGGGCATATCCCATTCAATCAAGACAACCATGCCTGGGTACCATCTATTCGGAACCATTGCGCAGCATATGTTGGCCATTCCCGCCCCCCAAGCTGGCATATTGGCCCCACCTGCACCATTGACTGCAGCAGAGTAGATGAATTTATCGGTGTGATTAACTATTCCGACACTTGCTCCGTAATTCGAAGCAGCCTGCTTCGGTTGCGTTGCACAGGAAGCCAGCAGCATTGTGCATAACACCACAATTGTTTTCACTAAGGATCCTTTGTTCAGCTAGGTAAGATTCCAAAAGCTCGTTGGTAGTTTCGCAATCTCCGCAAAATACTCATTCCCGACAGGTCTGTATTGACGAACTAATTCGCCAGCGTCCTAATCCTTGAAGAGTAAGCGGCCACCGTCGACGACCCGGGAAACAGCGTTTAACGTTTGCAGCAATCCCCAAAGAATTCGCGGCTGACCACCTTTCGCGAAAGCCTTTCCCTCCTGCGTTTCAGTTTGCTCACCGATTTGAGGAAACGGTGTGCCTGGTCCGGGAATATAGTAGGCAATCTTACCTTCTGGTACTTTGTTGCCCGGAAAAGCAAGGAACAGGCGAGCGATATTACTGTGATCTGCGGATTCCTGCGTCACTGGTTTGTTACTGATTGCTGTCGGTCTTCCTTTGGTATCTGGAACGCCCTCTCGTACGCCATCTTTATCTCGGTAAAGATTGTTATTAGTTCCGTCAAAAAAACGCAACATGCACTGGAATGGAGCAAGGCCGGCTCTCATCATGAGCAGTTTTTTCAGAAATTTTAGACTGATCCAATGCGTTAGGGGCAAGAAACTCGGCCACTGGAAACGGAGCAGAACTAGGAGAAGCGTTGATCATGTTTTACTGTGCTTGAGGGCGTTGATCGGCTGGTTGTTTAGGCGCTGGAATGGGGTGCTTAGAACTCCAGCCGTCATAGTTTGAAACTACAACTCTGATTTCGTCGTTTTGAAAGACGTGAATATATACGCTGCCAGACTCGTCGTATTTCTCTACATCGACGACCTTCTCCTTGTATATGTGCTTGCTTCCCTGAGGCATATCCCAGCGTATTAGTACTTGCATGCCCGGGTACCACTTCTTCGGAACCATAACGCAACATATGTTCGCCGCACCGGCACCCCAAGCTTCCATATGACCGCCACCGCCGCTATTTGCAGATGCTGAATATATGAAATTCCCAGTGTGGTTTACGATCCCTACGCTCGCGCCGTAGGTGGATTCATCTGCTTTTGGCTGCGTAGAGCACGCAGTTAGAAGTAGCGCGCCAAATGCTAAGAGCAATTTCATTCTTTGACCTCTAATTGGTTGTCGTAAGCAGATAATTTGCCTGCATGGAGCGATTTTCCTCTGCAACGATCCAGAAGCTCGCTGGCAGCTTGGAAATCTCCTCAAAATACTCGCCTCCATTCAGCACGCGACTTATGATCTTGCCCCGCCACCTCCGGACACAACCTATCGCTTGTGTAAATTTTTAGGCTGCACTAGCAGCTCGTAAGTGAATAAATTCAGTTTTGGTTTTGCTACTCAAGGCATCCGCGATTGCCTCCATCCCCATCCCTTCCAGGCGAAGACCCGCGCTCCAGCCGCGAGGTGCCGTCTCAACTGATTTCCGAAAGATGACAAGGCAATCCCCCCATTTTTGATGCGCGCCAGAAGTAGGGGGTAAGCGGCGAGAGCGAGCTTCTGTTTTGGTGTGATTCCGCCCAAGCCCATGTTGGGTCGCTCGTGATTGTAAGTCCAGAGCCAGCCGGTGGCAAAGTGCTGGATTTCGTCCAGCGATTCAAACAGGTGCTGCGCAAGCCAGTCGTAGCGCACCGTGCGGTTATAGCGCTCGATTTAGGCGTTCTGCTGCGGCTGTCCAGGCTGGATAAATGCAATCTCGATGCCGTGCTTGTTCGCCCATTGCGCTGTGACGCCGCTTATGTATTCCGGGCCGTTATCACAGCGTATCGTTCGAGGCTTACCACGCCACTCAAAGACTTGGTCCAGCGTTCGCACAACGCGCTCCGATGGTAGTGAGATGTCCACGTCGATGGCCAGTCCTTCTCGGTTGAAGTCATCGATCACGTTGAATAATCTGATACTGCGACCATCGGCAAGCTGGTCGTGCATGAAATCCATCGACCAGGTCTGGTTGATGGCGGTCGGCACGGCCAAAGGCACGGGCTTGTCTCTCACGATGCGCTGTCGCGGCTTGATGCGCAGATTCAGCTCCAGCTCGCGATAGATTCGACACACCCGCTTGTGGTTCCAGCCGAAGCCTTTCACGTTCCGAAGGAACAGGAAGCACAAACCGAAGCCTCAGTTGCGCTGATTGTTCGTCAGGCGAACCAGCCAGTCGGTTATCACCTCATTCTCGGCATTGAGCTTGGCTTGATAACGGTAGCAAGTCTGGCTGATGCAGAAGGCCGCACAGGCGCTCTTGACGGTCATGCGGCCAGCTTCGACGTAGTGTCGCGCCATCTTACGTCGGCGAGATGGCTTCACCACTTTTTTGCCAGAGCCTCCGCAACGACCTCTGCCTTCAGGCGCTCCTCCGCGTACATCTTCTTCAGCCGGCGATTTTCCTCCTCCAGCTCCTTCATGCGCGCCATCAGCGAGGCATCCATGCCGCCGAACTTGGAACGCCATTTGTAGAACGTGGCACGACTCATGCCATGCTCGCGGCACAGTTCGGGGACAGGGGCGCCGGCCTCAGCCTGCTTCAGGATGGCGATGATCTGGCTTTCGGTAAAACGGGACGTCTTCATGCAGTAGAACCTTCAATTTCAAAGTTAGAAAATTCTACTTCCTGCGGCGATCATTTGGTGGGGGGATTACCGAGTAGCTGAGATTGTAGTAATCATATTTAACGTGGTTCGCCGGACTGAGTGATTGGTTTTACAGGTGCTTTAATGGGATGATTTGCACTTGTGCTCCAATATCGCGAAACGACGACTCGAACTCGATCATCCGGGAAAAAATGAATGTAGATGCTACCCGGCTCCTCATACTTTTCAACCTCGACGATCTTTTCCTTAAATATGTGCTTGCTTCCTTCTGGCACGTCCCAGCGAACAAGCGCCTGCATGCCGGGGTACCATTTAGTCGGGACCGAAGCGCAACAAACATTACCGATGCCAGCGCCCCATGCGTTCATATTTGCGCCACCTGCACCATTCACCGTGGCGGAGTCAATGTATTTAGAAGTGTGATTAACGATCCCAACATTGGCTCCATAATTGGAGCCGTCTTGTTTGGACTGAGTCGAGCAAGCAGCCAGTAAGACTGCCCCAAAGACAAGTTGCAATTTCATGAATTGTCCTATCGTAGTGGAGGCTATTTTGTTCGGCTATTCTCTGCCGTGTCCCAGAATGCCGTCGGTAGCCTATCAATTTCGGAAAAATAGTCGTGCCCATCACGTATTCGATTCAATGCCTCTGCCATCGCAGGATGCCTTGTAAAATCGTGCGGAAACATCAAGGCTAAAATGCCGACGGGCGCGCGCTGCTTCGATATGATATGCAGCCCCAATTCTCAAGTGACGAGATACGGATTCATGAGCACGAACGGGAGATTGATCGCGCAGGAGGTCTGCCTGGCTGAGGTGGATGCTGTTCAAAATTGCATCGGGCTCGGATAGGTCAACCAATGCCGCGAAAGTGGATTCATTCATCGGCCACTTCTCGAAATCCGCTGCGATAGGGCATGAGATACTGCCACCAATCCATTTCAATTCATCACCACTGCGACTTGCAGTCCACCAACAATGAACTGGGCTAAGCAGATGGTTTCGCTGGACGCCAGCCAAAGAATTCATCAAGCCTGGCACGATGCGCGTATCCCCCCAGCGCACCGGCCATTCAACAGTGTCTTCCGTTCGACAAACGAGGTATGGACGAAGATGTTGTCGCAGTGACTCGGCATCGATTGCGCTTGCGATGATGCTGAGCATTGGCTTGCCACTGCATTCAGAGAACAGATTCACCAGCCACTTCGTGAGACCGCCAGGCTGGCCAATGAATGTGGTTAGCTGCGGCGCTGCGGTCCCGAGGGATTGCAGTGACGTGTTTGCGTAAAGGGAATGGCGTGGCCAGCGGCTTCGCGGATACGATTTGGAGAACTGTTCATCGAAAGCTCCATCCACGAGTGCCATGAGGTGAAACGGCGCATCCTTATGCTGTGCTTGCAACGATTCGATCTCCTGCGCGATCTTCGCAGGCAAAGTCGGTGACGTTGGATTTACTGCGAAATACATGGTCTACCTCATGCCGCTGCTGGTGCGATGAATGGGCTACCGCTGCGGAGTGCAGCCAACAAGCACGGTTTGCAAATGCTGGTGGGCAGTGCAGGCATTGTGTAGTCAGTCTTGGTTGGGCCGATGAAGGACTTCTTACCTGCCTTGATCTCAATCTTGCCAGGGCACTGCACCGTAATGTTGCCACCATCAATTGTGATGTTTGCGCCGCCAACGGTGGACAGGCTGATCTTCTTCGCCGAAGCCCAATCGATATGTGCGTTGGAGCTCTTCACGTTGATCACGTCGCGTGCCTGCACCATCATTGCGCCAGCCTGTGCCTGCACGTCGATCGGATCGCGCGCGGCGATGACCTGCACGCCGATGTCCTGCTCGCCCGCCTTGACTGCGCCGCCCAGCATGCCGATCGCTTGCTGCGTGTGGATACGCAACTGGCCACCGGCGGTGACTTGCGTGTCGGCGCCGCTCATGACGGTTGTTGTCTTGCCTGCGGCCATTTGCAGGTCGCGTGCAGCGCTCATTGACAGGCCGTCCTTGGCGGAGAAAGCGATGACCGGATCGGCGCTGTGCGGCAATTTTCCGGCATCAGTACCGGTCTTGCGTTCGCCACCTTCAGTAACAAAAGAAACATAGCGACACGCATCAGATTGCCAACGCACTTTGTACTTTAAGTTAGGCACATCGGGAAAGTAGATCGCGCAGCAAACTCCACCGCCACCACCGCTTGTAGGACTGCTCAATTGAATGTTGCCGCCGCCTGCTCCATTCACAGAAAACTGATCAATGTAGCGAGATGTGTATCCGGTCAGGGAAAAATCATACGCGTCTTTTTCAAGCGCTTGCTTGATGCAGCTGAAAAACTTGGGTTGCAGGCGGAAAGAATCTGAAACAGAAGCAATCCCAACGCCAACCGAATAATCTTCAAAAACTGTCCTCTTCGTCGCTCGGTCGATCAGGGAAGACTTGGCGGGCATCCTCACTGGTATCAAAGGCTTTGTCGAACTCATCGCGTGTCTTCCATTGTTCCTTACCGTCTGGCGTTCCAAAAACCAAGTCAGCCATCGACAACGGAGTGCTCTTTAGAGGATTCCGTAAAGATCGATTCCAGCTCAACGCAACCAAAGTTGGCCGACCATTCGCATCTACATCGTAGACACGGTGGTACACCTGGTGGGCAATAAGTCGCGGAGCGGTTGTCTTCAAAAGTCTGTCGTCAAAGCCCGGATTGGGACCAGGACGAGGTTGTCGCCAGTCGTCGATCGTAATGATACGTTTGATCTTGCCTTTTTCATCGAGCTGTTCATGGCGCAAAACATATCCCGCGAGCATGTAGAAGCGGTGCCGGGCAATGTGTTCGTTTGGCCTGAACAGTTCATACAAGCGCGTTTGCCCGTCTAAGCGCGTCATTCGACGTCGTTCGTATTTGTAAAGCTCGTCGGGATTCTCGAGGAGCGATATGGCAATCGGGGGCTTCGAGAAAGCATAATTTGACCCATTCCATCTTCCGAATACATCAACAACCATGTTGGCAGCATTGTTGTCCAGCTTCCCGTTGAGGTGTACTGTCAATGGTGGACACTTCCGTTTCAAGCAGCCAGCACCTGTTTGCCGAAGTTCTCAGCGAACCTCGCTGGCGACTCGTAACCAAGGCGCGAATGGCGCCGCTGGCGGTTATAAAAAATCTCGATGTACTCCTTGATGGCTGCCTCCGCGTTGGCCCGTGTAGCGTACCTCTGATGATGAATCATTTCGTTCTTCAAGCTGCCCCAAAAGCTCTCCATAGGCGCGTTATCGAAGCAGTTCCCCTTGCGCGACATAGAGGCCCGCATTCCGAACTGCGAGACCAGCTTGCGGTAGTCGTCAGCGCAGTATTGGCTCCCCCGGTCAGAGTGCAGGATCAGCCCTGGCGCCGGCCGCTTACTCCGCACCGCCCGCCACAGCGCTTTCGCCGTCAGATCCTGCGTCATTCGCGCGCCCATGGCATAACCGACCATCTCGCATGTGAAGACGTCTTTGATGCCCGCCAGGTAGAGCCATCCTTCCTCGGTGGCGACATAGGTGATGTCGCTAACCCAGGCCTCATTCGGCCGTGTCGGCGCGAAGGTCTGCTCCAACAAGTTCGGCGCCACCGGGAAGGCGTGCTTCGAATTGGTCGTCGCTTTGAACTTCCGCTTTTGCTTGCAGCGCAGACCCAGTTCCCGCCGCAGCCTTACGATGCGATCACGCCCTGCGTCAAAACCTTGTGCGGCCAGCTCTGGCTGCAAACGCAACGGCCCGTAGGTCTCGCGCGTCTGCGCATGCGCGGCCTTGATGGCGACCTTCAATCGCTCGTCATCTTGCCGTCGTTGAGATGGCGGGCGACCCACCGCTGCATAGAAGCCGCTGCGCGACACCGAAAGGACCCGACACAACAAGCCAAGCGGGTATTCAAGTCGCACCGATTTCATGAACGCGTACCGGGCAGCGACTCCCTCGCAAAGTACGCGGTGGCCTTTTTTAATACTTCCTTTTCCATCCGTTCGACAGCCAGTTCTTTGCGCAACTTGGCGACTTCCGCTTCCAGTTCGGCGACGCTACGGCTGCCTGGAGGCGCAGCAGCATCGGCACTACGTTTGGCGGCGCTTACCCAGTTGGCCAACGTCCCTTTGGGTATCGCAATCCGCTTGGCTGCTTCCTCAAGCGTCAAGCCTTGCGCCAGTACCAGCTTCACCGCCTCGGCCCGAAACTCTGGCGTGTATGTTGTTGATTTCATGATTTCATTCCCTTTGACAAGTTTATCAAATGGAAGTGTCCGAAAAACTCAGGTTACCTCACGTAGGTGGATCCATATATTTCGGTTACGCCCTGTCGCGAATTGACTTTGGCGTTGCCCTCAACCGAGTTTGGCGTTGAATCGATTTGGAATGGCGACCATTCCTCTCGCCATCGACTGATCCCTTTAGGGATGTGCCAACGCGAACGTAATTCAACTTCTTTCCCTTCAATGCTTGCGAACCTAAACTCTCGCCACTCGTCTCTGGGTGAAGGTTCGCCTTTCGGGCACTTTTTCGAATATTCAGGATTCACCCACAGGATCACCCTATCGCGGTCATCGTAGCGGTTGCAATGCCGTGCAGTCGAGTTCACGGGAAGTTCTTTTGATAAATCAGCTTCGACAATTTGTTCGATCCGTCCTTTGCTGTCATAGGAATAGGTCGTACTATAAGCAAGCGTCAGGTTTCGCTTCAATAAGCTGTTAGATAAAGTATTTCCTTTGGCATGTTGTTCGATCTGCTCAAACATGCGTTGTGCTTGGCCCAGATTCTGGCGCGGCACCCATGAGTCAACCCTGCAAACACGTGCGGAGGTGCCGTTATTCGCGGACTCGAAATACCAGAGCATGACTGGGCCGGCGTCATGGACTAGAGTTTTTTTCTCCTGGCTTGTTATGCCTGGCGGCGGTGGTGGGGGATAGGGTTTGCGAGTCCGACCGTAAGGAGATTCGCCAAACGATCTAAGTCCATCAGGTGTCTCACCTGTGTATACGCTGATATCACTTGATGGCGGAATCATAGGATTCGCTTGAAAGCACCCGGCGGTGCTATACCCACAGGCAAGTGTTAGTAAAGAAAACGCGAAGTGGCTTTTTTTCATACTTTAACCGTAGGTCCTCGTTGCCTGAGGTTTGGATTCATTCATCGATAGATCGACAGTGCCATGCTTTGTCGGATTTTCCTTTACTTTGACTTTCGCTGCCCAATCGAGCGGAGCTTCCACGAAGAATCCAACTAGTTCACTGCTCAAATAGTTCATAGCTTTTTCTACATTGTGAACAGTCTCACCGGCATACAACTGTAGGCGGCGGCCGAACTCAATATTTTTCATCGCAGTGATTTGATGTGGGCCACGAAGTCGATTTCGCGATTGTTTCCCGTGCCGTCAAAAAACATGCCGATAAATACTTGCCCGGAGCACCGCTTCACTTCTTCTTTGGACTTAACGGCGGTCAGCGCTTTCACACGCTGCATGGTCTCCATGGCGCTCAGTGGGCGAAACCTGGACCTGGTACTAAACAGTTCCGGATTTTTTGCGGGCTGGATGTTAACAGTCATGACTTTCCCTTGCTCTTTTTTCCCACTCCAAATACTCCTCTTTCGTTCCTTTGGTCTTCCATGGCAGAAGAGAATTTTCGTCCATTGGGTAAAATGGGTGGCCTGGCTGGCAATTGGAAACAACAACCTTCACCTGGTCCTGGTCATAAAAATGCACATGGATATCGCCCACTCTTCGTCCGTATTGAGGGACGTCGAGTTCAACCTGCTTTGACGGCGGTTGCGGATCTCCCTGGTTCTTGCGGCTGTACTGCCACCAGATCTTGACCCGCATGCCAGGACGCCATTCAGCAGGCAGGCTGATGCAACACATGGACTTGCCTCCTCCACTTTCCGGATCGACGTTGGGCCCCGGTGCTCCATTTACAGCGAACATGTAGATGGACTTGTCTTTCGTATGATTAAACCCCACCACGGCTGCGCCAACTGTTCGCTCCTCGCAGGAGGCCAGCAAAAATAAGAATGCAACGCTCAGGATTGCAAAAAATGTTCTTTTCATCTTGGACCTTCAATCAATTTCAATCGCACATCGATCCGGCGCCAAGCATCGGATCACAGAAAGCTCTCGCTTACCAGACTTGTCCCGAGATCGCCGGGTGGGACTGTTTCCTGGTGAGGTATGCGGTCAAGCTTTCATTCTGGTTTGTCTTACCCTCTGTCAGGAAAGCTGCAACCGACAGCGAAACCACATCCGCCCAGTTAGTCACTTCGTGCTTGCGCGCCAATGCGCAACTATCCGAAACCATCGCATAGGCTCGCGAGCCCGTCAAATCTTGCGGAAGTATGTCCGACATCGAGTCAACGATCAGTGCCAGGATGTTGTCCGGCTCGGCTGCCGACAGCAAAGCGGCCAATTGCTCGTGCAGGAGATGAATGCTCGACGCTTTAGCTGCGTCAGGGGCTGGCAACGGAAGGGGAGTCAGCCTGCCGGAACGATTGACGACAGCCCATTGCGTCACTGGTGCGGCGAAAGCAGCCCACTGGCTTGGCTCCAATATCCTCGGTAGTTCCGCAAGGATTCTGGTGTCTGCCAATCGCAACAGCATCTTCTGATGATCGATTGCAGTGATCCAATGTAATGGCTCCCACGATTGGCACAAGGTGTTCAAATCAAAGCGGCTCGCGAGAAAGCTGACCATCGGGCGGTCGTGGCAGTGGCGCAAGAGTCGAGTCAGGAAAGCTTGGTCGTAGACCGGATCGAGTGGCACTAGTATTGGCGCGGCCTTGCGCAGGCCTTCGTACGCCGGGCCGCCATAGCAATTGATCCCTCGGCTCCAATACGGCGAAGCGTCGGGAGCGGGATAGTCAAATGCGGCATCAATCAATGCAGCCCAATGGTCGTCGGGCTGGGCTTCAGCCAGCGCGAGCAAGTCCGTCCGCACTGCAGGAATGTTCGTCCGATCTTGGCCGAAAAATTCTGGCATTGTTTTCATTTACACCACCGCAACTGGCGCGCCAGATTTCAGAGCTTTGATCAGGCAGTCGATACAAACAGGCTCGCTCGAAGGGAACTTGGGAAGCGCGTAGTCCGTGCGCTCCGGGCCGATGAACGACTTCTTACCTGCCTTGATGTCGATCTTGCCAGGGCACTGCACCGTGATGTTGCCACCATCAATTGTGATATTTGCGCCGCCAACGGTGGACAGGCTGATCTTCTTCGCCGAAGCCCAATCGATATGTGCGTTGGAGCTCTTCACGTTGATCACGTCGCGCGCTTGCACAAGCATCGCGCCGGCCTGTGCCTGCACGTCGATCGGATCGCGCGCGGCGATGACCTGAACGCCGATGTCCTGCTCGCCCGCCTTGACTGCGCCGCCCAGCATGCCAATCGCTTGCTGCGTGTGGATGCGCATCTGGCCACCGGTGGTGACTTGCGTGTCGGCGCCGCTCATGACGGTTGTTGTCTCGCCTGCGGCCATTTGCAGGTCGCGTGCGGCGCTCATTGACAGGCCGTCCTTGGCGGCGAAGGCGATGACCGGATCGGCGCTGTGCGGCAATTTTCCGGCATCAGTACCGGTCTTGCGTTCGCCGGCATCGGCTTGGGCGGCGTCGAGGCCAGCGTCACCCACCATGCCGGAGACGGCAGTGAGCAGCGATTTCAGCGGCGCTTCTTTTTCATCGAGCGCGTTGGCTTTGGCCTTGTGTGCGCCTATGTGGGAGGCCAGGCCCACGGTGCCATTCTTCACTGCGACATCGCTGAAGGATTCGCTAAGCTTGACGGCTTGCTTCAGCATCGCGATGCCTGCAGTGTTGTCGCCAGCCGGTTCGCGCTGCGAGGCACCGTGTGTGATCTTGTAGCTGGTGACCAGCAGGCCGGCGCCGGCGCGTACGGCGCCGTAAGCATCGGTGCGCAGTTCTGCGCCCTGGCCGCGCAGGCTACCGCGATAGTTGTCGGTGTTGTGGACCAGGTGGCCCAGGTTCAGTTCCGTGGCGGCTTGGGTGGTGCGCAGTTGCACGCGGCCCTGGCTGTCGGTGTCGTCGAACACAAGCTGGTTGTAGCCGCTGCCGCCGAATTCCTTGCTGCGCACGCCCCACTGAGCGGAGGCATTGCGGTGGGCGCCGCTGCCGCTGCCGGAGCCGTGCCATACAGGGCCATGGCCGCCGACCAGGTTGCCCTGCGCCGAAGTGGCGTGGTCGTGCGCCTGGCCAAAGTGATCGGACGCTTGCTGCGCCCGCCCCTGTAGTGCTGCTTGAAATCCAGGAAATCGACCGCCGCCTGACCCCGCTCGCCATCGGCTTTGCCGCCGCCATCAACGATGCCGCGCGCCAGGTGTCGAATGCCTTGCTGGCAGTGCTGCTGCTGGCTGCTGCCGTGCTGGCCTGGAGCGGCAATGGCTACCTGCGCCGCTCCTTTGCACGGCGCGAACGCCTGCTGCAGCAACTGCTTCAAAGCCAGGCGGAAGCGTTCGCAGAAAAAGAACTGGTGCAGGTGACTCTCGGTTCGATTGCCGACGCCGTCATCACCACCGACCGCGAGCAGCGCGTCAGCTACAGCAACCGCAATGCCGAACAGATGCTGGGCATGTCCGGGAGCGAGATGCTGGGACGCCCGCTGGATGAAGTGTGCAGGCTGGAAGGCGAGGGCGGCGCCTTACACGTTTTGGCGGGCGATGGCACGCCGCTGCCGGTCGACCGCTCGGAAGCGCCGATCCACGCGCCCGACGGCACCGCCATCGGCCAGGTGATCGTGCTGCACGACGCCAGCGAAGCACGGCGCCACGCCGCGCAACTGAGTTACCAGGCCACGCACGACGAGCTGACCGACATCATGAACCGGCGCGAATTCGAGCGCCGCCTGCGCGAATTGCTGGCTGCCCTGCGCCAGGGCAGCGGCGGCGAACATGCCGTGCTGTACCTCGACCTGGACCGCTTCAAGATCATCAACGACACCAGCGGCCACGCGGCTGGCGATGAATTGATCAAGCAAGTCAGCCAACTTCTGCAAGCCACGCTGCGCGAACGCGATATCGTCGGCCGTTTGGGTGGCGACGAATTCGGCATCATGCTGACGCAGTGCAGCCACGAAGATGCCCTGCGCGTTGCGGAGAAAGTACGCAAGGCCGTGGTTGACCTGCATTTCGCCTGGGGCGTGCGCAGCTACCGCATCGGCGTCAGCATCGGTGTGGTGCTGCTCGATGGCCGCAGCAGCAGCCTGAAAGAAGTAATGAAAGCGGCCGATGCGGCCTGCTACATGGCAAAAGAAAAGGGCCGTAACCGCATCCACCTGTACAGCGACGACGATGCCGAACTGTCCGTGCGGCAGACTGAAATGGAAGCCGTGTCACGCATCCGCGCTGCGCTGGAAAACGACCGCTTCTGCCTGCACCTGCAAACCATCGTCCCGCTGCGCGGCGGCCGTTCCCATGCCGAGGTGTTGGTGCGCATGCTGGACGAAGAAGGAGGCCTGGTCCCGCCGATGGCCATCATCCCCGCCGCCGAACGCTACGACCTGATGCCGATGCTCGACCGCTGGGTGATCCGCCACGCCTTCGAAGCGTTGGCGCAGCAACCACCCGGCACGAGCTGGGCCATCAATCTGTCCGGCGCTTCGGTGTGCGATGAAGGCTTGCTCGAATTCGTACTGGAACAGCAGCGCATCACCGGTGTGGCGCTGGAAGACGTATGCTTTGAAATCACGGAAACGGTGGCGGTGGCCAACCTGGCCCAAGCCGCGACCCTGATCCAGGACCTGCAAGCACAGGGCGCCCGCTTCGCGCTGGACGACTTCGGCGCCGGCATGTCGTCCTTCGCCTACCTGAAGCACCTCCCGGTCGATTATGTGAAGATTGACGGGAGTTTCATCAAAGGCATCCTGCACAGCCCGACCGAACGCGCCATGGTCGAATCGATCAACCAGATCGCCCACGTGATGGGCAAGCAGACCATCGCCGAATTCGTTGAAGACGATGCGGTGCTGGCCTGCCTACGTGCGATGGGCGTAGATTTCGCCCAGGGTTATGGGGTCGGGCGGCCGCAGCCATTGCTGGCCGCACAGCCAGCCGTCATAGTGTGACCGCTTGCCGCGGCAAGGCCAAGAAAAACTATCTTGACAATTCTATCGCCCAGAGCAGGAATGGGCTTGTGGCGATTGGCACTATCCAGAATGCTTCTACTGCTGGCCTGCTTCGCATAAACAATGCACCGGCGACGAGGCCCACCAGCGCAGCAACTGGTGCTGCAAGCAGGAGGAATAGCTCCACCGTCCAACCCTTCTGATTGCTCTTCAGGATGAGTGCGAACAGCACGAACTCAATTGCGGTGACAATTAGTCCAATGAGAGCCGCTTGCCAAAGCGCGCGCCTGAAGTCGTCTTCAGTTTTCGAATCTTCTTTCATCGTCATTAGCGCTTATTCGTCCTCGTCCAGCGATCGATCAGGGAAGACTTGGCTGGCGTACTCACTGGTATCGAAAGCCTTGTCGAACTCATCTCGACTTTTCCATTTTTCCTTGCCATCTGGAGTGCCAAATACCAGGTCAGCCATCGACAGCGGGGTGTTCTTCAATATCTTGCGCAAGGATCGATTCCAGCTCAATGCAACCAAAGTTGGCCGGCCGTTTGGAGCTACTTCGTAGACACGGTGGTACACCTGATGTGCAATAAGTCGGGGCGCGCTCGTATTCAATAGCTTGTCGTCGAAGTCAGGGTTAGAGCCGGGACGAGGTTGTCTCCAGTCGTTGACGGTGATGATCCGTTTAATCTTGCCCTTTTCATCGAGCTGCTCATGTCGTAAGACGAACCCTGCCAGCATATAGAAACGATGCCGGGAAATGTGCTCGTTCGGCTTGAAAAGCTCGTACATACGCGTGTCATTGTCGAGGCGTGTCATGCGGCGCCGTTCGTATTTGTAAATTTCATCCGGCGCTGCCATTACTGATATCGGAACTGGCGGTTTGGTGAAGTAATACGTAGAGCCATTCCAGTGCCCGAATACGTCCACGACCATATTGGCTGAGTTTTTGTCACGTTCACCGAACGTGGAACCAAAGATTTCCTTGACACCGCGCTTCGAATCTACGTTTGCGTGTCCACGAATGGAAGACGTTGATCCATCGAGCTGGAATGGGGCCCATTCTTCGACCCATTTTCCATTCTTCTTTGCGACATGCCACCGCTGGAGGAGCTGCACCTCTTCACCTTTGACGTCCGCATACTTGAATTGCCGCCAAGTGTCAGCAGGTGCTGGCTCAGCGTCTGGGCACCTATTAGTTTCGTGCGGTTCAACCCAAAGAATGACTCGGTTCTTTTCATCATAGCGGCGGCAATCGGTGACCCGAAGAATTTTTTTGTCAGGATCCGAGAACATAGCTTCCTCAACGCGAATAATTCGGTTCCTGTTGTCGTACGCTTATCTGGTGCTTGACAATAGCACTCGTTGATCCTGAACCAGGCTCTCCAGTAGCTTGTAGCCCGATGCAAAGCGCTGGCTTTGATCAAGCATTTTCTTTCGCTTTTCATCCGGATCGTCATTTTTCGGCCACCAGTAATCAACGCGGCAGATCCTCCAATTATTGTCCGGGCCTCTTTCATAGTAGGTGATGTGACCAGTAGCCTCGGCAGGCATTTTTCCTTTATTCGCCAGCCCCAGCATTTCTGACGGTAAAGCGGCAGGAAAAGCCTGCCGATCCCGCGGATATGGATCGCGGCCAAAACGAGAAAGCCATTCCGGCTTGTAGCCAACAAATGCTTTCGTATCAGGGGATGGAGGCACGATGGGATCTGCCTGAAAGCAAGCTGCAAATGCAGGTGGCAGACGTACTAAGAGAAAAATAAGAGTGAGGACTTGTTTGATCATGCGGCTGAAGTCGTTTCGAACGCTGCCATCCGGGCCTGCACTTTGTTCGCAGGATGCGTCTTGGAGTTGCAGCAGGTGATGACGGAAGTAATTGTGCTGCTTTCCCTTGGCATCGCAGTCATCGATGGATAGTCAGTCGACCTGCGACGCTTAAAGCGTTTGCCATTCACTGCGTTGAACTCGAACGGATTGGCGCAAAACTCCTGGTCTGAATCGTTGACGCGACGCGCTGTGCCAGTTCAAGCAGCGTCTTTTCATCTACGGGTTGCAGGCCACGAGCTCGAGCAACACTTCCTTCTCGAATTACGTGAAGAACCAGGTTAGGTGCGTCCGTGCGTGCGGTGTGGTCGCCCGCTACATAAGCTGAATAGGCAAAGTCGGTGCTGCCATCGATGCGAGTGATCTTTACAAGCGTGGACAGGCCTCGGCGTCCATCGATCTCCACATCTTGTGTCTTGCGCGGCCCCCAGCCGGCCGTTACTTTTCGTCCGGTCCGGCTGTGTTGATATTGCGACCAAAATTCGTTCAACGCGGATTCAGCTTCTGTCGTTCCTGGCAATTTCGGGGCGTCTAACTCTGGAGCGCTGGCGTCCTGGACAATGATTGATACGTCGGGGTAGGACTTGCTGCGATAAGTGGCAGTGATACTTCGAAAATGTTGACCGTTATCTCGTATGAAACTAAATGGTAAGCATACGCCACTATCCTTAGGGATCGAGAAAACGGGCCTTGCGACAACTTGTTCTGCGAACGACTTGAAAAGCGCAATGTTTTCCCGCCTTGATTTGTCAACATACCCGTATCGCCCGGCCAGAAGGTGGCCATCCAACTGAATCAGGAACCTGACGTTCTGCTGCGTGCTCCACGCCAGGACACCATTGGAGCCGGTCTGGACGTCGGAAACTTTTGCGCCTTGGCCGTTTGCTCCTTGAGAAAGGCGGGCTTGCAGTGAGTCTTTAGCTTTCAGGAACTTGGCGCGAGCATCTTTGATTTCGCTGGGAGTTAACGAATTGGAGGCCAAATAGTAGCCCGTGTACGCAAACCTGCTCCAGCCTGCTTTCTGGCCATCTGGAAACTGTGGTTCAGAGAGGCCATTGCCTCCCTCCAATTCATCCACGAGCTCACCAAACGCGTGGCCAGCAATTTCCACGTCCGAAGGAAGCTGAAGCTTGGACCGCCCAACACATTCCTCCTTCCATTCCAATGGCGCTGCAATACTGCTTACCGACGTAAGAGATACAAACAAGACGGTCCCAAGCGAGCGCATGCCTGACTTTTCAATCTGCCTCATGAATTTAGCCTTGTCTTTGATCAGAATTAGCAGGTGTGTTTGTGGCTGCCACTGCGATGGCTGCTCGATTTTTTTGCTCGTCTGTTTCATGCTGGTTCTCGACAATCAATGCGGTAGGGTATCGAATCCAAATGTTTTCCCCTCTCGTCCAATGCACAGGTAGGGCGCTGACAAATCCTTTGATTGATTTCAAAGACGATGGGTCCTTCGGTTGAGGTACATTCTTCCAAAAGTTTTCGTGAAACGGAATCGGGCTATTGAGGTCGCCAACCAATTTCGTCTTTGCTCGCCGGCGCATTTGGCTGTTCCAGGTTGCTAGAACGGACGCAAATGCTTCCTGATCATGTGCCGCGAAATTCCGGGGGATGTATGCAAAGGCCTGCTCAAAGGCCGCAGCATTTGAAGCAGCAAGCTTTGCGATTGCGCGCCAGCTCGCGGGCGATCCTGGTTCGTCAATTGCCTTTTCAATTCGTGGCGCTTCGCGGCCGGGCAGGCCTACTCCAAACAGCTTCTTCCAGATCTTTTTGCGAAGCTCATGGGCGAAGACCCGGACTGGTTGGTTGCTGCCGACGCCATTGATATCCGCACGTTTCGTGTCTTCATCGGATACAAGTATGGCCAGTTCCGAGTCGCGATCTCCCAATAAGCTTCGATCATTAATATTCGCACTGCCGAACAAGGCGAAACGATCATCGACAATCATCAACTTGCTATGAACATATATTTGTTCAGTGACGTACTTGTCCCCAACTTTTCCCCAATTTCTCAAATTGAGCAAGGTGACGTATTCGTTACACTGTTCGATCTCAACGCTACGGTACTCGGTATTGGCAGGGTCGTCGATCACCCTGCGGTAACTTGGGTCTTTTTTATCTTTTAGTTCACGCGCCTTGATCAGCCTGCGGATGCCGTTGATCAGGCTATGACTGCCGAAAACCAAGGTCTGCATTGTGAAGTACACCTGGACGGCAATCGACGGGCTGTAAAGCGAACCTTCCGGATGTACTGGAACGGTGATGTAAACATGGAATTTTGGCTTCTTCACATCGTCCACGATCGCTTCGCGCAATCGCTGCAATAGCGATTTCAATATGCCGTTTTGGGGAAGTCGATCAAGATCCTCCCCTTCGCTGTCGGAAAGGCCGCGAACTATGCGTAACGAGGTGTTGCTGATTCCGCTGTCACCGTCCTTGATGTATTGAGCCGCAGGTGACAGGGCATCCGCAGGACCCCCAATTTCGCCAAAGTCGGATACAAAGAACTGATTTTCAATGTAGATAAAGCGACGTGACTTGGCAATAAGCCCTTTCATCGCCTCGTAGATATCGGTCTGGATTCCTCGTGCATTCTTGCTGCCGTTCTCTTTAATGCAGTGTTCCCTCGATGCGCTGCGCAAGACTTGAACTAGCGCCTTGCCCGTTTTCGGATAAGACTCTGGTTTTGGCGCCGCTGCCAGTTTGACTTTCGAGACGCAGTTCCAGCGGCCAACGAAGTTTCGAAGCAGGTGCGAAACGGCTGGTCCCTCGACTCTGCTGTGAATGTCCTGCCATGGCATCCGGGGCTGACGTGACGGGTCCAGCGTAGCTGGTGCGGTTGAGTTGGACGAAAAACTCGCCGAGTTGGCTGCGATGTCCATGCCTCCGGCTTCAGCATAGGGAATCTGCCAACCTCCCTTTGCGATTTTCTCGATTTCTTCGTTAGCCTTACTCGGCAAAATCAGATTTCCCATGTCATCATAGGTATTCGATTTATCCAACACCCCTGACATCAAGTCTGGATCCACGTTTTGGGTCGACTTGATATCCAAGAGGCGCGGAATTCCAGGGTTGTACCTGTTCAAGCCTTGTCGCCCTTTCGCGTCGGGCCTGAGGTCGTAGGTGTTGTCGTCAAATCTGCCGTAGGCGAGATCGATTCCTCCGACATAGGCGATCTTTCGGTCGACGACGACTTGCTTCTGATGATGGCTGTAATAGCCTCCATTGAATTCTACGAATGCAGGACAGAGGGCGACGTGGACCTTGGCTGGCTTTCCCTTTGCATTGGGGAGGAGAGCATTGATCGATTCGAGGACAATCCTGGTCTGGTCATCATAAGTCTGGACCGGCTCCGTATCATTCCACGGCATTACGTAGATGTTGACGCCTCGCTTGGCTGCACGTAGCAATACGTCATACAGGCGCACTCCTGGCGCCAGCAATGCATCCCAATTCACCTGCCATCCTGCTATGCATATTTCGCTCGCCGCCGCATCGAACTCTTTAATCAGGTCTGCGAAATAGGCCTCGCCAGTAGTAAAGGCGACCACCTTGTTCCCGGCAGTAGGTGCTGAGAACACGGCGCTTTGGGCGTTGCTCACCCACAATTGTTCAGTATGTGCGGCATGATGTGCAGCCCCCGATTTGTCCACGATCTGATATAGCGTAGGAGGGACTTTAGGTGTTTGATTCGAACTCATATGGCTCAGCTTTTAATCTTCTTAATAAGGGTCGAGCCGCTTGACGTATTGAGTTCGGCGCGAGCGATCGGTGCATGGAACTGCTCTATATCGACGCCATTGACATTCAAGTGGCTGTCGGCGTAACCAAGTGCGTTGAGGCCGTGATAGAACCTGTCGCTTTCGCTCCAGCTTTCCTTCTCAACGGCGATCTCCAGTTCGCGGGCATGACTGTTTGCCACGAGCCAGATCTTGTTCGGTGTCTGGTTGTAGGCTTCATGGAGGGTCTTTTCGTCTGCCGGCGTGAGAACGATCTTCCCTTCGTCATCAGAAATGCCGGAAAGTAGGAACTGTTCTTCTCCCAAGGCATCAACATGGCTGCTCGCACGAACAATTCGCCAATCAGTATTGGGGTACGGTTCAGCATTCAATCCAGGCACATCCTGTAAGCGCATGTCGAACTTCACGGGAATATTTTCGACCGCCGAACGCGGTAGCGGTGGCATTGGATAGTTTGAGCGGGATGGGCCCACGAAACTCTTCTTGCCTGCGTTGATCTCGATCTTTCCGGGGCACTGCACCGTGATGTTGCCTCCATCGATAGTGATGTTTGCTCCGCCAGCGGTGGAAAGGCTGATCTTCTTCGCCGCAGCCCAATCGATATGCGCGTTGGAGCTCTTCACGTTGATCACGTCACGTGCCTGCACCAGCATCGCACCTGCCTGCGCCTGCACGTCGATCGGATCGCGCGCGGCGATAACCTGCACACCGATGTCTTGCTCGCCCGCCTTGACTGCGCCCCCCAGCATGCCGATCGTTTGCTGCGTGTGGATGCGCATCTGGCCGCCGGTGGCGACTTGCGTATCAGCGCCGCTCATGACGCTTGCGGTCTCGCCTGCGGCAATTTGCAGGTCGCGTGCGGCGCTCATTGACAGGCCATCCTTGGCGGAGATTGCAATGATCGGATCGGCGCTGTGCGGCAATTTGCCTGCGCCGGGGCCCGTCTTGCGCTCGCCGGCATCGGCTTGCGCGGCATCGACACCTGAGTCGCCGACCATGCCGGAGACAGCGGTCAGCAGCGATTTCAGCGGCGCTTCTTTGTCATCAAGCGCGCTTGCATTGGCCTTGTGCGACCCCACGTGGGAAGCCAGTCCGACCGTGCGGTGCTTTACGGCGATTTCGCTGAAGGTCTCGCCCAGCTTGACCGCTTGCTTCAGCATGGCGATGCCGGCGGTGTTGTCGCCGGCTGGTTCGCGCTGCGAGGCGCCGTGTGTGATCTTGTAGCTTGTGACCAGCAGGCCGGAGCCCGCGCGAACTGCGCCATAAGCATCGGTGCGCAGATCGGCGCCCTGGCCGCGCAGGCTGCCGCGGTAGTTGTCGGTGTTGTGGACCAGGTGGCCCAGGTTCAGTTCCGTCGCGGCCTGGGTGGTGCGCAGTTGCACGCGGCCCTGGCTGTCGGTGTCGTCGAACACAAGCTGGTTGTAGCCGCTGCCGCCGAATTCCTTGCTGCGCACGCCCCACTGCGCGGAGGCATTGCGGTGGGCGCCGCTGCCGCTGCCGGAGCCGTGCCATACGGGGGCATGGCCGCCGACCAGGTTACCCTGCGCCGAAGTGGCGTGGTCGTGCGCCTGGCCGAAGTGATCGGACGCTTGCTGCGCGTTGGCGCCGCCTGGCGTTGGTGCGATGCCGCTTTCGCCCTGGCCGTTGTACAGGGCGCCGACGATGATCGGGCGGTCGATGTCGTTTTCGATGAACTGCACCAGCACTTCCTGGCCGATGCGTGGCAGGAACTGGCTACCCATGCCGCCGCCGGCTGAGCGTTGTGCGACGCGCACCCAGCACGTGGCGTCGGCGGAGTCCTGCCAGTGGAAGCGGATCCGCACGCGGCCAAGCCGGTCGCAATAAATCTCGTTGCCACCCTGCGGCAGGTCCTGGCCGTTTTCGCCGACCACAATCGCGCTCTGCGAGCCCAGGGCGGTCGGCTTGGCGTGTTGGCGGCCTTCACCGCCAAGGTGGGCAGGGCGCCATGGCACATCCGCCGCCAACGCTGCGAAGCTGTTGGCATAGCCGCTGGCGGAGGCTTTTTCTACCGTAGTGGGGAAGTCTTCCGGCAGGTCGCGCGTTTGCGCGGCCATTGCTTCGAGCAGCTCCGGAATGGGGCCGAACAGCTCGGCCAGGCCGCGCTTGGCGGCTATCGGCAGATTGTTGACGCCCACGCCAAGCACACGCAATGCGACGTAGTTTGCGTCTTTGTCGTCGGAGAAGAGGGCGCCTTGCGTCATCGTGAAGCGGGTGCCGGCGCGCAGCGTGCGCACGGTGGAGCGGCCGTGGCATTGCTGGCTGCGCGCTTCGTGCAGTTGCATGTGCAGCGTGGCGTAGCGTTCGGCCTCGGAGCTGTCGCCGTAGAAGTACTGGCCGGGGTAGTCGTAGCTCTCCGGCTGGTAGGCGTTCTTGCCAAGATCATTCACGCGCGTTGGCACAGTGGTGCTGACGGCTGCTTTGGCCTCGTAGTCATAGCTGAGGACCGCCACCGCGCCGCTGACCAGCTGGCGCATGGATTGCATGGACTGGATGGTGTCGAACTGTTCGCCGGCGCGCGCGGCGTGGTAGCGCAGGCCCTGGCCGGCAGCACTGCTGGCGTCTTCCGGCGTGGCGGATTGTTGGCTGCTGTCGGCGAACAGCACCAGGGTTTGCTCTTCCTCGCCATCTTCGAAGCGCCAGGCGACGCCTTCTTCGGTCAGCAGGCGGCGCACGAAATCGTAGTCGGATTCGCGATACTGGCAGCAGTAACTGCGCACCGGGATCGTGTCGAGCAGGGTGCGTGCGTCGTCGCTCCACTGCCATTTGGCGTAGGGGGCGAAGCCGGAGAACACTTCGTCCACGATGTCGGCTACGCCCTGGTCCTGCCATACCCGGCTGTTTCGGGACTGGGTGGCAAGCCACAGCCAGGACGACATGCGCAAGCGATAGCGTGCAAAACCTCCCTCGCTGCCCAGCATGGCGGCGTGGCTGATATAGCCGTGGAAGATGGTGCGGCTGCCGTCGGCCAGGCTGGCCTGCAAGCTGGCGCGCTGGCCTAACAAGCTGGATGGGTCGATGGTGGCGCTGGTCGACAGGGCAATGACGTCGCGGGCTGCAATCTCCTGCAGGCAGTCGTCCGACAGGAAAGCTTCGACCAGCAGCCCGCCCGAACCGTATTCGCCGTCTTTTTCCAGTGTCAGTTCGTAAAGACGGCTTTCACTAGCGAACTGGGCGAGGGCGGCGTACGCCTGGGACAGGAGTTCAGTCCTCATATTCTATCTTTGCGGCAACAATTAGCAAATCGCAAACAATAGCAGAGCTGAACAATTCACGCCACACACTTGAATAGACGGAGGAAAACCGGCCAGATCGACGCTTTGAGTTGACCTTTGCGACGGGATAATGCGTGCATAGGAAAACCGTTTTTGGAGCAGGCAAATGATTCGATCACTGTGGATTGCCAAGACTGGCATGGAAGCGCAGCAGACCCAGATGGACGTGGTGTCCAATAACCTGGCGAATGTGAGCACCAACGGCTTCAAGAAGTCGCGCGCCGTTTTCGAGGACTTGCTGTACCAGAACATCCGCCAGCCGGGCGCTGCCTCCTCGCAGCAGACCCAGCTTCCATCGGGCATGCAGATCGGTACCGGCGTGCGTCCGGTGGCCATTGAGCGCATCCATACCCAGGGCAACCCGCAGTCGACCGGCAACGACAAGGACCTGATGGTCAATGGCAACGGCTTCTTCCCGGTACTGCTGCCGGACGGCACCACCGCCTACACCCGCGATGGCTCCTTCCAGCGCGATAACAATGGCCAGATGGTCACTTCCAGCGGCTTCGTGCTGCAGCCGGCCATCACCATTCCGATCAATGCCACCAGCATCACGGTGGGCCGTGACGGCATCGTGTCGGTCACCCTGCCGGGCCAGGCGGCGGCGCAGCAGATCGGCGCCATCCAGCTTGCCACCTTCATCAACCCGACCGGGCTGGAATCGAAGGGCGAAAACCTGTACGTGGAAACCGGTTCCTCCGGCGCCGCCACCCAGAACCAGCCGGGCACCAATGGCACCGGCGTGATCCTGCAGGGCTATGTGGAAACCTCGAACGTCAACGTGGTCGAGGAAATGGTCAACATGATCCAGACCCAGCGCGCCTACGAAATCAATTCGAAGGCGATCACCACCTCCGACCAGATGTTGCAGCGCCTGTCGCAACTGTAATAGAACGAGCCCGCCATGCGACTCCGTCTTGCCGCCACCGTTATCGCCGCCGTGCTGCTGTCTGCCTGCGCCGGCGCGCCAACCTCGATCGTCAACGGTCCGACCAGCGCCCGTCCTCTGCCGCCGCCATATCCACCGGTGGCGCAGAACAATGGCGCGATCTTCCAGGCCAGCACCTACCGCCCAGCCTTTGAAGACCGCCGCGCGCGCCATGTGGGCGACGTGATCAATGTCGTTATCACGGAAAGCACGTCCGCCGTCAAAAATGGCGCCAGCGCCGGCAGCAAGTCGGGCAGCGTCAACTTCGGCATTCCCGGCGTGCTGCAGAACCGCTTCGGCACCAATGTTGCAACCAGCGCCGACAACAAGTTTGCCGATGCCGACAGCCAGTCTCTCAGCAACAGCTTCCGTGGCACCATTGGCGCCACCGTGGTGGAAGTGCTGTCGAACGGTAACCTGATCATCGCCGGCGAAAAGCAGGTCGGCATGAACAAGGCCACCGAGTACATCCGCATTTCCGGCATGGTGAACCCTGACTCGATCAATGGCAATTCAGTGGCCTCGACCGCGATCGCTGATGCCCGCGTCGAATACCGTACCAAGAGCAATATCGATGGCGCTGAGGTGCAGTCGATGCTGTCGCGCTTCTTCCTCAGCCTGCTGCCTTTCTGATCATGAAGAATTTCAAGCTCCTCACTCTCTGCGCGGCCTTGCTGCTGGCGCCTGCCGTGCAGGCTGAACGCCTGAAAGACCTGGCCAGCATCGCCGGCGTGCGCCAGAACCAGTTGATGGGTTATGGCCTGGTGGTCGGCCTGGACGGCTCGGGCGACCAGACCACGCAAACCCCGTTTACCGTGCAATCGGTGGCCTCGATGCTGCAGCAGATGGGTATTGCGCTGCCTGCGGGGACCACGCTGCAATTGAAGAATGTGGCGGCGGTGATGGTCACCACCAGCCTGCCGGCCTTCGCGCAACCGGGCCAGCAGATCGACGTCACCGTGTCGTCGATGGGTAACGCCAAATCGCTGCGCGGCGGCACTCTGCTGATGACCCCGCTGAAAGGCGCCGACGGCCAGGTGTACGGCATGGCGCAGGGAAATGTGCTGGTCGGCGGCGTCGGCGCGCAGGCGCCGGGCGGCGGTGCTGCCGTGGTGGTGAACCACCTGTCGGTCGGCCGTATTTCCGGCGGCGCCACGGTGGAACGCGCAGTACCGACCACGCTGGGCGACGGCAACCAGATCCGCCTGGAGCTGAACAACACCGACTTTGCCACCGCCAGCCGCGTGGTGCATGCGATCAACGATAAATACGGCGCCGGCGTGGCCTACGCGCAGGATGGCCGCACCATCCGCGTCACCGCACCATCGTCAAGCGATGCGCGGGTGGCCTTCATCGGCGAGCTGGAGAGCATGGATGTGCGCCCGGCGCGCCAGGCTGCCAAGGTCATCATGAACGCCCGCACCGGCTCGGTGGTGATGAACCAGGAAGTGACGCTTGAGACGTGCGCCATTTCGCACGGCAACCTGTCAGTATCGGTCAGTGCCGACACCCAGGTCAGCCAGCCGAATCCACTCAGCGGCGGCCAGACCGTGGTAAGCCAGCAGGGCAGTGTCGACATCAAGAAAGACTCCGGCAAGGTCATCATGCTGAAGGGCGGCGCGTCGCTGGCCGACGTGGTGAAGGCCCTCAACGCCATCGGCGCTTCCCCGCAAGACTTGCTGGCCATCCTGCAGGCGATGAAGGCAGCGGGTTCGCTGCGCGCCGAGCTGGAAATCATTTGAGGACGCAGCCATGATCCCGCGTACCGCCAGCAGCGACCTGGGCGCCAACCTTGCCATCGACACCAAGGGCATGTCCGAGTTGCGCCAGTCGGCGCGTGCCGGTTCGCCGGAAGCCTTGAAAACCACGGCGGTCCAGTTCGAAGCGATGTTCGTCAACATGATGATGAAGAGCATGCGCGACGCCACGCCGCAAGACGGTTTGATGGACAACCAGCAAACCAAGATGTTCACCTCCATGCTTGACCAGCAGACCAGCCAGGACATTGCCAAAAAGGGCCTGGGCCTGGCAGACGTACTGGTGCGGCAGCTTTCGAAAACCCTGGCGCCGCAGGACGGCGTGCCGACCGACCCGGCCATGACGCGCGCCCTGATGGAGCAAGCCAAGCTGCAACGCTCGATCGAGGCCAGTGGCGGCGCCGCCGCCGTGGCCAAGGCCGGCACGAACCCGGTAGCTGCCTCCGACAAGCCGGCCCATGTGCGCAGCTTCCAGGAGAAACTGTCGAGCCACGCGGAAGAGGCCAGCCGCGCTTCCGGCATCCCGGCCAAGTTCATGCTGGGCCAGGCTGCGCTGGAAACCGGCTGGGGCCGGCGCGAAATCAAAGGCCGCGACGGCAGCAACAGCAATAACCTGTTCGGCATCAAGGCTGGCCCGGACTGGAAGGGCCGTGTTGTCGAAACGGCTACAACCGAATACATCAACGGCAAGCCGCAGACCCGCGTCGAGAAATTCCGCGCCTACGACAGCTATGCGGACAGCTTCAAGGACTACGCCCGCCTGCTGAGCAGTAATCCGCGCTATGAAAAAGCGCTGGCAGCGGCCGGCAGCACCGATGCCGCCGGCTTCGCCATGGGCCTGCAGCGCGCCGGCTACGCCACCGATCCCAACTATGCCAGCAAGCTGGCCGGCATTATCAAGCGCACTCTTGCCTGACGAACATCAAGTTTTGTCCGGATGTGCCGTAAACTGAATATCTAGCGAAGGTAATTATCAAAATGTCCTTACTCAGCATCGGTAGAAGTGGTTTGTTGGCTGCCCAGACGGGCCTGGCCACCACTGGGCACAACATTACCAACGCCAACGTGCTCGGCTATAACCGTCAAGTGGTGGTGCAAGGCACGACGCCGCCCCTGCAGACGGGCGAAGGTTTCATCGGCACCGGCACCGAAGTGGCGCAGATCAAGCGGGTCTACGACGACTTCCTGAACCGCCAGCTGCTGGGCGCCCAGACCAACCAGGCGCAGCTCGACACCTATTTCAACCAGGTTAGCCAGATCGACAACTTGCTGGCCGATACGACGGTTGGCCTGGGACCGGCACTGCAGAGCTTCTTCAGCGGCGTACAAAACGCCAACTCGAACCCGCAGTCGACCGCGGCGCGCCAGGCCATGCTGTCGGCGGCCGAATCGCTGGCTTCGCGCTTCAACGGCCTGTCCAGCCGCATGAAGGAATTGAACGAAGGCGTAAATTCCGGCGTGACCGCCAGCGTCAACGAGATCAACTCCTTCGCGCGCCGTATCGCCGAGATGAACAACACGATTGCCGGCCTGTCGGTCGATCCTTCGGCCCTGCCGAGCGACCTGATGGACCAGCGCGACGCCCTGATCGCCGAAATGAACAAGCAGATCAAGGTCACCGTGATGCCGGCCGAGAACAATATGCTGAACGTATCGTTCGGCACCGGCCAGCCGCTGGTGATCGGCAACCGCAGCCAGGAACTGGCGACCGCCGCTTCGCCATCCGACCCGGAGCGCATCGTGGTCGGCTACCGCACCCAGGCCGGCACATTTTCACAACTGCCGGACAGCGTGCTGACCGGCGGCCAGCTGGGTGGCCTGATCGATTTCCGCAACAGCGGCCTGGACGTGGCAAATGCCAACCTCGGCAAGATTGCGGCCGGCCTGGCCGATGCCTTCAACGACCAGCACAAGCTTGGCATCGACCTGGATGGCAACCTGGGCGGCAACTTCTTCAAGGACATCCACGCTTACGTCGGCTACGACTCCCGCAATTCGTCGTCGAGCACGGTGAAAATCGATGCGGTGGTAGTCGACGCGGCCAAGCTGACCACCTCCGATTACGACATCAATTACAACGGTACCGACTTCGTCGTGACCCGCGCCAGCGATGGCGCGACCACGACCATCGCGCCGTATCCGCAGGCCCAGCCGCAAGTGATCGATGGCGTGGCCTTCTCGATCACCGGTGCCGCAGGTGGCCCGGACCACTTCCTGGTGCGCCCAACCTATAACGCGGCGCAGGATTTTGGCGTTGAGCTGAAGGACCGCAACAAGATTGCGCTGGGCGCGCCAATCAGCACTTCGGCGCCGGCCGCCAATACCGGCACCGGCAAGATCAGCGCCGGCGCCGTGAACTCGAACTACCTGTTGCCGGGCAACCAGCTTGCCGCGCCGGTCACGCTGACCTACAACAGTGCGACCAACCAGCTGAGCGGCTTCCCGACCGCGGTTGACGTCACGGTCAACGGTGTCACCACGAACTATCCGGCTGGTACGCCGGTGCCGTACACCGCGGGCGCCAAGATGGCCTTCCAGGGCATTGAGATCGAGCTCACCGGCAATCCTGCCAACAACGATAAGTTCACCATTTCGCCGGGCAGCGGCGTCGGCGATGCGCGCAATGGCGTGCTGCTGGCCGGCTTGCAGACGAAGAACATCCTGGATGATGGCCACGCCACCTTCCAGGCCAGCTATGCGCAGATGGTCAACTTCGTCGGCAACAAGACGCGCGAAGTGCAGATTGCCGGCGCGGCAGCCGATACCACCGTGGCGCAGGCGCAGGCCGCGCGCGATTCGGTGTCGGGCGTGAACCTGGATGAAGAAGCTTCCAACCTGCTGCGTTACCAGCAGGCCTACCAGGCCTCTGGCAAAGTGATCCAGGTGGCAAGTGAATTGTTTGATACCCTGCTGTCGCTGGGCAGATAAGTTTTTTGAAGGAATAGCATCATGGTCATGCGTATTGCCACCCGGACGATTTACGAGAACGGCGTCAGCCAGCTGAACACGCTGCAGGCGCAGTTGCAGAAGACGCAGATGCAGTTATCGACCATGCGGCGTGTTGTGAACCCTTCGGACGACCCGGTTGCCTCGGCGCGCGCGCTGGAAGTGTCGCAGTCGAAGGAAATGAACACCCAGTTCGTCACCAACCGCAGCAATGCCAATTCCTCGCTGTCGCTGGTCGACAATACCCTGGCAAACACCGATGACCTGCTGCAGGAAGTGAAGAGCAAGATCGTCGCCGCCGGCAACCCCGGCTTTACGCTGGCCGACCGCGAAGCGCTGGCCAAGGAGCTGGAGGGACGCCTGGAAGATTTGCTGGGCCAGGCCAATGCCACCGACGGCACCGGCGCCTATCTGTTCTCCGGCTATAAGAGCGATATCAAGCCATTTACCCGTTCCGCTACCGGCGCCACCTACAACGGCGACCAGGGCCAGCGCGAACTGCAGGTGGCATCGTCGCGCAAGCTGGCCACCAGCGAAACCGGTTCGGCTATCTTTGAAAGCAATATCACCGGAAACGGCACCTTCCAGACCAGCGTCGATCCTGCCAACTACACGCGCGGCGGCACCGGCATCATTTCGCCGGGCGTGGTGAAGACACCTTCGGCTGTGACGGGCCACAACTACACGCTGAACTTTACCGTGACCGGTACGCCGGCGGTGACCACGTATACCGTCAACGACGTTACTGCCGGCACCGCGGTCGCCTCGAACGTCCCATTCGTGTCTGGCCAGCCGATCGCCTTCGATGGCATCCAGATGGACATCACTGGAGCACCCGCGAATGGCGACGTGTTCAACGTCGATCCGAGCAAGAACCAGTCGGTGTTCGAAACCATGACCACGTTGATCGCTGCGTTGCGCGGTCCTTCGGGTACGCCACAGGCGGGCACCGCATTGACCAATGCGCTGAACCTGGCCAACCAGAACATCACCAATTCGCTGGACAATGTGCTGTCGGTGCGCGCCTCGGTGGGCGCCCGCCTGAGCGAACTGGATCACCTCGACAGCGCCGGCGAAGACCTGAACCTGCAGTACGCCAGCCAGATCTCCGACCTGGTCGACCTGGACCCGGTGGAAGCCATCTCGCGCTTCACACAGCAGCAAACCACGCTGGAAGCAGCGCAGAAGTCCTACAAGGCGCTGACGGGCTTGTCGCTGTTCAATTTGATCTGAGGCTTGCCCGGTATCGGTGGCCGGGTTGTCCTGCTATCCCACTCGCGCGGCAATTGCCGCGCTTTTTCGATGCCTTCATTGACCAGCGCCTGGATCGGCATGCTCATGTAAGGCAGGGTCATGGTCAGGGTCAGGAAGCCGACGCCCAGTGTGATCGGGAAACCGATGCCGAACAGGTTCAGCTGCGGCGCGGCGCGCGTCAGGACGCCCAGCGCCACGTTGGTGATCAGCAGTGCCGCGACAATCGGCAGCGACAGCTGCAGGCCAGCCGTGAAGATCTTCGAGCCCCACAGTGCCAGGTCCCAGAACCCATCGTTGCGGAAGGAAATGGCTGCCACCGGCAGCGTATAAAAGCTTTCCGCCAGCGCTTCAATCAGCACCAGGTGACCATTCACCGCCAGCACGGCCAGCGTCATCACCCACACCAGGAATTGCGATACTGCCGAGGAGCGGCCTTGCGACATCGGGTCGAAGAAACTGGCGAAACCCAGGCCCATGGTCAGGCTGGAGATCTCGCCCGCCATTTCCACCGCCGCGAACACCAGCCGCAAGGCGAACCCCATGCCGGCGCCAATCACGATTTCGCGCGCCAGCACCGATAAGCCGGACCAGCCGGCCGGGTCGAGGGCCGGCATGGCAGGCACCGCGGGCGCGACCACCATGGCGATCAGCACGCCCAGCGCCAGCTTGACGTTCTGCGGGATGCGGGCATTGCCGAAGATAGGGGAGGCCGCGATCAGCGACAGGATGCGGGCCGCCGGCCACATCAAAGCGGCGATCCAGGTATTGAGTTCAGCGGCGGTAACGACCAGCATCGGTCACGAGACCAGCGATGGAATGCCGGTCAGTACCTGCCGCATATAGTCGACCATCACGGAAATCATCCACGGTCCCGCCACCACCAGGGTGACGAACACGCCGACCAGTTTCGGGATGAAGGACAGGGTGGCTTCATTGATCTGGGTGGCGGCCTGGAAGATCGAGACCACCAGGCCAATCAGCAGCGCCACCAGCAGCAGTGGCGCGGCCACCATCAGCGTGACTTCCATGGCCTGGCGGCCCATGGTCATGACTGTTTCGGGCGTCATCGCAAGCCTCCCTAATAGAAGCTCTGGGACAGCGAACCCAGCAGAAGTTGCCAGCCGTCGACCAGCACGAACAGCATCAGCTTGAACGGCAGCGAAATCACGGCGGGCGACATCATCATCATACCCATCGACATCAGCACCGAAGCCACCACCATGTCGATGATGAGGAAGGGGATGAAGATGGCAAAGCCGATCTGGAAGGCGGTCTTCAGTTCGGAAGTGATGAAGGCCGGCACCAGGATCTTCAGTGGCACATCTTCCGGCCCCTGCAATTCCTGGCTGCGCGAAATCTTGACGAACAGGGCCAGGTCGGACTGGCGGGTCTGTTTCAGCATGAAGGTTTTCAGCGGCGCGGCCGAACGCTCCATCGCTTGCTGCATGGTGATCTTGTTGTCTTGCAGCGGCACCCAGGCCTCGGTGTAGATCCTGTCGAACACTGGGCTCATCACAAAGAAGGTCAGGAACAGCGACAGGCCGATGATGACCTGGTTGGGCGGCGCCGACTGCGTGCCGAGCGCCTGGCGCAGCAGCGACAGCACGATCACGATGCGGGTGAAGCCGGTCATCATCAACAGCGCTGCCGGGATGAAGGTCAGCGCCGTCATCAGGATCAGCGTTTGCAGCGTCAGGCCGTAATTGGTGCCGCCGCCCGCGGCGGGGGGTACTGGTGAAGGCGGGGATGGTCGGCTCGGCGGCAGCCATCAGCGGCAGGATCAACGCGGCGCCGGCAGCCAGGCACAGTGCGCGTTTATTTGCCATTGCGCTTTTCGATCGTCTGTTTGAACCATTCGGCGAAATTGGCGCCGGGCACGGCTGGCGCATCGGCCAGCTCGGCGTCGTCCGCTTGCTGGCGCGGCATGGTGGCCAGGGCGTTCATGCGGCCGGGCGAAGCGCCGACCACGATCCATTGCTCGCCGACTTCCACCACCAGGATGCGCTCGCGGGCGCCGACGCTGAGCGCGCCGACCAGCTTGACCTTGCTGCCGCCGGTAATGTGTTTCGGGCCGAAGCGCTTCAGCAGCCAGGCCAGGCCGACCAGCAGGGCGATGACGAAGCCCAGCGACAAAATGGTCTGCAATAGCGAACCGGCGGCGGACGGCGCCTGTGCCGCCAGCGCATTGTTCGGCGCCTGGGTATTGGCGGCGCGGGCCCCGGCCAGGGCGGCCTGCTGCTCGGGCGTGGCGGCTGGCGCGCTGGCGGCCGGCGCGACCGGGCTGGCGGCGTTGGCCGGCGCCGCTTGTGCGCTGGTCGAAATGGTGTCGGGAGCGGCAGCTTGCTGCGCCAAAGCAGGAGCGCCGGCGAGGCAGAAGGCGGCCGCCAAGGTCAGCGGCCGCAGGAGGCGGAAGGCAGTAATTCTCTGCTTCATTTATTCAGTTTTCGGATGCGTTCGGAAGGCGTGATGATATCCGTCAGGCGGATACCGAACTTGTCGTTCACCACCACCACCTCGCCCTGGGCGATCAGGCAGCCGTTGACCAGCACGTCCATCGGTTCGCCGGCCAGGCCGTCCAGTTCCACCACCGAGCCTTGCGCCAGTTGCAGCAGGTTCTTGATGGCGATCTTGGTGCGGCCCAGTTCCACCGTAAGCTGGACCGGGATATCGAGGATGAAGTCGATATCGTTATGGGTTTCGGTCTTGTTCGGCTGCTTGGAAAAGTCCTTGAACACGGCGGCAGTGGCGGCCTGGTTCTGCATGGCAGCAGCTTCGGCCGCGGCCTGCTCGGCAATCGCGGCGCCCCAATCGTCATCCATGCTTGTATCGTCGTCTTGATTATCCGCCATGTTTCTCTCCTAGCTTTATTTCATATTATCCGCGTTTGCCAGCAGTTTCTCCACCTTCAATGCGTATTGCCCGTTCAACACCCCGTAGGTGCAGTCGAGCACAGGCACGCCATCCACGGTCGCTTCGATGGTTTCCGGGATGGACAGCGGGATCACGTCGCCGACTTTCATGTTCAGGATCTCGTCGAAGCTGACCTTGGCGGTGCCGAGCTTGGCCACCAGTTCCACTTCGGCGATCTGGATCTGCTGCGTCATCAGGCGGATCCAGCGCTTGTCCACTTCCAGCGCTTCGCCCTGCAGCGAGGAGGTCAGCGCGTCGCGGATCGGCTCGATCATCGAGTACGGCATGCAGAAGTGGATCTGGCCCGACACTGAACCGAGCTCGACGGTGAAGGTCGACGCCACCACCACTTCGTTCGGCGTGGCGATGTTGGCGAACTGCGTATTCATTTCGGAACGGATGTACTCGAATTCCACCGGGTACACCGGTTCCCACGATTTGGTATAGGCCTCGAACACGATATCGAGGATGCGCAAGATGATGCGCTGCTCGGTCTGGGTAAAGTCGCGGCCCTCGACGCGGGTGTGGAAACGGCCATCGCCGCCGAACAGGTTGTCGACCAGCAGGAACACCAGGCCCGGGTCGAATACCATCAGGGCCGTGCCGCGCAGCGGCTTCATGTGCACCAGGTTGAGGTTGGTCGGCACCACCAGGTTGCGGATGAACTCGGAATACTTGGACACGCGCACCGAGCCGACCGACACTTCCGCGCTGCGGCGCAGGAAGTTGAACAGGCCCACGCGCAGCAGGCGCGCGAAACGCTCGTTGATAATTTCCAGGGTCGGCATCCGGCCCCGGACGATGCGTTCCTGCGTCGCCAGGTTATAGGTCCGGACACCCGTGCTCTCCTCGGGCGTTGCGACGTCGTCCTGGTCGCCGTTGACGCCCTTTAAGAGCGCATCGACTTCTTCCTGGGAGAGAAAATTATCAGCCATGCTTCACCCGGGCCTTACTGGATGATGAATGCGGTAAACAAGACTTCGGATACTTCCTGTACCTCGCCGCCGGTTTCGAACGGCAGGTTGACCGCTTCCATGATGTCCTTGCTCAGTTGCTGCTTGCCTTCCGGCGTATTGATCTCGGATGCATGCTTGCTCGACAGCAGCAGCAGGATGCGGCTGCGCACCTTCGGCATATTGGTCTTGATGACTTCCGACTCTTCCAGGCTGGCGGCCTGCAGCGTGATCGCCAGCTGCAGGTACTGGTCGCCGTTTTCCGGCTGCAGGTTGACCGTGAACTGGTCCACTGGAATATAGACTGGCGGGCCGGCTTTCTTGGCCGGCTTCTTGGCCTTCTTGCCCGGCTTGGCTTCTTCCGCATGCTCTTCGCCGCTATCGCTCTTCAGCATGAACCATGCGCCACCGCCCCCGGCCAGGGCGAGCACCAGCACGCCCACCAGGATGATGATCAGCTTTTTCTTACCGCCACCGGCCGGCGGTGCGGCTTCTGCCTTAGCCTCAGCCTTCATTTTTGGATTCGCTTTCAATTCTGCTGCCTTGGATGCAAGAGTTGGATCATGACGCCATTATGTCATTATCGCGAAATCTTTCGGGGAGCGATGCGCCGAAAAGAGGCGGGAAGCAGGGCTATCTCTGCCTTAGGCGAAAGTGTCGACTGCGCTGAGTACGCTGCGCCGCACCACAGGGGCGGCCTGCGATGCGCTCTCGGCATTGTCATTCTGGCCATTGGCAACGCCACGGCCGCGCTTGGCGGCTGCCGCGGCTTCCATTTCGGCGAAGGCCTGCTGCTGGTCCTGGCTGCCGGACGACACGCTGCTATCGCCCAGCTTGATGCCGGCTTCGCCCATGGTTTCGCGCAGTTTCGGCAGTGCTTGCTCGAGCGCTTCCCGCACTTCCGGCTGGGCTGCGGTGAAGGCGACGCTGGCCTGGTCATTGGAGACGCTCAGTACCACTTGCAGTGGACCAAGGTCGGGCGGGTTGAGGGTCAATGTGGCGCTCTGCTCGCCGCCATTGACCATCCACACCACTTTCTGGCCCAGCTGGTGGTCCCAGCCCTGGCTGCCGACGCGGGCCTGCAGCTGGTTGCTGGCCAGGGCCTGGGCGGCTTGTGCGTTGGCTGCGCCGGCTGGCGCCAGGGCGGTGGCGGCTGCCTGCAGGGCGCCCGCTTGCGGCTGGATGGCGTGCTTGGCTTCCAGTGCTGCCGCGTCGGCGGCCTTGCCGGCGTCGGCACTGGCTTGCTGCAGCGCGGCCTGGAAATCGGTGCGCGGTTGCGCGGCGCTCTTGTCGCTGCCGGCGGCAGGATTTGCGCCGGTAGCGCCGGCCTCGGCGGCCGCGTCGTGGCGCGCTTTCGCCAATGAGTCGGCGAGGGCGGGATCTTGTGCTTTCACTGCGCCGTCGGCAGCAGCCTTGGCTGCCAGCAGCGCGTCCTGGTCAATCGGCATGCCCTCTGCCGGCAGGCGCTCGGCCACGCCGCTCCTGCCGCCCTGGCCGGACAGGACAGCGTCGCTGGCCAGTTCGGCATCGGTGGCGCGGCCATCCTTGCCGGCGGCGGCAGCGGCGGCTGCAGCAGCGGCGGCTGCCGCACTCGCGGCGCTGGCAGCGTCGGCAGCACTCGGCTGGGCCAGGCCCTGGATCATGGCCAGCATATCGGCCACCGCATCGTTGGCGGCTTGCTGGCTATCGGCCTGCTCGGCGCTGGCATCCGTGCTGGTGGAAGCGCTGGCGCCGGCCGATGCATCGGCCGGCACGGCCGCGGCTGCGGCGGGTTGGGCGTCCGAAGGCGCGGCGGCATTGTTGGCCTGGTTGCCTGGCTGGGGCTTGCCTGCTGCCTGGGTTTGCGCAGATGGCTTGTTGGCAGGGACCGCAGCATTGGCGGCGGGCTTCGGCTGCTGGCTGGCCTGGGCATGCGGCTGCTGGCTGGCCGGCTTGGGCGCCTCGGCGCGGCGCGTGGCGGCCTGCGCCTGCGGTTGCAGCGCTGGCGGCACCGCCTTGGCCTGGCGTTCGATCTGGTTGTTCAGGGTCTGTGCGAACTGATTGTCTTCCTGTGCGGCATTGGACGAGCGGCCAGCAGCCGAATTGCCGGAAAGGAGAGGGGAGTTCTGTACAGTCTGGGTTTGCATGATCGAATCTGTCTAGCGTTTGAAAAATGCCTGGCGGGAGGCGTGTTCGTCCATGGCCTTCTGGTCGCGCTTGGCTTCCTTCTTGAGCTCCTGGGCTTCGGCCCGGTCGCGCAAGGTGGAATACGACATGCGCTTGCGTTCAGCGTCCTGCCATACTTGCTTCTCTTTATCGCCGCGCGCTTTGTTGTGGCGCAGCACTTCCTGCTGGCCCAGGATCGCCGTATCCAGTTTCTCCATGAAAGCCTGGAAATTGCGATACGCCATCGGGGTAATGCCTTGCTGTTGCGAAGCGTCGAAGCGGCGGCCGTACTCGTCGCGGTAGCCAATCAACATGTTCAGCTTCTCTTCCGCTTCCGACACGGCTTTCAGGGCCGCGCCAAGGCGTTTGGCGGCATCGTCGGTTTCCCGCTGCGCCAGGTCGATCAGGGTTTCAAGTTGCTGGGTAGAGGCCATGATGGTTAATTATATGCAAGGCCAAACGCGTCAATCAGTCGAATAGCGTGGTTAACTGGCCCAAGCTCTCGGGCATGTTGACCTGCTCGGTGATTTGCTGCTGCAGGAATTGTTCAATCTTATCGTGCAGGTTGATGGCCTGGTCAAGCACCGGATCGGTGCCCGGCGTGTATGCCCCGACGGCGATCAGGTCGCGGCTGCGTTCGTAGCGCGAAAACAACTGTTTCAGCTTGCGGGCCTGGTTCTGGTGGGTATGCGACGTGATCGAGTGCATGGCGCGGCTGATTGACTGTTCGATATCAATTGCCGGATAGTGGCCGGCCTCCGCCAGGCGCCGGTTCAGCACGATGTGGCCGTCCAGGATGGCGCGTGCCGAGTCGGCGATCGGGTCCTGCTGGTCGTCGCCCTCGGTCAATACCGTGTAAAAAGCCGTGATCGAGCCGCCGCCCAGTTCGCCATTGCCGGCACGCTCCACCAGCACTGGCAATTTTGCAAACACAGAAGGCGGGTAACCTTTGGTGGCCGGCGGTTCGCCGATGGCCAGGGCGATTTCGCGCTGCGCCATGGCGTAGCGGGTCAGCGAATCCATGATCAGCAGCACGTTCTGGCCCTTGTCGCGGAAGTGTTCGGCAATCGCGGTGGAGTAGGCTGCGCCCTGCATGCGCATCAGCGGCGGCGTGTCGGCCGGCGCCGCCACTACCACGGAACGGCGCAGGCCTTCTTCGCCCAGGATCTGCTCGATGAATTCTTTCACCTCACGGCCCCGCTCGCCGATCAGGCCGACCACGATGATGTCCGCTTCGGTGTAGCGCGCCATCATGCCGAGCAGGACGGACTTGCCGACGCCGGAACCGGCGAACAGGCCCATGCGCTGGCCGCGTCCCACCGTCAGCATGGCATTGATGCAGCGCACGCCGACGTCCAGCGTTTCCCACGATCGGCGCGCGGCCCAGCGGATTGGCGGGACGCACATTGATCGGCGCCGAGTCGCTGGTCTGGATCGGGGCCCAGGCCATCCAGCGGCCGGCCGGCGCCATCGACCACGCGGCCCAGCAATTCGGGGCCGACCGGCAGGTGGCGCGCGCGGTCGCTGGGGCGGCGCCGCGGGTGGTTGACGCTGCCCGGCTTCGGCACGCTCTGTTCGACCGGAAACACGCGGGTGCCGGGAATGATGCCTTCGACATCGCTTTGCGGCATCAGGAACAGCTTGTCGCCTTCAAAGCCGACCACTTCGGCCTCGACCTTGCCGCCGGAGGGCAGGGGCACGGTGCAGGCGGCGCCGACCGCCAGGCGCAGGCCGACCGCTTCCATCACCAGGCCGGCCACGCGCGTGACGCGGCCCGACACCTGCATCGGTTCGACGAAATCGACCAGGGTGGCGCAATCGTTCAGGTAAGAACGCCAGCGGCCTGCGTGCACTTGAGGGTCGGGGGCGCCCATATCAGTCGATCCAGTCGATGTCCTTGCCGAGTGCAAGGCTCAGGCGTTGCCAGCGCGACGCCACGGTGGCGTCGATCTGGTTGGAGGCGGTATCGACCTTGCAGCCGCCGCGCTCGATGGTGGGGTCGTCGATCACGCGCCAGCCCGCCTTTGTCGAGTTCTTCCGCAATGCCCTCGCGCACCACGGCGGCATCGTCCGGGTTCAGGATCAGCAGTGCCGGCTGTTGCAGCACCGGCAGGTATTCGATCGCTTCGCGCACGATCGGCAGGATCAGTTCCGGTTTCACGCGCAGCGCGGTCTTGATCATGCCTTTGGCCAGGTGCAGCGCCAGTTCCAGCACTTCATTGCTGATGGCCTGGTCGGCATCGCGCAGTGCGGTGCTGAAGTTTGTCGGCGATTTCGCGTAGCGGCGCCAGCGCCTGCTCGGTGGCGGCGCGCGCTTCATCCAATGCCTGTGCGGCGCCGTCGTCGTGGCCGGCCTTGAAGCCGGCGTCATAGCCTTGCTGGCGCGCTTCCTCGCGGATGGCGGCCAGTTCTTCCTCCCTCGGGTAGTCGGGGGCAGGGGCCGGCTCGGCGTCGTATTGCGCTTGTTCGACTTCCGCCAGTGCCGCGGCTTCTTCCGCCGCGATGGCGCGTGCTTGCTGTTCTTCGCGTTCGCGCTGGGCCAACATGCTCGGGCGTGAGTCGCCGAAGGATTGCAGCTCCCAACGCTGGTATGCAGTCTGTTTTTCTTTTGGAATGTTCGACATCAAACGAAGGAATCCTCGCCTTTACCACCCAATACGATCTGGCCTTCATCCGCCAGGCGGCGCACGATCTGCAGGATCTGCTTCTGCTGCGTCTCCACTTCGGACAGGCGTACCGGGCCTTTGTTTTCCAGGTCTTCGCGCATCATTTCCGAAGCGCGCGCCGACATGTTCTTGAAGACCTTGTCGCGCAAGTCCGGCGAGGCGCCTTTCAGCGCGATGATCAGCATTTCGGACTGCACTTCGCGCAGCAGCAGCTGGATGCCGCGGTCGTCGACATCGATCAGGTTGTCGAACACGAACATCTCGTCCATGATCTTCTGCGCCATATCGTTGTCGTAGTTCTTGATATTGTCCATCACGTTCTGTTCCTGCTCGCCGGACATGAAGTTCAGGATCTCGGCCGCGGCGCGCACGCCGCCCAGGGTCGATTTCTTGATGTTTTCATTGCCGGATAGTAGTTTGGTCAGCACGTCGTTCAGCTCGCGCAAGGCCTGCGGCTGCACGCCGTCCAGCGTGGCGATACGCAGCACCGCATCGTTGCGCAGGCGGTCGGTGAAATGGCCGAGAATTTCGCAAGCCTGGTCGCGCTCCAGGTGCACCAGGATGGTGGCGATGATCTGCGGGTGTTCGTTGCGGATCAGTTCGGCCACCGACTGCGAATCCATCCACTTCAGCGATTCGATGCCGGACGCGTCCTTGCCGCCCAGGATACGCGACAGCAGCACCGACGCCTTGTCGTCGCCCAGCGCTTTGGTCAGCACCTGGCGGATGTATTCGTCCGAGTCGATGCCCACGGTCGAGGCGGCCGCGTACTGGTCGCGGAAATCGTCCAGCACGTCGACCACCATCTCATGCGGGATGTTTTTCATGGTGGCCATCGAGGCGCCCAGTTTCAAGACTTCGCGCGGGCCGAGATATTTCATCACCTCAGCCGCTTCGCCTTCGCCCATCGCCAGCATCAGGATGGCGGCCTTCTGCAGTCCGGTATTCTCAGTCATTATTGCCTATCCATTCCTTGATGACGTTGGCGACGATGCGCGGGTCTTCCGCGGCCAGTTTCTTCGCCAGCGCCAGGTTGTCGCGGTAGGTGCGGGCCGTGTTTTCTTCCATCTTGGCGATCTCCTCCGCCAGCATTTCTTCCGGTGTCGGTCCCAGCGGCGCGACAATCGGCTCTGGTTCCGGCTCCGGTTCCGGCTCGTTGATCGCATCGATCTTCTTGAACACCGGACGCATCATTGGACGCACGATACGCAGCAGGATGTAGAGCAGGATCAGGGCCGTGATCAGGAACTTCGCCAACTCCTTGGCCAGCGGCAGGTTGGCCGGATCGCGCCACCATTCGAGCGGCGCTTCCGGTTCCCGGTCGACCCCGTCGAATGGCGCATTGGCCACGCTGACGGAATCGCCGCGGTCCTGGTTGTAGCCCATGGCTTCCCTGACCAGGCTGTTGATCTTTGCCATTTCGTCAGCACTCAGCGGCTTGACGACGACCTTGCCGTTTTTATCGATGGTCCGACGATAGTTTACTACGACGCCGACCGTCATGCGCTTCAGTCCGGCCATTGCCTTCTGTTCATAGCGCACGGTCTTGTCGACTTCATAATTGGTTGTCGATTCCTTATGGCTGGGCCCGGCCGCGGTGCTTGCGGCGCCCGTGCCTGGCTGGCCGGGGGGCACCGGCAGCGCCGGGCGGCGTGGTGGTCAGCGGGGCCGTCGCGACGCCCGGCGGCTGGTTCGACAGTGCGCCGGGAATGCCGCCCGGATTGGCGTTGGCATTGCCGCTGGTTTCGCTGTTCTGCTGGCTGCGGATGGCGGAGGCGGCCGGCGGCGAATTCGGCTTGTAGGTCTCGGCCGCCTGTTCGATGGCGGAGAAATCGACGTCGGCGACCGCTTCCGCCCGCACATTGCCTTCGCCCACGATCGGCGTGATGATCGATTCGACTTGCTTGATGACTTGCTTCTGCATCTCCTGCACATACTTGAGCTGGGATGCATCGAGGTTCTTGGCGTTGTTGGCCGCGTTGCCGTTCTTGTTGGTGTCCGACACCAGGTTGCCGGCCTGGTCGACCACGGTCACGTTGGCCGGCGACAGTTCCGGCACCGAAGAGGCGACCAGGTGCACGATAGCGCTGACCTGGGCCGGCTCGATCATGCGGTTGGCATGCAGCTGCAGGATGACGGAAGCGGTGGGCTTTTGCTGGTCGCGCACGAAGACGGAAGGCTTGGGCAAGGCCAGGTGCACGCGGGCCGACTCGACGGCGCCGATGGACTGGATGGAGCGCGCCAGTTCGCCTTCCAGCGCGCGCTGGTAGTTGACCTGTTCCAGGAACTGGGACACGCCCAGCTTCTGGTTTTCCATGACTTCAAAACCGACATTGCCGCCTTTCGGCAAGCCCTGCTGGGCCAGGCGCAGGCGCACATTGTGCACTTGCTCGGCCGGCACCAGGATGGCCTGGCCGCCCTCGGCCAGCTTGTACTTGACCTGCATCTGGTCCAGCGAAGCGGTGATGGCGCCGCCATCCTTGTCGGTGTAGTTGGCGAACAGGACCTTGTAGTCCGGTTCCTTGTTCCACATCCACAGCATCAGGATCAGCGCCAGGATGCCCGCCACGGCGGCCCCGCGGATCACCATCTTGCCCATGGGGGTCTGGAAGAAGGCGAAGCGGCCCGTGGGCGCCCGCTGGACTTCGGGATCGTCGATATCGATTTGTTCGGCGGCTGCAGCCATGGGTAATCACTGTGGGGTTAATGGGCCTGTTGCACATTATCAGGCGATGTTGCGCCCTTTAAAGGCTTGAATAGGCCACCGTTTGCCTTCCTGCTCAGGGCTATCGCCTTGCTTTGTCACGGTTATTCTGGAAGCCTGAAAACAGGAATATTGTATCTTGGAGTCAACTAATGAGAACAGGCGGAATTGATTCTAGCCAAATCCAGGCCATGATCGCCCAGCTCCATGCCGCGGCGACACGGCCATCTGCGACGCCGCCGGCAATCCAGACCGAAAAGGTGGCGGAGAAGCCGGACTTCACCAACGCCCTGAAAGGGGCGCTGGATGCGGTCCAGGCCAGCCAGAACCAGGCCGAAGGCCTGACCAAGCGCTTCCAGATGGGGGACGATTCGGTCAACCTGTCGGACGTGATGATTTCGATGCAAAAGGCCAGCATCAACTTCCAGGCCACGGTGCAGGTGCGCAACAAGCTGGTGCAGGCCTACCACGACATCATGAACATGCAGGTATAAGCCAGATGTCCACCTTGGGGTCAGGAACAGAAGTGGACATTCCTGCGGAAATGTCCACTTCTGTTCCTGACCCCAAGGTAGACATTTTCTATTCGAGGCCGGCGATGCGGGCGTTGCGTTCGCGCTCGAGCTTGGTGATGTAGCGCTGCACGGCCGTCAGCGAGGAGCGTGGCATGTCGACAAACTGGCAGCCCAGGCGGCGGTTGGTTTTGTTGTTTAAAAGCGTCAGGTCCAGCGAGTTGCGGATCTGCAGGCCGGTGCTGATCGTGGCCACTTCCGGTAGTTCAATGCGGCAGTCGCTGTAGACCTTGCCGATCGTGTCGCCCAATTCCAGGCTGTTGTCGAGGATCGCAATGCCGCCGCAACTGATGTCGGACAGCGGAAACGGCTTGCTGCCGCCGCCCAGTTCGGCTGGCTGCGGGATCAGCACGCGCACCGGGTTGGTAACCGGCGTGGCGATGCGGTAAAACTCGCGGCGCTGCAGTCGCACCAGGCTGGCCGGCAGCGCCATCTTGAAGGCGGGGCTGCCTTCAAAGGTGGTCGATTCGATGTGTTCGCCGCTGAACATGATGCGGATCTTGTCCAGCGTGGTTTCAAAGGAAAGCCGCTTGGCGCCTAGGATGCGGCGGTTCTGGTCGGGACTGATGGAGCAGTCCAGGATCAGGTTGCCGCCGTCGGCATCGACGTCCAGGATGGAGGTGACGCAGACGTCGGCCTCGCCTTTGATGAGCATGCGGATCAACTGGTTCTTCTCGCCGATACTGCGCAGCAGCGCAGTAATCTCGCGGCGCGAACCAACCTCGAAATCATGCCAGTTTTCCATGTCCGATTCCGAAATATAGCTGTGCATCAAAGTCCGTTTTTGGGAGATTCATTCGGTACGCTGAGATCAGGCGCCGGCGGCGCGGGCTGGCCAGTCTTTTGCGCTGCTTCAATATGATAAAGCCACGCTAACAGTTCCGCAATTACACGGTAGAGCAGTGGCGGGATCCGGTGGTCCAGGTCCACTTCCATCAACAGTGAAACCAGTTCTTTCGACTCGTGGATGTGCACGCCATGTTCGGCGGCCACGGCAATGATCTGCTCTGCAACCAGTCCGCGTCCTTTGGCGACGACTTTTGGTGCCGCTTCGCCGCTCTTGTAGGCCAGGGCCACGGCGCTTTGCAGCGGCTTGCGCGGCGGGTCGCTATTGTCACTTGGCGCCATCGTTGTGCTCCGCATTGATGGCAAGTGAGGCCAGCGGCGCACCGGCAGTTTCCATGGCTTGCTGCAAGGCGCCGGCCCAGGCGCGCAGCGTGCTGGCGCTGTCTTCCGAGCCGGACTGCAGCGAAATATGCACCTGCTCGCCCACCAGCGTGACGTTGGCGGCGACCTGGCCCAGCATGGGGAAACGGAAACGCACGCCGCTGCGCCAGACCGCTTCGGCGTCGCCATCGCGGCCTTCGCCTTGGCCGCCTTTGCCGCCGGCTTCGCCTTGCTGTTCGCGTTCCACCAGCCATTGCATCTGCTGGCCAGGCCAGGCCTCGCCTTGCCACATGACCTTGCCTTGTTCGTGGGTGTGCAACTGCTGGTTGATCATCTGTGCGGCCGACAGGTCGGGTCCGCCCAGTGCCTTCGCGATCGCATCGGCCTGGCCTTGCGCTGCGCCTTGCGCGGCGGCGTGGCGCTGCATCTGCGGTTCGCGCTGCAAGTCTTGCAGCGGGCGCTTGCCTTCGGCCCATTCCGCCACGTGCGATTCATAGAACAGGCCGCTATCGCCGAGAGCGCGCTGCAAGCCTTGGCTGAGCTTGCCTGGGTCGGGCGGCCCGCCTGCGCTCAGCGGCATCTTGCCGTTGATGGTGACCGGTACCCCGGGCGTGGTGTAGGCCGAGGCCAGCGCGCTGGCGATGGCGCGCGCGGCGGGGCTGAGCGCGGCTTGCGGGGTGTCCTTGCCGAGCGCGGGCAACTGGTCGACCGGTACCAGCGGGGCTTTGCTGAGCAGGGCCGCGCCGGGGCTCAGGGTCCGGCCCTGGGCTTGCGCAGCGCCGGCCTGGCCGGCTTCCGCGCCCTGCGGCTGTTTGCCGCTCAGGTTGAGGATGGCCGCTTCCTGCGACGGCAGGCGCGCTGCCGGCAGCTCGGGCATCTGGTCGCCGGCGACAAAGGTGGCCATCTGCCCGGCTTGCGGACTGCCGGCGCCCACTTGCAGGGTGGGCCGCGGCTGGGCGCTGACCACCGTCAGCGGCAGGTCGTCGCCGGCATTGACGCCGGCTGGCAGCAGCATGCGCGCATTGGTGTCGGCCACCCGCACCAGGAAACTACCATCGGAGAATTTGCTGAGGACCTGGGCGGGCAGGGTTTGCCCGACCATTTGCGACAGGGCGCGCTGGAAGGCTTCCTGGCGCGGAGCGGCAACCGCTGGCGTGGCCGAGGCCGCGCTGGTGGCGCTGACGCCACGGACGTCCAGGCGCGGCGGCAGCATGGCAGCCGCCCCGTTCAGACGGCGCCGTAGGCCGCGGCCAGGCGCCGTTCAGTGCCGGTATTGTTGATCAGTTTGGACAGCTGGGCCATCCATGGCATGGTCAGGTCGCGGATCTGGCGGTCGTCGTCCAGCATCTGCTTGATCAGGCCGAGCTTTTGCTGGCGCGCGCCGGCGTCCAGCACTACCGTCTCTTCAGCGCCGCGCAGCAGGGCAACCTGGGCCGCTACCTGGCTTTCCAGCACTTCCAGTCCATCCCAGTCGGACATCGTTGCTGCCGCCACCATCTTGTGGGTCAGTGCTGCCATGGCGCTGTAGGCGGTCAAAACTTCCACGTTCGTCATTGTCGTCCTCGATTACATGCTGGCCAAGGCCGCAGGCTGGGTGTTATTGGTCGCGGCTGGGGTGCCGCCGATCTGGTTCCAGGTGTCGCGCAGGTCGGCCAGCAGGCTGCGCACTTCTTCCAGGATTTCCGGCTGGTTCTTGATATTCGCGTCCAGCAGGCGGCGGCTCATGTAGTCGTACAGCGCGTCCAGGTTGCGCGCGATCTCGCCGCCCACTTCCTTGTCCAGGCTGGCGCGCAGGCCGTCATCGATGATGCGGATGGCTTTGGAGATGGCCTTGCCTTTTTCTTGCACATTCCCTGCATTCATTTGCGTAATCGCGGTCATGATCGCCGCCAGCGCGCCGTCGTACAGCATGACGATCAGCTTGTGCGGCGAGGCGGAGCTGACGCCGGTTTCCAGGCCGACTTTCGCGTAGGCGTTGACGCCGCGTGAAGTAGTTCCAAACATAGTCTCTCCTTATTCCTGCGATCATCCGTTGGAGGCAATGGCCGCCAATTGCTGGGTCAAATACGCTTGCGTGCTCTGCATTTTCGCGAGGGTCGCGTCGAGCCGGGTGAACTGGGTGCGATAGCGTTTTTCGATGTCGTCCAGCTTGGAAGAGAAAGCGTCGCGCTGCTTGGCCACGTCTTTGATGCTCTTGTTCAAACCCTCGGTCACGGTGGTCAGCAAGCCTTTGCTGCCCAGGAAGGACGTGGCCAGGTTGTTGAGCTGGTAGGCATAGCCTTGCGAGAACGAAACGCTGCCACGGTCGCCCAAGGCGCCACCCGTGATGTCGATTTTCAAACCTTCCGCATCGGTGCCTTCGGCGCCGGTGAGGGTCTGGCCGGTGCCGACCACGGCCTTGCCGCCCAGGGTGCCGGCAACGTCGGTGCCGGCTACCGGCGCCGCGCCACCAAACACGCTGTCCACGGTGCTGCCGGTGACGCTGGTCAGGGCGATGTTCGAGGCTGAGCCGTATTTGCTGGACGACAGTACCAGCTTGCCGCTGCCGTCGATCGCGGCAGTGACGCTGGAACCGCTGTCGGCGAACGCGGCGGTGCCGTTGATCGACGATTGCACGATCTTGGCCAGCTCGGCGGGCGAGTAGGTGCCGGCCGGGATGGTGACGTTGGCGACATTTTTCGAGTTGCTGGGCGTGGTGTCATTCAGGGTCAGCGCCCAGGTCGTGTTGGCGTCAATCGTGGTGCTGCCAACCAGTGCCGCCGAACTGGTCAGGGCAGCCTGGCTGGCCAGGGCTGTGACGTTCAGCGCATAGCTGCCCGGCTTGGTTTTTGCGGTCGAGCTGACAAAGCTCACATTCGGGTCGGTCGCATTGCCGATGGCGGTAAACAAGCCGGCAATGTCGCCGAAATTCTTTTCGATCGCCTTGTTCAGCTTGGCGTCGTCCAAAGTCAGCGTGCCATCCTTGGCAAAGGAAATGCCGACCTGGCCCATGTTGGTCAGGCTGCCGGACAGGCCGGTGATCTGCCCGCTCATCATGCGGCGCAATTGCGCTTGCATGGACTGGGCGGTCGGGTCGCCCTGCAGCGCGCCGGCTTTCTTGGTTTCCGGATCGTAGGCGGTGAGTTTCTTCAGCGCGCCGTTGAGTTCGTTATACGCCTTGACAAAGGCGGTCAGGTTGGTCTTGACGCTATTGGTGTCGCGCGCAACGTTCAGCGTGGTGCTGCCCACCTGGTTGACCGTCAGGCCAACGCCCTGGATCGATTCGCTGACGGTGTTCGAGTGGCTGCTGACGGCGATGCCATTGACGGTCAGTTTGGTGTCCTGGGCAGCAGAGGTCTGCTGCATCGACTGGGTGCCGGCCGGGTCGTAGCTGAGCAGGCTGTTCAGGGCGGCGTCCGGCGGGTTGCTGCCGTCACCGCTCAGGCCGATTTTCATGGCCGCGTTTTCGCCGGTCTTGTTTGACGTCAGCACCAGGCGGTAGGGGGTCGCGCTGCCATCGGACACGATGGTGGCGGTCACACCCAGGCTGGCTTTGTTGATGGCGTCGGCCACGCCTTGCAGGGTGTTGTTGGTGCTGTCGATGACGACGGAGCCGGATGGCTGGCTGGCATCCTGGCTGAAGCCGCCCCCGATCATGCTGCCGCCGGTGCCTGCCGTCAGGCCGGCTGCCGCCGGATTGTTGCCGGCGATGGTAATCGGGCTGCCGTTGGCCGAGCTGAGGGTGACGCTGCTGGCGGAAGCGTAAGTGGCGCCGGCATTGGCGGCACCGGCCGCGGTCTTGGCGCCGCCGGTGACACCGCTTGCCGTTTCGGTAATGGCCACGCTGGCGCCGCTGGCGCTGCGGAACTCCAGGGTGCCGGCTGCGGCGCTGCCGGTGAAGGTAATGCCTGCGGCTGCGAGCGCGGTGGCAGTGGCGCCGCCGGCATTGGCCAGGTCGGCGTCGAGCGAGGCCGCCGTTACGCCGGCGCCGGCTGCTACGCCTGCGCCCTGGCTGGCGAGTGTGACATTGCCCACTTTCAATGCGTAGGAACCGGTGCCATCGGTGGCCACGTCGCCAAAGGTGGAGAAGATATTCGCCACGCTGGCAGTGACGCCGGTGCTGCTGGTCTTGTCGTTGATGGCATTCGCCAGGGCGGTGGCGCTGTTGGTGCTGCTCGAAGTCGGAATGGCAGTACCGTTAATGCTGAGCGAGCCATTGGCCAGACCGTTGCTCAGCATCGACGAGCTAAGGCCGGTGCCCTGCAAGCCGAAGCTGCCGCTGGCTGTGCCGAACTGGAAGAACAAGGTGGTCGAGCCGCCCAGGCCGATGGCCGAAGTCTTGCTCGCCAGGCCACTGGTCATCAGGGTCTGGGCCTGGGCCAGTTGGCTGACATTGATCTTGTAGTTGCCTGCCACCGCCTTGGCCGACGCGCTGGCAGTCAGCAAATCCTTGTTGCCCACTGTGGTAGAGAAGCCTTTGAAGGCGTTGGCCGAAGTCAGGCCGCCCAGTGCACTCTGGAACACGCCGACGGCCGCAGTCAGCGAGCCGAAGGCGCTCACCTTGGACTGGTAGGACGCGGTCTTGCGGTCGTAGCCCGACAGTGGCGCTGCTTCGGCCGCCATCAGTTTGTCAACGATGTCATTGACCTGAAGGCCGGAACCGATACCGGGGGATGCAAGTGCAGGGGTGGAAGATAGGGCCACGGCAAACTCCTGAGGAAACAAGATAAGTCTAACTTGTTTACGGCAGATTCAAAGTGGACTTGAGAGGGGGAAATACCTGTTTATTCGTGACCGAAAAGACAAGGTGGCCGCCGGAACAGCATAACGCAAAAAAGCCCGGGCTGCCGCAAGGGCAGGCCGGGCCGGGAATGCTGTTGCTGACGGTCAGGCTTCTTGATCGACCAGCAAGCCCCTGAAGGCATCGATCGCTTTCGCGATCTCCAGTGCTTCCGGGGTCGGAATCTGGCGCAGCACTTCCTGGGTATGCAGGTCAATCACTTTGACAACAGTGCGGTGGCTGTCGTCGTCGATGGCGAACACCAGGCTTTGCGCCCGCTGCTGCACCGAGTTGTTCAGCCTGGCAACCGCATCTTCCACTTCTTTCCTGGAAGGCGTTGCCTGCTTGGCCTTGACCGCATCGATGGTTTCCACCGCAGCAGCCGGGCTGCGGCCTGCCACCGGGAGGGCCACGAAATCCGGGACCGCGATGCCACGGTCAGCCCGTGGCACAGTAGCAGTTATTGAATCGATAGTCATACAGACCTCCTACGAAAAATTCCCCGGTCCGGCGAACCGGAGCGGGGAACCGCTTGTGTTACCTAGCGATTTGGCGATTAGCCGCGCAGCAGGCTCAGCACGCCGTTCGGCAGCGAGTTAGCCTGGGCCAGCATGGCGGTACCAGCTTGTTGCAGGATCTGGCCGCGGGTCAGGCTTGCGGTTTCTGCAGCAAAGTCGGTGTCCACGATACGGCTACGCGATGCAGACAGGTTCTCGGTCGTTGCGCTCAGGTTCGAGATGGTCGACGAGAAACGGGACTGCAGAGCACCGAACGATGCGCGCTGGCTGTTCACCGATGCCAGGGCGGCGTCAGCGATCTTGATTGCCAGCTGGGCGTTGTCGAAGGTGGTCACGTCCAGGGTTGCGACCGACTTCAGGGTCGAACCGCCAGCCAGGCTGAAGCCGGTTGCAGCAGCTTCCGTTACCGAGAACGAGCTCTCCGAGTCCATGGTCACGCGGCCCATGACGGTCGATACAGCAGCAGCTGCAGTCATCGCGTTGGCAGCACCGTTCAGGGTACCGGTCGCGGTGTAGTTCTGTGCGCTTGCCACGGTGTTGCCGCCAACTTTGGTGTTGGTCAGCTTGATGTCGGAGCCGGTCGAGTGCGACAGTTTCAGCTTGTTGTTGGTCTCGTCGTACTGGGCAGTAACGCCAGTCTTGGACGATTGCGCATTGAAGGCATTGATCGCCGAAGCGTAGTCGTCAGCCGAGTTGGCACCGGTACCGATGGTGAAGGACACGGTCACTGGCGAGCCAGCGTTGTCGCCTTCGACGGTCATGGTGTAGGACTCAGCGCCCAGGGTCAGGGCCGCATCGGTTTTAGCCGATGCAGTGACGCCGGTGTTGGCGGTCTGTGCATTGATGCTGGCAGCGACCGACTTGGCGGTGCTGGTAGCGGCCAAGGTGGTGATGGTTGCCGAACCGCGGGAACCGTTGATGGTCGCGGTGGTAGCAGCCGAGGTGTTGGCAGCAGTCACAGCAGCTGGAGCGCCTTCGATACGGTTGTCGCCGTAGGTGCTCGTCAGGAAGTTGGCGCCAACAGCCTGGATGGTCTGGTTCGCGTCAGCGCCGACCTGGAAGGTCGCGGTGCCCATCGAGCCGTCCAGCAGGTTTTTGCCGTTGAAGTTGGTGGTCTGAGCAACGCGGTTCAGTTCCGATGCCAGTTCGCCAACTTCAGTTTGCAGAGCTTGACGGTCCGAAGCCGAGTTGGTGGCGTTGGACGACTGCACTGCCAGTTCACGGATACGCTGCAGGATGTCGCCGGAGGATGCCAGCGCACCTTCAGCGGTTTGAGCCAGCGAAACGCCGTCGTTGGCGTTACGCATTGCCTGGTTCATACCGCGAATCTGGGAATTCATACGGTCCGAAATTGCCAGGCCAGCCGCATCGTCCTTAGCGCTGTTGATACGCAGGCCGGAGGACAGACGTTGCAGGGAGGTCGACAGGCTGCTCTGGGATGCGTTCAGGTTGCGCTGCGAGTTCAGGGACGAGATATTGGTGTTAATTACGGAAGCCATGGTATTTCTCCATTCGGTACTACTGATTGGGCAATTTGCTCATTCACTTTGGCCCGCCACGTTGTCCTGTGACGATCAAGCCGCTGTTGTATTGGGTAACGGTTTCCACACGGGAACCTTTAGGGCGATCTGGCTGGCCAATCGCCCTGTTTTCACCCTCAAGTTGCCCACGGAGTGCCGCTTAAACGGCGGGCTTTTCATGAACTTTAGGCCGAAAAAAAATATTTTTCAGGCGCAAAAAAATTTATGGACGCTGAGAAATTGCGATGTTTGCCGAATGCAATTGATGTTTATTTTGGGAAATATATTGTGTATTATGCAATTCCAGTAACTCTTTATCAATTCCAATGCATAAAATTTCCCAACGATGGGCCGCCGCCTTGCTGGTGGCCGCCTGCACCCAGAGTTCTGCCGGTGTCCTGCCTGTGGTCGACGTCAACAATCCGGTCAGCTGGCCGGGGGCCGCGGTCGACGTCAGCCATAGTCATTACCAACAGCATTTTGCCGCGACACAGAGCGGGCTCCTGTCGGGATTCGGCATCTTCACCGCCCCTGGCTACACCTGGCAAACAACCAGCGTCAAGATCAAGGTCGGCGGCGGCGATCGCTGGCAGACCGATGGCTGGGCTGCCCAGATCACTTCGCGCCTGGATGGCACGCTGGTCGATTTGACAGGCTTTAACCTGCATGTGAATGCAGGTGACGACATTGTCTTTGATGTAGGAGGCGGCGGCAGTGCCTTCATGGTGCAGCATGGTATGGGTCCGCTGTACGAAAAGAACAATTTTTCAGACTTCCCGTTACGGCAAACCGACCGCTCGCTGGCGTTTACCACTTGGATGATCCCGGACCCCGTCGCGCCGGACCCGACCACAGATGTGGCGGCGCCTGGTGCGGGCATTCTCACGCTGCTGGGCTTGGCAATGCTGGCGCTTGCAAGACGCCTTTCGGCAGGCCGCGTGCGCTAAACGAAAAGAGCCCGCGATGCGCGGGCTCTTAAGTCTTGAGGGGCCGGTTTGCTAGTCCGCGACAACGACGCGGTTCTTGCCGGATTTCTTGGCCTTGTACATGGCGGCGTCGGCGCGCTGGACCAGCTCGGATTGGCCTTCGCGCGGACGGCGCAGCGCCACACCGGCCGAGAAGGTGATCAGCACCTTCTCGTTTTCATGCATGAAGAAGTGGCGGGTCAGTTCGCGCTGCAGGCGGGTCATGGTGGCCTCGGCCGCCTCGATGGTGGTCTCGGGCAGCAGGATCAGGAATTCCTCGCCGCCGAAGCGGGCGATCACGTCCATCGAGCGCAAGGTCTCTTTGACAACCTTGACCAAATGCTTGAGCGCGTTGTCGCCGGCGATATGGCCCATGGTGTCGTTGAGCTTCTTGAAATCGTCCAGGTCCAGCACGGCGATGCAGAGCGGGGTGCCGCGCCGGTCGGCACGCGCGGTTTCGCGTTCGAACACATCGTCCAGGCCGCGCCGGTTCAGCGAGCCGGTCAACTGGTCTTCACGCACCAGTTCGCTCAGGTGCTGCAGCTTGGCTTCCAGGGCGTGGATGCGCGCTTCGGCGTCCTGCACTTCCTGCCGCGCCACCATCATATTGTCGCGCGCTTTCAGCGCTTCGCTCTGCACCTGGCGGGTTTCCTTCAGCACATCGTCGAGGATCTGGTTCAGTTCGCCAATATCGCGCGCGGCGCGGATCTTGTCTGAATAGCCACCGATCTTTTCATGGAAGTCGCCGGTCGAGGTCGCCACGGCGCCAAGGCGGTCGATGAAGGTCATCATCATGTTCTTGACGGTGGCCTTGACGTCGGTGATCGAGTGCTTGAGCTGGCTCTGTTTATAGATGACGTCCTTCAGGCTGCGGGTGGCTTCTTCCAGCGCGCGCTGGTCGATCGGGCCGGCGATCAGGTTCTGCACGGCATCGATCTGGCCGCGCAGCCAGGAGTCGTCGTCCAGCAGTTCGCTGACGTTTTCCAGCAGCAGGCGGAACAGGCGCAGCAGCAATTCCTGCTGCTCGGCGGTGTCGCCGCTGCGGATCTCGATCTGGTAGCACAGCTCTTTCAGGCGGCTGCCGATTTCGGCCAGCGCCACCTCGGTGTGCGCTTCCTTGGTGGCAGCGCCGAGCGACTCGGCTTCCGCCACCAGGTTGGGGCTGTCGGACAGCAGCGAGGCAACGGCAAAGGTCAGGGTGCGGCTCAGCAGTTCGCGCAGCAGGCGCGCCTGCTCATTATTCTCTTCCGGCACCAGGCCGCCGGCGCCCACTTTCACCAGCGGGCGTTCGGCCAGTGCGGCCAGGGTGCGGGCATAGGTATCCCAGTCGCGCGCCTTGACTGCGCGGTTGAAACGGCGGCCGAAGTCGGCCAGGTCGCCCGGCTGGTCGGTCAGGCGGGCGGCGAACTGTGCCAGCATGGTTTCTGCCGGGCCGTCCTGCACCACTGGTGCCGGCGGCAGCGGCACGATGCCGGCGATTTCATTGTAGATGTCGCGATACGCGTCCGGCGTAGGGGCAATCCGGCGCACAGCGAGGCGGCGGAATGCCTCGCGCGCGATATCAGCCGGATTCATGTCCGCCGCGGCTGGATTGGTGGGTTTGCTAGACATCTGACGTACAGCCTTTACGAAGGTTTACCGATTACCAGCATATTAAGCCACTGTCCAGTTGCCCGATTCGGTGATAAACGGGAGTAAATGTGCTTACTTCCTGGCATCATTTTCTAATCGATCAGCTGGTTCTTGATGGCGTAATGCGTCAGCTCGGCGCTGTTCTTCAGGTTCATCTTGACCAGCAGGCGGGAGCGGTATTCGCTGACGGTCTTGACCGAGAGCGATAGCTCCTTGGCAATGGTGCCGACGGTCTTGCCGGAGGCGATCATGGTCAGGGTCTGGTACTCGCGGTCGGACAGCGTTTCGTGCGGCGCTACCTGGTGGTCCTCGCCGACATGGTTGGCCAGTTCCTGGGCCAATGCCGGGCTTACATATTTTAACCCCGCTGCGCACTGGCGGATTGCATTTACTAACTCTTTCGGCGCACTTTGTTTGGTGAGGTAGCCGGCGGCGCCGGCCTTCAGCGAGCGGATTGCGTACTGGTCTTCGCGATGCATGGACAGCATCAGCACCGACAGTTCGGGTTTGTCCTTCTTGACCTGTTTTAGCACTTCGATGCCGTTGCGATCTGGTAAGGAAATGTCGAGTAGTAATACATTGCAGCCGGACTTGCGAAATAGCCTGATGGCATCCAGGCCATTTTCCGCTTCGCCGGACACCACGATGTCTTTGGTTTCAGCCAGGATCTGCTTCAAGCCTTCGCGCACGATGGCATGGTCGTCGGCAATAAAAACTTTGATGACGGCTTTTTCACTCATGGTCCATTGTAACGTCTGGCGCGCTGGCCGGGAGGCGGATTTTGATCGCCACCTCGGTGCCGCCGCCGGCCGCATGGCCCAGGTTCAGCGTGCCGCCCAGTGCCCGCGCGCGCTCGGTCATGCCGCGCAGGCCGAAGGAGTCGGGCTTGGCGCGGTCGGCTGGATGGATGCCGCGGCCGTTGTCGATGATCTTCAGTGTCAGCATGCCGCGGCTGCGCGTCAGCTTGACGGTGACCGCGCTGGCCTGCGCGTGTTTGGCGATATTGGTCAATGCTTCCTGTGCGATGCGGAACAGGGCCGCGGCTTGCTCGGGATCGAGTTCGAGCTCTTTCATGCTGGCCTCCAGCGTGCAGGCAATGCCGGCCTGGGTGGCGAATTCCTTGACCTGCCACTCAAGCGCCGGCAGCAGGCCGAAGTCGAGCACGGATGGGCGCAGGTCCAAGGTCAGGCGGTGCACGGCATCGATGGTGCGGTCGACCAGGGAGTCGACGTAGGCGGCCTTTTGCTGCAGGGTGGCATCGCCTTCCGGCAGGCGTGCGGTGAGCATGGCCAGGGCCATCTTGATGGCGGTCAGGTTGCCGCCCAGGTCGTCGTGGATTTCGCGCGCGATGCGCTCGCGCTCCTGCTCCTTGACCCGTTCGATGTGGGCGGTCAGCTCGGCCAGGCGGGCGCGGCTGGCGCGCACCTCGAGCTGCTCTTGCTTGCTCTCCGTGATGTTGGACATCATGCCTTCCCACTGCACGCCGCCGTCGGGCAGGGCGTGCGGGGTGCTGCGCAGGTTGATCCACTTGACGTCTTTCCAGGCTTCGACCCAGATGCGGCCTTCCCAGTTCCAGCTCCATAGCGAAGTGGCGGACGCCTGCATCGACTCCAGGTAGGCCGGGCGGTCTTCCGGCAGCACCAGCGACAGGAAGCGTTGCGGCTCGGCCTGCAGTTCGGCGGCGTTGATGCCCAGCAGGGCCAGGCAGCCATCGCTCAGGTAGGGAAACGACACGCTGCCATCGGCATGGCGGCGAAACTGGTAGACCAGTCCGGGAGCGTTGGCGGCGATATGGTGAAGGGCGGTCGGCAAGGCAGGGCGCATGAGGTGGTTGCAGGGTCAGCGGCGGCGCATGCGCCAGAATGCGCTGAAGCGGCGCAGCACGCGCATCGGGCGCGCTGCGAAACGGCCGCGGCGCCAGCCGGCGCGCCAGCGGCGCAGGCGTCCGCGCACCTGGTCGGCCAGGGCGCGGCATTCGCGCCAGGCGGCCGTGGCCTTGAGGCGCGCGATCCAGCGTTCCTTCACTGCCATGAAGCGCCCGTGCAGCCAGGCGAACCAGCGCAAGCGCAGCAGGGCCGGGCGGGTCAGGGCATACAGCCGGGCGACCGCGGCAGCCCCGGCCACTTTGGCCAGCAAGAACACACTGATGCCCATGAAGGCATGGCCGCGCGCCAGCGCGAACAGGGCCAGCAGCTTGACCGGAAACAGCATCAGTGCCGGCAGCAGGAACACGGCCATCGCGGCGGCCGGGCCGAGGCTGCAGATGATGCGCTCCAGCGCCCGCAGCGGCGGGAACGCGGCCAGTCTCGCCATCAGGCGCGCCCCCACATCCCACAGCCATTCCTCGAAGATCAGGAACAGGGCCGCCAGGTAGACGAGGGGGGCGAACAGGCGCCGCCTGAGTGTGTACAATCGCTTCATGTAGCTGCCATTATTGCACCAAACAATTAGAAAACGGTTATGAACAAAGCTTTTGTCAAAGAGGGCGAACAGGACGATGACGACGACCTGCCGCCAGGTGCGCCGCCGATTCCTCCCGGCTCCAAGAACTACCTGACGCCTGCCGGCTACCAGCGCATCAAGGACGAGCTGCTGCAGTTGATTGACGTCGAGCGTCCGGAAGTGGTGAAGGTGGTGCACTGGGCGGCATCGAACGGCGACCGTTCGGAAAACGGCGATTACATTTATGGCAAGCGCCGCTTGCGCGAGATTGATCGCCGCATCCGTTTCCTGACCAAGCGCATGGACCTGGCCGAGGTGGTGGATCCCAGCATCCATCATGGCAACGACCAGGTGTTCTTCGGCGCAACCGTGACCTACGCCAAGCGCGACGGCGAAGAACACACCATCACCATCGTCGGCATCGACGAATTCGACCCGCTGAAGGGCAAGGTAAGCTGGATCAGCCCGGTGGCCCGCACGCTCACCAAAGCGCGCGAAGGCGACACGGTCCTGCTGCATACGCCGAACGGCGCGGAAGAACTGGAAATCCTCGAAGTCAGCTACCCCGCCCCAGCGCCTTAACTGCCGCCAAAGTATCTCCGCACATGATTGCCAGGTTGTTATAATTAATTTTTAATTATTTTTATGGCAAGGTGCGCGCATGGCATTCGCTCAACTGACGCAGGTCTTCTATGAACCATCGGCCGCGTTCGCGGCGCTGAAGGAGCGGCCGCGGGCCTGGTTGCCGCTGCTGCTGCTTTACGTGGCCGGCATCGGCATGGTGGTCTGGTATTTCCAGAGCGTCGATTGGGAATGGATGAAGGCGGCTACCTTGCCGCCGGACCTGCCAGCTGAACAGCGCGAGGCGGCCGGCCAGGGCATGACGCGCGGCCTGATGATGGGATTCGGCATTGCCGGCGTCGTGCTTGGCACGCTGCTGATTTTCAGTCTGTATGGTTTTTACTATTGGCTGGCGGGGAAACTGGCCAGCATGGAGCTCAGCTTCAAGTCCGGTTTCGCGTTGGTGGCATGGGCCTCGCTGCCAGGCCTGATCAGCGTGCCGTTGATGGCGCTGCAGATCGCCACCAGCAAGGGCCAGCTGGCGTTTGAGAACGCCGACATGCTGTCGCTGAACTTCCTGCTGGTGCATGCTGCGCCGCATACACCATGGTTCGGCATCGCCAGCGCGCTCAAACTGACCGATATCTGGGTCGTCGTGCTGACCACCATCGGCCTGCGCACCTGGACCGGCAAGAGCGGCACCACCTGCGCCATTATCGCTGTGCTGCCGTATGTGTTGATTTACGGCTGCTGGGCCGCCTGGATCCTGTTCAAGAACTGAGGTGGCCATGAAGCGCAAACTGATTGCATTGGCCGTGATCACGGCCATGCTCGGCATTCCCGTCGCCGTCAAGTTCGGCAGTCCGCCGGCCAAGGTCGAAGCCGAACTGGCCAAGGTCGAGAACAAGGCGATTTATCCCGCGGTCCTGGCCTCGGGCAGCCTGGTGTTCCGCCAGGAGGTGCAGCTGTCGCCGGAGGTGATCGGCAAAGTGTCCGCAGTGCTGGTGAAGGAAGGCGACAAGATCGAACAAGGGCAGGTCGTGCTGCGCCTCGACCCGAGCACCTACAAGGCCGACGTGGCGCAGCAGGAAGCCGCGGTGCGCAACGCGGCCGTCAGCGTTGACCGGGCACAGATCGACCTCGATAACCAGCAGCGCAAGCTGGAACGTTCGCGCCAGCTTGCCGCCGCCAAGTTCATCGACGTGTCGCGCCTGGACGATGCCAAGCTGGCGGTCGACCTGGCCGTGGTGGGGCTGCGCAGTGCGCGCGAGAGCCGCCAGCAGGCGATGGCGATGCTGGCGCTGGCGCAGGAACGGCTGGCCAAGACCGAAGTGCGGTCGCCGATCGCGGGCACTGCCACCAGCGTTTCGATCAAGGCCGGCGAAACAGCGGTGGCCAGTGCCACCGGTATCGCCGGCTCCAGCCTGATGACGATCGCCGACGTCGGCTCGATGATCGCGGAAGTGAACGTCGACGAGGGCGATATTGCCAATGTGGCGCCGGGCCTGAAGACCCGGATCTTCCCCTCGGCCTATGCCGACCGCCCGCTGGCCGGCAGCGTCGAATCGGTCTCGCTGGCGCCCAAGGCCCAGGCTTTGGGCCAGGCGGCCAGCCAGGGCCGCAGCTACGTGGTCAAGGTCAAGCTGGCAGCGCACCAGCTGGCGCTGCGCTCCGGCATGACCTGCCGCGCCGAGATCGTGACGGGCGACGGCGCGCCGCGCCCGGTGGTGCCGCTGCAGGCAGTGCAGTTGACGGAGGCTTCGGAAGGCAAGGGCAAGCGCAGCAATTATGTGTATGCGATTGTCGATGGCGTGGCCAGCAAGCGCACCGTGGAGCTGGGCCTGTCGGACGACAGCAACCAGGAAATCACCAAAGGCCTGGCGCTTGGCGAAACGGTTGCCGTAGGGCCGGCGCGCACCTTGCGCGACCTGCGCGAGGGCACGGCAGTCAAGGCCAAGGCGCTGGACGCCAAGCCGCTCAAGGTTGCGGACGGAAGCAAACCGTGATCACCCTGAGCGGCATCACCAAGCAGTACCAGATGGGCGACCAGACCGTCCATGCCTTGCAGGGCGTTGATTTGCAGATCGAGCGCAATGAGCTGGTGGCCTTCATCGGCGCCTCAGGATCAGGCAAGTCGACGATGATGAATATCGTCGGCTGCCTTGACCGCCCGAGCAGCGGCACCTATTTCCTGAACGGGAAAGATGTCGCGACCATGGCCGGCGACGACCTGGCGCAGGTGCGCAATGAGGAAATAGGCTTCATCTTCCAGAGTTTCCACCTGCTGCCGCGTCATACAGCGCTGGACAACGTGGCGCAGCCGCTGATCTATCGCGGCATTGCGCCGTCCGAGCGCAAGCGCATGGCGCGCGAGGCGCTGCAGCACGTGGGACTGGGGGAGCGCATGCATCACCGGCCGAACGAGCTGTCGGGCGGGCAACGCCAGCGCGTAGCGATCGCGCGTGCGCTGGTGGGCAAGCCGTCGATCCTGCTGGCCGACGAACCGACTGGCAACCTCGACTCGGCCACCACGCGCGAGATCATGGCGCTGATCAAGGAGGTGCACCGCAACGGCCAGACGGTAGTGATGGTGACGCACGAGCCGGACATTGCCGACCAATGCCAGCGCATCGTGCGGCTGCAGGATGGACGCGTGCTGTCCGACCATCGCCTGGCAGGAGGTTAGGGATGTACATCTTTATCGAAGCGCTGCGTTCGGCCATGGCGGCGATCCGCGCACACCGCATGCGCAGCTTCCTGACCTCGCTGGGCATCATCATCGGCGTGGCGTCGGTGATCACCGTGATTTCCTTGATCCAGGGCTTGTCGCAATCGATCACGCGCCAGTTCGAAGGCCTGGGCGGCAATGCGCTGACGGTGCACGCCAAGAACGACTTCAAAGACGTCATGCGGGGCAAGGTCAACTACCTGCAGTTTGAAGACGTGGAGCAGTTGCGTGGGCACGTCGACGGCATCCGCGAACTGAGCCCGGCATTCATGTTCCCGGGCGGGGAAATCCGCTACGGCAACCAGACCGCCTCCAGCCGCCAGCAACTGGCCGTGACCGCGGCCTTCATGGAGGTCAACGGCAGCTATCCGCGGCTGGGACGTTTCCTCAGCGAGTCCGACAATGCTGGTGCACGGCGCGTCTGTGTGATTGGCGAGAAGATGATCGAAATGCTGCACCTGCCGGAGAATCCGCTGGGTGAGTTCATCCAGTTCTCCGGCGAGTGGTTCAAGATCGTCGGGGTGTTGGAGAAGAAGGGCGAGATACTCGGCATGTCGCAGGACGACCAGGTGCTGGTGCCATTTCGCACCGGCCAGAGCCTGATCGGCATTACGCGCAAGCCGAGCATGTCGATCACGGTATCGATCAGCGACATCGGCCGCACGGAGGAGCTCAAAGAGCGCATTGCCACGGTGATGCGGCAATCGCATCGCCTGCATGCGGAGCAGAAGGACGATTTCGAGATCCAGTCCTCCGACCAGTTCCTCAAGAGCTTCGAGACAGTGACCACCACCGTCACGCTGGTGATGGGTGGGGTGGTCGGGATTGCGCTGCTGGTGGGTGGCATCGGGATCATGAACATCATGCTGGTGTCGGTCAGCGAGCGCACGCGCGAGATCGGCATCTGCAAAGCGATCGGTGCACGCAGCCGCGACATCCTGATGCAGTTCCTGATTGAAGCGGTGACCCTGTCGATGCTGGGCGGCGCGATCGGCGTGCTGCTTGGGTATGGCATGGGCCATGCGATCGCCAGCATGATTCCCGACTTTCCCGGCGCGTACGTGCCGTGGTGGGCGGTGGCCTTGTCGGTGATGTTCTCCGCCGGCGTCGGCGTGGTGTTCGGCGTGCTGCCGGCCGCCAAAGCCGCCAAACTGGACCCGATCGAAGCCTTAAGGTACGAATAAGCGCCGATTGCGTCCGCACAAAGCGCACAAAAAAAAGCACCGCTATCCTTTGAACAGGCGGTGTCTGACCCTGCGGGTCAGACACCGGTTTACCGGTTCCAAGGAGAGCAAAATGCCCCGCCCACTACGTAACTACCCCGTAGGTACTTGCCTGCACCTGACCCAGCGCGGCGACAATGGCCGCATCATCTTCAATGATGACGAAGAGCGGCACGGTTTCCTCGGCTTGCTCAGAGAACATAGCGTCAAATCAAGCTGCGACATCCACGCCTACGTCCTGATGAGCAACCATTTCCATCTGTTGCTCAGTATTCGTGGACAAAACTCCCAGGCGTCGTTGATGAAGTCGCTTGCACAGCGTACCGCGCTTTGGCGCCACGCCCGGTACGGAGGCAGCGGCACAATGTGGGATAAGCGTTACCACTCGTCCCTAATCGACAGCAGCGCATACCTCTTGATGTGCCAGCGATATATTGAACTCAATCCTGTAAGGGCGGGGATGGTGGAATTTCCCGGCGGGTATAAATGGTCGAGCTATCGCGTTAATGCAGAGGGGCGGGAGGATGTATTGATTCGTCCGCATCCGGTCTACCTCGGCTTAGGTTCGGATGATGAGGAGCGCCGGAAGGCTTATCAGGCGCTTTTTGACATGCCTCTGGCAGAGAAGGACCTGGAGCGGATACGGTTTGCTATCAAGGGAGATGCTGCTTTGCGGAAACCAATGAACCGGTAAACCGGTGTCAGACCCGCAGGGTCTGACACCCCGCTAGGCGCGTTCGCGGGTGACGCGGTTGACGCCTGCTACTTTTCGCACGTTGCGGATCAGCGCCGCCAGGTGCACGCGGTCCTTGACCTGGATCGTGAAGCGCAGCTGGTGCAGCACGTGCTCGCGGTCTTCGTCCATGCCGACGAAGGTGATGTTGCCGTCGCTTTCGCCGATTTCCGCTGCCACGCGCGCCAGGATGCCCTTCTCATTGTTGATGATCAGGCGGATGCGGCTGTCGAAGCGGCGGTTGATCTCGGTACCCCATTTGACCGCGATCCAGCGCTCAGGCTCTTTCTGCTTGGAGCGCTTGGCCACCGAACAGTCGCCGGTGTGCACCTGCAAGCCCTGGTCGCGGCGCAGCTGTCCCACGATATGGTCACCCGGAATCGGCAGGCAGCATGGCGCCAGCTGCACCGACACGCCTTCGCTGCCGTAGATCGTGACCGGATCGAGTTCTTTCGAACTGGTGTGCTCGATCGGCGCGCTGGCCGATTCGCCGCCCAGCAGGCCGAAGATGTGGCGCGCCACCAGCGCGGCCATGCGCTTGCCGATGCCGATGTCGGCATACAGCTCTTCCATCGACTTGGCCGAGGATTCGTTCAGCAGGCGTTCCATCAGCGGCGGCGGCAGCTCGCCCGGCACATTGATCGCATCCAGTGCCTGCGCCAGCAGTTGCTGGCCAAGCCGGATCGATTCCGGCAGGTTGATCGTGCGCAGGTGGTGGCGGATCGCCGAGCGCGCCTTGCCGGTGCGCACGAAGGACAGCCAGGTCGGGCTTGGGCGCGAGTTCGGGTCGGTGACGATCTCCACGATGTCGCCGTTGCGCAGTTCGGTGCGCAGCTGGGCCGCTTCGCCGTTGATGTTGACCGATACCGTATGGTCGCCGATGCCGGTGTGGATCGAATACGCGAAATCGATCGGCGTGGCGCCACGGGGCAGGGCGATGATCTTGGACTTCGGCGTGAACACGTAGACCGAATCAGGGAACAGGTCGACCTTGACGTGCTCCAGGAATTCGGCCGAGTCGCCGGTCTGCTGCTGGATGTCGAGCAGCGATTGCAGCCAGGCGTGGGTGCGCTGCTGCATGTCCGAGATGTTGGCGTCGTTGCTCTTGTATAGCCAGTGCGCCGCCACGCCCGATTCGGCGGTGCGGTGCATTTCCTGGGTGCGGATCTGGAATTCCACCGGCGTGCCGTAGGGGCCGATCAGCGTGGTGTGCAATGACTGGTAGCCGTTCAGCTTACGGATCGCGATGTAGTCCTTGAACTTGCCCGGCATCGGCTTGTACAGCGAGTGCAGGGTGCCGAGCGCCACGTAGCAGTTGGGGAAGCTGTCGACCACCACGCGGAAGCCATACACGTCCAGCACCTGCGAGAACGACAGGTGTTTGGAGCGCATCTTCTTGTAGATGCCGTACAGGGTCTTTTCGCGGCCATAGACTTCCGCCTCGATGCCGGCTATCGACAGGGTGTTCTTCACCGCGTCCAGGATCTTCGAGACCACCTCGCGCCGGTTGCCGCGCGCCGCTTTTACGGCCTTGTGCAGCACGTGGTAGCGCACCGGATACAGGTGCGAGAAGGACAGGTCCTGCAGTTCGCGGTAGATATTGTTCAGGCCAAGGCGGTGCGCGATGGGGACGTAGACTTCCATCGTCTCGGCCGCGATGCGGCGCTTCTTGGCCGGGATCATCACTTCCAGCGTGCGCATATTGTGCAGGCGGTCGGCCAGCTTGATCAGGATCACGCGCACGTCCGAGGCCATGGCCAGCAGCATCTTGCGGAAGTTTTCCGCCTGCGCTTCGATCTGGCTCTGGAACTCGATTTTTTCCAGCTTGGACAGGCCGTCGACCAGGTGCGCCACCTGGGCGCCGAAGCGTTCGATCAGCTCGTCCTTCTTGACGTCCTGGTCCTCCATCACATCGTGCAGCAGCGCCGCCATGATGGCTTGTGCGTCCAGCTTCCACTCGGCGCAGATCTCGGCCACCGCGATCGGGTGCGAAATGTACGGTTCGCCCGACTTGCGTACCTGGCCCAGGTGCATCTCGTCCGAGAAGCGGTAGGCTTCCTTGACTTTTTTCAGGTCGGCCTCGCCCATGTACTCGGCGAGTTTTTCGGTGAGGTGGGTGATGGTGGCAACGCCGGTGGCCACGGTTGGCGCGGCTAGTGCAGAAGTGGAAACGGATGGTGCAGAAACGTCAACGCCCGGCTGTTGCTTAGCCGGGCGCCGTGCCCGCCGTGCGGGCTGTTCGCTGATGTTGGGATCGGCGGATGTCAGGTTCATATCGGGAACAAAAAGGTTCCCAGCTTACATAGGGACCTTTTTCAGCATTTCCAGGCCTACTTTGCCGGCAGCGATTTCACGCAGGGCGACGACGGTTGGCTTGTCCTTGGCTTCGACCTTAGGGGTGTGGCCTTGCAGCAGCTGGCGTGCGCGGTAGGTCGCTGCCAGGGTCAGCTGGAAGCGGTTAGGTACGTTTTTCAGGCAATCTTCAATAGTAATACGGGCCATGCTTAACTCCTGGGTAAATGCGGTACTTGATGCGTCGGTGATTATTCTGCGTGGTCGGCGTGGATGCCCAGTTCGGACATCAGCTTGGCATTGCGGGCGGCTTGTTGCGCAAACCGGCAACGGGCCGAGCGGACGATCGCGCTTAGCTCCGACAAGGCGACCGGGAACTCTTCGTTGATAATAACATACTCAAACTCGGGCGCGTGGGCGATTTCGCCGCCCGCCGCCAGCAGGCGGCGGTTGATCACGTGGACCTCGTCCTGGCCGCGCTTGTGCAGCCGTTCTTCCAGCGCCGCGAACGATGGCGGCAGGATGAAGATGCCGGCCGCTTGCGGGAATTGCTTCTTGACCTGGCGCGCGCCCTGCCAATCGATCTCCAGCAGGATGTCGGTGCCGGCCCTCATCTGCTCTTCCACGAAGATGCGCGAAGTGCCGTAGAAATTACCGTGCACTTCGGCCCACTCCAGGAATTCGCCCTCGGCCGCGCGCTTGCGGAAGTCTTCAGCCGTGGTGAAGAAGTACTCGCGGCCATGCTGCTCGCCCGGGCGCGGCTGGCGCGTGGTGGTCGAGATCGACAGCTTGATGGCCGGTTCCTGTGCCAGCAGGGCATTGACCAGCGTAGATTTACCGGCGCCGGATGGCGCAGCAACCATGAACAGGCTGCCGGAAAAATGTTGGCTCATTTGCAATTCTCGAAAGCTAGGCGGTCGCCCAAAGAAGTATTTTACCAAGGAGCAAGCAGAGTTGAAACCGGCTGTGCGGGCGGTTCTTGACACTGGACCGACCGGTCTATAGAGTGGCCGCATGAATACCCAACAACTCACCACCCGCGAACGCCTGATCAACGCCATGATCACCACGCTGCAGCACCGCGGCCTGCATGGTGCCGGCCTGAGCGAGATCCTGGCTACGGCCAAGGCGCCGAAAGGCGTGATGTACCACCATTTCCCCGGCGGCAAAGACCAGCTGGCGGTGGCCGCCATCGAAGCCACCTTCAGCTTCCTGCTCCACAAGCTCGACACCTATATGGAGCGCGAGCCCGATGTGGTCGCCGCGCTGCAAGCCTGGATCCTGCGTGCCCTGCGCGGCCTGGATGACAGCGAGTTTGAGCTGGGCTGCCCGCTGGCTGCCGTGGCGCTGGAATCCACCGCCGATGACGCCGAGATCCGCAACGCGTTGAAAACCGGCTTTGCCAGCCTGCGCGGCCGCATGGCCGACGCGCTGGCGCAGGCCGGCCACGAACGCCAGCGTGCCGAGGGCATCGCCGCCCTGATCCTTGCCGCCTACGAAGGGGGCCTGCTGCAAGCCCGCGTGGCGGGCGACACCGCGCCCATGGTGCAAACCATGGACGCCCTGATGCCAATGCTGAAAGTGGAGAAAAGAACATGAGCCATATGCCTGCCGCCGCCTTGCTGCTGGCGGAAAAACTGGAACTGCGCGCGGTCGACGGCTATCGCTTGTCCGCCATGCGCTACCGCGCACGCGGCCCGGAGAAAGCGCGCTTGCTGGTAGCCGGCGCCACCGGCGTGCCGCAAGGCTTCTACCGCCGCTTCGCCGAATTCGCGGCCGGGCAGGGCTACACCGTGCTGACTTTCGACTATCGCGGCGTAGGCGGCTCGGCGCCGAAAACCCTGCGCGGTTTCGAGGCCAGCTTCCTCGACTGGGCGCGGCTGGACCTGAACGCCGTGATCGAATTCTTTGCGCCTGCCGACAGCACGCCGCTGTACATGGTGGGTCACTCTTACGGTGGCCATGCACTGGGCCTGGTGCCGAACCACGAAAAAATTGACGGCGTTTACCTGTTCGGCGTCGGCGCGGGCTGGCATGGCTGGATGCCGCGTATGGAACGCCTGCGCGTGCTGGCCATGTGGCATGTGGTCGGCCCGATCGTGACGCGCTGGAAGGGGCGCCTGGCCTGGAGCAAGCTTGGCATGGGAGAGGACTTGCCGATGGGCGTGTACCGCCAATGGAAGCACTGGTGCAAATTCCCGCGCTACTTCCTGGATGACCCGAAAGTGCCGGAGATTGCCGAAGGCTTCGCGGCCGTGCGCACGCCGATCCTGGCGCTGAATGCGACCGACGACCTGTGGGCGCCGCCGCGGTCGCGCGATGCGCTGATGTCCGGCTACCGCAACGCGCCGTGGCATGGTGTGGACATCGACCCGGCTGCCACGGGACTGGGCCAGCTCGGGCACATGGGCTACTTCCGCCCGCATGCGCAGCCGCTATGGGTGCGCGCGCTCGAATGGTTCGACGGACTGGCGCGTTAGCGTTTCGCGCCCAGCACGCGCAGCAGCTCCTGCGCCGCCGCCGGCGCGCGCTCCTTGGCGCCGTTGATGAAGTAGATGAAGACATCGCGCTTGCCGTCGCCGGTCCAGTCCTGCGCTTGCGCGGCCCATTTTTTCAAGGCGGGCCTGGTGTAGCCGGTCGTGATGCCGCTTTGCGCATCCATCAAGCGCGCGTAGACGAAGTCACCCGTCATTTCCGTGAAGTTCGGGTATTTCGGTGAATCCGTGATCACTGTCGCGACCTTGTACTTGCGCGCCAGCTTCAGGTAGTCCGGGCACATGAAACTGTCGTGGCGCGCATCGAGCACATGCTGCAGCTTGCGCTTGCCCAGCTTCTTCGGCAGCAGCTGGAAGAAGGCCGCAAGATCATCCGGATCGAAGCGCTTGGTGGCGGCGAGCTGCCACAGGATCGGGCCAAGCTTGTCGCCCAGCTCCGTCAGGCCGCTCTCCATGAAGCGCTCGATCGACTCTCCCGCCTCGCCCAGCACCTTGCGGTTGGTCGCGTAACGCGAAGCCTTCACCGCAAATACGAAATTGTCCGGCGTGCGCTCGGCCCAGCCGGTGAAGTGCTCAGGCTTGGCATTGCGGTAGAAGGTGCCGTTGATCTCGATGCTGGTCAGCACGCTGCTGGCGTATTCCAGTGCGCGCTTGAGCGGTACGTCGGGCGGGTAGAAGGTGTCGCGCCAGGGAGCAAAGTCCCAGCCGCCGATGCCAACGCGGATGTTCATCTGAATTTTCCGTAGTAGAGTTGCGATCACACTTCAAGGAGGATGCCAGAAATGCGTATGACCTGCCTGTTCGTTTCGCTGCTCGCCGCCGGATTGATGGAAAGCGCTGCGGCGCAGTCGCTGTCGCTGTCGCCTGAAGAAGAACGCATCGTCAGCCTGGTCAAGGCCAATTCGAGCAATGCGCTGGCCTTGCTGGAAAAGACGGTCAACATCAATAGCGGCACCATGAATCACAAGGGCGTGCGCGAGGTCGGCAAGGTGTTCCGCGTAGAACTGGGCAAGCTGGGATTCAAGACGCAGTGGATCGACATGCCGAAGGAAATGCAGCGCGCCGGCCACCTGGTCGCCACGCGCGAGGGCAAGCAGGGCAAGCGCGTGCTGCTGATCGGCCATCTGGATACCGTGTTCGAAGCGAATGCACCGATGCAGAAGTGGGAGCGCCAGGGCGAGCGTGCCAGCGGCCAGGGCGTCAACGACATGAAGGGTGGCAACGTCATCATCATCGAAGCGCTGCGCGCGCTGCACGGCGCAGGTGCGCTGGACAACACCACGGTCAGCGTAATCTTCACCGGCGACGAGGAAAATGCCGGCGACCCGAAAGAAATCTCGCGCGGCGACATGGTCAACCTGGCAAAGCGCAGCGACGTCGCCCTGGCCTTCGAAGCCACGGTGCTGGACGAAAACGGCAAGGCCACGGGCACTATCGGCCGCCGCTCCTCGACCTCATGGCAACTGGAAGTGAAAGGCAAGCAAGGCCATTCATCCGGCATTTTCAACGCCGATGCAGGTTATGGCGCGGTGTACGAAACGGCCCGCATCCTGGACACCTTCCGCCAGCAATTGCAGGAACCGAACCTGACCTTCAATCCCGGCCTGGTCCTGGGCGGCACCGAAGTCACTTACGACGGCACGGCGGCCAAGGGCACGGCCTTCGGCAAGTCGAACGTCATCGCCAACAGCGCGACTGTGAAAGGCGACCTGCGCTTCCTGACGCCGGAGCAGGGCGAAAGTGCCCGCGCCCGCATGCGCTCCATCGTCGCGCAGAACCTGCCTGGCAGCAGCGCCCAGATCCGCTTCCACGACGGCTACCCGCCGATGGCGCCGACCGAAGGCAACCTGAAAGTACTGCAGCTGTATTCGAAAGCCAGTGCCGACGCCGGCCTGGGCCCGATCGCCGCGCTGCCACCGGGCCAGCGCGGCGCCGGCGACGTGCAATTCGTCGCGCCCTACGTCGACAGCCTGGACGGCCTCGGCGCCACCGGCAAGGGCGCCCATGCACCGGGAGAAGACCTGGAAGTGCGCTCGATCGAGCAGGGTGCGATCCGGACCGCGGTACTCCTGTACCGTCTTACAAGATAAAAGTCGGGGTCAGCTCCGGCAATCGGACATTTGCCGCAGGCAAATGTCCGATTGCCGGAGCTGACCCCGACTTTCTTTATTCTAGGTTCTGGACCTGTTCGCGCATCTGCTCGATCAGCAGCTTGAGCTCCATCGAGGCGTCTGCCAGTTCCTTGACCGAGGCTTTGGCGCCGAGGGTGTTTGCTTCGCGGTTCAGCTCCTGCATCATGAAGTCCAGGCGCTTGCCGACCTGGCCGCCTTTTTTCAGGATGTGGCGGGTTTCGCCCAGGTGGGCCGACAGGCGGCCCAGCTCTTCAGCGACGTCAATGCGGATGCCGTACAGGATCACTTCCTGGCGGATGCGTTCCATCGCGTCCTGGCGCGACATCGCGGTATTCGATCCCTGGCAGGCCAGGCCGAGGGCCTCTTGCATGCGCTCCACGGCTTTTTGTTGGAATTGTGCAACTACCTGAGGAATTAGTGGGGTAATTCGTTTTACGATGCTTTCCATGGCTTCGATGCGCGAAACCAGCATCGCTTCCAGCGCCGCGCCTTCGCGCTGGCGGCTTTGGACGAAGGCTGCCAGGGTCTTGCCCATCAGGGCCGAAACGTCGGCCTGGAGCGATTCCTGGCCGATTTGTGCTTCTTCGACAACACCGGGCCAGCGAAGTAGTTCAGCAACACTCATCTGCGCGGCGCCGCTGAAATGCTGGCCAACTTCGCCTTGCAGGCGCGCCAGTTCGTTGAGCAGGGCTACATTCAGGGCCTGGGTGCCGGCGGCAGCTGCCTTCCGGCCAAAACTCAGCCGTAGCTCTACTTTGCCGCGGGTGATGGCACCCATGACAGCAGATCGCAAATCCGGTTCGAGCGCGCGTAAGTCGTCATTAATGCGGAATTGAAGGTCAAGAAAGCGCGAATTGACGCTTTTGATCTCAATTGTCAGTGTGCCCGCCGCGCTTTCGCTGGTGGCTACGGCGTAGCCAGTCATGCTGGAAATGCTCAAAGGATATCCCCGTTTTTGTCTTTGTCTTTACAATATATTGCTTTGTCCCACACAATCCGGTTTAGTTGAAGCGAGGAAACTTATGGCAGCTCAGAACAACGCTCCATTACCGGATGGTCTGGAAATTGCTGGATACCGCATTGTAAAGAAAATTGCGTCAGGCGGGTTCAGTATTGTGTACCTGGCCTACGACGCCGAAGGTAATGCGGTAGCGATTAAAGAATATTTACCAAGCAGTCTTGCATTGCGTCAAGAGGGCGAGATGGTACCTGTGGTCACGAAGTCGAACCTGGCGGTGTTCAGGATCGGGCTGAAGTGCTTTTTTGAAGAGGGTCGTGCACTTGCGAAGATTTCACATCCAAATGTTGTAAGGGTGTTGAATTTCTTCCGTGCCAACGAAACTGTCTATATGGTAATGGCCTACGAGTCGGGCCATTCGCTGCAGGATCACATCCAGCGGCAACGCAGCAAGGGTCGCAATTGCAGCGAGGCCTTCGTGCGCCAGATTTTCACGCAGGTGCTGAAAGGCTTGCGCGAGGTGCACACCAACAAGCTGCTGCACCTGGACCTGAAACCGGCCAACATCTACTTGCGCACGGACGGCACCCCCATGCTGCTGGACTTCGGCGCGGCGCGCCAGACCGTGAATACGGACAGCCCGAAGCTGATGCCGATGTACACGCCTGGCTTTGCGCCGCCCGAGCTGTACTCCAAGACCGAGGCGCTGGGCCCATGGACCGACGTCTATTCGATCGGCGCCTCGATTTTCGCCTGCATGCTCGGCCAGCCGCCGCAGCCGGCAGACCAGCGCCGCAAGGAAGACAAGATGGAGCCGCACTTCCAGAAGATGGAAATCCTCTATTCGCCGGAGCTGGTCAAACTGGTACGATGGACTTTGCTGATAGACCCTCTGGCGCGTCCGCAAAGCTTGTTCGAGCTGCAAAAGATGCTGGCGCAAGCGCCGGCGCCGAAGGAACCGCCGCCTCCGCCGGGGGCATTAGAAAAGCTGGGCAAGCTGGCAGGCAAGCTCGGATTTGGCCGTAAAAAAGAGACGGCCCCGCGCCAACAATAAGGAGCCCATGCCATGCAATTCGCCGTTTACCAGGAAACGCATATCGGGGGCCGCAAGGTCAACCAGGACCGGATGGGCTACAGCTTCACGCGCGACGCGCTGTTGCTGGTGCTCGCTGACGGCATGGGTGGCCACGCGCGCGGTGAGATCGCCGCCTCCATCGCTACCCGCACCATCTCGCAGATGTTCCAGCAACAGGCAACGCCCTACGTGAAGGGGGCGGAGCGCTTCCTCGAAGAGGCGCTGGCTGCCGCGCACAACGACATCCACACGTACACGATGACCCACAATATGCCGGAGTCGCCGCGTACTACCATCGTGGCCTGCCTGGTGCAGCACAATACCGCCGTGTGGGCGCATTGCGGCGATTCGCGCCTGTACTGGGTGCGCAATGGCCAGTTGCACGGCCGCACGCGCGACCATTCTCACGTCGAGAACATGATCGAGAAGGGCTTGATCCCCGCTTCTGCGCGCAATACCCACCCCGACCGCAACAAGCTGTATGCCTGCCTTGGCGCCAGCAGCGCGCCGCGCATCGAAGTTTCCGGCCGCGCCAACCTGCTGCCGGGCGATACGCTGATGCTGTGTTCCGACGGCCTGTGGGCGGTGGTGAACGACGAGGAGCTGGTGCAGATGCTGACCACCCAGACCGTGGTGCGGGCAGTGCCGGACATGTTGACGACTGCGCTGCGCCGCGCCGGCGACACCAGCGACAACGTGACGGCACTGGCCATCATGTGGCAGGGCGCGCTGGTGGCCGATGGCGCGCCGACCACGCACGCCGGTTCGACCGTGATTTCGACCGAGCAGTTGCCGGATGATGTGGTCAGCACTACCATCCACGGCGCCAAGACCGAAACCGATGTGTTCGACGACGACGAAATTGAAAAGGCGATCGCGGAAATCCGCGGCGCCATCGAGAAATCTACCCAGCTACTGAAATAGGAATTCCATGACCACTGTCAATCGCCCGAGTGGCCGCGCCGTCGATGCGCTGCGCAATATCCGCATCACCCGCGACTACACCAAGCACGCCGAAGGTTCGGTGCTGATCGAGTGCGGCGACACCAAGGTAATTTGCACGGCCAGCATTGAAGAACGCGTACCGGGCTTCCTGAAAGGCAAGGGGCAGGGCTGGATGACGGCGGAATACGGCATGCTGCCGCGTTCCACCCATTCGCGCATGGACCGTGAGGCGGCCAAGGGCAAGCAAAGCGGCCGCACCCAGGAGATCCAGCGCCTGATCGGCCGTTCGCTGCGCGCTGCCTTCGACCTGGATGCCTTCGGCGAACGCACCCTGCAACTGGATTGCGACGTGATCCAGGCCGACGGCGGCACCCGCACCGCGTCGATCACTGGCGCCATGGTGGCGGCCTATGATGCTTTCACCAAGCTGAAGGCGCGCGGCATGATCGAAACCATCCCGGTCAAGCATTTCGTGGCTGCGATCTCGGTTGGCGTGTACCAGGGCGTGCCGGTGCTGGACCTGGACTACCTGGAAGATTCTGGCTGCGACACCGACATGAACGTGATCATGACGGACGAAGGCGCCTTCGTGGAAGTGCAGGGCACGGCTGAAGGCGCGGCCTTCGACCGTGCGGCCATGAACCGCCTGCTGGACCTGGCCGAAGGCGGCATCAAGGACTTGGTCAAGCTGCAGAAGCAGGCTCTCGGCCTGTAATTTCGCCCAGGCGCTGCCGCAGGAAGTCGACAAAGGCGGCGGTCTTCAAAGGCAGGAATTCGCGCGCCGGGTACACCGCGTAGGTGGCTGGACCCGGCGGCAAAGCCACGTCTTCCAAGATGCGCACCAGCTGGCCGCCGGCCAGTTCGTCGGCAACGATGGGCACCGGTACTTTGATGATGCCCGCGCCGCCCACGGCTGCCGTCACCAGGGCGCCGCCATCGTTCATTTGCAGCGGGCCGTCGACCCGCACCGTGCCGGCTTCACCGAAATTCCATTCGTCATAGACCCGCGCGCCCACTGCGTACAGCAAGCAGGCATGCTGCTGCAAATCCTGCGGCGTACGCGGCGTGCCTGCGCTGGCAAGGTAGGAGGGGGCGGCGCAGACGACGCTGGGATTTTCGGCCAGCTTGCGCGCCACCAGCGTTGAGTCGACCAGGGCGGAGGTGCGGATTGCAACATCGATTTGCTGCGCGATCAGGTCGACCATTGCGTCGTCCAGCTGCAGCGATACCTTCACCTGCGGATACTGCGCCGTGAAATCCGCCAGCAACGGCACCAGCACGCGTCGTCCGGCCATTGAACACGACACGCGCAACAGGCCGCGTACCTGCTGCTGGTAGCTGTCGGCGAGGTGGGCAATCTTGTCCAGCGAACGTTCGATCTGGCGCGCCTCTTCCAGCACCATCTGGCCCACCTCGGTCAGGGCGAGCTGGCGCGTGGAGCGTTGGATCAGGCGTGCGCCGAGGTCTTTTTCCAATTGAGCGAGCTGGCGCGATACGACAGACTTGCCGCAGCCGAGCTTGAGCGCGGCAGCGCTGATGCTGCCGGACTGGATGATGGTAGCGAAAATGGCAAGGCGTTGAGGGTTCATTGTTCCTCCTTGGTCAACAATGTAATGCCTTGTCGTTGACTTATCAAGTACGGTCATGACCCGTACACTGGCGTCATTCAAACCTCTTTGGACGCATCATGACCAACAACCGCCAGTTCCTGCTTGCCCGCCGCCCTGAAGGCGCCATCCAGCGTTCCGATTTCGACTTCGCTACGACGCCGCTGCGCGCGCTGTCGGAGGGGGAAGTCCTGATCCAGATTTCCCATGTGTCGCTCGACCCGGCCATGCGCGGCTGGATGAATGCTTCGACCGATTCATACATGCCGCCGGTCGCATTGGGCGAAGTGATGCGCGCCATTGCAGTGGGCCGCGTTGCCGAGTCGCGCAACCCTGGATTTGCCGTTGGCGATCACGTCACCGGCTTGCTGGGCGTGCAGGAATATGCGATTCACAATGGCGTTGGCCTGAGCAAGGTCAATCCATCGTTGGCGCCGCTGCCGTTGTTCCTCGGCGCGCTCGGCATGCCAGGCCTGACCGCCTATTTCGGCCTGCTTGACGTGGGCCAGCCGAAAGAAGGCGACACGGTCCTGGTGTCCGGCGCGGCCGGTGCAGTCGGCGCGCTGGTGGGGCAGATCGCCAAGCTCAAAGGCGCTCGGGTGATCGGCATTGCCGGCGGCGCGGACAAAACGCGCTACCTGGTCGAGGAGTTGGGCTTCGATGCTGCCATCGACTACAAGACCGACAACGTGGCCGCCGCGTTGCGCCAGCATGCGCCGCAAGGCGTCGACGTCTTCTTCGATAACGTCGGTGGTGAAATCCTGGATGCCGCGCTGGCCAACCTGGCGCACGGTGCGCGCGTAGTGATTTGCGGTGCGATTTCCCAATACAACAATACCGACGCTGTAACCGGCCCTGCGAACTACCTGCAACTGCTGGTCAAGCGCGCCACCATGCGTGGTGTGATGGTGAGCGACTACTATCACCGCGCGATGGAGGCAATCACCACCATGGGTGGCTGGATCCAGGCCGGCAAACTGAAAACCCGTGAACACGTGGTGCAGGGGCTCGACACCTTCCCCGAGACATTCGCCAAGCTGTTTAGCGGCGCCAACCAGGGCAAGCTGGTGCTGCAAGTGGTTTAAAATGTCGGCTCTTTCAAAAGAGCCGATATTCATGACACAACGCATCGTTCTCGCATCGAACAACAAGGGCAAGCTCAAGGAATTCAATGAGCTGCTCTCGACCATTGGTTTTTCCGCCCACCCGCAGGGCGAATTCGACGTGCCGGAGGCGGATGAGCCTTTCCACACTTTTGTCGAAAATGCACTGACCAAGGCGCGCCACGCAGCCCGCCTGACCGGCTTGCCGGCGCTGGCCGATGATTCGGGCGTATGCGTCAATGCGCTGGGCGGTGCGCCAGGCGTCTACTCGGCGCGCTATGCAGGCGAGCCGAAATCGGATGCTCGCAACAGCGAGAAGCTGATCGCCGACCTGGCAGCGCATGCCGACAAATCGGCCTACTATTACTGTGTGCTGGTATTCGTGCGCCACGCTGACGACCCGCAGCCGGTGATCGCCGATGGGCGCTGGGAAGGTGTCATTTCGCCTGAGGCGCGCGGCGAAGGTGGCTTTGGCTACGACCCGTATTTCCTGATTCCTTCGCTGGGCAAGCACGTGGCCGAGCTGGCGCCGGAAGAGAAGAACCGCCTGTCCCACCGCGGCCAGGCCCTGCGTGCGTTGGTAGAGAAGCTGAAGAAATGATCCCGATTAAGCCGGTCGGCAATGCCGTACCAAGCCGCACCATCGACAGCGCCGCCGGCGTCGCTGCCACCTACCTGCGTCCGGGCGCGCTGAACCTGCAGGCCTTGCCGCCCTTGTCGCTGTACATCCACTGGCCGTGGTGCGTGCGCAAGTGCCCCTACTGCGATTTCAATTCGCACGAGGCGAAGGGTGAAGTACCTGAGAAGGAATACCTGGACGCGCTGCGGCGCGACCTGGAAATGTCGCTGCCCCTGATCTGGGGCCGCAAGATCTACACGATTTTCATCGGCGGCGGCACGCCGAGCCTGATGTCGGCGGCCGGCATGGACCGATTGATGTCGGACTTGCGCAGCCTGCTGCCGCTGGACGGCGCCTGCGAGATCACGATGGAGGCCAATCCCGGCACCTTCGAGGCCGAGAAATTCCGCTCCTATCGCGACAGCGGCATCAACCGCCTGTCGATCGGCATCCAGAGCTTCAACAGCGAGCACCTGAAGGCGCTGGGCCGTATCCATGACGACGGCGAGGCGAAACGCGCGGTGGAAATCGCGCTGGCGAACTTCGACAATTTCAACCTGGACCTGATGTACGCGCTGCCAAACCAGACGCTGGAGCAGGCGCGCCAGGATATCCAGACCGCGATCGATTTCAAGCCGCCACACCTGTCGTTGTACCACTTGACGATGGAGCCGAACACCGTGTTCGCCAAGTATCCACCGCAGTTGCCGGACGACGACCTGAGCGCCGACATGCAGGACATGATCGCCGAGCTGACCACTGCGAACGGCTACGGCCACTACGAAGTATCGGCCTACGCGCAGCCGGGCCACCAGGCGCGCCACAACCTGAACTACTGGCAGTTCGGCGACTACCTCGGCATCGGCGCCGGCGCGCACTCCAAGCTGTCCTTCCCGCACCGCGTGCTGCGCCAGGCGCGCTACAAGCAACCCCAGTCCTATATGGATGCGGTGGCCGCCGGCAATCCGGTGCAGGAAGAGCGCGAACTGTCGCGCGACGAAATGGGCTTTGAGTTCATGCTGAACACCCTGCGCCTGCAAGGCGGCTTCGAACCGAACCTGTTCGCTGAACGCACCGGCGTGGCGCTCAACACCATCGAAAAGCAGTTGAACGCGGCCGAGGCCAAAGGCCTGCTTTACCGCGACCACATGCTGATCAAGCCAACCGAACTAGGCCAGCGCTTCCTCAACGACTTGCAGCAGATGTTCCTCGGCGAAGACTAAAACTCTTCCCATTCGTCGTGGCCGCGGCACGGGCCAGAGTCGGTGCCAGGTCTGTCATTCGGACAGCTAGCGCTCTCATTTGACGAATCTCAATGCGCGAATCTGGCTGATTTTGCGAATTGATATTTATCAAAGAATTAGCTCGCTTGTCCGAATGACAGACCTGGCACCGACTCGAAAACGGAATCCGAAATCCGAGACGCGCTGGCAATGACGGCATGGCGCATTAGGCAATGTGCGCCAGAGCATCAAAGTCGAGCTTCTAATTTTCCTTAGAACTCTTCCCATTCATCGTTGGCAGCAGCCGGGGTGCGGCGCTCGGTCTTAGTGCGACGTTCAGTTGTGCGATCGGCGGAGGCCTTGGCATTTGCGCCGCGCGGATTGGCGCGTGCGTCCGGTGCGACCAGGCGTTTCTGCGGAGTGGCTTCGATCGTTGCCGTGGCTTCGCCCTGACCGGCAACACGCGCAGCAGGGCGGGCTTGGGCGCTCCAGCGGGCGACGGCCTCGGTGCCCAATTTGAATGACGCGGCGACTTGCGCGAGCTGGGCGGCCTGTTCCTGCATGCTGGCGGCAGCGGCAGCGGCTTCTTCCACCAAGGCGGCATTCTGCTGCGTCACCTGGTCCATCTGGCCAATGGCCTGGTTCACTTCATCGATGCCGACGCTTTGTTCGCGGCTGGCCGAGGTGATCTCGCCCATGATGTCGGTCACGCGCCGCACGCTGGTCACCACTTCGCCCATGGTGGTGCCGGCTTGCTGCACCAGCGAGGTGCCGGCATTCACCTGCACCACGGAGTTGTCGATCAACTCTTTTATTTCTCTCGCGGCAGCGGCTGAGCGCTGCGCCAGGTTGCGCACTTCGGAGGCGACCACGGCGAACCCGCGGCCTTGCTCGCCGGCGCGTGCCGCTTCCACGGCAGCGTTCAGCGCGAGGATGTTGGTCTGGAAGGCGATGCCGTCGATGGTGCCGATGATGTCGACAATCTTGCGCGATGACGCGTCAATGGAGCCCATCGTCTCCACCACTTGGCCAACGATCTCGCCGCCGCGTGCGGCCACGTCGGATGCGGCCTGGGCCAACTGGTTCGCCTGGTTGGCGTTGTCGGCGTTCTGCTTCACGGTGGAGGTCAACTCCTCCATCGAGGATGCGGTTTCCTCGAGCGAGCTGGCTTGCTGTTCGGTGCGCGAGGAGAGGTCCAGGTTGCCTTCAGCGATTTCGCTGGATGCGGTGGCGATCGCTGTGGTGCCGGTCTGCACCTGGCTCACCACGCGGCGCAGCGCGTCGTTCATGCCACGCAGGGCCTTCATCAGGTCGCCGATTTCATCACGGGCAGTGTGTTCATCGAAATGCGTGGTCAGGTCGCCTTCGGCCACGGTGTTGGCGATGCCGAGTGCGGAATTCAGCGGTACGGTGATACTGCGCGAGATGACCCAGGCGGCCCAGGCGCCAAAGACCAGCAGCAGGATGCCAAGGGTGAGCATCAGGCGGTTGCTGCGCGCATTGGCTTCGTTGATCCCGGCCGCTGTGGCGTCGATGGCTTTGCGCTGCTGCGCCAGCAATTCGTTCACTTTCTCCTGATAGGCCTTCGCGGCTGGCTCGAATACCTCGCGGTACAGGCGCTCGCCTTCCGCCGCATCGCCGGCCTTCTTGGCGTTCATCACCTGGTTTTTCGCGTCCTGGTATTTGGTGCGGATGGCTACTGCGTCCTGGTAGATCTTGCGTTCTTCATCCGACTCCAGCAGGCCTTCGATCGACTTCAGCAGTTCGGCGCCGCGCTTTGCGCTGTCGGCAATCGCGGTGGCGAAGGTATTCGACAGTTCGCCATCGCTGCTGCGCGCAATCATCTGGGTGCGTGCGACGGCCGAGTAGATCAGCACATACCAGTCCGACACAATGCGCTCCTTGGCCAGCGGCCGGTCCATCATGGCGCGCGTGGCGTTGGCGGTTTTGTTGGAATGGTAAAGGGCGTAGCTGGTGCCGATGGCCGACAACAGCAGGACGATGCCGAAGCCCGCCGCGAGACGGGACCCAATACGGAGCTGGGACAGGAATTGCATACAAGCCTCCAATAAGTTGGAGTACTAGTATGCACCTGAACAGTTGCGCGGTAGATATCCTGTTGCAAGGCTGCAACAAAGGAGAAATACCTGGCTTAAAACTGCTGGGCTACCTTCAGATCCGGTTTTTCCGCCCACTCGGCCAGCGCGTCGGCCATGCGCTGGCTTTCGCCAATTGCGTAGGTCCAGTCGCGGATGCGGGCCGCGTGGTCCTGGCCGTAGTGCTTGAAGTCCGTGCGGTCCGGCAGTTTGCGGTTCGGCAGGCGCGCCACGAACGATGGCGAGGGCGACACCAGGATCACGTTTTCCAGCGCGCTGTCGCGGGCACGGCGCCACGGCATTGATTTATCGAGCCAGCCCGGCACGATATGGTCGGTGAAGTGCGGGTACAGTACCAGGCCCTCGTCGCGCTGGTAGGGCAGGTGCAGGTGGTAGTCGATCAAGCCGCCGTCCCAGTAGTCGCCCGGCGGTGCGCCGTGGATGTCGCTGACTGCCTGCAGCACCAGCGGAATCGAGCCGGAGGCCAGCAGGGCCGGGTGCAGGTTCTGTTGCGTCAGGCCGACGTAGTGCGAGGCAAAGGCGTCGAAGCTGTTGCGCAGCCAGGCCGCGTCGTCGCGGGTGTCGTGGAAGAACACGCGTTCCATGGCACTGGCCAGGCGGCTGCGCGAGATGGCGTTGCCGGCGGCGGCGCGCAGGAAGCCCGCCATTTCGCGCCAACGGTTGCCGCGCGTGCGGGCCAGGGGGCCGATGCCGCGCACCGTGATCACCGACAGCAGGTAGTCGGGATTGGTGAGCATTTCGTTGCCGCGCCCATCGAGCACGCTGTCGAGCAGGCTGCGGATGACACGGCTGACGTAGGCGGCATCCACCTTGGCTGGGTAGGTCTGGCGGACGTAGTGGTGCGCCAGGCGCTGTTGCGCGGCCACCGGGTCGTGGAAGGCGCCGGCGGCCATGCGCCATGCGCCGATCGAGGCGCCGATCAGGCGGCGCTTGCGTGGTGCTTGTTTCAGCCACTCGCCGAACATCCATTGGTCGATGCCGTTCAGGATCAGGCCTTTAGGACCGCCTGCCGCGGCGGGGATGATGGCGATGTCGGCGGCTTGCAAGCCAGCGCGCTCGATACGTTGGCGGGCGCGCTGGCCGAGACGGATACTGATCGGTGAATCCACTACTTCAAACCTCCTCCAAGCGCACGGTACAAGTCGATCGCGCTGGTTGTGCGCAGCAGGCGTGCCTGGACCAGGGCCTGCTCCGCGGTGAACAATTCGCGTTGGGCGTCGAGCACGTCGAGCGAGCTGGCGACCCCGTTTTCAAAGCGTAATTGTAATAGACGCAGGCGTTCGGCCTGGGCGTCCTGCACTGCGCGCTGGGCGGCCACCTGTTCGCTGAGGTAGGTGCGGGCGGCCAGGGCGTCGGCGACTTCGCGGAAGGCTTGCTGGATGGCTTTCTCGTAGTCGGCCACGGCGATGTTCTTGCGGGCGTGGCTGACGTCGAGGTTGGCCAGGTTGCGGCCGCTGTCAAAGATTGGCAGCACCAGTTGCGGGGCGAAGCTCCAGGTGTTGCTGCCGCTCTCGAACAGGCCGCTGAAATCGCGGCTGGCGCTGCCGATCGCGGTGGTCAGTGTAAGGCGCGGGAAGAAGGCCGCGCGGGCGGCCCCGATGTTGGCATTGGCCGCTTTCAGGCGCTGTTCGGCGGCGCGGATGTCGGGACGGTTGGCCAGCAGGTCGGATGGCAGGCCGGCGGTCAGGGCGGACATGGCGTCGGCCTGGGCGTCCTCCGTCGGCGCGGGGCCACCTGTCGCAGTGCCGGCTGGCAGCGCTTGGCCGACCAGCAGGGTCAGGGCATTGGTGGCTTGTACACGCTGGCGGGCCAGGGCGAGGGCAGCGGCGCGGGCGGTCTGCATCTGCTGCTCGTTGGAGCGCAGGTCGAGACGCGAGGAGGCGCCGCCGTCGACGCGCTGCTTCGTCAGTTCGAAGGTGCGCGTACGGGCCTCGTAAGTGCTTTCGGCCAGCGTTTGCTGTTCGGCGATGGCGCGCTCGGTGTAGTAGGCTTTGGCGACTTCGGCGATCAGGCTGATTTGGGCTGCCTGCCTGGCTTCTTCCGTTGCCAAATAGCTGGCGAGGGCGGAGTCGCTCAGGCTTTTCACGCGGCCAAAGAAGTCGAGTTCGAACGCTGAAATGCCAAGGCCCGCGTCAAAGCGTTCGTTGATTTGTGCCTGGCCGCTGGAGTTGGCAAAGCCTGGCGAGCGGCTGCGCGATTCGCTGAGCGTAGCGTTCAGCGTCGGCAGACGGTCGGCGCGCTGGATGCGGTAGGCACCGCGCGCTTCCTCGATGCGCAGGGCGGCGATGCGCAGGTCGCGGTTGTTTTCCAGCGCTGTCGCAATCAGCTGCTGAAGGCGGCCATCGGGAAAGAAGGTGCGCCAGCCGGTCTCCACAGCGGATTGCACCGCGCTGGTGGAGGCGTCGCTGGCGGCGGCACCAGCGGCACCTGCGGCGGCCGGCGCGACGGGGAAGGCGTCAGCGACCGGTGCGGCGGGGCGCTGGTAGGCTGGCGCCATCGAGCATCCGGACACTGCGCCGGCCAGCAGCAGCGAGGCGGCCAGCGCGCGGGCGCGCGCAGCGGGCAGCAGGGTGGGGGAAGAGGTCTTCATCATTGCTTCGACTCCGGCAGATCCAGTTCATGCGCTGCCAGGCGGCGTTGGCGTTCGCTGCCCTTGAAGATGCGGCGCACGACCACAAAGAACACAGGCACCAGGAACACTGCCAGCACGGTGGCGGTAATCATGCCGCCCATCACGCCGGTACCGATGGCGCGCTGCGAGGCCGAGCCGGCGCCGGAGGCGATCACCAGCGGCAGCACGCCGAGGATGAAGGCCAGCGAGGTCATGATGATCGGGCGGAAGCGCAGGTGCACCGCTTCCAGTGTCGCTTCAACCAGCCCTTTGCCCTGGGCTTGCAAATCCTTGGCGAACTCGATGATCAGGATCGCGTTCTTGGCGGACAAACCGATGATCGCGATCAGGCCGACCTTGAAGTACACGTCATTCGGCAGGTCGCGAAGATGCGCGCCAAGCAGGGCGCCAAGCACGCCCAGTGGCACCACCAGCAGCACGGCCACCGGAATCGACTCCGATTCATACAGTGCCGCCAGCACCAGGAAGGCCGCCAGCATGGACAGTGCAAACAGCGCCGGGGCCTGCGAGCCGGACAAGCGTTCCTCGGCCGATTGGCCGGTCCATTCGATGCCGAAGCCCGGCGGCAGTTGTTCGGCCAGGCGCAGCAATTCTTCCATCGCCTCGCCGGTTGAATGCCCTGCGGCTGCGTTGGCGCTCAGGCGGTAAGCCGGATAGCCGTTGTAGCGCACCAGCTGGATCGGGCCGGTCACCCAACGCGTGTTGGCGAACGAGGCAAACGGCACCATCGTGCCTGTGCTGCTGCGTACATTCAGCCGCAGGATGTCTTCCGGCTGCATGCGGCGCAACTGGTCGGCTTGAACGATCACGCGCTGCTGGCGCCCGCTGGCGGCAAAGTCGTTCACGTAGGACGAGCCGAACGCCGTGCCCAGCGTGGAGGTGATGTCCGCGAACGCCACGCCCAAGGCGTTGGCCTTTTCACGGTCGATGTCGACCTGCATTTGCGGCGCATCTTCCAGCCCCTCCGGACGCATGCCGGTCAGGATCTTGCTCTTGCCCGCCAGTTCGAGCAGCTGGTTGCGCGCCGCCAGCAAGGCTTCGTGGCCCTGGCCGCCGCGATCCTGCAGGCGCGCCGTGATGCCGGTGGCGTTGCCCAGTTCGCGGATCGGCGGCGGGCTCAGTGCGAAGACTTGCGCGTCCTGGATATGGGCCAGGCCGCCGAAGGAGCGGCCGGCAATCGCATCGGCCGACTGGTCGGGGCCGCGCTCTTTCCAGTCTTTCAGCGGCACGAACACCAGGCCGGCATTCTGGCCGCTGCCCGAGAAGCTGAAGCCCGCCACCGCGATGGTGCGCGCCACGCCCGGCTGGGCGCGGAAGTAGGAGTCCACTTCGGCCAGCACGGCCTCGGCGCGGTTGCGCGAGGCGCCCGGCGGCAACTGGACGTTGGCGATGATGTAGCCCTGGTCCTCATTCGGCAGGAAGGATGAAGGCAGGCGCACGTACAGCCACGCCACGACACCCAGCAGCACGGCGAAGATCAGCAGGAAGCGTCCAGTGCGCGTCAGGATCTTGGCGACCCAACCCTGGTAATGCGTGGCGGTGGAAGCAAAGCCACGGTTGAACCAGCCGAACAAACCGGTCTTGGCATGGTGGTGGCCGGCTTCGACCGGTTTCAGCATGGTGGCGCACAGGGCAGGCGTCAGCGACAGTGCCATCAGCGCGGAGAACACCATGGCCGATACCATCGACAGCGAGAACTGGCGGTAGATGGCGCCCACCGCGCCGCCGAAGAAGGCCATCGGGATGAATACCGCGATCAGCACCAGGGTGATGCCGATGATCGCACCGGTAATCTGCGACATGGCCTTGCGCGTAGCTTCACGCGGCGACAAGCCTTCCTCGCTCATGATGCGTTCAACGTTTTCCACCACCACGATCGCGTCGTCGACCAGGATGCCGATGGCCAGCACCATGCCGAACATGGTCAGCACGTTGATCGAGAAGCCGAATACCTGCATGGCAGCGAAAGTGCCCATCAGCGCAACCGGCACCACGATGGTCGGGATCAGGGTGTAGCGGAAGTTCTGCAGGAAGATGTACATCACCAGGAATACCAGTGCCACCGCTTCCAGCAGGGTCTTGACCACTTCCTCGATGGAGATCTTGACGAACAGCGAGGTGTCATACGGCACGGTGTACTTCAAGCCGGGCGGGAAGTACTTCTGCAGCTCGTCCATCTTCTCGCGCACGATGGTGGCAGTGGCCAGCGCATTGCCGGTCAGCGACTGCTGCACGGCGATGGCGACGAAAGGCTGGCCGCTCAGGCGCGCCTGGATGCCGTAGCTGGCGCCGCCCAGTTCCATGCGGGCCACGTCGCGCAGGCGCACCAGCGAGCCGTCGCGGTTGGCGCGCAGCACGACCTTGCCGAACTCCTCGACCGAGGACAACTGGCCGGTCACCACCACGGGCGCGAACCAGGCCTGCGAGCGCGGGTTCGGCAGGTCGCCCACCGTGCCGCCTGCCACCTGGGCATTCTGCTGGCGGATCGCGGTCGTCACGTCGCTCATATTGAGCTTGTAGCCGGTCAGCTTGTCTGGGTCGACCCAGACGCGCATCGAACGCTCGGTACCGAACAACTGGGCCTGGCCCACGCCCGGCAGGCGCTTGACTTCATTCAGCACATTGCGCGCCAGGTAGTCGCCGATCGCGGTCGGGTCCATGCTGCCGTCGGTCGAATAAGCGCCGACGAACATCAGGATGTTGGAACGCGCCTTGTTGACCTGCACGCCTTGCTGGATCACGGCCTGCGGCAGGCGCGATTCAACGCGCTTGATGCGGTTCTGCACGTCCACCGCGGCCAGGTCCGGATTGGTGCCGGGCTGGAAAGTGACGGTGATGCTGACGGAGCCGTTCGAATCGCTTTGCGACTCGACGTACTGCAAACCGTCGGCGCCGTTCATCTCCTGCTCGATGACGGAAGTGACCGCATCGTCCAGCACCTGCGCGGTAGCGCCAGGGTAGACGGCGCTGACGACGATGGATGGCGGTGCGATAGTGGGGTATTGCGCCACCGGCAGCATGGTAATCGCCAGCGCGCCACCCAGCAGGATGAAGAGGGCGATCACCCACGCGAACACGGGGCGGTCGATAAAGAACTTTGCCATGTGGCGGCCCCTTTACTTGGCCGCCGGGGCGGATGCGGCAGGCGCAGCGCCGGCCGGTGCCGGTCCGCTTGCCGGACCTTTCCACGGAACCGGATTGACCGTGCCGCCTGGTTTGGTTTTCTGGAAGCCTTCCACAATGATGCGCTCACCGCCTTTCAGGCCCGAGCTGACCACCCACTTGCCGCCCGCTGCGGCGTCGGCCTTGACCGGCACCGAGCTGACCTTGTTGTCGGCGCCGACCACCAGCACCGAGGCGCCTTCCGCGCCGCGCACCACGGCTTGCTGCGGCACGGTGATGGCCGATTCGTTGACGCCCTGCTCAAGGCGGGCCCGCACGTACATGCCCGGCAGCAGGGTGCGTTCTGGATTCGGGAATTCGGCGCGCATCGACACTGCGCCGGACGATTCATCCACCGCCACATCGGCGAACAGCAGTTTGCCGGCGCGCGAATATTCCTGGCCGTCTTCTGTCAGCAGGGTGACGCGCGCCTGGTCCTTGCCGGCGCCTTTCAGCGTGCCCGCAGCCAGCGCCTGCTTCAGGCGCAGCAGTTCGGCGGAAGATTGGGTGATGGTGACGTAGATCGGATCCAGTTGCTGCACCGTCGCCATGGCGTTGCCTCATTCTGGCCGACCAGCGCACCCTCGGTGACCAGGGCGCGGCCGACACGGCCCGAGATCGGCGCGGTGACGGTGGCGTAGCCCAGCGTCAGGCCGGCATTCTTGCGCGCGGCGCGCGCCGACTGCAGTTCGGCGCCGGCCTGCTTTTGCGCGGTGAGCGCATCGTCGTATTCCTGCTGGCTGACGGCCTGCGCCGCCAGCAGCGGCTTGTAGCGCTTGGCCTTCAGGTCGGCCTGCGCCAGGTTGGCTTCGGCGCGGGCAATGGCGGCATCGGCGCTTTCCACATTGGCCTGGAATTGCGCGGGATCGATGCGAAACAGGATTTCGCCTGCCCTGACGTCGCCGCCTTCCTTGAACACCCGCTGCAGCACGATGCCGGGCGTGCGCGCCCGCACCTGGGCGATTCGGGAGGCTTCGACGCGGCCCGGCAGCTCATTGGTGATGGTCACTTCGCCGCTGGTGGCGGTGATGACGGAGACGGTGGGCGGCGGCGGAGCCGCCTTGTTGGCGTCTTTTTTATCGCCGCAGGCCGCAAGGGTCAGCGACAGGGCAATGGCCAGCGGAAGGGTGCGCAATACAGGTTTCATTGGCGTCTCGTTGTAGGAGGTGGGACTGCGCCGAAAATTGTATAACACTGTCAATTGTAACGTTTTGTACAGCCAAAAATAACAAAAAAGGACGCCGAAGCGTCCTTGTCCGCTGAGAAATGCAGCGCTTAACGCATTGCCGAGATCATCTGCTTCAGTTTATTCGAGTCGGCGACGAAAGCGCGGATGCCTTCCGCCAGCTTTTCGGTTGCCATCGCGTCTTCGTTCAGCATGAAGCGGAAGGTCTTTTCATCCATCGAGATCTTGACGGCGGTGCCGGTCTCGGATGCGGACAGCTTACGCTCGACCGGTGCCTGGGTGTCGGCCAGCTTTTGCAGCAGGTCCGGCGAAATGGTCAGCAGGTCGCAGCCGGCCAGTTCCAGGATCTGGCTGGTGTTGCGGAAGGATGCGCCCATCACTTCGGTCTTGTAGCCGAACTTGCGGTAGTAGTTGTAGATACGCTTGACCGACTGCACGCCCGGATCTTCGGCGCCCTGGTAGTCGATGCCGGTGGACTTCTTGTACCAGTCGTAGATGCGGCCGACGAACGGCGAAATCAGCTGCGAACCCGCTTCGGCGCAGGCGATAGCCTGGCACAGC
>NZ_JBNZFX010000033.1:0-163959 GCF_050709955.1 Massilia eburnea
AGTAAACGCGATCTGACGGAAGTTTACAAGGCCTGTTCGTAACTCATTGAACGTAAACGACTTTTGGAGATGTGTATAAAGCTATGGCTTTGGCCCGATGCACCAACAGTCGCTTCCTCAATTCCCAGGAGGAGCGGCATCACCTTCAGTATTAGCTCATGGCCAGCGTCTGTCACTTCAACGTGACGGCTGGTTCGATGTACGAGCTTTGCGCGTAAGCGGTCCTCCAGTCGTTGGATAGCGCGACTCACCGCAGGCTGAGTCTTGCCCAGACGCGAGGCGGCACGGCCAAAGCTCTTGGCTTCCGCTACGGCTGCAAGGACAAGCAGGCCACCGATAAGTCCTCCATCGAGTTCTTCCATGATGATCTATGTGTTCCAGTAATGGCAGCGATAACCGATTCGCAGTAGTCGAGGGCGGAAGGAGCGCTCATTATACGAGGCGTTCAATAATTATTGAGGAGAGTTGGCAATGACCCAGACCCAAGACATCGTCGCTTTGATTGATGACTATTTCAATTTGGCCTATGAACCGAAGAGTCGCGACTTCAATAAAATTTTCCACCCAAGCTGTCTTGTCCAGTGGCTTGATGAAGGCCGGTTGCAAACCATGTCTTCGCTGGACTATGCAGCGCTCATCAAAGGGAGAGTTAGTCCGCAATCAACTGGCGAACCTCGGGACGAGGTGATCCTCTCCATGCAGAACATCTCGGACTGCCTTTCAACGGCCACAGTGAAGGTGCGGATTGGCAAAAAGCTGTTCAACGATCACTTTGTCATGCATAAGGTGGAGGGCTCCTGGCTGATAGCAACCAAGGCGTCCTACTTGGTGCGTACATTCGCCTGATGAACCGGGCTGCAGAAACGTAAGGCTGCTTCAAGGTCGGCTTAGTGACGGAAGTCGCCGTGTCGCTGTACTGCGGCGTTCCTCATTCCTCATTGCTTCGCGCATGGTCTGCTGCACGAATTCAAGGTGTTGGTGGGCCGCGCGTCCCGCAACATCCATCCTGCGATTCCGTACGGCGTCCCAGATCGTGCGATGCTGCGCCTGGAGCTGCGCCCACAGCTCGGGGCGCGCAGTCAAGTATTCCAGGTTACTTTGTACATGGCCTTCCATCACTTTGTGCAGGCTGGAACTCAGGTGACCGATCAGTACATTGTGCGAAGCTTCCGCAATCGCCTGGTGGAATTCCACGTCGGTCTTGATGCACTGTTCCAGATCCTGCGCCGCAAATGCACGCTCGAGCGCTTCATGGCATGTGCGGATGCGTTCGAAGTCCTCCTCGGTGCCGCGCTCCGCCGCCAGTTGCGCGGCCTGCCCTTCCAGCATGTGGCGGAACTCCAGCATGTCGCCGTGGATATCGGGGTGATCCTTCAGCATTTGCTGCCAGGGATCGGTGAATGCCGCCTGCATTGAATCGGTCACGAAGGTGCCGCCGCCATGGCGCGTTATCAGCAAGCCCTTGGCCACCAGCGACTGCAAGGCGCCGCGCAGGGAAGGGCGCGATACGCCCAGTTCCACCGCCAGTTCACGCTCGGACGGCAAGCGGTCGCCGGGCTTCAGCGAGCCTTCGAGGATACGGGTTTCCAGCTCTGTGGCGACGACATCAGAGAGACGTTGGGCGGATTGCATGGCGGCTCGCGGGTGAGTGCTAAGACCGCCGGATGCTACCACAATTGACCTTTTGCCGCGCCGTGCTCTATATTGCAACGCATGATCGATTTCCTGATACTCCTGACCGCATCGGCAGCTATGCCGGATGCCATTGGCTACACTTCCGCCGCGACTGCGCTGGAGGCGTTGAAAGCGCGCGGCGATGTCACGATCGCCGAAGAGGGCGGCTGGACTACCGTGGACGACAAGGCGAACCGCACCCTGTGGTCGTTCACGCAGGCGGGCCACCCGGCACATCCTGCCGCTGTGCGACGCACCGTGGTCATGGAAAATGGCCAGGTGTCGATCAAAATGAACTCGCTGTGCCATGCCAAGAAGGAAGCGTGCGACAGCATGCTGGAGGAATTCCGCAGCATGAATACGGCGCTGCAGCAGTCGTTGGCGCCACCGAAGAATGCCGGTTCGGCGCCTTCATGGCAGCCAAGCAGTTCGCAGCGGGCGCGCGTTGAGGAGTTGAGCAAGGCTTACTTTGCCGAGAAGGATGCGGCGCGCTATGCCGAGGCATGGGAACGGCTGGGGGCGGGCTTGCGGCTGCAGTGGACGTTCGAAGGATGGCGCGATGCGGCGGCTGCGAGTGCCGCGCGTACTGGCGAGATGCGGCAGCGCGAACTGAAAAAAGTGACGATCTATCGCAGCTCGCAAAGCGGCACACCGGGTACTTATGCAGCGGTGGATTTCACCGGCCGCTTCGCCAACGCCGAAACGTACTGCGGCTACCTGGTGTGGAGCCAGCAGGCGGATGGCAGCTTCCTGCTGATGCGGGAAGAGGCGAATTACATTTACAACGCGACCGCCGCGCAGTTGACGGCCGAACAGCGGTCGAAAATGAAGGGCGTGTTCCGTTGCGTTGATTGACGCGCCGCCGCGTCTATTTGGCGGCTTGCCCGCGCAGTGCCTCCAGCGTGCGCGGCAGGCTGCGCTTGCTCATCATCTCGACGATCCAGCCGAAGCCGAACGGCACCGGGCCGGGATCGGCGTAGACGTGATATTCAATCAGCGTTTTGCCGCCTTCACCGGCGATTGGCGTAAATAGCCAGTAGCCGGTGGTGTCGGCGATGGTGTCCGCAGGCGCCATGCCGCTGGGGATCAGGCGCCATGCCAGCTTGCATTGGGCGGCGTCCGGCTGCTGTTGCTGCTCGAGGCGCAGGCGGTACTTCTTCTGCTGGCCTAGCGGGAGGTCAAGCGTCATGTCGACCAGGACGTATCCTTCTCCTTCGCCAACTGGCAGCGCGCTTTTTGTGTTGGGCATGTAGGTGGAGTAGGAGGCGTAGTCCTGCACCATTGCGCACAGGCGCGGGACGGAAGCCGGAGCCAATGTCCAGGCGGTGAACGCCTTGCCGGGCAGGCCGGGGCTTGGCGCTTCCGCCACGTGGATGGTGCTGCCGGCCAGCGTGGCCACGTCGGGGGCTTGCGGCGTTACGGAAGCGGCGGCGATTGCCAAGCCGGGTGCGGAAACGGCTGTGACGGCGGCGACGGCAAGAGCCAGGCGGGATGCGGCCTTCATCGCTTGAGCGCCAGGGTGATGACGGTGCCGGTCAGGTCGATGCCCCGGATCGAGATGCTGCCGAACGTCGGTCCGCCTGCCGCGGCGCCATGCACGCGGATGTTGTTGAAGTTGATTTCTCCAATGGTAGTGGGCAGGTTCAGCGACAGCGAGCCATCGGGATTGACGGTGGTCGCTGCGCGGTTTGGCGCGTACACCACGTTATGCACGCTGACATCCGATTCCACCAGTCCCAGCACAGGATTGACCAGCTTCGCCAGGTCGCCGCTCACTTCCACTCCGTTGCGCTTCAACTGGTCGCGCACCTGCCGCACCAGCTCGTCGTCGAGGCCCTGCGCGGTGACCGCATCAAGTTCATGTTCCGCCAGCGCCGCCAGCGAACCTTCACGCGGCAGGATGGCGGCAGGCGCGCTGACGGCAGCGGGGGCGGCAGCCAGCGTTTCGGCTGCATAAGCCTCCAGCGGGGCAAAGATCGCCCCGATCAGCGCCGCCGCCATGCGCACGCGCCGCTGCTTGAGCAGGATGTCCTGCACATGCTGGTGCGTGACCAGCTCCCACTCGGCGAAGATTTCGCCAAGGCGCTGCCCGGTCTGCCGCTGCTGTGCGATGGCGTTCTGCAGCTGCTCTTCGGTGACCAGATTATGCTTGACCAGCAATTGGCCAAACAGTTGCGCGGGATGTTCCGGTTTATACCATGCCATGTTTCTCTCCATGATTGGCCAGGTCGGAAGGCGTCATGCCGAACCAGCGCTTGCAGGCGCGATAAAACGCGCTCGGTTCGGAAAAACCCAATTGGAAACTGAGCATCTTCAACGACAGGTCGCCGGTTTCAAGCGATTGCCGCGCCAATGCCCGCCGCGTGTCATCCACCACGTTGGAAAAGCTGGTGCCTTCCTCGGCCAGGCGTCGCTGCAAGGTGCGCTCGCTCATGGCCAGCAAACCTGCAACCGCGTCCCGATGCGGCGGGCCTTTCGGCAGCAGCGCAGCGAGGATCTCCTGCACGCGGGCCGTGAACGCAGGCGACTGCGCCTCGGCCAGTTGCGCCAGGATGGGCTGGGGTCCGCCTGGCGGCGGCATGCCGCCATGTGGCAGCGCCGCCACCATGTCGGTATCGGAAAACTCCATCACATTGTGCGGCCGGTTGAAATGCACCGGGCAGCCAAAGGTGTTCTCGAAGTATGCCGAGTTGGCAGGCTCCGGGAAGGCGTATTCCACCTTGACCGGCACCGCGTCGTCGCGGCCGGAGGCACAGCGCAGGGTACGCAGCAGCACGCACCACACGAAGTCGTAGCGCTGGCGCGGTACCACGCGATGCATGCCGGGCAGCAGGATACCCACGCGCGTGTGGCCGTGGCAGCGCTCGATCGTGCTTTGCACGGTGGGCGACAGCAGCATGATGTGCCCCATCACGCCCAGCCAGCCCAGGCGGTGCGGGGTGGAGACCTTCAGGCCGATCAGCGGATCGCCTGAATGTTCAACCACCAGCTCCCACAGGTGGCTGAGTTTGTCCGAGAGCGTCAGCGCATCGCAAGCCAGGGCCGTCGCCTTCATTCAGGCCGGCCTGCTCGAACAGCGCTTCCGCTTCAACGCCGGAATGGGAAAGGCGCGATTTCACACCGCGCACCAGGTGAAGAGCTGAAGAATAGCTCATGGCCTGTGCTCCCGCTCAGGGCGTCACCGCACTACGCAGGCGCATGCCGATGCGCTGCTGCAATTCCTGCAGCTTGGGGTCCATCACGGCACGCGTATCGGCGGCCACGCCTTCGCCCAGCTTCTTCTGCAGCTCGGGCACCATGGCCTCGAACTTCTTCTTCACGGGCGACTCGAGGATGGTGATGATCTGGCGCAGCTCTTCCTCGGTAAAGCGATCGGCCAGCATCGGTGCCAGCGTGGTGCCGACCAGCTTGTGCGCGCTGGCTTGCGCCAGCGGCTTGTTCTCGTCCATGAACTGGCGCGCATCGGCCACGATCTCCTTCAGCGCGACATCGCGCTTCTCAGGCGATACCCGCCCCTGCAGCACGGCACGCGCCTGTTGCACCGCATCGCCGACCGGCGCCTGCAGCATCGACTCGCCGATGCTCTCCGGGTGCCACAGCTGCAGCACGCGGTTGACCAATTCCTGTTTTGCGGCCGCTACCGGCGCCGCATGCACTGAGCCCCCGATGGCCAGGGCGGCGATCATTGTCGCGAGTTTCTTCATCTCGTTCGCTCCTAGAAATGTTCAACAAGACTGAATCCGGCGTACCGGACTTTGATGTCGCCGGCCACGTCCTGGCCGGCGTAAGGGTTGTAAATGATGTTAAGGAATTTGCTGCTGTTCATGTTGTCCGACGAATCGGCCGGCGCATTGAACTTGCCACTCATATAGGAAGCGGCCAAGTTCAGCTCATACTTCTTGCTGAGACGCCAGTTCAACCCCACGCTATACAACTTGGTGTCCGGCAGCGGTGCAATCAGGTCGATCTTGTTGGCCGGGACCGACGTCTTGCGCGGCTCGTAGCCAAAGCGCAGCGCCATGTTTTCAAACGGGAATAGCTGCAGGCCGTAGCCCATGTTCAGCACACTCTTGTAGCCGCGCGGGATTTTCAGCTTGCTGGAATCGGGAACGCCATACAGGCGCGCCACTTCCAGCAGCTTGATGCTCTGGTCGAATTCGAACACCAGCTGGTTCCAGTCGCTCCAGCGCGCATAGCTGGCATCCACGTTCAACTGCACGTAGCGCACCGGCTTGAACTTCACGCCGACCTGCAGGTGCGAAGGGAAGGGGATGCTGGCCGACATATTGCCATGCTGGACTTCCGGGATCGACTGCGGCAGGCCAAGGATGGCGCCTGCCACGGGGCCGAACAGGCTGGAATTCAGGCCCTTGACGAAGTTGCGCAGCATCGGCTCGGTCTCGAAGGTGTAATGCCCGGTGTAGCGGGTCTTCGAGCCGCCCTGGTAGACCACGCCCAGCGCGAACCAGTCGCGCGGCTCCCACAGCACGCCCAGGTTCAGCGTCGGGTCGACCGGCGAAGTCATCTCCAGCCGCATCGCGGCGGCCTTCTTGAAGGGATTGACCATGCCGGCCTTGCCGCCGCCGCACAGGCCAAAGCCGAAGGTGTCGATGATGTTGCCGCCTTCTTCCGGGCACCAGCCTTCCTGCAGCTTGCCGAAGATGCCCAGCAACTGGTTGGGGAAGCGCATATGCGTATCGACCACGAAGGCCGAGTGCGCGATCGGCACGGCGGCGCCGAAACGCAGCGTCTCTGAATACTTGTAGCCGACGGCGGGCGAAGCCCAGACCAGCCGTTGCAGCTGGATCTGGCGGCCGTCGAAGCGGCCCGGGTCGTCCGGGTCCTTGGTGCGGTCAAGGCTGATCGCCTGCGCCATATAGGAATTGGTGGCAAAGGTCCACGGCGAGCCGGGATTGTTCCATGCGAAGCCGAAGGTCGGCACGATCACGCCGGGCAGGCGCCAGCCCGGCATGCCGTAAGTCGGTATGTACATGGTCTGCCGCATCGGCCCGGTGTGGGTGCCGCTGAGCGGGTCATCCTTCCAGCCGCCGATATCGAAGCCGGCCGGTGCCGAGAAGCCGGCGCGGGCGCGGATCGAGGCGCCGAACGCGGTGTGCTGCATGCTGTCGCCCTGCAGGCGCGCCAGGCCGGCAGGATTGAAATGCACCGAGTCGATGCCAGGCGGGTCGGCCGTGACGGCGTTCCCGAGCGACATGGCCACCACGCTGGTGGTCAGGTTTTCCACCAGCGCGGCGTGCGCGGGCAGAACGTGGGCAAGCGCGGCGGCGCATGCCGCCAGGCGGAGCGGGGCTCGCATTGCTGCCTCTTCAGAACGCCAACGGCAAATTCAGGCCCACCGAGAAGTTCGGAGAGTCGCTGGTGAGGCCGATGCCGACCGACATATTGACCGTGTTCTTCGGCGACATGCGGTAACCCATGCCGAAGTTCAGGATCGCCGAGGTCTGCGTATTGGTGCGCACGTTCAAACCGTCGGCAAAACGCAACTTCGCGCCCTGGGCGATGGCTCCCTGGAACGACATCGTTGTGGAAATGCCATACGAGAGGGCATACGCGAAGCCCATGCCGAAGCCGAACTGTGTGCCCGGCGCCACGCGCGTCAGCACGCGGGTGCCGTTGGCCTGGTGCAGGCCGGTGGCCTGGCTGCTGGCAGTCAGCGACAAGGAGCCGAACAGCGCCACCGGATCGACGATGCGGTTGACGTTCATGCCCAGCGACAGCGCTGCGACGCCGCTGCCGGTCGCCTCGCCGCTGCCGGCGATGATCTTGAACGGGCTGCGGCCGGTAGGCAGGCGCAGGTTGCTGGTGGCGGTGAAGTTGGCGCGGTCGCGGCGTGCTTCCCACGGCTGGTAGCGGGCGCCGATGGCGATGTCGCCCAGCGAGAACGAAGTATTGTTGCCGTTGCGCGACTCGGCGAACTTGCCGATCACGGGCAGGGTCACGTTGGCGGTCAGGTTGTCCCACACGCCATAGTCGACCGACAAGGTGTTGGTGACGACGTGGGCCGAGACGTTTTCGATCTCGAACAGGGTCAGGCCATCGGCCGCGATATCGGTGACGATTTTTTCCTGGCCGATGTAGGTGTAGTTCAGGTCATAGGTGTATTGCGATTTGCCTTTGCGGATCAGGGAATACTGTTTGTCGACTGCGGTCAGGGTTTCTTTCAGCAGGGCGCTCTGGTCGCCTTCACCTTCCTTCTTCGCCAGCGCATCGCGTGCGGCGGCGGCGGTACTGTTGGCTGCCGTGCTTTCCTGTGCGCCGGCGGTCGAATGCACCAGCAGGGCGGTGGCAAGCATGAATGGCAGGTACTGATATTTCATTCGCGTTTCCTTATTGACGGTGCATCCAGGTGCGGGCCGGGCCGGAATTGACGGCGCGTTCCAGCAGTTGCGTGGTGTTGTTGAAAGGATCGAGCTGCCCGTGGTTGGTGACGCGGTCCATGTCGACCACGCCCAGCTCCTGGTCATTCAGTGCCAGTTGTGCCGGCGCTTTCTGTCCGGCCGGTGCGGACAGGATGAATAAGGTGTTCTTGTCCCACAGCGTGGCGAATTCCTGCACCGAAAAAGCCAGGTTGCCGGCCGAGGGATCGGCGATGAAGACCACGCCGTTGCGGATGCCGCGCAGTACCACGAAGTGCTTGGCGCCGGCGTAGTCGATCGGCACGATGGCCGGTTCTTCCAGCGTCAGCAAATCCTTCACTTCGGCTTTGTAGCCGGCGGCGGGTACATTGAGCGAAGCGGCGTAGCGCTTCATGTCCAGCAGCGAGAAGCCGCGGCGCTCGATGATCTTTTCCTTCTCGCCCTTTTCCAGCATGCCTTCCATGGCCTGCTGCTCGCTGACGTCGATACCGAGGTGGAACTTGAGGATGGTGACCAGCGCGGCCGAGCCGCAGCTGTAATCGTAGGCCTGGCGCACGATGTGGCGGTATTTGAGTTCGGAGAACGGCTCCATGCTCACGGCCTGCGAGTAGCTGCCGCCGCCCAGCATGGTTTGCGGCATGTCGTACTGGCCTTTGGGACGCTCCTGCACGTCGTGCCGGGAGAGGGCGGCGGAACCGCCAATCAGGGCCGCCAGGACCCCCATCAACAGCATCAGCATGGCAGCTCCCGATCGTTGGGGTAAGCGCTGCCCTTGCGCGTCGCGCGCGCGTCGATTCCTGCACCCATGGCGTCTCCGATGTAATGTGGACGAACGTTCGTCCTTGCTCTTTTGTTATTTATTTACGCACGTTTCACGGCTTGCACAATGCATAAAAATTAGATGCACACCTCTACTTCGCACACGAAAACTTATGCTAATGCAGGCAACATGTGCACAACGGCGCTCTTCCTCTGGGTGGCTCGCCAGGCCAAGCGTTTGGCCTGTGCGGTCAGTGTGAAACGCTAGACCCTGTCAGGCGACGCCACCTATCATAAATTTAATTAATATTGCGACAATATTAAGACGGTGCCTCGCCGCACCGGGCCCACCAGGCCCGCCACCGGCAAGGAGGTACACAGGAGCATAAAACCACGCACATTATTCTTATTCGAACGGAGATCAACGATATGAAACGCATTACCACCGCTGTAGCAATCGCCCTGTCCACCCTGGCCCTGTCGGCATCGGCCATGACCCCGATCAAAGACGCAGAACTGAGCGCCGTTACCGGCCAGGACGGCGTGTCGATCGGCGCCAACCTGAACGTCAAAGTCGAATCCTTCGTCTACACCGACACCGACGCAGTGGATGCCAACGGCCTGGGCGGCGGTTCGGTGAGCTTCAACGGCATCAAGGTCAACGGCCTGATCGCTGCCACCATCGACATCCTGTCGCGCAACTCCTTCCTGCAGGCTGCCGGCGCTGCCGGTGTGACCAACCCAGGCACCTTCTACAACCCGGCAACCGGCGGCGACGTGGTGCAGATCGCGATCCCAGCCGACGTGCAAGTGGCGGCAGGCAAACTGCTGAACATCTCGGTTGATGCAATCAAGATGGGCGGCAGCAATGCTTCCTACGGTTCGATGGCCATGAACCAGCTTGACCTGCGTGGCACCCAAGTGTGGATCTGGGCACACTGATCGCCGCTGCGGCCGTGGGAGCGGCCGCTCTGCGAATGTCCTGATGATGGAATCCCGTCTCTTTGCGGCCGCCCTGGCGGCCGCCTTTTTCTGCGCACCGGCTTCTGCGCAGCTGCGGCCCATGAGCGACGACGACCTGTCGCGCGCACGCGGGCAGGGCTTGCTGGCAGTGAGCAATAGCACGCTGGGCGGCTTCGATTTCACGCGCATCGCGCTCGATGCGGACGTGGAATTGAATGCGAGCCTGCGCCACATCCGTCTTGGCGACTACCGCTTTCCTTCGCGGGAGGGTACGGGCGCCGATATCGACATGCCGTTGCTGCAGTTCGGGCAGAACGGCAGCAAAGTGTCGATCACCAATCCATATTTCGAAGTCGTGTACCGCAACACCGGCGATGCGGCTGCGCCGCGCGAAGTGGTGGGCATGCGCATGGGCTTCGACAGCATCAAAGGCGACGTGGGCCTGAAGGCGAATGGCCTGTCAGGTTCCCTGCTGGTCAGCGGCGTGGACGCCAACGGCCAGCTAAGCAGCATCGATTCGCATACCGACGCGGGCGGCGGCAAGCGCTGGGATGGCGCCAGCTCGCTGGTCGGGGTGCGCGCTGGCGACGCCTCCGGGCCGAGCCGCGATTTCTGGATTTCCGTGCTGAAGTCGGGCGTGCAATTCCAGGCGCCAAGTGGCACGACGCAGTTGCCGGATGCCGCGCAGTCGGGCGTCTGGCTCAATTGGCGCGACAAGCTGGTATCACTGAGCGCATTGCCGCCGGCGGCGATCGCCGCGCCGATGGCGCCCGCTGCCACCATGGCTGCGCCAACCTTGCCGGCAGGGCGCTGATGATGGACGCGCGCCGCTTGCTGCTGGCCGCATGCATCGCGCTGGCGCCGGCACTGGCACATGCCGACGGATTGCGCCCGCTGAACGACAGCGCGCTGTCCGATGTGCGGGGCCGCGACGGCGTCAGCTTCGACCTGAACGGCTTTTCCATGAATGGCGACCTGCGGGTGACCTACACGCGCCCGGACGGCGCCAGCATTTGGGCCGGCAATCCCAGCGCATCGCGCAGCGACAGTGCGACGCCATTTTCCGATCCCTACCGCTTCGACATCGTGCGCAGCAATAACGGCCTGGCCGACATCGCGCAGTTCAAGCTGCCGCAAAACCCCAACGGCGAGCAGAAATGGCAGCTCGCCTACGACTTCGGGGTCAGCGCCGACGGCATCGAGCGCGATGGCGGCGCCATCGTCGTGAGCGACCTGGCCTTGTATGGCGGCGGCTGGCAATTCTCCACGCCGCGCACGCAGGATGGTCTGGCGCTCGGTGTCGCGATGCGCATGGAGATAGGGCAGTGGGCACTGCGCCCGAACGGCCGCGCCAATACGGTCGGCCAGATGGGCCTTGATAACATCCGGATCGGCGCCACCGACGAAAACGGCAACTTCACCGGCCAGCCCTGGGTTATTGCCGACGTCGCGCGCCAGCCAGCGCTCATCAATGCGCTGGCCGACGAAAACGGCCCGCGCCTGCATATCGGCATCGGCGCGCCGGACGCGCAGTACGGCACCGGCCAGGCGGCCAGCGGCGGCATTGAGATCGGCAAGATCAGTTTTACGGCGCCCGGCGGCAACGTCGACCTGGGCGCTTCCCGTATCGGCAATATCCAGATCAACTACCTCGATATCAAATTCCGCCAATGACCAGACTTGCCGCGCTATTGCTGTTGGTTCCGGCCATGCTGCAGGCCGCGCCGCCGCGCCCGCTCGACGACGGCGAACTGTCCGGCGTCAGTGCACGCGACGGCATCAGCTTCGCGGCGCACGTGGTGGTGAACGATCCGACCCTGGTGGGCGCCGTGACTGACAGCCGCCTGTCGCTGGGCTTCCATGACGGCGGCCAGCCGCGCTACATCGTGCTGCGCAATGTGCGCGGCACGGTCGACATGTTTGCCATCGGCCTCAATGTGCAGGCACGTCCGGACGGCAGCGGCGACTATATCGCCATCACGCTGCCGTCGCAGATGCGCTACACAAACTTCGGATTCGAATCAATGAGCGTGCAGAACGATCCCACTGCTGCCGTCACCGGCAATCTTGGCAGCGTCAATCTCAACGGCAACCTGCAGATGCAGGGAGAGTTCCGGATGTGGGCGCATTAGTCGCGGCGCTCGGTCGCGAATACCAGCAGCGCCACCAGCGGGAACAGCAGGCCCGCGACCAGCACGCCGTGCCAGCCATAGTGGGCCCAGGTCCAGCCGCCCAGCCATGAGCCGAAGGCGCCGCCGGCGAAGAAGATCGAGATATACAGGCCGTTGAGGCGGCTGCGCATTTCAGCGCCGAGCGCGAAAATGGCGCGCTGGCCGAGCACCAGGTTGCCCGAAGCGCCCATATCCAGCACGATCCCGCACAGCACCAGCAGCACCAGCGTGGATTCGCGGCTGCCATGGAATAGCAGCGGTGCGCCAAATGCCGCCACGGCAGCCAGCAGCGCCATCAGGGTGGTCGAGCGGGATTTGCCCTGGTCGGCCCGCCGGCCGGCAATCGGCGATGCAATGGCGCCCGCCACTCCCAGCAGCGCAAAGATCGCAATGCCGGTCTGTGAAAGGTTGAAGGCGGGGCTGGCCAGCACCAGGGGCACCGTGGTCCAGAACAGGCTGAAGGCGCCGAACATGCAGGCCTGGTAAGCCGCACGGCGGCGCAGCACCGGCGTGGTGCGCAGCAGCGTCCACATGGAGGCCAGCAGCGCGCCATAGCGGTAGCCGCCCTGCGGCTTGCGCTGCGGCAGGCGAAGATGCAGTACCACCGCCAGTACGGCGATGGCAGCGGTGGAAATATAGAAGATCGCGTGCCAGCCCAGCGCATCGGTCACCAGGCTGGAAACCGGCCGCGCCAGCATGATCCCCAACAGCAGCCCACTCATCACCGTGCCGACGGTCTGGCCGCGACGTTCCGGTGCCGACATGTGCGCGGCAAACGGTACCAGCACCTGCGCCGCTGCCGAACAAAGCCCGATAAAGAAGGCGGCGGCAAGGAAGGTGGCGGCATTGCTGGCCATCGCCGCGCCAAGCAGCGCGACCGAGGTTGCACCGAGCAGCGTCACGGTCAGGCGGCGGTTTTCCAGCAGGTCGCCCAAGGGGACGATGAAAGCCAGGCCAAGGCAGTAGCCGATCTGCGTCAACGTGACGATCAGGCCGGCCGAGCCGGGTTCGATACCGGTGGCCCGGCTGATTGGGCCCACCAGGGGCTGGGCGTAATAGAGATTGGCGACTATCAGGCCGCTGGCAACTGCCAGCAGCAAGATCATGGCGGGAGTGATGTGATGCTCTTGATTCATGGCGCAGCAGGATAGCACCGAAACAAAAAGCCTGCTGGTGGGTTAATATTTCTAAATGAAAGCCATTTCCGCCATCATGTTCGCACTATTGACCGCTGGTTCGGCACGCGCCGATCAAGTGGTGATGCTGGTCGATACCGGCACGGAAATGCCGATGGCCGACATCCGCAACGGCCAGGTGGTTGGCGGCATCCACAAGGACCTGGCGGAGGCGCTGGCGCATAAGATGGGCCGCGCAGCGGTGACGCTTTCCATGCCGCGCAAGCGCATCGCGATGGCGCTCGAAGCGGGGCAGGGCGATGTGCTGTGCATGTACCTGCCCGAATGGCTGCCGGGCCGTTTCGGCTGGACGCAAGCCTTCATGCCGCAGACCGAAACAGTCATCACCACGCTGGCGGTGGCACAGCCGCAAAGCCTGCTCGACCTGTGGGGCCAGCCGATCGGCACCGTGCTCGGTTTCCAGTACCCCGAAATGGAAAAGGCCATGGGAACCGGCTTTGTGCGCGCCGACGCGCACTCCAACCTGGCCAACCTGCGCAAGCTGGCCGCCGGCCGCCTGCGCCACGTCGCCACCATCAAATCGTTTTACGACTACCAATTGCATAAGGGCGAAAAGGTTAATGTCCATGAGCCGCTGGTAGTGCGCAGCTACAGCACGCGCTGCGCGGTTTCGGAAAAGGGCCGCGTGGCCCTGGCGGAAGTCGATGCCGCCATCACCCAGTTAGTGCGCGAAGGCGCCATCAACAAAATCCTGTCCAACTACCAATAGCAAAATGATCAAGAGACTTGCACTAGCCAGCACGCTGGCCTTCGCCACCGCCCACGCCGCGACGCCTCTCGGCAGCGACACCACCGCAGCCGCGCGCTATGCCCGCCAGACCTACGGCGAAAAGGTGATCGAGAGCCTGGCCAGCATGGTTAGCTTCAATACCGTGGCCGACGCCAAGGTGCCGTTTGAAAAGAATCCGCAGCATATCGGCTTCAAGCGCTTCATCAAGCAGGAAGCATCGCACCTGGGGCTGGACTTTGCAGACCATGGCTACATCATGGTGATCGGCCTTGGCGAAGGCAAGGAGCGGGTCGGGGTGATCACCCACGGCGACGTGCAGCCGGTGGACCCGAGCAAGTGGAAGCAGTCGCCGTTCAAGCTTGATCGCACCAGCGAGCCGGGGCTGCTGCTGGGACGCGGCACCGAAGACGACAAAGGTCCGATCGCCACCGCCATGTACGCGATGAAGGCAATCAAGGACCGCAAAGCGCCGCTGAAAAAGCGCATCGAGCTGTATATCTACATGGCCGAGGAATCGGACTGGGCGCCGCTGGAAGCCTTCCTCAAGACCCATACCCCGCCGCAAACCAATATCACCATCGACGCCGAATATCCCGCAGTGACGGCTGAAAATGGTTGGGGCGGCGTACGCGTGACCTTGCCGAACATGGCGTCGGCGCCGGGCAGTGGGCCGTTGGTGACCAGCTTCACCGGCGGCTTCTTCGACAGCCAGATTCCGGAAGATGCGCGCGCCGTGATCGACAATGCCGATGCCGCGCTGGAGACGGCGATCCGAACCCGTGCCGCGCAGCAGAAGGGCGTCAGCTACCGGTACGCATGGCAGGGCACGCGCCTGAGCGTCACCGCCAAGGGCCTGGCGGCCCATTCCTCGAAACCGGAGGATGGCGTGAATGCCATTGCCATGCTGGCCGATGCGCTGGACGTGCAGCACTGGGGCGCCAGCCAGGCCGGCATGATGATCGACTTCGTCAACGACATGATCGGCACCGGCCTGCAAGGTGAGAAGTTCGGCAAGATTGCCTACAGCGATGACTTCATGGGGCCGATGACGGTATCGCCAACCACCTTGAAGGAAACCGATAACGGCCTGGTTTTGGGCATCAACCTGCGCCGCCCGCGCGGAAAAACAACAGCCCAGCTGACATCGGAAATCAACGAGGCCTTCGACGCCTGGAAGGCCGGAAACCAGCCGCGCGCCACCCTGGTCGCGCAAATTGGCGAGCCGTGGGTGCAGGACAAGGCGCCGCAATTGCCGACCCTGATGAAGGTGTTTTCGCACTACAGCGGCATCAAGGATCCGCAGCCGATCTCGATCGGCGGCGGCACCAATTCGCGCCTGTTCCCGCGCGCTGTCAGCTTCGGCCCGACCATGCCGGGCAAGGTCTACACCGGCCATTCTGAGCATGAATTCATAACGGAGAAACAATTACTTCTCAATCTGGAAATGTACACGGCCGTTTTAATGGAGCTGGCGAAGTAATTGTCGACGTTGTTGGTGAAATGAGTATTGCCTTGCGGCAGTAAATGACATTACCATGGGCAACAAGGCTTTCGCACCGGAAGCCTACAGCCCATGCCTGGCTGCACCACAGGCATCCCCTGAAAAGATGCCATGTTACGCAAGCTTGTCTTCCTGACTGCATTGTCATTTTCCCTGTCGGCACACACCATGGATATGAGTATCCCGCCGGCGAACTCCGCCGCGCCCACCGATGCGATCCAGGTCAACGATGTGCCGCGCCGCGGCACGCTGTACCGCGTGCATCACGAAGGCAAAACTTCTTACCTGTTCGGCACCATCCACGTCGGCAAGCAGGACTTCTTCCCGCTCGAACCGGAAGTCACCGAAGCGCTCGCCAAGTCCAGCTCGCTGGTGCTGGAACTCGACGTGCGCGCCAGCGCGCCGTACTACCGGGCGCTGGAACGCCACGGCCAATACCCGGCCGGGCAAACCATCGGCGCGCATTTATCGCCTGCCGCGCTGGCCAAATTGCAGGTGGCGCTGGACAAGGTCAAGCTGCCGCTGTCCAGCGTCGAACATTACCGCCCATGGGTGGTGGCGAATATCCTGGTGGGGCAGGAGATCGAAAAGAGCGGCTTCAACCGCGGTCTTGGCGTGGAAGGCTATTTGCTGAACAACGCGGCGCGGCAGAAGAAGCCCCTGCAGGAACTGGAGACCGCCGACTACCAGCTCGGCCTGTTCGGCGCGCTGAGCGACGCGCAACAGGAAGTCTACCTGCTGGAGAATATCGCCGATATCGACAGCGGCGCTGCGCTGCGCAAATCGGCGGGCCTGGTGGAAGCATGGGGGGCGGCGGATGCGTCGCGCATCTCCGCGCTAACGCATGAGCTGACCACGGGCGACACGGTGTCCGCCCGCTTCATGGACCGCACTTTGCTGGGCAAGCGCAATCCTGAAATGGCAGCCAATATTGAGGCGATCATGCGCAAGGGCGATGCTTTCATCGGCATCGGCCTGTTGCACCTGGTCGGCGACAAGGGCGTGCCGGCCTTGCTGCGCCAGCACGGCTACCAGGTCGAAAAGGTCTACTAGTATTTGGGGCTGGTGCTCAGCGAGCCGCTCGAATAGCGGACATTGTCGCCCACGCGGTAGCTGGGCATGCTGTCCACATTCACGGTCTCGATCGAGCCGTCCATCTTTTTCACGGTGACGCGGTAGCCGCTGCCGCTGCCGGCCGCTGCTGCGCCAACCGCACCGCCGGCCGACATGGAACCGGCCGGATCAATCGACTGCACCACGCCATCCCAATTGGCGGCAGTCGAACTACTGCTGCCCTCATCCACGCTGGCGGTGTTCTTGCTGCTGTCATGAGCGCAGCCCGCCAGGGCCAGGCTCAGCAGCATGATCACGGAAAGTTTCATACATCCTCCATAAGAAGCCCACGTAAGGTCTGCGCGCCGGGGAAGTGTACGCCGTTCCGTCAACCGCCGACGCACGTCAAGCGGCAGGGCGCTTGCGCAAGCTCCACACGGCCCACATCAGCGTCGACGCGATGATCGCGGCAGCCATGTCGACCAGCCAGTCGTCGACCGAGCCGTGGCGGTAAGGGAAGAAGGATTGAACAATCTCGTCGATGGCGCCCATGATGGCGATGCCGAACACCGCTTTGAGCGCGCGTTGTGAAGGCTCGCCTTTGCAGCCGGTGAACAGCATGAAGGCCAGCACCGAATAGCCGAAGCTATGCAGCACCAGGCCGCTGGCGTATTGCGCAGCCTCGGCACGCGCGCCGGGGATCGATCCGATGATGCAGTTCAGTACGAACAGGGTGATGGCGCCCCAGAAGCGCAAGCGTGCGTGGGCGTCGCTGAGGAACAGCAGGGTCAGGAATTTTTGCATGGGTGGGAAGATACCACGGAAGCGGTTGCGCCGGCATTGAGCCGGCGCACCTTCCGCCGCCACGCATATCGATTGCGTGTGCAGCAGATGTGTCCATTATAGGGATTGGGTGTGACAGCACCATGACATAAATCAAGCTTCAGTCAAACTTTGAAGAACGCCACAGCGTCGAGCAGGGTCTCGGCCTGGCCGGCCAGTTCCTCGGCGGTGGCGGCAAGCTGTTCGGCGGCGGCGGCATTGCGCTGGGTGGTATCGCTGAGCTGGTTGATTGCTGCGCTGATCTGGCTGGCGCCGCTGCTTTGTTCGCGCGATGCCGCGTTGATCTCCTGTACCAGTTCGGAAGTCTTGCGGATGCCGGGCACGATTTCCTTCAGCAGCTTGCCGGCCTGGTTGGCCACAGCGACGCTGTCCTGCGCGACGCCGCTGATCTCCTGCGCCGCGGCCTGGCTGCGTTCGGCCAGCTTGCGTACCTCCGCCGCCACCACGGCAAAGCCTTTGCCATGCTCGCCCGCGCGCGCGGCTTCGATGGCGGCGTTCAGCGCCAGCAGGTTGGTCTGGTAGGCGATGTCGTCGATGATGGCGATTTCCCTGGTGATCTGCCGCATCGCCGTCACGGTGCGCGCCACCGCGTCGCCGCCTTCCTCCGCATAGCCGGCTACCCGTGCCGCCATGTCGTCGGTGACGCGGGAGTTTTCGTGGTTCTGGAAAATCGAGGCGCTCATTTCTTCGATGGAGGCGCTGGTTTGTTCCACACTGGCCGCCTGTTCGGTGGAGCTGGTGCTCAGGGCCTGCGCAGTGGCGCTGGCCTGCGCCGCTGCATTGGCCAGCGCGTCCGCCGACTGGCGCACGCTGGTCACCGTGGCATGCAGGCGTTGCGCCATGTCCTGCACCATATAGGCCAGGCTGCGGCGATCGTCCCGATGCAGTTGCATGCGCTGCGTGAGGTCGCCCAGGGCCACTTGCTGCAGCACCTCGCACACTTCCGATGGCTCGCCGCCGATCTGGTAAATCAGGTGGTGCCCGATCGCATAGCCAACCAGGATCGCCAGCGCGGCAATGGCCAGAATGCCGCCGGTCAGCAACTTGCGGGTTGCGTTTTGTTCATGCAAACGTTGCTCGATGTGGGCCGACAGCAGCGCAAACGCCGCATCGTCCGCACTGAACTGCTGGTCGATCGCGCGCGTGGTGGCGGCGATGTAATCGGGTGCGGCATAGTCCAGCGTATCCGCCATCACGATGCGCGTGCGTGCCAGCTCCGTCACTTCGGCAGCGGCAGCGGTGGCGGCCGCGACGGGGATGTCGAGCTTCTGCTTCAGCACGGGATTGGCGGCATACGCCTTGCCGATGGTGCGCTGCATGCCGGCGCTGGCCTGGCGCGCCTTGCTGAGCAGGCTGTACATGATGGCGCGGCCCTCTATATCGATCTTGCGGGTGGCCAGGAAGCCGGCACCACGCGCGCGCATTTGTCCCAGGTCTTCCGCCACGCGCGGCAAGTCGAAGTAGGTGGCGCGCATCAGGTAATAGGAATCGGCATCGGGATCGAGCGACAGGCCGGACTGGTCAGCCAGCTGTTCGATGAAGAGCAGGGTGAATTCGCACAGCGCGGTATGGCGCTCATAGCTTTCCACCGTGGCCAGGCTGCGCGTGCTGACGTCGCGTGCCAGCGCTGTCCATTCGTCGCGGATGCGGGCGAACATCTTGCGGTCCTGCCCCTCGCCCTCGGCCAGCATGGATGACATGCCGAACATCAGGCGGTTGACTTCGGCCTCCTTGGCGCTGCGCTCAGCGGCCAACTGGCCCGCGCCCACGAAGGCGGCCGACAGGCCACGGTGCTGCTGGATGCTTTGCAACAGGTCGAGAGCCTGGGCGCCGGGTGTGAGCCCGCTCTGTTCGATTGAGGAAAATTGAATGTTGCGGCTGTTCTCACGCAGGAACAGGTAGGACGGCGGTGCGACCAGCAGCACGGCCATAATTCCCAGCAATAGAAAACGTCGCCATAGCTTCATCCTATCCAGCAGGGTGGCCACTGCGTTCTCCCAGGATTGGCAGGTCTCAACAGTGTAGCCGGGAATCACAGGGCCCGATACCGCGACACGCGCGGCTCTGGTAACTAGCAAAAAAACATTGTCACGATTGAATCGTGCGCGGATGACACTGATATAATTCCGTGCGGAAAAATTGTATATTATTCAACCAAGGAGTTGTATGAGTAGCTTGTCGCAAACCATCCAGGCGCTTGCGCAAGGGCGACAACATAACCGCATCCTGCGCCTGTCGTTCCCGCACGGCGACGGCCCGTCCGCCACGCTGCTGGCCAACCGGCTGGACGCGGTGGAAGGCCTGTCCCGCGATTTCGAGTACACGGTGGAAGTACTGGCCGACGATGCCAATATTCCCCTCAAGGACATGCAGGGCAAGCTGGTCACCGTGTCGCTGGTACGCGGCGACGGCAGCCTGCGCTACTTCAATGGTTATGTGTTCGAGTTCCGCCTGGCCAAGACCGATGGCGGCGTTGCCTTCTATACGATGGTGTTGCGTCCGTGGCTGGCCTACCTGAAGCTGCGCAAGGACAGTTACCTCTTTCACGGCAAGAACCTGCGCGAGCAGACCGGCGATGTGTTCGCCGACTATGGCACGCACCCGGACTGGGATTGCCGGGTCCAGGGGACCGACGAAGTCGTGACCATGGCCTGCCAGTTCGAGGAAACGGACCACAACTACCTGCACCGCCGCTGGGAAGCCGCAGGCTGGTACTACTGGTACGAACATACGGAACAGGGACACAAATTGATCCTGTCGGACGATTCGACTAAATCGCCGTCGATCGACGGCCATGGCAGTGAGGTGCGCTTCCAGCGCCATGCCGGCACCATGGAGGAGGATGCGATTGGCGAATGGACGCCGGTACGCGCCATCGTGCCGGGCCAGGTAGCGCTGTCGGCTTTCAACTTCAAGCAACCGGTGCCCGCGCTGATCGACTTGCCGACCCTGAACCAACAGGGCGATGTGCTGATGGCGGAGCAGTATGAGTATGCCGGCGCCTATGGTTTCAGAACTCGCAAGGACAGCGAGGCAATGGCCTTACTGCGCATGGAGGAAATCGAAAGCCGTGGCAAGCAGTTTGAAGCTGGCGGCAACTGCCGCTTCGCCATGCCGGGGCGCTGGTTCCGCCTGAGCGAACATTTTCATGAGGAAGCGCCGGGCGCAACGCCGGACAAACAGTATTTCCTGGTGATCAGCGTCCATCACTCGGCCAGCAACAACTACCTGCAGCAGTCGGAAGGCATGTCGGACTACCGCAACCGCATGACCTGCATCCGCAAGAACGTGCTGTGGCGTCCCGGGCGCGGCTTCAACAGCGTCGCGACCAAGATCCATGGCCCGCAGACGGCCATCGTGGTCGGCCCTTCCGGGCAGGAAATCCATACCGATGAACATGGCCGGGTGCGCGTGCAGTTCCATTGGGACCGCCTGGGCATGCACGACGAGCAGAGCTCGGCCTGGATCCGGGTGGCGTCCAATTGGGCCGGTGGCAATTTCGGTGCGGTGACCTTGCCGCGCATCGGCCAGGAAGTGATCGTGCAGTGGCTCGATTCCAACCCGGACCGTCCGATCATCACCGGCCGCGTCTATAACGGCGACAATATGTCGCCTTGGGAATTGCCGCACCAGCAAGCGCTGTCCGGCATCCGCAGCAAGGAATTGAAGGGCGCCGGCGGAGCGGGCGGCCGCAACAACCATTTGCTGATGGACGATACTGCCGGCCAAATTCAGGCCGTGCTGGCCTCGGACCACCAGCGCAGCCAGCTCAACCTGGGTTACCTAACGCGCGTGCTCGACACCAGCGGCCGCAAGGACCATCGCGGCGAAGGCTTCGAGCTGCGCTCCGATGGCTGGGGGGCCGTGCGCGCCGCCAAGGGCTTGCTGGTTACAGCCTGGGGCCAGCCGGTGCAGGACAGCGGCACTACCCAGCAGGACAACACCGAAGGCGCCGATACCCTGCGTGCCGTGCTCGACAGCGCTACCTTGCGTAGTCAGGCCGCCGAGATGGCAACCGAACAACGCGGCGAGCAGAAAAATTCGCATCGGGGCCTGAAGAACCAGAAAGCAATGAACGAGAATTCCTGGTCGCTGAGCAAGCCGCTGGTCTTCATTTCCGCGCCGGACGGCATTGCCGCCAGCACACCGAAAAGCATCGTGCATGCGGCCGGCGAAGACCTGGGCTGCTACGCCGCGGGCAATGTCGACATGACCTCTGGCGAGCAGATGTCGTTCAGTTCGGCCAAAGGGATCCAGCAGCACGTCGAGCGCGGCAGCATGGTGACGGCCATCAGCCACGGCAACCATTACCTGCACGTTCAGGATGGCAAGGTGGAAACCGTGTCGCAGAAGGGTATGGTGTTCGAGGCCAAGAGCGGCGACATCGTGTTGAAGACCAAAGGCGGCAGCATTGTCCTGACTGAAAGCGGCGAGATCCTGATCAAGGGCGCCAAGGAAAGCCACGATATTGCCGGCACGTTGGAGCTGGGCGCGGCGAAAGTGGTCAACAAGGGTTCGGTGAAGGCGGCCCCGATCACTGAATTCTGGGGCAAGATGAACGTCGGAAAATTCAGCCAGCAGGTGGCGCTGAAGGACCTCGTGCCCATGGCGGCGGCAGGCGCCGCAGCCGCCATTAGCTACAAGATCCTGGCCAAGGATGGTTCGGTGCTGCAGTCGGGCAAACTGGATGAAGAGGGCAAGACCGCCCGCGTCTTCACTGAGGACATGGAAGAACTGCAAGTCGAGATCGACCACAACAACGGTAAATGGCAGTTCCTGGAAGAGGTCAAGCACGACCCGTACATGGATGCCGAAGATGACGATGCATTGAGCGAGAAGGAGCAGACGCCGGTAGGCGTCGGCGTGCTGGCCTCCAAGGCCCAGGTGCCGATCGACCAGGCCAAGCAGCTCTTCATGCCGGATGGCGAGATCAATATCCGCGCGGAGGCGATGGCGCTGCTTAGCCAGAAACTGAATATGCCGGTGCATACCATCATGCATATCGTGAAGAGCAGCGACAACCTGAAGGAATTCGGATCCGGTATCGTCGCCAACAAAGCGCTGGACCTGGCCCAGGACGGCGTCGAGGAACTGGTCGAGAAAAAAGTCAACCATTCGGCGGCCAGGCTGGTGGCCATGGTCAGCAAGGGCTGGCGCGGCGAAGGCGAATTGCCACGCGATGTTTCCTCCATCTTCGAAGAAGCTGCTGCCAAACGTGCACGCGACATGGCCAAGATCTTCGACGACGTCACGTCCGGCGGCTGCTTCGGCGTGGACGAAGATACCACCCTGCTGTCGCAGCATGACGTTGACCCATTTGAACTGGACGGGTCACCGGCAGACCTGCCGCGCCGAACTGGAAACACTGAACACTACTCCACATATTCGCGAGACTTGAAAATGAAGAAAAGCACTGTATTCGTAGGATTTCTGCTGGCGGCAGGCCTGGCACAAAGCGCATTTGCAGCCGCCAAGGTGCCGCTGCTCAAGCGCAGCGCGGTCATGCAATGCGCAGACCGCAAGATCGAACTGAAAGGCGATTGTTTCAAGCAGGACGAGATTGCAGGCCTGTCCTGCACCAGGCAGCGCCTGAGCATCAGCGATGCGGGCACCGGGCAGGAACTGGGCAGCCAGACCTTCAAGCCAATGCCGCTGAAAGCGGGCGATCCGTACCCGATCATTTCTGAACGCCTGAGCGATGCCACCTGCGTCGAGACGCCGGCCAAGGAAAAGTTCATCGTCATCATGATGAGCACTGGCGGCAACTGCGCCCAGTGCGAGTGGCAGCAGCTGTACACCTGGGACGGCAAGGTGCTGGGATCGGGCCTGAATGCCAAGCAGGATCCCGCGATCGGCGCCGCACTGAAGGGAATCGAGAGCAAGAAGGCCAAGAAACTGGGCGAAGGCGACCTCTATATCTACGCCGAAACGGACTAAGATGGCAATTGACTATAACGTCTTCTATACGCAAAAGCGTGGTGCCGCGTATCGCGATGAGCAGGTCAAGTCGTACTCCCACTATAAGGAACCGGTCGACCACAGCCCGGGGCGCCTGGCCGGCAAGTCGCGCATCTGGGGCGACGCCCCGCTGGCGGTGCAGAAAGCAATCATCGACAAGCTGATCGCCGCCGGTAAAGGCGCAGGCATGAACGTTCGGCGCGTGGCGATGCTGCTCGGCCATGGTCAAGATCGAGTCGGGCTTCAATCCCGACGCGGCGGCGGGCACCACCTCGGCCAGCGGCCTGGGTCAGTTCATCAACGACACTGGCCGGGCATATGGTTTGAACAACACCAACCGCTTCGACGTCAATGCCAGCGTCAAGGCCGTGGTCAAGTATTTCCTGGCGAACGAGAAGCTGGCCAAGAAGAACAAGAAGCCGGACGTCTGGGTCTATAAATACCACCACGACGGCCCGACCCGCGACTATGGTGGCGAGGCCCTGGCGACCGGAAAATTTGCGAAGCTTGCCGATGCGTACGAGAAAGCGCTCGAAGTAGGCCATGCACTGAGCGTCGTCGATGCCGCCGGTGCGCCGATTGCAGACGCCACCATCAAAGTCGAACAGAATGGCAAAAGCGCGGTCATGAAGACCAATGAGCATGGCCTGTTGCCAACCTTCATGGCATCGCCTGACTTCGGCCCGCTGACCATCTATATCCAGAAAGCGAGCGACGACTTCAAGGAGCTTGGCCAGCTTGCCATCGAAAAACTGAACTCGGCCTGGACGATTGTCGCGCCCAAGGAGCGCATTCCGGTCAAGACCCACGTTCACGTCGACAAGCCGAGCGGCGCGCGCCGGCCAAGACGCCGGGCATGCACAAGGTCGAGAAAGGGCAGACGCTGTCGAGCATCGCGCGCAGCCACGGCACGACCTATCAGGAACTGGCGAAGCTGAACAACATCGACAAGCCTTACTTGTTGTTCCCGAACCAGATGCTGAAGGTGCCGGAAGGGAAGGGCAAACCGGCCGCGACCAAGCCGGCACCTGAGCAAGCGTCGGTCGCCACGCCAGCGCAAGGGCATAAGCCAGCCGGTGCAGCTTCCCACTGAGGCGCCCGCAAAGCCGACTCACGCGCCGGCGGCTACGGCGGCCGCGACCAAGCCTGTGGTCAAGGAGAATCGAAGCGCAACCACAACACATCCGGAAGCAACCGTATCCAAACCGCCGGCATCGAACAGGGTGGCGAGCGCAATCGAGTATGCCGTCAAGCATAAGGAACCGGAGTCGATTGGCAAGTGTCTCAAATATGTCAAACGGGCGCTGCTCGCTGCTGGCTACTTTTCAAAATATCCGGGAACCGAACACGCCAAGGACTTTGGACCGACGTTGGAGAGTGCCGGTTTCAAGAATTTGCTGGTTTCCACACCAGGCACCAATATCAGCACGGCGCCGCATGGCTCTGTGATTATTTATGCCCCGGTTGAGAAACAGACGTATTCTGGCGGCGTGATTTCAGGTCACATTGAAATCAAGCATGCAGGCGGTTATGTCAGCGACTTCAATGGCCGCAAGCCTTGCTACAGGACGGACGCGGTCACGATGAAATCCCCGCTGAGCAAGAAGTATGGGATTACCTTCAAGGCGACAGGAATTTGGTATAAGGAGTGACTATGAATAAGTTCAAATCCATGCTGTTCGGCGCGCTGACGCTTGCAATGTCCAGCCTCGCGGCTTCGGCCCATGCCGGGGACGCGTACTCTCCGTTTGGCCTGCGTTGCGTCGCCGATGCGACGGACGCAGATTCGACGAAGGTGGCGGAAAGCCTTAGCTTGCGCTTCTCAAAAGTATGGGGGAAGGATTGGTTGACGAAGCCAACCCCGCCGGCGCGCATCGATCCGAAGGTCATGGAAGAAGTGGTCGCGATATCGGCATGCGCCGCGATTGTGGATTGTTCGAACTATTTCAATCGGCATAATCGGCGGGGACCTGACCGTCTTCACCGACATCGGTCCCAAGGTGCCATTGCGCAAGCAATTTGACGAGGCCACAGCGGCATTGCCGCAATCGGAAGGCAAGTCGGCGCTTCAAAGCTGCATGAAGCGTCAGGCAAAAAAATGAGTCCGGACAGGAGGAATTACGACCCTGAGTTTGGAGGCAAGGTTAGCGTCTTCATGGATTTGAGTACCAAAGTCCCAGTCCGTAGGCAATACTGCATTAAGCTCGTTGGAAAGAAATAAGGTATGAGTCGTCCCGTCATCCGTGTTGGCGACCAGACCTCGCATGGCGGGGTGGTCAAGACAGGCAGTTCTGAGTTCATCGTTGACGGCAAGGGCGTGGCGCGCCTGGGTGATACCTGCAGCTGCCCTTTGCATCCGAGCGAAACCGTAATCGATAGCGGTAGCGAAACCTATATCACCGACGGCAAGCCCACCGCGAGGGATGGCGATAAGACCGCTTGCGGAGCAACCCTGATTGCAAGCCAAACCAGCTACTTCATCGAGTAGCGCGCCGCTAATGGAATGAAGCCCAAACTCTTGAAGGCGGGTTTGGTGCTGCTTTTGTCATGGAAGAACCAAAAAAAAAGCCCGCTGGTTAAAGCGGGCTTAAACTATTTTCTTGGAGGAGAATAGTGGAGACATGTGCAATTATGGTGCAGCGCCGCATATCAGTCCAATTTTTGTTTTCGATAATCGTTATTCAGATTTCGTATAACTATTCTTTAACTGGTACAACGTAGTTCAGCGCCATGCGGCCACCATCAACGAAAAGCGTCTGCCCGGTCATGTAGCTGGCGTCGTCGCTAGCGAGGAAAGCGCATATCGAAGCGACTTCTTCCGGCTCCCCGCAACGCCCCAAAGGAGTGCGCGACAAAATGGTGCGTTTGGCTTCCGGGCTGGCCAGGACCGCCTGTTTTGCCAGTTCGGTCAGGATGGTGCCGGGCCCAATGCCGTTGACACGGATGCCATATGGGGCCAGGTTCAGCGACATGACCTTGGTCAGTTGATTGACGCCGCCTTTCGACACCACGTACGGCACCTGGTCCGGGATCGCCAGTTCCGAGTTCACGCTTGACATATTGATAATGCAACCGCTCTGCTGCTTGACCATTTCGCGCGCCACTGCCTGGCCGCACAGGAACATGGATTTCAGGTTGATGCCAAGCACGCGGTCGAAGTCGTCTTCCGCCAGGTCAAGAAAGCTGCATTTGTGGGGTCACGCCCGCGTTGTTGACGAGGATGTCGTATGCGGCCGAAAGCGGCCAGGGTGGCAGCGACCAGCGCGTCCACGTCGGCTTTCTGGCTGACGTCCGCAGCGAAAAAGCGGGCCTGGTCACCCAGTGCTTCGGCCGCCTGGGCGCCTTCCGGCTTGATGTCCACCAGCATGACCTTGGCCCCTTCGGTAATCAGGCGCTGGGCGCAGGCCAGGCCGATGCCCTGGGTTGCGCCGGTGACGATGGCGACTCTATTCGTTAGTTTCATATTGCTTCCGCGGTTCGGTTAGGAAGCCTATTTTAGAGGATGAGCGCGTCGTTGGGCAGTTGGTTGGGGCGCTTGCCGTCGGCAGGGTAGTGGCGCGTCAACAGTGTGTTGAGCTGCTCCAGCGCGGACAGGGTAGGGGCGTGGTAATCGCCCTGGGCGAAGCCGGTGGTCATGGTGCGGCAGATGGTTTGCCATTCGGTGTCGGCAACCAGTTTGCCGACGTGGCGGTCGGCCACGATATCCACTTCGCGCGCGGCGAGGTTGATGTAGATGAGGACTCCGCAGTTTTCTTCAGTATCCCAGACGCCGTATTGGGCGAACAGCGCAAGGGCGCGCTGGCGGTTGCTGACGTTATTGTAGGCGGAACGGGCGTCCAGGCCTGGCTCCACGATCAGGCGGACTTCAGCGCGGTGGCGTTGTTCGCCAAGCGTGATGGCCTGTTCGATCGCCTGCAGCGTGGCGGGAGGGAAGGCGCGTTTGCCGGCGCCGGTGCCGCTCACCATGTGGCGCCAGGCGCGCTGGCAGCGGCCGAAGAAGGAGGTCGCTTGGGTTGTCATTACCAGTCTCCCGAGGCGCCGCCGCCATCGAAGCTGCCGCCCCCGCCACTGAAGCCGCCACCGCCGCCGAAACTGCCGCCACCGCCCCAGCTTGCGCCGCCGTTGCCGCGATTTGCGGCGGCACTCAAGGCGTTGCCCAGCGCAGCGCCAATCAGCACGCCCGTCGCATCCGATCCCCAGCCGCCACGCCGCAAGCCACGGCGCGAACCGCCGCGCATCATCGGCAGGATGACGAAGACACCGAATAACAGCAAGGGCACCAGCCAGCCAGCGGACCAGCCGCCGCTTTGGCCGTCATGCGAGCCGCTACGGGAGCGCGCATCCGCGCTGGAGCCGCCGCTGCCAGGGATGCCGCCTGCCCCCGCCGCGTCCGCCATGCTGCCCATGCCGCCCACGCCGCCGCTGCCAGCTGGCGCGCCGCCGGCCGCTGCGCCCGGCGCGGCAGGGAAGTGTTCCTTATCGAGCAAGGTAGCGATCGAACTCACGCCCGCCGCCAGCCCGCCATAAAAGTCCCCTTGCCGAAAATGCGGTGCAATCACGTCCTGCAAAACGCGTTTCGACTGGGCATCCGTCAGCGTCCCCTGGACGCCGCGGCCAGCCTCGATTCGCAACCGGCGCAGCGAGGACGGGTTATCCTTGGCCACCACCAGCAGCACGCCATCGTCCACGCCTTTGCGTCCCAGCTTCCACGCATCCGCCACGCGAATGCTGTACTGCTCGATCGCCTCCGGCGCCGTGGACGGCACCAGCAGGATGGCAATCTGGCTGCCCGACTTGCGCTCGTAGTCGGCAAGCACGCCATCAAGGGCTGAGCGCTGCTGCGCCGTCAGCATTCCCGCCTGGTCGGTCACGCGGGCCGCATGCGCCGGCACGGCGACGAAGCCATCGGCCGCGCGGGCGCCAGTCACGACGAGAATCAGCAGCGCAAGGATCGCCAGCCCGATCACCACCCTTAGCCACGGTGAGCCAGGCAGGATATTCCAGCGCCGCGCATTTTCAATCAGCCCGCCAGTGCGCCGCGCCAGGTCGCGATCCCGCAGCGGGTCGCTCAATCGATCCTCATCGCGGCTGGAAGCCTTGCCGCCACCGCGCGTTTTCCGTGGTGTGGTCGCCATTGCGACTCCTTACTTCTTGTTGAAGTCCACCGTTGGAGCGGTTGAAATGGATTTCTCGTTCTCGACGGTGAAGCTTGGTTTCACGTCATAGCCGAACATCTTCGCCGTCAGGTTGGTGGGGAAGCGCCGCGCCAGGATATTGAAGTCCTGTACCGACGCGATATAACGCTGACGTGCCACGGTGATGCGGTTCTCCGTGCCCTCGAGCTGTGATTGCAGGTCGCGGAAACTGGCGTCCGCCTTCAGGTCGGGATATTTTTCTGCCACCACCATCAGCCGCGACAAGGCACTGCTCAACTCACCCTGCACCTGCTGGAACTTCTGCAGCGCACCTGGATTGTTCAGCACTTCGGGCGTCACCTGCATGCTGGTGGCCGAAGCGCGCGCCTTGGTCACCGCCTCCAGTGTTTCGCGCTCGTGCGAGGCATAGCCCTTGACCGTATTGACCAGGTTCGGGATCAGGTCGGCCCGCCGCTGGTACTGGTTGACCACCTCGCCCCACTGGGCCTTGACCGCCTCGTCCTTGGCCTGGAAATCGTTGTAACCGCAGCCGGACAAGAGAATCGTTGCCAACACACCCACTGCCAGAAAGTTTCGCATTCTTCGCTCCTTGGAACGTATTATCGAAATATACACGCAATCGGCCGGCGGCCATGTGCGGCAGTGCACACACGCCGCCCGTTATAATGTAGGGTTTGCAACGCAAAGAATAAAGAGGCCCGCTGTGACATTTATCGAAAAATTATCCGCTGCCTGGGCAGCCAACGATTCCCTGCTGTGCGTTGGCCTGGATCCGGATATGGCGCGCCTGCCAGCGCAATTCCAGAACAACCCGCAAGGTATTTACCAGTTCTGCACTGCGATTATCGACGCTACCGCCGACCTGGCATGCTCGTTCAAGCCGCAGATCGCCTACTTCGCGGCGCTGGGCGCGGAAGACCAGCTTGAAAAGATCTGCGCCTACGCCAAACAGAACTACCCGCACATTCCGATGATCCTGGACGCCAAGCGCGGCGACATCGGCGCCACCGCCAAGCAGTATGCACGTGAAGCTTACGACCGTTATGGCGCCGATGCGGTGACCGTGAATCCATACATGGGTTTCGACTCCGTCGAGCCTTACATGGAATGGAGCGACCGCGGCGTGATCATCCTGTGCCGCACCTCGAATGCGGGCGGTTCGGACCTGCAATTCCTGAAGGTGGATGGCAAGCCGCTGTACCAGCACGTCGCCAAGCTGGTGGCGGAGAAGTGGAATGCCAACGGCCAGTGCGCACTGGTGGTTGGTGCGACCTTCCCTGAGGAACTGGCTCAGGTGCGTGGGATTGTGGGCGATATGCCGCTGCTGGTGCCTGGAATCGGTGCGCAGGGCGGAGATATTCAAGCGACCGTCAAGGCTGGCCGTACCTACAACGGCACCGGCATGATGATCAATTCTTCGCGCGCGATCCTGTACGCGACGCCGCAAGGCGGGGAAGATTTTGCCGCCGCTGCACGCCGCGTGGCGCAGGAGACGCGCGACGCGATCAACGCGCATCGCGCTTAAAACCGGTAAATCTGGGTCAGACCCAAGGGTCTGACCCGACGGGTTCAGTAGCGCTCCGGCGCAATCATCTCCACATAGTCATACAAGGCAGCCAGCACCTCCTGCCCCGGTTCGTCGGTCTCCGCCCCCAGCCGATCCAGCTCCGAGAACAACTCATCGACAGTGCGAGCCCCGCCGGCGCCCTCAAACAAGCGCGCCGCACGATGCTGCTCCCAATGCTCATGCTCCTCCTCGGACAAAGTCTGGGGGAAGTTCCGTGCGCGATAGCGGAACAGCAGCTCGCCCAAGCGGTCATCCTGGAAATGCGGTGAGGCCGACGCCAGCTTGGCCGGCGGCTCGCGCCGCAGCGACTCCAGCAAGCGCTTATCGCCATTGCTGACAAAGCCGCCGTACAAATCCTCGTCCACGTCCGCCGGCTCGGCGACTGGCCGCCAGAACACCTGGTCCCAGATTGCCGACATATCCGGCCCCGCCGCAGCCCGCGCCGCATGGACATGCGCCGTCTCGAGGTCCAGCCCCCAGCGCTGCGCCAATTCCGGCCGCAGCGTCTTCAGGTTCGACACCAGCATCGGTGACTTGTTCAGGTGGATGCTCTTGATCGGCAAGCGCGTCATCCCTTCCGGCATTGCATCAGCGCGCGTGAACATACGGGTGCGGATGGTCTCCGCATCCAGCGCGAACAGCTCCTGCGGGTCATACGAGCAATCCCACGCCAGCAGTTCATTCTTGTTGGACGGATGCGGCGCCAGCGGCCACACCAGCGCCAGGCAGCCGCGTTCCGCCGGGAACATGCCCGACACGTGCAGGAAAGGCTGGCGCAGCTCGCGCGCCAGGTGCAGGCCGATCTCCTCCGCCACGCGGTCTTTCTTGTGCAAGGCCAGGCAGAAATCGAACAATTTCGGATGCTTCTGGCGGATCAGGCGAGCCAGCGCGATGGTGGCGCGCACGTCCGACAGCGCATCGTGCGCCGCCTCGTGCACCAGGCCATTGGCCTTGGTCAAATGCTCAAGCTTGAAGCTCGGTTTACCGCTATCATTAAGTGGCCACTCAATACCCTCGGGGCGCAACGCATAGGTCATCCGCACCACATCCAGCAAATCCCAACGCCCGCACTGGTTTTGCCACTCGCGCGCATACGGGTCGATCAAGTTACGCCAGAACAAAAAGCGCGTCACTTCATCGTCAAAACGGATAGTGTTGTAGCCTACGCCTATGGTGCCAGGCTCCGAAAAGGCCTTCTCGACAGTTGCTGCGAACTTATACTCCGGCACACCCTGCTGCAAAGCTTGCTGTGGGGTAATACCGGTAATCAGGCAGGCGACCGGGTCAGGCAGGAAATCGTTGGCTGGTTGGCAGAACATCATGATCGGCTCGCCGATTTCGTTCAGCTCAGCGTCGGTACGGATAGCGGCAAACTGGGCAGGGCGGTCACGGCGTGGCACGGCGCCGAAAGTTTCGTAGTCATGCCACAGGAAGGTATGGTTACTCATGGTGCAAATGTTGGTTCTCGTTATCGAATGCTGAGGCAAGGAGGACTGTTGTGTCAAATTCCATTTCCGTCAATACCCGTGCCACGCCCGCCACGGCGAGTAATGACACGGCCATTTCGGCGTCCACCCGCGCCAAGATGCAGCTAAACGTGTCGATCCTGCAGGAATCGGCCTCGGTTTCGCTGAATTCCGAGAACGACCCGCTGGCGCTGGTCTACAAATCGGCAATCACCTCGATCAACGAGCAGCTTCAGGCCGATTTCGGCCCGGATGCGATCCAGAACGCCAGCGGCCAGGACAATTCGCCGGAAGGCACGGCCGGGCGCATTGTATCGCTATCGACCGCCTTCTTCAGCGCTTTCCAGCAACAGCATTCCGGGTTGGAGGGCGACGACGCCCTGAACCGCTTCATGGACACGATCAAGGGCGGAATCGAAAAAGGCTTCAAGGAAGCGCGCGATATCCTGCAGGGCTTGAAGGTACTGGGCGGCGACATCGCCTCCAACATCGACAAGACTTACGAGCTGGTGCAAAAAGGCCTGGATGCCTTCGCTTCAAATCAACGGCAAGCCTCGTCCACCGACGAAGCCCAGAGCGGTAAAGTAGCATAACAAAAGTCGGGGTCAGCTCCGGCAATCGGACATTCGCGTAGCGCGAATGTCCGATTGCCGGAGCTGACCCCGACTTTCACTTTGAGATCTCGACGCGGTTGCGGCCGGATGCCTTGGCGCGGTAGAGGGCTGTGTCGGCGGCGGCAATCAGGGCGGTTTCGTCCTGGGCCGGTCCTAAGGCGGCGACGCCGAAGGAGCTGGTGATGTGGGGCAGCGGCAGGCGCAGGTCGCTGAAGACAACCGCTTCGCGCATGCGCTGGCACAGGCGGCCTGCGACCGCTTCGGCAACCTGCACATTGGTGTCGGGCAGCACCACCATCATTTCTTCTCCGCCGTAGCGTACTGCGAAGTCGGTTGGCCGCAGGGCGCCGGTCAGCACTTGCGCGGCGGTGCGCAGGGCTTCGTCGCCTTGCAGGTGGCCGTAGCTGTCGTTGAATTTCTTGAAGTGGTCGATGTCGAGCATGATCAGCGATAGCTGCTGGCCGGTGGCCTGGGCGCTGGCGATCAGTTGCGGCAGGAAGTCGTTCAGCCAGGCGCGGTTGTACAGGCCCGTCAGGCCGTCCACCATCGATAGCTGGCGATAGAATTCGCCCAGCTTTTGCCGGCGCCGCAACTGCGCGTTGGCGGCGCGGATGCGGAAGGAAAGCATGCGCAGCAGGTTACGGGCAACGCCGTTGGCGGCGTCAATCAGTTCCCAGGCCAGTTCCGACTCGATCACCAGCAATTCGCTTTGCTCCAGCGCGGTCATGGTGGCCTGGTTTGCTTCTTCGTCGAGCACGGCCTGTTCGCCGACACTTTCGCCGGGCAGCACTTTGCTGATGGTGGTGCCGTCGGACATGCCGGTGCTCATGTCCGCTGCGACGGACAAGGCTCCGCGCAGCACAATGTAGAGGCGGGCGCGCTGTGGATCTGCGAGCACTTCGCCTTGTTCGACCCGCACGATCGGGCAGTCTTTCAGCAACGGTGCGATGCGCAGGCTGTCGGCGCCGCGGAATAGTTGCAAGGCCTGGATCTGGTAGGCGGCTGCGCCGAAGGTGCCAATCGGTTTCAAGATTAACTTTCTTACTACGATATCAACAGGTGTTAATGATAGCCTAAGTGTGGTTCAATATCCCCCATGACTTTTACCGACATCCTCGGCCAGCAACATGCGGCCGCTCCAGGCGCGCGTATCGTTTCGCTGGTGCCTTCGATTACCGAGCTTCTTTGCGACCTGGGCCTGGCAACGCAACTGGTCGGCCGTACCGGCTTCTGCATCCATCCTGCAGACACGGTGCGCGATATCCCGAAGGTGGGCGGTACCAAGGACGTCAACATCGAGAAGATCCGCAAGCTGGCACCAACCCACCTGGTGGTGAACATCGACGAGAACGAAAAGCCTACGGTCGACAAGCTGGCTGAATTTGTGCCGAATATCGTGGTCACGCATCCGGTCGAGCCGCGCGATAACCTGGCGCTGGTGCAGTTGATGGGCGGCGTGTTCTGCGCCCAGCAACGCGCGGACGCGTGGTGCAGCGAGTTCGAACGCGAACTGGCGCAAGTGCAGGCGGGCCGTCCACAGCGCGTGCTGTACTGCATCTGGAAAGATCCGTGGATGACGGTCTCACGCGAGACCTATATCGCCCGCATGCTGGCGCTGATCGGCTGGTCGGTGCCCGAGATCGGCGAGGTGCGCTATCCGAGCTTCCAATGGAGCGATGCGCTGGTGCAGGATGTGGACCAGGTGCTGCTATCGTCCGAGCCGTACCGCTTCACGGAAGAGCACGTGGACGCGCTGGAGCGCCAGATCGGCAAGCCGGTGCAGTTGGTCGATGGGGAAATGATGTCCTGGTACGGCAGCCGTGCCCTGCAAGGTATCCGATACCTGAAAGGCCTGGCCGCCGGAAGCTAGGGGTTATTCCTCAGCTTCTTCAAAGTTGGGCTGCGAGGTGTGGCGTTTGCTATCGCTCAGGCGGCCCAATGCGCTTTCGATAGCTCGTTGCAGCTTGTCTGCTGCGCCGTTGATGGATTGATGCAGGGTTGCGTCGTGGTCGGTGACGGCAATCGGCTGGTAGCCGTTGACGCGTGCCTCGATCATGCAGCGGATATCTCCGTCAGAGGACTTTTTTGCATTGCCTTCGCTGAGGTGGACGTCGACGCGTCCGATGTGCTCGCCGAACCGGTGGAGTGCAGTCTTGACCACTTCCTTCACATGGTCTTCCAGGCCTGCTGTACGTTCGATGGTTTTGTCGGTGTTCACACTGATTTGCATATGCTGCTCCCGTTTGTTAACCAAAACGTGTTGCCACGCGATTTCATCTTACTCCTACATCAGCGAAGCCGCCATATTCACAAATAAACCCAGGATAAGAAGATTGAAGAAGAAGCTCAGCACGGATTGGCCGAGCACCAGCTTGCGCAGGGAGGACGATTGCACGGCTACGTCCGAGGTCTGGGCGGCGACCGCAATCGTAAAGGAGAAGTAAAGGAAGTCCCAATAGTCCGGCTGGCTTTCGCCGCCCGGGAAGGAAAGTGGGCGCTGGCGTCCTTCGCCGTTGTAATACAAGTGGGCGTAATGGAAGCAGAACAGGGTGCCGACCAGGAACTAGGAGCCTACCAGGGTCAGCACCACGAAGGCGTAGTGCAAGCCGCGTTCACTGGCCGGCATATCGCGCAGGCTGGCCAGTTCGCTGCTGATGGCGATCATGCTGGCGACCGTGGCGACAACCAGGCTGGCCAGGATGGTCGCGGCCCGTTCATCCTGGCGCGCGGCGATGCGCTTCACTTCGCGATGGTCGGCGCGCATCATCATCCAGCCGACGGTAATCAGGTACGTCCAGACCGCGATGTCCCATGCCGACAGCAGGCGCACCAGCGGCTTCCAGTGCGAAGGCAGGAATACGCCGGCCAGCGCGCCGACCGCGATCGCGGCGCTCAGGTGGGGCCGGCTTCGAACGATGTGGTAGCTCATGTGGCCAATCTTACTACTTGCCGTGATGGGGGAAGCGGTCCATGCGCGACAGGACAGGGAAGCGCCAAGCCCAGATGCCTGTCACGGCAAGGGTGGCGACGCCGCCGAAGATCACTGCGCGCGTGAGACCCAGCCAACCCGCGGTGACGCCGGATTCGAATTCACCGAGTTCGTTGGAAGCTCCGATGAAGACGGCATTCACCGCACTGACACGGCCGCGGATTTCATCGGGTGTTTCGAATTGCACCAGCAGGTGACGTACATACACGCTGATCATGTCGCCGGCGCCAAGCACCAGCAGGCAGGCCAGGGCGATGACAAAGCTGTCGGTGAAGCCGACGATGACGGTGCACACGCCAAAGACCGCAACGCCGCCGAACATCCAGGCGCCGACGCGGCGGGTGATCGGCCAGAACGCCAGTGCAATCGAGGTGATCGCCGCTCCGGCGCCAGGCGCGGTGCGCAGCAGGCCAAGGCCGGTGGGGCCAACGTGCAGCACGTCGTGCGCAAGTGCCGGCAGCAATGCGGTCACGCCGCCGAACAGCACGGCGAACAGGTCGAGCGAAATCGCGCCCAGCATGATGGGGCGCGACAAGACGAAGCGCAGGCCTTCCAGCACGCTATGCCAGGTGGCGGGCTCCTTGCGCGTGGCTTGTGGCGCTGGGCGGGTGAGCGTCATCAGCACCACGGCCAGCAGCAACATGAGCGAGGTGACGGTGTACACCGTGGCGGGGCCGTAGATGTACAGCAGGCCGCCCAAGGTTGGGCCGAGAATCACGGCGACCTGGAAGGTGGAACTGGAGAGCGCCACGGCGCGGCTGAAATCTTCGGTGGGCACCATGTTCACCAGTACCGCCTGCGTGGCGGGACTCATGAAAGCGCGAGCGCTACCATACAGCACCAGCACGGCGAAGATCGGCCATACGGCACTGAAGCCGCTGTGCGTGTAGCCAAGCAGCGCCAGCCCGCACACCAGCTGCGCGCCGAGGCAGGTGGCGATGATGTTGCGGCGGTTGTAGCGGTCGGCCGCGTGGCCGGCGTACAGGATCAGCAGCAGGAAGGGCGCGAATTGCGCCAGGCCGATCATGCCCAGGTAGTACAGGTTCTTGGTCTGTGCATAGACTTGCCAGCCGATGGCGACGTTCTGCATCTGCACGGCGATGGTGCCGAGCAGGCGGGCTGACAGGTAGAAGGCGAAATTGCGGTGGCGGAGGACGGAGAAGCCGTTGGATGACATACGTTTGCGTGCTTGGGAGAGCCGTGGAGCGCTGCGCGCCCCACGGCACGCAGCGCGGGGAAAGGACTTAAGGTTGCTGGAGGTCTGCTTCGGAAGTGAAGGCGTCCGCGTAGAACTCTTCTTCCGGCAGCTTGCAATCCTTGACGAAATCGCGCTTGGCCGATTCGACGACGATCGGGGCGCCGCAGGCGTAGACCTGGTACCCCGACATGTCCGGCAGGTCGTCGATCACGGCCTGGTGGACGAAGCCGGTACGGCCGCTCCAATTTTCCTCAGGCAGGGCGTCGGACACCACCGGAACGTAGTTAAAGTTCGGCAGCTCTTGCGCCCATTGGCGGCACAGCGCGTCCATGTACAAGTCCTGCGGGCGGCGGCCACCCCAGTACAGTGTCATCGGGCGTTGCGAGCCGCTGGCGCGTTCGTGTTCGACAATCGCCTTGATCGGCGCGAAGCCGGTGCCCGATGCCAGCAGCACCATCGGCTTGTCGGAATCGTCGCGCACGAAGAAAGTGCCCAACGGGCCTTCGAAGCGCAGGATGTCGCGCTCTTTCATGGTGCTGAACACCTGGTCGGTGAACAGGCCGCCCGGCATGTGGCGGATGTGCAGGGTGAGCGCGCCGCCTTCCGGTGCGGTGGCGATCGAGTAAGCGCGGCGCTTGCCGTCGCGCAGCAGGAATTCGACGTATTGGCCGGCCTTGTACTGGAAGGTTTCGTTGGCCGGCAGTTGCAGGGTCAGCACCATGACGTCCGGCGCCATCTTCTCCAGCGCGTTGACGCGAGTCGGCATTTTCTTGATCGGGAATTCGCCGCTGCCCACCACTTCGCGCGCTTGCAGCACCAGGTCGGAATGCGGAATCGCGCAGCAGAACAGGGACATGCCGGCCGCTTCCTCTTCCTCGCTCAACGCGCGGCGCTGGTGCGCCTTGTGGCTGACGGAGCCCGACACCACCTTGCCTTTGCAGGAGCTGCAGGCGCCATTCTTGCAGCCATATGGCAGGCCGACACCGGCACGCATGGCCGCGGCCAGCACGGTTTCGTCGTCTTCGCAGATGAATTGGTGGCCGCTAGGCTGAACAGTAATTTGGAAAGACATACAATCTTAATTATGGAAATCAGTAAAAAATTCAACAAGCCACGCCTGCTGGTCATTGGTTGCGGCGATGTGGGCATGCGTTTGCTGCCTTTGGTGCGCGCGCATTACCGCGTATTTGCCGTGACCAGCCAGCGCGAGCGTTTCGCCGAATTGCGTGCGGCGGGCGCCGTGCCGCTGCTGGCCAACCTGGACCAGCCCGAGTCGCTGCGTCGCCTGGCCGGGCTGGCGCACCATGTCGTGCACCTGGCTCCACCGCCGGGCGAGGGTGTGCTGGATCGGCGCACCCGCAATGTGACCGCCATTTTACCTGACCGGGCGCAAGTGGTTTATGTGAGCACCACTGGCGTGTATGGCGATCTGGGCGGGCGCTGGGCCGACGAAACCCAGCCTGTTGCGCCTCGCAATGCGCGCGCCCTGCGGCGGGTTGATGCGGAACAGGTCATGCGGGCCTGGGCGCGCCGCGCGCAGGGACGGCTGGCTATCCTGCGCGTGCCGGGAATCTATGCGGAAGACCGCCTGCCGCTCAAGCGCCTGGAGCAGGGCACCCCCGCGCTGCGCGCGGAAGATGATGTATTCACCAACCATATCCATGCCGATGATCTCGCGCGTGTTGTTTTGGCGGCCCTCCGCAAAGGAGTTTGTAACCGTGTGTATCACGCAGTGGATGACACGGAACTCAAAATGGGAGACTATTTCGACATGGTGGCCGATCATTTTGGCTTGCCGCGCCCACCCCGCCTGGATCGCGCAGCATTGGCGCAGGCCGTGGCGCCAACTCTGTTGTCTTTCATGTCGGAGTCGCGCAGGCTGGCGAACCGGCGCTTGAAGGAGGAGTTGCAGGTACGGCTGCAATACCCCGATGTTGCAGCCGCCTTGAGATGCATCAAGCGCCTGTGATGCTGCTGGCGCTATCTTGTGCCAATGTCCGCCAAGGAGGGCGCCATGTATAGCCATCCCACCAAGGAGCAAGTCCGTGTCTACCTGGCCCAGCGCGGCCATGCCCACCTACCCCCGCCTTCACCTGAGGAAATCAGGCGCCGCCTGGACTGGCGTTCGGAGTACACCCCAATGCCAGCGGCCCTGATGTACCTGCCTCCCGCCTTGGCCTGGATTACGTTCGCCTGGCTCTGTTTTCCATTTACTTTAGCAACAAAAGACTAGAAGTAGTCTTTTTGTTAAACTATATGAATTCCTAGCACAGCTTTGCGCGCTAGAATCTATCAAAATCTCACGGCGTTAAGCGAACGGCAATTAAACGGTGTATGATACCGTCCGTGTGCCGAAAATTGCGTCAATAACGGCTTTTTCTGGCGCTCTTTGTCGAAAATTCCGCCAATAATTTTGTTGCGACCGCGCAACACATTGAAAAAGTATTAGTCATGAGCTCTCTGAAAGAAATTACTGCTTCGTCGTCTTACAATCCGAACCGCGTCCTGGACGCCATCATTGAAAAGCTGCAGCTGAAAAATGACGCAGCCCTGTCCCGTGCGTTGGAAGTTGCTCCGCCTGTGATCAGCAAGATCCGCCACAACACCCTGCCGATCGGCGCGACCATCCTGATCCGCATGCACGAGATCAGCGATTTCAGCATCCGCGAACTGCGCGATCTGATGGCGCACTAAGCTTTCGTTCGGACGTAAAAAAACGGCCGCCCCTGTTAGCAGGTGCGGCCGTTTTTATTGGTGCGCTCGGTCAGGCTCAGGCGCTTGCCAGGCGAGGGCGGGCGGTATAGAACAGCGATTGCGATGCTGCCTGGGCTTCGGCGCTGACGCGGCCGGAGTAGGCGGTTTGCGCACCCGCTGCAACGCGGCCGGAGTAAGCGGTTTGCGCTTCAGCGGCGACACGGCCGGAGTACGCGGTTTTCGCCTCAGTTGCGACACGGCCGGAGTACGCGGTTTTCGCTTCTGCCGTTACACGGCCCGAGTAGGCAGTCTTTGCTTCGGCAGCCACGCGGCCGGAGTAAGCGACTTGCGGTGCGGCCTCGGCAGCCACGCGGCCGGAGTAAGCGACTTGCGGTGCGGCCTCGGCGGCTACGCGGCCGGAGTAAGCCACTTGCGGCGAGGCTTCAGCAGCTACGCGGCCGGAGTAGGCAACTTGCGGTGCGGCGTTCGACGCAACGCGGCCCGAGTAGGCCACCGCGACACGGCCGGAGTAGGCAACCTGCGGTGCGGCTTCGGCAGCGACACGGCCTGAGTAAGCTACTTGCGGAGCAGCTTCGGCAGCGACACGGCCCGAGTAAGCCACTTGCGGTGCCGCCTCCGCAGCGACGCGACCCGAGTAGGCTACTTGCGGTCCGGTTTCGGCAGCGACGCGGCCCGAGTACGCGACTTGTGCACCAGCTTCAGCGGCAACGCGGCCCGAGTAAGCCACCGCGCTACGGAAGTAATCTTCGCCGAAGGTTTCTTCATACAGTTCCTTCATGCGATTGCCCACGCGTTCGTGTGCTTCTTCGTCACCTTCGCCGCGCAGGCCGATGTATGGGAAGTGGTGCAGGTAGTAGCCGAACACATTCTCGCAGTCGATGAAGTATTTCATCGTATCGAGGATGTGGTAGTGCCAGAAGATGTCCACGTCCATCAGCGGAGCAGTCTGCTCGTTAGGGAACGTTTTCATCAGGTACAGGAAGCGGCGGTATTCGAATTCGGTTGCATTGACCTTTTCCAGCGACCAGCCTTCGCCAGATTCCACGTGCATCAGTTTTACCTTGATAGGTTCCAGGTCCAGATCGGCAATAGCCTTGAAGCTTTCAGCAGAAATCATGAGTGACAATCCCTTTAAAAGTGAGCGAATTTAAAACTGACTGAGAGAGAGAAGACGCCGTTCTTGGGGGCTGGTGTGGTGGTGCCAGGCATCTGGTGTGTTCGGAGTTGGGAACACAGATGTTGATGTAGATCAACTAGCTCAAGTATAGACATCGCCCCCGGCAATGCAAGTAACAATTTAGGTGTGCGCGGCATAAACAACACATGGGAACATCCTTTCAAATCAATAGTTTGTCGCGCGATCAAATGTTACAAATGCATTTTTGCTGAGCCGTGGAAAGGGAGTTTAATCTGCATCAACATCGGCAGATAATGTCCTAGCAAGTGGTAAAAATGCCTAAGCGCTGAGGCGCAGGTCGTCGGCAGGGGCGACGCGGTAGCCAACAGGCACCGCAATGCTGACCGTGGTGCCGCCGTGCGGAAGGCTGTTGATCGAACAGTTCCCGCCAAGCAGGCTGATGCGCTCCTCGATGCCGACCAAGCCGAATGAGCCGGCTTTATGGCGGCAGGCGGTATTGATGCCGATGCCGTTGTCGCTGATGGTCATGCGCAGCATGCCATGCAACTGCAGCAGTTCGACGCGCACCACGGTGGCCGATGCGTGCTGATGGATATTGCTGAGCGATTCCTGCAGCACGCGGAAGAAAGCGGTTGCGCAATGGTCATCGACACCATGGTCGGCCACTGCGCCTTCAACGAATTCGCACTTGATGCCGGAGCGCAGGCGGAACTGGGCGATCTGCCATTCGACAGCCGCCGACAGGCCGAGGTCCAGCACATTCGGCCGCAAGTCGTTGATGATCTGGCGTACGCTGCGGATGGTGTTGTCGATCTGGTGCAGAGTAGCCCGCGCTCGCGCATGCAGCCGCGGGTGGGTTTTCTCGGTGCGCGTGGCCAGGATGTCGGCCTCAATGCGCAAGGCCAGCAGGTTCTGGCCCAGGTCATCGTGGATCTCGCGCGCGATGCGTTTGCGCTCTTCTTCCTTGATGTGGTCCGCGTGCGCGGCGAGGCGGCGCAGCCGGTGATGCGACAGTTGCAGCCTTGCCTGGCTGTCGCGCAACTCGCGCGTCATGGCGCGCGCCAGCTTCACGGCGCGGCGGCGCGACGAGGCCAGTGTGATAAACAGTGCATAAATCAGCACGCTGGCACCGAAACCCATGCTGCCCGCCAGCGCGGGCAGGTACTGGTCAAAGTTCGAATACAGTGCGCGCTTGGGCACGCTGAACTGGGCATGCCAGGTGCGGCCATGGAACTGTACCGGCAATTCGGTGACGAAATGGTCGCTGTCCGCGGCTGGCATGGTGGGCTGGCTGTCGAACAGCAGGGTAGGTGGCCTGCCGACGCTGCTGCTGTCGCGCAAGGCCACGCGCACGGCACGTACCGGCATTTCGCCGAGTGCCGCGCCAACCAGGCGTGGCACGCTGAATCCCAGGCCTACCGAACCAATGCAGGCCTGGCGCCGTTCCGCATCGGTGGTAATTGGCATGCCGTTACGGTAAATCGGAATACGCATGGCCATGCCGACGTGGCTTGGTGCGCTGCGCAGCGGGATGGGTTGGCCGGAGCTGCTCATGGCGCCCTGGTCGCGAGCGGTAAACAGCGCCTGCGCCACGCCTGGCCTGGCCGCGATATCAAGGCCGTAGCGGTCGCCAAAGCCTTCCAGTGGCTCGATCAGGCTCAGTACTGCATATTCGGCCCGCTTTCCCGCCGGGTGGACTCGATAGGCAGGGTAGAGGTTGTCGGTGAGCTGGCGCTGGCGGGCTTCTGCTGCCGGACGCTGGGCATCAGTGTAGTACTCGGCGAAGTTGATGTTGTCGATTGCCGGGTAGTTTTGTTCGAGGTCCAGTCCTTGCACGTAGCGGTGAAAGGTTTCCCGGGTGACTTCGCCGCCCGCCTGGAAATAGCTGGCGGCGGCGCGCAAGACATCGGTGTAGGCCTTGATGCTGGCATTGACATTGAACTGCGTGTTGCGGGCCTGGTTATGGAAGCGCGCACGTGCTTCACTGTCGACGGAGCGGGTGGCGACCGTATACAGCCCCAAGCCCACGCCCAGCGACAGCGCACCCCCCACCCACCACAAGGGCTTCGAGGGCGAAAACAGGCTGAGTTGTAGGCGTGTCATTGCCCGACTATAAGAATTTCCATGCTTCAAGGTCAAGTTGCAAAAACGCCACTTTGATTGAAATCAAACTAACAATAAAAAACCGCCCGAAGGCGGCTTTTTTGTCACAGTCCTGGTCAGTTATTTTGCCCAGCTGTCTTTCAGTGTGACGATGCGGTTGAAGACCGGCTTGCCAGGTTGCGACAGCACGCGGTCTGCCACGAAATAGCCATGGCGCTCGAACTGATAGCGCTGCTCGGCGGCGGCATCCTTCAGGCCTGGCTCCAGGTAGGCCGTCACGATTTCCAGCGCTTTCGGGTTCAGGAATTCCTTGAAGTCCTTGCCGCCTGCATCCGGCTTCTCTTCGGTGAACAGGCGGTCGTACAGGCGCACTTCCGCTTCCAGGGCCGCCTCGGCGCTGACCCAGGTGATATTGCCTTTCACCTTATAGGTGTCGGCGCCCGGGGTGCCGGACTTGGAATCTTCGAAGTACTTCACGCGCACCGCGGTGACCTTGCCGTTTTCATCCTTGTCAAAGCCGGTGCATTCGGCCACGAAGCCGTATTTCAGGCGCACGCGGGCGCCAGGCTGGTCGCCGGACGGAGGGGTGAAGCGGAAGTAGCCCTTGGTCGGCACTTCCATGAAGTCGTCTTCTTCGATCCACAGCTCACGCGTGAACGGGAAGGTGCGATGGCCCATTTCAGGGTGGTGCGGGTGGACCGGCGAGGTGCACTCGACCGACTGGCCTTCCGGGAAGTTTTCGACGATCAGCTTCAGTGGACGCAGCACGGCGATAGCGCGCGGTGCCTTCGGGTCTAGGTCTTCACGCACGGCGCCTTCCAGCACGCCGAAGTCGATCCAGCCGTCGGATTTGGTCACGCCGGTGCGTTCGCACATCAACTGGATGCCTTCCGGGGTGAAGCCGCGGCGGCGCATGCCGGCCATGGTTGGCAGGCGCGGATCGTCCCAGCCGTCGACGATGCCTTCTTCCACCATCTGGCGCAGCTTGCGCTTGGAGGTGACGATATAGGTCAGGTTCAGGCGCGCAAACTCATACTGGTGCGGCACCGGCTTGGCGAAGAAGCCGCCTTCCGACAGTGTTTCCAGCAGCCAGTCGTAGAATGGGCGATGGTCCTGGAATTCCAGGGTGCAGATCGAATGGGTGATGTTTTCCAGCGCGTCCGAGATCGGGTGCGTGTAGTCGTACATCGGGTAGATGCACCAGTCGTCACCGGTCCGGTGGTGGTGGGCATGGCGGATACGGTAGAGCGCCGGGTCGCGCATATTCATGTTCGGCGAGGACATGGCATCTTCGCTGATCTTGGCGCGCAGTGCGTGCTCACCGTCCTTGTATTTGCCCGCCTTCATGTCGCGGAACAGCTGCAGGTTTTCTTCCACCGAGCGGTTGCGGAATGGCGAGTTGGTGCCCGCCGCGCCAAAACCGCCGCGCGTGTTCTTCATTTCCTGGGCGCTCTGGCTATCGACGTAGGCCTTGCCGGCCTTGATCAGGTATTCGGCCATTTCATACAGCTTGCCGAAGTAGTCGGAGGCGTAATACAGGTGGTCGCCGGCGCCTACCGGACCTTTGTAGCTCCAATCGAAACCGAGCCAGCGCACGCTGTCGATAATGGAGTCGACGTATTCCTGTTCTTCTTTTTCAGGGTTGGTGTCGTCAAAGCGCAGGTGGCAACGGCCGCCGAAATCGCGCGCCAGGCCGAAGTTGGTGTAGATGGATTTGGCGTGGCCGACGTGCAGGTAGCCGTTTGGCTCCGGCGGGAAGCGGGTAATGACCGGCGGCAGGCCTTCGCGGGTATGCGCACCGGAGGCCAGGTCGGCTTCAACGATATTGCGCAGGAAATTCGGCGCTGGGGCCGGGGCGGCAGTTTTTTTGTCGTTGCTCATGTATGTTTTGGTTTAAAACCGGTAAACCAGGGTCAGACCCAAGGGTCTGACCCCAGTATGCTGAAGCCGCCGGTTGGGGTTGTGCGTCGTTGATCTTCGTCGAAAGTCAAAGGCCCTAAACCATAACCCCGGCGCTTGAGTAGACGGGGTCAGACCCTTGGGTCTGACCCTGGTTTACCGGTTTCAGCAGTGAAGTTCAGCGTAAACAGGGCATTTTATAGGATAATTCGTCCTTACGCGTTTAAAAACCGGCCCGGAGTTGCTTTATGGAAAATTTATATAATGTGCTCGGTGTCGCGCCTAATGCCTCTGACGAGGAAATCAAGAAGGTCTATCGTTCCCTGGCCATGCGTTTCCACCCGGACCGCAACCAGGAGCCGGGCGCCGACGCCCGCTTCAAGGCTATCGTCAAAGCTTACGAAGTGTTGTCCGACCCTGAAAAACGGGAAGAATACAACCAGAGTGTGCACCACCGCATCATCATCGACCCGGAAGCGGAAGCCTACCAGCAGTGGCGTTCCGTTTTCAGCGTCAACGGCGTAACGATCCCCGCCGCCTGAATCAACAGAAAGACAGCAGCAAATGAGAAAAGTACACCCAGAGTTCGCCTACCAGGCGCGCGAACTGGAAGGGCAGATCGAGGGCATCCTCGGCGATCCGCCTGACCACAAGAACTACAAGAAAATGGTTGAAGCCCTGCGCACCGAATACCTGAACGGCGGCGGCATCGACGATTTGAACATGATGGCTTTCGCCCTGGTGGACGTGATTGAATTCCACGACCCGAAGGCAGCGTTTGCCGACGCCGAAGACTTTGAATACGGCGACCCGGCCCGCGTGTTTGGCGCAGCCTCCTGCCCGAAAGCGGAAGGCTTGCTGGAAGCGCTGGAAGAGAACCACCCCGACCTGGCGCGCCAGGCCATCATCACCGCGTTGTTGCATAAGCATCCGCGCATGTGGGACGACGAGGACACTTCGCTCGACCGCCTCGCTGAAGGCGACGAAGGCGATGATGAAGACGATTACACGGATGATGTCGCCACCGACGACTTCACCGGCATCTTTGACCAGCAGGAGGATTGAGCATGACCGACAAGAATCTGCCAGCCATTCGCAAGCAGGTCACCGAACTCGTTCTGGCGGGCTCCCTGGAGCACGCCGAACGCGCTTTTGCCGAAGCAGCGGACACCCATGGCGACCTGGCCGTGGTCGAAGTGCTGCAGGAGCTGCCGCCGCACGTGACGGCGCTGCACATGTCCGGTTTCGACGGCGGCAAGATGTCGCTGGCGACCCTGCTGGTGCCGCCGAAGCAGTGGGCCGAAAGCCTGGCTTACCTGGCTGCCACGTGGCCGGACGACATGATCGAAGACGATCCTGAGCGCATCGCCGAATCGCTGTTCGCCCATATCCACGGCGTGGTGTTCGGCACCGAAGACGAAGAGCGCCGCGTCGAGCTGCTGAAGGAGGCCTCGGCCACCGACTGGGGCTGCACCGCATTTGCGATCCTGTTCTCGCTGGCGCCGAAAGAAGTACTGGAAGTGGCCGGCGAGGTGATCTCCAAAGGCGCCTACCTGACCGGCCAGACCGCGTCGGACAACGACATCGTGCCGGTCGCCGTCGCTCTGGCGCAAGCCAATGAAGATGGCTGGGACCGCGCGCTGTTCGAACTGTTCCCGGAGTTCCGCCACAGCGCCGACCTGGCCGACGCCGAATTCAGCGACGATCCGGACGAAGAGCCGGAGCACCTGCAGCGCTCGACCAAAGAGTTGCTGTACCGCCTGCGCAAGCAAGTGCCGACCACCCGCAGTGGCACCGGCCGCGAACGCGCACGCCGCTCGATCGGTACGGGAATCTTCGGCTGATGCTACCCGCACTCGTCAAAGAAAGCCTGCCGCGACTGACCCGCGCCATCAAACTGCTGCCTGGCGACGACCGCGAAGATGCGGCCGTCATCCTGGCCGAAGAATTGAGCGGCATCACGGCCATGGTCGCGGACAAGTTCACCAACAACCGCACGGCGGACGGCATCCAGAGGGCGGTCAACCTGACCGTCGGCGGCGTGTCGCTCGGCCTGGAGCAGCTGCTGACCGTCGATTCCGACGAGCTGGCGCTGGACTTCCTGGTGGAGCAGGGCGCCGAGCTGGCCTTCCAGGCGGGCTTCGTCCAGCTGAAAGACCTGGCGGCGATGCCGGAAGATACGCTGATCGGTGAATACGACAGCGACCCGATGTACGCACAGCGTCGCCTGCGCGACCTGTTCTTCGACATCTGCTTCACCGAGCCTGGCGCCAACTGGGATGGGCCCGCCAAATACCAGACCCAGTTGAAGCAGCGCCAGGAAGTGCAGGCCGTGGTGCGGCTGGCGAACTGGCTGCGCCGCCATAACCAGGAAGGCGCCATCAAGGACCCTGACCTGAACGCGGAGGGCGTGATCGCGCTGGCGATCATCTTCGCGGTGGAAGGCGGCGGCCGCATCGTCGCGCGCACCGGCCAGAAAGAGTTCGAGCGTTTCGTCAAGGCCGTACGTAAGGCCAAGCCGGATTACGAAGCAGGCTGGGAAGCGCTGGTCGCAGCGATCCCGGAGCAGCATCGTCCTGTGCTGTTGAACCGCATCGACCTGTATCGCCGCAGTTGCACCGTGCTGCAAAAACTGCCAGGCCGCTTTGCAATGAAGACGCTGTGGACCGAGCTGGAAAACTACGCCGGCTCCGAGCTCGACGCCGACTACGACTAAAACCCCGGCCACCGTCGGTCGAGCAGGCGGGTCAGACCCTTGGGTCTGACCCAGTCTTACCGGTTCTCTTCGAGCGCCACCCTGACAAACGCCTCCACCAGCGCCCCGCCATCGGCCCGCCGTTGCGCCAGTTGCAGCGAAGTGACCGCCCCCGCCATCATCCAGCGGACGAAACACCACGCCCTCCAAATGCATCGACTGGAACGGCGAGGGCAGCACCGACACCCCAATCCCCGCCGCAACCAGCCCGATAATGGTTGCCGCCTCACCCGCTTCCATGGCCACCTGGGGCACAAAGCCTGCCGCCCGGCACATGCCCAGGATAGCGTGATTGATGCCCACCCCGGACTCCTTCGGATACATCACCCACGGAAGTTCCGCCAGGTCCGCCACCTTGATCTTGCGCTTACGCGCCAGAGGCGAATCGCTGGCAAGCACCAGCAACAGCGCATCCCGGCGCAGGGTAGTCAGCGCCAAATGCTCCGGCAACGCCACTTCCGGAGGACGCACAAAACCAAGATCAATCTTGCGCGCCTCCAGGGCGTCAATCTGGTGCAGCGTCGTCATCTCATGCAAGGTGAGCGCAACATCCGGATAAAGCTGGCGGTAACGGCGAATAGTGCGCGCAAACAGCGGTGTGAAAGGCGTGGAAAACGTAAAGCCCACACGCAGTTCGCCAGCCTCGCCACGCTGCGCCCGGCGCGCCCGTTCCGCAGCACGCTCGGACTGCGCAAGGATGGCCCGCGCATCTTCGAGAAACAGCTTGCCAGCCTCGGTCAATCGCACCCAGCGCTTGCTGCGATCGAACAGGCGCGCGCCCACTTCCGCTTCCAGAGCCTGGATTTGCTGCGACAGGGGCGGTTGGCCGATATGCAGCCGTTCGGCCGCGCGAGTGAAGCTCAGCTCCTCGGCTACGGCCACGAAATAGCGCAGGTGACGCAATTCCATAATATTTAGAAGCGATTAATAACGCCTCAAATATATATTGGACAGTAATACAGGGCAATCCTAAGATCAATTCACCATGAAAGCCCTCAGCCACCCCACCAATCGCGCCATGTTCTTTGGCGGCTTCTCCTGCTTCGCATTGCTGTACTGCGTACAACCCCTGATGCCGCTGCTATCCCACGAATTTGCGCTGACGCCGGCGCAGAGCAGCCTGTCGCTCTCGTTGGCGACGGCCGCCTTGGCGATCTCGCTGGTGGTGTCGAGCGCGATCTCCGACCGTTTCGGCCGCAAGCCCTTGATGGTCGGCGCGCTGGCCATCTCCGCCGTGATGACGCTGCTGTGCGCCTCGGCGGGCGGATACAGCCAATTGCTTGCTGCACGCGTTTTGCTTGGCGTTGCACTGGGCGGCATGCCCGCCGTCGCCATGGCCTACCTCGCCGAGGAAATCGAGCCCGAATCACTGGGCCTGTCGATGGGGTTGTATATCAGCGGCAGCGCATTTGGCGGCATGGTCGGACGCATGGTGACTTCCGTGCTGAGCGACTTTTTCTCCTGGCGCGTGGCATTGGTGGCGATGGGTGTGGCGGGAATCCTGGCCGCTGCCGAGTTCTGGCGCAGCCTGCCCGATTCGCGCCGTTTCCGCCCCTCGTACGGAGGTTGGCGTGCGTTGCCGGAAAATGCGCGCCGCCACTTGAGCGACGACGGCCTGCCATGGCTGTTCACGCTGGCTTTCCTGTTGATGGGCTGCATGGTCAGTGCCTACAACTACATCAGCTACCGCCTGCTGGCCGCCCCATTCGAACTGCGCCAGAGCGTGGTGGGCGGGATTTCGCTGCTATACCTGCTGGGGATTTTCAGCTCAGTCTGGGCGGGCAAGCTGGCTGATCGTTATGGCCGCAAAGGCGTGCTGTATCTGGTGCTGAGCCTGATGCTGGCAGGTATTGTGCTTACCCTATCGAGCTGGCTGCCACTGGTGGTGGGCGGACTGGCCCTGTTCACCTTCGCCTTCTTCGCATCGCATTCGATGACCAGCAGCTGGGTTGGCCGGCGCGCGCGCGGGGCGGCATTGGCGTCGGCGCTGTACCTGTTCTTCTATTACCTCGGTTCCAGCGTGGTTGGTTGGGCTGCGGGGATACTGTGGGGCAGGGCGGGTTGGGCCGGCGTGGTCGGGCTTCTGGGATGCTGCCTGGTTGGGGCTGTCGCGATTGCAATCCACCTGCGCCGGTTGACGCCAATTGCGCCAATGTTGAGCCAGATCAAAGCTGAGGCAGGGTGATTGAACCGCCGAGTGCGAATGATCTCCAAGTCCGACCGGCACGCTGGGTGCCGTTTTGAGCGAGGAGATCACCATGATGCACGATCGCGAAATCCGTATCAGGCTCAGCAACATCCAAATGGCTGTCAGCCAGGCCGCGCAAGCCCTCTCGGCCGAGCGCCACCTGACTGGCGAGCTGCGCGACACGATCCAGAAGCTGGACCGCCGCTCCGACGACATCAGCGAAATGCTGGTGAGTGAAGACTACGCCAACGTACCCAAGTTGGTAGACGACATGGAGATGCTTGGCGCCCGAGCCCGCCGCGTGTGCGCCAGCGAGCGCATCGAAGTGACGCCCGAGATGAAAGCCGCAGTCAACTTCATGCACCGCGAACTGTTCGACTTCAAACAGCATCTCCATTAAAAGCCGCACCAGCCGAGCCCGTGTCACACCGTGGGGTCACACCCCGAGTGTGGCACGGGCTCATCCTTCACATGGCCGGGCTCGTGTCACACTTAGGGTGTGACCCCAAGGTGTGACACGGACTCGGCCGTATCACTTGCTTTACAGGATGCCTTTGCTGCGCAGGTCGGCGATGTCGGCGTCGCTGCGGCCGAGGACTTCGCGCAGCACTTCGTCGGTGTGCTGGCCAAGCAGGGGCGGCGCCATGTCGGTTTCGGCCGGGCTGGCGCTCAGGCGCATCGGGTTGCGCACCAGTTTCACTTTGCCGGCGGTCGGATGGTCGGTTTCGATCATCATGCCGCGTGCCTGCACCTGCGGGTTCTTGAACACGTCATGCAGGTCGTTGATCGGGCCGCATGGCACGCCAACCGCTTCCAGTTGCTCGATCCACCAGTCGCGCGGCTGGGCCTTCACCATTTCAGCCAGGATCGGCACCAGCTCGTCGCGGTTCTTCACGCGCAGCGGATTGGTGGCGTAGTTTTGGTGGACAGCCAGGTCGGCGCGGCCGCCCACTTCGACAAACTTCTGGTACTGGCCATCGTTGCCTGTGGCGACGATGATGTAGCCGTCGGCGCAGGCGAAGGTCTGGTAAGGCACGATGTTGGCGTGCGCATTGCCCCAGCGCTTGGGAGCCTTGCCGCTATTCAGGTAGTTGGAGCCCATATTCGCGAGCATGGCCACCTGCACGTCCAGCAGCGCCATGTCGATATACTGGCCTTCACCGGTGCGGTCGCGGTGGGTCAACGCGGCGAGAATCGCGATGGTGGAATACATGCCGGTCATCAGGTCGGTCAGCGCTACGCCGGCCTTTTGCGGGCCGCCGCCCGGCAGGTCGTCGCGCTCGCCGGTCACGGACATCAGGCCGCCCATGCCCTGGATCAGGAAGTCGTAGCCGGCGCGGTGCGCGTAGGGGCCATCCTGGCCGAAGCCGGTCACGGAGCAGTACACCAGGTCTGGCTTGACGGTCTTCAGCGATGCGTAGTCCAGGCCATATTTTTTCAGTTGGCCGACCTTGTAATTTTCCAGCACCACGTCGGCATGTTTGGCCAGTTCGCGGATCAGGGCTTGTCCTTCCGGCTTGGAGATGTCACAGGTCACCGAACGTTTGCCGCGGTTGGCGGACAGGTAGTACGCCGCTTCGGTGGTGTCGGCGCCGGAGGCGTCCTTGGCGTATGGCGGACCCCAGGCGCGCGTATCGTCGCCAGCGCCTGGGCGCTCGATCTTGATCACGTCCGCGCCAAGGTCGGCGAGGTTCTGCGAGCACCATGGGCCAGCCAGCACGCGGCTTAGATCCAGTACGCGAATGTGTCCAAGGGCCTTCGGAGTCATGTTGTCTGCTTCCTACTGTTTTCAGGGAGCGTTAGCTTAACGCATCCAACCGTGTTAGTGTCTTAATCCTATGTGGCCCTACCCCAAAATCGTTGCGCATCGCGGAGGCGGCACGCTCGCTCCGGAAAATACAATCGCCGGTCTGCGCGCCGGCTTGGCTTATGGTTTCCGCGCTGTGGAATTCGACGTCATGCTGTCGTCCGATGCCATCGGCGTGGTGATGCACGACTCGCATTTCGGCCGCACCGTGTATGGCGACGGCTTCCTGCCTGACTTTACTGCCGCGGAACTGGCAAAGATGGACGCGGGCCGCTGGTTCGGTCCGGAGTTCCGCGGCGAGCCGGTGCCGCTGTTCCTGGAGTGGGTTGATTACTGCAAAGAGCACAAGATCTGGATGAATATCGAGATCAAGCCGGCGGAAGGCTTTGATGAAGCAACCGGCCGCTGGGTGGCGCAGACCGCGCGCGCGCGTTTTGCGGCGGAAGTGGCGGCGGGCGAAGCGGCGCAGCTGCCTTTGCTGTCTTCCTTCAGCATGCCTGCTTTGGCCGCGGCGCGGGATGCTGCGCCTGATCTGCCACGGGCTTGTCTTTTCGATAAAATTCCGGCGAATTGGCTGGAAACGGCGCATGAACTTGGCGCCGTGGCGATCCATACCAATCACAAATACCTCACGCCGGAACAGGCGAGGGCGGTGAAGGCAGCGGGCCTGGGCCTGTTTTGCTATACCGTTAATACCCCCGAGCGTGCGCGGGAAATCCTCTCCCTGGGCGTGGACGCCTTTTGCACCGACCGCGTCGACCTGATCGGGCCGGACTTCGCCTAGCGGACCTAGAGGCCCACGCCCACCGCAACGGCGGGCTGTTCACGTATAATCAACCCTTTGCACCAGCCTGCAACCTACCTTTTACGACATGAAATCTGCTGAAATTCGCGAAAAGTTCCTGAAATTCTTCGAATCCAAGGGTCACACGATTGTCCGTTCCAGCCCGCTGGTGCCAGGCAACGACCCAACCCTGCTGTTGACCAACTCCGGCATGGTGCAGTTCAAGGACGTGTTCCTGGGCCAGGACGTGCGCCCGTATTCCCGTGCCACCACCGTGCAGCGCTGCGTGCGCGCCGGCGGCAAGCACAATGACCTGGAAAACGTCGGCTATACCGCGCGTCACCACACCTTCTTTGAAATGCTGGGCAATTTCAGCTTCGGCGATTACTTCAAGCGCGATGCGATCCAGTACGCCTGGGAGCTGCTGACCAAAGTCTACGGCCTGCCGCCTGAGAAGCTGACCGTCACCGTCTACATCGAGGACGACGAAGCCTACGACATCTGGGCGAACGAAATCGGCGTGCCGAAAGAGCGCATCATCCGCATCGGCGACAACAAGGGTTCGCGCTACGCGTCGGATAACTTCTGGCAGATGGCCGACACCGGCCCTTGCGGTCCTTGCACCGAGATCTTCTACGACCACGGCGCTGATATCTGGGGCGGTCCTCCTGGCTCGGACCAGGAAGACGGCGACCGCTTCATCGAAATCTGGAACCTGGTGTTCATGCAGTTCAACCGCGACGAAGCGGGCGTGATGCACAAGCTGCCGAAGCCTTGCGTGGATACCGGCATGGGCATGGAGCGCCTGGCCGCTGTCCTGCAGCACGTGCACTCCAACTACGAAATCGATTCCTTCCAGGCCCTGATCAAGGCTGCTGCCCGCGAGACCGGCGCGACCGACCTGGAAAACAAATCGCTGCGCGTGATCGCTGACCACATCCGCGCCGCTGCTTTCATGATTGTCGACGGCATCATTCCTGGCCCTGAAGGCCACGGCTATGTCCTGCGCCGCATCGTCCGTCGCGCACTGCGCCACGGCCACAAGCTGGGCCAGACCAAGGCATTCTTCTACAAGCTGGTGGCAGACCTGAATACTGAAATGGGCGGAGCTTACCCAGAGCTGGCAGAAGCAAAGGACCGCGTGGCCCAGGTGCTGAAGGCTGAAGAAGAGCGTTTCGGCGAAACCCTGGAAAACGGCATGAAGATCCTGGAAGCCCAACTGGCCAAGGATCCGAAGAACCTGGACGGCGCTACCGCCTTCACTTTGTACGACACCTACGGCTTCCCGCTGGACCTGACCGCCGACATTTGCCGCGAACGCGAAGTGACGCTGGACGAAGAGGGCTTCAACGCAGCGATGACGTTGCAGAAGCAGAAGGCGCGCGAAGGCGGTAAGTTCAAGAAGATGGCTGCCAACGTCGAATACTCCGGCGAGAAGAACAAATTCGTCGGCTACGACCAGTTGCAGCACAATTCGAAAGTGATCGCACTGTACGCCAACGGCGCACCGGTGCAGGAACTGAAAGCAGGCGAGCAGGGTATCGTCGTTCTGGATACCACCCCGTTCTACGCCGAATCCGGCGGCCAGGTGGGCGACCAGGGCCTGATTCAGTCCGCTGGCGCCAAATTCGAAGTTGAAGATACGCTGAAGATCCAGGCTGACGTATTCGGCCACCACGGCATGCTGGCATCCGGTTCGCTGAAGGTTGGCGACGCTGTCGGCGCGGAAGTGAACCAGCATGCACGCGGCCGCACCATCCGTAACCACTCGGCGACCCACCTGATGCACAAGGCCCTGCGCGAAGTGCTGGGTTCCCACGTGGCGCAGAAAGGCTCGTTGGTTGATCCGGACAAGGCTCGTTTCGACTTCTCCCACACCGCACCGCTGACCGCCGAGGAAATCGCCAAGGTGGAAGCCATCGTCAACGCCGAGATCCTGGCTAACGCTGCGACCCAGTCGCACAACATGTCCTTCGACGACGCTGTGAAGCACGGCGCGATGGCACTGTTCGGCGAGAAGTACGGCGACGAAGTGCGCGTGATGGACATCGGTTCCTCCAAAGAGCTGTGCGGCGGCGTGCACGTGCACCGCACCGGCGATATCGGCCTGTTCAAGATCGTGTCGGAAGGCGGCGTTGCAGCCGGTATCCGCCGTGTAGAGGCAGTGACCGGTGAAGGCGCGCTGGCGCTGGTGCAGGGCATGGCCCGCAAGCTGAACGAAGCCGCGGCCGCGCTGAAGTCCAATCCTGAAGAACTGACCGCCAAGATCGGCGCCGTGCAAGAGCAGGTGAAGTCGCTGGAAAAAGAACTGGCTGCATTGAAGTCGAAGCTGGCTTCCGGCCAGGGCGATGAACTGGTGAACAAGGCGGTCGACGTCAAGGGCCTGAAGGTCCTGGCTGCAACCATGGAAGGCGCCGACGTCACCGCGCTGCGCGAAACCATGGACAAGCTGAAGGACAAGCTGAAGTCCGCCGCCATCGTGCTGGCTTCGGTCAGCGAAGGCAAGGTGAGCCTGATCGCCGGCGTGACCGCCGACTCGATCGGTAAGGTCAAGGCAGGCGAGCTGGTTAACTTCGTTGCCCAACAAGTGGGTGGCAAGGGCGGTGGTCGCCCTGACATGGCGCAGGCCGGCGGCACCAATCCGGACGCACTGCCAGGTGCGCTCGGTGGCGTTGCAGCATGGGTGGAGTCGCGTATCTAAGAGCTGGCAGGGGCCCGCGTCTACTAGGGCGGGCCTTTCCGACATTGCAATGTCGTTGTGATTTTGCAACGCAACATTAACTATTTTGGTGCAGTGCGTCAGACGCGCAAAATTGGAGTAGTATGTTGGAACCAGTTGTACAGAAGCGAGATATTGATGAGCGAAACTCTTACTCTCGAGTCCGAGATCATGGAATTTCATAAGGACCTCGACGCGCGCGGCCTGAATTGCCCGCTGCCTATCCTCAAAGCCAAGAAAGCCTTGGCGGAATTGGAGAGCGGCCAGGTATTGCGCATCGTGGCTACCGATCCAGGGTCAGTGCGTGACTTCCAGGCCTTTGCCAAACAAACTGGCAATGCACTCTTGTCGCACGTCCAGCAGGGCACTGAATTTACGTTTTTGATGCGCCGCAAGTAAAAACTGCGGTATGCTACCGGTTGCTGATTTTCGGCGCCGGATTGTACTTAAAAAACGCACGATCGTGCTTTTATTCGATAAGTGATATCGAATTCCAATATAATCTAGCCCACTAATTTTACTTATCTCTTTTTCAAAGGCACACCTATGAAAGTCCTGGTACCTGTCAAGCGCGTCGTCGACTTCAACGTGAAAGTGCGCGTCAAATCCGACGGCACTGGCGTAGATATCGCCAACGTCAAAATGTCGATGAACCCGTTCGACGAGATCGCACTGGAAGAAGCGACCCGCCTGAAAGAAGCCGGCAAAGTAACCGAAGTGGTTGCCGTATCCGCTGGCGTGACCCAATGCCAGGAAACCCTGCGCACCGGCATGGCGATCGGCGCCGACCGCGGCATCCTGATCGAAACCGGCGTTGAGCTGGAGCCGCTGGCTGTGGCCAAGCTGCTGAAGGCTGTTGCCGACAAAGAGCAACCGCAACTGATCATCCTGGGCAAGCAGGCGATCGACGACGACTCCAACCAGGTTGGCCAGATGCTGGCAGCGCTGCTGGGCTGGCCGCAAGCGACCTTCGCATCGAAGGTTGAACTGGGCGACGGCAAAGTCACCGTGACCCGCGAAGTGGACGGCGGCCTGGAAACCCTGGCACTGCAACTGCCAGCCATCGTGACCACCGACTTGCGCCTGAACGAGCCACGTTACGTGACCCTGCCTAACATCATGAAGGCGAAGAAGAAGCCGCTGGATGTCGTCAAGCCGGAAGACCTGGGCGTTGACGTAACCCCACGCCTGAAAACCCTGAAGGTGGCCGAGCCTGCCAAGCGTTCCGCTGGTATCAAAGTGCCCGACGTAGCGACCCTGGTGTCGAAGCTGCGCACCGAAGCTAAAGTCATCTAATTCACCGAATACTCTAGGAACTCAATCATGGTCGCACTCGTCATCGCAGAACACGACAACGCATCCCTGAAGGGCAGCACCCTCCACACCGTTACCGCCGCCGCCAAATGTGCAGGCGAAGTCCACGTGCTGGTCGCTGGCTCGAACGCCGACGCCGCAGCTGCAGCCGCCGCGAAAATCGCCGGCGTCACCAAAGTGCTGCACGCTGACGCAGCCCACTTCGCCGACGGCCTGGCCGAAAACGTCTCCGAGCAGATCCTGGCGATCGCTGGTGGATACACCCACATCCTGGCTCCGGCAACCGCCTACGGCAAGAACATCCTGCCACGCGTTGCTGCCAAGCTGGACGTGGCGCAGATCTCCGAAATCACCAAGGTTGACGCGCCTGACACTTTCGAGCGCCCAATCTATGCCGGTAACGCGATCGCCTACGTGCAATCGTCGGACAAAGTCAAAGTCATCACCGTACGTAGCACCGGCTTCGACGCTGCTGCTGCCGAAGGCGGTTCCGCTGCCGTTGAAACCGTGGCTGCCGCTGCTGATTTCGGCAAGTCCGCTTTCGTTGGCCGTGAAGTGGCCAAGTCGGACCGTCCAGAACTGACCGCCGCCAAGATCATCGTTTCCGGTGGCCGCGGCATGGGCTCCGCTGACGCCTTCAAGATCCTGGAACCGTTGGCCGACAAGCTGAACGCAGCCATGGGCGCGTCGCGCGCTGCAGTGGATGCAGGCTTCGTGCCGAACGACTGGCAGGTTGGCCAGACCGGCAAGATCGTTGCTCCTTCCCTGTACATCGCTGTTGGTATCTCCGGCGCGATTCAGCACTTGGCCGGCATGAAGGATTCCAAGGTCATCGTGGCTGTGAACAAAGACCCTGAAGCTCCGATCTTCTCCGTTGCCGATTACGGCATCGTAGGCGACCTGTTCGAGGTTGTTCCTCAGCTGGTCAAGGAACTGGGCTAATTAAATAAATGTCCTGAAAAAGGACTGAGTACCGGGGCCACGCAAGTGGCCCTTTTACTACCTTGGAGAGGTGTCATGAGCTATCAAGCCCCAATGAAAGACATGCTGTTCGTGATGAACGAACTGGCGAACCTGGAAGGCGTGTCCGCGCTGCCAGGCTGTGAAGATGCAAACGCGGAAACCGCGGAAGCCGTACTGGAAGAAAACGCGAAGTTCGTGAGCGGCGTGATCGCCCCGTTGAACCACGCAGCAGACAAAGAGCCTAGCTCCTGGGCAGATGGCAAGGTCACCACCTCGAAAGGCTTCAAGGAAGCCTTCAAACTGTTCGCGGAAGCCGGCTGGCAAGGCCTGCAGCATCCGACCGAGTTTGGCGGCCAAGGCCTGCCGAAGCTGATCGGCACCCCATGCGTGGAAATGCTGCACGGCTCGAACCTGTCGTTCGCGCTGGTGGCGCTGCTGTCCGACGGCGCGATCGAAGCGCTGCTGACCGCAGGCTCCGACGAGCAGAAGGCGACCTACCTGGAGCCGCTGGTGACCGGCAAGTGGACCGGCACCATGAACCTGACCGAGCCGCAAGCCGGTTCCGATCTGGCAGCCGTGCGCACCCGCGCCGTGCCGCAGGGCGATGGCAGCTACAAAGTATTCGGCACCAAGATCTTCATCACTTACGGTGAGCACGACATGGCCGAGAACATCGTCCACCTGGTGCTGGCGCGTACGCCTGACGCACCGGCTGGCGTGAAGGGTATCTCGCTGTTCATCGTGCCGAAGTTCATGGTCAATGCCGACGGTTCGCTGGGCGAGCGCAACGACGCGCACTGCGTGTCGATCGAACACAAGCTGGGCATCAAGGCTTCCCCGACCGCCGTGCTGCAGTTCGGCGACAATGGCGGCGCCATCGGCTACCTGGTGGGCGAAGAGAACCGCGGCCTGGAATACATGTTCATCATGATGAACGCGGCCCGCTTCGGCGTCGGCATGCAGGGCGTGGGCCTGGCGGAAAACGCGTACCAGCAGGCTGTGGCCTTTGCCAAGGACCGCGTGCAGTCGCGCGACCTGAACGGCTCCCCAGCCGGCGTGGCGATCATCAACCACCCGGACGTGCGCCGCATGCTGATGTCGATGCGCGCCCAGACCGAAGCGGCGCGCGCACTGGCTTACGTGGCTGCCGGTATCCACGACGTGGCACACCACCACGCCGACGCGGAAGTTCGCACAGCCAACCAGGCCGTGTATGAGTTCCTGGTGCCGATCGTGAAGGGCTGGTCGACCGAGATGTCCGAGAACGTGGCCCGCGACGGCGTGCAAGTGCACGGCGGCATGGGCTTCATCGAGGAAACCGGCGCGGCGCAGCACTACCGCGATGCCAAGATCCTGACCATCTACGAAGGTACCACCGCGATCCAGGCCAATGACCTGATCGGCCGCAAGACCGTGCGTGACGGCGGTGCCCTGGCCAAGTCGATCGTTGCCCAAGTGCGCGCGACTGCCGAGCAACTGGCTGGCGTGAACAGCCCTGATTTTGCCGCGATGCGCAAGCACCTGCAGCAAGGCGCCGATGACCTGGAGGCAGTGGTGGACTATGTAGTCAACCATGCCAAGTCGGACATCAAGGGCGTGTTCTCTGGTTCCGTGCTGTACCTGAAGCTGGCCGGTATCGTGTTTGGCGGCTGGCAGATGGGCCGTGCTGCGCTGATCGCGCAGTCCAAGCTGTCGGCAGGCGAGGGCGATGCATCGTTCTACCACGCCAAGATCGTGACCGCGCGCTTCTTCGCGGACCACATCCTGTCCGGTTCCACCGGCATGCGTGCCGCCATCGTCGACGGCAGCGCAGGTGTCCTGGGCCTGGACGTCGAGCAGTTCTAAGCTGTAGCAGGGCGGCCGCCGTGCCGCCCTTCGTGCGCCAGGAGCCATTCCTTGCGCGCCAATCCCCCGCCGTAGCCAGTCAGCGATCCATCCTTGCCGATAATCCGGTGGCAGGGAATGATGATCGCAATCCGGTTCGCCCCATTCGCTCCAGCCACGGCCCGCACTGAGTTGGGTGCTCCCAGGCGCGCCGCCAGGTCAGCGTAATGCGTCACTTCGCCGAACTTCATTGCACGCAGGGCAGTCCAGACGCTGCGCTGGAAATCGCTGCCCGGTGCGTCGAGCGTCACGCTGAACTGCTGGCGTTTGCCTTCGAAGTATTCTGCGATCTGGACTTCTGCTTCACGCGTATGCGCGTTTTCTCCGGCCAGGATGCGGGCTTTGAACAGGCGCTGCAAATCACGGAACTCGGTTTCCAGCATGCGCCGATCGGTGAACTCCAGCAGGCAGATACCGTTTTCGCTAGCGCAAACGAACATCGGCCCGAGCGGCGACGCAAATCGGTGCAGCACCAGTTGCCTGGCGCCCTGGCTCGGTACGTTGCCGGTCATTTTCTTGTAGGTGTAAGCGAAGCCGCTGAGCGATTCGTAGCCGCTGTCGAGCGCCACATCGGTCGTGCTGCGCCCCTCGTTCAATTCCGTCGTGGCGAGATTGATGCGCAACATCCGCTGGTAAGACTGAAAGCTGAAGCCGTGGTGTTTCTGGAACCAGCGCCGCACCAGTTCCGGGCTGATGCCCAGTTCGCGCAGTTCGGCATCCTGGATGCGCCGTTTGGGCTGCTCGCGTACCAGGGCAACCGCACGGGCCACTTGCGGTGGCACGTCCGGCGCGTTTTCGGTCGGACGGCACACCTTGCAGGGACGGAAGCCCAGCGCCAGCGGTTCCTTGATGTCGGAGAAGAAGTCGACATTCTCCGCTTTCGGCTTGCGCGCACGGCAGGTTGGCAGGCAGAAGATGCCGGTGGTCTTGACCGCCGCATAAAAGGCGCCGACATGCTCGGGTGAGCGAGCTACCAGGGCCTGGTAGCAACGCTGGATGTCGGCTGGATCAGTGACTTTCATCGGCGAACAAAGAGGCGAATGATTGCTGGTGGCGGATCGTTGTGAGCATGGCCTGGACTTGCCGCGCCGTAGCCCCGTGCACGAAGTTCCCCATGCTGATGCGGCGTACGCCCAGTTGCGCCAGCGTGGCGAAATCAGGCAGGCCGGGCATGCACATCACGTTGACGGCGCAGGCCATTGTACCCGCCACCTGGCGGATATCGGCAGCTGCCGTGATACCGGGCACGAACAGGCCGTCGGCGCCGGCCTCCACATAGGCCAGCCCCCGCGCAATGGTTTCGTCCAGCGCTGCGGAGCAGCCAAGCAGGAAAGTGTCGGTTCGGGCATTGAGGAACAGGCCCGGAAATGCTGGACGCAGGGCGTGCAGGAGCCTTGCCAGGTGCGCCGGCGCCAAAAGCTCGCGGCGCCCCTCAATTACGCGGCTGTCTTCAATATTGATGCCAGCTACGCCCAGTTCCGCCAGCCGCGCGATATTGGCAATGACTGCATCATTGTCGCCGTAGCCGGCCTCGATATCGACGCTCAGCGGCAGCGCGCTGCTGGCGCGGATGCGGCGTACGATGAACAGCAATTCGTTGAAGGGCATTTGCTCGCCGTCCTGGTAACCAAGCATGGCGGCGATGGCTGCGCTGGAGGTGCCGATCGCGCTGTAGCCCGCTGCTTCGGCAGCCTGTGCGCTTGGCGCGTCCCAGACATTGGCCAGCAGCAGCGGGGTAGGGGAAAAGAAAGGGGACATAAGGTGAATTCCGGTTGCAGTGATGGCAGGAGCTTAGCGAGGCTCCTGCCGTTGCGGCAACCGAAAAACGGACGACTATTTTTTTGCCGGGGGCGCTACAGCCCCTTTTTTGCCAGCTCGGCGATTTCGTAGTCGCCGTCATCCACCAGGCGCTCGCCGCCCGGCATCAAGCCCAGTCCCAGGGTGCGCCCCAGCGATAGCAGCAAGCTTTGCCCCGCAGCCTTGCGCACCGGCTCCAGCTTGTAGACCGGATCGGCAAACGCCTGTGCCGGTGAAATGATCTTCCAGCCCATTTGCTCAAACTGCGTCAGCGCATCATCCAGCCACAGCGCGTTGATCAGGTTATGGTGCAGCAGCATGACTTGCGAGATATCGCGTCCTTGCAGTTGCTGCGAAAGTTCGCGGTAAGCCAGGGCGCGTTGCTTGATGTGAGCCAGGTAGGCGGTGCGGATCGCGCTGACGTCGGCATTCGGGTCCTTCTTCAGTACTTGTTCCAGCTTTTCGTTCAGGCGCCAATCGCTGGTGTCCAGGCTCACGTGCGCGTTGCGGTAGTCATGCTCGCGCAGGAATTTGCGCATGCCGTCGATCTTTTCGGGCGTATTCCCTTCGCGCAGGTAGGTAAAGCGCAGCCACTTCTGGTAGCCGGGCTGGGTGCTGATCAAGCGGTCGCATTCCATCACCTGGCGTTGGTAATCGGCCAGCGGGACCTTTTCCAGGTCCGGATGCGTCACCGTATGGTTGCCGATAGCGTGTCCGGCCTTGCTCCAGGCCCGCAGCAGCGGCAAGCCTTGCTGCGTGTTGGCGCCAAAGCCGGAGGTGACGAACAGTGCTGCCTGCACGCGGTGCTTGGCCAGCGCATCCAGCAGGGCCTGGTTGCGCTCCTTTGCGGACATGCGCGGCGTGTTGTCCGTGTTCGGACCGTCATCGATCGTGATTGCCACCGATTGTGCTTGCGCGGCACTGGCGGCGACTAGCGCGGCTGCGGCGAGAAGTCGGCGCATCATGCGGCACCCAGGGCGTCGACGACCGCCTGGTAGACGCGGACTGGTTCTTCGGAGATGCGGTTTAATACGTACAAGAAGTACTCCTTTCCAAAAACTGCGTATTCGCGCGTGGCAAAGCCGCCATCGCGCAAGTCTGAGATGTTTTGTTCGCCCAGGCCGATCAGGGACTCGAACTCGTAAGGGCCGGCAGCAATGCCTTCGGCGCGAATCATGGCCGCCAGCTCGTCCTGGATCGAGCGGTCATGCGTGGCGATCGAGCATTTGTGGCCGCTGCGCAGCAGCAGTGCTGCATAGCGGCGATAGGCCGATGCCAGTTCGGGACTGCTGCGAGGATAGGCGATTTCCACCGGTTCGAACATGGCGCCCTTGACCAGGCGGATGCGGCCCGGATGGCGCAGCAGTGCCGGGAGGTCGCTTGCAGTGCGGTGCAGCTTGGCCGGCACGGTGATGCCGACATTCGATAGCCCGTCCTGCTCGTGCAGGCGGCTGTAGATCTCGTAGATGCCGGAAGTGCGATCGGATGCCTCCATCGAGATCATCACTTCCTGGCCGATCTCGTTGGCCGCGCGCGCGATACGGCGCGCGTTGCGGTAGCCCAGTTCCGGGTCCACCAGCGAGCCGATATGCGACAGGTCGAAAGAGATCGAGCAATCGAGACGCTGCTCGCCGATGGCCTGCACCAGTTGCATGAAAACGCTGGTTTCCGCGTTGGCGAAAGCCTCATCGCGCACGCTCTCGCCCATGTATTCGGCGGAAGCGCGGTGCCCATTCTGGTTGATCATGGCGGCACGCACGACCGCATCCGCCACCGTGCTGCCGGCGACATAGCGCTGCGAAACGCGTTCCATGTAAGGGCGCAGCATCGGGTCGTTGAGGAAGCGGGCCTTGGCGTCTTCGTTGATGGCCAGCTTGCGCAAGGCGCCGGCCGCGCGGTCGACCAGCGGCTGCCACTGGGAGGGGAAGTGTGGCGTGGTATTGTCTGTCACGATGTCTCCTTGCACATTTGGACGTTGTATATTAACTAAAATTTCCATATGGAGCCGGCCATGGATGCTTCAACCCTCATGCTGTTCGTGCCTGCCTGTTTTGCGTTGAATATGGCGCCGGGGCCGAACAACCTACTATCGGTCAGCAATGCCACGCGCTATGGCTTTCGCCGCTCATGCCTGGCGGGCGCCGGGCGCCTGGTGGCTTTCGCGGGGATGATCGCCCTGGCATCGGCCGGGCTGGCGGCGGTGCTGCACACGTCGGAGCTGCTGTTCTACGGGATCAAGACTGTTGGCGCGATCTACCTGTTCTACCTGGCTTGTCAGCTGTGGCGCGCGGCACCGGGCGGGCAGGTGGAAAGCGCTATGCCAGCGGTAGGCTGGTGGCAGCTGGCGCGGCAGGAATTCTTTGTTGCCTCCGGCAATCCGAAAGCGATCCTGATTTTCACGGCCTTCCTGCCGCAATTCGTCGATCCTGCCGGGCCGGTGGGCGCGCAGTTCTTCGTGCTCGGGGTATTGTTCCTGCTGCTGGAGGTGGTGGCGCTGGCGGCTTATGCCTGGATGGGGGCGCGCATGCAGAAGTGGTTCGCGCAACCGCGCGGGAGGCGGCTATTCAACCGGAGTTGCGCCGGCCTGCTGGCCGGCGCGGGGATGGGCTTACTGCTGTCGCGCAGGACTTAGTAGCGGTTCAGGCCACCATTTTCACGGCGGACGTGGTCGCCGTTACGCAGGTTTGGATCGTTTTTCAGTACCACGGTGCCGACCTTGCCGGTTTCGTACTTGACGGTCACGTGCCATTCCTTGACCTTGTTCATTTTGCCTTCGATCTTCTTGCCGGCGTAAGCGCCGCCAGCGACGCCGGCCACGGTGGCCAGGGTTTTGCCGGTGCCGCCGCCTACCTGGTTGCCCAGCAGGCCGCCAGCGATACCGCCGGCTACCATGCCGGCCGCGCCGCCGTCGCCATCTTTTTCGACGAGTTTAACTGCGGTCACGGTGCCGCAATCTGCGCAGACGCCGCGCTTCGGTTGCGCCTGAGCGCCGGTCACCGTTACGGCCAGGATTGCTGGCAACAGGAATTTAATTAGTTTCATATGGGTTCTCCAAAAGCGGTTGTGGTGCTAGTGAGTATAGGTCAATAGTTGCCGAATGGAATGCTAAATTGTGACAAGACGTTATTCGTACATGAGCCCGTGTCCCACTTGGGGTGTGACCCCATGGTGTGACACGAGCTTAGCCGTAGATGCCGCCGGTGTAGAGCAGGTCGAACAGGCGGGCGATGGTGGCGATCAGGGCGAAGGCGCCGAACATCAGGGTGGCAACCAGCACGATGGCGAGCGGCCAGCGCGAGTCGGTTTGCTTGCTGGAGCCGGGGTTGAATGCGGCGTCCCACTTCTCGTCGGGCATCAGGCCCAGCACCAGGGCTTCGAGCGCGCCAACCAGGATCGACAGGATCAGCGGCAGCAGCAGAAAGTAGGGATCGGCTTTCGGCCAGAGCGCAAATACGGCGGCGCAGCCGGGCAGGCTGGCCATATGCAGCCAGCCCCATTGATCGGCCAGGCCGCGCAGGTAGAAGCGGTGCAGGCCGATGCCGCCGGTGACCGTGGCAAGCAAAGTGGCGAAAGTTTTGTTCTTGTGTAAAACAGACATGATTGCTGCCGATAGGTCCGAAAAACCGGCAGTATCGCACAACAAAGCGGTTGCCGCCGCGGCCAGTTCGGGGGATAATCCCGGATTGTCCAATTCCCCACCAATTTGATTAATCTTGCCGGTTGGAGTTAAAGCGCGCTATAATTCGCGGCTTTTTCCGACTCAGCACACTTTTTTGGAATTATTATGGTCGTTATTCGTTTAGCTCGTGGTGGCGCCAAGAAGCGTCCTTTCTACAACATCGTTGCAACCGATTCCCGCAATCGTCGTGACGGCCGTTTCGTAGAACGTATCGGCTTCTTCAACCCAATGGCTACCGGCCAAGCAGAAACCTTCCGCGTTGCTGCTGACCGTCTGGCTTACTGGCAAGGCGTTGGCGCGCAGCTGTCCCCAGCTGTTGCCAAGCTGGTTGCTACCCAGAAAGCAGCTTAATTCAAGCTTTGAGCAGCAAGCCCGCATCTGGGGTGCAAGCCCCGGCTGACCTGGTTCAGGTTGGCTTTGTTTTCGGTGCCTATGGCATCACTGGTGGGGTCCGTGTCCGGCCCTTTTCCTCCGAAGCAGATGCGCTGCTGCACGCCACTACCTGGTGGCTCGACAAGCCAAGCCTGCGTGACGTAGAAGTCAAGCGGGCTAAGCTGCATGGTGGCGACGTTGTCACCACTATCGTCGGGATGACGGACCGGAACGAAGCAGAAGCACTGAAAGGTGCTGCCGTTTTCGTGGCGCGCGCCGATTTCCCGCAGCTGGAAGAGGATGAATACTACTGGGGCGACTTGCTCGGCCTGGCAGTTGAGAATCAACAGGGCGAAAGCCTTGGAACAGTCGCGGACATGATGAGCAATGGACCACAATCCATCCTGCGCGTCGAGTACCAGGCTGATGGAAAGGCGCAAGAGCGCCTGATCCCATTTGTAAGCCAGTTTGTTATCAAGGTGGACAAGGACGCGAAGCTGATCATCGTGGACTGGGGCCTGGATTACTAATCCGGAACCGCACCATGCAATTCGACGTCATTAGCCTGTTCCCCGAGATGTTCGCTGCCTTGACGCAGTCCGGCGTGACGCGCCGTGCGTTCGAGCAGAAGCGCTGGGGCCTGTCGCTGTGGAATCCGCGCGATTTCACCAGCGACAATCACCGCACCGTGGATGACCGGCCTTACGGCGGCGGTCCGGGGATGGTGATGCTGGCCAAGCCGCTGGAGCAGACCATCGCGGCCGCTAAACAGCGCCAGATGGTGTCCGGCCTGCCGGCACCGCGTGTGGTGTACATGTCGCCGCAAGGCAAGCAGCTGACGCATGAGCGCGTGATGCAGTTGAAGCAGGAACCCGGCCTCGTGATCCTGTGCGGCCGCTACGAAGCGGTGGACCAGCGTTTGCTGGACCGCTGCATCGATGAAGAGATCAGCCTTGGCGATTTCGTGCTGTCCGGCGGCGAGCTGCCTGCCATGGCCCTGATGGATGCCGTGGTGCGCCAGCTGCCAGGCGTGCTGAATACCGATGCTTCCGCAGTCGAAGACTCGTTCGTCAACGGCTTGCTGGATTCGCCGCACTATACGCGGCCAGAGATTTACGAAGGCGAGGCCGTGCCCCCGGTGCTGTTGGGCGGCAACCATGCCGAGATCGAGAAGTGGCGCCGTGAGCGCATGCTGGAAGCGACGGCGCGCAAGCGTCCCGACCTGCTGGCAAAGGCGCGCGAAGCCGGCCTGCTCTCGAAGAAGGACGAGAAGTTTTTGGCGGGTTTGTAAACCCGTTGCAGTACCGTGGCAGGCATGTCGCCTGCCGTGTTTCAACCCCATCCTCTACCGGGCATCTTTTTGGCGCCGGCAAGATGGTAATAGGAGTTTTAAAATGAACCTGATCCAGCAACTGGAACAAGAAGAAATCGCTCGCCTGGGCAAAAACATCCCTGACTTCGCTCCTGGCGATACCGTGGTTGTCAACGTAAACGTAGTCGAAGGCACCCGCAAGCGCGCCCAGGCTTACGAAGGCGTTGTTATCGCCCGTCGTAACCGCGGCCTGAACTCGAACTTCATCGTTCGTAAGATCTCGTCCGGCGAAGGCGTTGAGCGTACCTTCCAGCTGTACTCCCCACTGATCGCTTCGATCGAAGTGAAGCGTCGTGGTGACGTTCGCCGCGCCAAGCTGTACTACCTGCGCGAGCGTTCGGGCAAATCCGCACGTATCAAGGAAAAACTGCCAAACCGCAAAGTTGCGGCAACCGCAGCGTAATCCATACCCCGGTATCGGATTCGAAAAGGACGCCTTCGGGCGTCCTTTTTTTTCAGCTTGGTACAATGCCGCCTATGGCCAAAACACCTTTCGACCCGACCCGCTTGCCGATTGAAGCGATTGCCGGTGAAGCCGCCGTGCTGCTGGAGCATCTTGCGCCGGACTGGCTGCGCCAGCGCTTTGCCGCGCCGCCTGAGTGGACGCCCGAACCGTCCGAGCCAGCGCTTGGCGTGCATCGCGGCGAGCCGACCCCGGCTTCCGTGCTGGTGCCGTTGGTGCTGCGCGAAGATGGCGTCCACCTGCTGCTGACGATGCGCACCGCGCATTTGAACGACCATGCAGGGCAGGTTGCGTTTCCGGGCGGCCGCGCCGAGCCGACCGATGCTGATGCGGTCGACACCGCCCTGCGCGAAACGGAGGAGGAGATCGGCCTGGATCGCCGCCATATCGACGTGATCGGCAGCCTGCCTTTGTATTACACCGGCACCGGCTATGCCGTGACGCCGGTGGTCGGGCTGGTGACGCCGCCATTCGACATGAAGGCCGACCCGTTCGAGGTGGCGGAAATCTTCGAGGTGCCGTTCCAGTTCCTGATGGACGGCGCCAACCACCAGCGCCTGGCGGCCGAACTGCCGAGCGGGCGCCGCACTTTTTACGCAATGCCATACCAGAACTATTTTATCTGGGGCGCAACGGCTGGCATGCTGCGCAACCTGTTTCATTTCTTGCGCGCATAAGCTATCGTAGCGGGCATTGTGGTACTGCAAATCAAAGGATTTAGATGACTTTTCTCTCCATACTCGTGGCCTTGCTGTTTGAGCAACTGAAGCCCCTGCGAGCGGACAACCCGATCTGGGCGGAAATCAAGAGCCTGGCCGTGCGCATGGAGCAGTGGTTCAATGCCGGGCATGCGAGCCACGGCCGGATGGGCTGGTTCCTGCTGATGGGGGCGCTGACGCTGCCGGCCGGCCTGGTCTACTGGCTGCTGTTGCGCTACAACCTGGTGCTGGCAGCCTTCGCCTGGAACGTGCTGATCGTCTACCTGACGCTGGGCTTCCGTCACTACAGCCATTACTTCACTTCGATCCAGCTGGCCCTGAGCGCGGGCGACGAAAGCCAGGCCCGTGCACTGCTGGCCGAGTGGTGCAAGATCGATACCGTGGGCCTGGAGGTGAGCGAGATTTCCCGCATTGCGGTGGAGAAGGCGCTGGTCACCACCCACCGCAATGTATTCGGCGTGTTCTTCTGGTTCCTGATGCCGCTTGGTCCTTGCGGCGCCATCCTGTACCGCGTGTCCGAATACCTGGCCCGTGCCTGGAATGAGCCTGAGCACATGCGCCAGGAAGCGTTCGGCATCTTTGCTGCCAAGGCTTTCTACTGGATCGACTGGATTCCAGCCCGCCTGACCGCCGTGGCCTTCGCCGTGGTCGGCAATTTCGAAGATGCGATCTACGCCTGGCGCAATTTCGCCCACCGCTGGAAGGATGAGGCAATCGGCATCATCCTGTCGGCCGGTGGCGGCGCCATGGGCGTGCGCCTGGGAACGCCGTACGAAAACGCGGCCAAGATCATTCCATCCGATGCGGCAACTGTCGACATCAGCGACATGGAAGTGGACCAACTGCCGGGCGACGAGCCTGGCGTACGCGCCCTGCAAAGCACGGTCGGCCTGGTCTGGCGCGCGCTGTTGCTGTGGATGATGCTGCTGCTGTTGCTGTCCGGAGCGGTGTGGCTCGGCTAAAATGACCTGAACCCGGGACCCCGTTCAAGTCTTCTATAAGATATAATACTGGGGTTCCTCACAGCAACTGGGTTTCAGGTATATGGCCAGCGAGTTCTTCATTCTTGGGCTTACGACCGACGGCAAACAATTCCGACCAAGCGACTGGGCGGAACGACTGGCCGGTGTACTGTCGTGCTTCCGCCCGGAAGGCTCCGGCGGCCGCCATGCCCACCTGCAGTTCTCGCCCTATGTCACCCCGACCGTCGTGAATGGCATCAAGGCCGTCGTCGTCAACGAAGGCCTGCGCGAAATCCAGCCGATGGCTTATAACTTCGTTAAAGAGTTCGCCAAGGACAATAAGTTGCAGGTGGTCGAGGCTTGCCTGCTACCTGACGAAAAGACCTAAGTGGTAGGATAGGGTTTTGCCAATATGAGCAGAACCCTATGCAAATCCGATATGTCGCAGCGCTGCTGCTGACCGCTTCTTCCGCTCTTGCCCAGACCTTGCCCGCCGGCGTCGCCAAGGGCCCGTCGGTCGAAGGCATCACCGAATACCGCCTGCCCAACGGGCTCAAAGTCCTGCTGTTCCCCGATGCGTCGAAACCGACGGTGACCGTCAACGTCACCTACCTGGTCGGCTCGCGCCATGAGAACTATGGCGAGACCGGCATGGCGCACTTGCTGGAGCACCTGATGTTCAAGGGCGCGCCAAACCATCGCAACATCCCGCAGCAGTTCTCCGAGCGCGGCATGGAATTCAACGGCACCACGTCGCTCGACCGCACCAACTACTACGAAGTGTTCCAGGCCAGTCCGGAAAACCTGAAGTGGGCGCTGGATATGGAAGCCGAGCGCATGACCAGGTCCTTCATCGCGAAGAAAGACCTGGATTCGGAAATGACCGTGGTGCGCAACGAGTACGAGAGCGGCGAGAACAGTCCGTTCGAAGTGCTGTACAAGCGCCTGGAAAGCATCGCCTACGACTGGCACAGCTACGGCCGGTCCACCATCGGCAACCGCAGCGATATCGAGAACGTCAAGATCGAGAACCTGCAGGCGTTCTACCGCACCTACTATCAGCCTGATAATGCGGTACTGCTGGTAGCAGGCAAGTTCGATGCGTCGCAGACGCTGGCCTGGATCAGCAAGACCTTCGGCGCGATTCCCAAACCCAAACGCAAGCTGCCGCAGTTCTGGACTGTGGAACCGACCCAGGACGGCGAGCGCCATTACGCGGTGCATCGCAAGGGCGACGTGCAGATCGTCCTGGTGGGCTACAAGATTCCATCGGGTTTGCATAACGATGCCGATCCGCTGGCATTCATGGGGCAGGTGCTGGGCGATACGCCAAACGGCCGCCTGCACAAGCAATTGGTGGAAAGCGGCAAGGCGGCGCAGGTGTTTGCCATGAGCCAGCCTGGTTTCGCGCCAAGCCTGCAAGTATTCGGCGCGGTGGTGAAGCTGGGGCAGCCGATCGAACCGGTGCGCGACGAACTGATCGCGGCGGTGGAGGGCTTCGCCAAGGCGCCGCCGAGCGCAGAGGAAATGGAGCGTACGCGCCGCGAGTACAGCAACTCGATTGAAAAGGCGCTGAATAATCCGCAGCAGGTGGGAGTGGCACTGAGTGAGCATATCGCACTGGGCGACTGGCGACTGCTGTTCCAGGGCCGCGACGGGCTGGCTGCGATCACCTCCGCACAGGTTGCGGAAGCGGCGGGGCGCTACATGAAGCGCGATAACCGCACCGTCGGCGTTTTTGTTCCGGATGATGCGCCGCAGCGCGCGGAGATCGGCGCGTCGCCGACGGCGGCCGAATTGCTGAAGGATTACAAAGGCAAGGCCAGCGCACTGACTTCCGAGAACTTCGACCCGAGCCAGGACAACATCATGGCGCGCACCGAGCTCAAGGAAATCGGCGGCCTGAAACTGGCGCTGCTGCCGAAAAAGAATCGCGGCGAGACCGTGGCGCTGGATATGCGCCTGCACTGGGGCGATGAAAAGAACCAGTTCGGCAAGCAGATCCTGTCGGCGGCGGCGGACCAGATGCTGGCGCGCGGCACCGGCAAGTATTCGCGCGCCCAATTGGCCGACGCGATGTCGAAGCTGAAGATGACAGGCAGCCTGTATCACTTCGAAACGACGCGTGAGCACCTGTCCGATGCGCTGCGCCTGGTGGCGCACGTGCTGAAGGATGCCTCCTTCCCCGAAGCGGAATTCGAGCAGATGCGCCAACAGTGGATCGTGGCGATTGAAGCGTCGCGCAACGACCCGCAGGCGATGGCAGGCCGTTCGCTGGCCGAATACTTCGATCATTGGCCGAAGGGCGATCCGCGTAGCGTGATGACGCTCGACGAACAGATCGAGGCGGTAAAGACGATGAAGCTGGCCGATGTGAAGGCCTACCACGCCGAATTCTACGGCACTTCGCGCGGCGAGCTTTCCGTAGTGGGGGATTTCGACAAGGCGGAACTGGTCAAGGTGGTGACCGAAGAGCTGGCCGGCTGGCAAAGCAAGGCCGCTTATGCGCCGATCCTGGACAAGCACGTTGAGAAGGCCGCGACCCGCATCGCGCTGGATGCGCCGGACAAGGAGAACGGCATGTTCGCCGCGCGCATCAATATCCCGCTGCGCACGGACGATGCGGACTATCCGGCGCTTGAGGTGGCGAATTACATTTTCGGCAACGGTGGCCTGAAGTCGCGCCTGATGGACCGGATTCGCCAGAAGGAGGGCTTGTCCTACGGCGGCGGCTCCTCGCTCGAAGCGGGCGACCGTGACGATGCGGGCGGCTTCACCGTTGACGCCATTGCAGCGCCGCAGAACATGGTCAAGCTGGAAGCTGCCATTCGCCAGGAATTGCAGCGCGCGGTGAAGAGCGGCTTTACTGCAGCCGAAGTGGCGGGCGCCAAGTCGGGCCTGATGCAGCAGCGCTTGCAGAATCGCTCGAAGGACGACGTGGTGGCCGGCGCCTGGTCGCACTTCCGCTACCTGGACCGCACCTTCGTGTGGAGCAAGGAGTACGACGCGAAGCTGAAGGCCTTGACCGCGGAGCAGGTGAACGCAGCCTTCCGCAAGCATATCGATCCAGCCAAACTGTCGGTGGTGATCGCCAGCGACGCCTCGAAGGCCAAGCGCTAAGTGGATAGCATGGAACTGCAGCCACTGGCCTATCACGCGAAGGTGGTTGAGCACCTGCGCCGCCACGAACCTGACGTATGGCGCTGGGCCAGCGAGCGCCGCTCTGACGAGGAGCATCGCGAATCGCTGCGTGCGCTGCTGTTGCGCGACACTTACCGTATCGAGGGGCAGAGCCACGCCGGCGTGCACCAGGTTTTGGCGCAAGCCATGGTCAGGCTGGGCATCCTGGCGCCGGCCACGCTGTATCAGTCGCCAGGACAGGAAATGAATGCCGCGCTGGTGTTCGTGCCGGACGAAGTACACATCGTCTTGCAGGGACCGGTGCTGGAGCGCTTGTCGCAGGACGAACTCCTGGCACTGTTCGGACATGAACTCGCGCATTATGTGCTGTGGTCGCAGGACGATGGCAGCTTCCTGGTTGCCGACCGTATTCTCGCCGACGCGCTGGCGTCGCCCAGCGCCAGCGCGAGCCAGCGTGAGACGTACCGCCGGTTTGCCCTGCACACGGAGCTGTTTGCCGACCGCGGCGGCGCCATTGCGGCGGGAGCCGTGGGGCCGGCGGTATCGACGCTGGTCAAGGTGCAAACCGGTATCGGCAGCGTTGACCCGGCTGCCTACCTGCGCCAGGCCAGCGAGATCGAATCGAGCGAGACCGGCGCCAGCACGGCGCACAGCCATCCGGAGACCTTTATCCGCGCACGTGCTCTGTCGCTATGGTGGGAGGGCGCGCCGGACCTGGACAGCTGGATCGATTCGCGCCTGCATGGCCGCTTGTCGCTGCCGCAACTGGACTTGCCGGGGCAGTTGCGCATGCAGGAGATGACACGCGGCTTCCTCGCCCATTTCCTGGACGGCACCGAGCTCGCGAGCGAAACAGTACTGGCGCAGGTGCGCATGATGTTCCCCGACTGGCAGGAAACAGAACCAACGGTGGCGCCCGAGGCCTTCGGCGCGGAGGCTGCCGACGAAAGCGTGCGCGACTACCTGAATGCGCTCATGCTGGACCTAGCGTTGGCCGATGCCGACCAGCGCGACCAGGCACTGCTGCGCGCCGGCGAGGTGGCGCAGCAACTGGGCAGCCTGGAGGGCCTGCGTCGCAACCTGCGGCGCGATGCCGGTTTCGGCAAACGGGAGTTGGACCGCTATAACCGCCAGCTGGCCAAGGAGTTGAAGATATGATGGGCACGCTGGATAAGCTGCTTGAGGCACAAGACGGGGCGGCATTGTCGGCCGACGACGTGCTGGTTTTGGTGCTGCCTCTGTTCCGGCAGGTGGCGGCATTGCATGCGCAGGGCAGGGTTGCCGCGCTCGAGGCCGATAGCATCCTGGTCGACGGCGAAGGCGCGTTAAGCCTGCGCCGGTCGGAAGGCGAAGCGCCGCGCATGAATATCGCGGCGGTGCACATGGTGCAGCCGCATCCCGCATCCGGCCTGAATATCGTCGGTACCTTGCAGTCCAAGCGCACCGACGGCGAAGGATTCGAGGTCAGCGACCTGGCGGTCCAGCTGGACGTGAACGCGGCAATCGAGCGACCGGTGCACCTGCCGGGTCCCGCAAGCTGGGAAAAGCTGGTCGGCCACCATGACGAAATCAGCGACGTCTACATGCTCGGCATGCTGCTGGCCAGCCTGGCCTGCGGACTGGATTTCCGCGATCCGCAGGACTTGCAGGAATTTGCCGGCGCGCGCCGCAACCTGTTCCTGCTGCACGAGCGCCTGCATCCGATTGTCGCCGCTGTGATTGTCGAAATGACGGAAGTGAACCGCCACGAGCGCGCGACCGACGTGGCGGCACTCGAAGCGCGCCTGCGCACCTGGCGCGAGCAGCCGCAGGTACTGGACGTGGAGCGCGCGCTGGCTGGTGCAGATGGCGCGGCACCGCGCCGCACGGCAGTGCTGAATCACCTGCGCGACCGCCTGTTCGACCTGTCGCGCCGCAACCGCCTGTTGTACTTCCGGCCGACTGCAGCCACGGTCAACCTGACTGTGGCCAGCGTGCCGCTGATGCTGCAGGTCGAAAGCATCCGCGCCGAGCAGATCTGTACCTGGGGCGGCCCGTTCGCGGCCGAACTGGCGGCGGGCAAACCGCTCGCGCTGCAAAGCTGGCTGCGTTTTGACGACCAGCCCTACCTGCCGGCGGCCCTGGACCAGTTGATCAGCGAGACCCGGCGCGACCGCGCCGAATATGGCTTCAGCAACCTGCGCCTGGTGATTGCCTTCCTGCGCTGGCACAACCTGAAGGAAGCGCCGGATGAACGGATCACGACGCCGTTGCTCTGGCTTCCGGTCGAACTGGTAAAGCGAAAAGGGGTGCGCGACCAGTACGTCATCCAGTGCACCAGCGCTGAAGCGGAATTCAATCCTGTGCTGCGGCATCAGTTGAACCAGCTTTACGGCATCCGGCTGGCTGAAACCGTGGACCTGACACGCACTTCGCTGGCCGAGGTGCACACCGATATCCTGGGCCAGATCCGCCAATCGGAACCGGCAGTCGAACTGCGCCTGGTTGAAAAAGCCGCGGTGCGCCAGGTGCGCCAGAAGGCCTTGCAGCGCTTGCAGCAGTACCAGCGCCGCCGTTCAACGGCGGGCGCCAGGCGCAGTGAAAGCTGGCTTCCTCCATACAGCTACGCTGCCGACGACTACCGGCCGCTGGGGCGCGCGCTGTTCGAGCACTGGATTCGCCCAAGCGAACTGCCGCAGCGTTTCGAGGCCGGCGCGGCGCCGACGGCGGGACCACGGTTGGCACACTTGGGCGCACCAGCGGTGGAAGCGGAAGACCGTGCCGGCTATACGCTGGAGGAAACCGAAGGACATCGCTACGCATGGGACCTTGACCTGACCCAGGTGACGCTGGCCAACTTCAATTACCGCAAGATGTCGCTGGTGCGCGACTACGCCCAACTGCTGGACGATCCTGCGCCCAATCCATCTTTCGACCGCATCTTCTCGATCGAGCCGAGGGCGCTGGAGGCTGGCTTGCCACCGCCGTTGCCGCCTACCGAACAATGGAATGTGGTGGCGGCCGACGCCACGCAAAACACTGCCGTGCGGCTGGCACGCACGCAGGGCAGCTTCATCATCCAGGGGCCGCCAGGTACCGGCAAGTCCCAGACCATCACCAACCTGATTGCCGATTTCGCAGGACGCGGCAAGCGCGTGCTGTTCGTGTGCGAAAAGCGGGCGGCGCTCGACGTGGTGTTCCACCGCCTGAAGCAAAGCGGGCTGGATTCCCTATGCTGCCTGATCCACGATTCGCAGGCCGACAAGAAGGCCTATATCGCCGATCTGCGCGGCTGCTACGAAAACTGGGTAGCACAGCCGCCCGCCAGCGAAGCGCTGGCTGCGCGCCGTGCACAGCTCACCGATGCCATGGCCACGCAACAGGCCAGCATCGATGCGTTCGAAGCGGCATTGGCCGGCTCACCAGCGGAACTGGGCGCAACCGTGCGCTCACTGCTGCGGCGCCTGGCCAAGTCGCCGGTCGTTCCGGAGCTTTCCCACGCTTGGCGCGAGCGCCTGCCTTCGCTGGCAGCGTGGGACCAGCAGCACGAGCTGGTGCAGTGCCTGCACCGTGCCATGCGCGAGCGCTTTGGCCTGGACGCCCTGGCGGCACACCCGTTCTCGCGGCTGGCTGCTGCCGTGGTGGCCGACGAACAGGCATATGGCCGGCTGGAGAAGTTATGCCAGAAAGCGGAGGCCCTGCTTGACACGCTGGAGCCAAGTTTCGATGCGACGCTTCAGCAGGCGCTGTGCGACGCGACGGACAGCCAATGGCTGCTGGACACTGGCATCGCTAGCCATATTTCCCTGCTTGACCATGGTTCGACGCAGTACGCTGGATTGACCACCGTGCGCAACACCCTGGCAAGCCATGAGCAGGCCCTGGCAAAAGCTCAGGAGGCGACGGCAAACTGGCGCGACAAGCTGACGCCGGGCGACACCATCGCGGCGCTCGACCTGGCCGGCCGCCTGGAAGGTTCGCTGCTGCGCTGGTTGCAGCCGGCCTGGTGGCGCATGCGTGGTGAAATGCAGCGGCGCTACGATTTCAGCCGTCACGCGGTGCGCCCGAATTACCGGCAGGTGCTGGAAGCGCTGGCAGCCGAACATGCTGCGCAGGCGAACCTGGCCGTATTTGCAGCGGCCAGCCAGCAGCAATACGGCGTGAGTGACATGCAGCCCTTCTTGCGTGCGCTGGAGGACATTGAGCAGCGGCTCGCCAAGCCAGATGGCCCGTCCGCACTGGTGGCACGACTGAGCCAGTCGGCCGATCCGCTCGCCTCGGCGCGTTCCGAAGCGCTCTCGCGCCAGGCCTTGGCCAGCCTGGCGCAAAGCGTCGGGCACGACCTGGTATTGGAGACGGGCATGCGGCTGGGCGAACTGGCCGAGTTGCTGCGCGACTTGCGCGAAGCGTCGGATGATTTGCCGGACTTGCTGCCATTGCTGCGTGCAGTGCATTCCGCCGGTCCAGCCTGCACGGCCATCCTGCAAGGCCTGAACTTCGCACCGCACGCCCTGGATGCCCTGGTCGCTGACGAAGCGTTCCGCCGCATTTTGCGGGTTGATCCGGTACTCGCACGTTTCAATGGCGCCGCCCTGGCGCAATCGGTGCACGCGATGTCATCGCTGCAGCGCGAATTGCTGGCGCTGAATGCGCAGGTGGTGCAGTCCACGCAACACGCGCGCTTCAGCGAGCATGTGCGGGTTTCGGCAAACCTCGGCGACCCAGCTCGATGACGACGCCAAGGCGTTCAAGGAAGCTGTATGCAACCGGGCGCCGCGAGCTGGAACACGAATTCGGCAAGAGCATGCGCCATCGCTCGATCCGTGACCTGAGCGACGACGAGACCGGGCTGGTGGTGAACGACCTGAAGCCGATCTGGCTGATGAGCCCATTGTCGGTGTCGGACACGCTGCCGCTGTCCGCCGATTTGTTCGACGTGGTCATCTTCGACGAAGCCAGCCAGATTCCGACCGAGGAAGCGGTGCCGGCGCTGTGCCGCGCGCGCCAGGTGGTGGTGGTGGGCGATGAAATGCAGCTGCCACCGACCAGCTTCTTCAGCGCCGGCGCCGGCGAAGGCGAGGACGAGATCCTGGTGGAAGAGGGCGGTGAACGCATCGCCATCAACCTCGATGCGGATAGCCTGTTGAACCAGGCGGCGCGCAACCTGCCGGCGACTTTGCTGGCCTGGCACTATCGCAGCCGGCACGAATCGCTGATCAGCTTCTCCAACGCCGCTTTCTACGAAGGGCGCCTGGTGACGATTCCGGATCGCCTGCTGGAACAGGAATCCGTGCTGGCGGCAGCGCGCCGCTCCGAGGACGACGGCGTCGGCGTTGCGGCTGCCGAAGCACTGATGGCGCGCCCGGTCAGCTTCCATCAAGTGGCCGACGGTGTCTATATCGGCCGTCGCAATGAGGCGGAGGCCCGCTATATCGCGCACACGGTGCGTGAAATGCTAAGGCGCGAAACGGGAATGAGCCTGGGCATCGTGGCGTTTTCCGAGGCGCAGCAGGGCGCCATTGAATCTGCCCTGGAAGCATTGGCAGAGGAAGATGCGGACTTTGCGATGCGCCTGGAGCGCGAGTATGTGCGCGAAGACGATGACCAGTTCAACGGCCTGTTCGTGAAGAACCTGGAAAACGTGCAGGGCGACGAGCGTGATGTGATTATCCTGAGTATCTGCTATGCGCCGGGGCCGGATGGAAAGATGCTGATGAATTTCGGCCCGATCAACCAGCGCGGCGGCGAAAAGCGCCTGAACGTGATCTTCAGCCGCGCGCGCCATCGGATGGCGGTGGTATCGACCATTCATGCCGAAGCCATTACCAACGTCCACAACGACGGCGCGGCAGCCTTGCGCTCATTCCTGCAGTTTGCACAGGCCAGCGCAGTTGGCCAGTTCGAACGCGCGCAAATCGGTGCTGGGGGCGTTGAAACCACGGGGCGCGCCATGCGTTCACCAGGGATATTCCGCAAGACAGCATTCGCGATGCGCTGGCAGCGGCATTGCGCGAGCGCGGTCACCAGGTGCACCTGAATGTCGGCCGCTCACAGTTCCGCTGCGACCTGGCCATCGTTGACGAATCGGCCGCCGGTTATGCGCTGGCGATCCTGCTGGACAATCCGGCCGAAGCGGTCAGCGACAGCGTGGAACGCTATGTGTTCCGTCCCGGCGTATTGCGCAGTTTTGGCTGGCGTGTGCTGGATATTCCAGGAAAGGACTGGCTGGATAATCCGGGCGCCGTCCTGCAGCGCATCGAAGCCATGTTGGCGGCAGGCGAGGACAGGGCGCTGGAGCAGATGGTTGATCCGGTGCCGCTCGCGCCGCCGCCTGCGCCGGCCGCCGCGGCGCATGCAGCGCATTTAGCGCAGGTGGCGCCGACTGCCGAAGCTGCACTGGACGCTGCGGCCGGGGCGCAAGTACGCAGCCTGCATTTCGAGCAGGGCGCATCGCGCAAGTTCTGGCGTGCTTCCCTGCGCGATGCCGAGCTGACCGTCAGCTACGGCCGCATCGGCAGCACTGGCCAGTCCTTGCTCAAGCAGTTCGAAACGCCCGAGCGCGCGCTGCGTGAAATGGAGAAGCTGGTCGACGAGAAGCTGCGCAAAGGCTATGTAGAAGACTAAGGCGTAGAGAGTTCCGCGACGAAGTCGTACATGTCGCCGCGGAAGATCGAGCGGCAAAACTCCACTGCGCGGCCATCGCGCAGGAAGCCAAGGCGTTCGACGGCCAGGCCGGCGTCGCCTTCCTTCGCTTGCAGCAGCTTGGCCTGTTCACCTGTCAGCAGAAGGGCGGACAGTCGCTGCAGCGCGCGCACCGGCCGGTGGCCGGCCGCTTCCAGCGCTTCATACATCGACACGTCCACCGCCTCCAGCGAAGGCAGCGCATCGGCCACGATGGTCGCGTATTCCACGCACATCGGCACTTCGTCCGCAAAGCGGATGCGGTGATAACGGTACACCGGCGCGCCCGGGCTAAGCCGCAGGCGCAGGGCTTCCTCGGGCGTTACAGTTCCTTCCGATTTCTTCAGCCACACGCTGCGCGGCGTACGCCCACGTGAGCGCATATCTTCCGAGAAGGAAGTCAGCTTGGCGAAGTTCTTTTCAATACGCGTGTTGATGAAATTGCCGGAGCCCGGCCGGCGCACCAGCAAACCTTCTTCCACCAGGCCGTCGATGGCTTTGCGCACTGTGATGCGGGAGATGTTCAAGTCGGCCGCCAGCACACGTTCGGCCGGTAGGGCTTCGTCGGGACCGAACACATGCAGGTTGATTGCTTCACGCAAGGCACGCTGCAGAAGCTGGTAAAGCGGCTGGCTACTGGTCTGCACCAGGTCTTCCATGAGCTGCGCGAGCGATGCCATTTAGTCTCCCCTTGTGTGCGGCTGATAATACCAAAAAAAGACCTTATGGCCAGAGGTATGCAGCCACTCATAGTCCACGTCCCCAATGGGATAGCGCTAACAGCAGGCTTTTAAGGCAAAAGTGGTATGTCTTTTCAGTACAACATGCGAAAAAAATACGAAAATTGGTAGTATTCTGGTATTTGATCGGGGTATATTGGCGTCCAATTGGTTTGAACGTGGTTTTAGAAACTGGTAACAACAGACCGGGCTTTGAGACAGCCCATACTTAGGGGGAGTAAATGAACCGCAATATGACACCGATCGCGACCGCAGTCGCCATCCTGACCGCCACCGCTGGCATGGCGCAAGCACAGCAGGCTGCTCCGGCCGAGCAGAACGTCGTGGTCGTGACCGGCGTGCGTGCCGCGCTGGCGCAGTCGATCAACCAGAAGCGCAATGCCGACTCGCTGGTTGAAGTGATTACCGCAGAAGATGTGGGCAAGATGCCGGACAAGAGCGTGGCTGATTCGCTGCAGCGCGTGCCTGGTGTTTCGGTCGCTACGGCCGGCGGTTCGGAAGGCGGCTTTGGCGAGAATGACCGCGTCAGCCTGAAAGGCACTCCATCCAACCTGGCGCTGACCACCCTGAACGGCCACACCGTGTCGAGCGGCGACTGGTACATCTCCAACATCACCAACGGCGGCCGCTCCGTCAGCTACTCGATGTTCCCGTCGGAGCTGATTGGCCGCGTGACCGTGCACAAGTCTTCGCAGGCTAACCTGATCGAGGGCGGCGCATCCGGCAACGTCGACATCGAAACCCGCAAGCCACTGAGCTTCAAGGACCCGCTGACCCTGATGGGCGCCGTGACCGGTGTGTACAGCGAAGGCTCCAAGAAGACCGATGCGCAGTTCAGCGCCCTGGGCAACTGGAAAAATGAACAGAACAACGTGGGCGTGCTGGTCCAGGTGTTCGACGAAAAACGCACCCTGCGCCGCATCGGCCAGGAATTCCTGTGGTGGGACAAGCTGAGCGCAGGCTATGCGCCGCAGTGGGTTGCCGCCAACCCTGAAGTGGCAGGCAAGTACATCTCGCTGCTGACCGGTACCGCCATGTTCAACCAGGAACGTGAGCGCAAGGGTGGCATGATCGACGTGCAGGTCAAGGTCAACAAAGAGTTCGACTTCGACATCAACGGTTTCTACACCCGCCTGGATGCGGACAATATCAATGCCAACTTCATGCTGGCGCCTTACCAGCCGCTGACCAATAACTGGTCCGGCGTGGGCGGCGTGATCCCTTCCAAGTGGACCGTCACCGGCGACACCATCACTTCGATCACCTTCCCAAGCGCCTGCCCAGTGGCGGACTGCTCGAAGATGGGCCCATCGGTGCAGGACATCATCGCCCGTCCTGGCTCGTACAGCGATTCGAAATTCGTCAACTTCGACTTCAACTACCGTCCTACCCAGGACCTGAAGTTCAAAGGCCAGATTGGTACCACCCGCGGTACCGGCTACGCCCGCGACTACGGTTACGAAGCCTGGCTGGCCTACGCAGGCAACAGCCTGACCACCCATGGCCTGGATTCTCCTGCCACCGTGATCGTGGATAACGCCGGCACCTTCAATCCGCGCACTGGCGCCGATTTCTTCGGCGGCTGGGCCTCGGACGTGACGGCAAAGGACAAGGAAACCTACGGCCAGATCGACGGCCAGTACAAGACCCAGTGGAACGGCGTGCCGACACTGCATTTCGGCGTCCGCAATGCAAACCACGAGCGTTCCCTGACCTGGCTGGGCGGTACGGTTGCTCCTGCCGGTTCGCTGTTGGCCAACCGTCCTACCGGCTTGACCAGCTTCCCGGACAGCCCACTGCCTAACCTGCTGAACCGCGCCTGGACCTTCGACGCCGAGTCGATGAAAGCCTGGGGCGACAAGTACGTCAACTTCGCCAACCACGCCTACCAGAGCGAATTCCTGATCAAGGAAAAAGCTACCGCGGCATATGTGATGGGTGACCTCGAGTTCGGCAACTTCGGCGGTAACGTCGGCGTGCGTTTCGTGAAGACCAAGATCGACGTGGACAACGGCTCGCCGAACAACGTCTGGAACCCGACCCACAGCTCCAACACCTATAACGACTTCCTGCCTAGCATCAACCTGTACACCAACCTGACGCCGGACCTGAAACTGCGCGGTGCTGCCAGCCGCACCCTGGCGCGTCCTGACTTCGGTTCGCTGGGTGCCTTGAGCCTGAACGACCTGACCTTCTCCGGTTCCGGCGGCAACCCGAACCTGCGTCCGATCATGTCGAACAACGTCGATGTGGGCCTGGAGTGGTACTTCATGCCGAAGTCCCTGCTGGGCATGAACATCTACAACATGAACATGGGCTCCTACGTGACCTTCGGTTCCTCGAAGGCTGACTTCTTCAATCAGTCGGTCGGCAGGGTCACCACCTATAACATGAGCTCCGCAGTGAACACCAAGGCTCGTGTACGTGGCGTGGAACTGCAGTATTTGCAGGACCTGGGCAACGGCTTTGGCTTGAACGCGAACTACACCTACGCCGACGGCAAGGAAACCGAAGCAGCACCGAAATCGGCTTGTGCGGATCTGGGCGACTGCAGCATGATCGGCACCTCGAAGAACTCCTATAACCTGGGCGTGTTCTACGAGACCAGCAAGTTCAGCGCGCGTATCAACTACAGCTACCGTTCGGCGTTCCTGAACGGCCTGGACCGCAACAGCGCAATCTATCAGGATGATGTGGGCACCTTGTCCGCTGCCTTCAACTACAACCTGACCGATAACCTGACGCTGTCGCTGGAAGGCAAAGACCTGAACGATCCGACCTTGAAGTCGTACGCTACGTCGCGTAACCAGCCACGCGCGTTCTACAAGAACGGCAAGCAGTTGTTCTTCGGCGTGCGCGGCAAGATGTAATTGATCCCGATGTAAGAGTGTTATGGCAGGGTTCCTCCGGGACCCTGCCTTTTTTGTATCCGGAGTTTGAATGCGTAAAGTAATGCTGGCGGCCCTCGCCGCCATCTCGACTGCCGCCGCCGCGGCGCCGGCAGTCGTCTATAGTCCCTATAAATACCTTTCACCGTGGGATCCGGCTCAGGGCGTGCAGACCTGGGCCTTCGCGCGCGGCGAATGCGGCCAGGAGCGCTGGGGTGAGCTTGACGGCGCCAGCGTTGCCGCAGACAACGTGCCGCGGTTCGTGCAGGCTGGCGTGGGATATATCATTTCGACGGGAGGGCAGGGCAATGTCTTCACCTGCGCCACTGACCAGGGGATGGAGGCGTTCGTATCGCGCTATGCGTCGCCGCAGCTGATTGGCTTTGATTTCGATATTGAGCATGGCCAGACGGCCGCGCAGATCGATTCGCTGGTTGAGCGCATCACCTTGGCGCAGAGAGCGCATCCTCACCTGCGTTTCAGTTTCACCATCGCCACCCATGCTGCTTCGAACGGCAGTGCGCGCAGCCTGAATGAAACCGGCGAGCAGGTACTGGCAGCCTTGCGCAAGCATGGCGTGCAGGATTACGTGTTGAACCTGATGGTGATGGATTATGGTCCCGCAAGCCGCAAAGTATGCGTGGTGCGACGCGGCCGCTGCGATATGGGGGCATCCGCCATCCAGGCAGCGCAAAATGTCCATCAAAAGTACAAAGTACCGTATGCGCAGATCGAACTGACACCCATGATCGGCGTGAACGATGTGGTGGAAAACGTCTACACCCTTGACGATGCGCGCGCCACCGCCGCTGCCGTGCGCAAGATGGGCATGGCGGGGATCCATTATTGGTCGCTCGATCGCGACCGGCCATGCCGCAAGCCCTCCAAGGTTGCAGAGCCGAATTGCAGCTCGATGGCGAACGTACCGACGGGTGCCTATCGGCGTATCCTGGCGCCGGCGTCTGTACTTCCGCGCGAGGCGGCGCAATGACTGCCGCCCGTTACCAATCGCTGGACGTCCTGCGTGGCCTGACGGTCGCGTTGATGATTATCGTGAATACGCCGGGTGACTGGAGCCACGTCTATACGCCGCTGCTGCACGCTCCCTGGCACGGCTTCACGCCGACCGACTGGGTGTTCCCGAGCTTCCTTTTCGTGGTGGGAAATGCGCTTGCGTTCACTTTGCCGCGCTACGAGGGAATGGGCAACAGGGCCGTGCTGGCCAAGATCGCAAAGCGTACCCTTATCATCATTGCCCTCGGACTCTTGCTATGCTTTTTGCCCAAGCTGGGCGGGTCTTTAAGCGAAGTACGCCTGCCCGGCGTGCTGCAGCGGATTGGCCTGTGCTTCGGCATCGCTGCGCTGGTGCTGCATTACCTGGGCGAGCGAGGCGCATTGGTATTCAGTATCGTCGCGTTGCTCGGACACTGGCTGGTGATGTCGCTGTTCGGAGACTACAGCCTGGATGGCAACGCAGGCCGGGCCATTGACCTATGGGTGTTTGGCGCCAACCACCTGTACAAAGGCGAGGGTATTCCTTTCGACCCAGAGGGCCTGCTTGGAACCCTTCCTGCCACGGTGAATGTCATCGGAGGCTATTTCGCCGGCCGCTACCTGCGCGAGAACGGAGCGACATCGCGCACGCTTGGCATGCTGGCAGTGGCTGGCGTCTTGCTTTCCGTGCTGGCGCTATGCTGGGCACCGCTGCTGCCGATCAATAAGAAACTGTGGACGGGTAGTTACGTGCTGCTTTCGACCGGTACCGCATTGATCGCGCTGGCCGCCCTGGCGTGGATCATTGAAGTGCGCGGCGCGCGGCGCTGGACGTACTTCTTCGAAGTACTCGGCAAGAACACGCTGTTCATCTACATGCTGTCGCAGGTCGCCGTGATTGCGCTGGACAAGACTGGCACTTACGCGCCCCTGGCAGCAGCACTGGCGCCGCTCGGCAGCCCAAAGGCTTCCTCGCTGGCGTTTGCGCTGCTGTTCATGCTTGCCTGTTGGCTGGTGGGTTATTGGCTGGACAAACGGAAGGTCTACATCAAGGTGTAGTGTTCTGGAATTCGATGCGGTTGACCTCGTACTTCCATTTATCGTGCGTGCCGAACACACGCACGTTATCCGGGTGTACATAGCTCTTCTCGGCGCGCTTGAGGCGGCGAACCAGCGCCGCATCCTCCGGCGCGCCTTTGGTGGGGCCGTATATGTCGCGCCGGATGCTGCCCTTTCGGTCGGAGCCGCGCCAGATCACGGTAAAGATGCGGGCAGCCGGATCGAAATACATGCGGAAGAAGCCATCCGTATTCATATCCTGCAGGTAAAGACCATCATCGCGCCATTTTGCGAAGTAATAGTCATCGCATCTGGCTTTGGGTTCATCCTTCCATTCGCACGACAGCAGGATCACCACATGGTGTTCATCCAGCTTCCTGATCGAGATGTGAGCCTTGTTATAGCCCCATTTGCTCGCTGGTACGGTTGTCGATGAAGTGAGATTGTATTCCCCCTCGATTGCAGCTATCGGTGACTGTGCGAAGGCGGCGGTGCAGGAAGCGAAAAGGGCGAGTGCTGCGAGTTTAATGTTCTTCATATTAGATTTCTATTGTTCCGACCATATGGTCAAGTGAAGCAAAGTCCGGCCTGAGCTCGCGCAAACGAATCCTTTGAGTGGTTCGCCAGTTTTCTTGAGCGTGGTCGTAAATCTCCGGCAGTTGGCTTTGCGGGAAAGATCTACCTCGTTGCCCTTATCACTCTCCAGAAGCTGGCGGAAGTCGTCGGCGAGCCAATGCCTTGCAGCTTCCGGAGCTATATAAACGGAACCTGTCTGCTCGTTCTGCGCGTCAAACCAGGAACTCTCCGAATGCAGTTCTGCTACGAGCGTAATGAGGAATGTAGGTCCCGGCACGCCGCCTTTGTATTCCGGGGTGCCAAAGACTTCCCAGCGTCCCGAACTTGCAGGAATTCGCAGGTCAATAATTCCACGCAGTTTGGCCAGGTCATCGGAGACGCCTGGTTTTGGGACATCGGGGGTGCAACCAGCCACTAGAAGCAGGGCAGCTGCGACGCGAAGACCGATCTTCATTGCGCCGATTGTGAAAACTCAAGCCGGCGAAAGTCTTTGGACAGCATGCCGGTAGGGGAGTTCTTCATTTCCGGGTAGTTCAAGAACTTGATCGCAAGCCTGCCATCCTGCACTGAGTATGCGGAGAAGTCTGTTTCTTTTCCGTCCTCGTTGTCGGGGTAAATGGACTCATAGCAGCTGCCGACGTGCACTTTTCCCAGCACCTTGATCTTTACGCCGTCGATGCTGGCAGCATTCAAATATTCTTCCGCCCCCGATCCACATTGGCCCATGCCTTCACCGCCGCTGCTGCGAACAACAGTATTGAACAGAACCACATTGCGCGAGAGGTAGGGCTGAAGCTCGAGGGGCAGGAAACGGATGTGCTTTTCCATGCCAATCAGCTCGGGGCCATAGTTCTTGTCGATCCGCTCGATCCTTTGCGAGCGGCCTCCGACTGCGATGCTGACCGAGCGGGCCTTTTCCTGATAATCGAGCGTTAGGGTTTTGCCGGGCAGGCGTAAGGAGGCGCCGGGGCGCTGCGGTTTGGCGTCTGGCGTGCAGCCAAAGTCTTTCAGCTCAGCTGCCTGCGCCGAAAAGGCGGCATAACATGCGAGTGCAGACAGGATGCGCATCATCCGTCGTTCCGTTCAACGTAGACCTGTTGCCAGACTTTATCCATATGGCGCTTGAACACAGCTTTATCGCTATCGAGCAGTGCCTTATCCGGCTTGTTCGTGCCACCCATCGCTTCCTGGCCCTTGAACTTGATCAGGGATTCGCCGCGGAGGGCGAATTTCTGCTTACCCTGGCGCAGGATCACCTTGACGGTCGAAGGATCGACGCCTCCGCCGCAGAAGGTCTTGTAAGCGACGGTGACCTCCGCTTTGCCGTCTTTATCCAAGTCGGTGACGGTGGTTGCGTCGGCGAAGAAGGAGGCCGCGCTATCCAGTCCCGGGCAGTCAACACCATCCTTGATGGCCCATGCAGGCGTCCACTTGCCGTCAGCCAGGTCGTAGTAGGTGGCGACCAGTTCGATATGCTCGATGCGTCCATTTTGCGACGCCAGCGACTTTTCGGTCAGCAGGAGAATATGCTCTCCGAGCGCATCGCTCACTTTTTTGCCCAGTACGACCTTGCCGCTGGTTTCGACCTGGAGCCGGCCAATCTCTGCGGCGGGTATGGTGGTGGCAGCCAGGTCGCTGGCCTGGCCGCTGTGGCAGGCCAGCACGAGCAAGGCGCAAACGGAATAAGTAAGGGTGGTGGCAAGTCTTCTCATATTTATCGCGTCGCGTCGCCTTCCTTCTTGTGCATGGAAATACCAAAAGCCTTGTTCAAGTCAGCGCAAGTGTGGTTGACCAGGCTCTTACCATCCTTGATTTCCTTCTTTGCGAATTCCGAATACGCGATCGGGACAAAGAAGCGCAGGCTTTTCTTGAAGGGGGTGAAGTTGATCTGGTCGGACTGGTTGCCGCCAAGGCAGGCATAACTGTTGCCATCCTTGGCGTAGACGAAGGCGACGTGATGGGTACCCTGGAGCATGATCGCGCCGTACACCGGCTCTTTGATTTCGACAAAAGTCGCATCCAGCGCAACGGCCCGGGCGCGGAACGAGTTCTTCCATTTCGAATAGGCCGGTTGGGCGTTGGTCAGGCAATATGAGACGAAGGAAGCGCACCAGGCGTTGTCTTTGCCCTCCAGGGAACTCAGGAATCCAGCCCCGGTCAGCTTGTGGTAATTGCTGGTCTTGGTAATGGTGCCTTCCGTCTTGCCGGCCCACTTCTTTGCTTCCTCGATGGCGATGGCCATCCACGGTGCCCGTTTCTGGTCGACCGGGATCAATGCCAGCGGCGCGCCACTGCCTTCCTTGCTGCGTGCCGGTTCGGCAGGCTTGGCCGGGGTTTGCTGGGCCGGCTCCTGTTTCTTCGCTGTGGGCGGCGCAGCTTTCTTGGGAGCCTGGGGCAGGGCAGCAGGTTTGGTGGCTCCGCCGGTCTTCGCTTGTTTTGCGGATGCCTTACCGTGAACGTTGAGCTTATCGCCGGGGAAGATACGCGCGATATTCTTGATGTGCGGATTGTCGCGCTGGATTTCAGCGATTGTCGTGCCAAAATCCTTGGCAATGCGGCCCGCGGTATCGCCGGGTTGGACCACGTACAGGGTCGGCGTGCGCGCCGCAGGAGTGGCCGGCGTCTTGCTTTGCGTCTTCTTCACTTCCGTCGTTGCCGAGAAGATGTCGAGCGAGTGGATCAGCGCCAGGGTCTTCGACTCCTGCGCCATGATGAATTCATGCGCTTTCTTCCATTGTCCGTCGACCGCAGTGAGGAATACCTTGACCTGTTCGCCCGGAGTCAGGTGGACGATGGCCGGCACGCGGCCACTCTTGTCGGTCTTGGTCTCATGAGCCTTGCCGGCGATTTCCACCTTGACCGGCAAGTCTGCCTTCGGCTTCGCACCATCGGTAACAACGATATTGGTGGCAGGGATTTCTTTTTCCTTGCGCGTCTCTTTTTTGCCGTGGAAGCCTTCGTGCTTCTCCATTGCGTCCATCATGCTTTCGAGCTGCGCGTCCGTCATGCTGGACAGCTTGGTCGTCGTCGGCAAGCCGGTATGCTTGGAGATCACTGCCGCGTACTTTTCCGGATCGTTGCTGTCGGTCTTTGGGGCATAGCCGTAAATGAGCTTGCCCTTGCCGTCGTCGATACCGGTCAGCATGGTGTAAATCGTACGGTCGTTATAGCGGCTGCGCAGAAGGGCTTTCTTCTGCTTCCGGCCTTCCTCGTAGCTGGAGAAGATCAGGAACGACTTGTTGGTCTTGGTGTCGCCGATGCCGATTGAGCCATAGATCAGCACCCCTTTCTTGCCGGGGCGCAGGTTGCCGGGGTTGTTGAAACGCCAGGCTACGGTGCCGCCGCTGCGAAGCAGGTGGCTGCCATCGCCGGCGACAAAATTTACGGTCAGGGTGTCGGCGTCGTACTTCGCGCTCAGGTACTCTTTCGTCATGATGGTGTTCTCAACGCGCCGGCTTCAGGAGGGCTTCCTTGGCGAGTATCTCTTCGACGCCATTTTTGACTTTACCGTACGGGCGGGTGAACACAGGCTGCAGCGAATAAGCCGGTTGGTCAGGATTGCTGCCATCGGTTTCGACGAACTTGTACCAGGTGGCGCTGGCGGCACCGGCCTCGCTGTACCCTTTTTCGGAGTTGCGGCTGGCAATGACAAAGAAGGTACCTTCCTTGCGCGGGACGACAATAGCGTCCGCCAGGAGCACGTCGCCTCCGCTGGCGCTATCCCAGGTAAATTCCATGCCGCTGTTCTTTCGCATCAGCGGGACCTGGTTCCAGTCCTGGTCGCCATTGGCCTTGAAATAGAAGCTGTAGCTGCGGTGGAAGGAGGTGACGTCCTGGTAGCTGCCGACAACCAGAATCAGCTTGCCGGAACTGGTCTGCCACTCGTGCAGGCCCTGGCTCATTGGTACTACGTCTTTTGCGGCATATGCCGACATTGTCACGCTAAAGGCTAACAGGGCGCCCAAGAAAAGGCGTTTGATCATTCATCGTCTCCAATTGGGGTGCCCATCAGGTGGGCGATCATGTCGGAGTCCAGGAACTGGACGTCATCGTCATGCGGCTGCGAGGAGTAGCTCACCAGTAGCTCGGGACTATTATGCATTTCCACGTAATGCTCGAAAGGCGTCGGTGGCACGTTGGCTGCGGCGACGTTCGGTTGCTCGCGCCAGGAATCGTCTCCGATCAGCAGCTGCAGGTCTTCTTTCTTCGGGAAATCCTGGCGCGGCAGGCGGCCATCCTTTGGCACCGTTCCTTCGGCCACGACCTTGCCTTTGCCGTCCACCAGCTTATAAGGCTGGTCGGTGATTCCCATCAGGTCTGCCAGCTTGTCGCTGCCCGCAAAGGCGAAGCGCAGGCTATGCGGGCCCGCGTCGGACTTGAATGCCTCGGGCATGGTGACCAGCCCATTGGGCAGTGGCGGCAGGTCGGCTGCTGCGGAACCCGCACCCTGGAAGTCATGTTTGGCAGATTTGACCGTGAAGTTGCCGGGGCAGGCGAAGGTGATATTGCCGCCTTCGAGCACGATCGAGGACTGTCCCGCATGCAGGACGATCTTCTTGTTGGCTTTGATTTTGATACCGTCGTTGACCGACAGGACCACCACTTCCTTGTCCGCCAGGATTTCCAGCGCGCCGGTGTTGGCTTGCAGCGAGACGTCGCCGTTGCCGGCGATGGCCTTGATGCCGCCCTCGCGCGTGAACAGGGTGGCGGCGTTGCCGGCCACGCTGGAGTAAGTCTGGCCGGCTGTCAGATGCAGGTCGGAGCCGCTGGTCCAGTGCAGTTGTTCGCCGGCGAACAGCAGGGTGGAGGCGGGCGTGGCGAAGTTGATGCTGTCCACGCTGTCGATCACAGTAATGGCGCTGGCGAAGCGTTCCACCGGCTTGGCGGAATCCAGGTCGCGAGCACCGTCTTGCGTGCGCTGGGCGGTATGGCCGTTTACAGCGTTGGCGTATTTGCCGTCCTGTTTCGGGTCTAGCTGCTTGAGCATGTCCTGCTGCGCCTTGATTGCTTCGGCGCTGTATAGGGCGTGCTGCTGCGCAGCGGGCTTGGCCAGGCTGTCGGCCAGCTTCTGGCTGGCGCGCAGGCGCTCCAATGCGTCGTCGACTTCGAGCTGGGTCGAGCTGATGCCGCTGCCTCGCGCTGAGCGGCCGCTGGTCGTCAGCAGCAAGCCTTCGCCCGAACGCAGAACGGCCCAGGCATCGGTGCGCAGTTCGAAACCGGTGCCGCGGTGCGCGCCGCGCGTGGCGGAGTCGGGCGCCTGGTGCACGATGTGGCCGAGGTTTAACTGGCTGGCTGCCGTGCTGCTGGCAAGGCGCATGCGCAGTTGCTGGCTGGTGTCGTCAAGCACCCATTGATTGTAGCCGCCGCCATCGAGGGCGTGGCTGTGGATGCCGGAAATGACACCGGCGTGGTTGGCACTCGAGTCAACGCCGGCCGAGAAGGGCGGGCGGTCACTGCCGGTATAGAGCTGGGCCACCACGATGGGGCGGTCGATATCGCCTTCAATGAAATCGACCAGCACTTCGGTACCAACGCGCGGTGTGAACTGAGTGCCAAAGTTCGGACCTGCCAGTGCTTCGGAAACGCGCACCCAGGTGCCCGAGCTTTCGTCGCCGGGCGCGTTGCCTTGCGTGTCCGTATTGTGATTGGCGCCGCCAGGATTGGCGCCAGGGCCTCGCTGCCATGGGAACTGGATGCGGATTTGCTGGCCACGTTGCGTGGTGTTGGCTGCATTTGGCAGGCCGACCACCAGGGCTGTTTGCGCGCCAAGCGCTGCGCCTTGCACGCGCAGGGCAGTAGCAGGCGGCACCAGCGGCACGGCGGAGCGCACGCAGGCGAAGCGGTTGCGGTAGGTGCCCGGGGCGACGCCGGGGCCGGCTTTCAGCGATGGCGTGAAGTTGTTGCGTGCTTCGTGTTCGACCCACAGCGTGGTGAATTCGTCGCCGTCAAAGCGCTCATGGTCGGTCAGCGTAAAGTTGCTGCCTGCCGCCAGGCGGCGTGCCGAGCCTTCGCCGGTGAACTGCTTGTTCGTCAGTTCGACGGCCTGCAGCATCAGCAGGCTATGGCCGTCGGCTTCACCGCTGGCAATGTAGCTGCGTTCCTCGCTGCCGTCGTAAATGGACATCGAAGGCAGCTCGCCGGCGTCGAGGTTGCTGGTCTGCTCGGCGGCTGGTGCCGACACCTGGGCCGGGTCCCAGCTTGCGATGCTGATGGCGTTCGGTGCAATGGCGCGGCGCGCGGCGAACTGGTCGATCGAGTCGTCGCGCTCCGTGGCGCGCACGCCGTGGAAGCGCAGGGCTTGTACGACCGGGCGCGCGGCCTGGCTGTCGAATACCACCACGCGATGGCGCGACTGGCCGTCCTTGGTAGCCTGCTCGTCCTGGTCGTGTTCGAAACGCCAGTTCAAGCCTTCGGACGCCAGGATGCGGCACAGGAACTCGAAATCGCTCTCGCGATATTGGGTGGTTGTGGCGCGCGGCGCCAGTTCCTGCGTGGCGTCGAAGTCGAGCCTTACCTGCGTGTAATCGGCCAGCAGGTCCTGCACGATGTCGCGCACCGACTTGTCCTGGAAGATGAAGTTGTCGCGGCGCAGGCGCAGCAGGGCCAGCGCCGGTTCCAGGCGCAGGCGGTAGCGTGCCACGCCGCCGTCGGCGCCAAGCCAGCTGGCCTGGGTGCACAGGCCGTGCCATGAACGGCGGCTGCCATCCGGCTGCAGCAGGCGGATGGTGAGTTCTTCGCCGATGAACTGGCCGAGGTCCAGGCTGGTGGAAGTGCTGAGCGCATCGATGTCGAAGCAGAACAGCTCATTCACGCCTTCGCGGCCGACAAAGCGTTCCGCCATCAGGCTTTCCGGCAAGCTGGATTCCTGGGCGCTGGCGAGCGTCAACAGGCGGCCGTGCTGGGCCAGGCCTGTCCCGAACAACGACCGCATCACGGCAGGGTGATGGTGACGTGGGCTTGGCGCGGTGCCATGCGCACCACATCGTTATAGGCGCTCACTTGCTGCGCCGTATGGCTGGACAGCGAGGTGCGCAGGCCGATGTAGGCGAGCGCGGAAATCAGTGCGAACACGGAGCACAGGACCCACAGCGGCAGGTCGCTGCGCAGTTTGTGCATCACCTGGTCGGGACGTTCGGCATGCGGTGCGAAACCCGGACGGCGGCCCTTCATGTGGGCGATCTCGTCACCCAGGCGGCTGGTCAGGTAGCCCAGCTTCTCAGAACCCTCCAGGATGTAGCGGCCCTGGAAGCCAAGCAGCAGGCACATATGGAACACTTCCAGCGCTTCCACGTGCTCGCTGCTGCGGGTGCGCAGCGCGTCCAGGCGGTTGAAGAAGTTTTCGCCGGCGAGCTGGTCGCCAAACAGGGTCAATTGCAGCGGTCTCAGTTCCCACGCGTCGCGAATCGAGAAATGGGAGCGCAGGATGATCTCGTCGACAGCGGCGCAGAATGCATATTTGGCGGCATCGATGTCGTCGGCGGAGACGTTCTTCTTGCGCGCATTGCGGCCGAAGTCGTCGAGGAAGCGCGTCATGCGCGACTGGAACTCGGCGTGGTCCTGCGGGGCGCTGCCGTTCTTCAGCATGAACAGGGCGTAGAAACCGTCGTACATCAAGTCCAGCAGGGTGGCGTTGGACGCCGGTGCGGCGATTGGTTCGGCGATAAGTGAAGGTGGGGCGATGGTGTTCATGTTCTGCTCTGGTTCAGGAGTTCACAGCAATCAATTCAAGTCGCAATTCGCGCATGCCGGATGGGGCATAGATTTCGATGGACTGGGCCTGCAGCATGCGCTCGTACAGCGGGCCTTTGGAGTCCAGCGTGAAGTAGCAGGTGTCCGGGCGTACCGGCACCGCAGCAGGGACTTGCGGCGCGTGTGCCAGGCGCACGCCCGGCATGGCCGACAGCACCAGCTTTTCCACGTCGTCGGGCGCGCCTACCTTGAAGCGCAGCGGCACCACTTCCACCAGTTCGACGGCCGGCATTTCGGCGCCGACAGCGAGGTAGAAGGTGGTGTCTTCGCTGATCTTGCCGGAATCGAGCATGCCGCGGTGGTGGGCCGGTTTCGGTTGCGACAAGGCGATGGCGAAGTAGCGCGAGGAAATCACGGTATCGAGCAATTCGCGCACGATCATGTAGAGCTGCGTGAACGCGGGCCCTGGATCGTCGTGGCGATACGGCGGCAGGTCGGACAGCGACCAGCTGCGCGAATACGTCATCAGCGCGCCGGCCAGCGACAGCAGTTGCTCGTACAGGCGCTCCGGATGCAGCTCGGGGTTATGGTAGTAGTGCGACAGCGATGCGAAGGCCGTGCTGGCGGTATGCAGCAGCCAGAAGGTTGACATGTCGCCGCTGCGGAATTCGATCACGTTGCGGCTTGGTTCGCGATGATGGCCATACAGCGCATTGACCTTGGCCTGCAGCGCATCGAGCAGGCGGCGCAGTTGCAGGTACAAGGGCTGCGCAGTGCGGATGGTCAGGCTTGGCGGTACGAAGCCTGGATCGAGCTCGAAGCCGCCGGTGGACAGCCGGCGCAGGCGCAGCAGCGGCAGGCATACGTAGCCTTCGCGCGGTTCGGCGTCGGACATCAGGCGCAGCGATTTTTTCAGGTAGGCCAGTTCGGCTTGCGCAGCCTGCGTGTACAGGTCCGGCGTGTCGGCATTGGTTTGCGAAAAGCGGGCGCCGTTCGACGGCTGTCCGGCTTGTGCGAAGTTGCCGCCGAAGTGTTTGAACACGGGCAGGGCGGCATACCAGGTCACGCTGTGCTGCGATTGCGTGAGCTGGCCCAGGTCGATTGATTCCGGCAGGCTGTCATGGCCTGGCGCTTCAACCAATTCCCCATCCGGCAAAACCAGCGACAGATCAAGCAGGCGCAATGTGTTATGCGCCAGGGCTTCCATGTCGATGGACAGGCGATCCACGCCCCACGCATAAGGGTGCACGGCCTTTACGCTGCGATGCAAACGGTGCTCGTGATAGCGGTCCTGTTGCTGGAAATGCTGAGGGCGCAGAAATAAACCTTCCCCCCATAACACTTTGCTGGCCATCTATGATCCTTCTGACAATTGTTTTCTGGTAAGTGCCAGAACAATAACATCTCCTTGGAAAGCCTGTATTAAAAGGCTCAATCGTGCGCAGGGGTGTGAATATTGGTGAGATTCAATTGTGCGTGGGTAATATTTTTTTTCTGCTAACGTTCGTCGCACGCAACTATTGTAAAAAAGCTATTTGTCCGTTTGATGAGGTTAGTTATGAAAAAAATCACTGTTATCTCCCGCATTTTGTGCATCGCAGCAATTGCTGCTTCCCTGTCTGCTTGCCAGACCACCGGCCCCAAGGTCGCCACTACGGTAAAGCCGAAGCTGGAGGACATGCTGGCCCGGGCTACCGAAGCCAAGGTGGCCGGTAAACAAGAACAGGCCATCACCCTGTGGAAGGAAACCGCCACGGCATATCCCGCCGACAAATCGCCTTGGGTGAACATCGCCCAGTCCCGCTATGACGCAGGGCAATATGGCGAAGCGATCGTGAGCGCCCAGGAGATCCTGGTACGTGATCCGTCCGACCAACTGGCCAACAGCATCATTGCGATTTCCGGTTTGCGCCTGTCGACCCGTGCGCTGGGAGACCTGAGCCGCCAGAACAACCTGTCCGGTTCCATCCGTACCGAGTCGCAGGACCTGGCCAAGCTGCTGCGCGAGAGCCTGGGCGAATCCGTGCTGGTGCCGAATGCCGATAAAAAGCCGCAAGCCCGCAGCAACAATGCCGCTGTCAATGCCGCTACCAATGCGGTCCGCGGCAAGGCCCAGGCAGTAAAACCGCCTGCATCGACCCCTAGCGCCGACCCATTCGGCGCACTGAAATAACCACCAAGTCCAAAGAAGGAGAAGCCATGTCCAAAAACGAAAGCGTCCAGAAGCGCCTGCAGAAAATCCGTCCGCCACGGGTCCAGATGACCTATGACGTGGAAATCGGCGACGCAATCGAAAACAAGGAACTGCCCTTTGTGATGGGGGTTGTCGGCGATTTCGGCGGCAATTCCGAGGTGGAGAAAAAGCGCCTGAAGGACCGCAGCTTCGTCAACATCGACCGCGACAACTTCGATGAAGTGATGAAGGGCGTGGAACCGCGCGCCGCCTTCCGCGTGCCGAATGAGCTGGGCGGCGAAGGCCAGTTCGGCGTCGACCTGAAGTTCAAGGCCATTTCGGACTTCCGTCCGGAGTCGGTGGTGGAGCAGGTGGAACCGCTGCGTCAACTGCTGGAAGCGCGCAACAAGCTGGCCGACCTGCGCAACAAGCTGGCCGGCAACGACAAGCTGGAAGATTTACTGAACGACGTGCTGCGCAGCACCGAGAAGCTGGCCGAACTGGGCCAGAAGTCCGAAAAAGGAGAATGAGATGTCGGCCCAACTGAACGCCGGCGGTGCACTGGCCACCGCGGAAGTTAACCTGCTTGACCAGATCGTCGAGCAAAGCAAGGTCGCCAAATCGACCACCGAGCACGCGCGCGCCAAAGACATCATCGCCGAGCTGGCGCAGCAAGTCATGGCCGGCACCGTGGTGGTGTCGGACAACCTGGCCGCCACCATTGACGCCCGTGTGGCGGAACTGGACCGCCTGATCTCCTCGCAGCTGTCGGTCATCATGCACGCGCCGGAATTCCAGAAGCTGGAAAGCAGCTGGACCGGCCTGCATTACCTGGTCAAGAACAGTGCCACCAGCACCGGCCTGAAGATCAAGATGCTGAACGCGACCAAGCGGGAACTGGTCAAGGACTTTCAAGGGGCGCTGGAATTCGACCAGAGCTCCATGTTCAAGAAGGTCTACGAGGAAGAATTCGGCACCTTCGGTGGCGCGCCATTCGGCGCCTTGCTGGGTGATTTCGAAATCACCCGCCAGCCGGAAGACATGTACTTCATCGAGCAGATGTCGCACGTGGCAGCTGCCGCCCACGCGCCTTTCATCAGCTCCGCTTCGCCTGAGCTGTTCGGCCTGGAGACGTACTCCGACCTGGGCAAGCCGCGCGACCTGTCGAAGGTCTTCGATACCGTGGAATACGCCAAGTGGAAGTCGTTCCGCGAGTCCGAAGATTCGCGCTACGTCGGCCTGACGCTGCCGCGCTTCCTGGGCCGCCTGCCGTTCAATCCGGCCGACGGTGCCACCGTGGAAGGCTTCAACTACGTGGAAGACGTGGACGGCACCGACCACGAGAAGTACCTGTGGTGTAACGCCGCCTACGCCTTCGGCGTGCGCCTGACCCGCGCCTTCGAAGACTTCGGCTGGTGCGCCGCCATCCGCGGCGTGGAAGGCGGCGGCCTGGTGGAAGACCTGCCAACCCACACCTTCAAGACCGACGAAGGCGAAGTCGCGCTGAAATGCCCGACCGAAATCGCTATTACCGACCGCCGCGAGAAAGAGCTGAGCGACCTTGGCTTCATCTCGCTGGTGCATTGCAAGAACACCGACTACGCGGCCTTCTTCGGCGCGCAGTCCGCGCAGAAAGCGCGCAAGTACAACACCGACGCTGCCAACGCCAACGCCGTGCTGTCGGCCCAGCTGCAGTACATCTTCGCCGTGTCCCGCATCGCCCACTACATGAAGGCCATGATGCGCGACAAGATCGGCAGCTTCGCCGCTGCTGCCAACGTCGAGGACTACCTGAACCGCTGGCTGACCCAGTACGTGCTGTTGGACGATAACGCCAGCCAGGAGCAAAAAGCGCAGTTCCCACTGCGTGAAGCTAACGTGCAAGTGTCTGAAGTGCCTGGCCGTCCAGGCGTGTATCGCGCTGTGTCCTTCCTGCGTCCCCACTTCCAGCTCGACGAGCTGTCCGTCTCACTCCGTCTGGTCGCGGAGCTGCCGCAATCGACCAAGTCTTAATTTTTATTTTTCAACACAGAAAGGAATACCATGGCAATCGACGTTTACCTGCAAATCGACGGCATCAAAGGCGAGTCCACCGATACCGCCCACAAGGATTGGATCGAAGTTAAATCCGTCCAGTGGGAAGTCCTGCAGCCAAAGTCGGCCACCGCATCTACTGGCGGCGGCCACACCGCGGAACGCACCGAGCACCGCGATATCGTTGTTTCCAAGCTGGCCGACCTGGCTTCGCCACTGCTGCTGCAGAATTGCTCCTCGGGCAAAACCCTGCCAAAAGCAAAAATCGAATTCATGCGTGCTGACGGCCAGGGCGACCGCGTCAAGTACTTCGAAATCGAACTGGAAAACGTGCTGATCTCCAGCGTGGCTCCAGAAGTTCGCCAGGGCGACATCCTGGGCGAAGACGTTTCGCTGAAGTACTCCAAAGTCAAGTGGAAGTACACCCAGCAGAAAGTCAACGGCGGCACCGGTGGCAACACCTCGGGCGGCTGGGACCTGTCGTCCAACAAAGTAGCTTAAGCGGGGACTGAATGACGGTAAGGGGATTTGCACCGGGGCTGATGGACCGGTTGCTCCAGCCTGGCGACGGCTCCGGCAGTGCGGCCGTCTACCGGATGTCGCTCGACGAGATGAAAGACTCCGTCGCGCGCGACCTGGAAGCATTGCTGAATACCCGCACCGTCATCCCTGAGCATCTGCTCAAACGCTTTCCGGAGTGCGGTCGCTCCATCGTCAGCTATGGGCTGAACGATTTCGCCGGCATGTCGCTGGCGAGCCCGGACGACCGCGCTGCCATTTGCCAGGGGCTGGAACGTGCCATCGCACGGCACGAACCGCGCCTGCGCAATGTACGGGCTTCACTTGAAATGCAAGAGGGCGGCATCGACCGCCTGAATTTCGCCATTACGGCGTTGCTGGTGCTGCACGCAGCACAGGAACCGGTCAACTTCGACGCGGTCCTGACACCATCCAGCCTGCAATACACGATTAGCAAGGCACGCCGCGCGCTGCCGGGAGCTTGATTTGGAAGAGTTACTGCCGTACTACGAGCGCGAACTAGGATTCCTGCGGCGCTATGCGCGCGAATTCGCCGAGCGCTACCCCAAGATTGCCGGCCGCCTGTTGATCGGCGGCGAGGTATGCGAAGACCCGCATATCGAACGCATGATCCAGTCCTTCGCGTTGCTGAATTCGCGCGTGTCGAAGCGGCTGGACGACGATTACCCCGAATTTACCGAAGCGCTTTTCGAAGTGCTTTATCCGCACTACCTGCGCCCGTTTCCATCCTGCTCGATCGCACGCATGGACTATGCCGCTACCGCCGCCCAGCTGACTGCGGCCAGCGAGATTGCGCGCGGGACGGTGCTCAACACGCGGCCCGTCAACGGCGTCGCCTGTACTTTCCGCACTTCCTATCCGGTGACGGTGGCGCCGCTGGAGTTGAGCCGGGCCTCGTTTACGGCCGCGCTGGCGCCGCCGGAAGCGGTGCAGCTGCCGCCAGGGGCCGGCGCCGGGCTGGCGATCACGCTCGATTCATTGTCCGAGCAGATCGGCCTGCCTGCCATGGAGGTGTCCAGCCTGCGCGTCTTCATCGACGGCGAGCCTTCGTTCTGCGCCGCCTTGCGCGATGCGCTGTTCATGCGCAGCGCCAAGGCCTGGGTCGAGTGCGACGGCAACGGCCGCTGGCTGCCGCTGGCGCGGATTCCCGTCGCCGCGGCCGGCTTTGAAGAGGAAGATGCGCTGATCGACTTTTCGGCGCGCTCGCACCAGGCATACCGCCTGCTGACCGAATATTTCTGCTTCCCCGAGAAATTCAATTTCTTCGATATTGACCTGGCGGCCCTGTGCGCGCTGCTGCCGATCGGCACCAAGCGCCTGACGCTGCATATCGCCATGACCGGCCTGCGCCCGGATTCGCATGTGGCGCGCATGCTGTCCACGCTGAGCACCAATAACCTGCTGCTGGGCTGCACGCCGGTGGTCAACCTGTTCCGCCAGCGCGGCGAGCCGATTCGCATCTCGCATACCGCCGCCAGCTATCCGGTGCTGGCCGATGCGCGCCGCGCTTATGCCTACGAGGTGTATGCCATTGATGCGGTGCGCATGGTGCGCCAGACGCCGCAGGGCGAATCGATCGTGGAATTCCGGCCGTTCTACTCGCTGCGCCACGGCGAAACGCCGGAAAAGCATGGCCACTACTGGGTGATGCGGCGCGATGAACAGATGGCGCACAAAAGCCCCGGCTATGAAACCGAGATCACCATCGTCGATATCGACTTCGATCCGGCGGCGGTGGAAACCGACACCCTGAGCCTGCAACTGAGCTGCACCAACCGCGACCTGCCGGCTTCGCTGGCCTACGGCCTGCGCGGCGGCGACCTGTTCCTGGAAGGCGGCTCCAGCGTGCGCAGCATCAGCTTCCTGCGCAAGCCGACGCCTTCCCATCGCTTCGACCGCGGGCACGGAGCGCACTGGCGCCTGGTGTCGCACCTGTCGCTGAATCATTTGTCGCTGTCCGGCGGCGGCCTGGAAGCGTTCCAGGAAATGCTGGGACTCTACGACCTGCCGCGCTCCGCCTCCACACAGCGCCAGATCCGCGGCCTGGAATCGGTGGAATACAAGCCGGCCAATGCCTGGCTGGCGGGGAATCCGTTCGCCTGCGTGGTGCGCGGCATGGAAGTTCGGCTGACAATCGATGAAGAGGCATTCGTCGGCAGCGGCATCCATGCTTTCGCCCAGGTGATCGAACGCTTCCTGGGGCTGTACGTGCATGCCAACAGCTTTACGCAACTGGTCGTCGTGGCCGAGAGGACTGGGGAGGAGCTGTTGCGATGCACACCGCGAAGCGGCGATTTGAGCCTGCTGTAATCGAGCGCCTGTTCGCCGAGCCGTTCCGCTTCCAGTTCTTCCAGGCGGTGCGGATGGTCGAGCTATGGCTGCGCCGCAATGGCGTTGCGCAGGAGGGCGCGGTGGCGAACTTCATGCGCTTCCAGAACTCGGTTACGCTGCGCTTCCCGGCCAGCCAGCTCGAGTCGCTGCACCCCGAACCGCGCGAAATCCTGCCTACCGCGACGGCCCTGACCGACGCCTTGCAGAGCAAGCAGCTGCGCTACCTGCGCATGACGCCTAATTTCATGGGCTTCCTGGGCAGCGCCGGCGCTTTGCCGTCCCATTACACGGAATCCATCGCGACGCACCAGTTATACGCCAAAGACGAAGGGCCGCGTGCCTTCCTCGACGCGTTTTCGACGCGTTCGCTGTCGCTGTTTTACGAGGCTTGGCGCAAGTACCGGCTGGAACTCAAGTACCAGGTCGATGGGCAGGACCGCTTCCTGCCGCTGCTGCTGGCATTGGGCGGGCTTGGCAACAAGGGTCTGACGCAAAGGCTGTCCGGTCGCGACGCCCGGGCTTCCGGCGAAGTGCGTGACGAGACATTGGCTTACTTTGCCACGGCCCTGCGCCAGCGCCCGGCCTCGGCGTCGACCATGGCGCGCGTGCTGGGCGAGTACTTCCGCGTAGGTATCGCGGCAACCCAGTTCGTCGGCTGCTGGTGCACTGTGCCGGCGCTGCAGCAGACCGTGCTGGGGGGCGTGCAGGCGCAGTTGGGCGCAACTGCCATGATCGGCTCGCGCGTCTGGCAGCGCGACCTGCGCATGCGCCTGACCATCGGCCCTTTGCGGCGCACCGACTTCGACGCTTTCCTGCCCGGCGGCACCGCGGCACGTGCGCTGGAAAAGCTGCTGACGATGTTCACCGGCGTGTCGCTGGAATACGAAATCTGCCTGGTGCTGCGCGCCGAAGACGTCTGCGGGGCGTCGCTTGGCGCCGGTGCGCGGCTGGGCTGGGACAGTTTTATACCGGACGAGGGTGCAAATGAAGACCGCACCGATGTCCGCTACTTCATCCATGGATTAACAATGTGAGGACCGCTCGATGAGCATCAACCTGAAAACCCTGATCGGGAAATTGAACGACACCTGCCGCAATGCGGCCACCCGCGCGGCCAGCATTTGCGTCGGCCTTGGCCAGTATGAAGTAGACCAGGAACACCTGCTGCTGGCATTGCTGGAAAATCCGCGCAGCGACATGGTGGCGCTGGCGCGCCATTTCGAAGTCGACACCAGCCGCCTGCAAGCCGACCTGCAGGCCGAGATTGCGCGCTTCCGCAGCGGCAACGCGCGCACCCCGGTATTCTCGGCGCGCCTGCCGAAACTGTTCGAAAACGCCTGGCTGATCGCCTCGCTCGACCTGCAGGCCGGCCAGCAAGTCTTCATCCGCAGCGGCCACCTGCTGCAGGCCATGCTGACGGACCCGGAACTGTCGCAGCTCGCATACCGCAGCTCGGCGCTGTTCCATCGCTTCGAGTCGGACGATATCAAGCACCACCTGGACAAGCTGACCGCCAATTCGGAAGAAGCCGAGGCGGCAGCTGCCACGCGCGCCGCAGGAACCGGCGGCGAAGGCTCGCTGGGCGGTGACCCGGTCGGCGAGATGCAGCAGCCGGCCGGCAAGACCCCGGCACTGGACCAGTTCACCACCAACCTGACCGAGCGCGCACGCGCCGGCAAGGTGGACCCTGTGATCGGACGCGATGCGGAAATCCGCCAGGCGATCGACATCCTGATGCGCCGCCGCCAGAACAATCCGATCCTGACCGGCGAGGCCGGCGTCGGCAAGACTGCCGTGGTGGAAGGCCTGGCCTTGCGTATTTCGCAGGGCGACGTGCCTGATGTGCTGAAAGGCGTGTCGATCCACACCCTGGATATGGGCCTGCTGCAGGCCGGCGCCAGCGTCAAGGGCGAATTCGAGAACCGCCTGAAGAACGTGATCGACGAAGTGCGCAAGAGCCCGACGCCGATCATCCTGTTCATCGACGAGGCGCACACCATGATCGGTGCCGGCGGCCAGGCCGGACAGAACGACGCGGCCAACCTGCTCAAACCTGCGCTGGCACGCGGCGAGCTGCGCACCATCGCAGCCACCACCTGGGGCGAGTACAAGAAGTACTTCGAGAAGGATGCCGCGCTGGCGCGCCGCTTCCAGGTCATCAAGGTTGAAGAACCGAGCGAGGAACTGGCTTGCGCCATGCTGCGCGGCATGGCGCCGTTGATGGAACAGCATTTCAATGTGCGCATCTTCGACGAGGCAATCACGGAAGCCGTGCGCCTGTCGCATCGCTATATCATGGGCCGCCAGCTGCCGGACAAGGCGATCAGCGTGCTGGACACCGCCTGCGCCAAAGTGGCGCTGGGCCAGAGCGCCACGCCGGCCCTGATCGAGTCGCTGCAGCGCCGCCTGGAACGCATTGCTGCGGAAACTGGCGCGTTGGAGCGCGAATTGGCTGGCGGCGGTGCGCACCAAGAACGCCTGCAGGAACTGGCCGACAGCCGCAGCGCGGCGCAGGAAGAACTGGCGGCGCTGCAAGCGCGCTGGGAGCAGGAAAAGGCAATCGCAGCCCAGATCGGCGAGGCGCGTGCCAATGTCGAGAAGGCGGCCGCCGGGCAGGCGGGGGGGCGACGATACTGGCGGCGCAGCGAGCCAAGCGCATGACATCCAGGCCCTGCTGAAGGAACTGCGCGCGCTGCAAGGCGAAGCGCCGATGGTGCCGGTGCAGGTGGACGGCAACGTGGTGGCGGAAATCGTCGCCGGCTGGACCGGCATCCCGCTCGGCAAGATGGTGAAAAACGAAATCCAGGCCGTGCTGAAGCTGCGTCCGGCGCTGGAAGAGCGCGTGATCGGCCAGCCGCACGCCATCGAAGCGGTGGCGCAGCGCGTGCGCACGGCGCGCGCCAATCTGGACGATCCGAACAAACCGAAAGGCGTATTCCTGTTCGTCGGCCCATCCGGCATCGGCAAGACCGAAACCGCGCTGGCCCTGGCCGATGCGCTGTACGGCGGCGAGCGCAAGATGGTCACCATCAATATGAGCGAGTACCAGGAAGCGCACAGCGTCTCCGGCCTGAAAGGCTCGCCGCCAGGCTACGTCGGCTACGGCGAGGGCGGTGTGCTGACTGAAGCGGTGCGCCGCAACCCGTACAGCGTGGTGCTGCTGGATGAAGTGGAAAAGGCCCACCCGGACGTGCTGGAGCTCTTCTTCCAGGTGTTCGACAAGGGCGTGATGGATGACGCTGAAGGCCGCGAAATCGACTTCCGCAATACCATCATCATCCTGACCTCCAACGTCGGCTCAGCAACCATGATGCAGGCTTGCCTGAACAAGGAAGCGGAAGAGATGCCGTCGCCGGAAGAACTGGAAGCGGCGATCCGCCCGCAACTGGTGAAAGCGTTCAAGCCAGCCTTCCTAGGCCGCCTGAAAGTGGTGCCGTACTACCCGCTGGGCGACGACGTCCTGGCCAGCATCATCACCCTGAAACTGGACCGCATCGGCCAGCGCGTGGCCGCCAACCACAAGGCGACCTTCCATTACGACGATACGCTGGTGGAAGCCGTGCTGGCGCGTTGCACCGAAGTCGATTCCGGCGCCCGTAACGTGGACAATATCCTGAATGGCACGCTGCTGCCCGAGGTTGCGGAAGCGGTGCTGGCGAAGATGGCGGAGGGAAGTGCGATCGGCCGCATCGAAGTAGCGGCCGACCAGCAGGGGAATTTCAGCTACAGCGTAGTCTGATCAGTTGGACGGGGGGATGCCCAGCATCTCCTCGATATGCTGCAGCGAGTTGGGGTCTTTCACCACGCTGCGCAGCCAGGTGTGCAGGTCCTGTTCACCGGCATCGGCAGCCTTGTCGGCGAAGTACGATACAGGGCTGTGCGGTTCGGTGCGGCGGAAGAAGCTGGCGATCTCGCGCAATTGCGTGATGGCGTGGGAGCGCGAGACGACCGGGCCGCTGGCCTGTGGCGCGATGCCAGCCATTGGCTGCGCAATGATGATCTGCTCGCCCGCCGGCGCCACGCCGAGCGGGGTGCTGACCGTCGCCGGCAAGCCTGCATGCGACGGCATGGCATCGATCATGGCCTGCACCGCATCGCGTGCTGCCGCAAAACCCGGGCTGTCATTGCCCAGGAATTCATCGGACACCTGTTCCAGTTCCTTCAGGGCATCCATGCAATAGCGTGCATCGGTGGCGAACTGTTCGCGGAAGCGCGGCGAATTGCGCGAGCGCGCGGTTTCCATATCGGCCAGCTTTGGCCAATCGGTATTGCGCGCGTGTTCCGGCAGGCTGGCCTGCTTGCGCGCCATATCGAAGTCGATGGCGGAAAAAGCGGTGCCCTGGCCTTCGGTCAACGGCATTTCGCGCAGCAGGGCAGGGGTGCGGCCCAGGATCCAGGCCAGGTTGCCGACGCGCTGCTCCATATCGTCGCCATCCGGCTCCGGATACAGGCCGCTGTTCCAGAATTCGCGGATCAGGCCAGCCAGCAGGCGGAACGATTCGCCCAGGCCTTGCATGCGATGCTGCTTGGCTGCGGCTTCCGTCAGCCAGACCGCCACGCGCAAGTCTTTGCTCTTTTCGCCCAGCAGGGCGCTGCAGCGCTTGACGACGAAGGACCAGTCGGCCTCTTTCAGCTCGGTGACCCACTCGCCCTGTTCCAGCGACGGGTCGTCGAAACGGCGCGCCTGGGCGATGGCGTCGAAGTCGCTGGAGAAGGACAGGTCGTCGCCAGCCGGTTGCGCTGGCGAGATCGGCGCCAGCAGGGTTTCTGCGTTAAACATGGTTATCTCCTCGGTTACTGCGCCATGCGGAATTCAATACGGCGGTTGCGTGCACGGCCTTCCACGGTATCGTTGCTGGCGATCGGACGATCCGGGCCGGAGCCGGATGCGACCAGGGTTTCAGCAGCAATACCCTTGCCGGCCAGGTAGTTGCGCACCGCTTCGGCGCGCGCCTGCGACAGGTTCTGGTTGCTGGTGCGCAGGCCCACGTTGTCGGTATGGCCGATGATTTCCACCTTCTGGCCTTTCAGCTTCAGCATGGCCGCGCCCATTTCGTCGAGGATGACCTTGCCGGTCGGCGTCAGCACGGCCTGGCCGCTTTCGAATTCGACGATACGGTTGGCCAGCGTGCGATCCAGAACGCCCTGGTCGGCCGCCGAGACGCGCAGCCCGTTGGTAACGGTGTAGGTAGGATTGAGGCGGGTGGCAAAGTCGCTGGCAATGCGCTGGCGCTGCGCTTCGTTGGCAACTTCGCCGCGCACGCTGACAGACGTACCGTCGATCTTGAGCTGGCCGCGGCTGACCTGTTTCAGGTCCGGCGTAATCAGCTTTTGCACATAGTCGCCCCAGTTGGCCGGCGTGGTGACCTGGCCCACAGTAATCTGGTCCAGCACCTTGTCGGCGCCATAGACTTCACGCAGCTTGGCCAATACGGCGGTCTTGCTGGCTTCATCGGCCACGGTGCCGCTGGCGACAACCTGGCCGGGTACTTGCGCCTGCACCGCAAAAGCGGCGCACAGCAGGAGGAGGGGAAGGTAACGCATATCAGTTTCCGATAAAGGAAGTACGCAACGAGTCGTACGCAGATTTCAGGGAGAGTCCGGGATTGGCGAGGTAGGCCGATACCTTCTGTATCGCATAGTCTTCGTTGACCTGGTCCTCGACCCAGGCGACGTCGTCGAAGGCAATGTGGTGGCCTTCGCCGACTTGCGGGTCCATGATGCCCAGCAGGGTTTGCGGCGACGCGCCGCTGAAACCCAGTACCAGCACCGGCTTGTCGTCCAGTTTTGTCACGAACAGCGACAGTTCGAAGTCGGCACGCGCCAGGAATGGCGTGACCATGTGCATCCAGAATGCCGCAACCAGGTAGCGGTACATCGGGTCGGTCGGCAACGGCAGCACCAGGCTTTTTTCAAGGCGACTCGAGCTACTGGCCATCACCGGCTGCAGCAGGATGCCCAGCGCCAGCAATACCTGGCGCACGCTGCCGGTAAAGCCGGCCTGCGCCAGCATGGCGTCCAGGCCGCCGACAGTCTGCAGTTCAAGGAAATCGGCGAACGCGGCGTCGTAGGCGCTGGCGCGGGTGTCCAATTCCACCGTATTGCCGTTCAAAGCCTGCAACGGCGCGGCGGCGTCTTCTGCGGACAGAACGCCGCCGCTCAGGTTTTCCAGGCGATTCCACAGGCGCGTCAGCACCAGCGGGCTGTTGGCAGCGAAGGACGACGGTTCGTCGACATCGATGCTACCGGCCATCAGGAACGGGAAACGGCGGCTGGACTGGTCGCTGCTGGCCGCAATATGGCCGGCAATCGCCGCGCGCCGGCGCGGGCCGAACAGCGCGAAATGCAGCGGCTGCACGGCGTCGTACGTCAGCTTCCAGCGCGCGTCGATGCTCAGCATGTCCATCGAACGCGCCATCCAGTCGTCCATCATCTGCAGCACTTTCGGATCGCTGCCGCCTTTGACGAAGTCGGCGCGGCTCGGGATCTTGCCGAAGTAACCGATAGCAGCAGCGCGACTCATTGCGCACCTCCGGCGGCCGCAATCGCTGGCTCGCCACCGGCGCCGGCCGGTGCCGGGCCGCCGACCACGGCGTCAGGCAGGCGCAGTTTGCGGAAGCCCTGGCTGGCCTGGACCGGCGCTGCAACCGGTGCCGGTGCGGAAGGCAACAGGCGCAGGTTGGCTGCCACGGTCACACCGCCGTTGGTCCAGTTCAGCTCAAAGCTGCCGTCCGGACGGCGCTTGCGCTGCGCCGCATCGATCATTTTTTTCAAGCCGAAGTGCCCGTTTTCTTCCAGCACCACCACTTTCCTGCCATCCGGCGTGAAAGCGGTAATGCGCGAACCAGGCACGCCTTGCGGGTTAGGCCATACCATCGACACCCACGGCTGTTGCTGGCCTTTCCAGCGTACCGACTGGCCGTCGATTTCGATGGTGTATTCGCTGACGCCGGTCACGGCGACCGTCTGTAGTTCGAAGCGGGTTTGCGCCTCTTCGCTGCTGGCGGCCTGGTTGGCGACGCCGTTGGCGCTGAGCGGCGCGATCCAGCCCGGGAAGGCGGTAGCGACGGCAGGCGACAGGGTAATGCCCATATTGGCCCAGGTCTTGGCGCTCAGCGCGTCGCCGCGGCGTACCACCAGCGGGCCGATGGTCGTGTTGAAGAATTTTGCCACTGCGCCTTCCGGACCGAACACCTGGCCGATTTCGGCATTGCTTGCTTCCAGCTTGGATTCGGTCGCGAACGGGTATTTGGTTTGCAGGTCGCGGCGGAACGGCTCCAGCACTTGTGCCGCCCACACCTTGTTGATCTCGGCTTCGGTCGGCTGCACGATGACGGCGAAGGTCTGCATCAGCGGTCGCACCAGCAACGGGCGGATAGCCTGTTTCTGCGGGTCGTTCATGCTGACCAGCATTTGCTCGTCGACATATTTCAGGGCGTCAGCCAGTTCGGAGCCGCTGCCGTCCAGCGTCTGCTGCATCAGCTGTTTGGCGCCAGGGCCGGGATCGCCCTGGTTGCGGATCTGGTTGAAGCGCGCGCGCAGTTTGCCCAGGCTGTCCATATAGCCGCGCATCAGCGAGGCATTGTTGTCCTTGACGACCACCAGTTGCGCCACGCCGGAAAACTCCTTGCCGACCGGGCCGAGCGGCAGCGGAGCGCCTGGCTGGCCTTGCGGGTTGGCAGGCAGGTTGATGTTCACCTGCGAAGGCTTCTGGCGCAGGATGGTTTCGCGGAACCAGTCGCCGATGCCGCGCTGGGCGCGCTGCAGGCCGCTATCCAGCAGGGAAGGGTTGTCCCACGAAGTTTCCTGGTACACGGTGGTGACCAGTTTGGAGATCGGCGAAGTCTGCGGATCGCCCAGGCGGTTCATTGCGGCGGCTGCCGCTTCAAAGCCGTTCAGGTCCTTGATCGCCACGCCCTGCAGGAACTTCTGCCATTCCTTGGCATAGTCGTTCTTGTAAAGGTCGACCAGGGCTTTCTGGATCTGCTCAGGGCTGCCTTCCAGCGTCAGGTCGTCCTTGGCTGCGGTTTTCAGCACCCAGTCGGCGCTTTGCAGTTCGTGATTGGCGGCCTCCTTGAAGGCGTCGCGCACATAACCTTCCCATGCCGCGCGGGTGTAGGCGCCGGAAATCGAATAGCTGCCCAGGACCAGTTCGCGGTCCTGGTCGCCAACGATGCGGGCCACGGTCATGGAAGGGAAGCGGGTCGCGGCACGTGCCTTGACGTCGGCATACACACGTTCGCGCGCCGGCATGCCGCGCACCACGCCGCGCAGGGTGTTGCGCGACTGGTCGACCAGGGCCAGGCGGCTGTCGACCGTCGGCCAGGACGGATCGTTGATCTCGGACAGATAGAAGGCGATCAGGCGTTCGGCACTGCGGATCATCTGTTCGCGCGGCATGGCGCCGCGGTTCGATTCCAGCCACACGCGCCAGAAGCGGGTCAGCTGGTCGTTCAGGTGGCTTGCTTCGGCACGGGATTTATCGCCCAGCATCAGGTAGGTCTTCAGCGCGTTGTAGGCGTCTTCCACATTTTCAGGGGAAGCGTCCTTGAACTGCTGCGGCACTGCCGGCGCAGGCGCTGCCGCAGCTGCCACGGTCGCGGATGCCGCGCCTGGCGCTGCAGCGGCGGCAGGCGTCGCAGCGACATTGCGCGCCAGCGGCTGCAGGCGTTCCGCATTGGCATTGACTTCGCCGAGGAAGGTTTCCAGCGATTGGCCAACTGGCTTCAGCATCACTTCACGCACGCCGGCGAAGTATTCCTCGCGCAGCTTGCGTTCCAGATAAGCGCCCTGGTAGAGCCCCAGGCTGACCGACATCGGACGGTTGTCGCGGAAGCGGTCCAGCTGTTCGATACGGTCTTGCAGGATTTCCAGCGCTTCCAGGCGTGCGGCCAGGTCCGGACGCTGTTTCTGCAGCTTGACAACCTTGTCCAGGTCGGCCTGCACATTGGCCACCAGGGTGCGGTTGCCCATGTAGGACCAGCTCCAGCCGCCCAGCAGCAGGCCGCTCAGCGCCACTGCGCCGAAGAAGGCCGCATAACGCATACGCGTCTTGGCCGGGCTGGCGTACTGCGCCACCAGGTTCTTGTCCGCAAAGATCACGTTGCGGAACAGCTTCAGCAGGAAATAACCGTGTTGCTGTTCGCTGCCATGGTGTTCTTCGCGCTGCAGGCTCAGGTCGAAACGCTGCGCCACGCGGTGCGAAGTAGCGGAAACGCCTTCGCCTTCCTGCAGCGCGCTGGTGAAGTAGAAGCCGCGGAACACGGGCTTGAACTGGAATGGATTCTCTTCGAACAGGGTCGCGATGAAGGTGCGCAGCGGTGCCTTGACGGAGTTGAATTCCAGCGGGAAGGTGAAGACGCCGGGCGGCAGGCGTTCGCGCCACTGCAAGGCCATATTGGCCAGGCTCATTTCCTTCAGGCCGTCGTACAACTCGTCGAAGCGCGCATCGAACTGGCGCAGCAAGTCTTCGTTCGGCTGGCTCTTGCTGTAGGGCAGGGTGGCGCCCCACACGCGGTCGCGTTCACCGATTTCCGTATCGTGGAAGAAGTCGGTGAAGCCGTTGATCAGGTCAGCCTTGGTGAAGACGATATAGACCGGGGCGTGCACTTCCAGCTTTTCGGTCAGCTCCTGCACGCGCTGGCGCAGGTTCTTTGCCAGTTCGATCGCGAACTCCGGGCGCTTGCCAGTCAGTTCGGCGATGCTGACGGCGATGATGATGCCGTTGATCGGTGCTTTCTTGCGATACTTCTTCAGCAGGCCGAGGAAGCCGAACCACTCGGCGCGGTCTTCGTCGTTGACCGCATAGCGGCCCGCGGTATCGAGCAGGATGCCGTCGGTAGTGAAGAACCAGTCGCAGTTACGGGTACCGCCCACGCCTTGCACGATGCGGCTGCCGGCCAGCGGGAACTGCAGGCCGGAGTTGGCGATCGCCGTGCTCTTGCCGGCGGCAGGGTTACCAATGATCATGTACCAAGGCAGCTCGTACAACGCCGCGCTGCCCGAGCGCAGGCCCAGCTTGGAGGTCTTGATGGTCTGGATCGCATCCAGCATGCGCTTGCGCAGGGTTTCCGTTTCGTGGCGCGGCGCCGGTTCGGCCTTGGCCGGTGCGGCAACGGCCTGCTGTTCCAGCATGCTGCCCAGTTGGGTGGCGGCACGGCGCGCGCGGTAGCGGCGCCATGACCAGACCATTATGCCAAGCAGCAGGGCGGCTGCCAGCACGGCAAACGCCAGGCTGTAAGGCAATTCCAGCAGTACCGCCGTCACCAGCAGGAATGCCGCGAAGGCAAGCCAGCCGTAGATCAGGAAGGCGGTGCGCGAGGTCAGGATTTCCCGGATTCTGTGCATCATTATTTACTCTTGCAAGGTTAGCTAAGGGATGGCGCTTTACTTGCCGGGGCCGGGATAGGGCCGACCAGCAAGGCGTAACGTTGGGTAGGGTCGCTGTTGGCCAGCGCAAGCGCGAGGCTGCCGCTTTGCATGGCCTGTTCGTGGGCCAGCGCTATCGCGGCCAGTGCACCGACAGCGCCGGTGTGGCCGCAGGCTGCGCCGACGCAGGCCAGCGAAGTGTTGGCGTCCAGGCCTGGCGCAGTGGCCTCGACGCATTGCATCAGGTCCGACATCAGGCCTGCGCGGTGATCGGTATCGGCTGCAACGTAGGCTGGTTGCTGGCCATCGGCTTGCGCCAGGGCCTCTTCGGCCAGTTCGCGCAGCGTTGCATCTTCCTTGGCGTGCAGCGCCAGCAGGCGCAATTCTTCGCCGGGCTCTTTGCGCGACTGCAGCAGGATGCCTGCCGCGCCTTCCGCCGGCATGCGGCCGTTTGGATTGCGCGAACCATACAGCTTGCCGTTGATGGCCAGGTGTTCGATAGCCTCGGCATCGATATCGGAGCCGCAGGCAAGCAGCAGGTTAAGTGCTGGCGCCTTGGCGTCCGCCGCCTGGGCCGACACGGCGCGCAGCGCGGCAAGCGGCGTCGCCGGAGCTGGCGGTGCGGAAGTCGCGGAAGCGTGCGCCGCAGCCGCTGGCTGGCGGACAAGCAGCCGCTCCCGCGGCCAGCCGGTTTCGACAACGGAGTGTTCCAGCCAGCGCGTAGCCAATACCTGCGTGGTGGCCGGCCAGTCCGGTGGCAGCAAGGGAAGCAGTTGCAGCACGCTTTCGCTGCCGGACTCCGTGGCGCGCGAAGCGAGGGTGCTTGCGATATCGCCACCCAGCGCCATGGCGCGCATGTGCTGTGCCGACGGTGTGCGCGGAGCCGGCTGCAGTTGTAGACAGCCATTCTTCCAGCGGCTCCAGCGCTATGTCTGCTACTCGGCCGGCAAGCAGCGGGAAGCCTTGCAAATCGGTGAGTTCAGGATCGAGGTCGAGGCGCGCTTCACCTTCGGCGATGGCGGCCGCCAGTTCAGCCGGCGAATCGCCATGCGCCATGCGCAGCGCGGTAGCGGCGACAGCGAACTGCGTCCATGGTGCGGCCGCATCAGGCGTGTTTGCCACGCCCTGCGCACCCTGGCCGTCCTGCACCGCTGCTGCTGGCGCTTGCGCGCCGCCTGCACCCGAGGGCACCGCAGCCGGGGCGTCAAAAGTCTTCCGCGCCACCACAATCCCCACGATCAGCGTCAGCGGCATGACCAGCATGGCCAGCGCCAGGTCGCTTGTGTCGGGCATGCGCGTGGTGGTGCGCCAGTACCAAACGGCCGCAATCCAGCAAAGACCGAATACACCGACCACCATCAAACTGCGTTTCATCCAATTCTGCATGCTTGCCTCACACCGCAACTCCTATTTCTTTCTCACGCCGTCCACACGCAACTCCGTGTGGCCGAAATCCATCATCTTCCAGCGGCCGCCCCAAGTCAGGCCGAGGCTCTCCGCCACTTCACCAAACAATTGGTATCCACGCATGGCCCAAGGGTCGCGCTCCGAAATCACCAGCTTGCCGTCACGCAGGAAGGCGCAGTCGGCGGCCAGGCCATACTGGTGCCAGCTCTGGAAGGCCTTGGCATTGGTCACGTTGCTGCCTTGTGCCGCCAGCGCATCCTGGCGCTCGGGACTGCGGTAGCCCTCCAGGATGGCCATGTCATAACCATGGCGCTCCTTCATGATGCGGAACGCCTGCAGCAAACGCTGCGAATATTCTTTATCCAGCAAGGCCCAGTCGCGGCTTGCAGACACCAGGTTAGGACGCACGACCTCCACCTCTGGCGTCATGAACAGCATCGGCGGTAGGGCAGGCGGCGGCACGAGCTGCTCGCCATGCAGCAGATCCGCTACCTGCTGGTTCGCTTCGCGCACCGGCGCATCGAAGCCACCCACCATGGTGCGGCTGCTCGCCATCCATGCCACGCCCGCCGGCAGCAGCATGATCACCAACGCTGCGACCGCAGTCCATTTGTGCTCGCGCAGGAAGTTGCCGCCCTGGCGCACGGCCAGTGCCGATTCCGATCCCAGCGCACCCGCCTGCACACCACCGCGGCGCGCGATGTTCTGCACGCTGCGCTGAAAACGGCTGCCTACCAGCTCCAGGCGGCGCGAGACGTAGGCCCGCCCGGCAGGGAACAGGACCATCCAGCTCAGCGCGCAAGCCAGCAGGAAATACAGCACGACGGCAACGAACACCAAAATTAACCCCTGGAATCTAAATTACCAATTTGACAACATGGCAGGCGTGTGTCGCCTTAGCAATAAATTATTTGCGGGAAAGTATATCTTGAAGTTCTGATAATCCGCTTTTGCCAGGATTTCAATCGTGCGCACCCCTGGCAAAGGAGGTTCGCCCTAGAGTGCGCACCTTTTTCCATAGGTAAAGTATATTAATGATAACCTTTGCCAGGAGTAATCCATTGTCATCCAGTAACGAAACCCGGAAACCGGCAGGCCGTCCAAGCCTGCTTACGGCTGAGCAGCAAAATGCTCTAGAGAATCAACCTGCGGCGCCGGCGGCTGCATTCGAACCACCGGCTGCGGAAGCGCCGCGCCGCAAACATTTGTGGATTGCCGGCGGCGTCAGCGTGCTGGTGATCGGCATCGCCTTGGCGTTCATGTCGTTCGGCGAAAGCGAATCGGCCGCCGATACGCTGGCTGTCGCACCCGCTCCGGCCTCGGCTCCAGCCCCGGCCGCCGTGCCTGCCGCAGCAACGGCTGTCGCCAGCGCCCCGGCTGCGGCAGGCGTGGTAACAACGGAGCCTTTGCAAGCGGCTGACAACTCGCCGCTCGCCGCGCTGAATGCGCCCTCGCCGCAAGCCGCGGCCATCATTGACGAAGCTCCGCCGCCTGTCGGCGCCAAGCCGAAAGAATCGCTGAAGCAGATGCTGGAGAGCGGTGCACCTGTTGCCGCCAAACCTGCGGTGCCGAAGACCGCGCGTAAGCCCGCAGTGAAGGAAAAGCCAGCCAGGGAATCCGAGCCAGCCGCCACGCCGCCATCCGCGGAAGAGGAGAATGACCTTCAGCTTCTGGCGGCTCTGGTCGCCCACGCCAAGTACGATACTTCAGCGAACGCCCGCATCTCCTTGTCGAAGGCACTCGATCAATGCAAGAAGCAGGGCAAGCAGGACGCAGCCCGCTGCCGCATTCGTGTGTGTGAAGGCCGCTGGAAGAAAAACGAATGCCGCGTATACAGCCGCAGCAAGCTTGAGAAGACTGCGACGGGCGCATGAGACCCGGCACCGGCTGGCGCTGACCGGCGCCAGCCGTCTATTGGGCTACTTTGCGTTTTTGCCCTTCCAGCCAACCGGCAGGAACTTTCGCAAGCAAGGGATCATTCTTCTTCAGGTTGGTCCAGCTAGCACCGCCATCGGCGGAGTAGACAAGCAGGTTCGGATAGTCGTCTGAATTATCGAGAATACCGGCCAGCCAGATTTGTTTGCCATCCACGACGTAGCTGCTCACCAGCGACGATAATCCTTCCGGCAGTTTCACCTTGCTCCATTTCCTGCCATCTTTCGAGGTCAGGAGAGTCTGTTCGATGGAGCCGGTGATCCACCAGCCGCCATGACTGGACTGCCCCAGCTCCACCAGCAAATCCGGATCGCCAAGTTTCGCGACCAGGCTTACCTTGCAGGTTCGCGGATCGATAGAACGTACGTGATACCGGCTGCTCTGGCCATCGCTCAAGAAGCTAGTTACAAGGGCCAGTACTTTGTTTTCCGATGCGGCGAACTTGATGTTCGCGACCTGCAGGGCTTTGAACGGAGACTTGCCGCCAGGGGCGCCAAGTCTTTGGTACGGCAAGGTGCATTGCGATTGATGATGGCGTACCCGATAGCCTTTGCTTGTCGGCGTCACTGCAAGTTCGTTGGGGAACAATACTGTGTCGAGTGTGTCTTCCTTGAGTGCGGCGGCGTGTTCTCCCGTTGCAGGATCAATCGCGTTGCGTCCCGCGAGGATCCGCCCCGATTCGTCGAGCTGCAAGAGTGGCCATGTATGTCCACCCGGCAGCACCTCGATCCGTACTTCAGGCTTGCTTTGGATTTGTATATGGAGCGCATCTTCGGTGAAGGCCACATTGCCCACCTTGTAATGCAAGGTTTCCATTTGTGCCTGCGCATCGACATTGGCGAGGGCCGTGGCAAGCAAAACGACTCCGCATCTAATTCGTGAGATCTTATTCATGCTCGGCATTCTTTACTTCATGTGCGCCGGACAATAGGGAAACAACCAGGATTGAAATTGAATAAGTAGCGCTGCGAATCACGCCGTCCGACGGTACCGCCATGGCACCATCAAATCCGCACGCCAGGGTGGCAAAGCGGCGTCCGCCCGGCACTTTTCTCACCGGCTGCGCAATTGTCAAACGCGTATCCTGCACCGCCAGGAAGGGAAGTGGAAACTCGAAAACTTCCGCCAACACTTGTGATTCCTCTGGCGCTGCCCGATGGATCATGTCCCTCAGCTTACCGGGTGAGCCGCAGTGCTGTTGCACCAGCTGTGCAAAGGAGTCCGCGTCGATGTTCTCCAGTCCAAACCTCGGCAACGCGGTATATCTGATTGTCTCGAGCGCCGTTGACTCGGCTGCAAGCCGCGCACTCCAACCAAAGGTGACTTGGCCCTGCCAGTTGTCCAGGCGGAGGTTTTGAAGACGTGGCAGCTTTTCGATTCTTCGCCAATCGCCATTGTTCGATGGAATTGGATCAACGCCAGCCTTTCGAAGAAGATGCGTAATGTCCTGCCCCAAGAAATAGCCGCGGTGGTGACGTGATACACCTACTGGCTTCCCATCGTGGAAAACCTTCAGCTCCGCAAAGGTCTTGTCCGAATTTTCTTCGCCTTCACCGAGGTACACGAACAGCGGGGTTGCCGCGTAAAAGCCCGCGTACTGTGGCTGCCTTGTACTATTTTCCAACGAGACCGCCACCTCTACGTCATGGCCAGTGAGCCAAATGTGAACGTCCTTGACGGTTGTTTCGCCCAACTGAAAACCGAGAGTCAATGGGACCCCGTTCTCGAATTCGTAAGCGAAGCTTGTGCTGGCAAAGCAGGCGGAAAAGACGAAAGCCAGCGTTGATTTAAGTTTGCGACTGGTCGGCGAGTGATTCATGTTACGGGCTTGCAGAACTCCTACTGCTTCATTGGATCGTACAGTTCGCCGACAACTCGTGAATCGAATTTGTAGTGAACCGTGATGTCGTAATCCGAGGTCGGATCTTCGACCAGAAAAATTCCTGTGCTGTCATCCAACTTCCATGGCAGCCAGGATTTGTCAGAAGGTCCGCTCTTGTCGGCCTTTACAAAATCCACACCGTATGTCCGGGTGTTTTTACAAATGGGGAGCATTTCCTTCAAAACGAGACAGTCTTCCCGGCAGTTCGTCACTTTCAACCTGGCCGGGGTAAGGACCATTTTGTAGCCGGTAGGAACAAGGATATGGCCGGTGTTTTGCCATTTGTAGCCGATCTTGCCGACGTCAATCGGGCCACGACTGATAATTCCCTGCGGGTCAAGCAAAAATGCGACAGGCCCCTTTTCCTTAGCAACCAGTTGGCAGACTGAGTGCGGCGCGGCCATCGCGATACGCAGACAAACGAGGAGGATGGCCGAAAAAATTACATGTCTCATAGACCGGATCTGCCTACTGGAGGAATGAAGCTGCAGAACAGTTCCCATTGATCCTTTTCACTCGAGTTGCGCCCCAGATTTTCGCCAATTACGTTCGGCCAAACCAATGAAGCTGCGGAGATCCTTGGCACATTGGTTTCATCGTAGGCGATGAGTCCGTCAAACCCTTCAGAGATCAGGCTACTGTATGGCTTCTTTAATTGAGCTTTCAATATCTTGAGTGATTTCTTATTCTTATCAAGAATCGCGCTTTTCACTAGATCTTTCGAAATCTGGTCAGGAAGCGGAACGACAATCAATCCAGCGTAGTCGCAGTCGCTCTTGGAATCTATTCGCGATCCAATTGCTTTCCCAATACTTGCGTTCTCAGATAGATTGACCCAGATAACATATGGGCCACCGGGGGCACCTGCATTCGCAATGGCTGCGAAGGAGGTTGCCAGTGCCGAAACAAGGCAACAAGCCAGTCTGCTTATCTTCAAGTTCATAGGGACGTCTACGTGTAATCCATGATGCAAATCGGCTTGCCGTCAGGGCGCTTGTACATCAGCGGCTTGCCAGGGCCGGAAAAACGGGCGAAGCCAACCAGTTCCCGGCCAAACCATTCCGCTCTGTTCTTCCCTTCGCGTTCGACGTTGTACGCAAATTGTAGCGGACGAGATGTGTGCAGCATGTTGATCCCCGGCCAGTCTTGCGAAAGATTGGCGGAGCTATAGCAGCTTTCTGTCGAAACGGAAGGGAGATAACGGTAGGCTCCGTAGAGACTAAGAACCTTTCCGCGGTCGTGACAGTGGCCTTAGCCATTTCACCTAAATCGGTCGTTTGATCCTAGGCATCAACTTGCAGAATTCCTCCCATTGAGCAGACTCTGACCCTTGTGCGGGTAACTTCGTGTCGATTGTGTACTTTCGACCACGAACGAGGTTTGTCAGACGGGGGCCAGAGATTTCGTCGTATACCATGATTCCATCAAACCCATCATAGATATAGTCGTCGTAGCGTTTGCGCATTAGCGTGTCCAGCTTGGCAATTGCGCCCTTATCATTCTTTAGAATTCCCTTTCTAATAAGGTCAACAGAAATCCAGCTCGGCAGGCGGGTAAATGAAGCACTTGGTGATAGGCAATCATCTTGCTCCGCCATTCGTTTGTCTATGATAGCTTCAAGGTACTCATTCTGCGAGAGATTAACCCATATCACATGAGGGCCTGAGCGAGATCCGGCAACCGCAGGCAGGGAGGACAGGGAAATGATGGTAATGGCCGAAAGTTTGGCGAAAAAGTTCATGGCGACAAATTTAGTAAATCAAAAATTATCTTGTGCGGGAAAGTGCACCGGCTTTACTGTGAACGAAGCTTATCTCTGCATTAAGCTTGGTGAAGTCGACATCGTCTAAGGTTTTTGGGCTTTTCTCATAGGTTTTGGCGTAGGAAACGGGTAAATAGAATTCCAAATGGTCGCTTTTTGATTTTACTTCCACCGTCTTGCCATTCTTTTTGACTGACTCGGTTTCTAGAACCTCTTTTTCGGTAGTAGGTGCGAAACAGATAGCATCGTCTTGATTCCCACCGAGAACGCAAATTTTGTTTTTGCCAGACCTACCATACACAAACCCAACATGGTGCCCGTGACCGTGTGGACTTGTTGCTACTGCAATGGCCCCGTAGACCGGTTCTTCGATCTTAAAGTAGAGTGGATTTACCTCAAGATGAGTCTTTGTTTTTGCCTTCTTCGGCTTTCCTTTGGCGTCTAAAACGACAGGATCTTGCACTTTATCCTTGACATATACTTTCCTAAAACCATTGGCACGGCTTAAATCCGCCTGGTCAATATATCCTGCTTCCTTCGGGTTCCTAATCGGGTAGCCAGCGCTCATTAAACACCAGTTTGCAAATGCTGCGCACCACGCGTTCGGAGTATCAATCATCGTCACTTTTGTGTCTTGAATCACTTTGTGATAATTGTTGCTCTTCTCGATATCGGCTTCCCTTTTTCCACTCCATCGCTTTGCCTCGGCGATTGCATATTTCATCCAAGGAACCAGACCATCGTCAGGTTTGATAAGCGCAATCGCTTCACCTTTACCTTCTTTCGAGCGAGCAGGCGTCGTATTGCTAACCGCAGGTGCGGATTCGGCAGCTTGGTTTTTGGGGGGGGCTTCAGATTTTACTGGATTCGATTGCCCTTTCGGAGGAGCTGGATTGTTGGGGCCGGGCTTAGGAGTAGGCGGCGCCGTTGGAGTAGTCGTTTCCTGTTGCGCTATCGGCGTTGCGGACTGTTTTGGCGCTGCCGAAGGCATTACAGATGACGCTGAGGTATTGCCCGCATTCTTGGGTGCTGCATTGGGTGCTGGAGCCTTCTTCGCAGGTTGAGCAGGCAACACACTTGGAGGAGGCATGTTGATCCCCAAGATCTGATCCTTATAAATGGTATCAGTCTTGAGTTGGTTGTCCTGCTTGATGCGTTGGACAGTTACTCCGAGGTGCTTGAAACGACCCGCAATGCGTCCAAGTGTGTCCTTTTCTTTTACTTTATATAGGAACGGCTCCTTGTTGAAGATAGGGTTTTCCGGAGCTTTAACAGGAGCGGTCGCACCAAAGTATTGAGCAAACTTGTTTATCAAGTTGAAGCGTTGTCCTGTTTCAGGATGCAGGTCGGTTAACTTCTTGAGGTCGCCGTGGGGTGTCTTGTGAAATAGTTCAGCGGGCTTTTTACCATGAACGATGGGCGGGAAGAGGCCCGCAGCATTGGAGGTATACGTGGTCTCGTTCCCCTCGCTGCGAACGACCAGTTGCTCACCTTCGACAGGTTGAGTACCGTTGCCAGCCTGGATCTGCGTAATCGGGCACCAGACTTCTTTGCGGGTATCTTTATCCTGGTGATAGCCCTCTAGCTTTTCAATGCCATCCATGAGATTGGCAAACTGCTTTACATCCATTTGATCCAGCCGGAAGTCTTTACTGAAACCCGTTTCATTGCAGAGGTCCCGAATGTATTTCTCGGTATCGTTGCCGTCTGACGGCGGCACATAATCGTAGACCATTTCTTTGATGGTTTTCCTGATATGCTGACGGTGCAGACTCGCTTTGAGCTCAGCGCGTCCCGTCTCGTAATCGGGGAAAATGAAGAAATGGAGTCTGCTCTTTTCAGGCTTGGCGAAGCCAATAAAGTTCTTTGTCTTGCGAGGTGCCGGCTTCCCATCTTTCATCGGTGATGCGAGATCTCCTGCGTTGGAGATACGCCATTGCAGTGAGCCGCCCGAACGTATGAGCACACGATTGTCATCGGTGATGAACTGAGCGACTTTTAATTTCGCGTTATACGAGGCTTTAATAAACCGAGTCATAGCTGGTGCAGGTACAAAGGGTAATCAGGAAGCTTCGTTGATCAAAGCAAGGAGAACGGACTCGGGAAGGAATTCGTCATGATGGTGTTCTGTTGCAGCGACTATCTCACGATAGTAGCGATTCGACGTCAGCGTTTCGATGTCGTCACTTCCATCGACTTCTGACAGATGTTCGTCTTCCTCGGTGGAGTCGTCATCCTGTTCAAAAACACGCTCGCTTACAATCATTTTTTGCTCGACGAGCTCGGCACCTTGAGGATCGCCAAGGCGAAGCTTCAGCATTTGGGCACCTTCAGTCGTCACGCGTGGCAGCCGCCCATCTTCGGGAACGGTGCCTTCTGCAAGTACGTTTCCATCTTCATCAAAGATGGCGAATGGTTCGCCAGCCCATACCCCAGTACCTAACAGCTCGTCCGCGCCCATAGTAGCGAAACGAAGACTGTGTGGACCGACGGCGTCTAACGCTGGCCATTCTTTTGGAACCGGCAGCGCGACAGGTGCCATGGTCATGTGTGCGGGGCCACCCAATTCCTTCATGCTGGCTTTGAATTCGACCTTCCCTGGCGCGGACAGTTCGATGTTTCCGCCTTCAATGCGAATTGCTGCTCCTTGCGTGGTTAGCAGAACGTGATTACGCGCGCTGACAACTACTTCCTTGGTGGCGCTGCTCACGACGATATTCTTATCAGCCGTTAGCGTCGTCGCGGCAGTGTGGCTTTGGCTGCTGTACTTCCCGCTCGCGGCGTGCAGGTGCAGGCCGGTTTCCTGGTTCGGCTTTTCCTTGGCGTTGGCTTTTCCGTAGGTGAACAGGCTGATGCCGCCTGCGGACGAATGCAGCAGGTTCGCCTGGGCGGCGAAGTTGATGTCCTGGTTGGCGGTCACACTGCTGGATGTTTCGGACGCAAGCAAGGCGTCGACTGGTGTGGCGGCGACGATGCCGGATGGGCTGTCAACTTGCAGCAGCGGGGCGTCGAAGGCCGGTGCGCCGCCGTTTGCGCGTGTGGCCAGGGTATCCGCAGTGCGTTGCAGTCCTTCCGCTACCGGAAGCTTGTCGGTTTCCTTTTGCTTTGGCAAGTCGGCTTTGTGAGTCTTGGCCTGGTCGGTCAGCGAGACCTGCAGCTGCCTGGCGCTTTCAACCTGGTTTTGCGCGGAACGTGCATCCAGCACATTGCCGCTGGCGCCGCGCGCCGCGTGGGTCGAGAGCAGCATGCCCTGGCCGGAACGCAGGGCGAGGGCGTGTTCGGTCTTCAGTTCCGCGCCAAAGCCGACTGCATGCAGGCGCTGGTTGTCGCTTTGATGGCGCAGGTGGCCGAGGTTCAGTTCCGCGGTGCCCTGGTGCGGCCTGGCGTGGCGTTGCAGGGCCACGCGTGACTGGCCTGGCGAATCGTCGAACACCAGCTGGCTGTAAGCGCCGGCGCCAGCTTGGCTGCTTTGCATGGCCTGGCTTTTCAGGCCGGACAGGGAAGCCGGGTGTGCGTGGCCGCCGGATGCGCCGGGGAACCATACAGGCGCGTTGCCAGTGGCGGCGCCGGTGCCTGCGCTGACCTTGTTGTGCTGCGCGTCGGCCTGGCCGTCGCCGTTGTACAGGGCGCCAATGATGACGGGGCGGTCAATATCGCCTTCGAGGAAGTCAACCAGCACTTCCTGGCCGACACGCGGCAGGGTATTGCTGCCCCAGTTGGCGCCAGCGATAGGCGCCAGCGGCGTGGCGACGCGCACCCAGGTGCCGGCGCTGTCGTCAGCGGGGGCACCGGCATCGCCGGCCTGCAGCGATGGCGCAAGGCGGCTATGGCTGCTGGCGCCGCGCTGCCAGTGGAACTGCACTTTGACACGGTGGTCGCGGTCAGTGTGGATTGGCGCGCCGGAGGGGCCGACTACGATGGCGGTCTGTTGTCCCTGCACACTGGGGCGTTTCCACGGTGCCGTGCTGCGGTAGGGCAGGGCGGCTTCAATGGCGTCGATGCGGTTGCGGTACAGCGGGCGCTCGGCAATGGCGTTGCCGACTGCGTGGCGGCTCTCAGCCAGGTCGCCGTCGTTCAGCAATTGCAGTGCGGCCTGGCCCAGCTCACGCTGGATATTCGAGCGCGTTTCCGCTGCCAGGTTGTTGTGCATCAGGTGCAGCACACGGATGACAATGAACTCGCCGCTGCCGCCCGTCACCGGTTCGCCTTGCAGGGCGAAGCGCGTAGCAGGCGCCATGGTGCGCACGGTGCCTGCACCAGTCATGTTTTTTCGCGCGACGTCGAGTGCCTGCAGGCGGCGTTCGGCAAGGCGCTGGCCGTGTTCGCGGCCGCTGTAGGCGTAAGCGCCGGGCACGTCGCGTGCGGTAAGTGGTATTCCGCTATCGTCCGCGCTGCCCGCGTTGGAGGCGCGCTGGTCCAAGGAGCGGTAATCCCAGCTTTGCAGTGCGACTTCGCTGGTGAGCAGGCTGGCCTGCATGCGCCAGCGGTCCATGCTGTCTTCCCGCATCACGGCGCCGGCCTGGGTGAAGCGCACTGCTGCCTGGGCGTTTGGCTGGAAGGCGCCATTGTGGTCGGCGATCACCAGTACGTGACCGTCGCTGCGGTGTTCAAAGTAATAGAACAGGCCTTCGTCGCCCATCAGGCGCTCGGCGAAGGCCCAGTCGCTTTCCTGGTATTGGGTGCACAGGCTGCGCTTTGGATAAGCCGCGCGGTCGGACAGTTCGAAACGCCACTCGGGCACCAGCGTGCCCTGGCCTTGCCAGCTTCCCAGTACGGCATCGAGGATGTCGCAGACCGACATATCCTGGAAAACACGGCTGTCGCGGTTTTGTGCGAGGAAGGCAGTCCATGGCTCCAGCCGCACCGCGTAACGCGCCAGGCCGCCGTTGGAACCGCTCAATTCGATGGCGGTGATGTGGCCGTGGAACGGGCGCAGCGCTGCCAGGCCGTTGGCAGTCACCAGTTCCAGCAAGGCCGGTTGTCCAAGCAGGGATTTGAGCGGGATCGCAGCGTCGGTGGACAGCGTTGATACGTCGAAGACGAAGGGTTTGCCGATCGCCTCCTCCCCGCGCACGCATTCGACCAAAAGCTGCGCGGCGCCCTGCGGCGTGGTCAGTCGCAGCAGGCGTGTATCTTGAGTGAGGCGGTCCAGCATGAGATTGTGTTTTCGATAACCATACGGACCGCCATTACAGCCTAGAAGTTCTTTTGAAGCAAGAGAGATTCAATTGAATCGCTATACTTGCAAGTCAATAGTTACTTCTTCAGGCGAGCGGCGTCCGCATCCATTGCCTGGTTTACGTCGCAGAATTTTCGCTGGCTGGTGAACTTGTTCACCTGGCGGAAGGACAGAGCGGGCGCGTCTACCGACTCCTGATCGTCATTTGCTTTCAGTTCCATGACCGTAAACGTCACGCGTCGATCCTCCGCCCACCAGCCTTCACGCTCGGCAAAGATCACGCGCAGGCCAGCCTTTGACTTGAAGGCGCGAAATGCGCTGATGGCGCAGTCGGCGCCCGAATTCAGTTGAAGCGTCGGCACGAACTTCTCATTGATCTCGAATGGGATCTGCTCTGCGGGACCCTTGTCATTGGAGCGGAAGAAGGTAATTGTGCGCAGGGTGTGATTCCCCCTGTCGATATCCGTGTACAGCATTTTGAGTTCGATCCCGTTTGCCGAAATGCTCGTGATATCGCGCTGTGGGATGATGGCTTGTTGCGCGTGCAGCGGCAGGCCAATGGCGAGCAGCAGCGCGCCAAGGAATTGGGCTTTCATTGTGAATCTCCGGTTTATGCGATGCGCGAGCGTGCGAAGTCTGCCAGTTCGCGTGGGTAAAAGATATCGTCGCGGTAGGATGTGTCGTCGATGCCGAGCACGGAGCTGATGGCTGCTGCTTCGAAGGACCAGTAGCCGAAGAACTGGGAGCCCTTGCGGTTGGTGCCGAAGTAGGGCTCGTTCTCGCTCAGGTCGTACCAGGCCTGCATGTATTCGGCCATCATGGCAGCGCGTTTTTCCGGCGCAGCGGCGAAAATCGGCAAGGTTTGCGAGTACGGTTTGCCGCGCGTGCATTTCTTCGGCGGTGCTTCGCGGCCGGGCACAAATGGCGCGACCAGGTGCTCCAGCAGGGCGTCGCGGCGGCGGTTGCCGTAGTCGAGGATAGGCATGATGCGCACCAGCTTGTCCTGGTGGCCTAGCAGGGTGGCGAAGCACACCAGCGACAGGCCGGTGTGATAGTCATCGTCTTGCAGGTCCAGCCAGTGCTTGTAGCAGTCCTCGTCCTCGTCTTCCGCCGACAGTGTAGATGGCGTTAGGAAGCGCGCGTAGCTTTCCCAAAAGCTGAGAGCCAGCGGAAAAAAAGTATTGAGGTCCTCCAGTGCATGGCCGGCGCTGTAGGTATTGCGCAGGTGGTTCACGGACTCCCATGCCAGCCAATGTGCTCCGTCGTACTGATCCGGGTCGGCGCAGTCGTAGCAGACCTTGTCGGTGAACAGCACCAGGTTTTCTTCATAGCTCGCATAGCGCATGCGGCTGGAGCGGCGCCTTTGCTCGAAGTCTGCGGGAGAGAGCTTTTTATGCCGCCAGAATTCGGCCAGTTCGTCGATTGTCTGGGGCTGCGGCAGTTCGGCGCTTTCTTCGACGGGAGGTGCCACATAGACCGGCATCTTGCCGGCATTGGCCTGGCGTGCAAAGGCGACCATGTCCGCCGGATAATAGGGCAGGTGGCGATAACTCGTGTCGTCGATGCCCAGCACCAGGGTGATGGCGGCAGCTTCCCACGACCAGTAGCCGACGAACTGGTAACCCGACTTGTGCAGGTCATAGTAGTTTTCACGGCGGCTCGCCTCGTACCATTCGGCGAGGTATTGCGCCATCAGAGCCGCCCGCTCGGAAGGCTGCGCGGCAAAGATCGGCAGCGCTTTCGAGTATGGCAGGTTGCGGCGGCAGATGCTGATCGCCGGATCGCGGCCTGCGATGCAGCAGCTAAGCAAGCGCTCGACCAGCGCATCGCGCTTTTCGTTGAGATAGTCGATCAAGGGCACCAGGCGGTGCAGCACCTCCTGTTTGCCGAGCAGGATGCCCATGCAAACCATGGTCAGGGCCTGGTGGTATTCCGGGCCCGCAAGCGCTACGTGCGGCCAGGAGGTCTCGCGGTCGTTGCTGTCGTTATAGGCCTGGTTGTAATGGGCGTAGGTTTCCCAATATTCGACCGCACGGTCGTAGAAAGCCTGCAGCTGCGCAATATCGTGCCCGCCGCTGTAGCAGTTGACCAGGAACGCGCTCGCATCTGTCGCCAGGCGCTTGGTCGTGTTCATCAGGTTATACAGGGGGATCGCCGAGATCATCTCCGGTGCTTGCTGCAGGCGCTCCCGCACATGCTCAAATGTCTGGAGCTGGTCGTGGAAATTTTCTTCGTAGCCGTAATACCTAAGCAGGGGTTCGCGCAGGGACTGCTGAAAGTCACTTTCTGACAGCGGGGCATGCATGGGTGTTGCTCTTTCTGTAACGGTGCGGATCGCCATTACAGCCTAGAATTTCGCGATCGGCAAGAGTGATTCAATTGAATCGGGGGTGACAGGCGAAAAAAAAGCGGGAAGGACCCGAAAGCCATTCCCGCTTTGTTGTATTGCTTAGACGCTCAGGCGCTCGGCTTAGCCTTGTTTTTCGTCGTCGCCGGCAGTCGCTGGGAATGGACGGTTGACCCACAGGATCCAGTAGCGTGCCAGGTCGGCACGGCCGTCGGCGCCTTGCACGGTCTCCAGGATCTTGATCGCTTCATCCTTCTTGCCTGCCATCGCGTAGGAGTAGCCCAGGCGCAGCTTTGCGTCATCCGCATTTTTCAGGCCGCCCTTGGCGATGCCGTCCTGGATCAGCTGGATGCCCTTGTCGTGCTGGCCCATGGTCACGAAAGCGTAACCCAGGTTAACCAGGCCGGTGCCGTTCTTGGCCTTGCGGGCCGAAGATTCGGAGGCGGCGATGTTCTTCATGTCGTCGGCTGCCTGGCGGTCCAGTTCGGACTTCAGCTTCTTGACCTTGGCGTTCTGGGTGACAGCGCCATTGGCGATGCCGGCGTCCAGCACTGCCTTGCCTTCGATGAACTGGCCTTCCAGCTGGTCGACTTCGGCCAGTTCCAGGTAGTCCTGTTCTTCCATCTTGGTGGTGGCGACTTTCTGCAGGCGGATGATGTCGGCCGAGAAGCGGGTCGAGTAGTTCTCCTTGCCGCGGGTACGGTACAGCATGTCCGACCAGTAGCGGTCACGCGGATGCCAGCGCACCAGGCCTTCCAGCGCGGTCAGGTAGGTGCCCTTGTCTTTCAGGCGGTGCGAAGCGTCGGCCAGCATGTGCAGTTCTTCGCGGGTCATTGGCTGGTTAGCCTTGATGCTGTCGTTCAGCTTCTTCAGCAGGTCGGCTTGTACGCCCTTGTAGTCGCCGGACTCGAAACGGATCGCCATGATCTGGCGTGCTGCTTTCGGATCGCCGGTCATCTGGCTGTACTTCTGCAGGTTTTCGATGGTCTTAGGGTAGTTCTTCAGTTCCTGGTAGTAGCCAGCCAGGGCCTGGGTGAACTTGGCTTGCTCTTCTTTTTCCAGGCGGCCGGAGGCCAGCACGTACTCCAGCATCTCGATCAGCTTCGGCTTGTCGTTCATGCCCAGGGCAGTGGCCAGGCGCATGCGGTTGATGAAGTACTGTTCGTAAGGGGTTTTGTTCGGCATTGCGTCTGCCTGGTCCAGCAAGGCGGTCACTTCGCCATATTTCTTGGCATCCAGCAGGGGCCCCAGGACTTTACCGTCCAGGAATTTGACCATATCTTTGCGCACTGTCTCTTGTGGAGCGCTGGCGGCAGCCTGTTTGTCTTGCGCGTGTGCGGTCTGGACCAGCGCCGGTACGGCGCTCAGGCCGATGGCTGCCAGCAGCAGGCCGATACGTGCGAAACGATGTTGGGTCATGGTATGTGATCCTTCTTGTGGTTGAGGCAAACGTCTATTCTCCCATAATTTTGTCATGGGACCGGTTTTCTGAAGTAGCCAATTGTAACGATTTCTTATGGCCGGCAGAAAGCCGTGCCGTCGGCCGCAAACAGCATGCAGCGCTCCGACGGCAGGAACAGCGTGGCAGGCGCGCCGGCAGCCGGCACGGTCAAATCCTGCGCCAGTTTGACCGCCAGCGCCTCCGCCATGCCGGGCAAAGCCGCATAAACAATTGATTGATCGCCAAGGTACTCCACATGGCTGATCGCTACAGCGGCGGCATTGTAAGCCTCTTCCCGCAATTGCAGGTGTTCCGGTCGCACACCAAGCGTGACGCGGCTGCCGCGCTCCACGTCGCCGGGCAGGGCTGCCACTTCCACGATGGCGCCGCCCGGCAGCAGCACCGCCACATGCGTGGCTCCCAGGGCGATCACTTCGGCCGGAATGAAGTTCATGCGCGGCGCCCCAAGGAAGCCGGCCACGAACTGGTTGGCTGGACTGTTATACAGCTCCTGTGGCGTACCGGCCTGCTCGACCTTGCCGCCATTGAACACCACGATGCGCTGGCCCAGCGTCATTGCTTCGACCTGGTCGTGCGTGACGTAGATGGTGGTGGTGCCCAGTTCCTTGTGCAGGCGGCCGATTTCCAGGCGCATCTGCACCCGCAGGCCGGCGTCCAGGTTGGACAGCGGCTCGTCGAACAGGAATAGCTGCGGCTTGCGCACGATGGCGCGGCCGATGGCAACGCGCTGGCGCTGGCCACCCGACAGCTCCTTCGGCTTGCGTTCGAGCAGGTGGCCGATCTGCAGCGTGGCGGCGGCGCGTTCGACCGCCGCACGCAATTCGGCGGCTGGCGTGCCGGCCAGCTTCAGGCCGAATGCCATGTTCTCGTACACCGTCATGTGCGGGTACAGCGCATAGGACTGGAATACCATGGCCAGCCCGCGCTGGGCCGGCGGCACGCTGTTGGCTAGCTTGCCGCCGATTTGCAGTTCGCCGCCGCTGATTTCTTCCAGCCCGGCGATCATGCGCAGCAGCGTCGATTTGCCGCAACCGGAAGGGCCGACGAATACCGTGAATTCTCCATCCGCGATGTCAAGGTCAATGCCCTGGATCACCGGGGCATTGTCGCCATAGCGCTTGGCGATATTGCGCAGCGAGACCGACGCCATGAATCAGGCTGCCTCGGGCACGGCTTCGCCACTGCCTTGTTCGCGCGATTCCATCGGAATGAACTGCGACAGGATGGCAACCGGGATCGCGGCCAGCAGCACCCACACAAAGAAGTCCTTGTAGCCCAGCGCGGTCTGGATGTCGCCGCTGATCCAGCGGAACAGCACAAAGCCCAGCTGCATCACGCCGGTGGAGAAGGCGTAGTGCGCGGTGGTGTACCTGCCCGGGGCGACCACCTGCATCATGTACAGGATTACGCCGACAAAGCCGAAGCCATAGCCGAACATCTCCAGGCTCAAGGCGACACCGATTACGGTCAGGTCGGTCGGCAGCGCGTGAGACAGGTAGTAGAACACCAGGTTTGGCAGGTTCATCGCCAGGATCAGGAACAGGATGGCGCGGCGCAGGCTGAGCCAGGAAGTGAAATAACCGCCTGCGATGGAGCCGATGATGAAGGCGATGGTGCCGCCGGTGCCATACACCATACCCACCTGCGCCGTATCCAGCCCCAGGCCGCCGGCAGCGCGTGCTTCTCGCAGGAACAGGGGGCCGATGGTTTGCACCTGGGCTTCGCCGGCGCGGAACAGGATAATGAACAGGATCGAAACCCAGATGCCCGGCTTACGGAAGTAGTCGATGATTACTTCGCCCAGCGTGCGCGCGACGGCGGCGGCGCTGTGATCGGCCATGCGCGGGTTGGGGCTGAGGGGCAGAGCCCAGAAATTGTAGCCGCCCAGCGCGCACATGGTCAGGCCGATGATGCCGAAAATGACCGTCCAGGCGGACGTGACACCGTATGTCTTTTCCAGAAAGCCGGCCAGCGTCAGCAAGCCGCCCTGCGCCAGGAGCCGGCCGGCGTTGAAGAAGGTGCCGGTCCAGCCAGCGTATTGTGCCTGCGCCTTCTTTGAAAGGCTGGCGATGTATAGGCCGTCGCAGGAAATATCGTGGGTGGCGGAGGCAATCGAAGCCAGGAACAGCACGCCGATGCTGGCGCTGAGCCAGAACGGGAATTGCAGCGCCAGCGCCACCAAGCCAAGGCATAGGCCGCCGAACAGCTGAAGGCTGACCACCACCAGCTTTTTGCTGGACGCCAGCTCCAGGAAGGGACTCCACAAAGGTTTGAAGATCCAGGCGCCGCCGAGGAAGGCCAGCCAGTGGCTGATTTCCGCGTTCGACATGTTCATGCTCTTCATCATCTGGCCGAAGACGAGGGCAATGGCGAAGTAGGGCAGGCCCTGCGCCAGGTACAGCGTAGGAATCCACTTCAGCGGGTTGTGGCGTGCGGCATCCATCTTGTCTCCTTAAGCTTCAAGCAAAGCCGGGAACCGGGCAGCGGCCGGTGGCTTCAAGTTCGCCCGACAGCCAGGCGTTGATGGCTTCCAGCGCGGGCGCGGCGAAACCGTAGGTCATCAGGGCCGGCGATTGGATATCCAGCGCCTGGTAAGGATTCCACAGCGCCAGGTGCAGGTCCGGCTTCCAGTTATTGCGAGCGTTGTCGCCGTAGCGCAGGCGGGAAGTGGAGGCCAGCACGGTGAAGCGTCCGTCCTGCGGCAGCGACGACCAGTCGAAGGTGTTGGCGTCGGCGAAGGTGACCAGGTCGACGTCGTACAGTTTGCCCAGCGAGGCGGCTACGGCGGCTGCCGGCACGCCGGCTTCGGACACGCCGTCGCTCACCACGTCCTGCCGCACCACCAGACGCAGCTTGCTGCCTGGCGCCGGGCGCTGTGGATTGCTGCGGGCGGTCAGCGCACGGCGCCAGCCTTCGGCCATGATCACGCGGTCGGCGGCATCTTCCTTATAGGAGCGTTGCTGGCAAGGGTAGGCTTGCGCCAAGGCGTTCAGGCGCGCCAAGCGTTCATCGACGGCGGCTTGCGACAGGGAGCCGTTGGCCAGTGCGGCGGCAATTGCATCCAGGGTTTCGTTCTGGGTTTCGGTGGTGCCGAGCGCCATCACCATGTCGGCTCCGGCCAGCAGGGCGCGCACGGCGGCGTTGCCCACGCCGTAGCGGCCGGCGATGGCATGCATGTCCATGCCGTCGGTGATGATGATGCCCTTGTAGTTCCATTGCTTGCGCAGGATGCCGTCCAGGATGGCGGGCGACATCGTTGCCGGATTGTCCGGATCGATCGCCGGGTAAACGATATGGGCGGTCATCATCGCCGGCGCCACCGGGGCAGCGGCGCGGAAGGGCGCCAGCTCCAGCACGTCCAGTTCGGGCAGCGCCTTGTCGACGGTCGGCAGGTCGCGGTGCGAGTCGACGTGGGTATCGCCGTGGCCGGGGAAGTGCTTGACGCAGCAGGCCACGCCTTCGGCATGGCTGCCGGCCATCCAGGCCATGGCCAGTTCCACCGCGCGTTGCGGCTCGGCGCCGAAAGAGCGCTCGGCGATCACCGGGTTGTTCGGGTTGTTGTTCAGGTCCAGCACCGGCGCGAAGTTCCAGTTGAAGCCGAGCGATTTGGCGGCGCGCGCCACGGCGGCCCCGGTGCGGTAAGCCAGGTCGGAATCATCGGCCGCGCCCAGGCCCATGGCTGCTGGCGGTGCCGGCACCCAGGTTGAACGCACAACGGCGCCGCCTTCCTGGTCGATGGCGATCAGGGAATTCGGACCCATGGCGTCGCGCAGGTCGGCGGTCAGCTTGGCCAGTTGCACGGAGTCGGTCATATTCCCGCGGAACAGGCACACGCCACGGATGCCGTTGTCCCGGATGAAATCTGCCGTCGCCTGGTCCAGCACGGTGCCGGGGAAGCGGATCATGATCAGTTGTCCCGCGATTTTTCGTAGTTCTTGTGTGCTCATTTAACTGCTCCGTCCATGCCGCGCATGAAGTAACGTTGGGTGAAAAGGAATGCCGCCAGCGTCGGCACAATGGTGATGATGGTACCTGCCGCGATCACGCGCGTGCTGCTGCCGAAGGTGCCGCGCAAGTACAAGACGCCCACCGACAGCGGGAATTCGTCCGGCTTGCTCATGACGATCGATGGCCAGATGTATTCGTTCCAGGCCTCCACGGCGGTCAGGATGCCGACCGTCGCCAGCCATGGCGCAATCAGCGGCAGCATGATTTTGGTGAAGATGGCCCATTCGGAGGCGCCGTCGACGCGCGCGGCATCGACCAGGTCTTGTGGCACTTCCTCGAATGCTTGTTTCAGCAATAGGATGGCGACGGCGTTCACCACGTTCGGCAGGATCACGCCGGAGTAGGTATCGACCAGGCCCAATTCGGTCACTGTGATGAAGTTGACCAGGAAGTTCACTTCGGACGGCAGGACCATGGTCGCGACGATCAGGCCGAAGACCAGCTTCTTGCCTTTGAAATGCAGGCGGGCCAACGGATAGGCAGCCATTGAGCACAGCACCAGCTTCCACAGTACAGTGAACGCCGTGATCAGGATCGAGTTCTTCAGGAAAGACCAGATCGGGATCACGCGGAATACCTCCGCGAAGTTCTCCAGCGAAGGCTGCTTCGGCCAGAAAGTCGGCGGATAGGAGAAGATATTGCCTTCGGTGGACAAGGCCGTCACCAGCGTCCACCAGAACGGGAAGATGCACAGCAGCGCGATGGCGGCCAGCAGCAGGTATTGTGCGGTCTTCTTCATCGGTGCTTTGGCTTCAGGTAGCGCAGGCAAAGCAGGGCGATGCCGATGCAGATGAGCGAGACGATAAAGCTCGCGGCCAGTGCGCGTGGCAGCTTCAGGTGCTTCAAGCCCTGGTCGTAGGCGTAGTACAGGGCGGTGAAGGTGGAATTCATTGGGCCGCCCTGGGTCAGTACGTCGACCTCCTGGTAGGCTTTCAGCGCGCCCAGTACGGACAGGATGGTGCAGACCATGATGGTGGGGCGCAGCATCGGCACCGTGATATGCCAGAAGCGCTGCCAGCGTGAAGCGCCGTCCAGGATCGCGGCTTCCTGCATCTCCTGCGGCACCGATTGCAACGCCGCCAGGTACATCACCATATACCAGCCGAGGCCGCGCCACAGCGTGACGAACATGATTGCCGCCAGCGCGAAGGTGTCGTCCTGCAGCCAGCCGATGTTGGTGCCGAGGATGTAGTTCAGTGCACCCTGCTCGTGAAACATGAAGCCCCACATGATGCCGACCACGGAGACCGTGGTCACCACCGGCACGTAGTACGCTGCGCGGAACAACTTGATGCCCGGGAGCTGGTTGTTCACCATCACCGCCAGCGCAATGGCGCCAAGCTGCACGCAAGGGACGATCAGCAGGAAGGCCAGCGAGTTTTTCAGGCCGGTGACGAACATCTCGTTATTGAAGATGTAGCGGAAATTGTCGAAGCCGACCCAATGCGCCGGCCGCACCAGTGAGAAATCGGTGAACGCCAGCACCGACCCGAACAGCACCGGCCAGAACGCAAAGACGGCCAACAGCGCCAGCGCCGGCGCCAGGAACATCCAGGCAGCGAGCGAGCGCTTCATCGCACATTCCCCCGCGAAATGTCCACCTTGGGGTCAGGAACAAAAGTGGACATTCCATGAGGAATGTCCACTTTTGTTCCTGACCCCAAGGTGGACAATTTTCGGTTCCAGATTGCGACGGCTGTGTCGAGCGCTTGCTGGATGTCCTGGCGGCCGGTGACGCCCGCTTCCACGGCTTTTACCAGCGCGCGGCGCAGTTCGTCGTAGTCTTCGATGCCGGCCACGTACATGGTGCGCGAGTAGGGCATCGATACGGCACCGGCGGCGACGGCTTTCTCCGCTGCGCCTGCATTGGCCGGAACGGCAGTGAAGAAGGGATCATTGGCTGCGCGCGCCGAGGCGGGAAACACGCTGGCCTGCCGGGCGAATTCCAACTGGTTCGCGTCGCTGGTCAAAAATCGTGCAAATTTGCCGATACCTGGTAAATCCGCCGCCGGCACGCGCGCCGGTACGCCGAAATGGATCAACCAGCCGCCATCGGCAATGCCGGTCGGCCCCAGCGGCGCGGGCGCCACATCGGTCATTGCATACACATCGCGTGCATCGGCCTGGATGCGCTTCAATGCCGTCGGCGGCGCCAGCAGCATTCCAAGGCACCCACTCTTATAGGCCTCCACGGCAGGCGGGAAGTTATCTTCCGCAAACAGGCCATCCTTCAGCAGGCCGCCCGCGCGATAAGTTTCGGCCAATTTGCGAATCAATTCCACGTGCGCAGGAGTATTGAATACCGCGCGGCCGCCAGCCAGTACCGGCAAGCCTTGTTGCAGCATCAGGCCGTCAACCTTTGACAGGGCAGGGCACAGGCCGGCCTTGCCGGTGCGCTGGGCGATCTGGCGTGCGAACGCCAGCTGCTCATCGAGATTGCGCGGCGCGTGCGGAATGCCTGCCGCACGGAAGATGTCGCGGTTGTAGGCAATCACTGCGACATTGCTGTACATCGGGAAGCCGTAAGTCCTGCCGGCGAACGACAGGTCGCGCAGGGCACTTTGCAAATAGCGCGCGCGATCTGCACCGAGCATCGCATCGACCGGCGTCAGCAGCCCGTCGCGGGCGAATTCCTCGGCCCACGGCACGTTCAGGTTGACCAGCGCGGGCGGCTTGCCAGCCACGATGCGTGTCACCAGTTTGGTCTGGATAATGTCCCACGGGAAGTCGACCCATTCCAGCTTGACGCCGGGATTGGCGGCCTCGTAGCGTTTCACCACGTCCTCGAAGTAAGGCGTGAAACGCGGCTTCATGCTGAAGGTCCAGAACTCGATGCGCTGCACCGGCGCCGCGAGCGCAGCACCGGCAACGGCCATCAATGCAGCAAGCAGGAGACTGTTCTTCATCGATGGCCGCGCGGGAATATCAGTGGGTCTTGGTGACTTTGTTCAGGTGGCGCGGACGATCCGGGTCCAGCCCGCGCGCTGCGGACAGCTTGGCCGCCATCACATAGAAAGCCTGGATCGCAACGATCGGATCGAGATCCGGCGTCGCCGCCACCGGCAGGGTGAGGTCGCGCGACGCGATATCCTCCGGAGCTGCCAGCAGCACGCGCGCACCGCGGCCTCGCATGTCTTCGGCCAGCGCCAGCAAGCCAGCCTGGGTCGGGCCGCGGGTGGCGAAGATCAGCAGCGGATAACCTTCCTCGATCAGCGCCATCGGACCGTGCTTGATTTCCGCGCCGGAGAAGGCTTCCGCCTGCAATGCCGAGGTTTCCTTGAATTTCAGCGAAGCTTCCAGTGCCACCGGGAAGCTGATGCCGCGGCCAACCACCATGATGTTGCGGGCTGGCGCCAGCACTTCGACGGCAGGCGACCAATCCACGTTGCAGGCTGCGCGCAGCGCATCGGGCAGGGCGGCCAGGCCCTCCAGCAGTTCAGGATCGTTCTGCCAATGCGCCACCATGCGCGCGCCGGCCACCAGGGAAGTAATGAAGCTCTTTGTGGCGGCCACGCTTTGCTCTTTGCCGGCATGCAGCGGCATCGCCCATTCGGCGCTGTGCGCCAGCGGCGAGTCGGCATCATTCACCAGCGCCACGGTGGTGGCGCCGCCATCGCGGAAGTAGCGGATCGGTTCCACCACGTCCGGGCTTTGGCCGGACTGCGAAACCGACACCACCAGCGTGTCGCGCGTAATCAGCGGCGATTTGTGCAGCGTCACCAGCGACATCGGCAGCGAAGCCACCACGCGTCCCAGGCGCGACATGATCAGGTAAGCGATGTAGTTGCAGGCATGGTCCGAGCTGCCGCGTGCCACGGTCAACGCGGAGTTGAATGGAGTGCTCCTCAGTTTGCGGCCCAGTTCCGCGTAGCGGTCGGTGTCATTCGCCAACTGCTGTTCCACGCAGTCGGCGGCAGACAGGGCTTCTTTAAGCATCATTGAGGTCACAACGTTCTCCTTCGATATAAACGGCTTTCAGTTTCAGGTCCCGGTCCATCACGACCAGGTCGGCATACGCGCCGCGTGCCAGGCGGCCGCGGTCCTGCAGGCCGAGGTAATCGGCTGCATGGGTGGAAACTCGTTGGGAAGCGTCGGCCAGGTCCAGGCCCAGCCCGACCAGGTTGCGCAGGGCCTGGTCCAGCGTCAGCGTGGAACCGGCCAGTGTGCCGTCGGGCAGGCGCACGCCGCCCATGCATTTATGGACGATGTGGCGGCCCAGCATGTACTCGCCATCCGGCATGCCGGTGGCAGCCGTGGAATCGGTCACGCAATACAGGCGCGGGATGGCGCGCAATGCGCCCTTGATCGCGCCTGGATGCACGTGCAGCAGGTCGGGAATCAGTTCCGCGAATTCGGCATGCGCCAGGGCAGCGCCGACCATGCCGGGCTCGCGGTGGTGCAGGCCGCTCATCGCGTTGAATAAATGGGTGAAGCCGGTGGCGCCATGGTCCAGGGCGGCGACACCTTCTTCATAGGAGCCCAGCGTGTGGCCGATCTGGACCCGCACGCCGTGGTTGGCCAGGTCGCGCACCAGTTCCAGGTGGCCCGAAATTTCCGGCGCGACGGTGATTACGCGCATCGGGGCCAGCTTTTCCAGGCGATGGACTTCTTCGATCGTGGCGGCGCGCGCAAAGTTCGGCTGCGCACCCAGCTTGCCGCTATTGATGTAAGGGCCTTCCAGGTGGGCGCCCAGCACGCGTGCTTCGCCTTTGCCGCGCTGGCGCACGGCCTTGCCGATCGCCGCCAGCGCCACCTCGATGTCTTCCGGCGGCGCGGTCATGGTGGTGGCCAGCATTGACGTCGTGCCATGGCGCGCGTGGATCGCGGCAATCGCATGCACCGCATCGCCGCCTTCCATCACGTCCTTGCCGGCGCCGCCGTGCACGTGCAGGTCGATGAAGCCTGGCAGGATATAGTCGTCGCCGTTCAGCTTCGGATCGGCGCTGTTGCCCGCGACGTCCGCAATCCGCTCGGCGAATGAAATCGTTCCGTTCAGCCAACCGGACGGTGTCAGGATATTGCCTTTGATTGCCTGGTTCATCGACGCGACTCCGCTACAAATTCATAATAGTCACTCCGGCAGTAGGAGTGGGTAAGTTCTACCGCTGCGCCGCTCTCCAGATAGCTCACGCGCGTAATGTGCAGCATGGCGGTACCGGGCGAGATATTGGCCAGGCGCGCTTGCTCGGCATTGGCATTGATGGCGCGGATGTGCTGCAGGGCGCGCATCGGCACGTTGCCGGTGGCTTCCAGAAAGCCGTACAGCGAGCCGTTCACCGTGCCGGGATCGGGCATGTACATGGCGGGAATGGTTGAAGTCTCGATCGCCATGACCACGTCGTCGGCGGTGCGCAGGCGCTTCAGGCGCGCTACCGGCATGTTCGGCGACAGGCCGAGCGACAGCAATTCCAGCGGCGCCGCCACGCCGATTTCGCGCTGCAGCCAGCGCGAGCCGGCGGTAAAGCCGCGCTGGCGCAGTTCTTCCGAAAAACTGGTCAGGCGCGACAGCGGCTGCTCCAGCTTGGGCGTGATGTAAGTCCCGGAACCGCGGCGGCGCGTCAGCATGCCGCGTGCGCACAGCATGTCGATCGCCTTGCGCGCGGTCACCCGCGAGATATTGAGTATTTCCGAAAGCACGCGCTCGGACGGCAGCGCCTCATTGGCACGCCAGTCGCCGCTCGCTATGCCATCGGACAGCTTGTTTGCCAACTGCATATACAGAGGGGTGTCGCTGTCGGCGTCGGGCCGGAAATCGCTCAACTGGGATAGCACGGGCTACTCCTTCAAATGTTGTTGGATCAGGCGCAGGCCACCCGCGGCCGAATCGCCCTTGGGTGGAACAATCCGCTGCAACAGGGCAGGCGGCAGGAACGCGCGCAGCGGCTCACCGAGCCCGCCGCACAATGCGATCGGCAGCGTGCCGCTCGGGTCCAGGCCGTGGGCGATCAGCGCCACTTGCCGGCCTGCTTCGGACAGGATGTCGCGCGCGGTCGCATCGCGATCGGCAAATTGCAGGACGATGCGGGCCAGTTGCGCAAAGGCGGTCTGGTTGGCGTTGGCCAGCCAGACCTGGATGCGGTCACGGCCGCCGCCGCAAGCGTCGGCCACCGTCTGCGAGAAGGCGCTGGCCGGCACGCGTCCGTCGGTAACCTGCTGCACATGGTTGATTGCCTTCATGCCGATCCAGGCACCGCCGGCTTCGTCGCCGGAAGGGAAGCCCCAGCCGCCTACCTCATGGCGCGAGCCATCGGCGTGCAGGATTTCGCCCACGCTGCCGGTGCCCAGTGCAATGATGGCGCCTGGCTGGCCCTGGTGCGCACCGAGCACGGTGGTGAAGGCATCGGTTTCCAGCGCCACGGCGGCAAAGCCCGGATTGGCGGCCACGAAGTTGGCGGCCCACTGCTTGTTATGCACGCCGGCCAGCCCCAGGCCGATCGCAATGCTTTCGCGCGCTGGCTGTGCCACGCCGGCCGCCTCAAAGGCGCGTGCCGTGGCTTCTTCAACCGCGGCCCACGCATTCTTAATGCCGTGCAGCAGGGCGGATGGACCGGCCTGGCCTTCGCCCAGCAATTGTCCGTCGGCACGCGCCAGGCGTACGCGTGTGCCGCTGCCGCCACCATCGACGCCTATCAGGAATTCGATCATTTTTTCAAGGGATGAAAAGAACTGTGGCGACTATATGAGGAGCACACCAGCTTGTCAACAGGTATTTAACTGGTATTGTTTAGGCCTGCTGATAAACATCGAATTGCAATGGCAAGTGATTGATTTGTATGAATAAGTTTGCTGGCGTGAATGGTATGCACTTTGGTATGGACTGTGGTGCCAAAGTTGCAATGTAGACGTAAAAAAGCCCGGCACGATGGCCGGGCAGTCGGGAGAAAAAGCTAATCGCTGCCGGCGCCTCAGGCGTCAGCAGCGATGTCGTCAATCATTCGGTGTGGGCGCCACGACGGTCGACCGTCACCACACGCTGTTTGTCGGAGATCAGTTGCTGGCCTTGTGCGGCCACCTTGCCTTCCACATTGACCGTGGCGTTGCCCGGGCCGCGCACATTGACTTCGGCCTGCTTGGCCAGCATGTCGCGCGCATCCAGGCTGCCGGAACCGGTCACTTGCGCATTCAGGTTGCTGGTCCAGCCGCGCAGTTGCACGCCGCCCGGGCCGCTCATGGTCACTTTGACGTCCTTGCATTCCGGCTCCGCCTCGAGGTCACCCGAGCCGCGCACGTCGGCATCCAGTGAATCGCTGACTTTGCTCAGGTAGATATTGCCGGGGCCCTTGCTGCGGGCAATCGCCTTGGCCACCTTGAGATGCTTGGCGTCCAGGTCGCCGGAGCCGCTGACATCTGCGCTCAGGGTTTCGCTGCTGCCGGACAGGTTCATGCCGCCAGGGCCGCTCAGGCTCACGCGGGTGTTCTGGGTTTGCAGGCCGCGCGCTTCCAGGTCGCCGGAGCCGTGCACCTCGGCGTCGAATTTCTTGATCTGGCCATTGATGCAGGCGCTGCCCGGGCCATTCAACATCGCGCTGACGTTCTCGACCTGCAAGCTGCAGGCTTCCAGGTCGCCCGAGCCCGAGATGTCGACACGGATCTCGCGGCTGCTGCCACGCAGCTCGACCGAGCCGGGGCCGCTCATCGCAGCGTTCACCTTGTTGGCGCGCACGTCGCCTGCCTCCAGGTCGCCGGAGCCGGACAAGACCGCATTCAGGTCGCCGGTGACGGCCGGTGCACTGACATCGCCAGGACCGGTCATGACCAGGTTGAGGTTAGTGGCACGCATGCGGTGCAGGTGCATATCGCCGCTGCCGCTGGCCTTGACGGTCAATTCGGTGGCCGTGCCGGAGGCGCTGAGGTCGCCCGGGCCGGTAGTGATCAGTTTCAGCTCGCTGCTGTCCACGCGCTCCAGCTCCACGTCGCCGCTGCCGCTGTTGCTCAGGACTTTCAGGCCGCTGGTGCTGATTTTGACAATCACAGGCTCGCGCTGTTTGCCGAAGCTGAACACCCAGTGGTTGCGGCGCAGCGGCCGTACGTGCAGGGTATCGCCCTGGACCACGGTTTCAAGCTGTTCGACCTGGCGTTTCGGACCGCTGACTTCCACCGCCGGTTCGCCCTGGGCGTTGATCAGTACCTTGTATGGGCCCTCGACTTCAATGCGCGAGAACGCCGTCACCGGGCGGTTTTCCCTGGTCGGGGTGAGATCGGCCTTCTTTTCGCTGTCCGGAGGGCTCGCATGCAGGGCCGTAACGCCCAGCGCGATCAGGGAAACAGCGGCGCCGTAGGTGATCAGCTTATTCATTTTGATTGTCACTGTTCAGGATTGTGATGCAGGAACGATATGCGAATCTGTCGCGCCGCCGGGGCGGAAAAAGACAGACGCGCAAAAACGAGGAGCCAACTGCATTTTTCCGATACTGAAATGCACACGCTACCGGCCAAAAAGTTGTGATTTCGCCTTGAAATGTCATAATGCTCGTCAGGAGAGACACTTATGATCAAGTACTTAGGAACCAAAAAGACCGACCAGGGTGGAACGGTATACGTGTTCCTGATCAATGGTTTGCAGAAGGAGGTCCGCGAGGGTTCCCTGAAGCAATACCCTGGCTGCTACGAAGCGTTGCCTCCTGCGGCCAAGGCCAAGATCAGTGCTAACCGCGCCTGGCTCCAGAAGCTCTGAATGATGCGGCGCTTCCTTACGGCGGCTGGCCTGCTGGCCGCCAGTCTCGCGGCGCAGGCTGCGCCGCCTTCCCACTTCGGCGATGTACTCGGCAATGGATTGCTGTGCCGCGACCAGACCTCGAACCGTTATTACTTCGACTACTTGAGCCAATACTTCGGGCGGCCCTACAAGCGGGAGGGCGGGGCGTACTGGTTCCGTACCGATGACGCGATCCTGTGGGGCTTTCCCGTGCTGGAAGTGATCATCAGCGACGAAAGCTACCCATACAGCTTTGTTGGCGCGGTGACCGATACCACCCCTGAAGAGCTGGAAAAGGCGATCCTCCGCCAGGACGGGCAAGCCTATGCGAAAATCGACACTTCGCGCTATCCGGTGCGGGAGTCCAAGCCAGGCAGCCGCATCGTCTATTTCAACACGCGCTCCAAGATATACTGCGCCAAATTCAAGCAACTGCCGCCCGCGCTGCGCTAAGCGCCGACCATGTACACGCAATACTTCAACCTCAAACAGCAGCCGTTTTCGATTGCCCCCGACCCGCGATACCTGTTCATGAGCGAACGGCACCGCGAAGCGCTGGCGCACCTCCTGTATGGCGTGGGCAGCGGCGGCGGCTTCGTGCTTCTGACCGGCGAGATCGGCGCCGGCAAGACCACCGTGTGCCGCTGCTTCATGGAGCAGATCCCGGCCGATTGCCGCCTGGCCTATATCTTCAATCCCAAGCTGACGGTGGAAGAACTGCTGCAGTCGGTGTGCGATGAATTCGGCGTGGCGCCGGAAGGGGCCAGCGTCAAGTCCTATGTGGACGCGGTCAACAGCTACCTGCTGGAATCGCACGCGGCCGGCCATAACAATGTGCTGGTCATCGACGAGGCGCAAAACCTGTCGGCCGATGTGCTGGAGCAGTTGCGCCTGTTGACCAACCTGGAAACCAGCGAGCGCAAGCTGCTGCAGATTATCCTGATCGGCCAGCCGGAACTGCGGCAGATGCTGGCGCGGCCGGAACTCGAGCAACTGGCGCAGCGCGTGATTGCGCGCTACCACCTGGGGCCATTGTCCGAGGCGGAAGTGGGCAGCTATATCCAGCACAGGCTGGCGGTGGCTGGCGCTGGTGCGGTGGAGCTGTTTCCGCGCGGGCTGCTGCGCCGCATCCACCAATTGAGCAAAGGTGTGCCGCGCAGGATCAACCTGTTGTGCGACCGGGCGCTGCTCGGCACCTACGTTGAAAACCGCGCGCAGGTGAATGCCACCATCCTGCGCCGTGCGGCGGAGGAGGTATTCGCGGGCGAATCCGCTCCAGTCAAGGCGCGCGCATGGCGTGTGGCCGCTGCCGGAGTACTGACCGGGGCCGCGCTGACCGCTGCTGCGGCTTGGCAGATGATGCCTTCGGCGCGCGCCCCGGCGGCCAGCGCGCCCCAGGTGGTTGCGCCTGCCTCGCGCCCCGCAGCAAATTCGGCACCGCCGCAAGCCGCCGCTCCGGCGCCGGCCGCCACGCACGTCGCGCCGCCGGCGCCAGCGCCTACCTGGCTGACGATGGATGCCGCCTTGAGCCAACTGGCCGCAAAGTGGGAGGTGGAGATTTCCGAGGGTGAGGGCTGTGCCGAAGCGGCCAAGCGCAACTTGCGCTGCATGCAGACCAAGGGCGGCCTGGAAGAAATCCGCAAGCTTGACCGCCCCGTGATCATCAAGCTGCGCGACGGCGAGTCCCTGCCGCGCAACGTCCTGCTGACCGCCATCGACGGCAAGAGCGCCACCCTGGTTGGCGCCCGCGGCAGCGAAACCATATCGCCCGAGGCATTGGACGCCCGCTTCGACGGCACTTTCACCACCTTCTGGCGCGCACCGCGCTCGTGGCGCGAAGAAGTGCGCGAAGGAGACAAGGGTCCGGACGTCGATTGGCTCGCCCGCCGCCTGGCACAGATGAACGGGGTCAAGAAACCGCGTGAAAACCAGCCACTGGCCGGTGAAACTTTGCGATACTTGCACGAGTTCCAGCTAGCCCAAGGCTTGAAGGCCGATGGCGTGGCGGGACCGCGAACTTTCATTCGCCTGTCGCAGCCGGGCCGGGAGACCGAGCCGCACCTGATGGCCGAGGCGGGTAAATAATATGTCCTATATTCTCGAAGCACTGAAAAAAGCGCAGGCCGAACGGCAGATCGGCAGCACCCCGACCATCCACGCACCCACGCTGGCCAGCGTGCCTGCAGGGCAGGGCGCGCGCAGCAAACGCACGCCAGTGATCGTGGCGATGGCACTGATGGCCGCCGCCATCGCCGGCCTCGCGACCTTGCTGGTGCGCCAGCAACCGGCCGCGAACCAGCCGCCAGCCGCCGTCGCGGCCACCGCTGCCACCCAGGCGGCCGCCCGGCCGGCCTCCGCCCCGGTAGCCGCTGTCGCCGCCCCGGCCGTCGCCGACAGCGCCACGCCAGCGGCCGCCACTGCAGCATCCGCCGCTGCAGCGCCTGCTGCCGCCGGTCCCGCCGCAGCAGGCCAAGCGCCAGCCCAGCAAGCGGTCCTGCAATCGCCAGCCGCAATGACAACGCCGCCGGTGCAGCGAAGTGTGAGTCCCCAAACAGCCGGCCAGCGCGGCTCCGAAGCCCCGCAACTGGCGGCCACTAAGCCGGGTGGAACTGCGACGCGTGCTGCAGACGTAGCGCAGGCTGCTCCGGCCGCCCCTCCGGCCCCGGCCCCAGCCCCCGCGCCAGCAGAAGAACAAGTGCAATCCCTGCGCGAGCTCCCAGAGCCAATCCAGCGCGCCATTCCCCAGATCACCCTTGGTGGCTACATGTATTCGAAGAATCCCGCCGATCGCCTGCTGCTGATCGACAAAGTCCTGCGCAGGGAAGGCGAAGAGGTCGCCCCCGGCCTGATCCTGGACAAACTCCAACCCAAGCAAGCCGTCTTCAGCTTCCGCGGCTACCGCTATCGGGTGCCGCTATGAGCGACAAACAGAACGTCATCGGCGTCACCGGACCGTCAGGCAGCGGCAAAACCACCCTGATTGAATACCTGGTCACCGAACTCGCCGCGCGTGGCTGGAAAGTCAACGTCATCAAGCATAGCCACCACGACTTCGAACTCGAGCCGCCAAGGAAAGACAGTGCCCGCTTCCGTCACGCAGGCGCCGCCGAAGTGATGATCGCCTCGCCTTATCGTTTCGCCATCATCCACGAACTGCGCGGAGCCGAAGAACCCGGCGCCGAGGAACAGCTCGCCCGCCTGCAGCCCGCCGACCTGACCCTGGTCGAAGGCTTTCATGCATGGCAGATCGACAAGCTTGAAGTCTACCGCGCCATCGCCGGCCAACCGCCGCGCTACCTGGACGACCACACCATCGTCGCCGTGGCATCCGACCAGCCTGCCCCGCAAGGCCTGCCGCCCCGCCTGCAATGGCTCGACCTGAACCGGCCCGACACCGTACTGGCCTGGCTGGTCAAAAAAATCCCGCGCCAAGCCTAAAGTTTGCCCAACGCTGTCCGTAAATTAGGATAGGTACTCCTGGGAGATTTAAATGGATGCAATGAGCATTGCGAAACTGGCAACGACAATGGCCGATACGAGCAATCGTACCGAGATCGGTTACGCCGTCTTGAAAAAAGCACAAGACGTGCAAGCCTCCAGCGCCCAGGCCCTGATCGAAGCGATCCCGCCGGCGCCAGCAGCCGCCAACCTGCCATCCCACCTGGGCAAGAACATCAATACCACCGCCTGAACGCGCATCGTCCAGACATCGCGCAGGCCGCAAGAAACCCGCCGCACCGGCACCGGTGCCAGCGGGTTTTTTTTTATGGTCTAATCGCACACCTGCAAACCTACCGAGGAGACCCTGCATGAAAAACCGTCAAGCCCTGATCGCCGCCGCCCTGGCCACCGTCTGCGCCACCGCTAGCACCTCTGCATCCGCAGCCCAGGACAAACCAGCGGAAAAAGAAAAGTGCTACGGCATTGCCAAGGCCGGCCAGAACGACTGCGCCACTGGCACCCACGGCTGCTCCAGCCAGGCCAAGACCGATAATATGGAAAGCGAGTGGAAGTTAGTTGCTAAGGGTACTTGCGAAAAAGCCGGCGGCAAGACCACCGCGCCAGCAAAGTAATCAATGATGCAACACGCCGTGGTTCAAGGAGTTGGCGTTGGATTGCGGGCCCCGCACTACCGCCAGTTCCTCGAACAACGGCCACGCGCCGCCTGGCTCGAAGTCCACACTGAGAACTACCTCGACCAGGCCGGCGGCGACTTCCACGTATTGCAGGAACTGAGGCGCGACTACGCAATCAGCCTGCACGGCGTAGGCCTCGGCCTCGGCTCCGCGCGCGGCTTCAGCACCGATCACCTGGCGCGCGTCGCCAGCCTCGCCAAACACATACAGCCAGCGCTCGTTTCCGAGCACCTGTGCTGGGGCGCCGTATTCGACCGCCACCTGAACGACTTGCTGCCGCTGGCGCTGAACCACGCCGCGCTCGACTTGCTGGAAGAGCGGGTAGGGCGCATGCAGGACGCGCTGGACCGCACCATCCTGCTCGAGAATGTTTCCAGTTTCGTGCGCTTTGCCGACGACGCCATGAGCGAAGCCGAGTTCCTCGCCGCCCTTGCGCACCGCACCGGCTGCGGCCTGCTGCTGGACGTGAACAACCTCTACGTCAACCAGTGCAACCACGAAGAAGACGCCATGGCCGCGCTAGCAGCAATCGCGCCCGGCACGGTCGGCGAAATCCACCTTGCCGGCCACCTTGTCACGCCCGATGCCGTGGTCGACCACCACGGAGCCGTAGTCGCCGCTCCCGTCTGGCGCCTGTATGAAGCAGCCCTAAGCCGCTTCGGCAGCGTCCCCACGCTGATCGAATGGGACACCGACATCCCGTCCCTGGAAGTCTTGTTAGGCGAAGCGGAAAAAGCCGCCGCCATCGCAACCCGCTTCCCCCCTGCAAATGTCCGCCCCGGGGTCAGGAACGAATGTGGACATTTTCCACCTGGCAGCAATGAAACCCTGGTCGTGCAGCAGCAGTCATTTTCGGATGCCTTGTTTGCGCCTGCCGTCGAGGCAGCCCTCCAGCTCAAGCACGCTGAACGATTCGCCCTGTACCGCGGCAACCTGGCTTCAACCTGGACCAAGGCGCTGGCGGCCGCTTATCCGGTCATTGCACAACTGGTCGGCGAAGAGTTCTTCAACGCATTGTCACGAGAATACGGCCGAGCCCACCCTTCAGACAGCGGCGACCTGAACCGCTTCGGAGCCCACTTCGAGCCCTTCCTGCGCGGCTTTGAGCATGTAAAAGACTTGCCCTACCTTCCCGACATGGCCCGCCTGGAATGGCAGCTGCACCGCATCCACTACGCACACCACGAGCCGCCGCTGCAAGCCCAGGACATCAACCCGCAAACCGTGGAAGAGCAAAGCTTCCCCTGGCAGCCTACCGCCCGGCTTTTCGAATCGAAATGGGCCGTGGTACCGCTCTGGCTGGCCCATCAGGGCATGGAATTCCCGCAGAAAATGGACGAGCCAAGCCGCGCGCTGCTCAGCCGCCCGGAATGGACCGCCCAGGTCACGCCGCTGCAGGCGCCCCAATATGCGGCGCTACAGGTTCTGAAAGAAGGGAAGGCATTCGGCGCCGCACTCGACGCCGCCTTTGCGCTGGATGAAAACTTCAACGTCGCCGCCAGCCTCCAGCAATGGCTGCAGCAGCGAATTCTAGTCAAACGCCCGCATTAACTTGTCCTCGCCGGACGAGTCCCGGTACAGCAGGTTAGCACGCTGGGTCGCCTCGATCATGCGCAAGAGCTGCGCATCCTCACACCGTTCCAGCTCCTCGTTCGCCGCAAGCAAAGCCTGGGAGAGCTTGGCGCGTGCCGACTGGTACAGCACGCTGGTGTAATGATCGGTATTCTTGAGCAGCTCCTCGGCATTCTCGATGACCTGCCGCAGGTCATCGATCAATTGTTCCTGGGACTGCACTTGCTTCTCGCGGGGACCATCCATGGAGCTAACCCTCCGCGCGGATCAATCAGGCCGCGCCGCCCTCAGCATGAACGTCGATCTGCACGTCGCCCAGTCGAACCTTCTGGCCCGCCCGGATCTTCGCCGTCTTGCGCAACTCCTGTTTGCCGTCGACCTTGACGTCGCCGCTAGCCACGATCTGCTTGCCGGCACCGCCGCTGTCGCACAGGCCAACCACTTTCAGGAGCTGGTTCAGCTCGATGTACTCGCCTGTCAATTCGAAATCTACTGTCTGCATTTTAATCCTCTTTCTGTTGGGTTGGCGCGGAGGTGTTGTATTCCCACCTGGCATTAACCTTTGCCACCCGGCTTGGTCATCTCCAGCGGAACAATCCACTCATTGAACTGGCTTTCGTTCACGAAACCAAGGGCTAACGCCGCCTCTTTCAGGGTAGTGCCCTCATGCTGCGCCTGCTTCGCAATTTGCGCGGCGCGATCATAACCGATATGCGGAGCCAGCGCGGTGACCAGCATCAGCGAGCGCGCCATCAGCTCCTCGATGCGGCCCAGGTTTGCTTCGATGCCATGGGCGCAATGCTCGTCGAAGCTGCGCATGCCGTCCGCCAGCAGACGGGCGCTTTGCAGGAAATTGTGGACGATCAGCGGCTTGAACACGTTCAGCTCGAAATTGCCGGACGAGCCGCCGACGGTAATCGCCACATCGTTGCCGAACACCTGGCAGCACAGCATGGTCAGCGCTTCGCTCTGGGTCGGGTTGACCTTGCCCGGCATGATCGAGCTGCCCGGCTCGTTTTCAGGGATGCTGAGTTCGCCCAAGCCGGAGCGCGGGCCCGATGCCATCCAGCGCACGTCATTGGCCAGTTTCATCAGCGCCGTGGCGAGTGTCTTCAGCGCACCGTGGGCCGACACCAGGGCGTCATGCCCGGCGAGCGCGGCAAACTTGTTGTCCGCGGTGCGGAAGGGCAGCTTCAGGCGGCTCGCCAATTCGGCTGCAATGCGCGTTGCATATTCGGGATGCGAATTCAGGCCGGTGCCGACCGCCGTGCCGCCGGCCGCCAGTTCCAGCACCGCAGGCAGGGTGGCTTCGATGGCTTTCTCGGCATAGTCCAACTGGGCCACGTAGCCTGAAAACTCCTGGCCCAAGGTGAGCGGGGTGGCATCCTGCAGGTGGGTGCGGCCGATCTTGACGATACCGTCAAATGCTTGCACCTTGTTCTGCAGCGTTGCGCGCAGTTGGCGCAAGGCCGGCAGGACATTGTTCGCCACCGCCTGCGCCGCTGCCACGTGCATTGCAGTAGGGAAGATGTCGTTCGACGACTGGCCCTTGTTGACGTCATCGTTCGGGTGCAGCTTTCGGCCTTCGCCGCGCTCGCCGCCCATCAGCTCGGAGGCGCGATTGGCCAGCACCTCGTTCATATTCATGTTCGACTGGGTGCCGGAGCCGGTCTGCCACACCGCCAGAGGGAATTCGCCCGGATGTTTGCCCTCCAGGACTTCATCGGCCGCCTGCATGATGGCCTTGGCTTTGGCGCTGTCGAGCACCCCAAGGTCCACGTTGACCTTGGCTGCAGCGCGCTTCACGCTGGCGAGCGCGGCGATCAGTTCGGCCGGCATGCGTTCGCTGGAGATGCGGAAATGTTCGAGCGAGCGCTGGGTCTGGGCGCCCCACAGCTGGCTGGCAGGAACTTCAATCGGCCCAAAGCTGTCGCGCTCGGTTCTGCTGTTCATGTATGGCTCCCTCGCTGGAAAGTGGTGTCTGAATTCTAACGCCAATGCCACTCACTCTGCCGGGGCCTACAAAATCGGGATATTCTGCCGTTAATGAGTACATAGAAGAAATAGGCCTGTTCTCCATGCTAAGCAAACGATTGACCATTCGCGCCCTCGCGTTGCCGGTACTCGCAGCCACCCTGTGCGCTTCGGTGCGGGCGGCAGAACTGGGGGAGATCAAGGTCAATTCCCACATTGGCCAGCAGCTTTCGGCGGACATCGAACTGGTCGACCTGACCGCGACCGACCTGGCCGACATCCAGGCGCGGATCGCAAACCCCGACGTCTTCAAGGGCGCCAATGTGGCGATGCCGCCGGCGCTTGGCGGGCTGTACATATCTATTGCCAAGCGCGACAACAAGCGCTTCCTGCACCTGACCACGCTGCAGCCGGTTAATGCAGACGCTTTGCATCTATTCCTGGAATTGAATAGTGGCGGGCGGAAGATCATCCGGGCGGCCTCGCTCTGGATGACGCCCGAGCCGCCAGGGCAGCGGGCAGCAAGCGTGGCCGCGATGCCGGCGGAGGAGCCGTTGCCGGCAGCCGCGCCAGCGCCAACCGCCGTCAGCCCCCCATCGCCGAAGAATGGCGAGGCAGGACTGAACGAAGCCGCGCAACGCGCATTTGCGCACCGCCAGCAAGTCGCCCTGGCGAAGGCCCAGGAGCAAAGTGCAAATCCAGCGCCGCAAGCTGCGCTGGCGGCGGCCCCTAAGGCCGCGCCTGCCCGCGAAGCCGAAGTGACGCCCCCACCCCGCAAGCCGAGCACGAAGGCTGTCGCCGCTACGCCCGCAGCCGCATCGGCGCCCGCTGCAGTGCCGCCGGCATCCGCACCCGCCCAGTCTTGCGCCCCCGCGAAGCAGGTGGAAGCGCAGCTTCGGCAATGCGAAGCCATGACAAGCAAATTGGCCGACATCGAGGGCAAAGTGCAGCGTCTTCAAACAGCAATCGTCGCGCCCGCCGCGGCGGTGCCCGCCAGCGCCCCATCCGCGCCACAAGTTGTGCCGCAAGCAGAATCCACCCCAGCCAAGCCAGTCGCGGCGCCAAGCAAACCAGGCGCAACCCCGGTGAAGCCAGGAGTCGCGGCCGACCTGGCAGCCAACCCACGCCGCCGGCTGATCATGATCGCCGGCGGCGTGCTGGCCGGCTTGGCGGCACTCGGTGGCCTGATCTATTTCCTGCGCAAACGCCAGGCAAAAGGCCCGCTTAAGATCTGGCAATCGTTCCGGAAAAAGGGAAGTGCAGAGGACGATGTGCCGACGCTGGAAGACGCGGTGGAGGTTGCTGCACACTAGTAACTAGCGTTGCATTTCAATGCTGGACAAGAATTTTTTACCTGCGTTATACTGGGTTCACACAGACCGGGTTCTGCCGCAGTCACCACCGATAGTGTGACGCGAACCGCAGAGCGACGTTGAAGAAACGACCCCTTCTGGAAGCAGTTCATAGCCGACTGAGGCGAAATGAACGCCGGGTGCAACCGGCGCTGAGGCGACGCCAGGAGATACCTGGTGCTCGCCCCTCCCAATTCCAAGGCGCCCCAAGCGGGCGCCTTTATTTTTGTCCACTTTGGGGTCAGGAACAGAAGTGGACATTTCCGCAGAAATGTCCACTTTCGTTCCTGACCCCCAAGTGGACAAAATAAAAAAGCGCCCGGAGGCGCTTTCATTGCGTTCGCTGGAATCAGCCGTGCAGGCGATTTTGCCAGGAGTCGGTCACGTCGCGGATGGCGCGGTCGTTGGCCATGATCTGTTTCAGTAGTTCGATCTTGCGCTTGCGGGCGTCGCCCTGCGCGGGAGCGGCGCCACCCATCAGGGCTACCGAAGCCGCCGCGCACTGGTTTTCCATGCGGTCGAGCGAATCCCAGTCGCTGGCTTGCGCGGCGCCCACCATCTGGCTGGTCAAACCGGCAATTTTTTCGTAGGTAGCAAGAACTTGAGTCGAGGACATTTTGAGCCTTGGATTCTGTGCGCGGAGTGCCGCATGTCAGGATTAACGTCAGGCTCGGAAGGAACTTTAGGGTCTTTTTGAAAAATATTTGAGAAATTTCCAAAAAAATTGCCGTTGCGCCCCCATCCCAAGGGTCACAACGGCAGGAGTGAAACGAAATATTGTTTATTTAATCAGTTCGTCGAGACCTGCGCTCAATTCGTCCAGCGATGGCATCTGGTCAATCAGTGCATTTTCTTCCAGGCCCAGGCCTTCCGCTACTTCGGTCGGATAGCAGGCGGCAATCTGTTCCGGCGAGAGCTTGTTCTCGTCGACGCGGGCGCGCCAGGCAGCCAGGTGAATCACCGCTGCCAGATCGTTCTCGCCCGGCTTGGGGATGGCGGCAATGGTTTCAGCAAAGGTCGGAGGGAATTTCCAGCGGCTGGCCAGTTCGGCGCCAACGTCGGCAAAGGTGTAGCCCAGCGCAGTCTTTTCAGTTTCCAGGCGGTGCTCATCCAGTGGGCCTGCCACCTTGTCCAGTGCCAGCGCCTGCTCAGGCATGCCAGCGTGGATCACCAATTGGCCGATCGCATGCATCATGCCAATGGTGAAGGCGAGGTCGGTGTTTTGTTTGCAAGCCTTGGCGATGAATTTGGCGCCCACTGCGGTGCGCAGGCTGTAGCGCCAGAACTGGCGCAGGTCCATGCCGGGCACGGTCTTGAAGCCGCTCACCAGGCCGGAGCTGATCACCAGGGTGCGCACGGTGACGAAGCCCAGCATCAGGATCGCATCTTCAACGGTGCCAATCGAGCGCGATACGTGGTAGTAGGCGGAATTGGCCAGGCGCAGCAGTTTGGCGCTCAGTACCGGGTCGGCCGACAGCTTCTTTGCAATTTCCTCGGTGGAGACGCTGGCCTTGTCGAAGCTGCTGATCAATTCGTCAACAACCTTTGGAGCGGTTGGCAACGCAGTTGGATTCTGGAACAGTGCTTCGAGCTTCATGAAAAATCTCCTCTAAATTCGGCGTTGCTGTGGGTGAAACTATATAGCCTTTCCAGAGGGGAGTGCAGCAAGTTTTTCGACAAACGTTGGCAGCGCTGCACAGCATTCCCAGCTTTTTGCATTTGATCCCGCAAATTTGCAGTCTGTCGCAATTGGGCAGTGCCGCGCCTGCGTTGACGTTAGAGTGCAGCCTGGCTCATTCCGCCACTTATAACTAGATAGGGATACAAAAAATGCAAGCATCCACTCGCGTCACGCCGCTCAAGCTGGCCCTTACCCTGGCCTTCTGTGGAGCGACTTTTGGATTGGCCCCGGCGATTGCCCAACAGGCAGCCCCGGCCCCAGCCGCGCAAACGCAAGACGCCGTCCCGCAGCCGGGCGACGATTTCTTTGGACATGTGAACGCCGAATGGCTGGCCAAGACCCAGATCCCGGCCGACAAAGGCAGCTGGGGCGCCGGTTCCGCGCTGGGCGACGCGACCAATGAGCGCATCGTCAAGCTGATCGACGAAACCGCCGCCAAGTCGCCGGCCGGCGACACCCGCCGCGTGACGGATTTCTACCGCAGCTTCATGGACGAGGCGGCAATCGAAGCGCACGGCCTGAAATCGCTCAAGCCGGAACTGGAAAAGATTGACGCCCTCAAGGACAAGGCCGCCCTGGTACGCGCGCTGGCCACTTCGATCCGCGCCGACGTGGACCCGCTGAACTCCACCAACTTCTATACCGAGAACCTGTTCGGCATCTGGATCGCGCAAGGCCTGACCGATCCGAATCACTACACCCCATACATCCTGCAGGGCGGTCTTGGCATGCCGGACCGCGCTTACTACCTGGAAGACAACCCGCGCATGCACCAGCTGCGCACGGCCTACCAGGCCCATATTGCCGCCATGCTGAAGCTGGCCGGCTACAGCGAGCCGGAAGCCCGCGCCGCCCGCGTCTATGAACTGGAACGCAAACTGGCCCAAGCCCACGGCAGCCGCGAAGATTCCGCCGATATCCAGAAGGCCAACAACACCTGGACCATGCGCGACTTCGCCGCCAAGGCACCTGGCATGGACTGGCGCGCCTTCTTCCGCGCTGCCGGCCTGGGCAAGCAGAATAAATTCACCGTCTACCATCCGAGCGCCATCATAGGTAGCGCAGCGCTGGTGAACGAGATGCCGCTGCAAGCCTGGAAAGACTTCCTTGCCTTCCATACCGTGAACCATTTCGGCGGCTTCCTGCCGAAAGCTTTCGTCGACCAGCGTTTCGAATTCTATGGCCGCACCATGAACGGTACGCCGCAGCTGTCGCCTCGCTGGAAGCGCGGCCTGAGCGCAGTCAATAACGCGGTGCCGGATGCCGCGGGCAAGATGTACGTCGAGCGCTACTTCCCGGCCGAAGCCAAAGCACGCTTGCAAACCATGGTATCCAATATCGTCGACTCCTTCCGCAAGCGCGTCGATGCGCTGGACTGGATGGCGCCGGCCACCAAGAAGGAAGCACAGGAAAAACTGCGCACCCTGTACGTGGGCGTTGGCTATCCGGATAAATGGACTTCCTACGAAGGCCTGGAAATCAAGCCCGACGACGCGATGGGCAACGCGCTGCGCGCCGAGCAATTCCACTACAAGCAGCAACTGGCAAAACTGGGCAAGAAGGTCGATCCAACCGAATGGTGCATGCCGCCGCACGTGGTGAACGCGGTGAACATGCCGATGCAGAACGCGCTGAACTTCCCGGCCGCCATCCTGCAGCCGCCATTCTTCGACATGAAGGCTACCGATGCGCTGAACTACGGCGCGATCGGTGCGGTGATCGGCCATGAGATCAGCCACAGCTTCGACGACCAGGGTGCGCAGTTCGACTCCAAAGGCCGCCTGCGCGACTGGTGGACCAAGGAAGACGGCGAGCATTTCAAGCAAGCCGCCACCAAGCTGGTCGCGCAGTACGACGCCTATGAAGCCTTCCCTGACCTGAAACTGAACGGCACCTTGACCCTGAGCGAAAACCTGGCCGACCTGGCCGGCCTGGCTGCAGCACTGGATGCGTACCACGTTTCGCTGGGCGGCAAAGCCACCCCTGCGCAGGACCGCGACTTCTTCAACGGCTATGCCGCAAGCTGGGCCAACAAGGCGCGTGATGCCTCGCTGCGCAACCAGGTCATGACCGACGGCCACTCGCCGGCCAAGTGGCGCACCTACACTGTGCGCAACCTGGACGCCTGGTACCAGGCCTACGACGTAAAGCCGGGCCAGAAGCTGTACCTGGCGCCGGAACAGCGCGTACGCGTCTGGTAAAGTAGGGGGATGGACGACATCGAGCAGATTACCCGCCGCACGCTGGAGCATTACGAACGCAATGCGCAAGCCTTCCTTGAAGGTACGCGCGACCACGACGTAAGCCAGAATATCGCGGCGCTGCTCGATGCGATTGAAGGAACGCCTCCGTTCCGGATTCTTGATTTAGGTTGCGGCCCCGGCCGCGACCTGCGCACTTTCAAGTCGCTGGGGCATGAGCCGGTCGGACTCGATGGCTCGGCCCATTTTGTGGAGATGGCCCAGCGTTGGAGTGGCTGCAGCGTCCTGCATCAGGACTTTGTCGCCCTGGACCTGCCGGCGGAATCGTTCGACGGCATCTTCGCCAACGCCTCCCTGTTCCACGTTCCCAGTGCCGTGCTGCCCGATGTGCTGGGGCGCTTGCACGCCGCCTTGAAGCCACGCGGCGTCCTGTTTAGTTCCAACCCGCGCGGCCACAATGAAGAAGGCTGGAACGGCCCGCGTTATGGCTGTTACTACGATTTCGAAACCTGGTCCGAAGTGGTCATGGCGGCCGGCTTTGAGCCCGTCACCCATTATTACCGTCCGGAAGGATTGCCGCGCGAACAGCAGCCATGGTTGGCTTCGGTCTGGCGTAAAGGCTAGTTCTGTTAGCTTGCGTACAGTGGCCGTCGATGCCTGTTCGTATGATTTGCTCGTCGCACTTTTTAATGAGGAGTGGATCATGAACAAGGACCAAGTGAAGGGCAAAGCTAAAGAAATCGGCGGTAAGATCCAGGAGGAAGCCGGTGAACTGGTTGGTAGCTCGAAGCAGCAGGTGAAGGGTGTCGCCAACCAGGTCGAAGGCAAGCTGCAGAAACAGCGCGGCGACCTGCGGGAAGCGATCGACGATGCCACTGACGAGCTGATTGACCGCGGCAACCGCCAGTAAAGTAGTCGCCAGGGGCCAGGGTGCACGATGTGCACGCTGGCCCTTTTCTTTTGTCGCACTTGGGCGCGTGAACTTACAACCTCAACTATCCGGCATGACTAGCAAAGTAGAAGACCCGCCACCTGTTGTCCGAAGTTCGACGCAACCGCACGCCCAGTAAACAAGTGCCCTCAAACTCTACGTTTACTTCGTCCATATCGATGTTTTGCCCCCGAATCAACCTGCGCAACCGGTTTCCATTGGTCTGTGGCGGAGAAGTCCATACGAATCGACCACTCAAGCAGGTGTGGCGCTCGGCGAACTCTCGTAGATCTGCAGGCGTCCTTCCAACATAGCCACTCTTGGTTGTCAGCTCAAAGGCGCTTTCAAAATCACCATTTTGCAATCTGGACAAGAACGTCTTTGCCACGGATACAGCCTCAGGCTGGCCATACTCTGCCTTCGCCCAAAGGAAGAATCCAATAATGGCTAATGCTAAGGCAACAGCGAACGAAAAGAATGGCCTGCGCGCGAACATGTCTACTTTGCTTTGTGTTGATTCGTTTGAAATGACGCGCGCATGGCTTCGTTCAGTTGAATGAACTCCCGAACCAGGTCATCGCAAGCTTCCTTGCTTGCTTTGCATTTCACATCCATCTTGACGAATACCGTACCGTTCTCCTCGACAATGGCGCGTTTAACTACGGAGGGATACGAGGCATGCTGTTCCGGCGCAAACGACCAAATCACATGCAACGACGGCTCGTACGCAATAGTCCAACCACCTTGCACACTTAACTCGACGCCTGGTTTTGAACGAAGGGTCTGCAAGGCCTCTGCCGGCGACTTGTACTCGATATTTGATCGATCAATCTCGGGTAAAGGGTCTGCGAGAGCGCTCACGGTGATACACGCGGCTGTTAGCTGCGCTAAAAATTTCTTCAATTTCCTTGTTCCTTTCGAACTTCTGGCCGACGGGCTTGTCCATTCAGTTGCATATGTCCTTGCCTCTATCGACCTCATGTTGGAGCAAGACAAAGTCTGCGCCGAATAAGTCGCGCTTCTCGTTTTTCTCAATTGGCTTGACGGTAAAGATTCTTAGAGCTTCCTCGTGTTTTGGGGTGAGGATTCCGTGCTCGAGTGATACAGCATTGATCCGCACGGGTACGGAAGCACCTGAAATCACTTTCTCAACCTTAATACCCCAACGCGTCCAGCCGCTCAAGCAAAGCGAATTTACAGGGCATGGAACCTGCACATCTTCGATGGACGCTTGACCAAGCGCGCGCCCGCAAAGCACCGATTCCGATGCACAGGCCAAGTTCGTCATTACTGCGATTGCAGCTCCCACCAATACCGTTCGCACTACGAATCTCCTTCTAATACCTCGTCGATCTTCGAGCCACCAGGCATCAGAAGCCCTTGGCAGGCTACTCCTCGTTGCATTCATCAATCGATACCTTGTCATGCATTCGGAACACCTACGGCCGCAGAACAGGATCAATCGTACTATTGCCTTTCCTTATTGCTAGATTGGCAATTCTAGGTGAAGTTGTTCAACAAAGCGAGCCAAGGGCTTATTCTTCTCCGACCGGCACGCCGAGCGGGAACATGTGGCGGTATGGCTTGGCCTCTGCCCAGCAGCGGGCAAACGATGGGCGTTCGCGCAGGCGACGCAGGTAGGCCATCACATGTTCATGCTTTTCGGGGATCGGGTGCGACCAGTGCGCGTACAGCAGGAAGGGCGCGGCTGCGCAGTCGGCCATGCTGAAATCTTCGCCAGCAGCCCAGGTGCGGGTCGCCATGATTTTGTCGAGCCAGGCGTAGGCGGTATCGAGCTTACGCCTGGCTTCGGCGACGCCAAGCGGGTCGCGCTCGCCGTCGGGGCGCAACACGTCGGCGACAAGCTTCTGTTGCGGCGTGGCGATGTGGTTGTCGAAGAAGCGGTCCATCATGCGCACTTCCAGCGCGGCTTCTGGATCGTCAGGCAGCAGTTTTACCGGGCCAGGATGGCAGAGGGCCAGGTGCTCGATCACGATGCTGGCCTCCACCACCATGCGCTCGCCATCCAGCAGGATAGGGAATTTTTGGATCGGCCACATTCCGGCAAATTGCGCGCAGTTTTCGGGATGTTCAGGCGACAGCATGCGGTATTCGAACGGCGTGCCGTTCTCATACAGCGCAATCAGCGCCTTCATCGAGTAGGAAGAAAGGGGATGGTAGAACAGTTGCAGGGACATGACGCCTCCGTCGGTGGTGGTTGATCGTATCACTTGACGAACGAGCGGAGCAGGAATCGACGTGGAAGCCCGATAATAGTTATCTTGCCGAACAATGCGCCCTTGCGTCAAACTGTGCTGCTTTGTTGATACCGATTTTTCCTAAGATATTTGATGCGCAGAGTCCTGTTGACTATCCTGGCCATTGCCGGTTTCCTGGTTGCGACCACGTTTGCAGTGAATTGCTTGTTGTTTGATCCCCGCACTGGGCTATCGGACTATGATCAATCGGTTGCACCATGGCGCGACTCTTACACATCATTCTTCCCTAAGCCGATTCCGGTAGAGGCGAGTCAAGTGCGCTACTTCCACCGACCCGCGATGATGCAAGGGGGGGAGCATATCCAACTTCGCATGGTCTTGCCTGCAGCGAGCGTCCGGAATATCCAGGCAGACGCTGTGCGGAATGCCTTGTCCCGAACGGCCGGTATGCGCCCAGGCGATGATCGTAAAGAACTCATGCCGCGTCCAGGCGGGGTGAAGGGGCATGCGGACTACCAGGTATTCGTACTGAATTCGTCGAGGACAGAGGACAACTGGAATCATTACCTGGAGTCGGGGGTCGCGGTCAGCACTAAATACAATGAAGTCGTCTATTGGTTCGAGAACTGGTAGGTAAAGAAAAAGCCCGCCGGCTTGCGCGGGCGGGCTGGGAGGCGAGGGCGCTCGGCCCGGCCTTAGTTCGATTCCGGCTTCAGGTGCTTGCGGAAGAAGGCGTCGATGTAGGTTTGCACGTGGCGCTTGGCCAGGCGGTTCGACACGCCGTGCTTGGCGCCGGGGTAGGTCATCAACTCGAACTGCACGCCGCGGTTCACCAGTGCGTCGATCATCTTGGTGGTGTTGGTGAACAGGACGTTGTCGTCCGCCATGCCGTGGATCAGCAGCAGGTTCGACTTCAGGCCATCGACGTGATAGAACACGTTCGACTGCTTATAGCCTTCCACATTGTCGGTTGGACGGTCCATGAACTGCTCGGTGTAATGGGTGTCGTACAGGCCCCAGTCGGTCACCGGTGCGCCGGATACGCCAGCCGCGATCTTGTCCGAACCTTGCGACAGCAGGCGCAGGGTCATGAAGCCGCCGTAGCTCCAGCCATACACGCCGATGCGTTTGGCATCCACGAACGACTGTTTGCCCAGCCAGTCGATACCGGTCAGTTGGTCTTCCACTTCCACCTTGCCCAGGTTGCGATAGATAGCGTCGGTGAACACGCGCTCGCGGCGCGAGGAGCCGCGGTTATCCAGGCGGAATACCACATAGCCTTGCTGCGCCATGTACTGGTCGAACTGCGCGTTGTCCCATTTGCGGGTCACGTGCTGCGAGTGCGGGCCGCCGTAGGTGGACAGGTAGACCGGGTACTTCTTGCCAGCGTCGAATTTGTACGGCTTGATCATCGAGTAGTACAGGGTCTGGCCATCCTTGGCCTTCATGTTGCCGAACTCGACTGGCAACTGGTCCGACTTGTATTTGAAGTAGGGGTGCGACTCGTTGACTTCATTCTTCTCCAGCCAGCTCACCAGCGCACCGTCCGGACGACGGATTGCCACCTGCGGCGGGGTAGCCGGATCGGACCAGGTATCCACAAACACTTCGCCATGCTTGGAGAAGGAGGCATCATGCCAGCCGTCAGCCTGGGTGATGCGCTTCGGCTTGTCGGCACTGGAACCATCCAGTTTCAGTTCGTAGACTTGCTTGTCGTAGACCGCATCCTTGTTGGAGGAAACGAAGACCTTGCCAGCCTTCTCGTCCACCGCCAGCACGTCGTCGAAGCCCCACTCGCCTTTGGAGATGGTGTGTTTCAGCTTGCCGTCCATGCCGTAGAAGTACAGGTGGTTGCGGCCGGTGCGCTCGGACGACCAGATGAAGCCCTTGCCGCTTTCCAGGAAGCGCAGGTCGTCGTTGATGGTGGTCCAGGTTTTGGCGGTCTCGGTCAACACGGGGCGCTGCGCCAGCGTGGACGCGTCGACGGCGATCAGCTCCAGCGTCTTCTGGTCGCGCGACTGGCGCTGGAAGAACAGCGACTTGGAATCCTTGCTCCAGTCGGCGCGCACCAGGTAGATATCCTTGTTGGCGCCCAGGTCCACGTCGCGGATCTCGCCGCCGGCAGGCGATACGATTTTCAGGCCGACAATGGCGTTCTTGTCGCCGGCGGCAGGGTAGCGCTGCTCCACCACATCGGTGCGGTCGGCGTAGATCTCGAAGCGGCGCGCCACTGGCACTTGCGCTTCATCGTACCAGCGGAAGGCAATTGCGGAATCGTCCGGCGCCCAGTAGTAGCCGGTGAACTGGTGCATCTCTTCCTGCGCAACGAATTCAGCTTCGCCGTTATGCACGGTGCCTTTGCCATCGGTGGTCAGTTGGCGCTCCTTGCCGGTGGCCAGGTCGATCACGAAACAGGTTCTGGTTGCGCACGAAGGAAACGTATTTGCCCTTTGGCGAAATCTTTGGATCGATCACGCTGCCCGATGCCACCAGGCGCGCGCTGTCAGGCTTGGACAGGTCGACCAGGTACAGGTTGCCGGCCAGCGGCACCAGCAACTGCTTGCCGTCGGGCGACCAGTTGTAGGAGATGATGCCTTTCAGCGCCGCGGTGCGCGCGCGTTCGCGCAGCGCTTTTTCAGCGTCGGACAGGTTCTCGACCGGGGGCCAGGGCCTTGGAGTCGACCAGGCGGCGCGTGGTCTTGTCCTTCATGTTGTATTCCCACAGATCCATCTGGTACTGGTCATCCGCGCGAGCGCGCAGGAAGGTGACGCGGGCGCCATCCGGAGAAACTTTGAGGGCACGCACGCCAGGGCCGGACAGGGCAGGATCGGCATACAGGCGCTCCAGTGTCAGGCGTTCAGCGGAAGCAGTGCCGGCAGCCAGCAGGGCCACCAGGGTGAGGATAAGGCGCATTGTTTGTCCCGGAATGGTTTACTTACGAATCGCAAGACAATACCAGAACCCGCCCCCGCTGATATTCGGAATGCTATGCCCTATGCCGTTTTTCCTTCGGCTACTCGAGAATTCGACAGCGTGCGCAGATAGGCTGTGAGCAAAATGGCAGCAATCGTCAAGCCGAGCACCAAGCCGATCCAGAAGCCGGCCGCCGCCATTTCCTTCCACAGGCCGAGCAGGCAGCCGACCGGCAGCGCGAAGACCCAGAACGCCAGCAGCTGGATCTGCATCGGCCCGCGCGTCACCTTGTAACCGCGAATCGCGCAAGCCGCTGCCACCTGGGTCGCGTCGGACAACTGGAACAGCGCGGCGAACAGCAGCAGGGTGACGCAAGTCTGCTGCACGGCGACGTCGCTGGTGTAGGCGGCCGCGATCTCGTTGCGGAACAGCGCAATGAAGGCCGCCGACACTACGGCAAACGCCAGCGACATGCCGAGCCCGACCCACGAAGCCGAACGGGCACGCAGCGCATCGCCCTCGCCCAACGCCTGCCCCACGCGGGTCACCATGCCGATGCCCAGGCTAAGCGGCACCATGAACACCAGCGACGAAAAGTTCAGCGCAATCTGGTGCGCCGACTGTTCGATCACGCCGAAGCGCGCCACCAGCAGCGCCACCGCGCCGAAGGCGCTGACCTCGGCGAAGTAGGTCACGCCGATCGGCAGGCCAAGTTTCAACATGCTGCGAATTTCCGGCCAGTGCGGCCACTCCCAATGCGTGAAAGGGTAGGTGGCCCGATATGCCCGGGAAATGCGCATCCACGCCAGCATGGCGCCCAGCATCAGCCACATGCAGATGCCGGTCGATACCGCGCAACCCACACCGCCCATTGCGGGAAGGCCCCAATGTCCGAAGATCAGCAGCCAGTTAACGAAGACGTTGAAAGCCAGCCCGAACAAGGCGATCACCATCACCGGCTTGGTCTGGTTGATGCTGGTGCTGTAGCCATACAACGCGCGATAGCAAGCGAACGGTGGCAAGCCGATGCTGATGAAGTGCACAAACAGTGCAGCGCGCCGGTTCACTTCCGGCGCCAGTTGCAGGTGGTCGAACAGCAGGGTGGCCAGGTTGGCCAGCAACATGGCCACCAAGCCGACGCCCAGGCCCTTCCACAAGCCCTGGCGTACCAGGTGCGGAATACGCTGGTAACTGCCGGCACCCACTTCGTGCGCCACCAGCGTGTTCATTGCCATCATGGTGCCCATGACGGTCACCAGCACGATGGACCAGATTGCTGCGCCGGTCGACACCGCAGCCAGTTCGGAAGCCTGGGTGTGGCCGGTCATCGCCACGTCCGCCACCGCCATGCCAACGGTGGCGAGTTGCCCAATCAAGACCGGCCAGGCCAATTTCCATAATGCTGTCGCTTCGTTGCGTAAATTGGAGCTCAAAATCGTGGTCGGCATGTGTTGCACAGTAGGAATTTGTTACAAGGTAGGGTAGTCTAACGGCCTTTGCGCCGCGTTAGTGCGCTTAGGATGCCTGAATATCGGAGATTTAGTAATGAAGAATACCTTGACCGCCGCTTTCCTGCTGGCCGCTTCCCTTCTTGGCCAGGCCGCTTCGGCCGGTGAATTGCAGCTCTTCTCGCGCGAAGACTTTCGCGGCCAGCGCGTGGTGATTGCCGATGGTGCCGCCAACAATTTCCGCGACTTCGATTTCAACGACCGCGCTTCGAGCCTGGTGGTGCGCTCCGGCACCTGGGAATTGTGCGAGCACGTTGATTTCCAGGGCCAGTGCGCCGTGTTCGAACGCGGCGAATATCCGGACCTGCGCCGCTTCAACAATAACTTCTCTTCCGCCCGTGAGATTGACCGCCGCCGCGAACGCGGCCACGGCTGGGGCCGCGATAATCGCGACGACCGCGACGACCGCTGGCGTGAAGAGCGCCGCGAAGAGCGCCGCGAATACCGCGAAGAGCCACGCGGCCCGGCGGTGGAGCTGTTCAATGACAACGGCTTCCGCGGCCGCATCGTCCAGATCAATAATGATATGGACACCCTGCGCAACGTCCATTTCAACGACAACGCCAATTCGATGGTCGTCAACTACGGCACCTGGGAAGCCTGCGAACACGCCGACTTCGGCGGCCAGTGCCGCACGTTTGCGCCAGGCCGCTACCCTGACCTGAGAGACTTCAGCGACCGCATCTCGTCGATCCGCCGCGTCCGCTGATCGGCACATGCCCACACAAAAAACGCGCTTCACAGCGCGTTTTTTTTTTGACCTGGAAGATGTATTTTTTACGCAAACCCAGATTTGAAGCGGCTTCCAAGGCTGTGTTAGTATTGCTTTATAGCACCAATAGTTTCAATATAGAAACATTAATAGTGGCTATTAGATAAGATGAATGCTAACAACCCGAGGGAAGAATGAAATTCAACAAACTGATTTTGGCTAGCGCCGTGAGCCTGGCATTGGCCGCATGCGGCGGTGGCGGCAGCGATTCGAGCAGCGCAACCACGACTCCACCAGTGCAGACGTCGCCGGTTTCGGTGGTGTTCAACGGTACGGCAGCAGTGGGCGCCCCATTGGCGGGCAGCGTGACCGTCAAGGACTCGAAAGGCGCCACCAAGGTTGCCCAGATCGGCGACAACGGTGCGTACTCGGTCGACGTGACCGGCATGACCGGCCCGTTCGTGTTCCGCGCCTCCGGCATGGCCAATGGCCGCACCTATACCGTGCACTCGGTCGCCACCAGTGCCGATGCGACCGGCAAGATCAATATCACCCAGCTGACCGACCTGATCGCCGCCAACGTAGGTGGCCAGCTCGCAGCGGACTATTTCGACCAGTTCGATAAGAACGCGGCTACCGCAACCGCGAGCACGATCGATGCTGAAGTCGCCAAGCTGAAAGAAAAGCTGCAGCCCATCCTGACCGCGCTGGGTGTCGATGCCAACGCCGACCTGCTGCGTACCCCGTTCACCCCGCTGACCAGCCCGCTCGATAAAGCGCTGGATGCGATCCAGGTGTCGGTGAATACCAACACGGCCGTAGCCACCATCAGCACCACGGCCAACAGCTCCGTCATCACCGACGATCTCAAGCAAAAAGCCAGCACCGAAACCAGCTCGCCGAAACTGGCAGCGGACAATATCAGCACCGCGACCAACGATGCGCCGCTGGTGAAGAAGGCGCTGTCTGACTTTATCGCCCAGTTCGCCAATGGCCAACCGACCGTCGATGCGCTGCTCCCATTTGCCACCGAAGGCTTCCTCAACGATGACGAAGGTGCCAAGGACTTCCTCCGTCACCTGGTCAGCGAGACTGTGCTGGTAGGCGCGACTTTCAGCGATTTCGAGATCCACCAGATCGATTACACAGACCCGGCCAAGATTACCGCCCGCGTGTCGTTTACCGTGAAAACCAAGGGTGGCCAGATTCTGGACCGTCTGGAAAACTGGAAGATCCGCAAGAGCCCGACCGACGGCGTATGGCGCCTGCACGGCAACCAGCGCGTATTCGAACTGGAAGCCTTCGCCAGCATGAGCAAGACTGTCGGCGCGTCTGGAACCTGCTATCGGACCGGCATCAACTTCAACATCAATGACCGCAACCCGGCCAACAACACCACCGCCGGCGTGATCGACCACATCATCGTTACCGGGCCTGGCATGCCGCAAGCAGGCTTGCGCTATGCCCTTTCCGGCCAGGGCGAACAGTGGGTCAACACCGTCAACTCGTCCAGCACCTATGTCATGGGCACCGACTGCGGTGATACGATCTCGCCGAGGGCGATGACGGCATCGCCCGCCTGCCTGACAACGCGGCCTATGTCCTGACTGCATATGACGCGTCCAATGCCAAGCTCTCCTTCGCAGCCGGCAGCAGCGATGGCACTTACGTGCTGAAAGTACAGCGCCGTCCACTGACCCTGACCGAAACCAAAGCCAGCACCGCCTTCCCGACGCCTGTCGGAGCAGAGTCTGGCAGCGCTGGCGAGCTACAGCACCCGTGACCTCGCGCTGGCCGTTTCCGCCGTCAACCCGGGCGCGGTGACCTGGCTCTCTATTTGGGAGCAAACCTCGGGTATCAACAGCGGTTTGGAATCTACAGAATCGCCAACTGCAGCTGGTACCTTCAGCACCAACTTCAAGCTGCCCGCACTGGGGGCAGGCGAGACCGTGAAGGCACGTTCCGTGCGGATCGAATCTGCCGACACCTATCGCCGCTATATGCAGACCGTGTACAACCGCTAAGCTGCGGCTGCTCCACGCAAAGAAGCGTCTTCAATCGAAGGCGCTTTTTTTTGTACGATGCTCTGGAAGTCTGGCGAATGATCTGCCTTCGAATCCGGAATTCCGCTAGACTGGCCTAATGCCATTCCGGGAGCGCGCGACGTGGAATACAAGGACTACTACGTGACATTGGAGTCGCCAAGACTGCCAGCGAAGACGAGATCAAGAAAGCTTATCGCAAGCTGGTCCGCAAATATCATCCGGACGTCAGCAAGGAAGCGGATGCCGACGCGCGCACCAAAGAGCTGAACGAAGCTTATGGCGTGCTGGGCGATGCCGAAAAGCGTGCTGCCTACGATTCGCTGGGTAGCGGACAGTACCACGCTGGCCAGGAATTCCGCCCGCCACCCGACTGGGGCGGCGGCTTCGAAGGAGGCAGCGCCGAAGATTTCTTTGCCGACCTGTTCGCCCACGTGGCGGGCAACGCGGCCGTCGCCAGGGCTTCCGCACGCGCGGCGAAGATATCCACGCCGTCCTTGAAATCAGCCTGCAAGATGCCTACAACGGCGCCCAGCGCGAGATATCGCTTGGCAAGCAGCGCACGCTCAAGGTCAGCATCCCGCAAGGCGTGACGGCGGGGCAGCAATTGCGCCTTGGCCGGCAGGGCCAGGCCGGCATGAACGGTGCCGAAGCAGGCGACCTTTATCTCGAAATAGCATTCCAGGCCGATGACCGTTACCGTGTCGAAGGCCGCGACGTCTACGAAAAGTACCGATCCCGCCGTGGCTCGCTGCGCTGGGCGGCGAGCGTGAAGTCATTACACCATCCGGCCGCGTGACCGTGACCGTGCCGCCCAATTCGCAAGGCGGCCGTAAGCTGCGCCTGAAAGGGCGCGGAATTCCCCCCGCCAACAGCTCCGGCACGGCGGGCGACCTGTATCTCATATTGGAAATCTTTGCCCCGCCGGCCGATACGCCCGAGCGGCGCGCGCTATACCAACAGATGCAACGCGAAATAGGAGGATGAGCGATGCCAAAGGAAGAGATTGTGGAAGGCGTGCCGCTGGAACACCAGGCGCTGACGCTGGATGAACTGGCGCGCGCGTGCGCCGTCGAGCCCGAATGGATCGTGCACCACGTTCAGCGCGGCATCCTGATCGGCCGGGAAGGGGCCAGCATCGAAACCCTGCAATTCACCAGCGTGGACCTGGGGAGGGCGCGTCGCCTGGCACAGCTGGAGCGCGATTTCGATGCGGATGAAGATTTGGCGGCGCTGGTGGTGGATTTGTGCGACGAAGTCCGCCGCCTGAAATCGCGCCCTGCGCGCCGCCGGAATCGCTTAGCCGCCTGAAGGCTTAGCGTTGCTGGTCGCGGTCGCCGCGATTGCCGCGGTTGCCGCTTTCTTCATCCTTCAAGTCGTCGCGGCTTCCCTGACGCTGGCCTTGGCCGACGTCATTCTGCTTATTGCCACGGTCCTGGTCGGATTGCTGGTTGCCGTCCTTGTTGCCTTCCTTATTGCCTTGTTGGCCTTGTCCGGCTGGTTCGCTTGCCCGGCCTGGTTGCGCCAATCGTCCGATTGCTCAGTGTCCTTGCGTGGTGCCATGATCGCTCTCCTTTGTGAATGAAGCGATTCCATGCTAGGCCGATGCCGCAAACTAGCCTGTAGGCGCACGCCGCGCCGGCCTGTAGGAATGTTTAGAAGGCGTCCTGCGGCAGCGTATGGTCGAGGTCGATGAATTTTTGCCGCAGCCATTTGCCGGCCGGGCCCAGTTCATCATCGCCGCGATGGATCACGAACAGCGGGTATTCCAGCTCACTGCCTTCCTGGGTGTGCAGGCGCACCAGGCGTCCTTCCGCCAGGTCGCGCATGACGGTGTGCTCGGGCATATTGCCCCAGCCGAGCCCTCCAACCAGCAAGGCGTGCTTGGAACCGAGGTCACCCAGGCGCCAGTCACGCAGCCCCAGCACGCCGAAATCGCGGCCTTCGGTCAGCGGGCTGCGGTCTGTCACCACCAGATTGCAAATGTTCACGCAAAACCGAGGTTGGGATTGCGCCGCTTCGCGCGACAGTGGATGCAGCGGAGAGCAGACCGCATCATTTTCACGAATCCCGCCGCATGGCGCTCGATATTCACCGGCGCGGTGGCAGCCATGCCGGCCACACCCAACTGGCAGCGGCGGTCGGCCACCATCTGCGCCACGGCGCCCAGCGCTTCGGTATGCAGGCGCAGCGCGACGGTCGGGAATTCCCGCTGGAAGTGTTCGAGTGCGCGCACCAGCACGCAGGCCGGGAACATCACGTCGACCACGATGCACAGCTCGGCCTCAAGGCCCATGCCGAGGGCCTTGGCGCGCGAACGCATGCCATCCACCTTGCTGGTCACGGCGCGGGCATCTGCCAGCAAGGTCTTGCCGGCTTCGGTCAGGGTCGGCTTGCGCGTGCTGCGGTCGAGCAGGGCGATGTTCAATTGCTCTTCCAGGTTGGCGATGGTGTAGCTGATCACCGATTGGGTGCGGTGCAGGGCGCGTGCCGCGTGGGCGAAACCGCCATGGTCGATGACCGCGATGAAGACGCGCAACTGGTCGAGGGTGGGGTGGCCGGGATCTCGCATATCAATAAAATCGATAATTTCTATCGTGATAAAACCTATTTCGTCGATAATAAACCCGTTCTAAGATGGCTGCAATCACCAACTTTCTTGGAGCAAGTACATGGCAAACGTTCTCTACATCAACAGCAGCGTACGTAATGCTGGTTCGCTGTCCCGCCAACTGTCGGCCGAATTCATCGCCAAATGGAAGGCCGCCAACCGGCCGACACCGTGGTTGAGCGCGACCTGGCCACCAATCCAGTCCCGCACCTGACGGAGCAGATGATGGGCGCCTTCTTCACGCCAGCGGAAGCGCGCAATGCCGAACAGGCGCAGGTCGTTAAAGTGTCCGACACCCTGGTAGACGAACTGTTTGCAGCGGACGTCGTGGTCATCGGCGCGCCGATGTACAACTTCTCCGTACCATCGACGCTGAAGGCCTGGATCGA
>NZ_JBNZFX010000034.1:0-86240 GCF_050709955.1 Massilia eburnea
GAATATACTCGACTAGTGATCTTTTCCTCACCTCGTTGTGAGATGTTGATCACTAGTCGAGTATGACCTGTCTTCCCGCACCGAGCAGCAGGCCAGCGCGCTGGAGGAAACTGCCGCCACCATGGAGCAGCTGACCAGCACCGTGCGGCAGAACGCCGACAATGCGCGCCAGGCTAACCAGCTTGCGGCTCAGGCGTCGGAAGTGGCGGCGCGCGGCGGGCAGGTGGTGTCGCAGGTGGTCGATACCATGGCCTCGATCAACAATTCCTCGCGCAAGGTGGTGGACATCATTTCCGTGATCGACGGCATCGCGTTCCAGACCAATATCCTGGCACTGAATGCCGCAGTGGAAGCGGCGCGCGCCGGCGAGCAGGGGCGCGGTTTTGCGGTGGTGGCAAGCGAGGTGCGCAACCTGGCGCAACGCAGCGCGGCGGCGGCAAAAGAGATCAAGGAGCTGATCGGCAGTTCGGTGGGCGAAGTGGAGGCGGGCAGTGCGCTGGTGGCGCAGGCCGGCACCACGATGGGCGAGGTGGTGGCCAGCGTGCGCCGCGTGAGCGATATCGTCAACGAGATCAGCGCGGCCAGCGGTGAGCAGAGCAACGGCATCGGCCAGGTCAACCAGGCCATCAGCCAGATGGATGGGGTAACGCAGCAAAATGCCGCGCTGGTCGAACAGGCAGCCGCTGCGGCGGAAAGCCTGCAGCAGCAGGCGGCAACGCTGGTGGCCCTGGTCGGTGAATTCCGCATGGGGCAAGCGGTGCGCGCTCCTGCCAGCGCGGGTACTAGCCTGGCCCTTTCCGAGAGGCGCCCAGCATGACCGGGGCAACACTAATCAGAAGCGGCTGGAGGGCCAGCTCTTCTTGTCACCCTTGTCGGCTTTGCCGGGCGCCACGAACTCGCGCACCGACAGCATGCGCTCGGCGCCGACGGTATTGACCGCAAAGCCATTGCGCCCGGCCGCCTTGACGCAGTAGAGCGCCTGGTCGGCGGCCAGCATCACCTTGTCGACATCGGCCGGCAGCTCGGTGGTGAGGGCGATGCCGATGCTGGCGCTGACGTTCAGCGGGCGGCCGTTGACTTCGAACGGCGCTTGCATCGCCGCCACGATTTTCTCGCCCAGCAGGTTGACGTCGTGGCCGGCCTCCAGGTGCTCGAAGACGATCACGAATTCGTCGCCGGCGATGCGCGCCACGGTGTCGGTGCTGCGCACCGCATCGCGCATGCGGTCGGCGAACTGAATCAGCACCGCGTCGCCGGCCTGGTGGCCGAAGTTGTCGTTGATCCCCTTGAAGTAATCGATGTCGATCACGGCCAGGCCGATCTGCTGGCCGGCGCGGATGGCGCGTTTCAGCGCTTGCGGGAAGAACTCGTCGAACATGCGGCGGTTGTGGGCCCCGGTCAGCGGGTCGGTAGTGGCCAGTCGCTGCAAGTTGCGCTCGGCCATCTGCTGCTGGCGCGCGACCTGGTAAAAGGCGCGGCTCAGGTGGCCGAATTCATCGGGCTTGCCGGAGTTGAACTGCTCGATATCGATATTGCCACGGCCGAAGGCGCGTACCTGGCCGTGCAGCGCGTACAGGGGCGCCAGCAGGGCGCGCAGCAGCAGCCAGGCGCCCAGGCCCGCCACCAGGGCCACGACCGAAGCGGCCGCCAGGGCACGCCAGCGCAGCGTGGCCATCGAAGCAAATACATCTCGGATGGGGAAGGAGACCGCGACCGTCCAGTCGGCCTTTTGCAGGCGCTTATGGGCCAGCAGGACCGGCTTGCCTTCGTCGAGGGCGTCATCGCGCCAGCCGTCCGCAGCCGCCAGCACCGCCGCGCCCAAGGTCCCCGGCGCGGCGGCCTGGGTCAGCACGCGGTTCTGGTCGGGATGGTAGAGGGTGGTGCCGTCGGCGGTCAGGATGAACAGATAGCCTTCAGCCTTGCCGCGCAGGGCGTTCAACTGGCCGGCGAAGGCTGGGCGTTGCAGGTCGACGGTGCCGACCAGCACGTAGTCAAGGCTGCCGTCGCGGCCGAACACCGGTTGCGTGATGGCCAGCACCGGACGGCCCGACAGCACGCTGCGGAACGGGGCCGAAACGATGCCTTCCTGGGCCGTCACGGTATCGCGGAAGTATTGGCGGTTTTTGCTGTTGAGCTTGCCGATCATGCGGCGGTCCTGCAGATTGGCGACCAGCTTGCCGTCGGCATCATAAGCGGTGACGTTGAAGAATTCATCGCGCAACGCCCCGCGCAGCTCGAGCTGGGCCTGGACTTTGCTGGCCGCGATCGGCTCGGCCTGCATGCTCTCGGCCAGGACGCGCAACACTTGCAATTTGGAAGTTAAATCCCGGTCAAGGTACGCCGCCGCGCTCGACAGCATCGACATCTCCTGCGCAGCAATCACCTTGCGCATCTCCTGCTCAGCCACCAGCAGTGAAACGCCGGCGATCAATGCAGTGGCAAACATGACGATCAGCACCAGCAGGGCGGTGATCTTGAATTTGAAGGTCTGGAGTCGTGGAATTTGGCGCACAACCATCTCTTGAAGAGGGAGAGTGCCAGGCGAGGGTTTGGCCAGAAGGAAACGTTGCGCGGGGTCAAGGCGCAGGCGAAGTATAAATCAAAGACAGCCGCCCAAGCTACTGCCGCGCATGCCCCGTTGTCACGTGGCAACTCAGCAATAGCAGCTTGAAAGTCGGGGTCAGCTCCGGCAATCGGACATTTTGCTCTGCACGAAGCGCAAAGCTCCTCGAGAAGCCGGAGCTGTCCCCGACTTTCATATGTTAACATCGCGGGCTTGACAGTATGGCCGGAGATCCACGTGCAGCATCCGATTCGCTTCTATGACAAACCTGCTGGCGGCCTAGGCTCGCTGAACGGCACCGCTAAAGCCCTGCGCAGCAACAGCCCGCTGCCGGCGTTGAAAGTCCTGCCGCAGCTGAACCAGCCGGGCGGGGTGGATTGCCCTGGCTGCGCCTATCCGGATTCACCCAAGGATAAGGCGGTCGATTTCTGCGAGCAGGGTGCATGGGCGGTTGCGCATGAATCGACGGCGCGCCGCGCGACGCCGGAATTTTTCGCGGCCAATCCGTTGGCAACGCTGCGCACCCGCGCGGAGTGGGAGCTGGAAGGTTTCGGCCGCTTGACCGCACCGATGCTGTACCACCGCGCCAGCGATACCTACCGTGAGATCGAGTGGGCGGAGGCGTTCAAGCTGGCTGCCGGTGCCTTGCGTGCGCTCGATGCTCCGGGCCGTGCGGTGTTCTACGCGTCCGGCCGCAGCAGCAATGAGGCGGCTTTCCCTTACCAGCTGTTTGCGCGCGCCTTCGGCACCAACAACATGCCCGACTCGTCGAACTATTGCCACGAGTCGTCCGGTATGGCGCTGGGGACCACCATCGGCGTGGGCAAGTCGACCGTCACGCGTGAGGATTTCGAACACGCGGAGGCGATTTTCGTGTTCGGCCAGAATCCTGCGACCAACCATCCGCGCATGCTCGGTGACTTGCGCGAGGCTGCGCTGCGCGGCTGCCGCATTGCTGCCTTCAACCCGATGCTGGAGCCGGGCTTGCGCGGTTTTGCCGATCCGCAATCGCCGGTCGAAACCCTGACGGGGCGCGGCACGCGCATCGCCAGCGAGTATTTCCAGGTGCGCGTCGGCGGCGACCTGGCGGCCATCACCGGCATGTGCAAGGCCGTGCTGGAAGCGGAGGAGGCGGGCGGCAAGGTGCTGGAGCGCGACTTTATCGCGCGCCATACCAGCGGTTTCGAGGAATTTGCCGCCACCGTGCGCGCCCAGTCTTGGCAGCAGGTAGAGCAGGATAGCGGCCTGTCGCGCGAGCAGATCGAAAAGGCGGCGGCAATCTATATCGCGTCCAAAGCCACCATTGCTACCTGGTGCATGGGGCTGACCCAGCATGAGTACGCGATCGAAACCATCCAGATGCTGGTCAACCTGATGCTCTTGCGCGGTAACGTTGGCAAGCCGGGTGCGGGCCTGATGCCGGTGCGCGGCCATTCGAACGTGCAGGGCGACCGCACGGTGGGCGTGACCAACCGGCCGAAAAGGGAGTGGCTGGATGGGCTTGAGCGCGTTTTCGGCTTTACGCCGCCGGCGCAGCACGGGCTCGACGCGGTGGCCGCCATCAACGGCATCATGGACGGTTCGGTGCATGCCTTCCTTGGCCTGGGCGGCAACTTTGCCGTGGCCGGGCCGGATACGCCGCGCGTGCTGCAAGCGATGGAGGGCCTGCAGTTGACGGTGCATATCGCCACCAAGCTGAATCGCACCCACCTGCATCCTGGCCAGGTCGGCTTGCTGCTGCCTTGTCTTAGCCGTACCGAGCGCGATGAGCAGGAGGGCGGCCGCCAATTCGTCAGCGTGGAAGATACGGCCAGCATGGTGCACGCTTCGGCCGGGCGCAGCGATCCGGCCAGCGCCAAGCTGCGTTCGGAGCCGCATATCGTGACCGAACTGGCGCGCCACACGCTGGCCGCAGGCGCGGAAGTATCGGGCATCGACTGGCAAGCCATGGGCCGCGACTACAGCGTTACGCGTGCGCTGATCGAGCAGGTCGCGCAGACTGCGGTGGCGGGCTTCGAAAAATACAATGACCGCATCGCGCAACCGCGCGGCTTCCACCTTCCAAACAGCGCGCGCAACCGCGACTGGAAGACTGCCAGCGGCAAGGCGCAATTCAGCGCCATTGCGCTGCCGCAGGACACAATCATGGGCCGCGCCCGCGCTGCCTTCGGCGACGATGTGCTGTGCCTGGCCACCGTGCGCGCGCACCGGCAGTACAACACCACCGTTTACCGCGACACCACGGGCGAGGTGGACCGCTACCGCGGCGTGCACCATACGCGCAAGGTGCTGTTCATTTCAGAGGGAACCGTGGCGCGCCTTGGCCTGCGCGACGGCCAACTGGTCGACGTGCATGCGGCCGCGCCGGACGGCATTGCGCGCAAATGCGCCGGCTACCAGCTGGTGCAGTACGACGTGCCGGATGGCGATGTGTTCGGCTATTTCCCGGAACTGACGCCGCTGATCTCTCCGGCGCTGGTGGCGCGCGGTTCGGCCACGCCCGCCTTCAAGGAAGTGCCGGTGCTGCTCAAACCCGCGGAATAATCGGTTCTTCGTGGTGCATCGGCGCATCCAGCGGGATGGTGATGCGGAAGGTGGTGCCCCGCGCCGGGCATTGCTGTCGACGTGGATCTTGCCGCCAAGGACGGTGGTGACTATGTTGTGCACGATGTTCAGTCCCAGTCCCCGAACTGCCTTCGCTCATGCGGGTGGTGAAGAAGGGATCGAAGATACGATTGAGGTGGCCGGACGCGATGCCGGCACCGTCGTCGCTGATGATGATTTCGGCGTGTACGCCGGCAGGGCACCGGCACCGAGATCGATAGCCGCCCGTGGTCACGATCGCGGAAGCCGTGCACGATGGCGTTGTTCACCAAGGCTGCCAGCACCTGGCCCAAGGGGCCTGGATAGCTGTCCATCGCCACCAGCGAGGGCCACGTCCACGGTAACTTCGTAAGGGGTCTTGCGCAGCACGGGAGATAGGGTGTTCAATGTTTTCCTGGATCACGGCACCGAGGTCCGAAGCGGCGGCGCTGCGAGCTGGCACGGTCCACTGCGACTTGCTTGAAGCTCGATACCAGGCTGGCGGCACGCTCGATATTGCGCGTCAGGAGCAGGCCGATGCCGTCCGCTTCGTCGAGGAACTGATGCATGTCCGAGCGGCGCAAGCCTCCTTCGAAAACGTTGGCCCAGCGCCTGGATCTTTGTCGTGCATGGTGCTGGCCGCGACCAGGCTGTTGCCGATCGGCGTATTGAGTTCATGTGCAATGCCCGCCACCATCGAGCCCAGGGCCGCCAGCCGTTCGCTGCGCGCCAGTTCATCCTGCGCGTGCCGTGCGGCTTCGGTGCGTTTCGGCCACGCGCCGTTCCAGCGACTCGTTGAGGACAGCCAGTTCCTGGTACAGCACGGCCCGCTCCGACAGGCCGGCCAGGATGTTCTCGGCGCATTTCATTGATCTTGTGTGGCCAGCAGGTCCAGCTCCGTATTGCCGCCATGTTTCAGCTCCAGCGGCTTGCTGCCAAGGTTGTCGATGTTCAGGTGGCCGACATAGTCGCTCAGCTGCTGCAGCGGCTTGCCCAGCCAGTGCCGCACCACCAGCACGAAGATGAACCACAGCGCCAGGGTCTTGATCACGGAGTTCACCAGGATCAGGACGAAGCCGTACTGCACCTGGTTGACCACGATGCGCCGGTTCGAGTAGACGGTCCATTTGCCGATTTCCTGCGCAGTGCCGTTTTCAAGCGGGTAGGAAATCGGGAATTCGCGGCTGAAGATCTGGCCGAACAGGCCGTCGTCGCGCCACCGGCGGCGCCAGTCGCCCGTCGGGTTGGGCTTGCATATGCCTGCCGCCTTCATCGAGCACGGTGCCGACCGCGCGTACCAGCTTGCCCTGGTCGTCGACCACCTTGATGCCGACCACGATCGGCAGCTCCATCATGCCGGCCAGGGATGCCGCGCATGATGTCGTCGTTGAAGCGCCACATGGCGTCGGCGATGCCGGGGCCGAAGGTGTGCTGCAATCGCTTCGATTTCGCTTTCGACGCGGCTGCGCGTATGTTTGTACTCCGCGGTGAGCTGGACGACGGTCACCACCACCGTGACGATGAAATAGCAGCCGAAGATAATGCGCAGCAGGCGCGCGGCGATCGAGCGGGTGTCATTTGAACCAGCGCTCCTCGATCTGCTATGTAGCGTGGCGAATTGAGCAGCTTGTCGTAGCCCTGGTTGAAGCGCGCCAGCATTTCGCGGCTATCCGGCGCGCTCTTGCTGAAGGCGATGAACAGGTCGGGCGTAGCGACGGTCCCCACCAGCGCGAAAACGGCCGCCGAACTCACTCGGCTTGCTGCGAAACAGGGCGTTGGCGATGCGTTCTTCGGCCGCCATGTACTCGATGCGGTCGGCCATCAGCAATGCGGAAGCCATACTCGTTCTTGTCCACCACGCGGCGCCGGATGCGGGTGTTGACGTCGAATGCCTCGCCGTACTCGTAATCGCGTTGTACGCCGACCGTGTGCCCCTCCAGGTCTTTGCTGCGCAGGCCGCGCTGGCGCGAGCCCGCCCGCGCGTAGATATTCATGCGGGTGGAAAACAGCGGCATCCGGGGCCACAGGTAGAGCGGCCTGATCAGGCTGTTCGGGGACGGCGTCGAAGCATGCCGTCAGTTGGCCGCTGCGTGTTTCGGCCAATGCAGCGGGAATAGGGCAGGGCCCGGAATTCTGCCGTGACGCCCCGCCAGGGCAAAGGCTTCGCGCACGACGTCGACTGCGAATCCCTGGGCGTGCTGCTGAGGCGCCGAAGAATAAGGCGCCCCAATCATCCTCCGCTCCGACCACCACCGTGGGGCCGGCGCATGCGTGCGATGCGGCAAGCAGTACCGCAAGAATAGAGGAGCGGAACACACGGCACATGTTGAGTGACACCGTAGGGGAGGCGGGCTGCATTCAGGCAAGTATAAACTTTGCGTTCGCTAGCGTTTAACTATTTGGGGCGCCTGTTGTAACCGAACCATAGAACGCTGCCAGGCGCCCATGGAAGATGCCTCGAGTTTAGGTTTATTGCAAAAATGTAATACAGATTAAGGAAAAATAATCGTACAATGTGAAGTTTTTCAACGATAGAAAAGTTGTAAGTTTGCCGTGTCGACAGTTGTTTTCCTACTTTCAGGCCCGTCTCGGGGGCCCACTTCTCCGTAGCGGGTTCCGCACTCACGCTGGCGCTGGCCGAAGTCCGGCCAACGGCCAATCCACAGGCTTTTTCGCTCACTTTCCAGGGGCCTGCCCGTGCCGGAACTGGAGCAGCAAACCGTCATCCTGGAACGCCCCGGTGATGACGATCTGGCCATTTTTATCGTCCCCGCCAGCCGTAACAGCGCCGGGCTGCAGTACCACGCCGTATTTAACAATTAACCGTCACCAGGGAGACCATATGGCAGAGCCATACTTGGCCGAGATCAAGCTCGTCTCGTTCAACTACCCGCCGAAAGGTTGGGCTTTTTGCAATGGGCAATTTTTGCCGATCAACCAGAACCAGGCCCTGTTTTCACTGCTGGGGACTACCTACGGCGGGAATGGGCAAACCACCTTTGCGCTGCCGGACCTGCGCGGGCCGCGTGCCCGCGCATATCGGCGCAGGCATTTACCAGGGCCAGGCCAGTGGTGGGCGTTTGCGCATACCTTGACCCAGGCGGGAAATTGCCTGGCCACATCCACCGCCTGAATGCCAGCACGGCAGTTGCAACGACCAGCGATCCGAACGGCTCACTGCTGGCGCCGCAAGGGCCGGCTGCACGCGCGGATGCCTTCAATGGCTTGCCGAACGTGGGCCTGGTGTCGAACCAGGTGTCGAGCACCGGCGGCTCGCAGCCGCACGAGAATACCCTAACCCTACCTGGGCGCTGAATTTCATCATCGCGCGCTGCAGGGCATTTTCCCTAGCCAGAATTGAACGGAGCCGACCATGTCTAGTCCTTTTATTGGCGAAATCCGCATGTTTGGCGGCAATTTCGCGCCGACCGGCTGGGGCCTTTTGCGATGGCCAGCTGCTGCCGATCTCAGAAAACGACACCCTGTTCACTCTGATCGGCACCACCTATGGCGGCGACGGGCAGTCCACCTTCGCACTGCCCGATATGCGCAGCCGCGTGCCCGCTGCATGCCGGCAGCCTGCAAGGCCGTAGTTTCGTCATCGGCGAGACGGGCGGCGCTGAGAGCGTCACCCTGACTTCGCAGCAACTCCCGAACCACAGCCACACCATCATCGGCAGCAGCGAACGTGGTAGCGGCGCCTTCACCAACCTGACCGGCTACCCCGGCAGCGACGGTGGCCGCAGGCACGGCAATGTACGGCACCACGGACAACAATGTGTTGCCGATGGCGGCAGGAGCCATCACACCGGCAGGCGGATCGCAACCGCACGACAACATGGCGCCTTACCTTGGCGTCAATTTTCATCATTTCGCTGTACGGCGTATTCCCGCAGCAGTCTTGAGGACCTTTCGATGGATTCACCATTTGTTGCGGAAATCCGCATGTTTGCAAGCAACTTCGCGCCGACCGGCTGGGCCACCTGCGATGGCCAACTGCTGCCGATCTCGCAGAACACGGCGCTGTTTTCCCTGCTGGGCACCACCTATGGCGGCGACGGCAAATCGACTTTTGCCTTGCCCGACCTGAACGGCCGCTCGCCGCTGCATCCCGGGCAAGGTACAGGCCTGTCCGCTGCGCGACCTGGGCGAACAGGGCGGCAGCGACACGGTCAGCCTGCTCGAATCGGAAATGCCGTTCCACTCCCACAACCTGCAAGCGACCACCGTCACAGCCAACCAGCTGGCGCCAGGCGCTTCCAGCGGCTTTGCCAAGTCGGGATCGATGAACCAGATCTACAGCAAAACCACCACCGGCATGCTGCCGATGCGCCCCGAAGTGCTGGCAGTGGCAGGCAGCGGCCAACCGCATAACAACCGCCAGCCTTACCTTGGCCTGTTGTTCTGCAATCGCGCTGCAGGGCGTGTTCCCGCCGCGTTCCTGATGCAGCTCACGCTGCGCAGCGAGGCTGCGGCGGACCGCGCTTTCCTGCGCACGCTGTTCGGCGCAGTCCGCGTGCGCGAACTGGGGGCTGGCCGGCATGGACGAAGCCCTGCTGCAGCCTTTGCTCGACATGCAGTTCGAGGCGCAGCGGCAGTCGTACCTGCAAGCCTATCCGGCGGCGCGCTTCGACATCATCGAAGTCGACGGGGTTGCTGCCGGGCGGCACATTGTGGCGCAAGCGGGCGACGCCCTGCATCTGGTCGACATCGCACTGTTGCCGGCATGGTGTGGACAAGGCATCGGCAGCACGCAACTGCGCGCCTTGCAGTGGGAAGCAGCCGGCGCGGGCTTGCCGCTGCGCTTACAATGTAGCACTGAATAACCGGGCCGAGGCGCTGTATTGCCCGCCTCGGCTTCAAAGAAACTGGGATGTCCGGCATGCACCGGGCCATGGAATGGGAGAACGACAATGAATGACCGAGTAACTTCGCGGACGCACCTTGCTGAAAGCAGGCGGCGGTTCTTTGCTGGCTGCGGGCCTTGGCTTGCGCGCACCGGCAGTCCTTGCTGATGAAAATGGCAACAGCTTTGGCTGGAGCCGTGCCGCTGCCGAACGCCTGGTTGGCCAGGTTTTCTGGCTGAATCATCCGGAGCATCGCGCTTTGCAAATCAAGCTGGAACGGGTGCAAGCCTCGCGGATCGCACCCAATGGCGCGGAAGTAATGCAATTCACGGTGGTGTTCTCAGCCGCCGCGCAGCCGGCTATCCAGGCCGGCAGCTACGAAAATCGAAAATGAAGCGACGGGTCGCCAGTTGGTGTTCCTGCAGCCGGGGCGCCCGCCAAGGTGCGCTGGTCACGCTGCGCCGCCGACTTCAACCTGCACGTTTAAGGAAACACAATGCACAAACACGCCTCCGCCAACCGTTTTTATCGCCTCGTCTGGAGCACGGTGCACCGCTGCTGGGTGGCCGTCGCCGAAGGCACGCGCAGTCACGGCAAAGGCGGCGCGCGCCGCCGCGCCGCCGCTGTGCTGGCGGGCAGCCTGGCCATGGCGGGGGCGGCTTCGGCCGGCGCACCGCCGGTCAATGCGCTGCCGACCGGCATGCAACTGGTGGCAGGCCAGGCTGGCGTGAATGTGCAGGGCAACAGCATGACGGTGAACCAGGCCACGCAGCAGGCCATCATGAACTGGCAGGGCTTCAATATCGGCGCCAATGCCCAGGTGCGCTTCAACCAGCCGAACGCATCGGCGGTGGCGCTGAACCGGGTGGTGGGCGGCGAGGCGAGCGCCATCTTCGGCAAGCTGTCCTCCAATGGCAAGGTGTTCCTGGTCAATCCGCAGGGCGTGTTGTTTGGCGCCAGCGCGCAGGTGGACGTGGGCGGGTTGCTTGCCTCCAGCCTCGGCATCTCGGACCAGTCTTTCCTGTCCGGCAGCTATCGTTTCAGCGGCAACGGAGCGGGCGCGGTACGCAATGAAGGCCGCATCAACGCTGCCGGCGGCGTCGTGGCCTTCCTCGCGCCGACCGTATCGAACAGCGGCAGCATTTCGGCGCAAGGCGGCAGCGTGGCACTCGCGGCAGGCAATGCCGTGGCGATGGACTTCCGCGGCGACGGCCTGATCACGCTGCGCGTGGAACAGGGCGCGCTCGATGCACTGGCCGAGAACAAAGGCTTGCTGCAGGCTGATAACGGCCAGGTGCTGTTGACCGCGAAAGCGGCCGATGCGCTGGCGCGTTCCACTGTCAATAACGCGGGTGTGGTGCAGGCGCGCGGGCTGGTGGCCGATGGCGGCACGATCCGTCTGGTGGGCGACGGGCTGGTGCAGGCAGGCCAGCTTGATGCCTCGTCCAGCAAGGGCCAGGGCGGCAACGTCAGGATTGCGGGCGGTTTCGTTGCGCTTGATGGCGCGGTGCGCGCGGACGGCGTGCGCGGCGGCAGCGTGGACGTGACGGCAGCTGGCGACTTGTCGGCTGCTGCGGCACTGTCGGCAGCCGGCATGGCAGGCAAGGGCGGTAGCATCAATCTCATCTCCGGCGCCAGCCTGGCAGAGAACACTTCGGCTTCCACCAATGTGAGCGGCGCCACCGACGGCGGCGCCGTATCGCTGCAGGCCGGCGGCAGCCTGCTGTCTTCCGGCCGGCACGATGCGCATGGCGTGGCGGGCACGGGCGGCCGGGTCGATATCAGCGGCGCCGACGTGCGCCTGATGGGCGCGAACGTCGATGCTTCCGGTGCAACCCAGGGCGGCCTGGTGCGCGTAGGCGGTGCGTTCCAGGGCGGCGCGCAGCGCACCGATGCACCGGACGCGGACCGCTTCACCGCACGCTGGGGCGCCACGGCCAGTATTGCCAATGCAGATGCCACCTTCCTCAATGACAGCACCACGCTGGACGTCTCGGCGCGCGGCGCAGCTGGACAGGGCGGCACTGCCGTCGTGTGGTCGCAGCAGCAAACCACCATGCTGGGAGCCATCAAGGCGAACGGCGCAGCCCGCGGCGGCGCGGTTGAAATCTCGTCGCATGAGGACTTGCGTCACGTTGGCCTGGAGCGGCTCGATATCGGCGCCGGCGGCCGCCTGCTGCTGGACCCGAAGAATATCGTGATCGGCAGCTTTACCAACCAGTGGACTTATGACGCAGTCATCGGCAAGGGCTTCAGCGGCGGCAAGAACCGCGACGTGGCAAGCCTGAAGGAAGGCGACTGGTTCGGCTACAGCGTGGCGCTGACGTCCGACGGCAGGGGCCTTGCGGTCGGCGCACCGCTCGACGACGGCCTTGCCGGCGCCGCCGATGCCAACTACGGCGCCGTGCGCCTGTTTACCTTTAACGATGGCCAGTTCAACGGCGGCCTGTTGGTTGGCACCATCGGCCATGGCTACACCGGCGGCAACAACTACAATTTGTCGGCCCAGTTGACCGGCGGCGACGCTTTCGGCAGTTCGGTCGCATTGAGCCGCAGCGGCAATGTGCTGGCCGTCGGCGCGCTTGGCAGCGACTACACGGGCAAGGTGTACACCTTCGGCTTTGGCACCGGCTTCACCGCACCGGCCTTGACCCAGACGATTGTCAGCAGCGGGGCCGCTTCGAATGGTTTTGGCGTTTCGGTCGCGCTGAATGGCGACGGCGACAAGCTGGCGGTGGGTGCATTGTTCGACAATAGTGTTGAACTGTTTACGAAATCGAGCGGCAATTTCTCGACCCTGCGCAAGGTGAACGGCACTGCGGACACCCAGTTCGGCAGCGCCGTGGCTCTCAATGACGCGGGCACGCAATTGGCGGTCGGGGCTCCGGCCGAGAACAATAGCAAGGGCATGGTCTACCTGTACTCCACGCCGTTTGCTTCCTTGAATAGCGAAGGTTCGATCGGCCAGGGCGGCAGCAAGCTGAACATCAGCCTGAACGACGGCGAGTTGTTCGGCTCCTCGCTGGCGATGAACGACGCCGGCACACGCCTGGCAATCGGATCGCCAACCAACGGCGGCCTTGGCAGCACCGGTACCGGCCCTGGCGCCGTGCGCATCATCGACTACTCCGGCACCTACTCGTCGCCTGCCGTCACTGCAGTGATCGGCCGTGATTACACCCAGGGCGCAAACGCCAGCCTTGACATCAACGACTACGGCAACTTCGGCTTCGCCGTGGCCATGAACGGCGCTGGCGACAGCCTGGTAGTGGCACAGCCTTTCGCCGACTCGGCCGATGGCAGCGTGTTCCAGACCGGATCGGTCAGTTTGTTCCGCCTGCTGCCGGCCCCGGCAGCCGCCTCGCTGTCGTTTGGCCAGGCCTATCCGCAAGCGAATGTGAACGCTTCGGTGGACGCGCAAAAGCTGGCCGCCGCCCTGGCAGCCGGTACCAGCATTACGCTACAAGCCAACAATGACATCACCTGGCTGGCCGGCAACGCCATCAATGCAGCCGGCACCGGCGACCTGTCGCTTCAAGCAGGACGCAGCGTCGAGCTGAACTCGAACATCACCATGGGCGGCAAGCTGAATGTCACCGCCAACGCCGGCACCGCGGCCGGCGTGGTCAGCGCCTATCGCAGCGCCGGCAACGCGGTCATTACGGTTGCCAATGGCACGGCAATCAATGCCGGCAACGTCAACCTGACCATCGATACCGGCGCAGGCCAGGCCGAATCCGCCAGCGGCGATATCACCATTGCAGGCACTGTCAATGCCAAGACGATCACCGTCGTGAACAAAGGCCCATCGGCCGGAAGCGACGTCGTGATCAACACGGGCGGCCTCCTGACTGGTTCGGGCGGCGGAGGCGCTGCCACGGTCGTAGTCGCAGCCGCCGGTGCCGGCGGCGGTACCTTTATCAATAACCCCAGCGGCGATGTGCTGCGGGGCGGGACAAATGGTTATTACCACGTGTATGCGGATGCGCCGGCCAATGCCCAGGAACGAATGACCGGCTACAACAAGCATTACAGCCAGTCGTACACGGGAGCTGCTCCTGCATATACCAATGCAGGCGGCAACTGGTTCATGTACAAGCTGTCGCCGACCCTGATCGTCACCGCGCAGAACGCCAGTAAAGTCTACGATGGCAGTGGTTCGCTGCCGGCGTTCAGCTACAACGTCACCGGCTACATCGATGGCGATTCGGGCGGCATCAGCGGGTCGGCCGCCGCCACGGGCTTCATCAAGAACGTCGGTACGTATAGCTTGAACCAGGGAAGCCTGCTCAGCGATCTTGGCTACAACATCAGCTTCGCCTCCGGCAATACCCTGACCGTCACGCCTAAAGCGCTGACCGTCACCGCTACCGGCATCGACAAGGTGTATGACGGCTTGGCGAGCGCCAACGTGACGCTGGGCGATAACCGGGTCAATGGCGACCAGTTGGGCGTGAGCGCAACGTCGAGCACTTTCGCCAACAAGAATGCCGGCAGCGGCAAGGCGGTCAATGTGAACGGCATTGCGCTGTCCGGCGCCGACGCGGTGAATTATTCGCTGGTGTCGACGACGGCGGCCACCAGCGCGAATATCATCCAGCGCACGCTGAACGTGAGCGCTACGGCATCCAACAAGGTCTATGACGGCTCCATCAATGCCAGCGCAACGCTGGGCGACGACCGCGTGGCCGGCGATACGCTGACGGTCAACCAGGCTGGCGCCACGTTTGCAGGCAAGGACGCGGGCGTTGCCAAGGCGGTGCAGGTGACGGGGCTCTCCCTGTCCGGCACGGATGCGGCCAACTATGTGCTCGGGGCGAGCACGGCTTCGGCTACAGCGGATATCACTCAGCGCTTGCTGACAGTAGGCGTGAATGGATCGGACAAGGTCTACGATGGCGCATTGGCTGCGACGGTCGGCTATACCGATGATCGCGTGAATGGGGACGCGCTGACGATTTCGGGCAGCGCCACCTTCGCCGACAAGAACGTCGGTACCGCCAAATCCGTCACGGCCACCGGCCTGGCGCTGTCGGGCACCGATGCAAACAACTACGCGCTGGCGTCGCCCACCGCCGCTACCACGGCGTCGATCACGGCGCGCACGCTGACTGTGACGGCGAGCGGCAACAACAAAGTGTACGACCGCTCGCAGGCGGCGACGGTGAACCTCAGCGATGACCGCGTGGCAGGCGATGTGCTGTCGGTCGGCGGCAATGCGGCCTTCACCGACAAGAATGCCGGCACTGCCAAGGACGTCAATGTGACCGGCATTGCAATCTCCGGGACCGATTCAGGCAACTATGTGCTGTCGTCGACCCTGGCCGCCACCAAGGCGGACATCAGCCAACGCACGCTGACTGTCACCATGACCGGCGGGAACAAGACCTATGACGGGACGACAGGTGCGACGGTGGGCCTGGCAAGCGATGTCCTGGGCGGGGACAGCGTGTCGCTCGGCAGCACAAGCGCAAGCTTCACCGGCAAGAACGCCGGCACCGGCAAGACTGTGAACGTCAGCGGCGTTTCCATCGTTGGCGGCGCCGATGCGGACAACTATGTGCTGGCCTCCAGCGCTATCAGCGGAACGGCCGATATTGCGGCGCGCACGCTGGTGGTGACGGCCACCGGCGCCAACCGCGTGTACGACGGGAGCCGTGCAGCCGGCGTGATCCTGGGCGATGACCGCGTCAATGGCGACCTGCTTTCGGTCAGCGGCAATGCAACCTTCGCTGACAAGAACGTGGGCCTTGCCAAGGACGTCAGCGTAAGCGGCATTTCGCTGTCCGGCGCCGATGCGGTCAATTACGTGCTGTCGGCCGGCCCTGTCGCCACCAAGGCCGACATCAGCGCGCGCTCCCTGAACGCCACGGCGACCGGTGCGAACAAAGTGTATGACCAGGGCACGGCGGCATCCGTGACGCTGGGCGATGACCGTGTTGCAGGCGATGTGCTGTCGCTGGCTTACGGTGCTGCGAACTTCACCAATAAGAATGTCGGCAATGGCAAGACGATCAATGTCAGCGGCATTTCCGCAGCGGGTACGGATTCCGGCAATTATGTGCTGGCATCGGCCAATGCGACTGCCAGCGGCAACATCACTCCGCGCACGCTGGTAGTCGGTGCCCAAGCTGCCAGCAAGGCATACGACGGTGGCCGGTCCGCCAGCGCGAGCTATACCGACGACCGCCTGGCCGGCGACCAGTTATCGGTGAGCGGTAATGCCAGCTTCGCCGACAAGAACGTCGGTAACGGCAAGTCAGTGACGGCCAGCGGACTGTCCTTGTCCGGAACTGATGCCGGCAACTACGCGCCGGCTTCGAACAGCGTCGGTACCACGGCCGATATCACACCGCGCACGCTGAACGTCAGTGTGCAAGGCGATAAGGTTTATGACGGCGGCACTGTGGTTTCGGCAAGCTTCAACGATGACCGCGTGGCGGGCGACGTGCTGTCCGTCAGCGGCAACGGCAACTTCAACAACAAGAATGCGGGCAATGGCAAGGTGCTGACGGCAACCGGTCTTGCCTTGTCCGGCGGCGATGCGGGCAACTACCAGCTGTCGTCGACGAGCGTGGTGGGCTCCGGTTCCATCGCCGCGCGCACCCTGACGGCTAACGTTGCCGCCGCCGACAAGATCTATGACGGCACGACCACCACCTCGGTCGTGTTGCTTGGCGACGACCGTGTGGCGGGCGACCAGTTGGTCCTCTCCGGCGGCACTGGCAGCTTCCTCGACAAGAATGCCGGCAACAACAAGGCAGTCTCCTTGTCCGGCCTCAATGTGGGTGGCGCGGATGCCGGCAACTACGACGTTTCCTTCGTTGCCAATTCCACGGCGAGCATCACCCAGCGTGCGTTGCAGGTCAGCGCAAGCGGCGTGGACAAGGTATATGACGGTTCGCTGGTTGCCGGCATGATTTACAGCGACAACCGCCTTGCCGGGGACCAGCTGCAGGTTAGCGGCAATGCCAGTTTCGCCGACAAGAATGTTGGCAATGGCAAGGCAGTTTCCGTTTCGGGTATTTCCCTGGCCGGCGCAGACGCAGGCAACTACGCCGTCAGCAACGGCACGGCAAACACTTCGGCATCCATCACGCCGAAGGCGCTGGCGGCTGTCGCGAATGGTGTAGTGGGCAAGGTGTATGACGGCGGCACGTCGGTGCAGGTAGCAGCGGGCCAGGTCGGCTTGACCGGTTTCGTCGCTGGCGAAGGCGCATTTGTCGACGCGCTGCAAGGCCAGTACAACAGCGCCAATGTGGTGGGTGCCGGCAGCGTCAAGGCTACGCTGGACGCCGCCGCGGTGAATGCCGATGCCGGCACCGCGCTGTCGAACTATGTGCTGCCGGCCGACGTTGCGCTGGCCGGCAGCATCAGCGCGCGCCAGCTGACGATCGACGGTGTCAGCGTCGCGAGCAAGACCTACGACGGCAACACCAACGCCAGCCTGTCGAATATCGGCAGCCTGTCCGGCCTGGTCAGCGGCGAAAGCCTGGTACTGCAAGGCCCCGCCAGCGTGCAGTTCGATAACCGCGATGCGGGCACCGGCAAGCAAGCCGTCGCCACCGGCTACAGCCTGGCGGACGGTAGCGGCCTGGCATCGAACTACGCGCTGGCCGGCAACAGCATCACCGCCAGCGGCACCATCAACCAGGCGAAGCTGCTGGTGAAGGCTGACGACCAGGCGCGCGCCTATGGCGGCAGCAATCCGGCCCTGACCTGGACTGCCAGCGGCTTCGTTGGCGGCGATACTTCGGCGCTGTTGAACGACGTACATGCGACCACCACGGCGTCGCGCGACTCGGCGCCTGGCAGTTATGCCATCGTCGTCGATGGCAGCCGCCTGGCCAACTACGCGGTCGATTACGTCAATGGCGTGCTGACCGTGGCGCGCCCCCTGCAGCAGTTCGAAAACGTCATTGGCAACGCGGTGAATCCGGCATTGCCTGGACAAAAGGACGTGCTGGGGCGGGGCTCAAACGTGTGGGTGCAACTGGCCGGCGACAGTGGTCCCTTGGTCGGCGTGCCTGCCGACGTTTGCCGCGGTCAATGGCGCCGCCAGCCCGGCCACATTGAACGGATGGGGATGGCTGACCGACCTGGTGCAGCGTGCCAAGGCGCCAACCGCCAGCAACGCGGCTGACGCCATGCCGCAGCAACGCATCGGCGAAACGCGCGAATACACCATTGGCGGCGGCAGCCGCGTGAAAGTACGCGACGGCGGCGTGAACGGCGCCGGCGCACCTAACTGATCAAGAGCAGGGAACAAGAAGTGCAGAAACATACCAAAAACAGCCTGGCGCTTGCCATCCTGAGCGCCCCGGCCCTGGCATTGGCACAAGCCTTGCCGGATGCCGGCCGCATCCTGGAACAGAACCGCCCGCCGGCGCTGGTGCGCCAACCGGCGGCGACCGGCAAGGTGGTGCCAGACGCGGCACCCGTGCCTGGCCTGGCGCTGGAAGGCGCCCAGAAGGTGATGGTGCGCCGCTTCGCGCTGCAAGGCGTGGGCGCATTCGATCCATCCGAATTGCAGGGCGTCCTGGCGCCATTTACCGGACGCGAACTGACGTTCGAGGAATTGCAGCAGGCCTGCAATGCGGTGACGAACTACTACCGTGCCCGTGGCTATTTCGTGGCAAGCGCCATATTGCCGGCGCAGGAAATCGGCGACGGCGAGGTGACCATCCAGGTACTGGAAGGTCGCATCTCCCAGCTGCGTGTGGTGCCGGATGGCGAGGTGCGCTTGCGTCCCGAGATCGCGCGGCGCTACCTCGATGCGCTGGTGCGACAGGGCCAGCCGGTGCAGGAGGACCGCCTGGAACGCGCACTGTTGTTGACGCAGGATTTGCCCGGCATGGGCGCCCGCGCCGAATTGAGCCAGGGGCAGGGCATCGGCGAATCCGAACTGGCCGTGCAACTGAGCGAAGGTCCATTGGCCAGCGGTTCGCTGAGCCTGGACAACTCCAGCAATCGCTACACCGGTGCCACGCGCGTGTCCGGCAACCTTGCACTGAATGACCTGGGCGGCTACGGCGGCCAGCTGTCGCTGCTCGCATCCAGCGCCGGCGATGGCTTCAGCTACGGCCGCGCGGGCTATGTCGCGCCGATGGGCTTCAAGGGCTTGAAGGCCGGCGCCGCGTTCTCGCGCCTGCGCTACAAGCTGGGCGAGGAATTCAAGTCGCTGGATGCGCACGGCACGGCATCGGTGTCGCAGTTGATCGTCACTTATCCGCTGCTGCGTACCCGCAGTACCAATATCCAGCTGCGCACCGGCTACGACGACAAGCGCTACGAGAACTTTGCCAACGGCGCCCAGACCAGCGACAAGCACGTCAAGGTGCTGCCAATGGCAGTGAGCTTCAGCCGCCAGGAACAGGATGCGATGACCCAGGCCAGCCTGGAGCTGAGCCTCGGTCACCTGGACCTCGGCGGCAACGCCGCGTCGGCGGCGGCGGATGCGGCCGGCGCACGCAGCAACGGCCGCTTTTCCCACCTGGCTTACACCCTGGGCCGCTTCCAGCGCCTGGCCGGCAACGTCGGCCTGCTGCTGAACGCCAGCGGCCAGTTCGCGTCGAGCAACCTGGAATCCGGCGAGAAATTCTCGCTGGGCGGTGCTGGCCGCGTGCGCGCCTATCCGGCTGGCGAAGCCACCGGCGACGAGGGGCATGTGCTGAGCACTGAACTGCACTACGAATTGCAGGACTTGCGTACCGACCTGTCGGCTTTCGTGGACGTGGGCCATGTGCGCCTGAACAATGGCCTGTATGCAGGCGCCCTGGCCGGAAATGGCCCAGGCAACAGCTACACCCTGAAAGGTGCTGGACTGGGCGCGACCTGGCGTGGCGCAGGCGGCATGGTGCTGCAGGTGCAGGTGGCTCGTAAGCTCGGCCATAATCCGGCGCCGGGCACCAAAGGTGAAGATGCGGACGGAAAAACGTCCAAAGTACGCGCCTGGTTCACCGCTATCGTGCCGTTCTGAACCGGCCAACCTAGCCATTTGATAGCCCGCCGTCCCTGCCGTTAAGGGCTTTCCTCCCAATGTTGCCGAATTCGAAGGCAGCCCGGATACTGGAATGCTTAACTAACAGGCGGGGATGGCCATGAGCAAATTTCATCATATTACGCACTACGGTGAGCTCGTCATGCCGGGCACCACAGTGCGCGGTGAGTTGCCGGACGACTTCACCATGAATTCCCCGGTCGGCATTGCGCGCGACCATTACGACCACGTATGGGTGTGCGATACCGGCAACAGCCGCCTGCTGGTTTTTACCGCCGACCTGAATACCCTGCTGCATGTGATCGATACGCCGGGCGAGGGTACGGAGCAGGCGCGCCGCCTGCTGATGCCCTTCCATCTTTGCCCGCATCCTGAGCAGGACTTGATGTACTGCACCGACATGGGCAATGGCCGCATCGTGGTGTTCGAATACGACGAGCACTCGGTCGACTTCCAGTTTGCCTTTGGCGACGCGGCGGACGGCATCAACGGCAAGGGCTTTGTGCCGCTGAGCGACCCGAATGGCATCACCATCGTGAAGGAAGCCGGCGGCGATCACTTTGTGTACGTGTGCGATGAATTCTTCCACACCGAGGATGATGACCGCAGCCGCTGCGTGAAGTTCACGCCGGAGGGCAAGTTCGTGCTGCAATTCCGCACCATCGACGACGCCAACAGCGTGCACGACTTGTTGTGGCCCCAGGGCCTGGCGTCGGATTCGCACGGCAACCTGTACCTGGCCAACACCGGCCACTACGAAGTGCTGAAGATCGATACCGCCTGGAAGATCAAGGACGAACGCGTGCAATGCCCCGGCGAGACTTCGCTGCTGCATAGCTTCGGCAACCCGGCAGGGATCGGCAAGTTCAACGTGATGCGCTCGGTGTGCGTGATCAACGACCGTATCTTCGTGCCGGGCCAGATGGAGGATTCGATCACGGTCTACGATACCGACGGCAAGCTGCTGACGATCGTGGAGGGCATGCTGCCGCTGTGGAACCACAAGCCGCAGGCCATGCACTCGATCTCCGACCTGGTGTACGGCTCGCTGGAAGATGCCGTCTTTGTCGGCCCCTACCAGATTTGCGCTGCGGCCGACGCCAACGTCTATTACGTGACGGAGCCGTTCGCCTCCACGGTGCTGAAGATGCGCATTGCGCCCGACCGCGACGGCGGCGACCAGGATGCGATCCTGCTCGACGCCGTCGGCCACCGGCGCGACAACCAGGCGGCGAAAGCGGTCACCTCGCAATTCAACTGCATGACGGCGGTGATCGGCGTCGATCCCAAGCGCGAGGGCAGCGGCACCTTGCCGCAGTCGAACTGGATCGACAGCTGGGCCAGCGCCACGGCCAATATCTACAAATACTGGTACGACCACCTGAAGCACCACGCACGCCTCGACCCGCTGGCGGGGGCCGCCACCTCGTCCTTCAACATCGATTCCGGCAACTGGTGCATGAAGACCTTCGACACGGCGGCCGACCCGATCTCCCAATTGCAGGACATGATGCGCGGCTTCTTCATGCCGGGCGGGCTGGCCATGGCGGTGTATTACCCTTCGCAACCGTTGCTTGGGCAGATCTGCCCCGGCACGCCGCTGGTGTTTGTCACCAACTTCAACGCCTGCACGGTGTCGATGTTCCAGTTTGGTCCCAGCGGGCACTTGCTGAATTACGGCCTGCCGTTCGCACGCGAAGGCCTGGGCGGCGATGGCACGCTGAAAGCGCCGCAGGGGTTGGAAGTGAACAGCCATGGCGAAATCTATATCGCCGATTCGCTGAACAACCGCATCTCGATGTGGCAGCTGCAGCCGACCGGACTCGTTTCCTTCGTCAAGAACTTCCAATGGGAGGAGAAGGGCGAAGCGTTGGCCAGCTTTGCGCCCTGCGACGTGACGATCGATGCCCAGGACCGCGTCTTCGTGTGCGACCAGTTCAACAACTGTATCCGCGTCTTTGACCGCCAGGGCAACAGCCTGTGGAGCTACGGCCGCGCGGGCTACTGCGACGACCTGGAAAAGGATGCGGACAAGTTCTACCTTCCGGCCAGCCTGTGCGTGGACCAGGAAGGACACCTGATTGTCAACGATTTGGTAAACCGTGCGCTGAAGATCTTCCGCATCGGCGAGGACACGCTAGAATACGTAACAGGAGAGCTTGTATTTAAAAAGTATCCCGAAGTAGGCGGCGTCTGGATGCCGTTCTTCATCTACGCGCGCGACCGGCGCGTGTACGTGCCCGACACCACGTTTAACGTCGTCAACATTTACGCCTACCAGCTTGAATGACGGAGGTGCGTCATGTGGAGAGGGTTGTTAGCCGGCTTGCTGCTGGTGAGCGCCGTGCAGGCGGCCGACAGGCAAACCTTCTCCGTAGGCGTTGAGGATTACAAGAACTGGCTGCCGTATTCCGAAGTGAGGAACGGGGTGTACGGCGGACTGGGAAGGGATATCCTCGATGCCTTCGCCCGCCAGATGGGCTATACCTTCGTATATGAGTCTTATCCCCTGAAGCGGCGCGACCGCCTGTTCGTTGACGGGCAGGTCGACCTGTCCTTCCCGGACAACCCGAACTGGGTGGTGGAGATGAAGAAGGAACTGAAAATCAGCTATGCCCCGGTACTGGAATTTACCGACGGCGTGCTGGTTCGGCCCGAGGACATCGGCAAGGGCGTAAGCCGCTTGAAAACCCTCGGCATCCCGCTCGGCTTCACGCCTTATCCATACCAGCAGCTGATGTCGGCCGGTTCGCTGCGCATCGAGGAGACGGCCGAATACGATGCCCTCTACGAAAAGCTGATCATGCGGCGCGTCGATGGCGCCTACATGAACACGCGCATCGCCCGCCATTACTGGACCAAGATCCGCAAGCTGCCGCAGGTTCCGGTGCTGTACGACCCCGACCTGCCGCATGCTTCCGGCCAGTGGTACCTGTCCTCGCACAAATACCCGAAGGTGGTGGATGAATTCCGCCGTTTCATGCAGACCAATAAGGCGGAAGTGGAGGAGTTGAAGAAGAAGTACAACTTCGTCTCCTCCGACGATCAATAATTATGCGGCTTTCAGGCCCAGCACCTCGATCGGCTCGATGCTCGGCGGCGTGGCGAACAGCTCAGGCGCCTGTGCCATGAGGGCTTGCGCGATCGGGCCGTTCAGGTGGCCCTGGCGCGCATCCTCCGTTTCAAAGGCGTCGAACACGCCGAATACGCGCTCCGACAGGCGCAGGGCGAACCAGTACTTGGTGCCCGGTTCCTGCTTGGCCAGCGCCAGGCCGGTGTGGAGGAAATCGGCGACGGCGGATTCCTTGCCCGGTTTGGCTTCGAAGCGGGCGAACAGTGCGTACTTGATCATGCTTATCTCCTTGTTGGATTGATCGCGAAGCTGCGATGGAGGTACTTTACCGGCGCCGCGCATACGGTTAAATTGGCGAGATTGACATCTTTGGTATCAATCGCGCCATGCAGATCACCGTACTCGCCCTGGATAATGTGTTCGACACCGGGCTTTCGGCCGTGCTGGACGCCTTCACCACGGCCAATGAGCTGGCGCCCATGCTGGAAGCTCCGCAGCCGGTGTTCAACGTGACGCTGGCTGGCCTCCGTCCCGGGGTGCGCAGCGCGCAAGGCATGCAATTGCCGGTAGTGCCTATGGCCTCGGCACCCGCGCCGGACCTGCTTATCCTGCCCGCCATCGGCCACAAGATGCCGGCGCCGCTGGAAGCCGCGCTAGCGTCGGCCGACGTGGCGGATGCCGGCGTGGTGCTGCGCCGGCTGGCAGGGCAGGGTGTGCGCATCGCCGCCGCCTGCATCGGCACCTTCGTGTTGGCGGAAAGCGGGTTATTGGATGGCGAAGAAGCCACGACGACCTGGTGGCTGACACCCATGTTCCGCCAGCGCTATCCTAAGGTGCGGCTGGATGCGCAGCGCATGGTGGTGGCATCGGGCCAGTTCATCACGGCGGGGGCGGCGCTCAGCCACCTCGATATGTCGCTGGCCCTGATCCGGCAATCCAGCCCGGAACTGGCGGCGATGGTGGCGCGCTACCTGGTGGTGGATGCCAGGCCGGCGCAGTCGGCGTATGTGATTTCCGACCACCTGGCACATTCCGATCCATTGGTGGCGGGTTTCGATCGCTGGGTCAGGCAACACATGGCGGAGGGATTCAAGCTGGAGGAGGCGGCGGCGTCGCTGGCCACCAGCAAGCGCACGCTGGCACGGCGCCTGCAGGAGGTGCTGGGCAAGACGCCCGTGAATTATGTGCAGGACCTGCGCATCGAACGTGCAGTCCACCTGCTCAAGACCAGCGACCAGAACGTCGATCGCATCGCCGAGCAGGTGGGCTATCGCGACGGCGTGACATTGCGCACGCTGTTGCGGCGCAAGCTTGGCAAGGGCTTGCGCGAGATACGTACCTGAGCAGAATTACTGCACGTTCAGCGTCACGTCATCCACGATGAAGGAGGTGGCGATGGTGGAGCCTTCCACGCCTTCGAAGTAGACTCGTACGGTCTGGCCTTTGTACGCGCTCATGTCGAAGGTACGCTGCACATAGCTGGAACCCTTGTTCAGGTTCGAGTAAGTGGCCAGCGTGGCCAGTACGGCGCCGTTGCTGCTGCGGACCTGGACCTTCAGCGTGTCGAAAGCCTGGGTGGTGGTGGTTTCGTCGGAAGTGACCTTCAGCCAGAAGCCCAGGGTGGCGCTGGTGGCTGTCGATGGAATGCTCACCTGCTGGTACAGCGTGTCGGTATGGGCGCTGCCGTAGCCGTTCATCCAGGCTTTCCAGGTGCCGGCATGGCCAGATACCGAGGAATCGTTGGTGATCACGCCGCTGCTCGCGCTCCAGCTGGTGCTGCCGGATTCAAAGCCGCTGTTCAGCAACAATTGCTGCGTGATGGTGGTGTTGTTCACGCTGAAGTTGACGGCGGAAGACAGAGCGCTGTTGCCGGCCGCGTCGAAGGCCTTGGCAGTCAGCACGTGGGTGCCGTTGCTCACGCCGGTGGAATTGAAGCCGTACGACCACGGCGAGGCGGTGTCGGTGCCTTTCAGCGCGCCGTCCACATAGAACTCGACCTTGGTCACGCCGACGTTGTCGCTGGCATTGGCGTTGAGGGTGATGGTGCCGCTGCTGCCGCTGCTGGATGCGCTGACGGTGGGCGCCACGGTATCGCCGCCGGTGGAACCCTGCTGCGTCACCCAGACCGGTGCCGACCACAGGATATTGCCGTCGTCCTGGGTTACCTTGGCATAGTAGAAGTGAACGCCGTCGGTTGGGGTGATCGTGGTGTTCGCGCTGGAAGCGAGCAGTGTGACAGTGCCGTTGCGGCCCGGGACGCCTTCATAGAATTCCGAAGTCGATACGTTCTTGCCGGAACTGCTGGTGAAGTTGGCCACCAGGTTCAGCGTGCCGCTGTTGGTGAAGCGCTCGCCCATGATATGGCCGTTGGCGGTCAGCACCAGCTGCGACGTCTTGTCCATGGTCGCGAACACGCGGCGGGCGCGGATCGCATCCATGAAACTGGCCGTGCTCAGGGCGGTGCCGCTCGGGATCAGCACGCCGGTGCGGTTGGTGTAGGACGCTCCCCAGTTGGCGCAGTGGTTGTCCTGGTCGGTCACGAAAGCCACGTGGAAACCGGCTTCCAGCGCCTTCTTGCAGGCGCCTTCGTAATTGCTGCGGCCCGTTTCGGTTTCGGTGGTATTGGTGGAGAAGGCGGAAGTGTTCATCACTTCGCACAGCGCCATTGCTTCGTCGCCGTCGGCCGTGTAACCGAGGGCCACGCCGTTGACCAGGAACTGGCCGCTGCTCGAAGGGTGGTTGAACTGGCCCAGCCAGCCGCGCTGGCGCATCAAGGTGTACAGGTTGGCGTAGTCGTTCTTCGCGGTGTAGGTGTCGGCAAGCAGTTGGCCGGAGCTGTTGCTCTCCCAACCCAGCAACTCGTTGGAGTTGAGGATGTTCATGTGGCCGCCGTTGTTGATGACACCCCATTCCATGCCGTAGATCGCCAGGAAGTTCGGGTTGGCGCTGTTGAAGCTGGCCGCTTCGGTCAGGCCGGACTGGTACAGGGCCTTGGCGGTGGCCGGGTTGGCGGAAGTGTTGGTGGAATCCGAGCCATCGTACATGTGGTTATGCTCGGATGCCATCAGGAAGTCCAGGCCACGGTTCTTGGCGTAGTTGAAGGCATCGGTCGGACCGTAGGCAGCCGATTGCGGGTTTTGTGCGCCGGTGCATGCGCCCAGGTCGCCGCCGCCGTCGCTGTGGTTGGTCTGGCTGTGCATATTGCCGAAGTAGACCGTGTACGGCAGGGCGGACGGCGCTGGTGCGACCGCCATCAGCGAAGGTGCAGCTGCGGCCTTGGCCTGCGGCTGCTGGCCGATTGCGATGTCCCATTCCTGGTCGTGGATTTCGCCGTCGTGGCTGGCGATGCGGCGCAGTACCGCGTCGGTGCCCGAAGCCAGGCCGCGCTGTGCATCGTCGGAAATGGCGCGCAGGCGTGCCTTGTAAATGCCGTTCTGCAGGGCGTTACGACGGTTGCGGCCGGCCCATTCGACGTTGACGGTGACTGGTTTATCTTGCAGGCGCTCGACGCCGGTCCAACGTTCCACCACGCTGCCGTTTGGCGCCACGACTTCCAGCACCCAGCTTACCGACTGGGCGTTCTTGGCGTAAGGGTAGCTGAATTCGAGTTTGAAGCTGCGCGCCTCATTGGTGCCGGCCACGGCGCGGTAAGGCGCATGCAGCGTGGCTTCGAATTCGTGGTGGTCGGCGGTGGATGCCTGGGCGGTGCCGATGGCTGCCAGTGCGGCGGCCATCGCTAGTTTGCGAAATGCGAAAGTCATGGTATTCCCCGTGCTGTGATAATGCGCGAGAATATGCGGCAGCACGGGAGCGGCGACAAATACGGAAAAGCTTTGCGATTAAGACGCAGGCCTTATATACCGGTTTGAATTGTCCCACTTTGAACAGATTCGGTGATTTGTCCAATTTTGAAAGAGTTATATGACGGGGGCGTCATAAATCTCTTGGCAACTTGTGGTGTATTTGCGTCATGTTTACTGCGGCCGGAACACCAATACCGGCACCGGTGTGTTGAGCAGCACGCGATGCGTCTCGCTTCCAAGCAGCATACCTTTCACGCCTTTGTAGCCATGGGTCGCCATCGCGATCATGTCGCAGCCGTAGTCGATGGCCGTGGCGATGATGGTTTCGTAGGGTTGGTCGGAGCGGCGTTGCACCACGTCGCATGGGACGTTGTAGTCGCTGGCGACCTGGGCCACCTCATCGAGCACCGACGCCGAGTGGACTTCGCTGTCCTTCAGGTAGACGCCGCGCGTGTCTTCCAGCATATCGGGGTGATAGGTGAAGATGTGGAATTCCGGGATCACGTGCAGCGCCGTGACACGCGCGCCGGCTTCCTGCGCGAACTTGATGGCTGAATGCAGGGCAGCGCCGGACGCCGGCGAGCCATCAGTGGGGAAGAGGATGTGCTTGAACATGGCTGGGCTCCAGGTGGAATGATGGTTCCAGTCTGGTCGCCGCAGCGGTTTGCGGCCATGACCTGCGTCAATTTTTGGCCGATGCTAAAATCGCCAGCATGCTGAAACTACTCGGAAAACCCACCTCCATCAACGTCCGCAAAGTGCTGTGGACGCTGGCCGAAACCGGCCTGGCTTATGAACGCGAGGATTGGGGCGATGGCTACCGCCCAACCAATGTGCCGGAGTTCCTGGCATTGAACCCGAACGCGATGGTGCCCGTGCTGGTGGACGGCGACTTCGTATTGTGGGAATCGAACAGCATTTGCCGCTACCTGTGTGGCAAGGCGGGCCGCCACGACCTGTTGCCCGCTGAACCGCAAGAGCGCGCGAGCGTCGAGCAGTGGATGGACTGGCAGGCCACGGACCTGAACAGCTCCTGGCGCTACGCCTTCATGGCGCTGGTGCGCAACAGCCCGGCCTTTGCCGACCCGGCCCAGGTTGCGGCCAGTGCCGCAGCCTGGAACCGTAACATCGGTATCCTTGACCGCCACTTGGCCGTCGGCGGCCCCTTTGCCACCGGCGCCAATTTCACGCTGGCCGACGTCGTCCTTGGCCTGTCGCTGAACCGCTGGCTGATGACGCCCATGGAACGGCCCGATTTCAGGGCCGTTGCGGCCTACGTCGAACGCCTGCTTGAACGGCCGGGTTACCGGGAGTTCGGCTGCAATGGCGTGGCCTGATCGTTCGCGGACGGCGCGCATAGTTCGCACAGTACCGGATTGGCACGCGTATTCGGCGCCGGCATCTTGTAGGCCTTTGCCACCTCAGCTTTGCGGAGGGTGATGATGCGCCTTTCAAGGCTTCCGTAACGCAGCGCCGCGTCGTACAGCACATCTGCCGATTCGACCGTGCCGGCAAGCAGCTCCATATTGGCCCAATCCAGCAACAGGCCGGCGACCAGGGGATTCGGTGAGTCCACAAACTCAATGCGTTCCAGCATCTGGTAGCGAAGCGCCTTCCCAACGCCATATAAACTGAGCTGCTTGCCGTCATTCCCCACTGGCAGCTTGGCAGGGCGCCGCGGCATCGCTTCGTCGCCGAAGTCAAGGTTCAGGATGGAGCGCCCATAGGTTGGTGCCGGGAGCTGCTTCAGTTTCGATTTCAGGATCTGGACGTGGAGCCACTCCGTCCCATAGTGATCGTCGGGGTTGCGCTTCAAACCCCTCGCTGATCCATTTCAAGGCCTCCTCGTTATTTCGCAGGAGTTCATACGCAGTCCCCATGTTCGAAGCCGTCTGGTAATTGCCCGGGTACTTCCGCTCCAGGAACTGAAGCAGTGTGACTGCTTCCTGGAGTTTGCCATTGCGGATCAACACGGCGGACAAGGTGATCAGGTTCTCGAAAGAGGGCGACTTTCGCACGTCTTGCGTCGCCTGCCTGGTCCAGTCATCGAGCTCTAGCCTGCTGGAGCCTTTGCGAAGGTAGTACTTCAGCGCCGGGCCGCTGTAGCCCATAGGCTCCACGTGCTCGCCACGGTGATTCCTTGTAGCCTCGTTGAGGCATGCGCTGGCGGGCAAAGCGAGAGCCAACATGGTCATGCCGGCCGCAAATAACCTGGGTAACAAAGTCTTGTTCATCAGCGATTCAATTGATTTGTTGGTTGCGAGGTTCGCACCATATCAAATTGAAGCGCCGTAAAATGCACTCATTGTCACTTGGTCTCGCGCGGCAGCCCGTCCCCATCAAGGAATGAATTGATGCTGCGGTAGAAAGCAGCCGGTTGTTCCAGCCAGGGGAAGTGGCCGCTTTGTTCGACGAAGACCAGGCGCGCCGTACGGCATGCATCGCGGATCTGGTATTGCGTTGTTTCGCCAATCGGGTCCTGGCGCCCCATCAGCTCATTCTTGACGCCGGGCGCACCCAGGTCCTGGTGGAACGCGAGGCTGTTCTTGCGGTCGTAGAAATAGGCGGGCAGGATGGCGCGCAATCGTTCGACGCTGACCAGCCGCGAACTGTCCTTGTGACGTTGGGGATCCATCCAGTACGCCTCGGCTTCCAGATCGGATGGCAATAGGCGGGAATGGATATTGTCCTCGAAATAGCGGTCGAATTCCGCTCCCATGAACATTGGCCCGCTACCTACCAGCACCAGGGAATTTACAGCCGCTTGATGCGCAATCCCATAGCGCATGGCCAGCATGCCGCCCCAGCTATGGCCCAGTACATTCCAGCGCTGGATTCCAATGTGCTTGCGCAGCACCTCCAGGTCTTCCACCAGCAAGCGGCTGCTGATCGTGCTCTCGTCCAATGGCGCGACCGTCGACTTGCCAGTGCCGCGCTGGTCGACCATGATCGCCTGATGACCGGATTTGGCCAATTCGGCCATGACAGGATGCAGGTAGCTGGCGAAGCCCGGCCCGCCCGACAGCAGCACTATGGGCGAACCGTGGCCCTGTGACCAGTAGTGCAGGGTGGCAGCACCGGATTTGACATCGCCCTCGATCGTTTCCGCTGCGTAGGATGGCAGCGTACAGATACAAACCAGCAAAAATGCGAACACAGATTTCACCGTCAACTCCTCCAGTGCGTTAAGTTAGCCTTCCCTGAGTAAGAGGCGATACTCACTTGGCGTCACGCCAACGGTGGCTCGGAACTGGCGGGTAAAGGCGCTGTGGTCGGCGTAACCACAAGCCTGGGCAATGTCGGATACGCTGGCGTCGCCGGCCAGCAGGCGCGAGGCGGCTTCCAAGCGGGTCTTGATGATCATCTGGCGCGGCGTAAGGTGAAAGATGCGCTCGAAGTAGCGCTCGATCTGCGCCACCGACATATTGGCGGTGCGTGCCAGCTGAGGCAAGGTCAGGGTCTCGCCGTACTTCTCGTGGATCAGGCGGACCGCATCGGCGACCTTGTGGTACGCGGGGTTCTTGTGGTCGGCCATGGCCAGGTCGCGCGATACGCCGGCCAGGCCGACGATCGCGCCTTGCGCATCGCGCAAGGGCCGCTTTTGTGTCAGGCACCAGCCCGGATCACGGTTGGGATAGAGATGCAGCTCGAGCTGGTCTTCGATCTGCACGCCCTCATCCAGCACCGACTGGTCCTGGGCCTGGAAACGCTGGCCGAGCGGTGCGGCGAAAACTTCGTTGGCAGTTTTGCCCAGTAGGCTCGCCTTGTCCTTCATCCCGCAGCGCCGGGCCAGGGTCTGGTTCACCACCACATAGCGCCCCGCACGGTCCTTGACGAAAAACACCACGTCCGGCAGCGCATCGAACAGGGGCTCCGCAAAGAAAACATCCTCGATCCGGGCTCCCAGATCGTTGCGCGCCGTGCTGTGTAAAAGATGTACTGACATGCGGTTCTCCCAGTGAGTTTGTCTATTTTTACACGGTTATGCAGATTTCGTCACCTTCGGCAGCCAGGCGATGCAAGACGGCGGCCCTGGGAAGGCATAAGATGGCAAGCATGAAAACCATAGCCATTATCGATTCCCACACCGGCGGCGAACCGACCCGCCTGGTGATTGACGGCGGCCCTGACCTGGGCGCCGGCCCCCTCAATGAACGCCTGGCGCGCTTCCGCAGCGAGCATGACGGCTTCCGCTCCGGCGTGGTGTGCGAGCCACGTGGCTCGGACGTGCTGGTGGGCGCGCTGCTGTGCGAACCGCATGCTCCGGATTGTGCCGCAGGCGTCATCTTCTTCAACAACGTCGGCTACCTCGGCATGTGCGGTCATGGCACCATCGGGCTGGTGGCATCGCTGGCTTTCATGGGCCGCCTGAGCGCGGGCGTGCATCGCATCGATACGCCGGTTGGCGTGGTGGAGGCGCAGCTGCATGAAGATGGCAGCGTGACCGTGAATAATGTGCCTTCCTGGCGCAAGGCGACTGGCGTGCCGGTCGAGGTGCCAGGCTATGGTGTTGTGCGCGGCGATATCGCCTGGGGCGGCAACTGGTTCTTCTTGGTGTCCGACCATGGGCGCGACCTCGAACTTGGCAATGTGCGCGAGCTGTCGGCGTACACCACCGCGATCAAGGATGCGCTGGAAGCGCAAGGCATCACCGGCGATAACGGCGCGCTGATCGATCATATCGAGCTGTTTGCCGATTCCCGCAGCGGCTTGGGCGACAGCCGTAACTTCGTTCTGTGCCCGGGCAATGCCTACGACCGTTCGCCTTGCGGCACCGGCACCAGCGCCAAGCTGGCCTGCCTGGCGGCAGACGGCAAACTGGCCGAAGGCGAAGTCTGGCGCCAGGAAAGCATCGTCGGCAGCGTGTTCGAAGGTTCGTATCGCCGCGATGGCGACCGCGTACTGCCCAGCATTCGCGGCAAGGCATGGGTGAATGCAACGTCGACCCTGGTGCTGGACCCGAGCGATCCATTTGTCTGGGGAATTCGTTGAGCATGAAACCGGACGTCCTGATCGTCGGCGCGGGAATTATCGGCGCTGCTTGCGCCGATGCCTTGTCGGCGCGGGGCTTACGCGTGACCGTCGTCGAGCGCGATGCGGTCGGTAGCGGCGCAACGGCCGCCGGCATGGGGCACCTGGTGGCCATGGACGATAACGCGGCTGAACTGGCCCTGAGCTCCCATTCGCTGGAGCTATGGAAAGAGCTGGTGGAAGGCCAGGCGCAGCGTCATGAGTACAGCCGTTGCGGCACGATCTGGGTTGCCGCTGACGATGAAGAACTGGAAGCTGCGCGCGCCAAAGCCGTCACCATGAAGGCCCATGGGCTGGAATGCGATGTGATCGGCGCGCAGGAGCTGTACCGGCTGGAGCCGAACTTGCGGCCACACCTGGCCGGCGGCTTGCTGGTGCAGGGCGATGGCCTGGTCTATCCGCCAAAGAGCGCGCGCATCCTGCTGGCACGCGCAGTGGCGCGCGGTGCGTCGCTGGTCATGGGCGAGGTCGTGGCGTTGGAAGACGGCGGTGTCTTGCTGGCGGACGGCTCGCGCCTGTCGGCTGGACAGGTAGTGCTGGCAGCGGGCACGCGTTGCCTGTCTCTGGCACCGGACCTGCCGCTGCGCCCGAAGAAGGGTCACGTCATGATTACCGACCGCTATCCGGGATTCATTCGCCACCAATTGGTGGAACTGGAATATATCAAGAGCGCACACGCGTCGGAAGGCGAGTCGGTAGCCTTCAACCTGCAGCCGCGGCCCACCGGCCAGGTGCTGATCGGTTCTTCCCGGCAGTTCGATACCGTCGACCTGGCAGCGGAGCCGTCGATGATGGCGCGCATGCTGGCCAGGGCGGTCGAATACACGCCGGCACTGGCAGGCCTAAACGTATTGCGCTGCTGGACGGGCTTGCGCGCGGCGACACCGGACGGCTTGCCGCTGATCGGCCCGGACCTGTCTCGCCGCAACGTGTGGCTGGCAACCGGCCACGAAGGACTTGGCATTACGACCTCGCTCGCAACCGCGGAATTGCTGGCGGCGCAAATGGCCGGCGCAAAGGCGGGAATCGATTCGCGCCCGTACCTGCCGAGCCGCTTTGATGCGCAGGGGAGGGCATATGGCTGACTCCATCACCTTGACGATCGACGGCCATGGCATCACCGTTGCACCCGGCACCACTGTCGCCGCTGCCATCGCAGGCGTGACGCGGCGCTCGGTCAGCGGACAACTGCGTGCGCCATTGTGCGGCATGGGCGTTTGCCAGGAGTGCCGCGTGACGATTAACGGTCGGGCGCATTTGCTGTCCTGCCAGACGCTTTGCCGCACAGGCATGGACGTGCAGACGGGAGCGGCCGCATGACGCAATTCTTCGACATCCTGATCGTCGGTGCCGGCCCGGCCGGCCTGGCAGCAGCGCACGCCGCGGCGGGCACTGAAGGCAAGCGCAGCATCGCTATCATCGACGACAATCCGCTGGCCGGCGGCCAGATCTGGCGCGGCGGCCCGGCGAAACAGCAGGACCAGCGCGCACGCCAGCTCTGGCAAGCGTTGGAATCTGCAAACAATGTGACCATGCTGCCCGGTACCCGGGTACTGATGCAAACCCAGGCCGGTGAATTGCTGGTGCAGGACGCCGAACAGGCCCGCACCATCCGCTACAACCAGTTGATCCTGGCCACCGGCGCGCGCGAACTGCTGTTGCCGTTCCCCGGCTGGACACTGCCCGGCGTGACCGGTGCAGGCGGACTGCAAGCGCTGGCAAAAGGCGGCTACCCCGTGCAGGGCAAGCGCGTGGTGGTGGCCGGCACAGGCCCGCTGCTGCTGGCCGTCGCTGCGACCTTGAAAGAGCGTGGCGCGATCGTCGCCGCCATTGTCGAGCAGGCGGGCATGCCAGCCCTGGCGCGCTTTGCTGCCGGACTGGCGCTGACGCCAAGCAAGGCAGTGCAGGCGGCCAGGCTTAGCGTAGACCTGCGCCGTATCCCGTATTTGAGCAACAGCTATGTGACGACCGCCCGTGGCGACCTGCAATTGACGTCCGTGCAGGTCCAGCGCAAGGGTGCCAAGCTCGATATCGATTGCGACTATCTCGCTTGCGGTTATGGACTGCTGCCTAACACCGAACTGGCGCGTGCACTTGGCTGTGAGATTGAGCATGGCGCGGTGAAGACCGATCCATGGCAGCGTACCTCGGTGCCGAACGTGCTATGCGCAGGCGAGGGCACCGGTGTCGGCGGCGTCGACCTGGCCCTGGTCGAGGGCCGTATCGCCGGCATGGTCGCTTGCGGCCAAGGCATGGCGCAGGAACTGTTCACCGAGCGCACCCATTGGCAAGGCTTTGCCGCCCGGCTGGCGCGCGCCTTCGCCCCGCGCAAAGAACTGCGCAAGCTGGCGCAAGCGGACACCATCGTCTGCCGCTGTGAAGACGTCTGCCACGAAGAGCTGCGCGAACAGCCAGGCTGGCGCAGCGCCAAGCTGCATACCCGCTGCGGCATGGGCCCTTGCCAGGGCCGCATCTGCGGCAACGCAACCGATTTCCTGTATGGATGGCGTCCGGACGCTGTGCGTACACCGATCTCGCCGGCACGTGCCGGCAGCATTATCACCCTCGAACCTCACAAGGAGACTTGAAATGGCAGCAATCAAATGGGAAGGCGTATTCCCTGCAGTAACCACCAAATTCCACGCGAATGAGGAGCTGGACCACGCAGAAATGGAGAAGCACTTCTCCTTCATGATCGACAGCGGCTGCCACGGCCTGGTGACCTGCGGTTCCCTGGGCGAAGCGAGCACCCTGTCCTTCGAAGAGAAGCTGGCTGTCGCCAAGACCGCCGTCAAGGTAGCCAATGGCCGCGTGCCGGTGCTGGCCAATGTCAGCGAAACCCGCACCGCCAACGCCGAACGCTATGTGCAGGAAGCGCGCGACCTGGGCGTGGACGGCTTCATGGTGATGCCTTCGGTGCTTTACGCAGCCGACGCTTTCGAAGCCAAGGCCAACCTGCGCGTCATCGCCAAAGCCGCCAAGCTGCCGATCATGGTGTACAACAACCCGGTGACCTATAAAGTCGACCTGACCCCGGCCGATTTCAAGGAACTGTCGGACTGCGAAGAACTGGAAGCGATCAAGGAATCGACCGACAACATCCGCCGCGTGACCGACCTGCGTAACGTCGTGGGCGACCGCTATGCCATCTTCATGGGCGTGGACGACCTGGCCTTCGAAGGCCTGGCACTTGGCGCCGACGGCCTGCTGGCAGGCCTGGTGGTGGCTTTCCCGAAAGAGACCGTGGCCCTGTACAACCTGGTCAAAGCCGGCCGCCTGGCCGAGGCGCTGAAACTGTACCAGTGGTTCATGCCGCTGCTGCACCTCGACGTTTCGACCAAGCTGGTGCAAAATCTGAAACTGGTGGAAGCACTGGTCGATGTCGGCAACGAGAACGTTCGCCGTCCACGCCAGCCACTGCGCGGCGCTGACCGCGAGTTCGTGGTGCAGGTGGTGCAGCAGGCACTGGCAACCCGTCCCGACGTCAGCGCTTACCTGTAACAGGTTAGAGCCCATGCCGAGGACGAATGCCGATCAATTATGTAAGAAGGCTGACAGGGCGGCAGCGCGCCGCCCAGGCTAATCGCCACCTCGGCATCGCCCTGGCTTTTGTGGCCGGGGCGGCCAACGCCGGCGGCTTCCTCGCCGTCAAGCAGTACACCTCCCACATGACAGGCATCCTGTCATCCGCCGCCGACGACATGGCGTTGGGCGCCGTCGACGCGGCCCTCGATTGTGCCGGCGCCTTGCTGGCATTCATCGCCGGCGCGGCCTGTTGCGCCATCATGGTCAATTTCGCCCGGCGCCACCAGCTTCACAGCGAGTTTGCTTTGCCGTTGCTGTTGGAAGCAATCCTGCTGCTGGCGTTTGGCGTGATGGGGACCAGCCTGCAGGCGATCGATGTGATCGTGCTGCCAGCCACCGTGATGCTCCTGTGCTTCATGATGGGTTTGCAGAACGCTGTGATCACCAAGCTGTCTAATGCGGAGATCCGCACTACCCATATGACGGGCATCGTGACCGACCTTGGCATCGAGACCGGCAAAGCGCTTTACTGGAACCGCGACGAGCAGGCCGTGCCGCGCGTGGCTGCCGACTGGAAGCGGGTGCGTATCCTGGCTTCGCTGCTGTTTTCCTTCTTCATTGGTGCGCTGGCCGGCGCATTCGGCTTCAAGGCCGTGGGCTTTGGCGCCGTGCTGCCGCTGGCCTGCGTGCTGCTGGCCCTGGCGGCAGTGCCGATTTACGACGACCTGGTTGCCGTTCGCCGCTAGCCTTCGCGGAACACCAGAACCGGGATCTTGCTGTGCGTGAGCACTTTCTGCGTCTGGCTGCCCAGCATCAGGCTGGCCAGGCCGCTGCGGCCGCGCGAGGCCATCGCGATCAGGTCGCAGCCGCGTTGCAGGGCGGTGGCAATGATCGCGGCGTGCGCCTGTTCGGCATGCACTTCCAGCGTGGTGCAGTTGACGTGCAGGGTGGTGGCCTGGCGCGCGATATCGGCCAGGATCGTGTTCTCGGCTGGCGCTGTAGCCAAGCTGGCCAGCACAGGTTCTTCTGGAAGCACGTGAACCGCCGTGACACGGGCGCCGCTTTCGCGGGCCATGCGCAGGGCGGCGTTCACGGCCAGTTGCGAAGCGGCAGAGCCGTCGCTTGGAATCAGAATGTGGCGAAACATCTCTTGAAATCTCCTTCAGTTGCCGCAGTCTAAAGCGTTCCGCCACATGCCTGCAACTACTCAGGCGGTGTGCAGTGCCGTGACGCCGCGGCGTGCGTCCAGGCTCAGGCTACCGGCACCGAAGGCAGCGATCTGCAGCAGGCCCCCAGCCATCGCCAGGTTCTTCATCAGGTGGATCATCTGGTTCTGGTCAGCGATCGCGCTGTGGAAGATCAGGCCGGTCACGACCGAGAACGCTGCCAGAGCCAATGCGACGGGGCGCGTGTACAGGCCGGCCACCAGCAACAGGCCGCCAACCACCTCGATGCCGATGGCTGCTGCCAGCCCCAGTTCAGGGAAGGGCAGGCCCATGGCACTGATATAGCCGATGGTGCCGGCCGGATTGGCGATCTTGCCGATGCCGCTCATGACGAAAATGGCAGCCATCAGGATGCGGCCGACGAGTGGCAGGTAAGTTTTATTGAAATTCATGGTGTGACTCCTTTGGGGAATGTGTTGTTGATGGAGTCATCTTATGCTGCACCAATGTATTCCGGAAGCCAATATATTTAGATGTAATGTATCGTCAAATCAGATGGACTGCTCCTGCAACAGTTGCGCCAGCTGCTGTCTCAGCTTGGCGGAGGAGGGCTGGCTGTGCGGGTGGCCGGCGTTTTCGACCGCCACCGCCAGCGGCAAATCCATGGCGCTCAGGTGGCCGAGAAACCAGCGCGGCAGGCGCTCGAGCAATGCCCTCGCGCCAGTGGGGTCGACCTGCGCTACGGGCAGGGCATGCTGCAGCGCGGCCAGCGCCCGGCGGTGGGCGGCGCGGTGTTCGTGATCGGTGGGATAGTAAAGCTGGTCCATCAGCGCTTCTTCCTCGGCGAAGTCGAGGGACAGAGCGCTCAACAGCTCGGCAATGCGGCTAGATAGCGAGTTATCGTCGGCGTCGATGGTGGCGTGAATGGCTTGCAGCAGGGCGCGGTGGGAAGCATCCATCTCGGCCACGCCAGTTTCCAGCAGCGGACTCCATTCGAGGCGTTGCATGGCGGTCTCCTTGTCTATTTCGCCAGTTTCGCCCGGCGGAGGCAGGGATTCCATGACACAGATCAACCGGCGCCTCGTTCGCTTGCCCTACCAGTAAGTCGTTTTACCTGTTTGCTTGTTTATGGAAACGTACAAGTTCGAGCCCGGTACGGCGGTTGCGCGGCGTATTCAATCAGACCGCACAACCGCTTCGTACCAGCTTCCCGATGATGTGCATGAGCGCGCAGCCCTAGTGACGCCCACTCGATGGAAGGGTTCGGCGCCATTGCTCACCCCTGTACGACTTTGTATTGCTCCCACGGGAAGCCTCTTGTGTGCGGAATCCAATACGGAGACGAGATTGGAGCCCCCAGGTATGCAAGTGCTTCGGACAAAAGGTCAGCTTCTCGTTGCTGAACATTGCCACCCACCGTTACCTGAACTACCTTTGACTTGACTCCTGGTTCTAGCACTTGAGAGGCTTCCTCTCTCTCTCCGAAGAGCCACAAGTGCTCAAACTCTGTGTCCCCGCCCCACATGAAGCAGTAGAAGAAGGCGAGCCGTGCATTCGTTGTGGCAGACAACGTCTTCAGATAAGAAAAGAAGGCAGCTGGAGGAAACACATGGAGCATTTCATCATCAACATGGGAGCCGAGCGCTTTAGGTGAGATCGTCCTTATATCGCTTGGGCCAACCAAGGAGTGCCAAGAAACGACGGGCTCTTCATGCCAATCCGCACAATGCTCGTCGGGATCGCAGACCGGGCGAATGACTAGCAAGCCGCCTTTGGGCGGAATGAACGAATATTCGGATCCATTGAGCTCGAATTTGATCGGCTCTCGTATCAGATACGAATGCGCGGCTAGAGCCGGATCACCTTTTACTGCCTCGAGGAGCAGCGGATTGCATGTCGCAAGAATTTCTGCCGCGTACCAAGTCATTTGTGGTGCCTCAAACGTCTAAAATCAGCAGCGCGCCGTAGTGGGTCGTAACAATGGTTCCCGACGTCATCAATCGTCAATGTATCAGGCGATCGTGAATGGAGCAGTTGGTCATGATCCATGCACTCAGGATCACCATCTTCAACGGTGAAGCGCTGCGGGCGCGGTACAGAGCCAAACGCCCTGTCGATTGCCTTCAGTATTGTATAGTCAGTGTTCATTAGTCCAACGTGTTCTAGATCGCAATGCAGCGAGTTAACAGGGGCGTCTGCGATTTTTGAGTCGCTATTGTGGCTCCGCCCAATAGAGACGTTAAGTTTCTTCAGCGCGTTCAAGCTCCAGAAGGGCTTCGATGGCGGCCATGCGCCTTTGCATGGCCCAAAGCTGCGCAATGGCAATGACCAGACCGGTGAACATGCCAATGAGCAGCCCAACGGTCATATCCGGAGCCTCAAAGCCCTCGAACGCGAACTGCGCGATTGTCGGCGCCGCGACTGCGCAAACCAAATAGAGCCATCGAGGCTCAGCCGGTGCAGCGAGCACTTCTTTGGCTCGGTGCTTCCGATCGAACTTCCGGAGCATCGCCTGCGCCTCAAGTTCAGCAAGCATGGTTGATTTCGGTTTCGCGCTAGATTCAGCATTCATTAGAATTTTACTTGTTGCCAATTAAAGATTGGCAATATAGCATTGTTGATCACGATATTGCATCCATCGTTGCGAGGTTGCCGAGTCGCTGCACATTTCGACCAGGCAGTACGCACGTATCGTCAACCAATGGATTGCCATTGGATCCTGCTTGAGATGATGGAGTAGATATAGATTTTTCCGTTCGGCCTACGCATTACGATTTTCCGGAAATCGGGTGCGACAAGGCTTCATCGAAGAAGAACGCGCCGCTACTCATCAAGACCACTGATAGACAAGTCCCGGCCGAGTAGCGAGAGCCTACCCAACGCTCTCGCGAGATATCATCGCTTCAGTAACGCTATACCTGGCTGTGTCCCCCGTCGACCACCAGCTCAGTGCCGTTCACATAGCTGGCCGAAGTGGATGCCAGGAACAGCACGGCCGCGGCGATTTCATTGGATTCGCCCATACGGCCAGCAGGAGAAGCCTCGCCAAGGAATTGCTCGACACCGTCGATTTGCGCGTCGTTCATGCCCAGGCCCGATTCGAGTATCGGCGTGCGCGTTACGCCGGGGCTGATGGCATTCACGCGGATGCGGCGCGCTTTAAGATCGCTGGCCCACGAGCGCGCGAATGAACGCACCGCCGCCTTGGACGCGTTGTACAGGCTCAGGTTCGGCATGCCGAGATTGGCGGCGATCGAGGCATTCAGAATAATCGAGCCTCCATCGCTGACCAAGGGTAGCAAAGTCTGCACTGTAAAGAACACGCCTTTCACATTGGTGTCGAACAGACGGTCGAAGGTGACCGGCGTGGTATCGCCGAAGGCGTTATGGAATGCCATGCCAGCATTGGCGAACAGGATGTCGAGGCGGTCGCCGCGCAACGCAATCTCGCTGTGCAGCGCCGCGAGACTGGCAACGTCGGCGCTGTCGCAAGCCACGGCAATGGCACGCTCTCCCAATTGCTCACGCGCAGCAGCCAGTTTCGTGCGGTCGCGGCCAGTGATATAGACGCGGCGCGCGCCTTGGGCCAGCAGTGCATGTGCGGTGGCCAGGCCTATGCCGGACGATCCCCCTGTGATCAGCGCAGTGTTTTGCTCAAACGTCGTCATGATGCTTCCTTTGCAGTCGTGATGGTGAAAGCGGCCAGTATCGCGTGTGCAGATTGTGCAAACAATCGTCATAATGCTCATCACGTTAATGAGCAGATTTCAATAATGGATGCAGACTTCGATAGCCTGGCCGCTTTTGTGCGCGTCGCCCAGGGACGCAGCTTTCGGAAAGCGGCCACCGGCATGGGCGTTTCACCCTCGGCACTCAGTCACGCAATTGGCAAGCTGGAACAGCGCCTCGGAGTACGGTTATTGAACCGCACCACCCGCAGCGTCAGTCCGACTGCAGCGGGGGCACAATTACTGGAGCGGCTGGCGCCAGCCTTTGCGGAAATCAGCGACGCACTGGATACGTTGAACGACGAACGCGCGCTGCCACGAGGCCATCTGCGGCTGAATGTGCCGCGTCCCGCAGCGCATCTGGTGCTGGCACCGTTGCTGGCCCGTTGGCGCGCAGCGTATCCGGATGTGATTCTCGATGTCGTCACCAACGACGCTGTAGTCGATATCGTCGAACAGGGATTCGATGCAGGCATGCGCTTTGGCGAACTGCTGCAACAAGACATGATCGCTTTGCCGGTGGGGCCCGAGATCCGCTTCACCGTTTGCGCGTCGCCGGATTATCTCCATCGTTTTGGCGTACCGGAAACACCGCACGCAATGGCCAGCCACGAATGCCTGCAACTGCGCTTCCCCAGCGGCGCTATCTTTAAATGGCAATTCCAGCGCGACGGCGAAGAAGTTGCCGTGGCAACCAATGGCAGCCTTGTGCTGGACGACTTACCTGCGATCCTGCTGGCGGCGCAGCAGGGAGCCGGGCTATGCTACACCTACGCCGACTATGCGGCGCCGCTGGTTGCGAATGGTCAGCTTGTCCCTGTGCTGGAAGGCTGGATGCCGCCACCGGAGCGCTTCTACCTGTATTACCCGAGCGGACGCCATATGGGAGCGGCCCTGCGGGCACTGGTGGACTTCCTCAAATCGTAAGGGGTATCTACAATACGGCAGAACAATAGCTCTCTCCCAGGAATATGGAAAAGATACTGATCGTAACAGGCGCCAGCCGAGGCATTGGCGCTGCCATTGCGCGCCGGGCCGCTGCAGATGGATGGGTGGTGGCTGTGAATTACCAGCGTGATGCCGATGCGGCCACGCGGGTAGTGGCGGACATTCAGGCGGCTGGTGGCCGGGCGTTGGCGGTGCAGGCGGATGTGGGGCACGATGAAGATATCGAGCGTCTATTTGTCACCGTCGAACGGGAACTGGGACCGGTGTCGGGACTGGTGAATAATGCTGGCATCACGGGCGGCCTGGGTACCTTCGCCGATACGAAGCCGGCGATCGTGGAGCAGGTGTTCCGCACCAATGTGCTTGGCCTGATGCAGGCCAGCCGCCGCGCACTGGCGGCATTCCGGGCGCATGGGCAGGGCGGGGTGATCGTCAACATCAGCTCCACCGCAGCGACGGCGGGCAGCCCGAACGAATACGTGACCTATGCGGCCAGCAAGGCGGCTGTCGATACCTTCACCATGGGTCTCGGCAAAGAGGTCGCGCCTGAGGGCATCCGTGTGTGCGGCGTGGCACCGGGTACCACGCAGACCGATATCCACGCCACTTCGGGCGACGCGGGACGCCCGGCGCGCGTGGCTGCCCGCATCCCCATGGGGCGTGTGGGCGAGCCGGAAGAAATCGCGGAAGCTGCGGTCTGGCTGTTGTCGCCGGCGGCACGCTACGTCACAGGCACCACGATCCGCGTTTCCGGCGGCGCCTGAGTTTTCCTAGTACCAGTCGGCGGGGAATAGCTGGCCGGAGGTGACGTCCAGGTGCTTATATAACGGTACGCCGGTCCAGTCGGTAAGGTTGAAGACAGTACTGGAGTCGCTCAGTTTTCTTACCTCGACGGTGGAGATGGTCAGCGGTGCTTTGGGCTTGCACATGCTTGGCGGAACCGAGGGGCGAACAAAATAGACTGCGCTTTCAGTCGCTGTCGAAGCGTTGCTAACCCTTGTCGCAGTGACGGGATTCCCATCGCCATTTCCCTGGACTAGTAGTGCGGTCTCGACGCTGATGCCGATACCCCGGGCGGTCTTGTTTCCGCTGGCGGACGCTGGGAGTACGCCGCCGCTGCATCCCAAGGTTCCGCCTGGGGTGATTGTGGGAGCGACGATCCGGGAAATAAAGGAAATGAAGCGGCCCATGCGATCGCGGCTGTCGAAGTGGGAATCAAAAATCAAACTCTCCAATGCTGGTGGTGCGAGAAAGCCTCCTTGCAGGCTCAAAGGAGATGGGTCGAACGTGATGTCCTTATAGTAGGGATCAAGCATCGCGTCCTCCGAAGTGGCGGACTTATACAGCGCGGAATAGTCGAATTGACCAAGTACTGCCAAACCGGCGCTTGTGCCGCCAATGGGAACGTTCTTGTTCATCAATGCTATCAAGGTCCGCTCAAGCAAAGTGCCTTTCCAGAAGCGGATGTAGTGACTCTGGTCGCCACCGGCGATAAAGACGACGTTGGCCTTGGATACGATGGCATTGACAGCCTCGCTATTGGCGGCCTTCACACTTGGGATCACCAGCGTCTCGACCGACGTCAGGCCCAAAGAGGCGCCACCCACCCACATGTCAGCGACGTTGCCGGAGGTCGATAAGGCCTCATCACTGTAATAGATGTATGGGTTGTAGCCATCTGTGCCGGTTGCCCGAATGACGACAAACCGTCCTCCGCTGCCCGGTTCAATGCCGGCTCGCTTGATCAACCAGCGAAAAGCTGGGTCGACGTCAGGGCCGCCACCCATCAATACGAATGACGGCGTCGGGCGGGACGAAGGTGCGCTGACTACGGCATTGGGGTTTCCCGTGGCGAAATAGGAATAGAGCGCGATGGGTTTCGCCGGTTCAAAAACAGGCTCCGCTACAGCTGAACTGACAGAAAGAAGCGACACTAAAGCAAGCACGATTTTGCTTGTCGCGCTTTGGCGGACTTCGCGCCGCCGCGTGGCAGCGATCGCGAGTAACAGTAAACCGCCGAGTATCAAGGCGCTGGTTGGTGGCTCAGGCACTGCAGCAACACCGAAAGTCAGCGTGCCGAAATTCCAAATACCTTCAGGCTCGTCAAATCCAAGATCCTTGAAGCCATCATGAAACTCAAGGCGCAGGATGCCATCGATCCCAACTTGAAAAATCAAACCCAAGTCGCCCAGATCCTGGAATCCAGCGTAATCCACGGTGCCGTCAAAATCGTCGCCGCCACCAGGGGTAAAAGTCACCCCGTTGCCCAGCGAATCGCTAAAAGTCACTTGCATTTCGGACAGATAACTGCCAGCGAAACTCGTCAGGTTAATATCCCATTTGAAACTCGTAATCGACGCCCGGGTTCCAACATAAAAATCCCGAACGATATTACTTGCCGCTCCTCTCTCATCATTGTCCAGTACGCCCGCAACGTTCACCTCCAGGCTCAAGGGGTTGGCTTGTGCCAAGCCAAGCCCCATCGCTGTAGAAACCACAATCAAGACTAGCAAGCGTTGCAAGCACTTTACGATCATCATGATTTCTTCCCCAAATGAATAGACGTCGATGTGGGCAAACTCTAAGCATCAGCTGTTGTATGGTGCATACGCTACCATATGTATAACATTTGATGTCAAATTAATAAATTTGCCTGGGGCGAGACGGATCAGCCGGGGGCGTTTGACCCGTTTACCAGTCAATCGATAGCAGCCGCGACGCCATCCGTGGCCAGCACAAGGAACTCAGTTCCTCGCGCGAAGCCCAGCGGAAGCCATCCGCTTCCGGCGTCGGCTCGCCGGTACGCTGGTGGGGGAAGAAGCTGGTGCAGCGCAGGTGATCGAGGTTGCACAATTCCTCGCCGACCTCAACCTTGAACAAGTGCAGGCGCTTGTCGGGGCGGTAGGCGAATTCGCCCAGGTCTTCAAACAGGCCGGCATCGAAATCCAGCCCGGCTTCTTCGAACAGTTCACGCTGTGCCGATTGCAATGGCGTTTCGCCGGGATCCTGCAATCCTTTGGGAATGTCCCAGCTAGCGGTCCCGGTGACATGGCAAAGCAGTACTTGGCGGGCCGAATTGAGCACCAGGGTGCCGCATGAAACTTGCTGCATGTCCTTGTTTCCTTTGCTTTTTGCTACATTTTACTATTCCCTAACTGCTAGTAACAGTACTCTAGGGAAACTTCTCGACAGTCACAAAACACTGTTATAAAGTGTGAGAATTCAGAGGCGTGCCCCAACGCCCAGTCTTGTTACCCAACCCCAAAAACAATCGCGCACGCATGCCAACAAGGCAAGCGACGCTGTGATATTGCCGACGTTTCTTGCCAAGAGGGCCATTATGCCAAAGCTGCACCAGACGCCTGTCCTGTTCGCCCTTGCCGGAGCACTGCTCGTGCAGCCGGCCGCGCATGCCGGGCACACGACAGCGCAGGAAAGCAGCTGGACCTTCGGCGGCTTCGGCACCTTGAGCGCGGTTCACTCGAGCGAGAAGCAGGCCGACTATGCGGCCAATCCGCTGAACCCGGGCGAGGCCGGCGCCACGCGCGACTGGAGTTATGCGGTGGATAGCCGCCTCGGCGCGCAGCTTTCTTACAATGACGGCGGCCATTGGTCGGCCGTGCTGCAGGTCGTGGCGGAACGCAACCTCACGCATTCATGGACGCCCAAGGTCGAATGGGCCAATGTGCAATACCAGGTATCGCCTGAGCTGAGCCTGCGCGTTGGCCGCATTGCGCTGCCGCTGTTCCTGTCGGGTGATTACCGCAAGGCCAGTTATGCGCTGACCTCGGTGCGCACCCCGGTCGAACTGTATGCGGCGATCCCGATCAGCAATAGCGACGGCATTGATGCCAGCTACCGCTGGAACTTCGGCAACGTGAAGAATACGACGCAAGTACTGTTTGGCGGCACCAGCGTGCCGCTGTCCGACGACACCCGCGTCAAGGCGCACAGGCTGGCGGGTGTTTCCAACACCAGCACGTCCGGAGCGCTGACAGTGCGCGCCACCGCCATCGAGGGCGAGCTGGAAACCCCGCTGCTGCAGGAGCTGTTCTCCGCCATCCGCCAGTTTGGCCCGCAGGGCGAGGTCCTGGCGCGCCGTTATGAACCGGACCGCAAGCGCGCGACGGTGCTCAGCATCGGCGCTTCCTATGATCCTGGCAACTGGTTCGTGATGGGCGAAGTAGGGCGCGTCAACGCCCGCTCCATGCTGGGCGATAAGACCGCAGGCTATGTCAGCGGTGGTTATCGCCTGGGCAGCTTCACGCCGTATGGCACCTTCAGCAAGGTGGTCTCGAACACCCCGAACCAGGTCGCTGGCCTGGACTTGTCGATGCTGCCGCCTCCTTATGCGCCGGCTGCCCAGCGCCTCAACATGGAACTGAATGGCTTGCTCAGCATGATTGCGGAACAGGACAGCACCAGCCTGGGCCTGCGCTGGGACGCCACCAGCAACGCCGCCGTCAAACTGCAGTTCGATCATGTGCGCCCACGCAGTGGCACCAGCGGCACGCTGTCGAACATCCAGCCCGGTTACCGTTATGGCCGCAGCTTCGGCGTCTTTAGCGCCTCGGTGGACTTCGTGTTCTGATGGGGAAGTTCTCAATGATCAGGAAACTCCTCTGCTGCCTGCTATTGGTGCTGCTTGCCGGCACCACCGCCGCTGCCGAACTGGTGGTGGTGGTGTCGGCGCGCAGCCCCATCACGACCCTGCGCGCGGAGCAGGTGGCCGATATCTTTCTCTCCGAAGCGACGCGCTTCCCCGATGGCGGCGAGGTGGTGGCGCTCGATTTGCCGATCGGCTCCCCGCTGCGCGATGACTTTTACCTGAAGGTTGCCAACCGCAGCCCGGCCCTGATGAAGGCCTATTGGACCAAGAGGATTTTCACCGGCCGTGGCCAGCCGCCACGCGAACTGCCCAACAGCCAGGCTGTGCGCAAGCTGGTGGCCGATAACCCAACCCTGATCGGCTACATCGACCGCAACGCGCTCGATGCCAGCGTGCGTCCAGTGCTGGTGGTGCATTGAATATGAAACGCTGGCTGCGCATGTGCCTTGAGACTCAAGTCTCGCTGCCCCTGTTCACTATCGTCCTGTTGGCTGTGGTGTGGGGCACCACCTTGCATTTCATCGACAGCGAAGCTGCCGCCTCGCGCGAACTGGCCGCCGAATCGGCCGGCGAACTGATCGCCACGTATGAAGCGCAGGTGGCGCGCAGCATCAACGGCATCGAACAGACCTTGCAAGTCCTGAAGTACAGCGCCGAAATCCAGGGCGCGAGCGGGGCGTTGCCGGAGCTGCAGGCGCATGGGCTGCTGCCATCGGGCCTGGTTTTCATCGTCAGCATTGTCGACGCACAGGGGAACACGGTTGCCAGCAACCCGGCTGCGCCTGCGATCAATGTTGCGCAGCAGGAGTACTTCAGCTTCCACCAGCAGCACCGCAGCAATTACACCTTCATTGCCCAGGCCATGCGCGACGAGGCGAATCCGGACTGGCACTTGCACTTCACGCGCCGCCTGGACGGCAAGGACGGCGAATTTGCCGGCGTGGTCATCGTGGAAGTCGATCCAGCATATTTCACCAGCGGTTATGAACGCAGCCGCCTGGGCGAACATGGCATGCTGGGCCTGGTCGGCGACGATGGCGTGGTGCGTGCGCTGCGTGTCGGCGACACGCAATCCTTCGGACAGAAGCTTGACATGGCGGCGCTGCAGGCGCGCCGCGGCGTGCCCGTCGCCAGCCAGATTGATGGCGTCAATCGCTATGTGGCAGTACGCCAGCTGGCAGGCCTGCGGCTGAGCGCCGTGGTCGGCCTGGCGGAACAGGAACAGATGGCCGGTTTCGCGGCCCAGCGCCGCCAGTTGCTGTGGGAAGCCGGCGTCGCCAGCGCGGTGCTGATCCTGCTGGCGGCCCTGGTCTGGGCCTGCGTCTGGCAGGGCGCCAAGGCGCGCCGCCGCATCCGCCGTGCGCAGGAAACCTATGCCGCCGCTTCCGAATCGAATATGGACGCCTTTTTTGTCCTGCGCGCCATCCGCAGCAAGGATGGCACGGTCGTGGACTTCAAATTCGCCGCTGTCAACTCGCGCGCCGAGCAACTGACTGGCCGCAGCCGCGGCGAACTTCGCGCGCAGACGCTGTGCGGCTGGATGCCGGCCGCACGCCACAACGGCATGTTCGAGCGCCTGGCACACGTCACTTTGAACGGCGGCGTGCACCAGGAAGAGGGCCCGAACATGGTGCCGCAGCTGCAGGCGGAATGGCTGCACTGGCAGGTGGTGGGCGTGGAAGGCGGCGTGGTCGCAATCGTGCGCGATATCACTGAGCGCAAGCGTGCCGAGGAGCGCATCTACCACATGGCGCACCACGACACGCTGACCGGCCTGCCGAACCGCAGCCTGGTGTGCGACCGCCTGGGCCAATCGATCGCGCACGCGGAGCGGAACAAGGAGTCGGTGCTGGTGGCCTTCATCGACCTCGATAGCTTCAAGCTGGTCAATGACACGCTGGGCCACAACGCGGGCGACGAACTGCTGAAGGAAGTGGCTGACCGCATGGTGGGCTGCGTGCGCCGCGAGGACACCGTAGGCCGTTTTGGCGGCGACGAATTCGTACTGGTGCTGCCGCACGTGAACGACAACCCGCAGGTGCTGGTGCCGCTGCTGAACAAGATCCTGGAATCCGTGGTTCAGCCGATCATGCTGGAGGGGCAGAAAATGCAGGTGAGCTGCTCGATCGGCGTTGCGGTCTATCCGCGCGATGGCCGCGACGCCGATACGCTGATGAAACATGCCGACGCCGCCATGTACCGTGCCAAGGACAGCGGCAAGAACAACTGCCAGTTCTACAACCACGAAATGAACGCCGGGCTGGAAGAAAAGCTGGCGCTGACGGAAGGCTTGCGCAAGGCGCTGGAGGAGCGGCAACTTTCGCTGGCCTACCAGCCCAAGGTGAACCTGGAATCGGGCCGCATGTTCGGCGTCGAGGCTTTGCTGCGCTGGCAGCATCCGCAGCGCGGCGCGGTGTCGCCGGCCCAGTTCATTCCACTGGCGGAAGAGCATGGCCTGATCATCCCGATCGGCGAATGGGCCTTGCGCGAAGCGTGCCGCCAGGCCTGCGCCTGGCAGGATGCCGGCTTGCCGCCGCTGGTGGTGTCGGTCAATGTCTCGGCGCGCCAGTTCGACGATCCGCGCCTGGTTGAGCGCGTGGCGGCGGCCCTGGAGTGGAGCGGGCTGGACCCGCGTTGGCTGGAGCTGGAAGTCACCGAGAGCATGATCATGCGCGACACCGCGGAGTCGGTGGCCAAGATGCGCCAGCTTGAAGCGATGGGCATCACGCTGGCGATCGACGATTTTGGTACCGGCTACTCCAGCCTCGCTGCACTGAAGTCCTTCCCGATCAGCCGCCTGAAGATCGACCAGAGCTTCGTGCGCGACCTGGTCAGCAACCCGGACGACCAGGCCATCACCTGCGCCATCATCTCCTTGTCGCACCAGCTCGACATGCGTGTGATTGCGGAAGGGGTGGAGACGGAACAGCAGCGCAGCTTCCTGCAGCAGCACGGCTGCGACGAGATGCAGGGCTATCTGTTCAGCCGCCCGGTGCCGCCGCAGGAAATCACTGCCATGCTGCTCGGCGAAGATTCCGGCGCCAAGGTTACAATGCTTGCTCCCTGATTAATGAGCAAGCATTCAATGAGCGAATACAGCAACGACATCTACACCGAACCTTCCAACCTCGACCTGGACACGCTGGCCAATCTTGGCCCGCTGACCGCCATGGCGGGTATCTGGGAAGGGCAGCGCGGCCTCGATATCAAGCCCAAGGCCGATGGCCCGCGCAAGCAAGCCTATGTCGAGCGCATCGAGCTGCAGCCGATCGATCCCGTCACCAACGGGCCGCAACTGTTCTACGGCCTGCGCTACGTCCTGAACGTCAACAAGCCTGACAACATCAAGACATACCATGAGCAGGTCGGCTACTGGCTTTGGGAACCGGCCACCAATACCGTGATCCAGACCCTGGCCATCCCACGCGGCCAGATCGCCATGGCATCCGGTACCGCGGCGCCGGATGCCAAGTCCTTCGAGCTGGTGGCCCAGCGCGAGCAGAATACCTACGGCATCTGCTCCAATCCATTCCTGGAATTCGGCTTCAAGACCACCGAGTACCGCATCAAGGTCACCATCAACGACGACGGCACCTGGGGTTACGAGGAAGACACCGTCATGCTGTTACGCGGCAAGGAATCGGAGCCCTTCCACCACGTCGACCGCAATGTGCTGCACAAGGTGGCGGAGCCGACACCGAATCCCCTGGCACGCAAGTAATCAGGCGCGTTCCGCCTGGTTTGCCAAGGCAGGCAACTGCCACACGCACCAGGCGGCGGCAATGCCGATCGAAGCCACCACCAGGCCGACGCCGGTCACCACCTGGTCGTTCAGCGAATAGGCATTGCACAGTCGCTGCGCCATGTCCTGGTACAGCAGGCCGGCGATGGCCATCATGGCGCAGAAATTCCCGAGGAAGAAAAGCTGGATGACTGCCGCTGCCCGCGCCAGTGCGCCCGGCAGCAGGAAGCCGAGCAGGAACAGGCTGGCAAACTTTCCCGCTTCGGCCAGCGGCATCGTCAGCGGCTGCTCCAGCGCCCGCGGCACCATCCAGTAGGCGCTGGCCAGCAGCAGCCAGACCAGGCCCGCCAGCCCGTGCGCATCCCAGCGCGCCAATGCGCCCGCCAGCCGCTCCGAACTGCCTGCAAGGGCGCGCCCGGCCAATGCGCCGCCGACCGCGATCATTGGCAGCTGGACCACCATATGCAGGGCCATCGACGCCTCCAGTGGCCCGCGCAGCAGCAGCGCGGCCGCTACCAGCGTAGCTCCCGCCAGGGCAAGCCCGCCCGCGCCGCGAACCGGTGTGCTCATCGCGTGGCCTCCAGCGCTGCCGCCAAAGCCGCTTCCGGTTGCTCATAGTCGACCACCTGCGCCAACCGGCCATCCGGCGTTACGATATGGAAGGCGGCGTTGTGCTGGAACTCCCCCATTTCCGCCGGCAGCACGATGATCCCGACCTGATCAAGCAAAGCCTGGCGCTGCGCCGCATCGGGTACCGCGGCGAACTGCCAAACCGCCGGCGCAGCCCGCATGCGGGCCGCATAATGCGCCAGGTCGTCCAGTGAGTCGCGCGGATCAAAGGAAATCGTCAATAGCCGCAGCTTGTCCTGCAGGCCGCGCGCAAGAATTTCACGCTGCATCTGCTGCAGTTCGGTGCCCTGCACGGAGCACACGGCATTGCAGCGCGCATAAAAGAACGTCACGATCGCTGGCCGCCGGTCGCCGGCCAGCAGTGACGGCAGCGGTACCTTCGTTGCGCCAGGCAGCGCAAGATCGACACGGGGCAGGGCCAGCGGCGCCTCGGCAACCGCCAGGCGCCGCCCCTCTTCGGTGGCGACCACCCGGAACCCCATGGTGGCCTGCCACAGCGCCGCGCCGGCAAGCGCCGCCATGCAGCCGACCAGCGCCAAGGTGCGCGTCAAATCTCCTTTAATTGGCTGGCTTGGCGAGTTTGGCGAGATCTTCGTCTCCATTGAACGGGTCCTTGCGCGCGGCAGTCGCATCACGCGCCGCCTTGACCGTGTCCGGCGCCACTTTGGCTGCGCTATTGCCGAAGTTACTGCGGATATGGCTCAACACCGCCGCAATCTCCGCGTCGCTCAACTTATCCTTAAACGGCGGCATCTGTCCGTTATATGCCGAACCTTTCACCGTCAGCTTGCCCGTCACACCGTGCAGCAGGATCGAGGCGGCGACGTTTTCCGCGCCTGTCACCCATTCCGAGCCCGCCAGCGGCGGAAACACACCCGGCAGGCCGGCGCCGCTCGCCTGGTGGCAAGCCACGCACTGCGCCGCATACACCTGGGCCCCGTCGACAGCGCCGCCGGCGCCGGCCGTACCGCCAGCCTTGGCTTGCAGCGTCGAGATCGTGCGCCGGTCGCCCAGCGCCGGGTCATCGTCCCGCACCGTGAGGATATAGCTGATCGCCCACGCCAGCGCCACGCCAACGCCAAGCAGGACATACCAGGGAATTGGCCGGTCCTTCTCGGTCGGATCGGGATGCTCGCGCTGCTGCGCGCCAAAATCATTTTGCGGCATTGGGCGCTCCTTCCTTCCTGGCCTGCGGCGCCGGCAGCACAGGATAAGTATGGTCCAGCGACTGCAGGTAAGCCACCAGGTCCAGCACCTCAGGCTTGGCCACCACCACCTTGCCCAGGGGCTTGAAGCCCGGCGGCAGGTTCACCACGCGGTCGCCTGGTTCAGCGGCCTCCTTGTAATCGAACAGGTAGGGGTAGGAAGGCATGATCGATCCCGGCACATAAGCGCGCGGCTGGAACATATGCCCCAGGTGCCAGTCGGCGCTCGGCTGGCGTGCACCGATATTGAACAGGTCCGGCCCGGTGCGCATGGTGCCCAGCAGATGCGGCGTATCGTAGTAATAGTCGGCCGCCACCGAGGCCCGTCCCCAGCCGCGCTGGTCGTCCGGCGCCTGCGCCTTGTCGCGCGGCTGCTGCGAATGGCAATACACGCAGCCATTCTTGATATACACCTCGCGCCCGCGCAGTTGCTGGGCGGTGTAGGGCTTCAGGCCGGCCGGCGCCTCGCCGGCGCGCAACTGCACATGCGGCACGATCACCAGCGCGGAGGTGGCGAGGGCCAGCGTTACCATCGCGCCGCCCAGGAGTTTGAGTTCGTCTTGCATATCAGGCTCCCGCCAGGTTGCTGGCCGGTGCGGGCGCATCGCTGCGCGTGTGCAGCAGCGCAGCGCCAACGCGGCGCGGGCCATGACGCAGGGCCATTGCGGCGAAATGCCAGGCAAAGACCAGGTGGCCGATGGTCATGATGGCGCCGCCTAGCGAACGGCTCTTCAGCCACGCGATCGTCACATTGACCGAATCCATGAAGGGGCGCGCGGCGTCCAGCATGGCCAGGCCCTGCAGCCAGCCGCCAATCGTCAGGCCGACGAAATAGATGCCGAAACCAATCACCACCAGCCAGAAATGCCAGGCAATCAGCTTGGGATAAGGCCACTCCCAGGCCATCACGCGCGGCATGACGAAGTAGATGGCGCCGAACATCACCATCGAGAAGAAGCCATACAGCCCGAGGTGGGCGTGCGCCACAGTGAAGTGGGTAAAGTGCGCGACGGTGTTCACGCTGCGCAGGGCTTCGATCGAACCCTGGATCGAGCTGAGGGTGTACATCATGCCGCCGAGGACGATAAAGCGCAGCGTCGGCGAATACACCAGCTTGGAGAAATGACCGCGCATGGTCATGTGCTGGTTGATGGAGAACGAGATTACCGGGATCACCATCATCACGCTCTGCACGATCGATAGCGTGATCAGCCAGCCCGGCACAGGTCCGCCGATCAGGTGGTGGCCGCCGACCTGGCCGTAGAAGAAGGCCAGCGTCCAGAATCCCAGCAGCGACAGGTTGTACGACTGCACCGGGCGCCCGATAATCTTGGGCAGGAAGTAGTACACCGACGCCACCGCCATCGGCGTGTAGAACAGCCCCAGCACGTTATGGCCGAACCACCAGTTCATCGCCGCCTGCTGCACGCCGAAATGCACCGCCGGCAGGTTCCCGATCAGGAACAGGATAGGGAACCAGAACAGGGCGGCGCCCATATACCAGATCGACACATACAGGTGCTGCACCTTGCGGCTTTGCAGGGTGTACACCAGCGGCAGGCCAACCAGGGCGCCGCCGGCCACCAGCAGCAAGTCCACCTGCCAGGGAATCTCCAGCCACTCCAGGCCATCGCTGATGCCGGCCGCAATGCAGCCCAGGCCCGCGATCAGGCCCGCATTCCACAGCATGGCGCCAAAAATGGCAAAACGCCCGCCGACCAGATGGGTTTTCAGCAGGCGTGGAAGGAGCCAGATCGCAATGCCTAGCGCCGCCATCGGCGCCCAGCCATAGGCGACTGCATTGAGGTGAATGGTGCGGATGCGGCCGAAGGTCAGCCAGGGATACTGCACCAGCCAGTCCGGCTCATGCAGCTTGATGGAGCTGGTAAGTCCTGCGGCGGTGGCAACCAGCAGCCACACCACGGCGCAGGACAGGAAAATAAAGGTGACAAAAGCACTCGACCGGTCCGCCTCCACCCGTTCCGCCAGCTCTTGCTGCATGGCGGCTTGCTCGGCGGCGCTGGACTGCCGCCGCTCCTGTCCCTCCACCGGCAGCGCCAGTCCGGCGCGCTGCTCCGGGCTGGCCGCGGGTTCTTCACCGTGGCCAATCTCGCCCGGCGAGAAGATCACATTGGCGGCCGCTGACGTGGCGTTGAACAGGCGATGCCGCAGCGACCAGATGAAGACCAGCAGGCCGGTGACCGATAGGATGAAAGAAGACAGGAGTATGGTGACGGTATCCACATTTAACCTTCCCGCCCGTCGATGCGGGCCTGGCTTAAGTAAGGCGCATACACCAACAGGTAGAGAAGGAAGGCGACCGACCAGGCCAGTGCCGAGCCCAGCAACAGGAAGTCACGAATTCCAGCGGGAACTATATTGGCACACAAACGGGCCACTGCGCCAGCCTGCAGCAAAAGATACATTGCGCTTTCAGCACGGCCGGCGCGCAGCATGCGGCCCGTGTGGCCCAGCGCGGTGCGGGTGATCATGCCAAGGATCAGGCCCGACATGCCGCCCACTGCCAGCGCGTGGAAGGCGCTGCTGGAGGAGCCAATCCCCAACGCCGCAAAGCCCAGCAGCACCAGGCCGGCCACAATCCAGGCGTAAGCCAGGTGCAGGATCCACAGCAAAGGCACACGCACAGTGGCGAATGGCGCCCAGCCTACCAGCCGAATGGCATTCACCGCCGCCGCTGCGAACGCCGCCAGCGCCACGACGAAGCCTGGCAAGCCGGTCACCCAGGCCAGAGCGGTCGCCAGCAGCAGGGCGATACTGGTCTTTTCGCGCCACGCCACGGTAACCGGCTGGCTGCCCGGCGCGCCGTTACGGGTGAACATCGGTATCACTCGGCCGCCGATCACGGCCTCCAGCACCGTGATCATCAGGATCGCGCCGTGCACAGGCGTCAGCGGCGACAGGGAAATCCAGCCATTGGCCGCGGCGTGGAACAGCAGGTTGGCCACCGACAGCAAGGCCAGGATGCCGCAGATCGGGTAGTTGCGCTTGCTCTGTGCCAGGTAAAGCACGCGGCCGAACGCTGCCGCGCACAGCGGCAGGAACAAGCCATCGACAATCAGCGCCGGCACTCCGGGCGCCAGCAGCATGGCGATGCGGCCGGCGATCCACAGCACGGCCAGCGCCGCAAGCTGGCCGCCGGCCGGCGTTGGCAGGTTGGTCCAGTTGCGGCCCGCGGTAAACAGGAAGCCGACAATTACCGCGCCGCCAAAGGCGAATACCATTTCATGCATATGCCACAGCATGTTGGCGGAGGGCAGGGCGGGCAGCATGCCCTTGTAGGCCAGCAGCCACAGTGGCACCGACAGCATCGCCAGCGCAGCCGCCAGCAGGTAGAAGGGGCGGAAGCCCAGCCGCAGCAGGGGATGCGGTTGCCCGGCTGGCGTGGGTTCGGTGGGAAGATGGATGCTGCGCATGGCTGGCCTCATGTTCTTAAGATGTATAATGAATGCTACATTAGGCCCGAGGCCAAAGCAATATTTCGAATGCATCTTTATATGACGTAGATCATGAGACTCACATCCTTCACCGACTACACCCTGCGTTCGCTGATGTACCTGGGCATGAACCGCGACAAGCTGGTCACGATCCAGGAGATCGCCGACCTGCATGACATCTCGAAAAACCACCTGACCAAGGTGATCCACCAGTTGGGCGCCAGCGGCCTGGTGGAAACCGTGCGTGGCCGGCACGGTGGACTGCGCCTGAACCGCGAGCCGGAAGATATCAATATTGGCGAAGTGGTACGCGACAGCGAATCGGATTTCCACATCGCCGAGTGCTTCGAAGCCGATGCCGGCAACTGCGCCTTCCTGCGCGATTGCGCCCTGAAACGCAAGCTGGGCGAGGCCACGGATGCCTTCCTGCACGTGCTGGATGGCATGACGCTGGCTGATATCCTGCCCGGCCCGCATGGCGGCAAAAGCGGCAAGGGCGGGGAGAAAACCATTATCCTTCAGAAAATGCGCATTTGATTTGCATCTTTATTGACGCAGATTAAGGTAAACATGTATTATGAGTGCATGTTTATCCGAGAAGGAGCCATACCCATGCCGTCCGCAGAACATCGTGCCATTGTCACCGCCACCGTCCCTATCCTGGAACAAGGCGGCGAAGCCCTGACCCGCCACTTCTACCAGACCCTGTTCACCGACTTCCCGCAGGTGAAGCCGTTCTTCAACCAGTCCCACCAGCATAGCGGCGACCAGCAGCGCGCCCTGGCCAACGGCATCCTGATGTACGCCAAGCATATCGAGCGCCTGGAGGCGCTGGGCCCGCTGGTGAATACCATCGTCACCAAACACGTTGCGCTGCATATCCAGCCGGAGCACTACCCGATGGTCGGCGCCAGCCTGCTGAAAGCTATCCGCGAAGTGCTCGGCGCTGAAACCGCGACCGACGCCGTGCTGGAAGCGTGGGGCGCAGCTTATGGCCAACTGGCCGAGATCCTGATCGGCGCTGAAGGCAAGACTTATGAGGCCGCGGCGGCCGCGCCGGGCGGCTGGATGGGGGCGCGCCGGTTCATCGTGGCGACCAAGCGCATCGAGAGCGACGAGATCACCAGTTTCGTATTCCGCCCTGCCGACGGCCAGCCGGTGCTCGGCTTCACGCCTGGCCAATACATCGGCATCCGCGTGGTGGTCGACGGCCAGGAGCAGCGCCGCCAGTACTCGTTGTCCGCGGCCCCTAATGGCCAGACTTACCAGATCAGCGTGAAGCGCGAAGAAAGCGGCAAGGTGTCGGGTTTCCTGCACGCGAACCTGAATCAGGGCGATAGCGTGGACCTGTTCCCGCCGACCGGCGCCTTCACGCTGGCGGAAGGCAGCCGCCCGCTGGTTCTGATCTCTGGTGGTGTCGGCATCACCCCGACCCTGGCCATGCTGGACCAGGCGCTGGAGACCGGCCGTGAAATCCGCTTCATCCACGCAGCCCGCCACGGTGGCGTGCACGCCTTCCGCGACCATGTCGACGGCCTGGCCGAGCGTCACCCGCAACTGAAGCGCCACTACATCTACGCTGAAGACCGCGCAGGCCATCCGCAAGCCGATGCAGTCGGCCTGCTGGGCAATAAGCAGTTGGGCGAATGGCTGCCGCAATCACGCGACGTCGACGCCTACTTCCTCGGCCCGGTGCCATTCATGCAGGCCGTGAAACGCAGCCTGCGCGAACTCGGTGTGCCGGAAGCGCAGACCTACTACGAGTTCTTCGGCCCGGCCAAAGCGCTCGACTAAGGCCTTACAGCGGCTCCAGCTTGGGGCCGCGCAGCCCCACCAGCAGAGCACGTCCGGAAGGCGCGATACGGTACTCGCCGTAGCGCGCCTTTTCATAACGCTTTGCCTCGCCCTCCTTGAAGAACCACCCATCGCTGGCCAGCATCCAGCGGCCATCTTTATTCTCCAGCCGCACCTGGATTGTCCCGTCGCCGGGCGGTGCCTCGTCGTGCTTGTAGCCGACAAGCTCGAGGATATTGTCCGGCCCCAGTCGTCCGACGGCGTATGTCGTTTTGCTGTTGTCTCCGGGTTGCTCGCCCGCCGGCAGCCTGACGAACAGGCGCATATAGTCGCCCTGCATCAGCGAGCGCGGGTCGCGCGGCCCCAGTTCGACGTAGGCCACCTGGCCGCTTGCTATCAAGCCTTCGTTGCGCACCACCACTGCATTCGCAATTGCCAGGGCCGCAAGCCCGCTGGCCGCCAACCCTGCATGAACCAGGCCGCTCCGCAATGGCGCTTGCGGTACGGCTGCCGGCCGTTTCAGCCGGCGCAGCGGCAGCAGGCAGAATGCCAGCAGGAGCGCTCCGGCCACGGCGAATAATCCCGCCTTGTACGCCAGAGGGAGCGACAGGTCGTAATACGCGCTGCCCACGGCCCATGCCGCGGCAATGCCGCATGCCATCGCGAGCCGGTAGCGGCCATCGGCAACGCAGCAGGCGAGCAGCAGGAGCGGCATGCCCATGGCCGGGACAAAGAAGGTGAATCCCGCCACCACCGAAGCCACTCCCAGGCACCACCATTGGCGAACGGCAGGCAGGGCGCGCGCCAGAATCGCTGCGGCGGCGAGCGCGCAGCCAAGCGACACAGCACAGGTGAGGGGCTGCAGCGAGCGGGCGGTGACCGAGCCATGCGCCATGATCGCCGCGGGCGACAATATCGCCGGGCCAGCCCAGATGGCGAAGCCGCCCAGCGTACATGTCAGCCAGCCCGACAGGAACGGTTCAAACGTCGTAGCGATTTCGGGCGCGCGAGCAATGTGGCGGCCCAGCATCCATAGCGCAGCAATAGCATGCAACGCAAACCACCACACGTCGCCGTGCTTGCCGAAGCCGGATGCTGACGGCATGAGGGCCGGCACCAGCACGGCCGCGCAAATGCCGCCGAGGATGGTGCGCACCCACGCTTGCGGCACCAGGCAAGCCAGTATTGCGACAACTACCGCCATCAGCAGCGCGGCCAGGTGTTTATCCATCAGCATGAACAGGCTGAACCCGAGCACCCCGCCGGCGGACAGCAGTAGCGGAAACGCGGCCTGTTCAACCAGCATCGGGACCGATCCCTGGCGCAGCAGCATGACGGCAGCTGCGACCAGCAGCGCCGCGACCGTCGCATTGCTTCCATGGCCGGCGTGAAGATATTCGAGCAGCAGCCCAATCAGGAGCAGGATGGGAACGGCGGCAATCCAGGCCCCCAGCCCCATCAGCAGCACGATATGCCACGGCCGCGTATCGCTGCTGCCTGCGGCAATAGTGTGCGCCTCGTCGAGAATCTGCTGCAGGCCGTCGCGGTTCATGGCTGGCCTCCTGCGCGATGTTTTGCCAGCAGCCGGCTGGCGGCGAACGAAACGAGAGCGATTGCGAACACGCCGGACGCGATGAATATGGCGAAACGATCGCACCCCATCGCATCCAGGATTCTTGCAAAGGCGATGACAGCCACGTACAACAGGGCCAGGCAGGCGATGCTGGTGGACGCCAGGTCATACAGTGCCAGCGCAGCGGTAGCGGCGCCGACCAGCAGGACGGCGAACATGATCGGGCCCATCCCCTGGTCGAAGGCCTGCACGCTGGCCGGCACCGCGATATACCCCATGGCCAGCAGCACGGCCATGCGCAATGACCAGATACCGCTGCCAGTACGGCGCCGCAACGGCGGCAGCATCAGGCCAGGCAGCAGCAGGAACAGCATCCATGCGACGGCGACCACCGGAAACGATACATCGTAGTGCGACCAGCCGCCTTCGGCCTTGAGCCAGAGTGCAATCGCGCTGGAGGCGACCGCCAGCCAGGGCGTCCACATTACCTCGCTGCGCAGCACCAGGCATAGTGGCAGGCCCAGGACGGTCCAGAGGGCGAACAGCTGCCAGGGATCGGCCCCGGTCTGGTAGGTCTGGCCAATGCAAGCGAACAAGGCGCCGATTGCCAGGAAGGAGAACAATGCGGCCACAACGCGAACTCGCGGCGCCACCCAAGCGGCAAGCAGTCCGACCGCGACAGCCGCCTGCATCACGCCGATTCGGCCGAAGCGGCCCAGCACATCCCAATTGGAAGCAATCCAGAACATCAGGCCAAGCCCAAGCAAGGCAGCGCCGGCGGTGGCGACGGCTTGCGGCAAGCGTGACGGCAGCCAGCCTGGCTGGCCGCGCAGGCCCGCCATCAATTCAAGTTCATGGGTGGAGCGGTGGTCGAGCTGGTGGCGTGCAGCCAGTTCCAGCAAGGTTTGTCGCAAGCTCATGTTTCCTCTTCAGCACATCACAGTGCGCCGAAGGGTAACATGGAAAGTTATTAAACTAACAGCGCCGCGGTCATGGCGGAAGCATCGGCCTCCGCTTCTTCCAGCATCTGCTCGCGCTTCTCGGCATCGATGAACAGGTCCATCACGGAATCCTCATGCGGCGGCTGTTGCTCTTCCGGCGCAAGTGGCGAAGCGACCGGCGCGAAATGGTTCGCCAGCAGCAGCGTGTCGAGCAAGGTCTCGGGTGGAATCTGCAGCATGCCGCTGTGCAGGTTCTCGATCGCTTCCGCCACTTCGGCAGGAATGCCCAGCTTCTTCAGGACTTCACGCGTGATGATTTCTTCGCTCGCGGTTTGCCAGTTCTCCGGATCGGGTTCCAGCAAGCCGGGGAATTCGTCGGCGCGCGACAGCAGGTAAAAGCTGCCCACTTCATGCACGATGGCTGCGAACAGGGCGGTGTCCGGATTGACGCCGGTCACTTCACGCGCGATGATGCGCGCCAGGCAGGCGACGTGGATGGTGTGCTGCCACAGTTGCTCGGCTTTCGCACGCAGGCCGGGATCGGTGATCTTGCTGCCAAAGGCGCGCACCACCATGGCCGCAGCCAGCGCGTACAGGTTGTGATAACCCACGCGCATGATGGCGTTGCGGACATTGGTGATATCCGGCCCGCCAGTTCGGTTGAACATGGCGGAGTTCGACAGCGAGACGGTGCGCGCAGCCAGTTGCGGCTCCGCCAGCACCAGCTTGATGGCATCGTCCATCGGACAATCCGGATCGTCCAGGGCGAGTTGGACTCGCAGGGCGGCATTAACGCTGGTAGGAAACACGAGGTCTCCGCGGATCGCCAGCGCGGCGACGTGTCCGAAGGCTTCCAGTTTATTCATGCCGAAAATTATACGGCCCCACGGGGATTAGTGCCAAATGCAAGTCGGGGTCAGCTCCGGCAATCGGACATTTTCGCTAGCGAAAATGTCCGATTGCCGGAGCTGACCCCGACTTTTATCTTAGGCGCCGGCCAGTTGGGGCTGGCGTGCGGGCTGTTCCTGGCTGTAACGTGCAACCGACAAGTCATCGGCTAAGATTGCTGGGCGCTTGGCGGACATGATGTCGGCCAGCAGTTGCGCCGAACCGCAGCTCATGGTCCAGCCCAGCGTGCCGTGGCCGGTGTTGGTGAACAGGTTGCGGATGGCGGTGCGGCCTACGACTGGGGTGCCATCCGGGGTCATCGGGCGCAGGCCGGTCCAGAAGGTGGCCTCGGCAGTATTGCCGGCGCCCGGGAACAGGTCGTTCACCACCATTTCCAGCGTTTCGCGGCGGCGTGGGTTGAGCTTGGTGTTGTAGCCGGCGATCTCAGCCATGCCGCCCACGCGGATGCGGTCGTCGAAGCGCGTTACCGCAATCTTGTAAGTCTCGTCGAGGATGGTCGAGGTCGGTGCCTTGTCGCCGTCCACGATCGGCACGGTGATCGAGTAGCCTTTCAGCGGGTACACCGGAATCTGGCACAACTCTTTCAGGAACGGGGTCGAGTATGCGCCCAGCGCCACCACGAAGGAATCGCCTTCCACCAGTTCAGCGCCGCATTGCACACCTTTGACCTTGTCGCCTTCGGTTACCAGCTTGTCGATCGATACGCCGTAACGGAATTTGACGCCCAGTTCCTTCGCCATTGCTTCCAGGCGGGTGGTGAACATCTGGCAGTCGCCGGTTTCGTCGTTCGGCAGGCGCAGCCCGCCAACCAGCTTGTGCTGCGAGGCGGCCAGGCCAGGTTCGGCCTTCATCAGGTCGGCGCCGGTCAGCAGCTCATATGGCACGCCGGTTTCCTTCAGGACTTCGATATCCTTGGCTGCGCCGTCCAATTGCGCCTGGGTGCGGAACAACTGGGTGGTGCCTTGCTGGCGGCCTTCGTATTCGATGCCGGTGGCGGCGCGCAGCACTTTGAAGCAGTCGCGGCTGTATTCGGCCAGGCGCACCATGCGTTCCTTGTTGATTGCATAGGATTCGGCATTGCAGTTGCGCAGCATCTGCCACATCCACTTCAACTGGAAGGTGGTGCCATCCGGGGTGATGGAGAGCGGCGCGTGGCGCTGCAGCATCCATTTCATGGCCTTCAGCGGAATGCCTGGGGCAGCCCAGGGCGAAGCGTAGCCTGGCGAAATCTGGCCGGCGTTGGCGAAGCTGGTTTCCAGGGCAGGGCCAGGTTGGCGATCGAGGACGGTGACATCGTGACCGGCCTGGGCCAGGTAATAAGCACTGGTGACGCCGATAACGCCGCTGCCAAGGATAACTACGCGCATGAATTGCCTCCGGAATATTTGTTGCCGATTATTTTGCTATGATAAGTAAGTTTTCCTAGTAATTGTTACTATATGAAGTCGTTAAAACAGTAAAAAATCATGCGAATTCAAAAGGAATCGGCCCGTGGGCTGGACAAGATTGACCGGAAAATACTGCGTATCCTGCAGGAGGACGCGCGCATTGCGATGAAGGACTTGAGCGAGCAGGTCGGGCTGTCCATTACGCCGACCATCGAGCGCGTCAAGCGCATGGAGCGCGATGGGGTGATTGCCGGCTATCACGCGCGGCTCAATCCGCGCGCCTTGGGCGCCAGCCTGCTGGTGTTCGTGGAGATCACGCTGAACCAGAAGTCGGCCAGCCACTTCGAGCAGTTCCGCCGCGAAGTGTTGCGCATTCCGGAGGTGCAGGAGTGCCACCTGGTGTCGGGCGATTTCGATTACCTGATCAAGGCTCGCATCCATGAGATGGCGGAGTACCGCAAGCTGCTCGGCGACATGCTGCTGAACCTTCCGGGCGCGGCGCAGTCCAAGTCGTATGTCGTGATGGAGGAAATCAAGGAAACCCTGATTTTGCCGACGGAGTCCACACCATAGGCGAAGGACAATGACACTTTCCAGGCAGGGAGCGTAACATGTCTACTCACAACCCCGATCCGGTGGCTCACACTGGAAAAGCGCAAGAACGAAATCCTGCGCTGGATGCTAGTGCAGACGCTGACCCTGATCGGCGCCATGGCTGCATTTAAACTGTTTGGGTGATGAGCTCGCTTGGTCTAGAATGCCATTAACCTGGACTGGGCGAACGGAGAATTTGTGCAAAGCACTTATGGAGCCGCGAGCGTCACCACACCAGCCGCCCCCGCGCCGGCTGCCCCCGAGCACGCTGTCCTGTTGCGTGGCCTCGACGAACACCTTTCTTCTGATCAAAGCTTTACGTCCAACCTGGCGCGTACCGTCGGTGCCATCGCCAGCACCGAAGGCGCGCTGACACTGGCGCAATTTGCCGCCGTGACCGACCTGGCCGGCGATGGTCGCGCCTCGGCCGTCTTCACCGCCATCGTGCTGAACGCCATCGAATGCAGCATCACGGTCGACTGGGCGCTGCAAGCCCTGGCTCGTGCCAGTCCCACTGTCGCCGACCAGTCGCGGCACAAGGCCTTTAACCTGATGAAGCCGCTGCTGGCGCTGCAAGGCACCGCCGCCCGGCCCCTGGCGCAAAAAGTCGCCAAGGCGCTGCATATCAAACTCACGCCGGAACAGCTGTTCGGCCTGCCGCCGGAAGAGGAGCGCCGTCTGCTTAGCAACCTTGGCAACCAGGCCCGCAAGCTGGTCAAGGGCAGGGGACTGGCCGATGCCGTGGCCGACTTCGGTCGCTCCATGGGCCACGCCGAGCTGCTGAATCATGCCCGCGGCTATAACGGCGGCCTGATGAGCCAGGAAGAATTGCAGAATGCCGTTGAGCGTGCCGTGTCCACCATCTGCCAAGGCATCGAAAGCTACCGCGAACACGAGAATTCGCCGCTGGCCTGCGCAGCCAGTGCGGCCGGCCTGTTGGCCACGGCCCAGCAACTGCGCCAGCAGGTGCAGCAGCGTCTGGCCCTGGTCGATGCCCGCATTGCCTACGAGCGCCGCATGCTTAACCAGGACATCGACGATGCCGTGCACGACGCCGGCAACGCGATTGAACTGGCACTGGCCTGTCAGCCGGAAGCCAATGAGCGCGCCAGCGGCGCGCAATTCGGCAAGGAAATGGAATCGCGCCTCGACCGGGTGGTGCAGCGCAAGGAAGAAGCGCTCGACTTGCTGCAGCACGACCTGTCGCTGTTCCAGTCCGACATCCGCCTGACCCAAAGCACCGTCTTCGAACGCCAGCACCATGCCACGCTGGCACGCCTGATGCCACGCATGCGCGTCGGCACCCGCCTGGCGCAGACGGTCGACAGCGCGGCCAACTTCACCTTGATGGGCAGCGCAGTTGCGGCTGCCGGCACCGGGACCGCGGCCTACCTGTTCGGGGTGGCCGTGGTGCTGCCGGTGGTCGCGCCAGCCGCGCCCTTCGTTGGAGGCGCCGTGCTGCTGGCCGGGGCCTTCAAATGGTTTGCCGATGCCGGCCGCCGCAAGCGCTCAGAAATCCTGGATCGGCGCCGCGCCTTCGAGGAGGAGTTGCGCAAGCGCCTGCAGGAAGTGCAGGCCGCCTTTGGCCGCCAGCTGGACCGCATTGCCGCCAGTTTCCACGAATCGGCAACCCAGTTGCTGACGCCGCTGATGCTGGAGGCCGAGGCCGCCGGCCGCGTGCAGGCGGTGCGCAAACGCATTGCCGACAAGGTGATTGGCCAGGCCCAACATGCCATTTCGCAGCTCCGTACGGCAATTGCCAGCCACGCCTGATGGTGTTGCTGTATAGCAACTGCGTGCGTTAGCGTACGAAAGTCACTCCTCTTGCTTTGGTACAATAACCGCAGGCAACGCACTTTTTCAACAACTTATATAATCACGAACATGAAGACCCAGCTCTTAGCCGCCGCCATGCTGGCGCTCAGCACTTCTGCAATCGCCCAGGACGTCGGCGTTTCCGTCACTGTCGGCCAGCCAGGCTTTTTCGGCCGCATCGACATTGGAAATACGGCACCGCCACCGGTGCTGTACCCGCAGCCAGTGATCATTCAGCGTCCGGCCCGCATCATCGCCGAGCCGCTGTACCTGCGCGTCCCGCCAGGCCATGCCAAGGACTGGGGTAAACATTGCGGCAAGTACAATGCTTGCGGCCGCAACGTCTATTTCGTGCGTGACGAGTGGTATACCAACGAGTATGCCCCGCGTTATCGTGAAGAACACCGTGGCCGCCGTGATCGTGACGATTATGACGACGACCACGGCCATGGCCACGGCAAGCATAAAGACAAGGGGCATGGCCACGGCCATGGCAAGCATAAAGACTAACCCGGTGGCATAGCCGGGCTGGCAGCCCGCTCCCCACCGATTTCAGGAGAACTGTTTGCAGAGCAAATATGTGATCGTAGGTGGAGGGGCAGGCGGCCTTGAGCTGGCCTGCAAACTGGGCCGAAAACTCGGCCCGCAACAGGTGATGCTGGTCGATAGCCGGCTTTACCACATCTGGAAGCCTTCGCTGCACGAGGTGGCGGCCGGCACCCTGGATATCCACCAGGAAGGCCTGTCCTACCAGATGCTGGCACACGACAACGGCTTCACCTATGTCTACGGCGCCATGACGGCGCTCGACAGCACCAACAGGCAAATCACCGTAGCGGCAATTACCAGCGAAAGCGGCGAAACCGTCCTGCCGCAGCGCAGCATCGGCTACCAGTCGCTGGTGATGGCCGTTGGCAGTACCTCCAACTATTTCGGCGTGCCAGGCGCGGCCGAAAACACCATTTCCCTCAACGCTACCGAAGATGCGGAACGCTTCCGCCTGACCCTGCTCAAGCTGCTGACGCGCGCCGCGTTGCAGAAAGGGACGCAGCAAGGCGCGTCCGGCGTCGACGTCGTAATCATCGGCGGCGGCGCGACGGGCGTCGAGCTGGCCGCCGAATTGCGCGAAGCCAGCGGGGTCTACACTTCGTATGGCTTCGGCCACCTGGATCCGATCCGCGACGTGCGCATCACGCTGCTGGAAGGTGCGCCGCGCATCCTGGCGCCGTTGCCGGAGCGCGTGTCGAGTGCCGCGCTGAAGCTGCTCAACGAACGCGGCATCCAGGTCGTGACCGATTGCCGTGTGACCGCGATCGCGGAAGACCACGTGTCCGTCGGCGAGCAGAATTATCCATCGGATATCGTGGTATGGGCGGCGGGCATCAAGGCACCGGCCTTCCTGGCTTCACTTGGTTTGCCGACAGCCAAGGGCGGACAGATCGAAGTGACGGGCGAGCTGCAGGTCAAGGGCGTGCCGGACGTGTATGCCTTGGGCGATTGCGCGCAGTGCATGGGCGCCGATGGCAAGCCGGTGCCGCCGCGCGCCCAGGCCGCGCACCAGCAGGCGGATTACCTGCTGGAGACTTTTATGCGCCAGGTGAAGGGCAAGCCGCTGCAAGGCAAGCCCTACGAATACCGCGATTACGGCTCGCTGGTCTCGTTCGGCCAGTCGACCTCGGTCGGTAGCCTGATGGGATCGCTGCGTGGCTTCAGTTGGTTCGTTGAGGGCTTCTTCGCGCGCATGATGTACGTCAGCCTGCACCTGCTGCACCACCAGGCGGTGCTCGGCACCATCCGCACCGGCGTGCTGGCAGTGGCGCGCTTCCTCGTCAAGCGGGCCACGCCGCTGGTCAAGCTGCATTGAGGGCGCTGCTGCTTGCGGCGGCAGGCGCTGCCTTGCTGGGCGGCTGCTATAACCGCGCCACTGAGCTGGCCGAGCTGACGCGCCAGCATGCGACAGCGCCAGGCCATGTCGTCGTGCTGGAATGCCATAACGCGGGGCAGTGGTGGTATGAGTTCGAGCTGGATGGCAAGCGCAGGCGCGGCCGGGTGCACGAGCCCTCCGGCTGCGCGCAGCGCAAGCTCGGCGCCGGCGTCACGGTGTATTACAACCCCGCGGCGCCGGACGTGCATCGCGCCGTTGCGCCAGCCAGGGCATACGAGCAGGAACATGGATTTTACATGCCGCTGTGGCTCTGGTTCGGGCTCGGTGCGCTGGCGCTTCCGCTGTCTGCCTGGATGGCCTTGAAGCGCGGCAGCAAACGCTAGGCTTCAGTTGATTGGCGGCTTGGGCAGGGTGACGGTCAGCACCGCACCCTGTTGGTCATTGGCGGCCAGCGACAGCGAGCCGCCCAGGAAGATGGCGCGTTCGCGTATCATGCGCAAGCCGTGATGCTGGTGCCAGTCGCTATCCGCCACGGGGGTCTGGCCGAGGCCGACGCCGTCATCCTTTACCGTCAGGACGATGCTGTCGTCCATATCGTCGACAATCACATCGACCTTGCTGGCGCGTGCGTGGGTGGCCACGTTGCGCAAGCCTTCTTCGGCCGCGCGCAACAGCACCACGCGGTGCGCGCGCGGGCAAGCCGGTTCATCTTCGGGCAGGCTGCACTGCGCTTTCACCAGCTGTTCGGCGCCGAACTGGGCCACCAGTTCGCCCAGCGCCACGCGTAAGCCGAGAAACTCCAGCTTGTCGTTCCACAGTTTGTGCTGCATGCCGCGGTTGGTTTCGATGATGTTGTGCAGCAGATTTTTCATCTGCGCTGCACGGTCAAGCAAGGCGGGCTCCTGCGGCAGCTTGGAGGTAAGCAAACCCAGGTGCATGGTCAGTGCCGTCAGCGAGGAGCCGAGGCTGTCGTGCATCTGGCGCGACAAGGCGCGCCGTTCGTCGTCCCAGCAATTGTTGACGTAGCCCAGCAGCTCCCGCAGTTCGGCGGCGTCCGTGTTAGCAGACATATGTTTGGCAGTCCATGTTTATTGCCTTGATCATACATGAGGATGGTCGTGGGGTGGCGCACATACAGCCAGCAGTGCGCCTGTCAAGCTGGCAGCTCACTAGAGGAGATGCAAAATGAAAGACGCCATTGCTTTGCTGAAACAGGATCATGCCAACGTAAAAGCCATGTTCAAGGAATTCGAGGGGCTGGGCGAACGCGCCTTCTCCAGCAAAAAGAAGCTGGCTGACAAGATCTGCCTCGAACTGACCAAGCACGCCACGGCGGAAGAGGAAATCTTCTATCCTGCCATGCGTGCAGCTTCAAAAGAAGCCGAGGACCTGGTTGACGAGGCAACGGTCGAACACTCAAGCGCCAAGGACCTGATCGCGCAGATCGGCGAAATGGATCCGCACGACGAGCTGTTCGACGCCAAGGTCAAGGTGCTGGGCGAGTACATCAATCACCACGTCAAGGAAGAAGAGGACGAGATGTTCCCGCTGGCGAAAAAGGCCGGCCTTGACCTGCAAGCCATGGCACCCCAGATCGAGGCGCGCAAGGACGAAATCGACTTCGTCCCGCCGCGCATGCCGCAAGCGGGCGGCAGCCAAGCCGGACGGGTGCGTGCCTGATCAGGAACGCATGGTGGCCGGGGTGCGCGCCAGGCATTCATCGATGGCCCGCAATAGCTGCTCGACGTCGACTGGCTTCACCAGGTGCATGTCGAATCCGGCATCCATCACGCGGCGCTGGTCGTCGGCCAGACCGTAGCCGGTCAGTGCGATAAGCTTGATGTGGTGGGTGTCCGGATTGGCGCGCATGCGCCGCGCCACCTCATAGCCGTCGATGCCTGGCAAGCCGATGTCGACCAGGGCGATATCGGGCCTGTCCGCCGCCGCCTTGGCCAGGCCCTGGAAGCCGTCGGCCGCATGTTGCACCGGGTAGCCATAGCAGCCCAGCATCATGGCCATCATTTCCCGGCCGTCGTCATTATCCTCCACCAGCAACACGGCTGGTTTCGGCTGTTCGCTTGTGTCCATGGGGATTGCCTTTGGTTCATTCACATGCTCGATACAGGGCAGGTGCAAGGTGAAGGTGCTGCCTTCGCCGGGGCCATCGCTTTCAGCATACACACTGCCGCCATGCAGTTCCACCAGCCGCCGCACCAGCGACAGCCCGATACCGAGGCCGCCTTGTGCGCGGTCCAGCGTGCTGGTGCCTTGGACGAAAACGTCGAATACCTGCGGTAGCAGGTCGGCGGAAATGCCGACGCCGCTGTCGTGCACGCCGATCGTGACTTCACCATCGTCAACATCGGCCAGCAACTCGATGCGCCCGCCGGGCGGCGTGTATTTCAATGCGTTGTCCAGCAGGTTGCTGATCACCTGTTCCAGCCGCGTCGCGTCGCCATTGACCCAGCACGGCGGGATCTCGGCCACCACGTGGTAGTCCTCCAGGCGGCCGGTGGCGCGAAAGGTTTCCAGGGTGGTCTTGAGCAGGGCGGACATGTCGAGCGGCAGGCGATTCAGCAAGATCTTGCCCGACATGGCGCGGCTCAGGTCAAGCAAGTCGTCCACGATGCGGCCCAGGTGGCGGCTCTGGCGCTGGATGATTTTTTTTGCGTGGGAGACGCTTTCCGCATTCACGCCGGGCAAGCCGATCAGTGAAGCGGCACTGCTGATGGCGGACAGCGGATTGCGCAATTCGTGGCCCAGCATGGCCAGGAATTCATCCTTGGCGTGGCTGGCGCGTTCCGCTGTCTTGCGCTCCTCGATTTCGCGCAGCAGGCGCTGGTTACTGGCGATCAGGTCGGTGGTGCGCTGGCTGAGCTGGCGCGCCTGGCGCCGCAACTCTTCGTTTTTGGTGGCAAGCGACACAAAAACACTGACCTTTGCATACAGCACTTGCGGAATCACCGGCGTGAACAGGAAATCGACCGCGCCTTTCTGGTATGCCTTGAGACGGTCCAGTTCATCCGCCACGAAGGCGGTGATGAAGATGATGGGAATATCCGCCGAGCGTGGCCGCAGATGAATCGCTTCCGCCGTTTCAAAGCCGTCCATGCCCGGCATGTTGACATCGAGCAGGATGACGGCGAAGTCGTGCGTAAGCACCTCGCGCAAGGCTTCCTCGCCAGAGCGCGCGGCGATGACTTCATAATTTTCCTGCGCGGCCCACTGCTCAAGCAGATTCGTTAGCGCAAAGAGGCTGTTGGCGTCGTCATTGACGACGAGGATCTTAGGCTTGTCCACCAGTCTGATCATAGCCGTGCCTATTTACTGTGTCAAAAGAACACATGCCAATCGAACATCCGCTGTGTACGCACGCGCACAGTCAGGCTGCAGCCCTGCTGCCATAGTGAAAACTCGTCCAATGGAGGAGTGACCATGAATATCGACACCATCGTTGACAAAGAGTATGTGGGCAAGAGTTTCCGCGAATTGGCCGACGCGCCAGTCAGTGCCCTGCGTGGCCTCAGTGCGAAAGATGGCAAAGCCCTGCATGCGGCCTTCGGCGTGAGCACCGTGCGTGAACTGGCGCAGCTCAATTTCGTGCGCTGGGCCTGTGCCATTTCCATCCTGGCCGACGAAGAGCAGCTCGCGCCTGCCGACAAGGCCAAGGAAGAATTGCTGGACGATGCGGTCGAAATGACGTTCCCGGCCAGCGATCCGATCTCGGTGGATGCCGGCATCACGCGCATTGAAGTGGCGCCGGAAAAAGTCGACGCGCAACAAGACCACCAGCATGCCGGCAAGGTTGAGGAGTCGACTGAAATCGGGCGCGAGGCTGAAGCCTCGTCGTGAGCGGCAGGGCGGCCTGGCGCATCAGGCTGCCTGCTTCATGCCGCGGTGACGTGGACTTGCGTCGATTGCGCCGCGGCGCAATCGACTGCAGCGCAATAGCGGTTCTTGCCGGTGCGCTTGGCTTCGTACAGTGCCGCATCGGCCACGTGCATCAGGTTGTCGACGCTGGTCGCGTCGTCAGGATAAAGTGCGATGCCGAGGCTGGTCGACAGCTGTAGCGTCAAGCCATTCACCACGTAAGGCTGGGCCACCACTTCGATCAGCTTGCTGGCCGGTTCCTGCGCATCGGCCAGGGTGCCGACCTCGCCCAGCACAATGACGAACTCATCGCCACCGATACGCGCCACGGTATCTTCCTTGCGCGCGGAATTGACCAGGCGCTGCGCAACCTGCTTCAGGATTTCATCGCCATAGGCATGGCCATGGGTATCGTTGACGGCCTTGAAGCCATCGAGGTCGAGGTACATCACGGCGGCGCGGCGTTGCTGGCGCGCGGCGTGCTGCAGTGCCGTGGCGATACGGTCTTCCAGCAGGCGGCGGTTGGGCAGCCCGGTCAGCGGATCGTGCAGCGCCAGTTCCTGCTGCTGCTTGCTGTAGGAGGCGAGTTCCTTGTACAGCAGGCGCACCTCCAGCATATTGTGGATGCGCTTGTGCACCTCGAGCAGGTCGAACGGTTTGCTGATGAAGTCGCGCGCGCCGGCTTCCAAGGCGGCAATCTTGAAGCTGGGCTGGGCAGTCAGGGCCAGGACCGGCAAGTAGCCCTCCTGCTCGATTTCTTTCAGGCCTTTCATGACCTGGAAACCGTTCAGCTCGGGCATTTGCAGGTCGAGCAAGATCAGATCGTAACGATGCTGGCGGTGCAGGGGGCAAACCTGCTCCGGTAGCATGGTGGCCGTCACATTGGTGTAACCGGCATCGCGCAGAATCTCCAACATCAGGTCGATATTGTCTGCACAATCGTCAACGACCAAGATCTTGGCATTCAGGATCTCATCAGGGCTTGGCATGGCGGTCTCGGGAACTGGAATCTCAGTGTATCTTGCGACAGTTTGCCGCGGCGCACGTGTCATTAACCAGTCTAGCAAAAAATCTGCAAGTTTCTTGTAGGACATTTTCCCGTGCTCGGGTAGTCCTCAACCACTCTTGCTGGCGAGGCAAACGCGCTCAATAGTGGCTACCAGTTCAGAAGGCTCAATCGGTTTTGGCACGTGGTCGAGGAAGCCGGATTCCAGCGCGTGCAGGCGGTCTTCGGAGCGCGCAAAGGCGGTCAGGGCAATGGCGGGCAGGGCGCCGCCGCGTGCCGGGCCGAGGGCGCGAATCCTTGACAACAGTTCAAAACCGTCAACATCGGGCATGCCGATATCGCTCACCAGCAAGTCGTAGCGGCCACCCCGTGCCAGGGCAATCGCTTCGGCCGCATTGGCGGCGGACTGGACCTCGCAGTTGCAATCGCGCAATATTCGGCTGATCAGTTCGCGCGCGTCGGCCTCGTCGTCAACCAGCAACACTTTCAGGCCATCCAGGTCGCGCAAGCCAAGATCGGGCAGCGGCGCGCTTGTGCTGCGTGGCGGGCTATGCATGCGTGCCGCGCGGATCTCGCCGCTGGCCAGCGGCAGCCGGACGCAAAAGCTGGAGCCCATGCCTTCGCCTTCGCTGCTGGCCGCGACGGTACCGCCGTGCTGCTCCACCAGATGCTTGACGATGGACAGGCCCAAGCCAAGGCCGCCGTGGCGGCGCGTGGTGGAGGCATCGGCCTGGCGGAAGCGCTCGAACACATGGGGCAGGAATTCGTGGCGGATGCCAAGCCCATTGTCGGCCACCGTGATGTCGACATGGCCTTCATGCGCCCAGATCGACGCGCGCACCGTGCCGCCGCGCGGCGTGAACTTGAGCGCGTTGGTGAGCAGGTTCCACACCACCTGCTGCAGCCGGTTGGCGTCGCCCGCCACGTGGCCGGTCGCCGCGAAGTCACGCTCCAGGCAAATGCCCTTGGCTTCGGCCGCCGGGCGCACCGCTTCCAGCGCGGCGTCGACCACCACGGAGGGCAGCAGCAGTTTCATGTCCAGCAAGACCTTGCCGGAGGTGATGCGGCCCATGTCCAGCAAGTCTTCAATCAGTTGCGCCTGGGCCCGTGCGTTGCGCTCGATGGTTTCCAGGCCGCGCAGCTGTTCTTCGGGGCTGCGGTTGCCGCGCCGCAGCACCTGTGCCCAGCCCAGGATGGCCGTCAGCGGCGTGCGCAGTTCGTGCGACAGCGTGGCCAGGAACTCGTCCTTCATCTGGCTGCTGCGTTCGGCTTCGGCGCGCGCGCTGCGTTCGCGGTCCAGCAGCACCTTGCGCTCTTCGGCAGCGCGCTGGGCCGCATCGACCATGCGCGCATTGTCGATGGCGATGCCGGCCTGGGCCGCGACGCCGCTGACGATGCGTTCGGTGCGCTCGTTGAACATGTCCGGTTCGGGGTGGCCGAAGAACAGCGTGCCCACCACCTCGCCGGCGCGCGCCAGCACCGGCACCGCCAGGCCGCTGCGTACTTGTGGATGCGGCAGGCCCTGGAAATCATCCGGCGGTGCGCCCGACAGCGTGTGCATGGCTTGCTTGCCGCCGTCGCCATCGGCGCCGTGATAGAAGAAGGCCCCAAAGCGCGCACCGGAAATGCTGGTGGCGGCATCGGTGACATCCTGCAGCAGCGAATGCAGGTCGCGGTTCTGCACCAGGGCAGTGCCGGTGCTGTTCAGCAGTTCCAGGATATTGGTTTCATCGCGCAGTTGTTCCTGCACGCGCTTGACCTGGTCGACGTCGGTGCAGGTGCCGAACCAGCGCAGGATGCGGCCGCTGGCATCGCGCATGGCATTGGCGCGCGTCAGGAACCAGCGGTACTGGCCATCGCGTGCGCGGATCGGAAATTCCATCTCGAAGGGGCGCCCGCTTTCGACCGAGATGCGCCAGTGCGCCAGCATGGCGGGAATGACTTCAGGCGCATACACCTGGCGCCAGCTTTCGCCCAGCATGTGCAAGTCGTCCATGCCGGTGTACTCCTGCCAGCGGTCGTTGTACCACATCATCACGCCGTCGCTGCTGGCGATCCAGGCCAGTTGCGGCATGCTGTTGGCCAGTGCGCGCAATTCTTCCTCGCTGTTGCGCAAGGCGTCCTCGGTGGCCTTGCGCGCGGTGATGTCCTGCATCATGCCGATTACGCCGCGCAACTGGCCATCGTCGCTGAAATCGCCATGGCCGATCACGGACAGCCAGCAGGTAGCGCCGTCGCGGTGCTGGATGCGGCATTCGACATTGAAATCGCGGCGCGACTGCACGGCATCGGAGAAGGCTTGTTCGACCACATCGAAATCGTCCGCCGCGATGCGGTCGCGCAGCACCGGCCAGGTGATCGGGATCTCGGCCGGCAGTTCGAAGATCTCCGCGGCGCGGCGGCCCAGGCGCACCTGGTTGGTGGCTGCGCTCCATTCCCAATCGCCGAGCCGGCCGGCGGCCAGCGCCACTTGCAGGCGATTGGTGCTCTCGCGCATGCCGCGCTCGTCCAGCTTGCGCTGGTGGATGTCGAGCAGCAGGCAGGTCATGCCCAGCGGCGAGGGCCAGGCGCGCACTTCCATCCAGCGTTGGCTGGGCTGGTAGAACAGTTTGCAGGTGGCGGGCTGGCCTTGCTCGAGGACGCGGCGCAGCGGCGCTTCCAGCGCAGCGCCGGCCAGGGCCGGAAAGGCTTGCCACAGCAGCTGGCCGCGCGGATCGCGCAAGGACGGCACGGGCGGCAGCAGCATGTCGGCCGCCTTCGGGTTCAGGTATTGGACGGTCCAGTCCCGGGCAATGACGGCAAAGCCGTCACCCATGCTATCCAGTACATTGTGCGTGCGGGGATCGGGACTCATAACGTTCGATTGTAGCCTTGGCAAGCAACTTGCCGCCGCACCATTGCTTAATGCAAACCTAGCAACACCTGTTGCAGCTGCTCGATGTCATAGGGCTTTTGCATGGAAACGGCGGGGAAGTCGAGGTGGCTGGTCAAGGATTGGCTGTAGCCAGACGCAAAAACAATGCGCAGGCGCGGCTGGCGCTGGAGCGCTGTACGGCCCAGTTCGACGCCGCTCATGCCGGGCAGGCTGACATCGCTGAACAGCACATCATATTCTTCGCTGGCCAGCATCTCGAGCGCCGCCTCGCCGTTGGCCGCGGCGCTGACCACATGGCCGAAGGCGCGCAGCATTTCGCATACCAGGTATTGCGCGTCCTGGTTGTCTTCCACCACGAGGATGCGCAAATGGCCGTCATTGGCGGCTGCGGCGGACAAGGCGGCGCTGGCCGGCGCCAGGGTGCACAGGATGCCCGTGACTTGGTTTTCCGCGTCGCGCACCGGGGTGTAATGCAGGTCGAAGCTGGCTTCGGCCATGCGGCCGTCGCGCCACAACTTGAGCGGCTGGCGCGGGAAGACCAGGCTTTGCCCGGCCCAGGCCTGTTCGATGGCTTGCGGGTTCCAGCTCCAGGCGGACGGGGGCACGGCGGGCACGGTGCCGCCGGGCGGAACTGCGCTGGCGGTGGCGACATTGCTGGCGTAGGCCTGGTTGTAGAGCATGATTTGCCGGCGGCCCCACATCAGCAGCATCGGCAGCGGGCTATTCAGCATGATGTCCAGCGTCAGCCGCAAGGCTGGCGGCCAAGCCTGCTGCGGGCCAAGGTCGGCGCGCGACCAGTCCTGGGTTGCCATGCTTTCACCTGCGATTTGCGCCATGTTTGTACCAGTGCCTGGAGATCAATATGGGCAATGCTACACCAAGGGCGGCAAAAAAAAAGGCCCGCAATCTGCGGGCCCGAATTCTATTTTCTTGGAGGAGAATAGAGGAGACAGGTGGATGATGCTGCATCGCGACATAAAGATCCAATTTCGATTCATGATGAGAGAAATACGTTTCATGAATGAAGTAATAGTGTCGAGGAAGCAATAAAAAGAAAATGTTTCGCAGTGCTGGACAAGTGCGAAACACCCACATATAATTCTGCCTCCTTGCACAGGATACTGCGCAGGAAAGAGCCGGAAACGCCGGTTTCGCCTAGGAAAGTTGAGTAGAACGTAAGCTTTCCAAAACGAAATTCATGCGATATAATCCTGCTTCTTAAGCGGCTGTAGCTCAGCTGGATAGAGTACTTGGCTACGAACCAAGGGGTCGTGGGTTCGATTCCTGCCAGCCGCACCAGAATTTGTAGTAAATGTTTGAACCCTTTGCTGTCGAGCGAGGGGCGTAGCAGGAAGTTGATAGTATGCATAACTGACTGTTATAATTTAGTTTTTGCGGCTGTAGCTCAGCTGGATAGAGTACTTGGCTACGAACCAAGGGGTCGTGGGTTCGATTCCTGCCAGCCGCACCAGTTTTTGTAAGTGTTGTACCCGTCGCTGTCGAGCGGCGAGGAAAAAGCAAGTTTTGCGGCTGTAGCTCAGCTGGATAGAGTACTTGGCTACGAACCAAGGGGTCGTGGGTTCGATTCCTGCCAGCCGCACCAAATTGAAAGGGTCCATACCGGGAGGTGTGGACCCTTTTTCCTTTTTGCCGATTGCGGCCTATACTTCAGGCATGAACAAGCTTATTCATGCCGCCTTGCTGATGGCCGCGTCCAGCAGCGCCTTTGCCAGTGCTACCGTCACTTTTGCCGATCTGGGCAAGATGACCGACGTGCCGCACGATTACCAGAAGCGGGAAGACATGCAGTTCCTGTTCCGCGAGCACCTCAACCTGCTGTCGGAAAAGCTGCCGGCAGGGCAGGTGCTGAAAGTCGATTTCCTCGATATCGACCTGGCGGGCGAAGAGTTTCCCCGTGTCGCGGTGCGCGATATCCGCGTGCTGAAAGGCCAGGCCGACTGGCCGCGCATGCATCTGCGCTATAGCATCGAGCAGGATGGCAAGGTAATCAGCAGCGGCGACAGCAAACTGTCCGACCCCGGCTACCTGATGGGCATGAACCGCTACGACCGCGACCTGTACGGCCACGAAAAGCAAATGCTGGACGACTGGTTCAGGCAACAGATCCTCAGGCAGCACTGAGCGATTTCATACAGCTGGTAGTCGGGAATGCAGATGATTGCTCGGCAATTCCTGCGTTAATATGCAGGCATGACACTCATCACTTGTATCGAAGACCTGCGCCGCCTGGCCCAGCGCCGTGTGCCGCGCATGTTTTATGACTATGCCGATTCCGGCTCCTGGACCGAATCCACCTACCGCGCCAACGAAGAGGACTTCCAGAAGCTGAAGTTCCGCCAGCGCGTAGCGGTCGACCTGAACAACCGCAGCCTGCGCAGCACCATGGTGGGGCAGGAGGTGGCGATGCCGGTGGCGATTGCGCCGACCGGGCTGACCGGCATGCAGCATGCCGACGGCGAAATCCTGGCGGCGCGCGCGGCGGAAAAATTCGGCATCCCGTTCACGCTGTCGACCATGAGCATCTGCTCGATCGAGGACGTGGCGGCGCATACGACAAAGCCGTTCTGGTTCCAGCTGTATGTCATGAAGGACCGCGATTTCATCAATCGCCTGATCGACCGCGCCAAGGCGGCGCAGTGCTCGGCGCTGGTGCTGACGCTGGATCTGCAGGTGCTCGGCCAGCGCCACAAGGACTTGCGCAATGGCCTGTCGGCGCCGCCGCGCCTGACCATCGCCAATCTGCTGAACATGGCGACCAAACCGCGCTGGTGCGCCGGCATGCTCGGCACGAAGCGCCGCCAGTTCGGCAATATCGTCGGCCACGCGCGCTCGGTGTCGGACATGTCTTCGCTGTCGGCGTGGACCAGCCAGCAGTTCGACCCCAGCCTGTCGTGGAGCGACGTCGAGTGGATCAAGAACCGCTGGGGCGGCAAACTGATCATCAAGGGCATCATGGATGCCGAAGATGCGCGCCTGGCGGCCAACAGCGGCGCCGATGCCTTGATCGTTTCCAACCATGGCGGGCGGCAGCTCGACGGCGCGCCATCCTCGATCGCCGCGCTGCCCGGCATCGTGGCGGCGGTCGGCAGGCAGATCGAAGTGCATATGGACGGCGGCGTACGCTCTGGACAGGACGTGCTGCGCGCCGTCGCGCTCGGTGCGCGTGGCGTCTACATCGGTCGCCCCTTCCTGTACGGGCTGGGGGCGATGGGCGAGGCAGGCGTCACGCGCTGCCTCGACATCATCCGCAACGAACTGGATATCTCGATGGCCTTTTGCGGCAAGCGGGATATCCAGCAAGTCAGCAGCGAGATCCTCCTGCCCTGAAAACCAGGCCGGCCAGGAGCTTGCACAGTTCATCAAACAGGGTGGGTTCGGTGTTGTTCATAAGCGTTTCCTTTCTGCTAAATGTCGAAGTAAGCGCATTGTGAACTGTTTCATTCTTGGGATAAATGCTTATAATTGAATTGAGTATCCCAAAAATGGAGCAATGAATGGACCGGCTGCACTTTATGCGCCTTTTCGTCGAGGTGGCCAAGCGCAAGAGCTTCCGCGCCGCCGCCGAGGCGCTGGACATGTCGAATTCCACCCTGTCGCGCAATATCGCCGAACTGGAGAAATCCATCGGCCTGCGCCTGTTGCACCGCTCGACGCGCAAGGTGGAGCTGACCGAGGCGGGGGAAGCCTATTTCAAGCGCTGCCAGGGCATCGTGGAAGAAGCCATGAGCGCCCATGAAGCGTTGCTGGACTGGTCGGAAAAGCCGGCCGGCATCCTGCGCGTGACCATGACTTCCAGTTTCGGCGTCGGCTACCTGGCGCCGGTGCTGACCGAGTTCGCCGACATGTACCCGGACATCAAGATGGAATTCGATATTTCATCGCGTACCGTGGACCTGCAATCGGAGCCTTTCGACCTGGCGATCCGCATGGGCCAGCCACCCACCGCGCCGTCCACGCTGGTGGTGCGGCGCATCGCGATGATGCCGCGCTACCTGTACGCCTCGCCGGTCTACCTGGCCAAGATGCCGCCGCTGGAACATGCCTGCGACCTAATGCAGCACACCATGTGCGGCCGCTCGTTCGCCAGCCGGCTGCCCGATATCTGGCGCAAGCTGTATCGCGGCGAGGAAGAGGTGGAGGTGATGGCGCAAGCGCGCTACGCCACCAATAGCGCCGCGCTCAGCATGTCGTTTGCCGCCAATGGCCTGTGCATTTCGGCGCTCGACCCGCTGCTGGCCAAGCAGGAAGTGCAGGCTGGCCGCCTGCAGCGCGTGCTGCCGGATTGGCATATGGAGCCGATCATGGTGCACGCGCTGACGGAAACGCGCCACCTGCCGGCGCGCACGCGGCTGTTCATCGACTTCCTGCGCCAGCGCCTGGGCGCAGGCTGATGCGTTCATATTGCGATCCTCCTTATCGAGGGCCGCTACGCGCAACGCTTTTCAACCGTTAGTTGGTTAACGGAGAACAATCGGCATTACAATGCCTGCATCACCCAATTGGAGAATGCGCTATGGCCACGCTGATCCGACACCGCAAGACCCGCATCATCACGCTCGATGTCGGCGATGACTTGCACGAGCATTGCAAGCCCAAGGACATTGCCCTGGTTCCGGACCCGGGGGGATGGTGGACCTATTTCATCGGCGAAGACGGCTCAGTCGAACGCTACGATATCCCGTTTGCTACCTATAATGAGGCGCTGTGGTCGGCCAAGGCCGCCGCGGAATTCGACGCGCAATAAATCCTGAGAACTTATGCCTGAAACTTCTATCCTGGTAATCGAAGACGACGAACATATCGGCCAAATCCTGACTTTCATCCTGCAGCGGCAAGGCTACCAGACCACCCTTGCTGCCGATGGCCTGGCGGCGCGCAAGGCCATTTTCTCCGCCGCCACGCCACCGTCGCTGGTGCTGCTGGATGTCATGCTTCCCTATATTGACGGTTTCGAACTGGTCCGCATCATCCGCGAGCGCGAAGGCTGGAAAGACGTGCCGGTCGTGATGTTGACCGCCAAGCACACCGAAAAAGACATCGTGCGCGCGCTTGACGAAGGCGCCAACGATTATGTGGTCAAGCCGTTCCAGCCCAACGAATTGCTGGCGCGCGTGCGGCGCTACCTGAAGGAGCAGGCATGAAGGCCGCCATCCTCGCCGCACTTGCTTGCTGTATCTTGCCGGCCGCCGCCCAAACCAGCATCGGCATCAATCACGGCATCGACCACCTGAGCGGACCGGCTGCGAACTGGCACGAGACTTCGCTGAGCCTGCGCCACCAGGCGGCGCCCCGAATGGGCTTTGGCGCCGGGATTACGCGCATCGAACGGTTCGGCCTCGGCGAAACCCAGTTCAGTGCCGGCGCCGACCTGCCGCTTTCCGAAAAATTGACAGCATCGGTCGACGGCAACTTCAGTAGCGAGCACCGGATCCTGGCCCGCCACGCCCTGGGCGCGACCTTGCAGTACGAATTCGCCAAAGGCTGGCTGGTGCATGGGGGCGGGCGCAGCAGCAGTTACAACGACGTCCACGTCAACCAAAGCCTGCTGATGCTGGAACGCTATGTCGGCAGCTACAGCTTTTCCGGCGCCTGGCGCGCGGCGCGCGCCTTTGGCACCACGGCGCATAGCGGAGAGCTGCGCGCCAGTTATTACTACAACGACCGCAGCGCGCTCGGCTTTTCTTTCGCAGCAGGTAAGGAAGCAGCCAATATCGCCGGTACCACGCGCCTGACCAGCGTGCAGTCGGCCGCCCTGGTGGGGCGGCACTGGTTTGACCAGCGTTGGGCCGTTACTTATGCCGTGGCGCACACGCGCCAAGGCGACTTCTACGTGCGCAACGGGGTCAATCTTGGACTACAAGCTGCCTACTGACGTCTATCTTCAAATCGCATTCTGGACTGGCGCCGGCGCGCTGGCGCTGACCATGCTGGTCGGGCTGCAGATCATCTGGCTGCGCCTTTCGATGCGCCGCATGCAGCGCCGCGAACAGGAACTGACCCTGAAATGGCGGCCCTTGCTGAACGCCGCCATTGCAGGTGAGCCGGTCGGCAACCTGCCGGAGCTGCCGCGGCGCGACGGCCTGCTGTTCATCAAGCTCTGGCTGCACTTGCAGCAAGCGGTGCGCGGCGAGGCAAGCGAAGGGCTGAACGCGATTGCGCGCCGCCTTGGCTGCGATGAGCAGGTGAGGGGGCTGCTGGCCGGCGGCAACCGCGCCGAAAGACTGCTGGCGATCCTGGCGCTGGGTCATATGCGCGACAAGGAGTCCTGGGCGGCGCTGGCCGCCATCGCGCACAGTGCCGACAGTGCTTCTTCGGTCCACGCGCTGTGGGCGCTGGTGCAAACCGATGCTGCGCGTGCGGCGCATGAAATGGCACCCTTGCTGCTGCGGCGCGGCGATTGGCCGCTGTCCCAGTTGGCCAATATCCTGCAGAACGCGCGCTCCGAATGGCAACCGGTGCTGGCTGATGCCCTGGCGCGCGTGACGCCGGCCGAATTGCCGCAAGCGCTGCGCCTGGTGGCGGCCTTGCGCGTGGATTTGCCGCTGGTGCAGCTAAGCAGCTACCTTGCCAGCAATGAGCAGGAAGTGGTGCTGGCCGCGTTGCGGATGTCCCATGTGCCTGGGGGCGTGGACCAGGTGCGCCGCCATCTTGCCAGCGAGGATTGGCGGGTACGCTTGCAGGCGGTGCGTGCGCTGGGCGAGATGGGGGACCGCAGCGACGTGGCCCGCTTCCGGGCCTTGCTGTCCGATCCGCAATGGTGGGTACGCTATCGCTCGGCGCAAGCCTTGCTGGCATTGCCCTTCCTGACCAAAGAAGAACTGGCCGAACTGCGCAATGCCGGCGACCGCTATGCGGCCGACATGATTGCCCAGGTGACGGCAGAACTGGAGGCCGCATGACGCCCAATCCGCTTCTGATCCAGATCATTTCCATCGGTGTGCTGGTGTATTTCGTGCTGCTGAATGGCGGCTACCTGATGCTGAATTTCCTGGCCATGTATGCGCTGCGGCGGCGCTCCCAGGAGGCGATCCTGGACGACCTGCCGCAAGTGTATTCGGCGCTGGAGCCGCCGATCAGCATGATCGTGCCGGCCTACAACGAGGAAGCGACCATCGTGACCTCGATCCGGTCGATGCTGCAGCTTTCCTATTCCGAGATGGAAGTCGTCGTCATCAACGACGGCTCGACCGACCGCACGCTGCAGGTAATGATCGACGAGTTTGGGCTGGTGCCTTTCCCGGAGGCTTACCGTATCCAGCTTGAAACCAGGCCGGTGAAAGGCATTTACCGCTCAACGCGCTTTCCGAATTTGCGGGTGGTCGACAAAGTCAATGGCGGCAAGGCCGATTCGACCAATGCCGGCATCAATGCCGCGCGTTATCCCTTGTTCTGTTGTGTCGACGCCGATTCCATCCTGCAGCGCGATAGTTTGCAGCGCCTGGTGCGGCCATTCCTTGGCGATCCGCTGATGGTGGCGACCGGCGGCACGGGTGCGCATTGCCAATGGCTGCGAAGTGCGGGGCGGCTTCCTGACCCGGGTCGGCATGCCGAAGAATCCATGGGCCCTGTTCCAGGTGGTCGAATACCTGCGCGCCTTCATGTTCGGCCGCATGGGCTGGTCGGTCATCAACGGCATGCTGATCATCTCCGGCGCCTTTGGCCTGTTCCGCAAGGACACCGTGGTGGCCGTCGGCGGCTACAACCCCGAAGGCGATCGGCGAGGACATGGAACTGGTGGTGCGCATGCACCGCAAGCTGCGTTCGCGCGGCATCCCGTACAAGATCGAGTTCGTACCAGATCCGGTGTGCTGGACGGAAGCGCCGGAAGACTACAAGCAGTTTGCGCAACCAGCGCATCCGCTGGTCGCGCGGCCTGTCGGAAAGCCTGACCACCAACTGGGGCCTGATGTTCAGCCGTCACGGCGGCGTCGCGGGGTGGATGGCTTTCCCGTTCTTTATGCTGTTCGAATGGCTTGGCCCGTTTGTGGAACTGTTCGGCTATATCTTCATGGCGGTGGCATGGTGGCAGGGCTGGGTATCGTGGGAGTCGTTCCTGATCTTCCTGTTCCTGGCGATCGGGCTGGGTATCCTGTTGTCGGCTTTCGGCTTGCTGCTGGAGGAGATTTCCTTCCACTTGTACCCGCGCCCGAGCCATTTGCTGATCCTGGCGGCAGTCGTCGTCCTTGAGAACTTCGGCTACCGGCAGATCAATAGCTGGTGGCGCCTGGTTGGCTTGTACAAATGGGCGCGCCGCGAGGAGGCCAAGTGGGGCGTGATGACCCGCAAGGCCGACTGGCAGCAAGACATGAACTAGATGGCCGGCAGGGTTACGTGGAAGGTCGTGCCGCGGCCTTCTTCCGTATCGAAGCCGATGATGCCGCCGTGCTGTTCGGCGATGGCACGGCAAATCGCCAGGCCCAGGCCGGTGCCGCCTTTCAGGCGCGTATCCGAACTGTCGGCCTGGGCAAACTTGGCAAAGACGCGCGCCTGGAAACGCTTCCGGAATACCCGGGCCGTTATCGCTGACCGATAGCCGGATGCCTGCCGTTGCCGCGCTGCAGTCCAGCGTCACACTATTGTATTGCGGCGAATACTTGATGGCGTTCGAGAGCAGGTTGACCAGCAATTGCACCAGGCGGTCGTGGTCGCCGCGCACGCGCAAGCCACGGGCGCTGCCGGTGCGTTCCAGTGCTACCGGGCGCTGGGCAGCGCTGCCGCGTACCGTGTCGATCGCCTCATCGAGCAACGGTGCGATCTCCAGTTCGTCGGTGCGGAAATCCATCTTGCCGGCTTCGATCTTCTCGATATCCAGGATGTCGTTCACCAGGCGCACCAGCCGTTCGCTGCTCTGGTAGGCGATATTGACCAGGTGCTGCACGTCCGGCGGCAATTCGCCGGCGCCGCCGTCGACCAGCATCGATAGCGAGGCGCGGATCGAGGTCATCGGCGTGCGCAGTTCGTGCGAGACGGTGGCGATAAATTCGTTCTTCATTTCTTCGACCTGGCGGCGTTCCGAAATATCGTGCAGGAAGACGCAGAACAGGCCATTGGCCGGGCGGCTGATGCTGGCTTCCACCGTCAGTTCTTCGCCATCGCGCCGGATCAGGGTGCGTTGCACGCGGCGACCGAAGTCGGGGACTTGGCTGTCGCCCGCCGCTGCCAGAGCGGCTTCCTGCTGCGCGCGGAAACGCTGTGGCACCAGCATCTCGATATAGCTCTTGCCGACGGCTTCCTCGCGCGACCAGCCGAACATATGCACGGCGGCCGGGTTCCAGTCGGTGATATAGCCATCCGCGCCGACCGCGATGAAGGCATCCTGCGCGGTTTCGATAATGGCGGCTATGCGCTGCATGGCGTCGCGCAACTGGCTGGTGCGCGCGCTGACCCGGCCTTCCAGGTTGGCGACCAGGGAGTTCAGCGTGCGCGATAGGGCCTGCACCTCGGCGTACGGCGCCAGTTGCGGCAGCTCCGCCGCCGCCCCGCGCCGGATGCGGTCGGCGGCATCGGCCAGTTCGCTCAGTGGCCGCGCGATGCGGCGCGCGAGAGGGATGGCCAGCAGCGGCAGCAGGGCCGCCATCGCCACCCCCAGCCACCAGGCGCGCTTTTGCAAGGCGCGTACCGGCGACCAGGCGGTATCGACGCTCTGGCGCACCCAGCACCGTCCAGCCCAGGCCCGGATAGGCGGAGTGGCCGCGCGTGTGCGCATAGCCGACCAGGTAATCGACACCGTCGGGCCAGCGCTCCACCTGGTAACCGTTGCCCTGGCTTGGCAGGGGCAGGGTCTTGGCCAGCAGCCCTTCCGGCCCCAGCAGGACTTTGCCGTTGCGGTCGACGATGATCGCTTGTACTGAACGGTGCGCGCTGGCCGGTTCGATCACCGACCGTTCCAGCTCGCGTGCCCATTGCCATGACAGGTGGGCGCCCAGCACGCCGCTGCCATCTGCCAGCGGGAAGGCCAGGTCGACGAAGCGCTGCGCTTCCGTGGTCGGCGCGGGCAGCAGCTTGGCCAGCAGGACGGCATCGTGCACGTCGCCCACGAAGGTCCCGGCCTGGGCGTTGCGGTACCAGGGGCGCTGGCTGACGTCAAAGTCCTGCAGCAAGGCGCCAGTGGCGGCCAGCACGCGGCCGTCGCGGCCCGTGACGCCGATCCACGCGTAGTGCGGGTAGCTGCGCTGGTGCAGTTCCAGCGTGGCGCGGCGTGCTGCCGGAGCGGCGGCCGCCCCCATGTCGGGGCGCTGCGCCAGCAATTGCACTTCGCGGTAGCGCTCGAACATATTGCGATCGAGCTTGTCGGCGGCCTGTTGCGCCAGGTCGGACAGCGCGCTGCCGATGTCGGCCTTGACCTGGTTGCCGGCAGTGCGCGCGATGATGGCGGCCAGAATCGCGCCCATGGCGATCGCCAGCGCGCAAAATGCGATCGCAAGGTAGGTGCCGATGCCGGCCTTCGAGCGGGCCCGCTTCATGCGACGCGATTGGCCGGATGGCCTGCGATGAAAGCTTCTATATTGTCGATCAGCTGGTCGGCCAGCCCTTGCATGGCTTGCCCGCTGGCCCAGGCCGAGTGGGGCGTCAGCAGGAAATTCGGCAGGCGCAGGCGCAGCAGGGGATTGCCGGGGACCGGCGGCTCCTGCGACAGCACGTCAAAGCCGGCCCCGGCGATTACGCCGCGCTGCAAGGCATCCGCCAGTGCCGCTTCGTCCACCAGCCCACCGCGGGCGGTATTCACCAGGATGGCGCTCGGCTTCATGCGCGCCAGTTCGGCCGCGCCAATGATATTGCGCGTGGCGTCGGTCAGCGGCGCGTGCAGGCTCAGTACGTCCGAGGTTTCCAGCAATTCGTCCCAGCTTACATTGCGCACGCCGGGATCGTCGGCCGGGGTGCGGGTATGCACCGCCACCTCCATGCCGAAGGCGCGGCCGAGATGCGCGACTTGCTTGCCCAGGTCGCCGTAGCCCAGCAAGCCAAGACGGCTGCCATGCAGGTCGCGGATCGGATGGTGGAACAGGCAGAAACGCGGCGACTTTTCCCACAGCCCCGCTTCGACGTCGGCGCGGTAGGCTAGCAACTGGCGGCGCAGCGCGAGCATCAAGGCAAAGGTATGCTCGGGCACAGCCGCATGGGCATAGCCCTGGATGTTAGATACCACGATGCCGCGCTCGCGCGCCGCCGCCAGGTCGACGATATCGGTGCCGGTGGCCGCCACTGCGATCATCTTCAGGCCGGGCAGGGCGGCCAGCGCCTCTGCCCGCAGCGGCACTTTGTTGGTGATCGCGATGGTGGCGCCTTGCAGGCGCCCGATCGCCTCAGCGGCGCTGCTGGCCGGGTACTCGCCCCCATTCATGCGCAAAGGAGGGGCCGCCGGATGTCGGCAATGATGCTGTCGCGGTCCAGGAAAACGAGTCGTTCGGTCATACGGTCAGCTCCACAGGGAGGGTAGTGGCTAAAGGACGCAGCCGCATCTGGGGATGGCTGGCCATCAGGTCCGCCACCCATTCGACAAACACCCGCACCTTGGCCGACAGGTGGCGGTTTTGCGGGTACACCACATGGATTGGCAGCGGGTCGGTGACCCAGTCTTCCAGCACCCGCACCAGGCGGCCGTCGCGGCCATGGCTGCCCAGTTGCACATCCGTCATCATGATGATGCCCAGGCCGGCCAGGCCTGCCTGCAGGTAGGCGTTGGAATCGTTCAGCGCCACCACACCCGGCAGCATCATTTCAATACGTTCGCCGTCGCGCGTGTAGTCCCAGTTGTATATTTTGCCAGTCTTGGACGAAAAATAGTTGACGCAGCGGTGCCGTTCCAGGTCGCGCGGGTGGGCCGGGATGCCAAAGCGCTCCAGGTAGGAGGGCGCCGCGCAGGTGACAAAATTGAGCAAGCCGACGCGCCGCGCGATCAGGGTGGAGTCGGCCAGTTGGCCGCCCCGCACTGCACAATCGACGCCTTCCTCGATCAAATCGACCGGACGGTCGCTGCAACCCAGTTCGAGCTGGATATCCGGGTATTGCTCAAAGAACGAGGGCAGGGCAGGCACCAGGATTTCGTTCGACAGTCCGGTCGGCGCATCGACCCGCAAGCGGCCGCTCGGGCTAAGGCGGGTGCGCGACAGCGATTCCTCGGCATCCTTCACGTCGGCCAGGATGCGCAGGCATCTTTCATAGTAGGCGGCGCCGTCGGCGGTGACCGAAACCTGGCGCGTGGTCCGGTGCAGCAGCTTGACCGACAGCGCCGATTCCAGGCCGGCCACCAGGGTCGAAACAGTGGCCTTGGGCAGTTGCAGTGTTTCCGAGGCGCGCGTGAAGCCGCCGGCGTCGACCACCTGGACGAAGACTTCCATCGCTTGGAGTTTATTCATGAGTCCATCCCATTGTTCGAGATTCTGAACAATCAATTCAACATTAATGTATTTTTCTTATTCTAGTGGAAGTTTATTATTACTGTATTGCAGCATAAAAAAGCCCTTGACCCTCCCGCGATGGGAAAGATTACAGTGGCTTTCGGTTTCAGAGAAAAGGAGCAGTCATGAGTAACCGGGATGGATTCTTTGCAATGGTATCGCTGGCGCTGGGCGCGATCGCCCTGGCAGGCGTCCTGTATACCGACGAATACTCGCACGGCGCGCAAGTCGGTTTTGGCGCGGCGCCGGCGGCCACCCTGCTG
>NZ_JBNZFX010000035.1:0-119536 GCF_050709955.1 Massilia eburnea
TTCCAGAACGCCGGGCTGCAGGTGATCGAGCCGCGCATCGCGCTGAGCTTCAAGACCGACAAGGAAGTTTACCAGCCGGGTGAAAAAGTCACGCTGGACGTGACGGCGCAGATGGACGGCAAGCCGCTGTCGACCCTGGTGGCGCTGGGCGTGGTGGATGAAATGATCTACGTGCTGCAGCCGGAAATCGCTCCCGATATCGCGGACTTCTTCTATCATCCGCGCCGCAATAATGTGCGCACCACGGCCAGCCTGTCCTTCATCAGCTACGACATGGCACAAGGCCGCCGCGAAAACGTCCCGGCCCGCCATAACTATAATGAGCGTGGCGTGAAAGTGCTGGAACGTCCGCGCCGCGATAATATCGATACCGCCTTCTGGGCGCCGTCGCTGAAGACCGATGCCGACGGCAAGGCGCGCGTCACCTTTACCATGCCGGATGCACTGACCCGCTGGCGCATCACCGGCCGCGCCATGGATGCGCAAGGCCGCGTTGGCCAGCGCACTGGTTACCTGCGCTCCGACAAATCCTTCTACTCCAAGTGGACGGCGCCAGACTGGCTGCGTAGCGGCGATGCGCCGCGCGCATCTGTCGCTATCTTCAACCAGACCAGCGAGACGAAATCGCTGGAAGTGACACTGTCCGGCGGTCCGCAGCCGAAAGTGGAGAAGCTGTCGGCCAAGCCGGGCGTGAACTACGTTGAATTCCCGGTTGCCGTCGGTACCGCGCCGCTGCGCCTGGAAGTGAAGCAGGACGGCAAGCTGGTGGATGCGCTGGATACCAAGGTGCAGGAGCAGCCCGCCGCCTGGAGCAGCCCGCGCAGCATGAGCGTGGCATTGACCGGCACCGACAACGCGCTGAATCTGCCGGCCGATGCGCGCAATGTCCGCGTCTCGTTCGCACAAGGCGCGGCCAGCCACTTTGCACGTATTGCCGATGACCTGATCGAGTACCCGTACGGCTGCGTGGAGCAGACGGCCAGCCGCCTGATCCCGCTGACCATGGCGGCGCAGAGCATGCCGGCGGATGCCGGCCCGGTGCGCGAGCGCCTGATGGCGATCATGCAGGCCCAGCGCCTGCGCCTGGTGTCGATGGCTGGCCCGAACGCCATCTTCAGCTGGTGGGGACCCGCAACGCAGGGCGATGCGCTGATGACGTCTTACGCCTACTATGCCGACTGGTACGCCTCGCGCGCCCTGCGCTTGGAATTGCCGGGCGAGCACTGGAATAATCTGGTCAGCGTCTACACCGAGCATGGCAAGAACAATGCCCCGCTGGAGCGCGCCATGAGCCTGTGGATGATGCATGAAATGGGCTTGCCGACCAAAACCCTGGCGGAAAGCCTGGTGGCCGATGCCGCCAGCCTGGAAGTCGGCTCCGCGCCGCGCAAGCAGGGCGTCACCAGCAGCGTGCTGCTGGCCGACGGCCAGGACAGCGTGACCCGCGCCATGGCGGCCGGCCTGACGTCCATCGTCGCTGCCCAGAACGGCATCGCCTTGCCGCCATCGCTGCAGCAGCAGTTGCCGCAGGCATGGGCTGCATTGCGCGCTTCGCCGGCACCGGTGGCGCAGGCCCTGCTGATGCTGGCCGGTGAGGTGCCGGTGTCGCAGGCCGATGCCGTGCTGTCGTCCGTGCGTGCAGACATGCCGACCATGGACCGTGCCCTGACCCTGGTCTGGGTGCAGAAGAAGTTGGGCGGCTCGCCTGCCGCAAAACCGCCTGTCGCCGCACTGGAAGGCGCATGGCAGCAGGTGGACAGCCGCAGCGGCCAGCCGGTATGGCGCTGGACCGACGCCAAGTCGCTGCCGGAGCAACTGAAGCTGGCACAAGCTGCGCCGGCCGGCACCGTCGCGATCGTGCAATACGACAGCCGTGCAGTCGAACAGCACTCGCTGGACGTCGGCATCGAGCGTCGCATCCTGCGCATGAAGGCTGGCTCCAAGGGATACACCATGGAACTGGTGAAGCCGGGCGAAGCGCTGCGCACGGACGAACTGTATATGGACGAAATCAAGCTGAAAGCCGGCAGCGCCTCGCATCGTTTCGGCCTGCTGGAAGTGGCTCTGCCGCCAGGCGCGATGGTTGAATCGACTACCTGGGGCATGAAGCTGGCGGGTGACGAACCAGTGCAGCTGGAACGCGCGCGCCATGTCGAGCGCCGGGACGGCTATGCCGTGCCGGTCGAACCACTGAGCGGTGAGGTCGTCGTGCGCCACCTGCTGCGCTTCGGCCAGAAAGGCAGCTACACCCTGCCTCCGACCCGCTTCCACCGCATGTACCAGCCGGAGCAGAAAGCCTCTGAAGGCGGCGGCAAGACCATGCGTACGCTGAAAGTCGAGTAATGCTGCCTCGCCTGCTGCCCGCCTTGTTGTTGGCCTGCGCCGCGCCCGTTGCGGCGGCGGCCTCGCTCGACCTGGCGTGGTGGCGCGACGGCAAGGTGCAAGCGGTGCAGCTGCAGCAGCGCAGCCCATCGGCGGCGCAGCCGATGGCCGCCAGCACGGAGCTCCCGCTTGGCAGCCTGTGGAAGCTGTTCGTCTATGTCTACGCAGTGGACAGCAAGCTGCCCATGCCCGACTACAACTGCGGTGGCCGCAAGCAGGAGGAAGTGTATTGCTGCGAAGCCGGCGCCAGCGTAAGCCGCGATGCCGCGTTGGCGCAGTCCTGCGGCCTGTTCTTCGCGCCGGAACGCCTGGGCATCGCCCAGAAGCCATGGCAGGATTACTGGAAACGCAGGCTGGGTAGCGCACCGGCCGGCGAATTCGCCTGGCTGGCCGATCCCGCAAGGCTGGAGCCGGCGCGCCTCGTCACCCTGGGCAGCCTGCTGCGGGTGCTGGCCAGCATTCCGGCCGCGAGCCGTGCCGATGCCGAGGCGGCCCTGTTGCGCGTGGTGCTGGATGGACGCGGCGCCGGCAGTGTGCGCTGGTTCGGCAGCCAGCTGCGCGTGAAGACCTATTCGTGGCACCATCCAAAACGTGAAGATGCAAGGCTGGGCGGCGCAGCCGGCTGGCTGGCCGACGGCACTCCCGTATGGTTTGGCGGCAGCGACAGCAGCACCGGCATCTTCCAGAAATGGGCGCCGCAGATTGCTGCCGCCCTGCCGCCGGTGCAGCAGGCGGAAGACAGCGGCTGCGTGGTGGTCGACTACTTCACCCGCTACCCGGTGCGTGCGGTACGCGCAGCGGACGGCCTTGCCGCGCCGGGTGCGCTGAACGGCCGTTACGTGGTGCAGTTCGAAAATGGCAAGAGCCTGCCTATCCGCAGTAACGGCGAACTGACGTTGGCCGGCGGCGCAAACGGCAAGCTGCAAATTCGCGGCCGCATGGGCTTGAACGAATACGTGGCGCGTGTGATCGACCGCGAAGCCAGCACCACTGAAACGGAGGCTGCGCGTGCCTTCGCCATCGCGGCCCGCAGCTACCTGCAGCAGAACGCGCGCCGCGCCGAGTCCTGCCAGTTCATCACGGACAGCAGCGCCACGCAACGCGTCAGCCCCAATCCGGCCAGTGCTGCCGCGCTGGAAGTGGCGCGTTGGACCGACCAGCTGGTGCTGGATGGCGCACAAGTGCGTTACCACAGCAGCAAAGGCGGGGCGAACGTCCTGGCGTGGAGCGACGCGCAGGCGCAGGCGCGCACCGGGAAAGGATTCGACGATATCCTGGCCGCGGCCTATCCGGGCACCACCCTCGCCATCGCAGGAAACACCGGCACCGTCTGCGCTCGCCTCACAAAGAATGAACAATGGCTGGCCTATGCGCTGCCGCGCTGGGAGCGCATGCTGCGCCGAGAAGACGGCTATGAGGCGCCAGCGCAACTGCCGGCGGTATGCGCACTGACTGCCGGCTCGCCATATTCCGAACAGTCGCGCAACCGCATCTTCATGCGGCCGCTGGTCACGCGCGAGGACCGTATCACGCTGGCGCATGAATACCTGCACATCGGCCTGCGCCGTCACCCGCGCGGGCAGGACGAGGACTATGTTGAGCGCCTGGCGCGCCGCCTGAACGACCTGTCACTGGAGGCTATGTGAAAGCACGCACCCAATGCATCCCGGCGCTGATGCTGGCGCTGGCCGCCGCACCTTTGCTGGCGCAGGACAAGACAATGACCGGGCCGGTTGGCGGCTGGAACCGCGCTGGCATGACCGACAAGTCCGGTGAACTGGCCGTCAGCTACCCGTATTCACTGATCGACCGTGGCGCGCAGAAAAACCGCACCATGATCCTTGGCCAGTTGGCAAAGATCAGCACCAAGCGTCCCTTCCACCAGTTGATCGTGAATGGCAACCCGACCCCGTTGTACACGGACGAAGAGGGCCGTTATGCGCGCGGCTATGCCTTCGGCTCCGGTTCCAACAGCGTTGAGATCCGTTCGCCGGACGGCAAATCGCTGAAGCGCATGCAGTTCTACGAGGCGGATACCAGCCGCCCGCAACCGCGGCTGCGCATCATCGGCGCCTGGGACGACAACCAGGCCGAGATCGACCTGCACATCATTACGCCGGACGGCCAGCACGCCTTTTTCGCCAATCCTTTCCTGACCAATGGCGGCGGGCTGGATGCGGACAGCGTCGACGGCCCCGGTCCGGAAATGTTCACCATGTCCTCGCCCATGCGCGGAACCTACCAGGTATGGGTGAACTACTGGGGCAATTTCGGCAGCTCGGGCTATCACTTTGACGAAGCCACGCGCCAGCGTCCCATCATTACGACGCGTATCACGCTCGTTTTCAACGAAAACACGCCCAGCGAAAAGAGGCAGGACTTTGTTGTCCCTTTACGCAAGATCGGCGACCTGACCCTAGTTAAATCCTTTGTATATTGAACACATGAAGAAACTCTTCCTCCCGCTGTTGCTGTTGCCTGCCTGCGTCATCGCGCAAGTGAGCATTGAGTCGCCCAAAAGCGGCTGGCGCCATTCGGGCGGCAGCGAGGAGCAGTACAGCCAGACCGTGAACTATCCGGCATCTGTCGTGAACATGCAGCCAGGGCAGGCCGAAACGGCGCAAATCCGCGGCAAGATCGCGGGCGCCAGCCGAAGCAAGCCGGCCAAGCTGATTGTCAACGGCGTTGCCATGCCGCTCGAGTTGCAGGAAGACGGCAGCTTCGCGCGCCCTTACATCTTCGGCCCCGGCTCGAACGGCGTGGAAGTGCGTTCGCCGGATGGCAAGAGCCGCGCGCGCAGCCAGTTCTACGACAGCTACAGCGGCAAGACCAAGTCGCGCCTGCGGGTTGTGTTGTCCTGGGACAGCCCGGGCACCGATGTCGACCTGCACGTGATAACGCCCAACGGCGGCCACTCCTGGTTCGGCCAGCGCATGCTCCCCGACGGCAGCGGACTGGATGTCGACGTCACCGGCGGCTATGGCCCGGAAATCTATTCCAGCCCGGCGCCGGCCAAGGGCAATTACCATGTCTACGTCAACTACTACGGCGGCAATTCCGAAAAGCAGGTCATTACCGTTGCCACGGTCTCGGTGATCACCAATGAGAATACGCCGAGCGAGAAGCAGCAGACCTTCATGGTGCCGCTGCGTGCTGCGGGCGAGCTGACTTTGGTGAAGTCCTTCGTGTACCCTTAAAACTGGTACCTGGCGGAGATGCCTGCCACCCAGTTTCGGCCGGGCGCCGCCTCGTAATAGCGCTTGTTGGCATCGCCGACGATGACCGACCCGACGTACTGCTTGTCGGCCAGGTTATTCAGGCGAACGAATTCGCTGACGCGCCATTCTGCAACTTCTTGCGCTGCTGTCAGGCGCAGGTTCAGGATGCCGTAGCCCGGCGCCGCCCGCTCGGTATTGCTGTCTTCCGCATAGACCTTGTCGCTTGCAATGGCCTCCAGCGCGGCACCCCAGCGGCCCGCGCTTTCGCGCCAAACCAGTTCACCGAAACCATAGGCTCGTGCGACGCCGGGCAGGCTTGCGCCATTCTCATAGCTTGCGCGCAGCGATGTCAGGGCAATGCGCGTGCTGAATCCAGCGCCCAATGTAGCGTCGAAGGACGCTTCTGCACCTTTTCGAACGGTGCGTGCCGCATTGCGGTAGCTGGTGCGTCCACCAGAGGAGGACTCCACTACCAGCTCATCGCTGGTACGAACTTCGAAGATGGCTGCATTCATCCTGACGCCTGACGCCAGGACAGCCTTGGCCCCCGCTTCGGCGTGCTTGCTGCGCGCAGGCCGGAGGCCGAAATTGAAACCGGCGCCGCCGCCCGAATAAAACAGCTCATTCAACGTCGGTGCTTCGAAGCCGCGCGCGGCGCTGGCGTACAGGTTCAGCGCCGGCGTCGCGCGGTAAAGCACCGCCGCCAGTGGCGTGGTTTGGCTGAAGCGCAGTTTGCCGCTATCGTCGCCATTGCTGGTGAAGCGATCAGCAACTGAAACGCTGATTCGGCTGTGACGCAAGCCGGCTGTCAATTGCCAGCGTTCGCCCTGCCATTCCGCTTGCGCATAGGGATCCACATTGGACACCGAGTCTTTCTCGTCGCGTCGCAACCGGCCCTTCACTCCCAGCGTGGCGCCGGAAAAATTCTCGTAGCCCTGGCGCTCGTCCACGGCGCGGCCATACTCGATGCCCGTAGAAGTTGTGAGCTTGCCACCGGCAAGCTGCTGAACGCTCTGCCAGCGTGCTTCTCCGCCGTGGAAGTCGCGATCGAAGTCGATAACGCCACCGGAGTGTGTCGCCGGGGCTTGGAAGCCGCGCGAGAAGGATTGGTACTGCACCACCTGGCGGTTGCCGGCGTAAGCAGTGAACAGCAACCTTGCGTCGCCGACCGCTTGCTCCCAGGTGGCTGCCGCCTGCTGGTGGTCGATGCTCTTGCGCGTGTTGTAGCGCTCAGCCAGCGTAAGCTTGGTAGTTCCGGTATCGGTGGCGTCGGTCTCGCCGGCGCGGGGATCGCGCTGCCATGTCGCCCAGGTAACCCCCAGGGGGTCCTGAGTGTCCTTCTGGCGCAGCCCATTCGCGACCAGCGTCAGCTTTCCGCCCCCTCCAACACGCAGGTTCAACTTCGCGTGCGCCTGCTCACGCGTGGCGGCGCTGTGATGGCGAAAGCCGTCAGTCCGAAAGCGTGAGGCATCGAGTGCGTAGCCTATGCCTGCGGTTTCGCCCTGCGCGGAGATGTCCACCTTATAGAGTCCGTCGCTACCAATGCTGGCACTTGATTCCAGGGTTGGGCGGCCTTTGCCTTCGCGGGTGAACAGCTGGATTACTCCTCCTGAATGGTTGCCGTACAGGGCAGAGAATGGGCCGCGTAGTACTTCGATGCGTTCCGCCATGTCAAGGTTGAAGGTCGCCGCTTGTCCTTGGCCGTCCGGCATGCTGGCCGGGATCCCGTCCGCAATAAGGCGTACGCCGCGAACGCCGAAAGCGGAGCGCGCGCCGAAGCCGCGCGAAGAGATCTGCAAATCCTGTGCGTAGTTCTGGCGGTTCTGCGCCACCAGGCCGGGCACGGCGGCGAGGGCTTCGGAGGCATTGATCCGCGGCTGGCCTTCGCGAATGCGGTCGGTATCAAGTACATCAATTGCGGCGGGAACGTCGAAGATGGCGCGCTCCGAGCGCGTGGCACTGACAACGACGATTGGCAATTGGTCAGGTATTTGAATATAAGGCATGAACGAAACTATACATCCCCCCTTGCGGAGCTGAATTTCGTTTGCTATAGTTCTGTCCCTCGCAACGCAACACTGTTAAAACAGTAAGCGAAACGAGAAAAAGAAGGGGTTGACGAGTTGCACGCTGTACCGCATAATCTCGCTTCTCTGCTGCTGACGAACACAACGCTTCGTCGAATAAAGAAGGCAGCGATCTTTAAAAATCAACAGTCGATAAGTGTGGGCGTTTGACGATATTGCCACGAACCTTCGGGTTCGATGCTCAAAATATAGTTATACGCTCGCACAAATATATTAAACGTAATCTCGAAAGAGATTCGTCAGTATTTTGAGTGAGTGACCTGCCGCAGAAATGCGGCAACAACAGAGATTAAACTGAAGAGTTTGATCCTGGCTCAGATTGAACGCTGGCGGCATGCTTTACACATGCAAGTCGAACGGCAGCGCGGGCTTCGGCCTGGCGGCGAGTGGCGAACGGGTGAGTAATATATCGGAACGTACCCAAGAGTGGGGGATAACGTAGCGAAAGTTACGCTAATACCGCATACGATCTAAGGATGAAAGCAGGGGATCGCAAGACCTTGTGCTCCTGGAGCGGCCGATATCTGATTAGCTAGTTGGTGGGGTAAAGGCCCACCAAGGCAACGATCAGTAGCTGGTCTGAGAGGACGACCAGCCACACTGGAACTGAGACACGGTCCAGACTCCTACGGGAGGCAGCAGTGGGGAATTTTGGACAATGGGGGCAACCCTGATCCAGCAATGCCGCGTGAGTGAAGAAGGCCTTCGGGTTGTAAAGCTCTTTTGTCAGGGAAGAAAAGGCTGTGGCTAATATCTACAGCTGCTGACGGTACCTGAAGAATAAGCACCGGCTAACTACGTGCCAGCAGCCGCGGTAATACGTAGGGTGCAAGCGTTAATCGGAATTACTGGGCGTAAAGCGTGCGCAGGCGGTTTCGTAAGTCTGTCGTGAAATCCCCGGGCTTAACCTGGGAATGGCGATGGAGACTGCGAGGCTAGAGTTTGGCAGAGGGGGGTAGAATTCCACGTGTAGCAGTGAAATGCGTAGAGATGTGGAGGAACACCGATGGCGAAGGCAGCCCCCTGGGTCAAAACTGACGCTCATGCACGAAAGCGTGGGGAGCAAACAGGATTAGATACCCTGGTAGTCCACGCCCTAAACGATGTCTACTAGTTGTTGGGTCTTAATTGACTTAGTAACGCAGCTAACGCGTGAAGTAGACCGCCTGGGGAGTACGGTCGCAAGATTAAAACTCAAAGGAATTGACGGGGACCCGCACAAGCGGTGGATGATGTGGATTAATTCGATGCAACGCGAAAAACCTTACCTACCCTTGACATGGATGGAATCCCGGAGAGATTTGGGAGTGCTCGAAAGAGAGCCATCACACAGGTGCTGCATGGCTGTCGTCAGCTCGTGTCGTGAGATGTTGGGTTAAGTCCCGCAACGAGCGCAACCCTTGTCATTAGTTGCTACGCAAGAGCACTCTAATGAGACTGCCGGTGACAAACCGGAGGAAGGTGGGGATGACGTCAAGTCCTCATGGCCCTTATGGGTAGGGCTTCACACGTCATACAATGGTACATACAGAGGGCCGCCAACCCGCGAGGGGGAGCTAATCCCAGAAAGTGTATCGTAGTCCGGATTGTAGTCTGCAACTCGACTACATGAAGTTGGAATCGCTAGTAATCGCGGATCAGCATGTCGCGGTGAATACGTTCCCGGGTCTTGTACACACCGCCCGTCACACCATGGGAGCGGGTTTTACCAGAAGTAGGTAGCTTAACCGCAAGGAGGGCGCTTACCACGGTAGGATTCGTGACTGGGGTGAAGTCGTAACAAGGTAGCCGTATCGGAAGGTGCGGCTGGATCACCTCCTTTCTAGAGTCGGCATCAGACTCAAACGTTCACACTTATCGACTGTTGTAATACGAAGAACAGCAAATGGGGCTGTAGCTCAGCTGGTTAGAGCACCGTGTTGATAACGCGGGGGTCGTTGGTTCGAGCCCAACCAGCCCTACCAGTCCCTTGGCAGTACACACGGGGGATTAGCTCAGCTGGGAGAGCACCTGCTTTGCAAGCAGGGGGTCGTCGGTTCGATCCCGTCATCCTCCACCAAGATTTCAAATGTAAGCGCAGACGCTTAGGTTTGAACTCTTATGTTCATCGTTCTTTAACAATCTGGAAGAAGTAAAAGTTTTATTAAGCGATATCGAAAGATATCACTTAGGGTAGTAGTAAAACTCATCAAACACAGTAGTAAGTGCTTGAACTTATAGCCGTCAAGGTTATAGGGACAAGTGAATAAGTGCACATGGTGGATGCCTTGGCGATTACAGGCGATGAAGGACGTAGTAGTCTGCGATAAGCTTCGGGGAGCTGACAAACAAGCATTGATCCGAAGATTTCCGAATGGGGAAACCCGGCCTTTTAGGTCATTGCATACTGAATACATAGGTATGCAAAGCGAACGCGGCGAACTGAAACATCTAAGTAGCTGCAGGAAAAGAAATCAACCGAGATTCCCAAAGTAGTGGCGAGCGAAATGGGAAGAGCCTGTATGTGATAGTCGTTCTGATAGTGGAAGCCTCTGGAAATAGGCGCCATAGCGGGTGATAGCCCCGTACGCGAAATCAGAGCGGTGGTACTAAGCATACGACAAGTAGGGCGGGACACGAGAAATCCTGTCTGAACATGGGGGGACCATCCTCCAAGGCTAAATACTCGTAATCGACCGATAGTGAACCAGTACCGTGAGGGAAAGGCGAAAAGAACCCCGGGAGGGGAGTGAAATAGATCCTGAAACCGTGTGCATACAAACAGTAGGAGCCTCGCAAGGGGTGACTGCGTACCTTTTGTATAATGGGTCAGCGACTTACATTCAGTGGCGAGGTTAACCAATTAGGGGAGCCGTAGAGAAATCGAGTCCGAATAGGGCGCTAGTCGCTGGGTGTAGACCCGAAACCAAGTGATCTATCCATGGCCAGGTTGAAGGTGCGGTAACACGCACTGGAGGACCGAACCCACTAATGTTGAAAAATTAGGGGATGAGCTGTGGATAGGGGTGAAAGGCTAAACAAACTTGGAAATAGCTGGTTCTCTCCGAAAACTATTTAGGTAGTGCCTCAAGTATCACCGACGGGGGTAGAGCACTGTTATGGCTAGGGGGTCATCGCGACTTACCAAACCATTGCAAACTCCGAATACCGTTGAGTGCGAGCTTGGGAGACAGACATCGGGTGCTAACGTCCGGTGTCAAGAGGGAAACAACCCAGACCGCCAGCTAAGGTCCCAAAGATTGGCTAAGTGGAAAACGAAGTGGGAAGGCTAAAACAGTCAGGATGTTGGCTTAGAAGCAGCCATCATTTAAAGAAAGCGTAATAGCTCACTGATCGAGTCGTCCTGCGCGGAAGATGTAACGGGGCTAAGCCAGTCACCGAAGCTGCGGATATCCGTAAGGATATGGTAGGAGAGCGTTCTGTAAGCCTGCGAAGGTGTCTTGTGAAGGATGCTGGAGGTATCAGAAGTGCGAATGCTGACATGAGTAGCGATAATGCGGGTGAAAAGCCCGCACGCCGTAAGCCCAAGGTTTCCTGTTCAACGTTCATCGGAGCAGGGTGAGTCGGCCCCTAAGGCGAGGCAGAGATGCGTAGCTGATGGGAAGCAGGTTAATATTCCTGCACCGTCGTATGATGCGATGGGGGGACGGATCGCGGAAGGTTGTCTGACTGTTGGAATAGTCAGTTTCTGGTTCATAGAAGGTGCTTAGGCAAATCCGGGCACGTAATTCAAGGGACTGGGACGAGTGCACTAGTGCACGAAGCAATCGGAAGTGGTTCCAAGAAAAGCCTCTAAGCTTCAGTCATACGAGACCGTACCGCAAACCGACACAGGTGGGCGAGATGAGTATTCTAAGGCGCTTGAGAGAACTCGGGAGAAGGAACTCGGCAAATTGGTACCGTAACTTCGGGATAAGGTACGCCTCGGTAGTTTGACCACTTTACTGTGGAAGGACGAAAAGGTTGCAATAAACTGGTGGCTGCGACTGTTTAATAAAAACACAGCACTCTGCAAACACGAAAGTGGACGTATAGGGTGTGACGCCTGCCCGGTGCTGGAAGATTAAATGATGGGGTGCAAGCTCTTGATTGAAGTCCCAGTAAACGGCGGCCGTAACTATAACGGTCCTAAGGTAGCGAAATTCCTTGTCGGGTAAGTTCCGACCTGCACGAATGGCGTAACGATGGCCACACTGTCTCCTCCCGAGACTCAGCGAAGTTGAAGTGTTTGTGATGATGCAATCTACCCGCGGCTAGACGGAAAGACCCCATGAACCTTTACTGTAGCTTTGCATTGGACTTTGAACCAATCTGTGTAGGATAGGTGGGAGGCTTTGAAGTAGGGACGCCAGTTCCTATGGAGCCAACCTTGAAATACCACCCTGGTTTGTTTGAGGTTCTAACCTTGGTCCGTAATCCGGATCGGGGACAGTGCATGGTAGGCAGTTTGACTGGGGCGGTCTCCTCCCAAAGTGTAACGGAGGAGTTCGAAGGTACGCTAGGTACGGTCGGACATCGTGCTAATAGTGCAATGGCATAAGCGTGCTTAACTGCGAGACCGACAAGTCGAGCAGGTACGAAAGTAGGACATAGTGATCCGGTGGTTCTGTATGGAAGGGCCATCGCTCAACGGATAAAAGGTACTCTGGGGATAACAGGCTGATTCCTCCCAAGAGTTCATATCGACGGGGGAGTTTGGCACCTCGATGTCGGCTCATCACATCCTGGGGCTGTAGCCGGTCCCAAGGGTATGGCTGTTCGCCATTTAAAGTGGTACGTGAGCTGGGTTTAAAACGTCGTGAGACAGTTTGGTCCCTATCTGCCGTGGGCGTTGGAAATTTGAAGGGGGCTGCTCCTAGTACGAGAGGACCGGAGTGGACGAACCTCTGGTGTACCGGTTGTCACGCCAGTGGCATTGCCGGGTAGCTAAGTTCGGAAGAGATAACCGCTGAAAGCATCTAAGCGGGAAACTTGCCTTAAGATGAGATTTCCCAGAGCCTTGAGCTCTTTGAAGGGTCGTTCGAGACCAGGACGTTGATAGGTCAGGTGTGGAAGTGCAGTAATGCATTAAGCTAACTGATACTAATTGCCCGTACGGCTTGTCCCTATAACCTTGCCGGTTATATAGCACTTGCCTGTGTTTGAGATACCCAACTTTACTTCTTCCAGATTGCGCACCTTGCTCAGCGAGCAGGGTGCATACAAGTTATGCCTGATGACCATAGCAAGTCGGTCCCACCCCTTCCCATCCCGAACAGGACCGTGAAACGACTTTGCGCCGATGATAGTGCTGCAACCAGTGTGAAAGTAGGTTATCGTCAGGCTCTTATTAGAAAAGCCCGCTAGGCAGTTGCCAGCGGGCTTTTCGCTTTTTGGCGTTGCATACGAGACAAGCAACCAAAATATGTCTCAATTTGTAGAAATTTTGACTCAGCCTTCACGCCCCGATAGTGTTAGATTCCCTATAACACCCCACCTCATCGGGACATTTGGAGACAGAAATGGAATTTCGCAAAAGCTTGATCGCAGCCGCGATCGCCATGGTTGCTGCAAACGCCAGCGCCGCCCCAAGCATGATGGCCAGTCCAGTTGCCTTCTCCGCCCAGGAGAAAACACGCCTGGTATCCACTCTGAATGGTGAGCGGGGCAAATATGGCCTGGATGCCGACCATGGTTACGCCATCGCCAGCCAACACCCTGGCGAACAGGGTAGGGCAATCAGCCGCGTGAACCACACCTACAAAGGTGTGCGCATTTTTGAATCCGAATCCGTTGTAGTCACCGACCAGGGTGGCAATATCGTGAGCGAATCGGTTGGCGAACGCCGCCAGGGCCTGTCGGCCAAGCGTTTCAACGTTAAGCCATCGATCAGCGACAAAGCGGCTATCGCCAAGGCAAGCCGCAGCGTGCCGGGTGCCGGCGCCGCAATCGACCCGCCCTCCGCCGAGCTGGTCATCTTCCCTATGATGAAAACCGTCCGTGCCCCTGGCGCCGAGAACAAAGCTGACGCCGACCTGAACGCGGTCGACGTGCAGGAAGTCGTTGGCAGCTATGAGCTGGCCTACGTGGTGAAAACCCGCACGCACGGCGCCTTCTATGACACCGTGGTCAGTGCACGTGACGGCCGCATCCTGGACCAGTGGAGTGCGATGCAAAATGTGGTCGGCACCGGCCATAGCCAGTACAACGGCGACGTGCCTATCAACACCACCTTGTCTGGTGGCGTGTACAAGATGATTGACGGCAGCCGCGGTACCGGCGGTACCTTCGGCGCCATGGCGATCACCAATGCGAACCACGGCACCAGTGCTGGCGCGGTGTACAGCAATGCCACCAATGTCTGGGGCGATGGCCAGCAGTACATCGCCGGCGGCAGCACCACCAATGCCAACGGCCAGACTGCTGCGGTGAACGCACTGTGGGGCCTGATGAATACCTACGACATGCACAAGAATGTGCTGAACTGGTCTTCGCTCGACGGCAACAACACCGCGACTTACATCGCCGTGCACGTCAACACCGCCTATGACAACGCCTACTACTCCGACAGCTGCAAGTGCATGTTCATCGGCGATGGCGGCAGCTCCTTCAACAACCTTGGCTCGATCGACGTAATTGGCCATGAAATGGGGCACGGCATTACGGCGGCGACCTCCAACCTGACCTACCGCGGCGAGTCGGGCGGCCTCAATGAGTCTTCCTCCGACATCTCGGGTGAAGCAGTGGAAGCCTATGCGCGCGCTGGCGGCAGTGGCACTTCGCTGCCTGTCCCGTCGGGCAACGACTGGATGATGGGCAAGGAAATCTCCAAGAGCGGCCAGCCGCTGCGCTGGATGTACAAGCCAAGCAAGGATGGCCGTTCGCCAGACGCATGGAAGTCGACCATCAAGCGACTGGATGTTCACTACAGCAGTGGCCCGAACAACCGCATGTTCTACTTCCTGGCGATGGGTTCGAGCGCAACTGCGGGCAGCGACTACTATTCGCAATATTTGACCAAGTTGCCGAAGAACATGACCGGCATTGGCATCGACAAGGCTTACCGTATCTGGTTCCGCGCGAACACCACCAAGTTCACGTCGTCGACCAACTACGCAGACGCTCGTTTGAAAGTGCTGGCAGCAGCGCAGGAACTATACGGCGCCAATAGCGCCGAGGCGAAAGCAGTCCAGCGCGCCTATGCTGCCATTAACGTGGGGGCCGACGTGGCAGAATAAGCCGCGCAGCGACACACAGGAGCCGCCAGGGCAACCTGGCGGTTTTTTTTTTGCGCGTCGTGACAATGTGTGATTGTGCATCGGCTAGTTGTTGGCAAAATGCAAGTCATGAATGGAATTTTTACTGCGCAGCTAGGGTACGCCATGGCTGCCTTGTACGTATTGCTGGGTGTGGTCTCAACAGGGGTGGGTCTGGCGCTTGGCTCGCGTGCCAGCCAACTGCGCGACCAGGTGAATGCCTGGTGGTTCATTTTTCCCATTGTTAGCTGTGGCCTGATCCTGTATCCGGTCGGAGCACCCTTGCTGGCACTCGTCATTTGCGGCTTGGCTGCGCGCGAACTTGCGCCTTACTGCGGAGCTGCTTCCGGCCGCTTCCTTGGGATCTCAATCGCCAGCCTGGTGGCAGCGGTATGTGCCGGCACGTTTGCGCCTTCCTCCTTGCCCGCAGCGTTTGCGCTGGCCACTTTCGCTGCTGCGGCATATCTCTGGCGCTCGCGCGAACCGGGCGCGTTGCCTTGGCTGCTGTTTGCCCTCACTTGCTTCGGCATCAGCTTCGTGCCGGCCTTTGTGCTCCTGCCGTTCGGCCCGAAAGAGAACCTGTCCTGGCTGTTTTACCTGTTCATCGTGACAGCCTTGAACGACATCGCCCAGTTCACCAGCGGCAAACTTTTCGGCAAGCAGAAAATCGTTCCACAAATTAGCCCGCAAAAGACCTGGCAAGGCTTGCTGGGCGGCGTTGTGGTTTCCACCTTGCTGTCGCTCGCGTTGGGCGCCTACTTCAGCCTGGGCCAGCCGGCCTGGCTGGCGACCATCGCCATGCTGCTTTCGGTTGGCGGCTTTGCCGGCGACGTGATGTTTTCCGCCGCGAAGCGCAAGCTTGGCATCAAGGATTTTTCAAACCTGATCCCGGGCCACGGCGGCATGCTTGACCGTGCCGACAGCCTGGTGGTCACGGCACCCTTGCTTTACCTGTTGCTCATTTATCGATAAGGAAAAAAGAATGAAGATTGAACGAGGCCTTGCCTGGAGCGAGACCCAGTCCGGCTTTGATGCGGCCGACGGCACGCGCCTGTTCTACCGGAGCTGGATGCCGCTGGCGCCACGCAGCGGCGCGCCGCGCGCGCTGGTTTTCCTGCATCGCGGGCATGAACATTCTGGCCGTATCGGCACGCTGGTCGAGCAGTTCGGCTTCCATGGCGACTGGGCTTTCGCCTACGACGCGCGCGGGCATGGATATTCGCCAGGTGAGCGTGGTTCGGCGCCAAGCTTCGCCACCATGGTCGACGACCTGGATACCTTCGTCCGTCATATCTGCAGCAAGCATGGCTTCGACATCGAGGATGTGCTGGTCGTGGCCAACAGTGTTGGCGCTGTGGTGGCGGCTACCTGGCTGCATGATTACGCACCGCGCGTGCGCGGACTGGTGATGGCTGCCGCGGCCTTTGCGATCAAGCTGTATGTGCCGCTGGCGAAGCCTGGGCTGCGCTTCGCACGGCGCTTCAAACCGGAACTGTTCGTGACCAGCTACATCCGCCCGACCATGCTGACGCATTCAGCGGAGCAGGCGCGCGCCTACGATGAAGACCCGCTGATCGCCAAGAGTATCTCGGCCCAGATCCTGCTGGAACTGGCCGACACTGCGCAGCGCATCGTGCATGATGCCGCCGCCATCGACACGCCGGTCATGATGCTTGCCGCTGACCAGGACTACGTCGTGCACGAGGCGCCGCAGAAGTTGTTCTTTGATCGGCTGTCGTCGCCAATGAAGCGCTACGTCAGGCTGCAGCGCTGCCGCCACGCCATCTTCTACGAGGAAGACACTGTCGCCGCGATGCAGGCGAGCCGCAGCTTTATCGAGGAATGCTTCGCGACGCAGCCGGCATCGCCGGTGCGCTTCGCGGCTGCCGACAGGGAGGGCCAGGGCGCCCGGCATTACGCGGCACTGCTGAACAACCAGACCGGCAACGCGCTGACGCGCGCCTGGTTCGGAGTACAGCGAAATATGCTGAAGATGATGGGACCGTTGAGCGATGGCATGAAGATCGGCCTGCGCCACGGCTTTGATTCGGGGGAGTCGCTGGACTATGTCTATCGCAACCAGGCCGGCGGCAAGCTTGGCTTTGGCGGCATGATGGACCGTGGTTACCTCGATGCGGTAGGCTGGCGCGGCATCCGCCTGCGCAAGGTGCAGATGCAGCAGCTGTTGGCGGAACAGATTGCGGCGCACCAGGGACCAGGGCCGGTGCGCATCCTCGATATCGCCGCAGGTTCCGCACGCTATGTGCTGGAGACCATCAAGCGCTTCCAGGACCGCGAGATCGAGGTTACGCTATGCGACTATGAGCAGCACAACCTGGACCAGGCGAAGAAGCTGGCGGAAAAGCTGCAGATCAGCGCCCGCATTGAATTCTGCCGCCGCGATGCCTTCAGCGCCGACAGCTACCAGGGGCAGGAAGGACGCTACGATATCGCCGTGGTGTCCGGGCTGTACGAGCTGTTCAGCGACAACTCACTGGTCATGCAATCGTTGCGCGGCGTTGCGGCCAGCCTGCGCGAAGGCGGCAGCTTGCTGTACACCGGCCAGCCGTGGCATCCGCAACTGGATATGATCGCCTATACGCTGACCAACCATCGCGGCGAGCCATGGCGCATGCGCCCGCGCGCGCAAGCCGAGATGGATGGCTTGGTTACATTGGCCGGTTGCCGCAAGCTGCGGACAATGATCGGCCTGGAAGGAATCTTCACTGTTTCGCTTGCGGAGAAAGGCGCAGTGCCTGTCGCAGGCGATTAAACACCGTCACCAGCGACAGCAGCAGGACCACGGCAAGCAAGGCGTTGTGCCAGACCGGCGCAACGCCCGCCCACACCAGCAGGCCAAGCAGGCCGAAAGCAAAGGCCCGGTCGCTCTTGCCCATCGGGCCATCGAAGCGGCGCGCCACGCCGATGCTGCTGGCCAGCACGCCTGCAAACTCGGCCAGCAGGGCAAACACCACCACCAGTACCAGCAAGTGCGGCGAGATTCCGGCCAGCAGGGCTACCGGCAGGTAGAGCGCCGCATCCGAAACCTGGTCGCACAATTCGTTCAGCAAAGCGCCCATCGCCGTCTTGTTGCCGGTGGCATTTGCCAGCATGCCGTCGATGGCGTTCAAGGCCATGCGCAGCAGCAGGAAGAAGGGCAGGCCCAGCCACAGGCCGAGGCATTGCGGCGCCAAGGCCAGCAGCGCTCCATAGCCCACAGAAAGCAGCATCGCGGCCAGCGTAACCTGGTTAGGGGTGATGCCGAGCCTCGTGAGGAGGTTGAGGAAAGGGCGCAGCAATTGCTGGAAGCAGGGCTTAAGCTGGTAGATGGAGATGCTCATGACGTATAAGAGTTAAGGTAGATCCGGGCGATGAAAAGGCTGCGGCTGTAGCCCATCGCGCAATGCAGGTAGACCGGGCGGCCCTGCTTGCGCTCGGCATCAATGGCCGCAAGGATATTGCGGACCTGAGTGCGCGTTGGCGCTTGCAGGTCCAATAAAGGAAGGTGGCGGTAATGGCCGCGGCGCAGCAACTCGGTTTCGCCGAGTTCTGCGCTCAGGTCGATGATGCTGCAGCCCGGAGGCAGCTGCAGCGCTTCGCCGGCGCTCAGGCGGCGGCCAACCCACAAGCCTGCGGCCGCCATTGCGAATGGCGGCTTGCCGCGCCAGCGCACCAGCATCCACGTTGCGGCGTAGCCGAAGAGGTAGGGCCAGAACAGCAGCCATACCCAGGCTGGATGCCGGCCTTCGTGTTTGCGCAGGAAGGCTGCGTTGCGGCGGGCATATGCCGAAGCGACCAGCAGCAGGCTGGCCGCAAGGTAGAGCCAGGGCCATACGGGCGCGGACAGGCTCGCCGCGAGCAGCGCCAGTCCAGCCATGATGACATAGTAGAACGCAACGCTATGGCGGGCGGTGGCGCCGGGACGCACCGCATGGCAGGCGACTGCGGCAAGCGCAATGCCGCCGGCGATATCGGCCACGGCATGCTGCCAGGTCAGCAGCGTGCTGGCGCCAACCAGCAGCAGCCAGCACGCCAGCGCAAGCCGCCAGGCGCGGCGCGCGATTTCCGGCCGCAGCGTGAGCCACAGCAGGATGCAATAGATGATGTGCAAGGACGGGAACTGGTTGTACGGGCGATCCGAGGCGTCCAGCAAGCCATAGGCCAGCTGGAGGAAGCCGTGGTCGGGCACCGCCCTGCCGGCTGGGAAGCGCGCGGGGAAAACGGCGAACACCAGGCTGGCGGCGACAGTGGAGAGCATCAGGCGGCGGCTGTACACGCGCAGCGCATCCCCCTTGCGCACCTTGAAGAAGGCCCATGCCAGCAAGGGGCCGGAACTGGCATAGGGAATGATCATCCACGGCAGGAAAGGGATGGCCTGCTCGAACGCAAGCGCCAGCGTGCGCTGGACCTGCGCCGATTCGGCAGCATGGTTCGTGAGCGTGTAGCAAAGCCCGAACAAGAGGGCGTTGAGGATCAGGTGCAGGAGTTGCATTCGTGGCATTATGTCACGCGATATGAGTGAAGATCAAAAGTACCAGCGCTGCATGGTGATGGCGGGTGGCGGATTCCGCTTCGGCTATTACCTTGGCATGCACGCTGCGGCGGAAGATAGCGGCATGGCGCCCGATGTCATCCTCGCCAGTTGCGGCGGTTCGCTGGCGGCGGCCATCATCCACGCCTTGCCGGATGCCACGCAGCGCAAGCAATGGCTCGTCTCGCAGGAGATGTACCGGTTCATGTGCGGCTTGCGCGCGGCGCCGCATGTGCGTCCGCTGCCGGTGCTGGGTGCGGCCCTGCTGCGCGGACTGTCGCGCGAACGGGCCAGGCGTGTGCCGGACGTGTTCGACGATTTCATGTTCGAGCTGCCGGGGCCATTGCCTTTGCCTTTGCCAGCCGCGCAGCCGCAGATGTCGCTCGTTATCGTGGCCACCAAGCTGCTGTTCGGCCGCGAGCATACCGGCCAGGCACGGGGTGGGCGCGCGCTGTTCGCGGAAGTCGTCTTCGGGCCGAAACGTGCATGCAGCCTGCTGCAGGGATGGCCGGCACCCGCCAGTGCGCCTGCGTGGAGCTGCGGCGCGGTGGCGCCAGGCCTCCTGCTCGATAGCGCGATGCCCGTCACCGATGCCGTGCGCAGCTCAATCACCGATATGTTGTACTTCGCCTGCCATGCTTACGGCGGCCAGCACTATATGGGCGGCGTGATCGACCTGTTCCCGATCGAGATCGCGCATGGCCTGGCCAGGCACGTGACGATGGAAGCCAAGCCTCCGTTCGGTCAAGCGCTGGCGATTCCCGCGTTGCGCAAGGTGTTCGGCATCGATGGCAATGCGCGGCTGAAGCACGTGCACGCGCAGCACGCCCATGCCTGGGTCGATACCAGCGATATCTCGAGCGCCCTGCGCGGCAGCGGCATGCGAAAGCGCATCGACTGGCTGGACAACCGCATCAGGCTGGAGATGCCGGCCAGTCTTGCGGAATATGCGCAGGACGTGGAAACGCAATGGCAGTACGGTTACCGGCGCGGCATCGAAGCGTATGCAAGTCCAGGGCTGCGGCTACGCCACGCCACAAGATTCAACAGGGGAAGCAAATGAGGGTAATGATCATCGGCGGCACCAGCGGCATCGGCTTGGCCCTGGCAAGGCATTACGCGCAGCAGGGCGCCGTGCTGGCGCTATGCGGACGCGATCCTGCGCGGTTGGATGGGCACCCCATCACTGTGCAGGCAGGAGTCCGGCGCTATGGTTTCGACATTGGCGAACGCCAGGCGGTGTTTGATGCAGTCGAAGACTTTGCCGCGGAAGGGCTGGACCTGCTGGTCGTCACCGCCGGCCAGTATGCCGATGCCAACGCACTGGCGCAGGACCCCAAGTGCAGCATGCCGGTCGTGCGCACCAATGTCTCCGGGCTATGCCATGCCTTCGACGCGGGCGCGCAGGCCATGCTGCGCAACGGGCGCGGCCAGATGGTGGTGGTGGCGTCGATTGCGGGGCTGCTGCATGAATATCCGGGCGGCTCGCTGTACAGCGCAAGCAAGCGCGCCGCGATTGCCATCAGCGACTCCTATCGCAAGGCGCTGGCGCCGCATGGAATCGGCGTGACCGCCGTGGTGCCGGGCTATGTCGATACGCAGAAGCTAAGGGATTTGAACGGGGGAAGTGCGCAGCGCAAGCCGTTCCTGCAGACTGAAGATGAAACTGTGCGCCGGATTGTCCGCGCGATCGCGGAGCGGGACGCGCACTGCATCTTCCCCTGGCAGCTGCACGCCATGGTGCGTGTATTTAACCTGCTGCCAAAGGGATTGCAGCGCTACCGCAAGAAGTGAATCAGTAGCGGTAAGCCGCTTTCAGCATGATGACGTCGACGCCGCTGTTCGGCCTCTTGATGCCGCCATTGGAAAAGTGCTGCGCCTTGAGGGCGACTTCCCACTTGTTGTCGAATACGTAGCCCACGGCGATATGGTCGCCGAACTGGAAAGCGGTCGACAGGCCGTCGTCGTTGCTGTAGTAGGTCTTCGACAGCACGTGCGCGCCGATGCCTCCCTCCACGTAAAAGCCCTTCTTGCTGGTATGCTCGAAACGGACTACCGGGGTAAAGCCGATGTCAAACAGGTTCTCTTTATCGCCAGGCATATTGTGCCACTGGCGGGCCTGCCAGAAGCCGACGCTGGCGTCCCAGTAGCCGCTGAGGTGGGTGCCATTGGAATTGAACCAGGTCCATTCAGGCTTGAAGTCCTGCGTGGCGCCCAGGCGCACCATGCGGATCTTGGACGCCGAACCGGCTTCCACGTAAGCGGAATTGATATCGAAGGCGAAAGCGGATTGCGCTACCAATGCAGCGGCAGCAACAGCGAACAGTTTTTTGATTTGCATGTTTTTTCTCTCTGGTCCTTGCCGCAGTCTTCATATTTGCTGAGGCAATGCTCGCAATTTTACTTTCGTTCTGAAATTCTTTCAGGCGACCTCATAATTGTTAGAATCACTGCAATATTGGCATATCTGGAGCTTATGGTGGCGCATCCTCAGCGAATCGCATTTCTTGGCATAGGCTTGATGGGCGAACCTATGGTATCGCGCCTGCTGGCGGCCGGCTTCAAAGTCACGGCCTGGAACCGCACTGCGGGCAAGGCCAGTGCGCTGGCTGCGGCGGGCGCCGATCCCGACGACGTACTGCCGCATGCGGTGGCGGATGCCGATATGGTGGTGTCGATGCTGTCCGCCGGCGATGCGGTCGGCGGCGTGATCGATGCGGCGCTCGATGCACTGCGTCCCGCTACGCTGTGGATCGATATGAGCTCGACGCGGCAGGACGAGGCGCAGGCTTTCCATGCGCTGCTTGCCTCGCGCGGGCATCGCTTCATCGATGCGCCGGTGTCGGGCGGCGTCGGCGGCGCACAGGCCGGCTCGCTGGCCATCATGGCGGGCGGCAGTGCTGCGGATTTCGAGGCGGCGCGGCCGTTGCTGGAAGCAATGGGCAAGCCCAGGCTGGTCGGCCCGGCGGGCAGCGGGCAGGTGGCAAAGCTGTGCAACCAGCTGATCGTCGGCGGCACCATCAATATCGTGGCGGAGGCTTTGCTGCTGGCGCAGGCGGCCGGCGCCGATCCGGCGGCGGTGCGCGAAGCGATTCGCGGTGGCTTTGCCGAGAGCCGCGTGCTGGAAGTACATGGCCAGCGCATGCTGGAGCGCAATTTCCTGCCGGGCGGGCAGGTGCTGACCCAGTTGAAGGACCAGCACAATATCCTGGCCGCAGCAGCAGCGGCGGGTGTAGCGCTGCCGGTCACCAGCCTGGTGACGCAGCGCTATGAGTCGATCAAGGACGTGTATCCGCGTGCCGACCATTCGGCCGCGCTGCTGGCGCTGGAGCGGCTGAATGATGGTGTGCGTGTCGGCACGCAGGCCGACAAGCTGCCGTAGTACTGCCTTATTGCGCCTGCGGCAAAGCCGCTTCGGCCAGGTGCACCCAGAAGCTGGCGCCAATCGGCAGCAGGCGGTCGTTGAAGTCGTAGCTGGCGTTGTGCAGCACGCATGGACCGAGGCCGTGGCCGCCGTCGCGGTGATCGCCTTCACCGTTGCCGATGAAGATGTAGCAGCCCGGCTTCTCCTGCAGGAAGAAGGCGAAGTCCTCGGCGCCCATGGTGGGTTCGACGTTGGCGTCCACCATCGATTCGCCGACGACCGATTTCATGACGCCTAAGGCGAAGCGGGTTTCCTTGGCGTGGTTCACCAGCGGTGGATAGTTGCGGCGGAAGGTGAACTCCACTTCGGCATCGAAGGCGGCGGCAATGCCTTCCGCCAGCGACTGCATGCGCCGCTCGACCAGGTCCAGCACTTCGGTGGTAAAGGTGCGCACGGTGCCGACCAGCTTGGCATCGTCGGGGATCACGTTGGTAGCGCTGCCGGCGTGGATCTGGGTGATCGACAGCACGGCCGTGTCGAGTGGACTCTTGTTGCGCGTGACGATGGTCTGCCAGGCCTGCGCAATCTGCACCGCGACCATGATCGGGTCGATGCCCTTGTGCGGCTGGGCCGCGTGGGCACCCTTGCCGCGCACGGTCACGTGGAATTCGTTGGACGAAGCCATCATCGGGCCTTCACAAGCCCCCAGCTCACCTTGCGCCATGCCAGGCCAGTTGTGCATGCCGTAGATCGCATCCATCGGGAAGCGCTCGAACAGGCCATCCTTGATCATCTCGCGCGCGCCGGCGCCGCCTTCTTCGGCCGGCTGGAACACCAGGTAGACGGTGCCGTCGAAGTTGCGGTGCCTGGCCAGGTGGTGGGCCGCGCCGAGCAGCATGGCGGTGTGGCCGTCATGGCCGCAAGCGTGCATCTTGCCGGGATGTTTGGAAGCGTGCGGGAAGGTGTTGATCTCCTGCATGGGCAGGGCATCCATGTCGGCGCGCAGGCCAATGGCGCGCTCGGAGTTGCCATTCCTGATGATGCCAACCACGCCGGTCTTGCCCAGGCCGCGCTCGAAGGGGATGCCCCATTCGGTCAGCTTGGCGCAAACGACATCGGCGGTACGTTCTTCTTCATAGCAGAGTTCCGGGTGGGCATGCAGGTCGCGTCGGATCTGCTGCAACTCGGACTGAAACGCGATAATCGGGTCGATCAGTTTCATTATTGTTCTCCATCGGTGTTGCCATTCTAGCCTCCCGATGCGATTTTCTGGAATCGTTTACGATACTGTTTTCAGCCGTCGCTAACCCAGATCAAGATGTCATCCACACAAGTCCGCGCCACCTGCCCGCACGATTGCCCCGATACCTGCGCCCTGCTCGTCACCGTCGAGGATGGCGTGGCGACCGAGGTGAAAGGCGATCCGGATCATCCGACCACCGCCGGGGTGCTGTGCACCAAGGTCTCCCGCTATACCGAGCGTACCTACGCGCCGGACCGCCTGCTGTACCCGCTGCGCCGCACCGGCAAGAAGGGCGAGGGCAAGTTCGAGCGCATCAGCTGGGAGCAGGCGCTGGATGAGATCGCGGCGCGCCTGCAGCCGCTGGCCGCGACCGAACCGGAGTCGATCCTGCCGTACAGCTACGCCGGCACCATGGGCCTGGTGCAGGGCGATTCCATGTCGTCCCGCTTCTTCCACAAGGTCGGTGCTTCGCTGCTTGACCGCACCATCTGCGCCACCGCTGGCGCCACCGGCTACAAATACACGGTCGGCGCCTCGGTCGGCACCGATATCGAACAATTCCAGAATGCCAAGCTGCTCATCATCTGGGGCGGTAACCCGATCGCATCCAACCTGCACTTCTGGACCCGGGCCCAGGAAGCCAAGCGCAACGGCGCGAAGCTGATCGCCATCGACCCCTACCGCTCGTTGACGGCCGAGAAATGCCACCAGCACATCGCCGTCCTGCCGGGCACGGACGCGGCGCTGGCGCTGGGCCTGATGCACATCCTGGTGCGCGACGACCTGCTGGACCACGAGTACATCGCCGACTACACGGTGGGCTTTGAGGAGTTGCGCCAACGCGTGGCGGAATGGTCACCGCAGCGCGTGGCGGAAACCTGCGGTATTACCGTCGAGGAAGTGGAAGGCCTGGCGCGCGAATATGGCGAAACCGCCAAGCGCGGCGAGCCGGTCGCCATCCGCATGAATTACGGCGTGCAGCGCGTGCATGGCGGCGGCATGGCGGTGCGCAATATTGCCTGCTTGCCAGCGCTGGTGGGCGCCTGGCGCCACGCGGCGGGCGGCGTGCAGCTGTCCGCTTCCGGCACCTTCAAGAAAAACCTGGCCGCCCTGCAGCGCCCGGATTTGCTGGCGAAACAGCCGCGCACCATCAATATGACGACCATCGGCGACGACTTGCTGCGCCCGGCCTCGCCCGAGTTCGGCCCGCAGGTCAAGGCGGTCATCGTCTACAACTCGAACCCGCTGGCGGTGGCGCCGGATTCGTCCAAGGTGCAGGCCGGCTTTGCGCGCGAGGACCTGTTCACGGTGGTGCTGGAACATTTCCAGACCGATACCGCCGACTATGCCGACATCGTGTTGCCGGCCACCACCCAGCTCGAGCACACCGATGCGCACAGCGCCTACGGCCACCTGTACATGATGGCCAACAACCCCGCCATCGCACCGATGGGCGAGGCCAAGCCGAACACCGAGATCTTCCGCTTGCTGGCCGCGCGCATGGGCTTCGACGATCCATGCTTCCGCGACAGTGATGATGCGCTGGCATCGGTGGCATTCGTGCAATTCGACTGGGAGTCACTGAAGCGGAAGGGCTGGCAGAAACTGGAAGTACCTGATGCGCCCTTTGCATGCGGCAATTTCCCCACACCTTCAGGAAAATGTGAGTTCTATTCGGAAAGCATGAAGCAGGATGGACTGGACCCGCTGCCGGCCTACATCCCGAACTACGAATCCGCAGCATCTGCCCCTGATCTGGCGGCAAAATACCCGCTTGCGATGATATCTCCGCCGGCGCGCAACTTCCTCAACTCGACCTTTGTCAACGTGCAAAGCTTGCGCGCCACGGAAGGCGAGCCGCAGCTCGACATCAATCCTGACGATGCGGCAACACGTGGCATCAACCACGGCGATATGGTGCGCATCTTCAACGATCGCGGCTCCTTCGTGTGCAAGGCGCGCGTGACGCCGAAGGCCCGCCAAGGCCTTGTCGTAGGCTTGTCGATCTGGTGGAAGAAGCTGGCAGGCGATGGCAAGAATGCCAATGAGGTGACCAGCCAACGGCTGACTGACATGGGTCGCGCACCGACGTTTTACGATACACTGGTTCAGGTCGAGAAAGCCTCCTGAGAATGATATATGCGCACGTTAGCACAGCTGAAACTGCGTGCCGGATACCTGGCGACGGCAGGGGTGTGCGCCGGCCTCCTGGCAGGTTGTGCGCAATTCAAGTATTACTTCCAGGCTGCCCAGGGCCAGTACGCGCTCTGGTCTGACGCCCGTCCGGTCGACGACTGGATCGGCGACCCAAGCACCGATCCCAAGCTCAAAGCCCGCCTCGAAAAGGCCAAGCTGATCCGCAAGTTCGCGGTCAAGGAGCTGGGCCTGCCGGATAACGCCAGCTATAAAAACTACGCCCCATTGAACCGCCAGTACGTGCTGTGGAATGTGGTGGCCACGCCGGAGCTGTCGCTGCGCCCGGTGCAGTGGTGCTTCCCCATCGCCGGCTGCGTCAGTTATCGCGGTTATTACGACAAGGCCGATGCCGAAGCGTATGCCGAAGAGCTGCGCAAGGAAGGCAATGACGTGCAGGTCGGCGGCGTGCCGGCCTATTCCACGCTGGGCTGGCTCAGCGACCCATTGCTGTCCACCTTCATCAACCACTCCGATGCCGAGCTTGCGCGCCTGGTGTTCCATGAACTGGCGCACCAGGTGGTGTACGTGCAGGGCGATTCCAAATTCAACGAAGCGTTTGCCTCCGCGGTGGAAGAGGCCGGGGTCAACCACTGGCTCGAGCTGTACGGCAACGACGCCATGCGCCAAGCCTACGCGCGCTACAACGTGCGCCGCCAGGACTTCATGGACTTACTGGTGAGGCATCGACAAATGCTGGCGGACAACTATGCCAGCAAAGCCAGCGCCAAAAAGAAGCGCGAGGAAAAAGCGCGCATCTTTACCGCCCTGCAGGAAGGGTACAAGGTTCTCAAGGCAGACTGGGGTGGTTACAACGGCTACGATCGATTCTTTGCGGAACCGTTGAATAATGCCCATTTGGCATCTGTTGCAACCTATAATGATTTGCTGCCAGGCTTCCGCGCCTTGCTTGTAAGAGAAAAGGCATTCCCGCAGTTTTATGCTGCGGTGCGGAGCATGAGCAACCTGCCATCCGTGGAACGGCATGACAGGCTGCACGAACTGGCCCGCTCAATGGCTCAAGCCACTGAGACCACGACGGCCGCCGCTGCCAAGGAGCCGGGCGCCGTCAATTGACGATTGTCTATGCTGCGTAGCAGCACGGAGGCCCGCTAGAGTACGCGTTCCAAATCCAGAAAATAGCTTGCCCTGTGTCATGTCGCACGATAGCATCTATAGTGCGGGAAAGCACGGCCGTTCTATTTTCGCAAATAAAAACATATAAAACTGAGACAAAGAGGCACAGGATGGAAAAAATCTGGTTGAAGTCGTATCCCCCAGGCGTTCCGAGTGAAATCGACGCTACGCAATACCGCTCCCTGGTTCACCTGCTTGAAGAATCGTTCCAGAAGTACGCGTCGCGCAACGCCTTCGTGTGCATGGACAAGTTCCTCACCTATTCCGAACTGGACCAGCACTCCAAACGCCTCGGCGCCTGGCTGCAAAGCCGCGGCATGAAAAAGGGTGCGCGCGTGGCAGTCATGATGCCGAACGTGCTGCAATACCCGATTGCCATCGCCGCCATCCTGCGTGCCGGCTACACCGTCGTCAACGTCAATCCGCTGTACACCCCGCGCGAACTGGAGCACCAGCTGAACGACTCCGGCGCGGAAGCCATCATCATCCTCGAGAATTTCGCGACCACCCTGGAGCAGGTGCTGCCGCGCACCCAGGTCAAGCACATCATCGTCGCCGATATGGGCGAGATGCTGGGCGGCCTGAAAGGCATCATCGTCAACTTTGTGGTGCGCAACGTGAAGAAGCTGGTGCCGCCGTTCTCGCTGCCGAACGCGGTGCGCTTCAAGGACGCGCTGGGCCATGCCCGCAGCATGAAGCTGACGCCGGTCGAATTGCGCCATGAAGACGTTGCCTTCCTGCAGTACACCGGCGGTACCACCGGCGTGTCGAAGGGCGCAACCCTGACCCACCGCAACATCATCGCCAACCTGCTGCAGATGCAAGCCTGGTCGGCGCCGAAGCTGGCCGACCTGCCGCCGGAAGAGCGCACCATCATTTGCGCGCTGCCGCTGTATCACATCTTTGCGCTGACCGTGTGCGCCATGTGGGGCATCCGCGAGGGCGGCCTGAATGTGCTGATCCCGAACCCGCGCGATATCGGCGGCTTTATCAAGGAGCTGGCCAAGTACCGCTTCAATATGCTGCCGGCCGTGAACACGCTGTACAACGCGCTGCTGAACCATCCTGATTTCACCAAGCTGGACTTCTCCGGCCTGAAGGTCGCCAACGGCGGCGGCATGGCAGTGCAGAAGGCGGTGGCCGACAAGTGGCTGGCTGCAACCGGCGTCACCATCGTGGAAGGCTACGGCCTGTCCGAGACCGCACCGGTGGCAACTGCCAACCGCTTCGACAGCACCGATTTCTCCGGCATGATCGGCTTGCCGATTCCTTCCACCGAAGTGGCGATCCTGGACGATGCCGGCAATGAGGTGCCGCTGGGCAGCCCGGGCGAAATCGCGATCCGCGGCCCGCAGGTCATGGCCGGCTACTGGAACCGTCCGGAGGAAACTGCCAAGGTCATGACGGCCGACGGCTATTTCAAATCCGGCGACGTGGGCGTGATGGACGAACGCGGCTACGTCAAGATCGTGGACCGCAAAAAGGACATGATCCTGGTCTCCGGTTTCAATGTCTATCCGAATGAAATCGAAGACGTGGTGGCATCGCATCCAGGCGTGCTGGAATGCGCCTGCATCGGCGTGCCGGACGAGCATTCCGGCGAAGCGGTGAAAGTGTTCGTGGTGAAGAAAGATCCGAACCTGACCGTCGAATCGCTGATGGAGCACTGCAAGCAAAACCTGACCGGCTACAAGAAGCCGAAATATATCGAGTTCCGCACGGAGCTTCCGAAGACGAACGTTGGCAAGATCCTGCGCCGCATGCTGCGCGACGAGAAGCCTGCCGACGATAAGAAGGCTGCATAAGCGGCAAGGCACACGAAAGGCAATACGATGGAAAAAATCTGGCTGAAGTCTTACCCCCAAGGCGTTCCTGCGGAGATCGATATTTCGCAGTACCGCTCCGTGACCCACCTGATGGAAGAGTCGTTCCAGAAGTACGCAAGCCGTAACGCGTACGTCTGCATGGACAAGTTCATGACCTACTCCGAGGTGGACCAGCTGTCGAAGCAGTTCGGCGCCTGGCTGCAGTCCAAGGGCCTGAAGCCGGGGGCGCGCGTCGCCATCATGCTGCCTAACGTGCTGCAATACCCGGTCGCGCTGGCGGGCATCATCCGCGCCGGCTACGTGGTGGTCAACGTCAATCCGCTGTACACCCCGCGCGAACTGCAGCACCAGCTGAACGACTCCGGCGCTGAAGCCGTGATCGTGCTGGAGAACTTTGCCACCACGGTGCAGCAAGTCGTGGCATCGACCCCGGTCAAGCACGTGATCGTCGCCTCGATGGGCGACCTGCTGGGCGGCCTGAAAGGCATGATCGTCAACTTCGTGGTGCGCAGCGTGAAGAAGATGGTGCCGGCCTGGAATATCCCTGGCCACGTCACCTTCAAGCAGGTGCTGTCCGAAGGCTCGCGCCTGACGCTGAAGCCGGCCGACCAGAAGCCAAGCGATATCGCCTTCCTGCAGTACACCGGCGGCACCACCGGCGTGTCCAAGGGCGCCGTTCTGTTGCACAGTAACGTGGTGGCCAATATGCTGCAGAACGAAGCCTGGCTGCAGATGGCGCCTAGCGACAAGCAGATGGTCTTTGTTGCCGCGCTGCCGCTGTACCACATCTATTCGCTGACCATTTCCTGCTTCATGGGCTGGAAGCTGGGCGGCATGAATATCCTGATCCCGAATCCGCGCGATATCCCTGGCTTTGTCAAAGAGCTGCGCAAGTATCCGGTGACCGTGTTCCCTGCCGTGAATACGCTGTACAACGCGCTGCTGAACAATCCTGATTTCTCCAAGCTGGACTTTTCCAGCTACAAGATCTGCAACGGCGGCGGAATGGCCGTGCAGCAGTCGGTGGCGGACCGTTGGCTGAAGGTGACCGGCACCCCGATCATCGAGGGCTACGGCCTGTCCGAGACTTCGCCGGTGGCGACTGCCAACCGCGTCGACATCAAGGAATTCACCGGCACCATCGGGGTACCGATTCCTTCCACCGACCTGGCGATCCTGGACGACGATGGCAAGGAAGTGCCGCTGGGTTCTGCCGGCGAGATCGCGATCCGCGGCCCGCAGGTCATGGCCGGCTACTGGAACCGTCCTGACGAAACCGCGAAATCGATCACCGCTGACGGCTTCTTCAAGACCGGTGACGTCGGCATCATGGACGAGAAAGGCTTCGTGCGCATCGTCGACCGCAAGAAGGACATGATCCTGGTGTCAGGCTTCAATGTGTACCCGAACGAAGTGGAAGGCGTGGTCGCCGCCCACCCGGGCGTGCTCGAAGTGGCTTGCGTTGGTGTGCCAGATGCGAATTCCGGCGAAGCGGTGAAATTGTTCGTCGTCCGCAAGGATCCGAACCTGACCGCGGAAGCCCTGCTCGAGTTCTGCAAACACGAGCTGACGGCGTACAAGAAGCCGAAGTACATCGAGTTCCGTGATGAACTGCCGAAGACCAATGTCGGCAAGATCCTGCGCCGCCAACTGCGCGACGAGAAGAAAGCAGCATAAGCCTGCAGGTTTGATCTGGCGCAGAGTATGGCTCCGGGCCGGCTGTAGAGTGGAACGCACCACTTGAGCCGCCTCCGGAGTCTAGCCCACCCTGCCCGCGCCCGGCTTGCCGTCGGCGACCGAGAATGATGCCAGGGCGGACAGGCCGCTGTCCGCATCGCGCACATTATCGAGCGCCTGGAATACCATTGCGGCCCGCTCGGGACGCAAGTCCAGCAGCATGAAGCCGCGCCTGTCACTGCGGCCGAAATGCATGTCGCGATTCATGTCGACGTATTGCTGCGTGCGCGCCTGTGGGCGCGAGCTGGACGTGACGGAGGTCCCGCAGAATTCCGTTGCCACGATCGGATTCCCGGCGCTGGCTGCGCGTGTAGGATCGCGCCGCAAATCGGCGGCGAAGAAGGTGTGCACGTCGCCGGACAGCACCACCGGGTTGCGTGCGCTGCGCACGGCGTCCAGCAGGCGGGTGCGCGCCGCGGCATAACCATCCCAACCATCGGTCCAGAAGCGGCCATCGCTGTCGCTGGCCAGCGGGACCTGCGACAGCTGTGCCATCAGCGTCTGTTGCGCAAGGATGTTCCAGCGCGCTTTTGATTCCTTGAGTCCCTGCGCCAGCCACTGTTCCTGCCCGCTGCCCAGCATGGTGCGGCGCGGATCGGCCAGGGCGGCGCAGGAGCGGCGATAGACAGAACTGGATCCGCCACGCCCTGTTGGCGGGCAGGCGTGCGTCGAGCGGTATTGCCGCGTGTCGAGGACGTGAAAGCGCGCCAGCTGTCCCCAGTCATAGCGCTGGTAAATGCGCTGGGCGCGCAGCGGCTGGTGCTCGAAATAAGCCTGGTAGGCAGCGGCACGCCGCTGCACGAAGTCCGGTGACAGCAATTCGTCGCGCGTTGGGCTGTAGTCGTTGGCCACTTCGTGATCGTCCCAGGTCAGCAGCCATGGTGCCGCCTGGTGCGCAGCCTGCAGGTCGGGATCGCTTTTGTACTGCGCATAGCGCGCGCGGTACTCGGCCAGCGTGAAGCTCTCGTTGCGGCGCGAGGCGGTGGCGGGATGCTGCAGGCTGTAGGGCCCCCATTCGTAGATGTAATCACCGAGGAATGCCACCAGGTCCGGTGCGGCGCGCGCGATGTGGCGGTGCGCGGCGTAGTGGCCGAATTCCCAATGCTGGCAGGATGCGACGGCCAGCTTCAACGCGGCCGGCATGCTGCCGGGAGCCGGCGCGGTGCGCGTGCGGCCGACGGGGCTGACGGCATCGCCCTGCATGAAGCGGTACCAGTACCAGCGGTCCGGCTCCAGGCCGCGCACATCGACGTTGACGCTGTGTGCCAGTGCCGGCGCGGCGACTGCCGTGCCTTTCGCTGCGATACGGGTGAAGCCCTCGTCGTGCGCGACTTCCCAACGGACTTGCTGCGCGATGGGCGGCATCGATGCGGCATTCAGCGGATCCGGCAGGAGCCGGGTCCAGAGGATGACGGAATCAGGAAGCGGGGCGCCGGATGCGACGCCCAGCGAGAAAGGATAAGCGCCATTGGTGGCGCTGCGCGCTTGCGCGGGAAGGTGAGGCGCCAGCACTGCCAGCGCGGCCACGCGGGCCGCAGCCTGGAGCAGGAGGCGGCGCCCGTCTTGCATTGAATTACAGCAGCGATTCGATCGGCGGCACCGGGCGCGGCTTGCGGTCAGGACCGGTGGCGACGTAGGTCAGGGTCGCTTCGGTGACCTTGACGATATTGGCCTGCAGGCGGTTGCGCTCTGCATAGACTTCCACGTTGACGGTGATCGACGTGTTGCCGACCTTGACGATGTCGGCGTAGAAGGTCAGCAGGTCGCCGACAAAGACCGGGTGCTTGAACAGGAAGGAGTTCACGGCAATGGTGGCGACACGGCCGTTGGCGCGGCGGGTGGCGGGCAGGGAGCCCGCAATGTCGACCTGGGCCATGATCCAGCCGCCGAAAACGTCGCCATACACGTTGGCGTCGGACGGCGAGGGCATCACGCGCAGTTCAGGCATTTTTCCAGGAGGAAGGCCGCGGGAGGTTTGTTCTTGGGAGGTCATCGCAAATTCTCATGAAGGACTACAATTGATGGGATTTTAAACCAGCCAGCCCACGCATGTATGCGACGTTATTCGAATACTCCACCACCTCCTCCCGGCCCGCAGCGCGGCGACATTGCCACTCTGAAAACATTGCTGCCCTATTTGTGGGTGTACAAATGGCGCGTGCTGGCTGCCCTGCTGGCGCTGGTGGGCGCCAAGGCCGCCAACGTCGGGGTGCCTGTCGTATTGAAGCAGCTGGTCGACGCTATGACCGTCAAGGCGGGCGACCCGCGTGCCCTGCTGGTGCTGCCGCTGGCGACGCTGGTGGCGTATGGCCTGCTGCGCCTGTCGACCACCATGTTCACCGAGCTACGCGAATTCCTGTTCGCGCGGGTGACGCAGCGCGCCGTGCGTACCATTGCGCTGAGAGTGTTCCGCCACCTGCATTCGCTGTCGCTGCGCTTCCACCTCAACCGTCAGACGGGCGGCATGACACGCGATATCGAACGCGGCACGCGCGGCGTCAGTTCGCTGATCTCGTACACGCTGTTCAATATCCTGCCGACGCTGGTCGAGATCACGCTGGTGCTGGGCTACCTGGTCACGCATTACGACATCTGGTTCTCGGTGATCACCTTCTCCGCGCTGGTGATCTATATCACCTTCACCATCGTGGTGACGAACTGGCGCACGCACTTCCGCCGCACCATGAACGATCTCGATTCGAAGGCCAACACCAAAGCTATCGACTCGCTGCTGAACTACGAGACCGTCAAATACTTCGGCAATGAGGACTATGAGGCAAATCGTTACGACGAAGGCTTGCAGCGCTATGAAAAGGCCGCGGTCAAATCGCAAACCTCGCTGTCGCTGCTGAACACCGGCCAGTCGGCCATCATTGCGATCGCTGTGACGCTGATCCTGTGGCGCGCCACGCAAGGCGTTATCGACGGCACCATGACGCTGGGCGACCTGGTGCTGGTAAATGCCTTCATGATCCAGCTCTACATCCCGCTCAACTTCCTGGGCGTGATCTACCGCGAGATCAAGCAAAGCCTGGCCGATATGGAGCGCCTGTTCTCGCTGCTGGACGAGAACCGTGAAGTCGACGATGCGGGCCACGCCAAGCCGCTGCAACCGCAAGGCGCCGAAGTGCGCTTCAACCACGTCGACTTCAGCTACGACCCCAAGCGCCAGATCCTGTTCGATGTCGACTTCACGATCCCGGCCGGCACCACGACGGCCGTGGTGGGCCACAGCGGATCGGGCAAGTCGACGCTATCGCGCCTGCTGTACCGTTTCTATGAAGTGAACAGCGGCAGCATCACCATTGATGGCCAGGACCTGCGCGACATCACCCAGCACTCGCTGCGCCACGCGATCGGCATCGTGCCGCAGGATACGGTGCTGTTCAACGACACCATCGAATACAACATTGCTTACGGCCGTCCCGGCGCCAGCAAGGACGAGATCGTTGCCGCCGCACGTGCGGCATCGATCCACGACTTCATCGCCAGCCTGCCGGACGGCTATGAGTCGATGGTCGGCGAGCGCGGTCTGAAACTGTCCGGTGGCGAAAAGCAGCGCGTGGCAATCGCCCGCACGCTGTTGAAGGATCCCGCCATCCTGATCTTCGACGAAGCGACCTCCGCGCTGGACTCCAAGGCCGAACAGGCGATCCAGGCACAATTGAAAGAGATCGCAAAGAACCGCACGACGATGGTGATCGCACACCGCCTGTCAACCATCGCCGACGCCCAGCAGATCCTGGTGCTGGACCACGGTAAGATCGTGGAGCGCGGAACTCACGCAGCCCTGTTGGCGCGCGAAGGCCTGTACGCCCAGATGTGGGAGCGCCAGCAAGTGCGAGGCGAGCAGGAGCTAGCCTCGCCGGCCACAGGCGAATTGATCAACTGACAGGAGGACGGGGATGGCGGTGAAAAAGGTTCTGGCGGTAGCCCTTGCGGCAATTGGTGTGCTGGCAGTCGCAGTCGGCGTCAATACGGCGCGCAGCGGCAGCAAACAGCTAGTGGTGGAGAAGGCGCCGGCCCTAGCGATCGATGAAGCCGCAGCGGCGCAGCGCCTGGGTGAAGCCCTTCGCTTTGTTACCATTTCCGAGTACAAGGATGCAGATGCCAACGCCGCAGAATTCGATAAACTGCACGCCCACCTGCAAGCCAGCTTTCCCCGCCTGCACGCCGCGCTGAAACGCGAAAGCGTCAACGGCAAGGCCCTGCTCTATACCTGGCAAGGCAGCGACGCCAACGCAGCCCCGGTGATGTGGATGGCGCACCAGGACGTGGTGCCGATCGCGCCCGGCACGGAAAAGAACTGGGAGCAGCAGCCCTTCGCCGGCGTGGTGCGCGATGGCTTCATCTGGGGCCGCGGCTCGTGGGACGACAAAGGCAACCTCTATGCCCAGATGGAAGCCATCGAAATGCTGCTGGCAGCCGGCTTCCAGCCGCGCCGCACCGTCTACCTGGCCTACGGCGCCGACGAAGAAGTCGGCGGCAAGCGCGGCGCCGCGAAGATCGCCGGACTGCTCAAGTCGCGCGGTGTCAAACTCGATTATGTGCTTGATGAAGGCTTGATGATCGTGCACGGCATGGTGCCGGGCCTGCAGCCTGGCGCCGCCATGGTCGGCGTGGCAGAGAAGGGCTACGCCAGCTACAAGCTGGAACTGGAGACCGCGCCTGGCCACTCCTCGATGCCGCCGACGGACACCGCCATCGGCATGATGAGCAAAGCCCTGGTTGCACTGGAAGCGAACCCGATGCCGGTGCGCATGGCAGGCCTGCCGCAGCAAAGCTTCGAGATGATGGCGCCGGAAATGACGGGCATGAACCGCGTCGCGCTGTCGAACTTCTGGCTGTTCAAGCCGATGCTGGAACGGATGCTGACCAAGACCCCAAGCGTGAATGCGCTGGTGCGCACGACTACTGCGCTGACGATCGTGAACGCCGGCGTGAAGGACAATGTCTTGCCGGGCACCGCCAGCGCCACCGTCAACTTCCGCCTGCTGCCGGGCGACACGCTGGCAGGCGTGGAACAGCATATGCACAAGGTGATTGGCAACGACAAGATCCGCATCACGCCCGACGGCGACTTCAACACCGAAGCCTCGCGCGTGGCACGCCAGGACGGTGCGCCCTTCACTGCGGTGAACCGCACCATCCGCCAGGTATTCCCGGACGTCGTCGTAGCGCCCGGCCTGATGATCGGCGCCACCGACTCACGCTACTTCGACGGCATGAGCGACAGCGTGCTGAAATTCGGCCCCGTGCGCGCCCAACCGGAAGACTTGCCGCGCTTCCACGGCACCAACGAGCGCATGTCGGTGAAAGGCTACGCCGACATGATCCGCTTCTACCACCAGCTCCTGAAGAACAGTGCATAAAGAAAGTCGGGGTCAGCTCCGGCAATCGTACATTTCAATTTGAAATGTACGATTGCCGGAGCTGACCCCGACTTTTATGTTGGAGGCTTGCTGCTTTAAGGCAGTGGGCGGTCGGACAGTTCGCTGTCGTCGGTGTTGGTCAGCTCGCCTTCCCACTTCGCCACAACTGCGGTAGCGATGGAGTTGCCGACCACGTTGGTGGCGGAACGTGCCATGTCCAGGAAGTGGTCGATACCGAGCAGCAGGACCAGGCCCGCTTCAGGGATCTTGAACTGGGTCAGGGTCGCGGCAATCACCACCAGCGATGCGCGCGGCACGCCGGCCATGCCCTTGGACGTCAGCATCAGCACGGCCATCATGGTGATCTGGGTGCCCAGGTCCATATTGATGCCATAAGCCTGCGCGATGAATACCGTCGCGAAGGTGCAGTACATCATCGAGCCATCCAGATTGAAGGAGTAGCCGATCGGCAGCACGAAAGCTGCAATGCGGTTACGCACGCCAAAGCGCTCCAGGCCTTCCAGGGTTTTCGGGAATGCGGCTTCCGAGGAAGCGGTGGAGAAGGCCAGCAGGGTTGGCTCTTTGACTTCCGACATCAGCTTCATGACGCGCTTGCCCAGGAACAGGAAGCCGGCAAAGATCAGGATTGCCCACAGCACGGCGATGGACAGGTAGAACTCCGCCATGAACACGCCGTAGGTTTGCAGCACGCCCACGCCGCTCTTGGCGATGGTGCCGGCAACGGCTGCGAACACGGCGAACGGTGCGAACTGCATCACATAGCCGGTGACCTTCAGCATGATGTGCGCTACGCCGTCGACTGCGTCGATCAGCGGTTCCGCTTTCTTGCCCACGGCAGCAGCCGCGGTACCGAAGAACAGGGAGAACACCACGATCTGCAGGATCTCGTTCTTGGCCATGCCGTCGATGATCGAGGAAGGCACCAGGTGGGTGATGAATTCCTTCAGCGACAGGCTGGAAGTCTGCAGCGTAGCCGCAGCGGCAGCACCGTCGGTCGGGATGTGGCCCAGCAGCGCATCGCCTGGACGGAACAGGTTCACCATGATCAGGCCCAGCGTCAGCGACAGCACGGACGCGATGAAGAACCAGCCCAGGGTCTTGATACCGACGCGGCCTACTTCCTTGGTGTCGCCCATGCGTGCGATACCGACCATCAGGGTCGAGAACACCAGCGGCGCAATGATCATCTTGATCAGGCGCAGGAACAGGGTGGTAATGAGGGACATATAGTCCGCAAAGCTGGTCGCTTGTGGCGCCGCTTGCGAGACATTGATGGCGTAGCCGGTGAGGATACCCAACGCCAGGCCGACGAGGATGTAGGTGGTCAGGCGGTTTTTGTTGGCCATAAGCAAGATTCCTGAAGTAGGGCGGATTTGCCGTTAGAATGAATAGCTATTTGCTGAGCTATTAAGCAAGTCCCGAAGTATCCTTGCGGTCCTAGGCCACTGTCAAGCAAGAATAAAACTGCTGAAACCTAAAAAAGATGATCGCAATTAAAGACTTAAGTAAATGGTTTGGCAACTTTCAGGTGCTCGCAGAATGCAGTACTGCGGTGGCCAAAGGCGACGTCATGGTGATCTGCGGGCCGTCCGGCTCGGGCAAATCGACGCTGATCAAGACAGTTAACGGGCTGGAACCGTTCCAGAAGGGCGAAATCATTGTCGATGGCACATCGGTCGGCGCCAAAGGCACCGATCTGCCGGCCTTGCGCGCACGGATCGGCATGGTGTTCCAGAATTTCGAGTTGTTTCCCCATTTGTCGGTGCGCGAAAACCTGACCCTGGGCCAGGTCAAGGTGCTGCGCCGCTCGCAGGACGAGGCCAATGAGAAGGGCCTGAAGTACCTCGACCGCGTGGGCCTGCTGGCGCACCAGGACAAATTCCCGAACCAGCTGTCCGGCGGCCAGCAGCAGCGCGTGGCCATCGCCCGCGCCCTGGCGATGGACCCGATTGCCATGCTGTTCGACGAGCCGACGTCCGCCCTGGACCCGGAGATGATCAATGAGGTGCTGGATGTCATGGTTGGCTTGGCGCAGGATGGCATGACCATGATGGTAGTAACCCACGAAATGGGCTTTGCCCGCAAGGTGGCCAATCGCGTGGTCTTCATGGACAAGGGCCGCATCCTGGAAGACTGCAGCAAGGACGAATTCTTCGGCGCGCCCCGTTCCGAGCGCGCACGGGACTTTTTAGCGCGTATCATCCATTAACAGGGCGGGTCATCGTCCCCGCCAGCGGAGGACACCATGACCTTTCTGCGCCTGCTTCCCCTTCTGTGCCTGGCCGCTGCGGCCAGCGCCCAGGAACCCACCGGCACACTGGCCAAGATCAAACGCACCGGCCAGGTGGTGCTGGGCGTACGCGACGGCTCTATTCCCTTCTCTTATCTCGATGACAAGCAGCAGTACCAGGGCTACTCGGTGGACCTGTGCCTGAAAGTTGTCGAACACCTGAAAGCGCAACTGGCGATGCCGGAGCTGAAAGTGGCCTATAACCCGGTCACCTCCGCCAACCGCATCCCGCTGATGGCAAATGGCACCATCGACCTAGAATGCGGCTCCACCAGCAACAATGCGGAGCGCCAGCAGCAGGTGGCGTTCGCGCCGACCATGTTCGTGATCTCCAGCCGTTTGCTGGCCAAGAAGTCGGCCAACATCCAGACGATGGACGACATGAAGGGCAGGGTCCTGGTGGCTACCGCCGGCACTACGACGCTGAAGCAGATGACGATCATGAACAATGAGCGCAAGCTCGGCATGAAGATCCTGATCGGCAAGGACCATCCGGAATCGTTCCTGATGCTGGAAACGGGGCGTGCCGAGGCGGAGGCCAATGACGACATCCTGCTCGCGGCACAAGTGGCGACATCCAAGGCGCCGGTCGATTTTGCCGTCAGCAAGGAGGCAATGTCGGTGGAGCCCTACGGCATCATGATGCGCAAGAACGATATGCCGTTCAAGAAGTCGGTCGACGAGGCGCTGCGCAAGGTCTACCAGTCCGAGGAGATCCAGCGCATCTACAAGAAATGGTTCATGAGCCCCATTCCACCGCGCGGTGTGAACCTTAACTTTCCCATGCCGGCCAAGCTGAAGGCAGCGCTGGCCAAGCCGACCGATTCGCCGGATCCCGCTGCATACAGATAGCATGCACTACAACTGGAACTGGCACATCTTCTGGGAACTGTCCCCGGACGGTGTGCACAGTTATTGGGACACGCTGTGGTCCGGCCTGGCGTGGACGCTGGCGACTTCGCTGGCCGGCTGGGTGATCGCGCTGGCGCTGGGCGTCGCGGTCGGCACGCTGCGCACTGCGCCCAATCGCTGGCTGCGCCGCTTCGCCATCTGCTGGGTCGAAATATTCCGCAATATCCCGCTGCTGGTGCAGATGTTCTTGTGGTTCTTCGTTTTGCCGGAGCTGCTGCCGCGCACGGCGGGCGACTGGCTGAAGGCGCTGCCCAATGCGCCTTTTGTGACGGCCGTGCTGTGCCTGGGTTTCTTTACTTCTGCGCGCATCGCGGTACAGGTGGCGGCTGGCATCAATGCGCTGGCCGGAGGTCAGCGGCTGGCGGCACTGGCGCTGGGGCTGTCGCGCGTGCAGGCCTACGAATACGTGCTGCTGCCGCTTGGCTTGCGCGTTGTGCTGCCGCCTCTGGCCAGCGAATTCCTCAACATCATCAAGAACAGCTCCGTCGCGCTTACCATCGGCTTGATGGAGCTGACTGCCAGCGCACGCTCGATGCAGGAGTTCTCTTTCCAGTTCTTCGAAGCGTTTGCCGCCGCCACCGTGATCTACGTAATCGCCAACATCATCGTAGTTGCCGGCATGACGCTGCTCGAACAACGTCTTGCGCTGCCAGGTACCTTGGGCTGCGAGGCGCGGAGGGCTGCGTGATGTTTGCGAACTTCGACTTTGGCGTGATCGCCAATTCGTGGGTCTACCTGTTCCAGGTTGGCATGGTGTTCACGCTTAAGCTGACCGTGCTGGCCATGCTCGGCGGCGTGGCATTCGGCACCTTGCTGGCGATGGCCCGCCTGTCGTCGCTGCGCATGCTGTCGCTGGCTGCAGCTGGGTATGTGAACCTGGTACGCGCGGTGCCGCTGGTGCTGGTGATCTTCTGGTTCTACTTCCTGGTGCCTTACATTGCCGCGTGGATGATCGGCGCTTCCGAGCCCGTCAAAGTGGGCACCTTCATGTCCGCGCTGGTCACCTTCACACTGTTCCAGGCCGCCTACTATTGCGAGATCATGCGCGGCGGCATACAGGCTATTCCTAAAGGACAGGTCCAGGCAGCGCAAGCGCTTGGCATGAATTACTGGCAGACCATGTCGAAAGTCGTGCTGCCGCAGGCATTCCGCAATATGCTGCCGATACTGCTGACACAGACGATTGTGCTGTTCCAGGACGTATCGCTGGTGTACGTCCTCTCCGTTCCTGACTTCGTCGGCGCCGCCAGCAAGATCGCCCAGCGCGATGGACGGCTGGTCGAAATGTACGTCTTTGTGGCGCTGGTGTATTTCATCCTTTGCACGCTCTTGTCCTGGCTGGTGCGCCGCATGCAGCGGCGCATCGCGATCATTTACTAAATCATCGAAAGCGTGCAATCCTCCGATCTTTCGTATGTTTCGGGTTGTATCGCCGCCTGGTGTGCGGCATGCCTCGTGTGTACCATGTGGTGCATGAAGATGACTAAACTTTCGGTTGGCGCCTTGCTGGTGCTGGGGGCGTTCGGTAGCGCGCAGGCTGCGGGACGTGTGGTCGCGGACGTGGCGCTGACGCAGGCGACGATTGTCGACGTGGCATCCGGCCACTTGGTGCGAGGTAAGGCCGTGCTGCTGAAGGGCGGCGACATCATCGCCGTTGTCGACAACGCAAAGTTGAAAGACTACTCACCCAAGCGTACCGTCAAGCTGCCGGGGAAATACCTGATGCCGGGCCTGTGGGACACCCACGTGCATTTCGGCGGCGGCCCCGCGCTGATCGAAGAGAACAAGCAACTGCTGGGTCTTTACCTCGCGCACGGCATCACCACCGTGCGAGATTGCGCGGGCGACCTGTCCGACACGGTGCTCGATTGGCGCGACCTGATCAACCAGGGGAAGCTGGCGGGCCCGACCATCCTGGCATCCGGCCCGAAGCTGGAAGGCTACAAGCCGCTGTGGAAAGGCACCATTGAAGTCGGCACGCCGGAAGAAGTCAGCAAGGCGCTGGACTACCTGCAGTCGCGCAGCGTGGACTTCGTGAAGATCACCGAGAACACCATGAAGCCGGAGATCTTCCTGGAAGCGGTACGCCAGGCCAAGGCCCGCGGCATGCAAACCTCCGGCCACCTGCCGGTGCAGCTCACGCTGGACCAGGTCATGCAGGCAGGCCTGGGCAGTATCGAACACCAGTCCTACGCCCTGCGCGGTTCTACCCCGCGTGAAGCGGAGCTGGCAGCACAAGTCGCAGAAGGCAAGATGACCGGCCGCGATGCGATGCGCGCCAGCCTGGAAAGCTTCGACGAAGCCACCGCGCGTGCCACCTTCCGCCGCATGGCCGCAGCCGGCATGTCGATCACCCCGACCCTGGTGGGCTCGCAAGTCACCGCTTACCTGGACCAGGACGATCACGCCAACGATCCCTACCTCAAGTACATCGGCAAGGGACTGCGCAAGACCTACGAATGGCGCGTGCAGCGCGCGGCCAAGGACGATGCGGCCGCCATCGCCTACCGCCACGCCTCCTACGAGAAAGCGGCCTCGTTGCTGCCGTTGTTGCAGCAGGAGGGCGTCAACATCATCGCGGGTACCGATGCGGGCTTCCTGAATTCCTTCGACTATCCGGGACAGGGCCTGCACGATGAGATGGGCATATTCGTCAAATATGGCCTGACGCCGCAGCAGGCGCTGCAAGCGTCAGTGATCAACGGCGCGCGCTTCCTCGGCAAGCAGGAACGCTACGGCGCTGTGGCCAAGGGCAAGGCCGCTGACCTGCTGGTGCTGGACGCCAATCCACTGCAGGACATCGCCAATACCCGCAAGGTGCGCTTGGTGGTCAGCCACGGCAAGGTCTACGACCGCAGCCAACTGGATGCAATGCTCGAATCGGCGCGCCGCTACGCTGAAGAGCATCCGGCGCCGCCCGACGCTTAAGCAGGAGCGCGCCAAGCCTTTTCGATCTTTGCGACGTCGATCTTTTTCATATCCATCATCGCATCGAAGGCCCGCTTGGCCGCTGCCCGATCCGGATCGGCAATCGCTTCCATCAGCACGCGCGGCGTGATTTGCCAGGACAGGCCCCAGCGGTCCTTGCACCAGCCGCATTCGCTTTCCTGGCCACCATTGCTGGTGATGGCATTCCACAAGCGGTCGGTTTCAGCCTGGTCCTCGGTCAAGACCTGGAACGAAAAGGCTTCGCTGTGCTTGAAATGGGGGCCGCCATTCAGGCCGATGCAGGGAATGCCTGCAACGGTGAATTCGACCACAAGGGGATCGCCTTGCTTGCCGTCGGGGTAATCTCCCGGTGCCCGGGTAATTGCGCCAACCGAGCTATCGGGGAAGGTTTTTGCGTAAAAGGTGGCGGCATCCAGTGCATCGCCATCGTACCAAAGGCAGACTGTGTTCTTGCTAGCCATCGCGTGCCTCCTCAAAGGATTGCGGGGAAACGCCAATATCGCACATTCTCGCGGCAGGCGCGGTCCAACAGGTAAAATGGCGGGATTCGTTTATTGAAAGCCTGCAGCCATGAGTGACTTCGAGATCCCGCACAGCATCACTATCACCCGTCCAGACGATTGGCACCTTCACCTGCGTGATGGCGCCACCATGGCCAGCGTCCTGCCGGACACCGCGCGCCAGTTCGGCCGCGCGATCGTGATGCCAAATTTGAAACCTCCTGTCACCACCGTGGCGCAAGCCGCTGCCTACCGCGACCGCATCCTGGCTGCCCTGCCGCAAGGCATGGACTTCGAGCCGCTGATGACGCTTTACCTGACCGACAACACCTCGCCGGACGAAATCATCCGCGCCGCCGACAGCGGCTTCGTGCACGCGGTCAAGCTGTACCCGGCCGGCGCCACCACCAACTCCGACGCTGGCGTGACCGACCTGGCCAAGTGCTACAAGGTGCTGGAAACCATGCAGGAAGTTGGCATGCCTTTCCTGGTGCACGGCGAAGTCACCGACCAGGACATCGACCTGTTCGACCGCGAGGCAGTCTTCATCGAGCGCGTGATGCGCCCGCTGCGCAAGGACCTGCCGGCGCTGAACATCGTGTTCGAGCACATCACCACCAAGGACGCCGCGCAATACGTGGCGGAAGCGGAAGGCCCGATCGCTGCGACCATCACCGCCCACCACTTGCTGTACAACCGCAACGAGATCTTCAAGGGTGGCATTCGCCCGCACTACTACTGCCTGCCGGTGCTGAAGCGTGAAGAACACCGCCTGGCGCTGGTGACTGCGGCAACCAGCGGCGACGAGCGTTTCTTCCTCGGCACCGATTCCGCGCCGCACGCGCAGGGCGCCAAGGAAGCTGCCTGCGGCTGCGCCGGCTGCTACACCGCGCTGCATGCGATGGAGCTGTACACCGAAGCCTTCGCCCGCGCCGGCGCGCTGGACAAGCTGGAAGCCTTCGCATCCCTGAACGGCCCGGCCTTCTACGGCCTGGAACCGAACAAGGGCACCATCACCCTGAAGCGCGAGCAGTGGACCCTGCCAGCCGACCTGCCATTCGGCGACTCCAAACTGATTCCGCTGAACGCCGGCGAAACGATCAACTGGAAAATGGCCTAAGTGTTCCAGGAGATCGACTGGTCCCGCGCCTGGTACGCCTCGGTGCGGGACGCAGCCTCCCGCATCGACCTTTCCCTGCCCAGCGTTGTCGAACCGTTCTGCGAACAGGCGGCCGCGCTGGCGCTGGTTAACCGCGCAGGCCAGCCGCTGCGCTTCGTGCCGCAAGCCTCGCTTCCTGAAGGCACGGCCTACGAAGAATTCATCGGCGCCACCGGCCAGGTGCCCACCCGCGACAACCTGCACGACTTCTTCAACGGTCTGGTGTGGCTGACCTTCCCGCACATCAAACGCCAGCTCAACGCCCTGCAGGCCGCGCAAATTGCGCAGGATGGCGTGGGCAAATCGCGCGGTCCCGCGCGCGATGCTGCTACTATCTACGACGAAAATTCAGCGCTGCTGGTCGTGCGCGACGACGCCGAAGGCGCAGCACTGGTGGATGCCTTGCGCAACCACCGCTGGCGCGAAGCATTGGTGGAGCGCGCGGCCATGTTCGGCCGCGACGCCGAAGTCTGGCTGTTCGGCCACGCGCTGATGGAAAAGCTGGTGGCGCCATACAAGGCGATTACTGCCCATACCCGCGTGGTGCTGGCGGCCGGCGATTATTGGGCGCTGGACGAGCTTGGCCGGCGGGCATGGCTGGACCGCAACGAGGCAGAGCGCCTGGCCAGTGATGGATTGGCTAAGGGCAGCTTCACACCGTTGCCGGTGCTGGGCATCCCCGGCTGGTGGCCGCAGCAGGATGACGCTTTTTATGCTGATGACACGGTATTCCGCGCGAAGCGGAAGCCCGCTTAACAAGGAGCTTTGAATGGACAAGATTATTCGCTGGGGCATCCTCGGCACCGGCAAGATCGCCAAGGCCTTCGCCACGGCACTACGCGAGGTGCCTGATGTCGAATTGGCGGCGGTTGCATCGCGCAGCCTAGATAGCGCTACCGAGTTCGCCCGGGAGTATGGCGCAAAACGTGCCCATGGCGACTACCAGGCGCTGGCCGACGACGAAGGCGTGGATGTGATCTACATCGCCACTCCGCACGCCATGCACCACGAGAACGCCATCATGTGCCTGAAGGGCGGCAAGGCGCTGCTGGTCGAGAAAGCCTTCACCTTGAACCGGCGCGAGGCGCAGGAAGTCGTGGACCTTGCGCGTGAGCGCAAGCTGTTCGTGATGGAGGCGATGTGGACCCGCTTCCAGCCTGCCATCCTGGAGGCCAAACACATGATCGACATGGGCGAAATCGGCAATGTTCGCAACCTGCAGGCGGACCTGGGCTTTGTGGCCGATGCCGGGCCCGAGCATCGCCTGTTCAACCCCGCGCTGGGTGGCGGCGCGCTGCTCGACCTCGGCATCTACCCCTTGTCGATGGCTGCTTTCTTCCTCGGTCCGGTGAAAGGTGCGCGCGGCTATGGGGAGCTGGCACCCAACGGCGTGGACGTGCAGGCCAATTTCGTGCTGCACCATGAGGACGGTTCGCTGTCGGCTTGTAGTTGCAGCCTGAATGCCCGCACTCCGGCCACGCTTAGCGTTTGCGGCGACAAGGGGTTCCTGCGCCTGCACGGGCGTTTCCACCACGCCGAGCACTTCACCATCGTCCTGAATGATGGTACTGAGCGTGAATTCCACTTCCCGCGCATTGGCAACGGTTATGCGCACGAAGCGATGGAGGTAGGGCGCTGCCTGCGTGAAGGTTTGCTGGAAAGTCCGGAAATGCCACTCGACGAAACCATCGCCCTGATGGCGGTGCTGGACGAATTGCGCGCCCAGGTCGGGGTGCGCTACAGCGTGGATTGAGGTAGGTAATGACGGCCGCACCACACAAGACAACTCTTTACAAAAAAAGTATTAGCCCTTAAATTGTCATAAAGTTATTATCGTATTTTTAACTTTGGTTGGAGGGTGGTATGCATCAAGCAATCCTGACGCTGGCGGGCGGTGTGGCGCTGGCATTGGCATCTGGCGCCGCTTCGGCACAATGGGTTACTACTGATCTTCAAGTAACCGGTGTGATCCAGGAAGTACCCGGACCGTCGGCTCGCTGCCCCTCCAAATTCGGCGGCACCATCACCGGCCACGGCAGCAGCACCTTGCTGGGGCGCGTGGCCTTTGTCGCCAACGATTGCATCACCCCTGACGGCCCCATCTTCAACTTCAGCCGCGGCCGGTTCATCGTGATGACCATGTCCGGCGACCAGGTTTATGCCAACTACAGCGGCCAATTCGTGCCGACCGGCCAGGGCACCAATTACGTCTTCAGTGGCGCCACTTTCCAGATTGTCGGCGGCACCGGCCAGTACATGTTCGCCAGCGGCGGCGGCCAACTGCAAGGCACCGAAGACATGGCGACCGGCGCCGGCACGATCTCCATGAGTGGCCGCATGAGCTACTGGAAGCGTTAAAGCCGTTCTGGCGGCCGCCAGCAGGATTCGGCGGCATCCTTTACACTGGCCCTCTTAGCCAGCCAGGATGCCGCCATGACCAGCAACGACCGCCAACTTAATCTCAAGACGATCCTGCTTACGACGGGTGTCGTACTGACGCTGTCGATGGGCGTGCGCCATGGCTTCGGCTTCTGGATGCAGCCGATTTCGCAGGCCAACGGCTGGACACGCGAAACCTATTCGCTGGCGCTGGCGCTGCAAAACCTGCTGTGGGGCGCCTTCGGCCCCATCGCCGGGATGGTGGCGGACCGCTGGGGCACCCAGCGCGTGGTGATCGCCGGCGCCTTCTCCTATATGGCGGGCTTGCTGTGGATGGCCACGGTGACCCAGCCGTCCCTGTTCATCATCGGCTCCGGCGTGTTCATCGGCCTCGGCCTGGCATGTACCGCTTTTGGCGCGGTGAGCGGCATCATCGGCCGTGCGGCGCCGGTGGAAAAGCGCTCCTGGGCCTTCGGTGTTTCGGGGCGCTGCCAGCTCCTTCGGCCAGTTCCTGATGATGCCCGTCGAGCAGCACCTTATTTCTTCGATCGGCTGGCAGCACGCCTTCTACGTCTTGGCCGGCGTGGTGTTCCTGTTGATGATTCCCATGACAACCTTCCTGCGCGAGCCGAAACATGCCGTGGCAACCGGCGCCGTCCACCAGAGCGTGGGCGAGGCAATGCGCGAAGCGATCGGCAACCGTTCCTTCATGCTGCTGGTGGCGGGCTATTTCGTGTGCGGCTTCCAGCTGGTTTTCGTCGGCGCCCACCTGCCGGCCTACCTGAAGGACAAGGGCATTGCCACGCCGGGCGTGGCGGTAATGGCGCTGGCGCTGATTGGCCTGTTCAACATCTTCGGCTCATTCACCGCCGGCCAACTTGGTGGCCGCATGCCGAAGCGCTACCTGCTTTCTTCGATCTACTTCACCCGTTCGGTGGTGATCGGCCTGTTCCTGCTGGCGCCTTTGTCGCAGTGGTCGGTCTACCTGTTTGCCGCGGCCATTGGCTTCCTGTGGCTGGCCACGGTGCCGCTCACCAACGGCATCATTGCCGGCGTGTTTGGCTTGAAGCATATGTCGATGCTGGCCGGCGTGGTGTTCCTGTCGCACCAGGTGGGTAGCTTCATCGGCGTGTGGCTGGGCGGTTACCTGTTCGACAGGCTTGGCAGCTACGATGTAGTGTGGGGCATCACCCTCGGCCTCGGCATCTTCGCCGGCCTGGCCAACCTGCCGATCGACGAGCGCCCGCTGGTGCGCGGCGAACCTGGCCTGAAGGCCGCCTGACATGAAACAGCGGCTGCTATACATCGGACTCTGGGCCTTCGTCGCAAGCGTGCTGGCGCTGGCGTTCCTGGCCTACCTGCAGCCGGCCTTCATGCTCGATCTGGCCAACCGCATCTATCTTTGCTTATAATCCTGGCAATGTCCAAGACCATTATCTGTCCAAAGTGCAGCCACGTGCGGCCGCCCGATGCCACCAATCCTGAGTGGCAATGTCCCGCTTGCGGTGTTTGTTATACCAAAGCCAATGAGCCATCCCCATCTGCGGCGAGCCACTATGCCTCGGCGCCCGTGCAAGTTAAGCAAGGCTGGGATTGGGGGCCGCTGGTCAAGATCGCCCTGGTCGTAGTTGTCGGATGGGCTGTCACCAAATACTTTACCCAAATGCGCGGGCCGGATGCCGCTGGCAACACGATGATGGATACGGTTGAAGAGCGCTTGCAGTCAGCTGCGGCGGGCGCCAAGCGGACCGATATCATGCTGTATTCCGCCCCATGGTGCGGCTACTGCAAGCAAGCGAAAGAAACGTTCGCTGCCAACGATATCCCGTATACCGATTGCAACGTTGAAGGCGATTTGTATTGCAAGGACCAGTTCGACCGCTTGCATGGAACCGGCTTCCCCCTGTTCGTGGTACGCGGCAAGCGTTTGCAGGAAGGCTTGAATTACAACGCCTTGATCTCCGCCCTGAACGAGGATAAACCGCGTTAAGCCTGTTTGCGGGATTTGCTGCTCTTCTGCGCGACGCGCGTGGCTTTGCCTTTCTTACCCTTGCCGGCCTTGTGCGGCGCCGGCGGCACTTCTTCCACACCGGTGCGTTTGGCGTTCATGGCCGACGGCAGGGCGTTGTTTTCCAGGTTGGCCAGCATGAAGCGGTTCGGGTCGATGCGGGTGCCGTCCTGGTAGGCTTCCAGGTGCAGGTGAGGACCGGTGGCGCGGCCGGTGGCGCCGGACAGGCCAATCAATTCGCCGGCAGCCACGCTGTCGCCGACACTCACATTGCGCTTGTTCAGGTGGGCGTACAGCGAGCGCAGCCCGCCTTCATGCTCGATCACCACCACATTGCCGTATTTGCGGTCGCCCAGGTAGCCCATGCCGGATGCGACCACCGTGCCGTCGTCGGTCGCCTTGACCGGTGTGTTGTGCGGTACGGAAAAGTCGATGCCGCCATGTGCGCGGCGTCCGCGTGCTGCGCCAAAGAAGCTGCTGACGCGGCCACCTTCCAGCGGCAGGCGCCATTGCTGCAGGAGCGATTCTTTGGTTTCTTTCTCTTCCTGCGGCGGCGGAATGTCCAATGGCTCAGGCATCGCGGCAGCAGGCTGCATGACGTTGGCGGCGGCCAGCATGGCCATCAGGAGGAGGTTGGTAATCTTCGGCATAGCGGGCGAGTTTCGCATAATAAGATGCAACGTGGCAAATGCGTAAGGAACAGACAATGTTTCTTTCGTTAGTTGAAGTTCTGCTGGTAGTTGAGCCTTAAGGTGCTGCTGCCGCGCGCGTTGATGGCGGTCTGGCGCCAGGCAAGGCCCTGATAGCGGTCAGTGCTGGCGTGGTCAGGATGCAGCACGTCGGATAGGGCCAGGCGGAATTCCTGGCGCGGCGACAGCTTCCAGGTGGCGCGCAGATCGAGCTTGCGCTGGTAGGGCGCGCTTGACATCAAGGTGGCCGACTCGCGGCTTGGCCCGCCGGCCTCGTAGGAAAATTCGGCGTCCAGCGTCAGCGCAGCGCGCCTGTAGCTGAGGGCAGCCGCACCGCTCAGCGGTGTTTGTGCTGCGAGCCGGTTGTCGGGCCCGGGCACGCTGTCGAGGCGGGAGTGGTTAAAGGTGAGGTTGGCGCGCATGGAGAGTGAAGCCGTGAGCGGCATGCGCAACTCTAGCGTGAGGCCATGCACCCGGGCGCGGCCCAGGTTGGCCGGCATGGTGATCCAGCGTTCGCCGTCGCGGTACAGGGTGGACAGGATCACGTTGTCGATGTCGCGCGCATAGAGGCTGGCGCTGAGCAGGCTGTCCTTGGCGAAGTAGTAGTCGATGCCGGCGTCGAGGCCCCACGCAAGTTCCGGGCGCAGCGCGGGATTGCCCTGGGTGTCGGGATTGGTCGGGCTGTTGTTGTTGTCGGATGTGAAGCGGCGCGGGATCAGGTCGAGCATATTGGGCGCCTTGTAGCTGCGGCTGGCGCCGAGGCGCAACTGGCTGTCGCCAGGCAGCTTGCGCATCCATTCGAGAACCGGGCTGACGACGGTGCTGTGCTGCCGCACCGGCGCGGAGTTGCGGTCATGCGCTTCGGTGCGCATGGTTTCCCAGCGCAGGCCAGCGGACCAGGAGTCCGCATCGCGCTTCCATTCATCCTGTGCAAAGGCCGCCAGGCGCTCGATGCGGCCGTCGTAGCGGTCGTCGCGAAGGAAGTTCAGTGCGCCGGTGTAGTTGTACTCGTGCTCGATGCGGGTTTGCATGCGCTGGATGGCCGAGCCGTCCCAGCCAGCAACCAGTGCATGGCCGTTGCCAAGCGGGTGGGAATATTTGCCGCCGTAGTTGAAGCCATGTTCGCGGATATCGCCATCGACGTGGCGCACAGTGGGACCGGGGCCGGCCAGTGGCAAGCCGGCGAAATCGAAACCGGTGTCGCGCGGCGCCGTGTTGCCGCCCAGCTTGAGTTCCCATTGCGCACCGCTGGCCAGCGAACGTTGCCATGTCAGCTCGCTGCGCAGGAAATAGCCGCGCATGCGGAAGCGGCTGCGTACGTCGGCAAAGTCGCCGGATTGGCCGAGCTGCACTTGTTCTTTCGAGCGGTAGTGGATATCGCGGCGGTTGACGGTGGCGATGGTTTGCAGCGCAAAGCTGTCGCCGGCGGCGGTGTTCCAGTTCAGGCGCGGGCTGAGGTTGAACGATTCGCCGACGTTGTCTTCGTGCGCGCGAAAGGTGCGCAGCATGCCCGGTGCGCTGTCGGTGATGGTGCGGTCGGCAGGCGTGCTGCTGCGCGCCAGAACCGCGCTGACGTTATGCGACCAGCCCTCGGCCTTGCCGGTCGATTGCGCGGTAAGGCGGGGCGACCATGCGCCGTGCAGGCCATCCATCCCGAGCTGCATTTCCTGCGTGCTGCGGCTGACGGACTTGCGCAGCACGATGTTGATGGTGCCGGCGATGCCTTGCGTGCCCAGGACGGCGGACGCGCTGCGCAGCACTTCGACGCGCTCGATCACTTCAGGCGGCAGGCTGTCCAGCGAGAAGCCGTTGGGGGCGGGTTGCCCGTTCAGCAGGATTTGCGTGTAGCCCTTGCCCAGGCCGCGCATGCGGATGCCGGCGCTGTCGCTGAAGGTGATGCCGGGCAGCCGGCGCAGGGCGTCGGCCACAGTGCGGTCGCCGTTCGCGGCCAATTCCTCCCGGGTCAGCACCAGGGTGCTGGCGGTATCTTCCTTGCGCTGGTCGAGGCGCGCCGATTTGATCTCGACGACGGGCTGCGCGGGCGCGACTTGGGATGCCAGCGCGGCGGCCAGCATGAACAGGGTGTTCTTCATTGCGTTTCCTCAGGGCGAGCGCCGCCACTGCCGGGCAGTGCGCGGCATTGGCCCAGGGGCGGCGGGAATGGTTAGCTGGAGCGGCTGCTTTTCAGGCGTTGCAGCGCGGTCCGGGTGGCGTTGGCTTCGAGGTTGCCGATCAACACTTGCGGATCGATGTTCTGGCCATTGCGGCTGACTTCCATGTGCAGGTGCGGGCCGGTGACTTTACCGCTGGCGCCGGAGGTGCCGATCTGTTGGCCGGCGATGACACGTTCACCTTCCTTGACCATGCGCTGGTCCATGTGGGCATACAGCGAGCGCAGGCCGTTGGCGTGTTCGATCGCCACCAGCTCACCCCACTTGTCTTCGCCCATATAGTTGCTGGTAGAGGCGACGACGATGCCGTCCGCTGGCGCGACGATGGTGGTGCCGGTGCGGGCGGCGAAGTCCATGCCGCCATGCCGGCGCCCGGTGGGCGCGTGCAGGATGCCGAAGAAGGCGCTGACGCGCAGGCGCTCCATCGGGGCTTGCCAGTGGGGCGGGTTGGCCGGCGCCGCGTCGTCTGCGCTGGCGGGTGGGGCGTCCAGGCGCCACGCCAGGGCCGGTTGCAGCAGCACGCTGGCGGCAAGCAGCGAAGGCAGCGCCGCCCAGCCTAATGCGCCTGCAACGGCGCGCGGCATGGCGGGCACGCCATCGCGGATCATGCCGATGCGGGCGGCGACTGCGTCCACCACGCGGCCACCGAAGGCGAGGGCGGCGCCATGTCCAGGCATCGCCTGCATGCGCAATTGTCCGACCAGCGCGGCGGCATAGGCGCGGCGCTGGGTGGCGGGACGGTCTTGCAGCACGCTGCGGTCGCAGCCCAGTTCCTGCGCCCATGCCATGCGCTGGCTCAGGCGGGCCACCATGGGGTTGAACCATTGGATGGCTTGCAGCAGGAAGCTGGCGTGCATCCACAGCGGGTCGCGGCGGGCGAGGTGGGTCAGTTCGTGCTCGACCACCAGGCGTTGCTGGATGGGATCGAAATCGCGCAAGTGGCGTGGCAGCAGCAGGATAGGGCGGGCCAGGCCGACCAGCATGGGCGCGATCGGGGCGTCGATTTCGCGCACTTCCGGCAGCGTGCGGTGCAGGCTGGCGAAGCCCGGATGGGCGGCCAGCTCGAAACGGTCCAGCCGTTGCGAGGCCGCGATCAGTACGGCGAGGCGGCGCTTGGCGTGCAGCCAGCGCGCGGCAGCGATGGCCAGGCCGGAGCTGTAAAGCACGAGCCATGAGTAGCCCAGCCAGAGCAGCGCTGGCGCCGGCTCGATAGGCGCGGCGCCGTGGTGGTCGACTGCGCCATCTTCGCCGGCAGCGGAGTCGCTGCCGGCAATTGCGGCAAGGGAGGCGTCGGCCCGGCCAGCGGAAGCCAGGACGGCAGGCAGTTCAATGGCGGGGACGATGCTCAGGCGTGCGGCACCGGGCAGCAGCCCAAGCGCCAGGGTGACGGCAACGGCGGCTATCCCCAACAGCCAGGGCGTGCGGCGCGCTTCAAGCCCGGGCCAGGCGCGGGCGACGCTGCGCAGCAAGAGCCAGGTGCAGGCGCCGGCCAGCAAGCTGGCCAGGCTCGCTTGCAGGAAGACTAAGGCAAACATCGTCTTACTCCTTCTCTTCCGGCCATTCGCTCAGCAACTGCTCCAGCTCTTTCAGCTCGTTCTGGTTCACCAGCTTGGAGCCGGTGAACATGTTGACGGGCAGGGGAGCGTTCATTTCCATCACGCGATGGCTGAAATCGTGGGCAAATGCAGCCAGCGTTTCAACCTTTTCGAGTACTGGCGCGTATACGTTCATACCGTGGATGGAATGCAGGCTGATCATGCCTTTTTCCAGCATCCGTTCCAGGGTCTTGCGTGTGGACGAGTAAGACCAGGCCAGTTCCTCCTCCACGCGCTCATGGATTTCACGGGCGCTGAGCGGATGTTGTTTCCAAAGTGCCTTGAGCAGCGTTAATTCTGTAATGGATGGAATGGCCATGGGGGCTCCTTGTGACGTATGACGGCATTGTGCGACAGTTGTCGCACGAAGGCAAGGAGTTTATGCGACACGTGTCACATAATGTATCATTGGGTATATGAAAAAACTTGCAATAGTTATCACAACACTTGCCGCTACGGTTGCATGTAGCGACAAGCGGCTCACCGAGGCCGAAGTGCTGAAGGTGATGGGGAATGTTGAAACTTCAGTCCAGCGCCACGATTCCGACCGCCTGATGGCCAACTTCGCGCCGAACGCGATGATCATGGTGTCGATGCCGGGGCGGGGCGGCGGCCTGTCGCGCATGAGTGTGGACGAGTATAAGGCCATGCTGGAAGGACTGTGGCGGGTGCAGCTCCAGTCGACGTATGAGGTCAGCAACCGCGAGGTATTGTTGTCCGCCAATGGCCACAGCGCTACTGCGCGCGACGTGGCGAAAGAAGTCGTGCTGCTGCCGGGTGAACGCATGGAGTCGCTCAGCAAGCAGAAGGCCGAGATCGCGCTGGTCGATGGCGTCCCGCGCATCATTTCACTGACCGCGGAGGTGGAGTCCCTGGTCGCAACGCCGACCGGCAGGAACTAGAAAATGGGTAAAGCAAATACTTTGGCCACTGTGCTGCTGGCGCTGGCGCTGGCGTGTGGCGTTTCCGCGGCATCTCCAGCCGATACGGCAGTCGCAAATGGCGCGCTGAAAGCTTCCGGCGCCGATGTAAGCATGTTGAAAAACCTGGGCGGCAAGCTGGAGAAATCCTGCGCGCGCAATAAATATGGCCTGTCCGAGGCCGAGTGCATGGACCGGATCAATAAGCGCGGCGACCTTTGCGCAAACCAGACGGCAACACGATTTCCGGGGCAGATCGGCAACACCGATCGTATGCAGGTGATCGTGCAGGCCTACGTCGGCTGCATTTTCGAGCAGCCGGCGCGTTAAACCTTCAGGAACTCTTCGCGCCCGCCCAGCCAGCGTTCGAGGTGGGCTTCCACTGTGGCCTGGTTGGCGGGCGTCGCTTCGTGCAGCAGGGCATGCGCCACGTCGCGCGCCTGGTCGACCAGCCAGCCATCCGTTTCCAGGTCGGCGAAACGCAGCATGGCCTGGCCGGATTGGCGCGAACCCAGGAATTCGCCGGGACCGCGGATCTCCAGGTCGCGGCGCGCGATTTCGAAACCGTCGGTGGTTTCGCGCATCGTCATCAGGCGCTGCTTGGCGACTGGGCCGAGCGGGCTTTGGTACAGCAGCAGGCAAACCGAGGCTGCCGAACCGCGGCCGACCCGGCCGCGTAGCTGGTGCAGCTGCGACAGGCCGAAGCGCTCGGCGTGTTCAATCACCATCAACGAGGAATTCGGCACGTCGACGCCGACCTCGATCACGGTCGTCGCGACCAGCACGTGTACTTCGCCGGCCGCGAATGCATCCATCACCTGCGCTTTTTCGGCCGGCTTGAGGCGGCCGTGCACCAGGCCGACGCGCAAGTCGGGCAGGGCGGCGGCGAGCGTTTCGTAGGTCTCGGTGGCAGTCTGCAGTTGCAGCGCTTCCGATTCCTCGATCAATGGGCAGACCCAGTAAGCCTGGCGGCCTTCCTGTGCGGCGGCGTGCACGCGGGCAATCACTTCATCGCGGCGGTTCTGGTCGACCACGGCGGTGACAATAGGCGTGCGACCGGGGGGCAGTTCGTCGATCACCGACACTTCCAGGTCGGCGTAGTAGGTCATGGCCAGGGTGCGCGGGATCGGCGTGGCGGACATCATCAGCTGGTGCGGCACGTTGTCGCCATTGCCCTTGTTGCGCAAGGTAAGGCGCTGGCCGACGCCGAAGCGGTGCTGCTCGTCCACGATCACCAGGCCGAGCTTTGCGAACTGCACCGAGTCCTGGATGATGGCGTGGGTGCCGATCACCAGTTGCGCTTCGCCGGATTCCACCAGCGCGTAGGCCGCTTCCTTCTCCTTCTTTTTCAGGCTGCCGGTCAGCCAGGCGACCTTCACGCCCAGTGGTTCCAGCCAGGCTGCGATCTTGCGGAAATGCTGGTCGGCCAGGATCTCGGTCGGCGCCATCAGCGCCGCCTGGTAGCCGCTGTCGATCGCCTGCGCGGCGGCCAGCGCGGCCACAATGGTCTTGCCGCTGCCCACGTCGCCTTGCAGCAGGCGTTGCATCGGGTAGGGCTGCTTGATGTCGGCGCGGATCTCTTTCAGCACGCGCTGCTGGGCTTTCGTCAGCTTGAACGGCAACGAAGCTTCGAAGGCGGACGACAGCGTGCCGACCTTGCCCAGGATGGCGGCGCCCTTGGCGCGGCGTGCGCGCTGCGCCCGTTTCAGCGAGAGCTGCTGCGCCAATAGTTCATCGAACTTGACACGGGTCCACGCTGGGTGGGTGCGGTCGACCAGCGCGTTCTCGTCGGCTTCCGCCGGAGGGTAATGCAGGATGCGCACTGCTGCCTCGAGCGGATGCAGGCGCATGGCGTTGATGATTTCCGGCGGCAGGGTGTCGGTCCAGTCGACGCGCTTCATCGCGTCCGCAATCGCGCGACGCAGCACCAGTTGCGACAAGCCCTCGCCCGAAGGGTAGACCGGCGTGAGGGAAGTCGGCAGCGGCGCGCCTTCGTTCACGATCTTGTAGGCCGGGTGCACGATCTCGGCGCCGAAGAATCCATGCCGTACTTCGCCACGTGCACGCACGCGGGTGCCTTCGGCCATCTGCTTGACCTGGCTGCCGTAAAAATTCATGAAGCGCAGCTGGAGGTCGCCCGTCTCGTCCGCGATATGCACCAGCAATTGGCGGCGCGGCTTGTAGGCGATTTCGTTGGAGGTGACCACGCCCTCCACCTGCGACACCTCGCCGCCGCGCATGCAGGCTTCACGGATCGTCAGGACTTCCGTCTCATCCTCATAGCGCATGGGCAGGTGCAGCACCAGGTCCATATCCGTGCGCAGGCCAAGCTTGGCAAGCTTGCTCTCGGCGGTGGCGGCTGGTTTTTTGGGGGCAGCTGGCTTTTTTTGCTTCGTTTCCGGCATCTTGGACATGGTATAAACACCAGGCTTGGATTCTAACTGAAAGACGGTGAAAGCTGACCCGCAGAGCGCCGCGCATTTCGGGAGAAGCTGGCGGGCATGACGGGCAAATAAGGTCTTTTTGCGTGAAATTTGGGCAAATGACGTAAAATAGAGGGTTGCCCAACAGTTTTACTAGCCCGTCAATGTATTCGTTATCCGATTTCGACTTCCACCTGCCGCCAGAGCGTATCGCGCAGTTCCCGCTGCCGGACCGCAGTGCCTCGCGCCTGCTGCACGTGGACGGCAAGACCCTGCACGACCGCCAGTTCACCGACATCCTGGACCAGCTCCAGGCCGGCGACCTGCTGGTGATGAACAATACCCGCGTGCTGAAGGCCCGTTTCTTCGGCGTCAAGGACAGCGGCGGCAAGGTGGAAGCGCTGGTGGAGCGCGTGCTGGATACCCGCACCGTGCTGGCCCAGGTGCGCGCGTCCAAGTCGCCCGGCCCTGGCGTGAAAATCCGCCTGGCCGATGCCTTCGACGTGACGGTGGGCGAACGCGCCGGCGAGTTCTACACCCTGCATTTCGATGCCGACGTGTTCGACCTGATCGAGCAGTACGGCCGCCTGCCGCTGCCGCCATACATCGAGCACGCGCCGGGCGAAGTGGACGAAACCCGCTACCAGACCGTGTTCAACAAGGTGCCGGGCGCCGTCGCCGCGCCGACTGCCGGCCTGCACTTCGATGAAGCGCTGCTGCAAAAGCTGAAGGACAAGGGCGTGAAGTTCGCCTACGTCACCCTGCACGTGGGCGCCGGCACCTTCCAGCCGGTGCGCACCGAGAACCTGGCCGAACACAAGATGCACACCGAGTGGTACACCATGCCGCAGGAAACCGTGGATGCCGTGCGCGAAACCCGCGCCGCCGGACGCGACGTGGTGGCGGTTGGCACGACCTCATTGCGCGCGCTGGAATCGGCCTCCCAAAGCGGCAGCCTGGAAGCCGGCAGCGGCGACACCAACCTGTTCATCACTCCTGGCTACAAATTCAAGACGGTGACGCGTCTGATCACCAACTTCCACCTGCCGAAATCGACCCTGCTGATGCTGGTCAGCGCTTTCGCAGGCTTTACCGAGATCCGCCACGCCTACCAGCACGCGATCGCGAACGAATACCGCTTCTTCAGCTATGGCGACGCCATGCTGCTGACGACGCACAACAGAGCATAAGGAATACCGATGCTGGAATTTAAACTCATCAAAAAAGACACCACCGGCAAGACCCACGCCCGCCGCGGCACGGTCAAGCTCAATCACGGCGAGGTGCAGACCCCGATCTTCATGCCGGTCGGGACCTACGGTTCGGTCAAGGCCATGTCCCCGCTGGAACTGAAGGAAATCGGCGCCCAGATCATTCTCGGCAACACCTTCCACCTGTGGCTGCGCCCGGGTAACGACGTGATGTCCAAGTTTGGCGGCCTGCACGGCTTCATGGGCTGGGACAAGCCGATCCTGACCGACTCCGGCGGCTTCCAGGTGTTCTCCTTGGGCGAAATGCGCAAGATCACCGAGGAAGGCGTGACCTTCAACTCGCCGATCAACGGCGACAAGCTGTTCCTGTCGCCGGAAATCTCGATGCAGATCCAGCGCGTGCTGAATTCCGACATCGTGATGCAGTTCGACGAGTGCACCCCGTACGAAATCGACGGCCGCCCGGCCACGCTGGAAGAAGCAGCCAAGTCGATGCGCATGTCCCTGCGCTGGGCCCAGCGCTCGATGAACGAGTTCAAGGCCGGCGAAAACCCGAACGCGCTGTTCGGCATCGTCCAGGGCGGCATGTATGAAACCCTGCGCGACGAATCGCTGGAAGGGCTGGAAAAGATCGATTTCCCGGGCCTGGCCATCGGCGGCCTGTCCGTGGGCGAGCCAAAAGAAGACATGATGCGCATCCTGCAGCACATCGGCCCGCGCCTGCCGGAAAACAAGCCGCACTACCTGATGGGCGTCGGCACACCGGAAGACCTGGTGAACGGGGTGGCCAACGGCGTCGACATGTTCGACTGCGTGATGCCGACCCGGAATGCCCGCAATGGCTGGATCTTCACCCGCTTCGGCGACATCAAGATCAAGAACGCGCGTTATAAGGATGACAAGGAGCCGCTGGACGCGACTTGCTCCTGCTACGCCTGCCGCAACTTCAGCCGGGCCTACCTGCATCACCTGCACCGTGCGCAGGAGATCCTGGGCGCGCGCCTGAACACCATCCACAACCTGCATTACTACCTCGACATCATGCAGCAGATGCGCGATGCCCTGGATGCAGACCGTTTCCCGGACTGGGTGCAGCAATTCCACGCAGATCGCGCGCGTGGTATTTAAATCTTTGCAAGCCGACCATATATAGGTCGGCAGCAACTGCGGTGCTAGAATACACCGCCTGATTTTTTACAAACTCGTTTTCAACTAGAACAACTGGAGTCACCGTGTTCATTTCCAACGCATATGCCCAAACCGCAGCCGACGCCGGCGCCATGGGAAGTCTGACCACTTTCGCACCGCTGATCCTGATGTTTGTGGTGATGTACTTCCTGATGATTCGTCCGCAGCAAAAGCGCGCGAAAGAGCAGAAATCCATGATGGAAGCCCTGGCCAAGGGCGACGAAGTGGTGACCATCGGCGGCATCATGGGCAAAGTGACCAAGGTGAATGACCAGAACGTGGCCATCGAAGTCTCCCAGGGCACCGAAGTATGGGTGCAAAAGCACGCCATTTCCTCCCAGCTGCCGAAAGGCACCCTGAAGAGCCTGTGATAACCGGCGCGGGCGGCCTCGCAAGAGCAGCCGCCCGTTTTGTTATTGCCTGAACGCTGAAGACTATGAATCGTTATCCAATCTGGAAATACATCCTTATCGTCGTGGTGGTGCTGCTTGGCGCCCTGTACACGGCGCCAAACTACTTCGGCCAGACGCCTGCACTGCAGATCACCAGCGCCAAGTCCACCGTCAAGGTGACGAGTGCCCTGGCGACCCAGGTGGACACGCTCCTGAAACAAGCCAACGTCAAAAATGACGGCGTAGCGCTGGACGGCGCCGGCATGCACACCTACGTGCGTGCCCGCTTTGCCGATACCGACGCGCAGTTCAAGGGCCGCCTGGCACTTGAAAAAGGCTTGAACCCGGACCCGAACGACCCGACCTATATCGTCACCGTCAACCTGGTGTCGAATACCCCTGACTGGATGCGCGCTGTTGGCGCGCTGCCAATGTACCTGGGCCTGGACCTGCGCGGCGGCGTGCACTTCCTGATGCAGGTCGACACCCAGGCCGCGGTGACCAAGCGTATCCAGGGTACCCAGGCCGCCATCAAGAACCAGCTGCGCGAGAAGAATGTGCGCCATGCCGGCATCGACCGCGTGGGCGATACCATCATCGTCAAGTTCCGCGAAGATGCACTGCGCCAGCAGGCCAAGAGCATCATCCAGGACCAGCAGCCGGACATGAACGTGGTCGACGCCACTGAAGGCGACGAACTGCGCCTGGTTGCGACCCTCAAGCCGGCAGCCCTGAAAGCCACCCTGGACAACGGCGTGCAGCAGAATATCGCCACCCTGGGCAAGCGCGTGAATGAACTGGGCGTGTCCGAACCGGTGATCCAGCAGCAAGGTCCTGACCGCATCGTGGTGCAGCTGCCAGGCGTGCAGGATGCCGCGCATGCCAAGGACATCATCGGCCGTACCGCCACCCTGGAAGTGCGCATGGTCGACGAAAGCGTCACCCCGGGCACCGAACTGAACGCAGCGATTCCGTTCAACTCCGAACTGTTCACCGTCGGCAAAGGCGTGCCGGTCGTGCTGACCAAGGACGTGGTGCTGACCGGCGACTACATCTCCAGCGCAACCGCCACCTTCGACCAGAACCAGCAGCCAGCGGTCAGCATCGACCTGAACGGCGACGGCGGCCGCAAGATGCGCGATGCGACCCGCGACCGCGTCGGCAAGAAGATGGCCATCGTGCTGTTCGAGAAGAAGAAGGCTGAAGTGCTGTCGGTGGCGACCATCCAGAGCGAACTGGGTAGCCGCTTCCAGATCACCGGCATGGGCAATGCGGAAAACTCCGCCGAACTGGCGCTGCTGCTGCGCGCAGGCGCGCTGTACGCCCCGATGGAAGTGATCGAGCAGCGTACCGTGGGTCCTGCACTGGGCGCTGAAAACATCGCCAAGGGCTTCCACTCCACGATGTACGGCTTTGCCGCCATCGCGGTCTTCATGATCGTCTACTACATGATGTTCGGCGCCTTCAGCGTATTCGCACTTGCCGTCAACCTGCTGCTGCTGATCGCTGTGCTGTCCCGCCTGCAGGCGACGCTGACCCTGCCGGGTATCGCGGCGATCGCGCTGGCGCTGGGTATGGCAATTGACGCCAACGTGCTGATCAACGAACGTATCCGCGAAGAGCTGCGCAACGGCGCCAACCCGCAGTCGGCCATTTCCGCCGGCTTCGAACACGCCTGGCACACCATCCTGGACTCCAACGTGACCACCCTGATCGTGGGTATCGCGCTGCTGGTGTTCGGTTCCGGTGCAGTACGCGGCTTCGCCGTGGTGCACAGCCTGGGTATCCTGACCTCGATGTTCTCCGCAGTCTTCGTTTCGCGCGGCGTGGTGAACCTGTGGTACGGCCGTAAGAAGAAACTGCAGTCGCTGTCGATCGGCACCGTCTGGAAACCTGCGAACTAAGGAATAGAGATGGAATTTTTCCGCATCCGTAAAGACATCCCGTTCATGCGCCACGCGTTGGTCTTCAACGTGGTTTCGGCGCTGACCTTCGTGGCGGCAGTGTTCTTCCTCGTCACCAAGCAGCTGCATTTTTCGGTGGAGTTCACCGGCGGCACCGTGATGGAGGTGAAGTACGCGCAGGCTGCCAACCTGGAAAAGGTGCGCGACACCTTGAACGCCCTGGGCTACCACCCTGAGGTGTCGAGTATCGACACCGCACGCGACGCCATGATCCGCCTGCCTAACGCAGCCGGCACCACCGCAGCCGATACCGCGGCCAAGGTGTTCGCCGAGCTGTGCAAGGCGGAGCAGGGCAGCGTCAAGTCGGTCGACAAGGTGACCGACAAGGGCGCCCACGAAATGAAGAGCGCCTGTATCCACGCCGACGGTTCCGAAGGCGTGTCGCTGCAGAAGGTTGAATTCGTCGGCCCGCAAGTCGGTGAAGAACTGGCGCAGAACGGCCTGAACGCCCTGGTGATGGTGGTAGTTGGCGTGATGATCTACCTGGCCATCCGCTTCGAATGGAAATTCGCAGTGGCCGCCATCGTCGCGAACTTGCACGACGTGGTAATCATCCTGGGCTTCTTCGCCTTCTTCCAGTGGGAATTCTCGCTGACCGTGCTGGCCGCCGTGCTGGCAGTGCTGGGTTACTCGGTCAACGAATCGGTGGTTATCTTCGACCGAATCCGCGAGAACTTCCGCAAGCAGCGCAAGATGACGGTGCATGAAGTGATCGACAATGCGATCACCTCCACCATCTCGCGTACCATCATCACCCACGGCTGTACCCAGATGATGGTGCTGTCGATGCTGTTCCTGGGCGGCCCGACCCTGCACTACTTCGCAATCGCGCTGACCATCGGTATCTGCTTCGGTATCTACTCTTCCGTGTTCGTTGCCGCCGCCGTGGCCATGTGGCTGGGCGTGAAGCGCGAAGACCTGATCAAGCCGATCAAGGAAAAAGACGAGACCGACGGCGCGGTGGTATAGCCACTGGCATCAGGTCCCAAAAAGCAGCCAATTTGGCTGCTTTTTTTATGCTCACGAGCACATTTGAGGAATCGAATCCATGTCTTTTGCGATGTACGTTTTGCTTGGCGAGGAGGCGCCCATCATCTCCACAGAATCGTTGGCATTGGAGCTTGAACACTACTTGCGCAATGAAGAGTGCTTTTCATTAGAGTTCGACCAATTGCCATTCTCTGCAGACAAGGCACTTCTGCTTCGTTGGGATTCTTGGCGAGTACGGGTAAGTTATGAAACTGGTGAAGCGGTAGTCGAGGACTCCAAGGAAATCGCCAGGATAGTCGGCAAGGCTGCGACCAATGGACTTGCCGCCATTGATAAACGAATCCGGCTTGTGTTTGGCGACGACGATGCGCAAGAATATACGAACCAAATTATCTACTTACTGGACTTCATGCGAGAGATTCCTGGCGCAACCATCTTCGATCCGCAACAGGCAGATTTGCTGACATAACGTCGGTGTCTGCTTAAGCGCTTTCGCGCGCCATCAAAGTAAAGCCAAGGTCGATGCGCTGCGCCGCAATGTCGTTGCCGCGGATGGCAGCCAGCAGCAGGTTGGCGGCTTCGAAGCCGGTCTGATAGCGCGGCGTGCCGATCGTGGTGACCGAAGGCTTCATCCAGGCCGATGCCGGCAAGTCGTTGAAGCCGCAGATCGCCAGCTGCTCCGGCACCTTGATGCCGCGCCGCTGGCACTGGAAGATGGCGCCGTGCGCCAGGTCGTCGTTGCAGCAGAAGATCGCATCCAGGCCCGGCATATTGGCCAGCATGCGGCCCAGCAGCTCGGCGCCCAGCGCAATGGTGGACGGGTCAGGGCACATCAGCTCCAGCATCGGGTCGGACAGACCGGCTTCCTCCATGGCTTTGCGATAGCCGTCGCCGCGCTTCAGGGTACGTTCATCGAGCTGCGCAGCCATGTAGCCAATGCGCTTGCGGCCCTTGTCGATCAGGTAGCGCGTGATGGTGTAGCCCGCATCTTCCTGCGAGAAGCCGACCGACATCGAACCCGGTTCCGAAGACAGGTCCATCATCGACACCACCGGCACGCGCGAGGTGGCCAGCATCTGCTGCACGCGCGGGCTGTGCGTCAGGCCGCAGAGCAGGATGCCGTCGGGGTTCGACTGCATATAGGTCGCCAGCAGCTTCTCTTCTTCCGCATCGGAGTAGCGCGTGTTACCGATCAGGATCTGGTAGTTGCACGGGTCGAGCGCATCCTGCACGCCGGCCAGCAGCGCGGTGAAGACAGCGTTGGCCAGCGACGGCACCAGCACCACGATGACCCGCGATTGCGCCGAAGCCAGGGCGCGTGCGGCGCGGTTCGGTACATAGCCCAGCTCCTGCACCGCCTTCTCCACGCGTTCGCGCAGTAAGGACGACACCAGCTCCGGTTGGTTGATGGCACGCGAGGCCGTCATCGGCGCGACACCTGCCAGGGCTGCTACATCGGACAGTGTGACTTTGCCGAGTGCGCGGCTTTTGGTGGCAGGGCTCTTGCCAGGGGAATTCTTGATCATTCCTGAATTATAACTATGTTAAGCTGCACGCCTCGTAAAATGGGGAGCAGCAATGAGCCGTACCGGCCGCCTGTTCCAGCTCATGGATGCCATGCGCGGCAGCCGCCGTCCGGTAACGGCGGCCGCACTGGCGGAAAAGCTGGGTGTATCCGAACGCACGATCTACCGCGACATGCAAACCCTGGCCGAACTTGGCGCACCGGTGGAGGGCTCGGCCGGCCTTGGCTACCTGCTGCGCAGCGGCTTCTTCCTGCCGCCTCTGATGTTCGACGCCGATGAACTGGAGGCACTGGTGCTTGGCGCGCGCTGGGTGCGCCGCCAGGGCGACCCGACATTGGCGCAGGCCGCCGCCAATGCGCTGGCCAAGATCGCCACCGCCACGCCGAAGGACCTGCGCGACGGCATGGCCGATACCAGCCTGTGGGTGCCGCTGGTGCGCGATACGCCGGAACACGATGAATTCGTGCGGCCTGCGCGCGAAGCGATCCGCCGCCATCACAAGATGCGCATCCACTACAAGGACGAAAACGGTGCCTCGTCCGAGCGCACGGTGTGGCCGTTCGCGCTGGCTTTCTTCGAAGGCCGCCGCATCCTTGTCGCCTGGTGCGAGATGCGCAAGGCCAACCGCCACTTCCGCATCGACCGCATCGCGCACGCGGAAACGCTTGCCGAACGCTACCTGGCGGCGCGCCACGAACTGCTCAAGGTCTGGCGCGAAGAAAACGCGATCAATGAAGACTCCTGACAGAAACTGTCAGGGGACCTTGGTTACGATAGGCGCATTCGATCAATCCACCAAGGAGTTTAACGATGCGCCTCTATCACAACCCACTGTCCTCCAACGCCCGCCGTGTATTGCTCACTGCAAGCCATCTTGGCATCAAGCTGGAGGACGTGTTGATCGACTTCGGCAGCGAGTCCGACCGCAAGCGCCTGAACGAGGTGAACGTGTGCGGCAAAGTGCCGGTGCTGGAAGACGATGGTTTCCTGCTGTGGGAGTCCTGCGCCATCATGCAATACCTGGCCGACAAGTCCGGAGCGACCGACGTTTATCCGGCCGGCCTGAAGCAGCGCGCCGATATCAATCGCTGGATGTTCTTCGCGGCCCAGCACTTCGCACCGGCTATCGGCATCCTGACCTGGGAATACCTGTGGAAGAAGCTGGTCACCGGCCTGGGCCCTGATCCGGTCGAGGTCAAGAAGGGCGAAGAGCTGGTGCACGAGCACGCAGCAGTGCTCGACCAGCACCTTGCAGCGCGTCAGTGGATGAGTGGCGACACGCTCACGCTGGCTGACTTTGCAGTGGCCGCGCCGCTGATGTACCTGGGCCGTGCAAAAATTCCGGTCGAGCAATATACGCATCTGCAGGCCTGGTTCGAACGCATCCAGCAACTGCCGGCATGGCAGCAGACCGAGACCCCATGGCCTTTTTAAGGATTGTGTGAGTTAACGCACAGAGTGTGCCTGGTCCCAAACATAAGATGGAACCGTCTCTTTCAGGACATCCCTAGTTTTGGACTTGGCCCACTCTTCGGAGTGGGCGTTTTTTTTCTGAGAGAGATCGCATGCAGTCCATCCCCGTACTGAATTCAAGCCTCGCCTACCGCGAGCTCGGCGAACGCAGCCCGCACGCCGTGATCTTCTTGCACGGTAATCCGACGCACTCATTTATCTGGCGCGGCATCATGCCGCACGTGGCTGCCCAAGCCTGGTGTCTGGCGCCGGACTTGATTGGCTTTGGCGCATCCGGCAAGCCCGATATTGCCTACAGCTTCCTGGAACACGCTGCCTATCTCGAAGCGTTCCTGCAGCAGATGGACATCGAAGAGTTCACGCTAGTCGGTCAGGACTGGGGCGGCGCACTGGCGATCCACCTGGCGGCGCGCTATCCCACCAAGGTGCGCGGCGTAGCGCTGATGGAGTTCGTGCGCCCGAGCCCGACGTGGGAAGATTTCCATCCCCTCGAGCAGGCACGCGAACGCTTCAAGCTGATGCGCGCACCGGGCAGCGGCGAAGAGTTCGTGCTGCAGCAGAATTTCTTCATCGAGCAGATGCTGCCGAAGGGCTCGCTGCGTGCGCTGACGGCGGCAGAGATGGATGCTTACCGCGCGCCGTTCCCGACGCCGGAGTCGCGCAAGCCGATGCTGGCCTTCCCCCGCATGATGCCGATTGCCGGCGAGCCGGCCGACGTGTATCAGCTCATCGAGCGCAACGAAGCGATCATGGCCACGGCCCAATATCCGAAGCTGATCCTGTTCAGTCCGAACGGCGTGCTGACCCCGCGCGCAGTCGCCGAGCGCTACGCCGCACAGTTTGCCAACTGCAAACTGGTGGAACTGGGCGAAGGCACGCACAACATCCAGGAAGATCACCCGGACGCCATTGGCCGCGCCATCTCCGCGTGGCTCCCGAAATAAAAGTCGGGGTCAGCTCCGGCAATCGGACATTCGCGCTGCCCGAAGCGCAAAGCTCCTCGAGAAGCCGGAGCTGACCCCGACTTTTCAAATGAAAGAAATGTAAGCAACCAACAGTTGAAGCGCACCGGACGGTGCGCGCTTGCCCTTGCCTGGCAGACTCTATAGCATGGGGTCATCAAACAAGGGGACAGATATGCGAGCATCTGCACTTCCCACGACTGAACAAGTCGACCGCTGGCAAGCCACCCGTCAGAAGGCTTTCAAGGCAGTGCCTGAAGCAGGGCGCACCATCACGTATCTTGGCAAGAAATTCCACGTCTACCCGAATACTTTCTGGCCCTTCCTCGACAGCCAGCCGCTGGTGCGCAATTTCCGCATCAAGCCGGGCGAGAGCGTGCTGGACGTGGGCACCGGTTCCGGCGTGATCGCGATCTTCGCCTGCTACCAGGGCGCATCACGGGTGCTGGCGCTGGACGTCAATCCCTCCGCCATCCGCAGCGCGCGCCACAACCTGAAGGCACACGGCTTTGAGGGCGTGATGGAAGTGCGCCGCTCCGACCTGTTCGAAAAAGTCGGCGACGAGCAGTTCGACGTGATCACCGCCAACCTGCCGTTCCGCGACAAGCCGGCGCCGGACGTTGTGGCGCGCTCGCAGTGGGACACGGAGTTCCGCACCAATACCCAGTTCTTCGAGCAGGCCGCGCGCTACCTGAAGCCGGGCGGCCGCATCTACTTCGCTCACTCGAACTTCGGCGCGGTGGAAGAAGTGCGGCGCCTGGCCAAGCAGTCCGGCTTCAGCATCCGCCTGATGGCGCGTAGCGCGGCCGAACGCGAGCAGGAGCGCCAGTTCTTTGCCTTCCTGATCAAACCGGCGGCAAGGAATGGACGGGCTGATTGACATCGTCCGCCAACTGCGGGCAGTGCCGCACGCGCCGTGGCGTGCCCAGGTCAGGCGCGTCGCAGTCATCCTCACCAGTTCGCGTTCGGGATCGACCCTGTTCAAGTCGGTGTTGGCGCGCCATCCTGGCATCGCCAGCCTGGACGGCGAGGCGGAGCCCTTCCTGGCCTTGAGCGGGGACGGTTTCGGTTACGATCCCGCATGCAGCAGCGACGCCATCGCGCAGCTGCGCAACCCCGACGCGCTGGCCGACGAAATCTTCGACAGCCTGACCGTAGCGGAAGGCTGCATCGCTCCGCTGGCGGAGTTGACGGCACGCTGGCGCAAGCGCTTGCTGTTGCAGTTCCCCGCGCTGTTCGCCCAACCGCTTGTCTTTGCCCAGCTCGAGCGGGCCCTCGACGAGGCGCTGCTATTCAGCCAGGCCGCCGATGCGCCGAGTGAGCACGAATTGCAAAACGCCGTGCTGGGCGCGGTATTCTGGCGCGAGCCATGGCGCCGCGATTACTACGACGGCGGCCAGGGGCCGGGCGAGCGCAGGCCGTTCAGCGAGGCCGCCAAAATCGAGGAGCCGCCCTTTGTTTCACCCGTCATGCATGCCAGGCATTTCACCGAAGACGATGCCGCCGGCAAGGTACTGCTGTTCAAGACACCGTCGGATGCTTATCGCTACGGCTTCTATGAGCAGCTGTTTCCGCATGCCCAGGTGCGCTACGTGCACCTGGTGCGCAGCGTTGCCGCCTGCGTCAATGGCTTGATCGACGGTTGGCTGTCGCCGACGGGCTTCCATGCCCACGATATGCAGAAGCACGGCGTGACGCTCGGCATCGGCGGCTATTCGGATCAGTGCGTGGGTGGCCAGCGCTGGTGGAAATTCGACCTGCCGCCGAACTGGCGCAGCTATATCAATGCCCCGCTTGAGGAGGTGTGCTTGAACCAGTGGATGTCCTGTCATCGCCATATCGTCGATAGCGGCGTGGCCGCGCTGCCGGTGCGCTTCGAATCATTCCTGGCCGATCCTTCCGGTGTGCTGGAGCGGACCTGCGAATGGCTTGGGCTGCCGCCGATGCCGCAGCCGCCCGAGTTGCAGGTGACCATGGCCACCGAAGCCCCCGCGCCGGGCCGCTGGCGCAAGCGCAGCAGCAAGTTGCTGCCGCTGGCGCAGCGCCCGGAAGTGGCGGACATGATGCACGCGCTGGGCTATGGCGCGTCGCCGGAGCAGTGGCAATGATCCGCCGCCTGCTGGTCCCTTACCTGATGGGCAAGCGGCGTGACGGCCTGCAACGGGTGCAACTGATCGACGCACACCCTTGGTCCGTGCTGGGTTCACCGCAATCGACGGCGACGGAACTGGTCGACAAGGATGAACAGATGCGCAGCATGGGCCGCGTGTATGCGGTGCTGGCCGAGCATGTCGCCGCGGCAGTTGCGGCGGGCGAGCTTCCGGTCAGCATTTCCGGCGATTGCGTGTCGACCATGGGCGTGATGGCCGGTTTGCAGCGCGCCGGCCGCGAACCGCAACGCATGCTGTGGCTGGACGCGCACGGCGACTTCCACACCTGGGCCACCACCCACACCCAATACCTGGGCGGCATGCCGCTGGCCATGCTGGTCGGGCGCCAGGACCGGCGCCAGAACCGGCGCGACACCATCACCGCCCTGCGCGAAGCGATCGGCATGCGGCCCTATCCGGAAGAGCTGGTGCTGTTGTCCGATGCACGCGACCTCGATCCGGGCGAAGACGAAGCGTTGGCGGGATCGGCTATCATACGTTGCGACCTGGACCAGGTAATGAGCAACCTGTCGCCGCACGAATCGCTATACGTGCATTTCGATACCGACGTGCTGGATGAAGCGCAGCGCATGCCGGCCTTGAAATACCACGTGCCTGAGGGGCCGCGCGTGGAAGAGATGGCGGAACTGTTCCGCTGCCTGCGCGACTACCCTTTGGCGGCAGTGTCGTTATCGGCGTGGCACTCGGAACTGGATGCCGGCGACCAGGCCGCCCGCATCTGCCTCGAGCTGCTGGACGAGCTGCTGCCCGGGCCACGCAGCACGCCGCGCGAGCGCAACTCGTCCAATACCTGCTCGACGCAGTCGGCCAGGGGGGGCCGCGCGGTATCGAGCGACAGTTCGGGCGCCAGCGGCGCTTCGTAAGGCGCGGACACGCCGGTAAATTGCGGCACCTCGCCGGCCCGCGCGCGGCGATACAGGCCTTTGACGTCGCGCTGCTCGCAAACTTCCAGCGGGCACTTGCACCAGGCTTCGATGAAGTCGCCCTCGGCCTGCATGGAGCGCACGCGGGCGCGGTCGGCGCGTAGCGGAGAAATGAAGGCCGCCAGGACGATGATGCCGGCGTCGGCGAACAGGCGGGCGGTTGCGCCCGCACGGCGCAGGTTCTCGCTGCGGTCTTCGGGAGAAAAACCCAGGCCGGCGCACAGGCCCTGGCGCAGGCTGTCTCCGTCCAGCAGAACGACCTGGCAGCCGGCATGGAACAGGCGCCGTTCGATGGCGCTGGCCAGGGTGGTCTTGCCGGCGCCGGACAGGCCGGTGAACCAGACCACCGCGCCGCGATGGCCGTGCATTTCTTCGCGCTCCCTGCGCGATACGTGAGAGGAGTCCATGATGCGACTATATACGCGATGCTGGAGGGTGGTATGCGCACGGTACTGATCGTAGGCGCAGGCTTTTCAGGTGTCGCGTGCGCGATACAGGTGCTGCGTCTTGCGGGCCCGCAGCCTTTACGGGTACTGCTCCTGAATCGCAGCGGGCGGCTGGCGCGCGGCATGGCGTACGGGACCCAAAGCCCACAGCATTTGCTGAATGTGGTGGCGGCCAACATGAGCGTGCTGCCAGACGATCCGGAACACTTCGTGCACTACGCCGGCATGCGCGACAGCCGCGTGACCGGCAGCTCCTTTGTCGCCCGCAGCGTGTACGGCGACTACCTTGAGTGGGCGCTGCGGCAAGCCCAGGACCAGGCGCCGCGCCATGCGACGCTGGATTGCATCAGCGGCAGCGTATGCAGCTTGCAATCCAGAAGTGGCGGCGGATTGGCTGCGCTGTTGGAAGACGGCCGTCATATCGAGGCGGACCAAGTGGTGCTGGCCTTCGGGCACCTCCCGGCGCCTGCGCCGGAGCTGGCGCAGGGCGCATGGCCCGACACCGCACGCTACGTGGCCGATCCATGGCGCGCAGACCTGCTGTCCACCATTGGCGCGCACGAGCCGGTGCTGTTGTTGGGCACGGGCCTGACGGCAGTCGATATCGCATTGCAGCTACTGCGCCGCAATCCTTTGCAGCGGATCCACGCGTTGTCGCGTCATGGACTGCTGCCGCAGCCCTACAAGCCGCTATCCGGGCACCTGGCCGGCAGCACTCTATTGCACGACGAGGCGCCGACTGTGCGGGCGGCCCTGCACGCGTTCATGCAGAAAGTGGAGCGGCTTGAAGCCGTGGGCCTGGACTGGCACCTTGCGCTGGCGGCGCTGCGGCACAAAGCCGCTGTGATCTGGCAAGCCTGGCCCACCGCCGAAAAACGCCGCTTCCTGCGCCATGTGCGGCCCTACTGGGACGTGCACCGGCATCAGTTGCCGCCGACGGTACAGCAGGAATTGTCGGCGGCGCTGGAGGGCGGCGCGCTGCGCGTGAGCGCCGGGCGCGTGCTGGCCATCCGCGACGAGGCGGAACTGGCCGTGCTGAAAGTGCAGCCGCGCGGCAGCGAGGGATGCATAGAACTGCGCGCCGGACGCATCATCAACTGCACCGGCAGTTGCGCCAGCCCGCGCCGTGCCGCGGTGCCCCTGGTGCAGCAGCTGCTGGCCGACGGCCTGATGCGGGCCGACGCGCTCGGCCTCGGCGTGGAGACCGGCGCCGACTGCGCCGTGCTGGGTGCGAATGGACAGCCGACGCCGGGCCTTTACTACATCGGGCCCTGGCTCAAGGCCGGCTTCTGGGAAGCGACAGCGGTGCCCGAACTGCGCCAGTTCGCCGCTGTCATCGCCCGCGCTTGCATGTAGAATTATCAATTCCCAACATTGCTGGAGAACGTCGATGCGCGCAGGAATGCTGTTAGCTGGTTTGATGCTGTCGGGGGCTGTATTTGCGCAAGATGCTGCCTCGGGAGATTCCGCGAAAACCGCAGCCAGCGAGTGGCTGGCGCTGACGGATGCCGGCAATTACGGCGCGAGCTGGGACAAGGCCGCCACCATCTTCCAGGGCGCGATCAGCAAGCCCGGCTGGGAGCAGGCACTGCGCAATGTGCGCCATCCCTTGGGTGCGGTGAAAACGCGGCGCCTGGCCAGCGCCCAGTTCACGCATGATCTGCCCGGCGCCCCCGCAGGCGACTACTTCGTCCTGCAGTTCGCCACGCAGTTCGAAAACAAGTCCAGCGCAGTGGAAACCGTCACCCCGATGAAGGGCGCGGACGGCAACTGGCGCGTATCGGGCTACTTCATTAAATAAAGTCGGGGTCAGCTCCGGCAATCCGCCACATTTTTCGCGATGCGAAAAATGTGGCGGATTGCCGGAGCTGACCCCGACTTTTATTAGTGAAGCAAGGCGGAAGTGAGGGACTTCACTTCTTCGGCCGACTCTTCCATGATGGTGGCCAGGGTGCCGTCGCCGATGGCAAAGTCGATGGTGCTGGCGGCGGCCACCGAGGTCGCGCCCGGGCGGGCGTGCAGCGGCGAGGCGATCGGGGACAGGTCGTTGGCCAGCAGCAGGGTGTCGCCCAGGCTTTCCGGCGGCAGCGCGCGCATGCCTTCCCACATGGCTTCCACGGCCTTCATCACGTTGTCGGGGATCATCAGCTTTTGCAGCACGCCGCGGCCGATCGGCACTTCGCCGTAGGTGGTCCATTCTTCCGGATCGCCTTCCATCGCTTCCGGATAGGCTTCGGCTTGCGACAGCATGTAGAAGCCGCCCACTTCGTGCACGATGCCGGCAAACATGGCGGTATCGGGGTCGACGTGGGACACGCGCCGTGCAATCACCTGCGCCAGCGCCGCCACGTGGGCCGTATGTTCCCACAGCTGGTTGGCCTTGGCCTTGAGCAGGGGATTGCGGATCTTGGTGCCGAGCTGGCGCACGATCACCGAAGTCACCAGCGATTGCAGGGTGCGCACGCCAAGGCGCTGCACCGCCGTCTTCACGCTCGAGATCTCCATGCCGGACCGGTTATAGGCCACCGAGTTGGCAATCGCCACCGTGCGTGCCGCCAGCAGCGGGTCGGCCTGCACCAGCTTGGCTGCCAGGTCGATATGGCAATTGTCATCGTTCAGCGCGCGCTGCAGCTTGATCGACGCGTCGATATTGGTGGGAAAAGTGAGCTCACCGCGGCCGGCTTGGGCTGCAATTGCTTTGAAGGCTTCCAGTCTGTCCATGCGAAAATTATATGCAGTAATTGCCCTGCTGAACTAGGACAGGGTGGTTATTTTGATGAAAAGCTGGCGATGTGCCCAGCTTAGCCTTCGCCGAAGATCGCGTCGCACCCTTCCACGGTGCCTTCGACATCGCCCAGCTCGTCGACCAGTTCCAGGTCTTCGAGTTCTTCCACCGCATTGGTGAAGCTATTGTGCTTGGTGGCGCCGATCAGGCGGTAGATGTCACCGTCTTCGTTGCGGATGCCAATCAGCAGTTTTTCCTTGCGCACCAGGTCGGTGCTGGTGTTTTCCAGCAGCAGGTTGCCGGTGATTTGCTTGTCGAATTTGGCTGGCTTGATGCCGTCCAGCAGGGTGGTCTTTAACATTCTTCTCGTTCTTTATAGTGATGTACCGGCACTGATCGTGGCCTTCAGCCCGGCCAGGGTGCGTTCCAGGGCTTCATAATCGGCGTCGCTATAGTCGGAAAACAACTGTACGCCTTTAGCGACAATAACAGGAAACACCTCGGCAAACAGCTGTTCGCCCGCCGTGGTCAGGCGCACGAAGAAAGAGCGCTTGTCGTCGGCATTGCGTTCCCTTTCCACCAGGCCCTTCTGTTCCAGGCGTTCGATGACGCCGGTCAGGGTGCCCTTGGTGATCAGGGTGCGTTCGCCCAGCTCCTTGTAGCTCATGCCTGGGGTGTTGCCCAATGTGGCAATGATATCGAATTGTGCGTGGGTGAGGCCAAGTTGGCGAACATGTTCGCCGGACCACCTCTCAAACCCCTGCATGCATTCGGCCAGCAGCCGGATGCTTTTCAAATATCGTTCGCCCATGACACAGGATTATAGCGCCCGCCAGCCTCGGCCTCCATCGGTTACTATATGCAAACTTATAACAAGATGGTGTTTCCGCCATGCCCCTACACGCACGCGGTATCCTGGCCCTGCTGGTGGTGACCATTGTCTGGGGCACCACCTTCCCGGCGATGAAGGATATGACCGACAACCTGTCGGCTAACTGGATCGTGCTGTCGCGCTTCGCCATTGCCGGCCTGCTGTTGTCGCCCTTCCTGCTGCGCGCCAAATGGCGCGACCTGCATTACGGCTTCCTGGCCGGGGTGCTGCTGTTCTTTTGTTACCTGACCCAGGTCGAGGGCCTGAGCCTGACCTCTTCCAACCGCAATGCCTTCATCTGCGGCCTGAACGTGCTGGTGGTGCCGCTGCTGGGCATCGCCATGGGCAAGTGGCCGGACAAGCGCATCGTGCTGGCCCTGATCCTGGCCATCGGCGGCCTGTTCGCCCTGTGCTGGGAGGGCAGCTTCACCTGGAGCCGCGGCGATTCGCTGGCGCTGGCGGCGGCCTTCCTGTTCGGCCTGTACATCAAGGTGATGGAACAGTTCTCGCGCAAGGTCGAGCGCCTGATGACACTGACCGTGGCCCAGATCTGGACCGTGGCGCTGTTTGCCGGCCTGTGGATACTGCTGCGCGAAGTGCCGCGCGGGGTGATCGATGTGCCGCACGATGCGACCGACTACTACACCTACATTTGGCAGGGCCTGCTGACCTATAAATGGAACCTGGCTTACCTGGGCGTGATCGCCACGGCGGCCATTATTTCCCTGCAAACCTGGGGCCAGAGCCACGCCACCGCCAACGAGGCGGCGGTGATGTATGCCTTCGAACCCGCCAGCGCGGCCATCTTCGGCTATTTCTGGCTGGGCGAGACCATGGGCATGATGCAGCTGCTGGGCGCGGTACTGTTGATCTCCGGTATGATTGTCAGCCAATGGAATACCCCTGAGCGCCCGGCGTCGGCGCTCGTCCCCGAATAGAAGATGTCATTTGCTCAACTTAGTCGCCTGACCCGGGAGCAGCCGCTGCGCATGCTGCTGGTGAATGCGGGCGAGCCGGACAGCCTGTCCTGGTCCGGTCTGGTGCAGCCCCTGCGGCTGGCCCAACGCATCCTGAATGGCAGTTTCCAGCTTGACGTCATCGCGCCGTCGCAGGCGGCCGGCTTGGCCGGCGACTGGCGACTGGCCCTGCTGGTCGCGGACGAGGGTTCGCCGCGCCCGGCCGATGCCGAGCTGCGCGCGGTGATCGAGCGTTGCCGTGAGGCCGAGTATTGGGGCGGGGTAGGGGCCGGCGTGCTGTGGCTGGCCCAGACCGGTGCCGCTGGCGGTGCGCGCATCGCCTTGCCGTGGGCGCTCTATGCGGAAACCGAGGATGTTACCGAGCGCGCCATACTGACCCCGAATTTGTTCGAGATCGATGGGCGCCTGATTTCCTGCTGCGGCGGGGCGGCTTCGCTCGATTTTTCCCTGACCCTGATCGAGGCGCTGTTCGGCGCCAATGTGCAGGCCGAGATCAAGGAAGCGCTGTGCATCGATCGCGTGCGCTCGTCGGAGGAGCGGCAGCGGGTGGCCTTGCAGGCGCGCTTCGGGGCTCTGCAACCCAAACTGTCGGAGGCGGTGACCTTGATGGAGGCCAATATCGAAGAGCCGCTGTCGACCGACGACATCGCCGGCTTGGTGGGCCTATCGCGGCGCCAGCTCGAACGCTTGTTCAAGCAGTATTTGGGTTCACTGCCGTCGCGCTATTACCTGGAATTGCGCCTGCAACGGGCGCGACAATTACTTTTAGAAACAAACCATTCCATAGTGCAGGTTGGGCTGATGTGCGGTTTCTCGTCGGGGTCGCACTTTTCCACGGCGTTTGGCACCTTGTTTGGCAATACACCGCGCGAGGAGCGGCAGCGCAAGTTAAACCGGTGAACCGGTTTTGGACAATTTTGAAAATCCTTGTCGCAGATTCAAAAGAGTTTTAGCATCCCCGCTTTTACAATGCAGTACACCTTACCATTGATGGGGATTTGCTATGAACGCCAAGCTTGACTCGACTGTTACCACCCGCCCTGTAACCCGCGCTACCTTCGACGAGGTTCTCGTCCCGACCTACGCACCTGCCCAAATGGTGCCAGTGCGAGCAGCGGGCCTGGACCTGTGGGACCAGAACGGCAAGCATTACCTGGATTTCACCTCCGGCATCGCGGTGGCATCCCTGGGCCATTGCAACCCGGTCCTGGTGGAAGCGCTGACCAGGCAAGCCAATACCCTGTGGCACCTGGGCAATGGCTACACCAATGAGCCAGTGCTGCGCCTGGCCCTGGCCCTGACCGAAGCCACCTTCGCCGACCGCGCCTTCTTCTGCAACTCCGGCGCGGAAGCCAACGAAGCAGCCCTGAAGCTGGCCCGTAAAGTGGCGCACGCCAAATTCGGCGACAAGAAGCCGCGCATCGTGTCCTGCCTGAACTCGTTCCACGGCCGTACCCTGTTCACCGTTTCCGTCGGCGGCCAGGCCAAGTACACCGAAGGTTTCGAGCCGTTGCCACCGTCGATCGACCACATCCCTTACAACGATATCGAAGCGGCCAAGGCCGCCATCGGCGACGACGTCTGCGCCGTGATCGTGGAGCCGGTGCAGGGCGAAGGCGGCGTGATGCCGGGCAATCCTGAATACCTGAAGACCCTGCGCGAGCTGTGCGACAAGGTCGGCGCCGTGCTGATCTTCGACGAAGTACAGTGCGGCATGGGCCGTACCGGCTCCCTGTTCGCTTACCAGGGCTACGGCGTGACCCCGGACATCCTGACCTCGGCCAAGGCGCTGGGCAATGGCTACCCGATCGGCGCCATGCTGACCACCGAAGAGCTGGCCAAGCACCTGGCGGTGGGCACCCACGGCACCACCTACGGCGGCAACCCGCTGGCAGCCACCGTGGCGCTGACCGTGCTGGAAACCATCAACCAGCCGGCCTTCCTGGCACGCGTGAAAGAAGCGTCCGAGAAGCTGATCGTCAAGCTGGAAGGCCTGGTGCGCGATTTCCCGCAAATGTTCTCCGCCGTGCGCGGCGCCGGCCTGCTGCTGGGCCTGGTTGTGGCCGAGCCGTTCAAGGGCCGTTCCAAGGATATCCAGCGCGCTGCCGAAGCACAGGGCCTGATGATCCTGATCGCCGGCATGGACGTGGTGCGCCTGGCGCCTGCGCTGATCGTGTCCGACGCGCAGATCGATGAAGCGGACCGCATCATCCGCCTGGCGATTGCTGAGCTGACCAAGGCTGCCTGAAACCGGTAAATCTGGGTCAGACACAGGTGTCTGACCCGACCAGCGACAGTCGCGGGTCGGGTCTGACCCTTGGGTCAGACCCTGAATTACCGGTTTTATCGTTTCAAGAGAAGAATAAAAGAGGAGCACCCATGTACGTAGTCCGTCCGGTAGAAACCGCCGACATCGCCGCCCTCGAGTCACTGGCCGCGGTCAGCATGCCGGGTGTCCATACCCTGCCGAAGACGCGCGAGAAGATCGAGCAGGCAGTCGAGCGTTCCATTGCTTCCTTCTCCGCCCACGTCGACATCCCGAGCGAAGAATCCTATATGTTCGTGATGGAGTCGCTGGCCGACAAGAAGATCGCCGGCACCGCCGCCATCCACGCCTCCGCAGGCTCGAACGGCACCTACTTCTCCTTCCGCAACGACGTTATCCAGCAAGTCTCGCGTGACCTGAACATCAGCCACAGCGTGCACGCGCTGACGCTGTGCTCCGAGTTGACCGCCTACTCGCAGCTGTCCGGCTTCTACGTCGACGCCAGCGTGGCGCAGCGCCCGGAAGCGGCGCTGCTGTCGCGCTCCCGCCTGCTGTATGCAGTGCAGGCGCCGCACCGCTTCGGCGACCGCTTCTTCGTGCCGCTGGCCGGCCTGACCGATGAAAACGGCGGCTCGCCGTTCTGGGACGCGCTGGGCCGCAAATTCTTCAAGATGGATTTCCTGGATGCCGAACGCGTGATCGGCGGCGCCCGTAACCGCACCCTGATCGTCGAGCTGATGCCGCACTACCCGGTCTACGTGCCGCTGCTGCCAGGCGATGCGCAAGCGGTGATGGGTCAGATCCATCCGAGCGGCGAACTGGCCTTTAACCTGCTGACCTCCGAAGGCTTCGAAGCCGACGAGTACATCGACATCTTCGACGGCGGCCCGATCCTGCAGGCGCACAAGCACACGCTGCGCACCTTCTCTTCGTCGCTGCCGCGCCGCGTGGCCAGCGCGGAAGGCACGCAAGCCAGCGATGCGGTGGCGACATATGCCGTGTCGACCGGCCCTGACCAGCGCTTCCGTGCGGTGACGATCAACTGCGCACCGCTGGAAAATACCGATACCGTCTGCCTGTCCCCACGAGCCCAGGAAATCCTGCGCGTGGAAGAGGGCGACACCGTGACCTGCGTCCGCATTTAAGAACGAGAATACTATGCTAGTTGTACGCGCCATTAAAGCGAATGACCTGGACGGATTGTTCAACCTGGCCAGCCAGGTAGGCACCGGAATGACCACGCTCAAGCCGGACATGAAAATGATGGGCGACCGCGTCGCCGTAGCGGTGGCGTCCTTCGCCGAAACCATCCCGCCGGAAGAACGCGACTACATGTTCGTGATGGAAGACACCGACAGCGGCCGCCTGGCCGGCGTGTGCGCCATCAAGGGCGCGGTCGGCCTGACCGAGCCTTTCTACAATTACCGCATCGGCACCCTGGTGCATTCCAGCCGTGAGCTGAACGTGTTCACCCGCATGGACACGCTGTACCTGTCGAACGACCTGACCGGCTGCTCCGAGCTGTGCTCCCTGTTCCTGCACCCGGACTACCGCCAGGGCAATAACGGCAAGCTGCTGTCGAAGAGCCGCTTCCTGTTCATCGCCCAGTTCCCGCACCTGTTCGAACAGAAGATCATCGCCGAGATGCGCGGTTACCAGGCGGAAGACGGCACCTCGCCGTTCTACGAAGGCCTGGGCCGTTACTTCTTCAAGATGGACTTCCATCACGTCGACGACCTGACCGCGCTGGGCAAGAAATCCTTCATCGCGGAGCTGATGCCGCGCCAGCCGCTGTACGTCGATTACCTGCCGGTCGATGCGCGCGAAGCGATCGGCAAAGTGCACCAGGCCACCGCGCCGGCGCGCCGCCTGCTGGAGCAGGAAGGCCTGCACTACGAAGGCTATGTCGATATTTTCGATGCCGGCCCGGTGCTGCAAGCCCGCGTGACCGAATTGCGCGCCATGCGCGACAGCGAACTGGCCTCCGTCACGCGCGATACCGATACCGCGCATGCCTGCGCGCTGCACACCATCGAACCATACCTGGTGTCGAACACCGTCATGCAGGACTTCCGCATGATCCTGACCGACGCCAATCCATCCGGCGGCGGCATTGACCTGTCGTCCGAAGAACAAGCACTGCTGCATTGCCAATCCGGCGACACCGTGCGCACCCTGTCTCTCAACGTGAGGAAGAACCAGAATGTCTGAACTGAGCAATTTCATCAACGGCCATTGGAAAGCAGGCCACGGCGAGACCATCGTGACCACCAACCCGGCCACCGGCAAGAACACCTACTCGTCGCAGGAGTCCACCGCCGACGACGTGGCGCAAGCTGCGCACGCTGCGCGCTCCGCCTTCGAAGCCTGGGCCTACCGTCCGCTGGAAGAGCGCATTGCCATCGTCTCCAAATTCCGCGACCTGCTGAAGGAAAACGCGGAAGACCTGGCGCAGACCATTTCCGAAGAAGTCGGCAAGCCGCTGTGGGAAGCGCGCACTGAAGTGACCACCATGGCCAACAAGGTGGACATCTCGATTACCTCCTATGGCTCGCGCACCGGCGTTGTATCGTCCAAGGTAGCTGACGGCGAAGCTGTGCTGCGCCATCGTCCGCACGGCGTGTTCGGCGTATTCGGTCCTTACAACTTCCCTGGCCACCTGCCGAATGGGCATATCGTGCCGGCCCTGATCGCTGGCAATACCGTGGTGTTCAAACCCAGCGAATATGCACCGCGCACCGCCATCAAGACCGTCGCGCTGTGGGAAAAGGCCGGCGCGCCTGCCGGCGTGATCAACCTGGTCAACGGCGGCCGCGAAACCGGCATCGCGCTGGGCCAGAATGCTGAAATCGATGGCGTACTGTTCACCGGTTCCAGCCAGACCGGCGCCGCCCTGCACAAGCAGTTCGCCGGCCAGCCGGGCAAGCTGCTGGCGCTGGAAATGGGGGGCAACAACCCGCTGATCGTGTGGAACCCGACCGACATCGATGCTGCCGTGTTCATGGCCGTGTCGTCGTCCTTCATCTCCGCCGGCCAGCGCTGCACCTGCGCGCGCCGTGTGATCGTGCCGAAGGGCGAACAGGGCGATGCCTTCGTCAAGCGCTTCGTGGAAGTGGCGTCCAGGCTGGGCGTGGGCGCCTCGGCCGCTGAACCGGCGCCGTTCATGGGCCCCGTGGTTTCCGCAGCCGTGGCTGAAAAGCTGGTGCAGGCGCAAGCCGACATGGTGGCCAAGGGCGGCAAGCTGCTGCTGGAAATGCGCCAACTGGAGCCGGGCACCGGCTTCGTTTCCGCGGGCATCGTGGACACCACCGATGCGCAAGGCATCCCTGACGAGGAATGGTTCGGTCCATTGGCCCAGATCATCCGCGTCGACGATTTCGATGGCGCGATCCGTGTCGCCAACAACACCGGCTACGGCCTGGCCGCGGCCCTGCTGTCGACCGACGAAGCGCTGTGGCAGAAGTTCCAGCTGCGTGCCCGCGCCGGCATTGTGAACTGGAACCGCCCGACCACCGGTGCCGCCAGTTCGGCGCCGTTTGGCGGCGTCGGCAAGTCCGGCAACCATCGTCCTAGCGCATACTACGCAGCGGACTACTGCGCCTACCCGGTCGCTTCGATCGAGAACAGCGCCCTTGAAATGCCAGCCAAGCTGTCGCCTGGCATGAACTTCTGAGGATGGCCATGCCTACTGCACGCGAGTACAACTTCGACGGCCTGGTTGGACCGTCGCACAACTACGCCGGCCTGTCGTTCGGTAACGTCGCTTCGTTCAACAACGTCAAGAGCGCATCCAATCCGAAGCAGGCCGCCCTGCAAGGCCTGGCCAAGATGCGCGAGCTGGCCAAGCGCGGTTTCGCGCAGGCGCTGCTGCCGCCGCAGGACCGTCCGAATTTCCGACTGCTGCGCAGCCTGGGCTACAGCGGCACCGATGCCGAGGTGATCGCCCAGGCGTACGATGATTCGCCGGTGGTACTGGCTTGCGCCTATTCGGCCTCGCCGATGTGGACTGCCAATGCCGCCACCGTCAGCCCGTCGGCCGACACCAGGGATGGCCGCGTGCACTTCACCGCGGCAAACCTGAACAACAAGCTGCACCGCGCCTTCGAGCACGTGCAGTCGGCCCGCGCGCTGCGCGCCATCTTCAAGGATGAGCGTTTCTTTGCCGTGCACGATGCGCTGCCTGGCACGCCGGCCTTCGGCGATGAAGGCGCTGCCAACCACACCCGCCTGTGCGACCAGCATGGCAAGCCTGCTGTGGAGCTGTTCGTGTACGGCCGCGTAGAGTTCGATCCGAACGCGCCGGCGCCGAAGAAATTCCCGGCCCGTCATACGCTCGAAGCCTCGAAAGCCGTGGCGCGCCTGCATGGCCTCGATCCTGCACGCTGCGTGTACGTGCAGCAGAATCCGGACGTGATCGACCAGGGCGTGTTCCACAACGACGTGATCGCGGTGGGTAATGGCAATGTGCTGTTCTACCACGAGCAGGCGTTTGCCGACGAGCAGGGCGCGCTGGCCTCGATCCGCGCCGCGATGCAGGGCGTGGGAGCCGAGCTGGTGGCGATCCGGGTACCGACCGCCGAAGTGTCGGTGGCCGATGCGGTTTCTTCCTACCTGTTCAACACCCAGTTGCTGTCCAAACCGGATGGCAAAATGGCCCTGGTCACGCCGCACGAATGCCAGGAGATTCCGGCTGTCGCGGCCTTCCTGGAAAAGCTGGTTGCCTCCGGCGGCCCGGTCGATGAACTGATCCATTTCGACCTGCGCCAGTCGATGCGCAATGGCGGCGGGCCGGCTTGCCTGCGCCTGCGCGTAGCGCTGACCGAGGAAGAAGCGGCCGCCATGCAGCAGGGTGTGGTCATGACCGAAACGCTGTACCATAGCCTGGTCGCGTGGGTCGAGAAACACTACCGCGACCATTTGGAACCAAAAGATTTAGCAGATCCGCAATTGGCTGTTGAAGTGCATACCGCATTGAAAGAGCTGGAACAGATCCTGGGCTTACCTGGCCTTTATGATCTGTAGAACCGGTAAATCTGGGTCAGACCCAAGGGTCTGACCCGCCCACGCGGCCGCCGCGGAGCGGGTCTGACCCTCGGGTCAGACCCTGGTTTACCGGTTTAGAAAAGAAGATACCCACAACGTATTTGGAGAAGCAGATGAAACAAATGCCACAAGAGTTGCGCAAGCAAACGCTCGAACTGGTCAAGGCCAGCGGCCCGATCGCACAACTGATCGAAGCCTGGCTCGGCTCCCTGGACGATGAAGACCTGGCTGACCTGTCCCCCGGCAGCCTGGCCCCGGTCCTTGTGGAAGGTTTCACCCAGTTGGCCAAGCGCACCGGCTCCGGTTGCCAGATCGCCAAGCTCCAATACGAAGAAGCGCGCGGCGGCCATGCCACCGCGCTGCTGGTCGTCAACGACGACATGCCTTACCTGGTCGACTCCATCGTGATCGCCATGCGCAAGCTGCGCGTCGGCTCCAACGGCGTGCTGAACGCCGTGCTGCCGGTGCGCCGCAGCGCCGACGGATCGGTGGAGGCAGTCGGCCAGAAAGGCGACAAGCTGGAATCCATGGTCCTGTGCCTGCTGTCCGAAAAGCTGGAAGACGGTGCGCTGAAAGAGCTGACCGACCGCATTGAAATGGTGGCGCGCGACGCCGCCGTCGTGAAGCGCGACCAGCCTGCGATGAAAGAGCGCTTCGGCGCTGTCGCCACCGAATCCGCCGGCCTTGGCGAGGAAGGCCAGGAAGTAGCGGCCTTCCTGCAATGGGCGCGCGACGAAGGCTTCGAAGTGCACGGCTACGCCTACTACCAGGTCAAGCCAGGCGCACGCGAACTGGAGCGCGACATCCCGAGCCGCATCGGCGTGCTGCAGGATACCGCGCACCCTATCTACGGCACCTGCCTGGCCAACATCCCCGGCGACTTCGACACCCTGTCCAAGCGCGCGCACGCCTTGTCGATCGTCAAGGCCGACGTGGGCGGCACGCTGCACCGCGACCAGTCGCTGGACTTCATCGGCGTGCGCCATACCGATGGCAAGGGCGCCATCCTGGGCGAACACTGCTTCGTTGGCCTGTTCACCCGCGCCGCCAACCTGACCCCGCTGGCCCGCCTGCCGTTCGCACGCGGCCGCATCGCACAAGTGCTGAAGATCGCCGGCGTGCGCGAGACCGGCTTCCGCGCCGAGAAGTTCATCGAAATCCTGGAATCGCTGCCGCGCACCGAAGCGCTGGAAGCGGAACCGGAATGGCTGGCCGAGGTGTGCGGCGCCGTGGTGTCGCTGTACAAGCAGCCGCGCGCCAAGGTATTCGCCCGCCGCGACGTGTATGCGCGCCACCTGAACGTGCTGGTCTACCTGCCGCGCGAACGCTATTCCGCTTCCGTGGCGCATGCGCTGGCGCGCGCCCTGCAGGACAGCTCGGGCGCGACCCACGTCAGCTCGCAAACCCTGGTGTCGGACGGTCCGCTGGCCCGCCTGTACCTGATCGCCCACGCCGCGCGCTACCCGCTCGACCTGGAAAGCGATATCCAGCGTCCGCTGCTGACGGTGCTGGATGGCTGGCATGACCAATTCTCCGAACTGGCCGACAAGGTAGGCGAAGAGCCGCTGCGCAACAGCCTGCGCAAACTGTGCTCCACGCTGCCGGTCGACTATGTCGCCGCAACGCCGCCTGCCGTGGCTTTCCATGACCTGGACAAGATCCTGCGCAACGGCGTGGACGAGCGCGTTGCCGTGCGCGTCGAACTGCCTTCCGAAGGCAATGCCGCCACTTCCATCCGCCTGTACTCGGTCGACCGCGTGCCTGCGCTGTCCTCGATCCTGCCTGCGCTGCATAACGCCGGTGTCGCCATCGAGCGCGAATCCGCGCACACCATCCGCACTGCGGACGGCAAGAAGCATTACGTAACCAGCCTGGCCGTCGATGCGCAAAGCGCGCTCGAACTGTCGCGTCCTGGCGTGGTGCAGGTGGCGGAAGACCTGTTCAACGCCCTGTTCAACAACGAAGCCGAAGACGGCCGCCTGAATGGCCTGGTGGTCGAAGGCGGCCTGCGCCTGCGCGAAGTGCAGCTGGTGCGCGCCTATATGAGCTACTGGCGCCAGGCCGGCACCCAGTTCACCGTGCGCTACATGGCGGAGATCCTGCGCCGCCACCCGGCGCTGGTGAAGGAATTGGTCGATGCCTGGAAAGAGCGCTTCGATCCGGCGCTGCCGGAAACGACCCGTACCGCCGCCAAAGACAAGCTGCTGGCCATCAAGGGCCGCCTGTCGTCGATCAACCACGCCGACTCCGAAGTGATCTTCGCGGCCATGATCGACCTGATGCTGGCGACGCTGCGCACCAACTACTTCCAGAACGCGGGCCAGGGCGACAAGATCATCTTCAAGTTCGACACCAGCAACCTGCACCTGGTGCCGGAACCGCGTCCATTCCGCGAGATCTACGTATTCTCGCGCCGCTTCGAAGGCGTGCACCTGCGCGGCGGCCCGGTCGCCCGCGGCGGCCTGCGCTGGTCGGACCGCATGGAAGACTACCGCACCGAAGTCCTGGGCCTGGTGAAGGCGCAGATGGTGAAGAACGCCGTGATCGTGCCTGCCGGCGCGAAGGGTGGTTTCGTCTGCAAGCAGATGCCGAAAGATGCGCCGCGTGACGTGATTGCCGCGGAAGGCGAAGCAGTCTACCGCCTGTTCATCGCCAGCCTGCTGGAAATGACCGACAACCGCGTGCTGGGCAAGATCGTTGCGCCTGAAGACACCGTCCGCTACGACAACGACGACCCATACCTGGTGGTGGCTGCCGACAAGGGCACCGCAACTTTCTCCGACATCGCCAACGGCATCGCGGTCAAGCGCGGCTTCTGGCTGGGCGACGCGTTTGCATCCGGCGGCTCCAACGGCTACGACCACAAGAAGATGGGCATTACCGCCAAAGGCGCGTTCGAAGCGGTCAAGCGCCACTTCTACGAGATGGGCCACGACATGAACACCACACCATTCACCGTGGTGGGCGTGGGCGACATGTCGGGCGACGTGTTCGGCAACGGCGTGCTGCTGTCGAACCAGATCAAGCTGCTGGCGGCCTTCGACCATCGCCACATCTTCCTGGACCCGAATCCGGATACCGCGAAATCCTTCGCCGAACGCCAGCGCATGTTCGCGCTGCCGCGCTCCTCGTGGGAAGACTACAACAAGGAACTGATCTCGAAAGGCGGCGGCGTGTTCCCGCGTACCGCGCGCACCATCGAGTTGTCGCCTGAAATCCGCGCCGCGCTGGACATCGCGGAAACCTCGCTGACGCCGGAAGAGCTGATGCACCGCATCCTGCTGGCCCCGGTCGACCTGTTCTACAACGGCGGCATCGGCACCTACATCAAGTCTTCGACCGAATCCCACGCGCAGGTGAAAGACCGCGCCAACGACAATATCCGAGTCAGCGGCAATGAGCTGCGCTGCAAGGTCGTATCGGAAGGCGGCAACCTGGGCGCAACCCAGGCCGGCCGTATCGAATTCGCCCTGGCCGGCGGCCGCATCTTCACCGATGCGATCGACAATTCGGCCGGCGTGGATTGCTCCGACCACGAAGTGAACTGCAAGATGTGGCTGGACGTGGAAGTCAATGCCGGCCAGACCAGCGAGGCAGCCCGCAACCAGCTGCTGAACGACATGACCATGGAAGTCGAGCGCCTGGTCCTGCGCGACAACACGCAGCAAACCCGCTTGCTGGTGCGTGAATTCCAGGCGCAGTCGGAAGCGCATATGCAGGACGGCTACGCCGACCTAATCGCCGACCTGGAAGAGGAAGGCGCGCTGTCGCGCGAACTGGAGCATCTGCCAAGCGTGGCCGAACTGGCGCGCCGCAAGGCCGATGGCCGCGGCCTGACCACGCCGGAACTGGCGGTGGTGATCGCCAACGTGAAGAACCGCTACAAGCGCCTGTTGTCGGCCATGCCGCTGACGGACGAAAGCTGGGCGGAGAAGGTGCTGCGTCCTTACTTCCCTGAACAGCTGGTGCAGACCCGCCCGCCGCTGAACCATCCGCTGTCCAACGCCATCCTGGCGACCGTGCTGGCGAATGAAGTGGTGAACCGTTGTGGCCCGCTGATGATCCGTGACCTGGCGGCAGCCAACAACGGCACCGAGCAGGATGTGATCCTGGCTTGGGGCCAGGCATGGTCGGCGCTGGATTTGGCGCCAATCTTCGACACCCTGGATGCCGATGCACTGAATGTGCCGCGCAACGTGGCGATGCGCGTCGATGCGCGCACCCACGCCATGCTGAAGGCGGTGGTCGAAGGCGTGCTGGGCGTGTCGAAAGACCAGCTGCGCGGCGCCGGCATTGCCGAACTGACCAAGCTGTTCGCCGACCCTGCCACCGTGCGCAAGATGGCGGCCGATGTGCAGTCGGAAGCGGCTACCCACAGCGGCCTGCGCGCCGAGTTCGTGCAGGCGTGGAATGCGGTCGATGCACTGGAAGGCGTGGCGGCGTTCGTGTTCGCCGCGCTGTCGGTCAAGCGTCCTGCGGGCATGGACCTGCCGGGCTTCCTGGCGGTCGGCATGGCGCTGCGTTCGCAGGCGGGTATCGATACGCTGGAACGCGGCCTGAAACTGCCGGCTACGTCGAAGTCGCAGGAGCACCTGCGTAGCTACGCGCAGCAAGCCTTGCGCCGCACACAGCAGAAATTGCTGTCGCAGGTGCTGGCTCGGGCCACCAACGGTCATGATGCGGTCGAAGCAGTCGAACTGGTGACCTGCACCCTGGGCCTGTCCGGCTATGCGGCATCGGCCGACCTGGAGCAGGCAATGCTGGATGTATGGGCATTGTCGGAAGCAGTCAACGCCGTCGGCCTGGCGGCCTGAAACCGACCAGCGGCCGTCGCGTCATAGTGTCAGACCCTGCGGGTCTGACACTGGTTTACCGGTTTTAGCGGAGCAGAAAAGAAACAAGCAACAAAGAATGGCAGACAATCAAACAATTCCCCCCGCAGTCCGCGCCCTCGCTGAAGCCGATTTCAGCGCGGTAGCAAAGAGTTTCACCGCCTCCGGCTACGCAGTCGCCCAGCCTGCCGACGGCATCCTCACCATCCGCAGCAAGCAGGCCGGCCGTCCCGCCGTCCTGCTCTCGGTCGGCGTGCACGGCGACGAAACCGGCCCGATCGAACTGGTGGCCTACCTGCTCGACGCGCTGGCGCAAGAACCGCAAGCGCTGCAAGTCGACCTGATGCTGTGCGTCGGCAATATCGGCGCCATACGCCAGGCCAGGCGCTTCATCGATGCAGACCTGAACCGCATGTTCCGCGCCGAACGCGGCACCCTGGCAGGCACCGCCGAAGCCGCGCGTGCCGACGTGATGATCGCTGCCACCAGCGAATTTTTCGCAGGCGCCGGCAGCGAGCGCTGGCACCTCGACCTGCACACCGCGATCCGCCCAAGCGTGTACCCGACCTTCGCCATCGTGCCCGACCTGATCGCAGAAGATGCGAAGCAACAACTGGTCGGCTGGCTGGGCGAGGCCGCCATCGGCGCCATCATCATGAATCCGTCGTCGGCCGGCACCTACAGCTATTACAGCGCCGAGCATCACGCCGCTGCGGGCACCACGATTGAACTGGGCCGCATCGGCACCCTGGGCCAGAACGACCTTTCGCAGTTCGATGACGCCAGGCAGGCCCTGGACCGCCTGCTGCGCGGCAAAGCACCGGCGCCAGCTGCCAGCGCGCCGCACATCTTCAAGGTGGCCCAGAACATCATCAAGCTGAGCGACGATTTCAAGATGGCTTTCGGCAAGGAGACGCAGAATTTCACCGCGCTGAAGAAAGGCGACGAGATCGCCCGCGACGGCGACACCGTCTACTCCGTGCAGCATGACGAGGAGCTGGTGGTGTTCCCCAACCCGGACGTGCGCATCGGCCTGCGGGCCGGAATGATGGTCACGCGCGTGAGTTAAGGGATTGCGCTACACTTCCCGGACACTCACCGGAAAGGAATAGCGCATGTCCCTGACAATGTACAAAGTCTCCGCGCCCGTCTTCGTGCGCGGCCTGAACGTGATGGCAAGCCTGCTGCGCAAAGCGCAGGCCCACGCTGAGGAAACCGGCAAAGTCCCGGAAACGCTGCTGTCGGCCCGCCTGGCCGACGACATGCTGCCGCTGACCGCCCAGGTCCAGCGCGCCAGCGATACCAGCAAACTCTCGATCGAACGACTGAGCGGCATCGCAGCGCCGAAATTCACCGACAACGAGGCCAGTTTCGAGCAGCTGCAGGAGCGCATCGCGAACACGATCGCCTACATTGAAAGCGTGGGGGAGGAGCATTTCGCGAACAGCGAAACGCGCGAGGTGGCACTGAGTTTCGGCAGCTTCAAGCCAACTTTCACTGGCGAGAGCTATCTGCTGACTTTCGCGCTGCCGAACTTCTACTTCCATATCGTGACGCTGCACGACATCTTGCGGAACCAGGGCGTCAAGATCGGCAAGATCGACTACCTGGGTCCCTACGAGGGTTAAAGGCTGACCTGCAGGGCGTAGGTCGCCGCCATGGTCAGCAGGAGCACGCTCACTGAGATCGCTTTCATTGGATTGAAGCGGGTCGAAACGGTCGGGATTTTTCGGTACATGGCTGGCTCCTTCTCAGTAGCGGTTTTGCATGCTTCGAAGGTTATCAATGCATGCCGCGCCAAGCTAGGCGTAAGCCTGTATCAATAGTAAGTACTTGTAACTTTATGAGCCATCTGTTCTCCCCCTATGCACTGGGCCCGCTGGAACTTGCGAACCGCATCGCCATCGCGCCCATGTGCCAATACTCCGCCAACGATGGCCTTGCGGCCGACTGGCACATGATCCACTACGGCCACCTGGCGCTGTCCGGCGCCGGCTTGCTGATCCTGGAAGCGACGGCCATTTCGCCGGAAGGCCGCATTTCGCCGGCCGACCTGGGGCTGTGGTCGGACGCGCACCAGCAGGCGCTGGCGCCCATCGTGCAGGCGATCCGCCGCCACTCGCCAATCAAGCTTGCTGTGCAGCTTGCACACGCCGGCCGCAAGGCCTCCAGCGCACCGCCATTCGAAGGCGGGCAAGCCTTGCCGCCCGGGCAGGGCGGCTGGCAGACGGTCGCGCCTTCCGCGCTGCCGCATGCGGCTACCGACCCGGCGCCGCTGGCGCTGGACGCAGCGGGCCTGGCCAAGGTCAAGGCCGATTTCGTGAGTGCCGCGCTGCGCGTGCATGCGCTTGGCATCGAAGCCATCGAGCTGCACGCTGCCCACGGCTACCTGTTGCACCAGTTCCTGTCGCCGCTGGCCAACCAGCGCAGCGACCAGTACGGCGGCGCGCTGGAAAACCGCATGCGCTTCCCGCTCGAGGTGTTTGATGCCGTGCGCGCCGCGCTGCCGCGCGAAGTGGCGATCGGCGTGCGCGTGTCGGCCTCGGACTGGGTCGATGGCGGCTGGGACATCGAACAAAGCGTAGCGCTGGCGCATCGCTTGCAACAGCGCGGCGCCGACTTTATCCACGTCTCCAGCGGCGGCGTCTCGCCGCTGCAGCAAATCCCGCTCGGCCCGGGCTACCAGATCCAGTTTGCGCAGCGCATCAAGGCGGAAACAGGCATGCCAACGATTGGCGTGGGCCTGATCACCGAGCCGCTGCACGCCGAAGCGATTGTCGCCAGCGGCCAGGCTGACATGGTGGGCCTGGCGCGCGCCATGCTGTACAACCCGCGCTGGCCATGGCACGCGGCCGCCGCTTTGGGCGCCCAGGTTGCTGCACCGCCGCAGTATTGGCGCTCCCAGCCCCGGGAATTGAAAAACTTGTTCGGCGATACGCGCCTCGGCCAGCGCTAAAAAACGCGACTCCGTGGGGCGCCCGCCACGGTTGCCTTTCCTGCATCAAAATCCTTTAGGTACAGCAACTGCGAGGTCTTATAATCGTGGGGTTTTTTTGTCCTGAAGGATATGCCTGTGAATCAATCGCTGGTCCAGAAGCTGACCCGTACCAAGCCGACCCCGGCGGATACGGATGCCGGCACGAGCCTGCACGGGGAGGGCCTTAGCCGCTCCATCGGGCTGTTTTCGCTGACGATGATCGGCGTTGGCGCCACGATCGGCACCGGGATTTTCTTCACCATGGTCGAAGCGGTGCCGAAAGCCGGACCGTCCGTAGTGCTGTCCTTCCTGCTGGCGGCGCTGACTGCCGGCCTGACCGCGCTGTGCTACGCCGAGTTGTCCTTCCGCGTACCGGCCGCCGGCTCGGCCTATTCCTTCGCCTACCGCACGCTGGGCGAGTTCATGGCCTTCATCGTCGCCTTCTGCCTGTTGCTCGAATACGGGCTGGCGGCCAGCGCCACAGCGATCGGCTGGTCGGACTACCTGAACAACTTCCTGGTCAATGCCTTCCACTGGCAGATCCCGGAAAACCTGCGCTCGCCGATGATCGTCTCGACCCCGAACGGCACGGTGTGGCATATGGATCACTTCAATTTGCCGCCGGTGATCCTGGTGGCGTTGTGCTGCTTCCTCCTGGTGCGCGGCACCAAGGAATCGGCCACCGCCAACGCAATCATGGTGCTGATCAAGCTGGCGATCCTGATCTTCTTCTGCGCTGTCGCTTTCACCGGTTTCGACACCAACAACTTCACGCCGTTCCTGAAGCACACGCCTGGCGAATGGCTGCCGGGCGCCAGCGGCATCGCGGCCGCCGCAGGTACGGTGTTCTTCTCCTTTATCGGCCTGGATACCATTGCCACCGCCGGTGAAGAAGTGCGCAACCCGAAACGTAACGTCCCGATCGGCATCATCGCCGCGCTGCTGCTGGTGACCGTGTTTTACATGCTGGTCGCCATGGCTGCCATGGGCGCCCAGCCTGCGCATAAGTTCGATGGCCAGGCCGCCGGCCTGGCCGTGATCCTGCAGAACGTCACCGGCAAGGCATGGCCGGCACTGGTGCTGTCCGCCGGCGCCGTGATCTCGGTGTTCTCCGTGACCCTGGTGACCATCTACGGCCAGACCCGCATCCTGTACGCGATTGCCAAGGACGGCCTGGTGCCGAAGGCTTTCCAGAGCGTGAACCCGAAGACCCATTCGCCGGTTGCCAACACGCTGATCGTCAGCGTGGTGGTCGGCATTGTCGCAGGCCTAGTCGATTCCACCTTCCTGTGGGACATGGTGTCGATGGGTACCCTGACCGCCTTTATCGTGGTGTCGATCGCGGTGCCGGTGCTGCGCTCGCAGGAACGTGCCGCTGGCACTTACACCAAGGGCGGCTTCCGCGTGCCTTTCGGCGGATATTTCGTGCCCGGCCTGAGCATCCTGGCCTGCGCTTACCTGATGATCAACCTGTCGCACGCCACCAAGATGATTTTCACTATCTGGATGGTGGTAGCGGTGTTAACCTATTTCATCTACGGAATCCGGAACTCCAGGCTTAACAAGGTATAAACAATGCAGGTCAAAGCAATCGCCCACACAGCATTCCTGGCTACGGCCATAATCTCTGGGGCGGTTGCCCAGGCGGGGTCTCCCGGCTCCGCCATCCGCGACTACCGCTCGGTCGCAATCTCCCCAGCCGGCGACCGCGTGGTGTCGCTGGAATCCATCGACACCGGCAACGGCAAGCGCCCGCACCCCACCATCGTCGTGCGCGATGCCTCGAGCGGCGCCATCGCCGCCGAATTCGACCCCTGTTCCACCTGCAGTTACGACAAGCCATCCTGGTCGCCGGACGGCAAGTCGCTGGCCTTTGTCGCCAGCGACAAGCGCGCCGCCTCGGCATGGCTGTATGTCGCAAGCAGCGGCAAGGCGCGTGCCGTCGCCACCGTGCAGGGCGTCGCCAGCAGCGCACGCTGGTCGCCCGATGGCCGCACGCTGTCGCTGCTGGCCACCGTCGGCGCGAAGAAGGAGACCGGCGCCACGGCGGCCGGTGCGCGCCTGGTGGGCGAGATCGGCACGGAGGAGGATGCGCAGCGCATCGCCACCATTGCGGCCGCAGGCGGCACCCTCAAGCTGGTGTCGCCTGCCGACACCTTCATCTACGAATACGACTGGACGCCGGATGGCAAAGGCTTTATCGCTACCAGCGCCAAAGGCAATGGCGATAACAACTGGTGGGTAGCCAAGCTGTCCCACGTTGATGCCGCCAGCGGCGTGCTGCGCATTGTGGCCAGCCCCGCCACGCAACTGAACATGCCGCGCGTCTCGCCCGATGGCCGCACCGTGGCCTTCATCGGCGGCTTGATGAGCGACTTCGGCTCGGTCGGCGGCGACGTCTACACGGTGCCGCTGGCAGGCGGCGAACCGGTCAACCTGACCCCGGGCTTCAAAGGCACTTTCAACACCTTGGTGTGGCGCGGCAAAGGCTTGCTGGGCACCGCCCTGATGGGCGACAAGTCGAACGTGCTGTCGCTGGATTTGCAGGGTCACAGCACGGTACTACGTTCGGTCGCCGCATCGACCGGCGCAGCCGATGGCCGAATGTCCTTCAGCGTAGACGGCAGCAAGGCCGCAGCGGTGCAGGAAGATTTTGAACACGCAGCCGCCATTGTGGCCGGCCCGCTAGGCGCCATGCGCGCGATCACCGACGACAACGCCCACCTGGCGCCGCAAGTCGCGGTGCAGAATATCAGCTGGGAGAACGAGGGCTTCAATGTGCAGGGCTGGTTGATCGGCCCGCCCGTCACGGTGCCGGGCAAGAAATACCCGATGATCGTGCAGGTGCACGGCGGCCCCGCTGCAGCGGCATCGCCGCGCTACATCGCGCCGGGCGAACAGGGCAACCCGCTGGTGCGCGAGCTGGTGGAAAAGGGCTACTTCGTATTCCTGCCCAACCCGCGCGGCAGCTTCGGCCAGGGCCAGGATTTCGCGCGCGCCAACCGTCGCGATTTCGGCGGCGGCGATTTGCGCGACATCCTCACCGGAGTCGACGCGGCGGCCGCTGCAGCGCCGGTCGACACCAATCGCATGGGACTTATCGGCCATTCCTACGGCGGCTTCATGACCATGTGGGGCGTGACGCATTCGCAGCGCTTCAAAGCTGCGGTTGCCGGCGCAGGCATCGCCAACTGGATCTCCTACTACGGGCAGAATGGCATCGACCAGTGGATGATTCCATTCTTCGGCGCCTCCGCTTACGACGACCCTGCGATCTACCGCCAACTGTCGCCGATCGAATCGATCAAGGTGGCGCGCACGCCAACGCTGGTATATGTCGGCGAGCGCGACGTCGAATGTCCGCCGGCGCAATCGATGGAGTTCTGGCACGGCCTGAAGGCGATGGGCGTGCCGACCTCGCTGGTGATCTACGAAGGCGAAGGCCACAGCATCCGCGAGCCGGAGCACCAGCGCGACCTGCGCAAGCGCACGATCGAATGGTTTGGACGTTACCTGGGCGAGTAAGCAAGACGATGCGTTTGCGGTACAAGATGATGGCGGCCCTGTTGGCGACGAGGCTTGGTTCGGTAGCGCTGGTGGGCGGAGTCGCCTACGTCAGCGTCAATTACAAGGTCGACTCCCTGCGCCGGCACCTGGCGGCCGAGCACTTTCACACCTATATGACGGCCTACCTGGCCGAACACGGCGACTGGCAGGGCGCCATCGCGACGGAATCCACCTAACAAGAGGACATGCCCCAGTGCGTATTTTTTCAAGCTTCATTCTTGCCGCCATGGTTTGCCAACAAGCCGCCGCTGCGCCGGACCTTGTTCCATTCGAACTTATCAATGGCATACCATTCATGAGTGTCACCGTCGGCGCCGCGTCGAGCCGCATGATGTTCGATTCGGGTGGCAAGCTTGGCATTTCACTCCCCGCCTCGACGATCGAGCAATCAGGTTCGGTCAAAGTACTCGAAGAGAAAAAGAAGTTTCGTGACTTGCAGGGTAGAGCGTATGAAACACCGCGCCTTATTGCGGAAAGGGTCGTCGTAGGTTCCACCATGCTGGCGCCGGTGCAAGGCCAGGTTCACATGCAATGGGGCGGCGCGCCGGAAGGTCCCGAAGCTGAACTGACCAAGGCGCGTGCAGGCGGCGCTATCGGCCTGGATGCCCTGGCAAACTTCCCGTTGATGTTCGATTACAAGCAGCGCACGCTGTCGATCCTTGATGCGAGCCAGGTGGTCGAACTCAGGCAGCCGAAGTGGCATGCCCTTGATCTCAAGTACGGCGGGGAAGGACCGCTGGTAACCCTGCAGGTGGAAGGGAAGCAACTCAAATTCGTGCTGGACACCGGCGCCCAGGTGAACATCATCAGGTTTGGTGCGGCATGCGATACCAACCAGGCATGCGAGCTGCGCGACATGAGCGGGACGCTGAACCTGAGCATGAGGATCCACCGCATCAAGCTCGATGGCGCCCCATTCGACGGCATCCTGGGCGCGCCGTTCTTCCGCAGCCACCGCGTGGTGTTCGACGTAAAAGGCGGGAAGCTGTACGTCTCCCCTAATTCTCTCTAAGAGTTGGCATGAAAATTATCATCCCGCTGGCATTTCTCGTTGCCCTGGTTTCCCCAACCGCCTTTTCCGCTGAAAACAACCGCAGCACTTCGTCCGTCCGCTGGACAGACGGCATCGGCGAAGTCCTGATGCGCGGAGAGGGAATCTCAAACCTCAACGGTGACAAGGTCGAGGTGAGAGGCGGCATCGTGTACCTCAACGGACAATCCTACGGCGCCGTCTCGAAAAACAGTGAAATCAAGTACCTCGTATCCGCCTCCAGCCGCACGCTGTATGTTGATGGCAAACGGCGCGCCCCCCTGCCGAACAAGTGAACCCTTCATCCCACTCCTCAATCACCGTTAGTAACGTTGCGAACGATCGCATCACTATGGACGATGATTTTGTCCGCATCTGCCTGAAGCAGGCGGATGCGCCGCTGCACCAGGGGCCAGCCGGACCAGGCCACTTCCGTCTCGGCCCCCGGCTCGCGGCGTAGCGGAGCCGCAGGCGGCGTGGCGCCCGTATGGCGCGACAGGGCGACCGTCAGCGTACGGCAGACGGTGGCGTGGCTGGTGTCCAGCATGGCGTTCACCGCATCGCTCGGGATATCGCGCACGTGGCGGCGCAGGATCGCGCGCAGCGCGGCCACGTGCGCCACCAGCAGGTAGTTCTGCACGATGAACAGGTTGATGTCCTCCGCCGCGCGCTGCTTGCTTTCCGGCTCGTCCAGCATGCGCACCAGCGCAGCACTGAGCGCAGCCAGGGTCTCCATCAGCCGCTTGCGCTGGATGCGGTAGATGAAGTCATTGCGGTACTTCCCTTGCAGCAGGTCGAAGCTGGCTTCCATATAGCTCAGGTTCACCGACAGCACCAGCTTGACCAGGTGCGGCAGCGACTGGTATTCCCAATTCGCCAGCACGAAGCTGAACGCCGTCGCAATCGCGGCTCCGACGAAGGTGTCGACCAGGCGTTCGGAGATCAGGTTGCTGCTTGGCGCCACCAGGTACATCCACAGCAGGATCATCACCGACACAGCAATCGCAGCGTAGCGGTAGCGCAGGTAGATGAAGGTCGGCGTCGCGATGGAGGACAGCACCAGCACCGTCAGGATCGCGGCCGGGTGGTCCATGAACTTCAGCACAACGGCCGTAATGATGCAGCCGATGATGGTGCCGACAATGCGGTCCGAGCGGCGTTGCTTGGTCATGCTGAAGCTTGGCTTCAGGATGATCACGATGGTCAGCACGATCCAGTAGCTGTGCGCCTTGTAGGGCAGCATGGCGCCGATTGCCAGGCCCACGGCAATCGCCATCGACACGCGCAGGGCAAAGCGGAACACCGGCGAGTCCATGCGGAAGTGCGACACCATCAGCTGCAGTTCGTACTTCTGCTGCGACAGGAAAGGCTGCATGTCCATATCGCGCCAGAACGGCGTGTCTTCATACACCTTCTGGCTCGATACATGCAGCTCGCCGATCATGCGGATGATGGCGGTGATCTTGTTGCGCTGGGCGCGCAGCACGGTAACGGCTTCGCGGCGCGGTTTGCCGGCGTCAAGGTCGTCCTGCAGGCCGGCGATCTGCTGCTCGAGTGCCATCAGCTCCGGCGTGTAGTCGACTTCCGGATAGGAGGCACGCTTGCGCGTCACGGCGTAGGCCACCGATTCGATATCGCGTGCGGCCTTGTACGCCAGGTCGTGCAGGGTGCGCAGTGCGGGTGAGTCGAGCAGGTGGGTGCGCAAGGCCGCGTAGTCGGTGTGGGTGGCGAGTACCTGCTCGTACAGGTCCAGCATGCAGACGTGGATTTGCACCACCACCGCATCCTTGCGGTTGTTGTGGGCACGCAGGATCAGGTCGCGCGAAGCCTGCTGGCGGTCGGCCAGCAAGGCCTGGTGGCGCACCAGTTTGTTGAACTGCTCGGTGAGGTTGTAGCGCGTGTCGTAGAAGTCGGCCTTGATGTCGATATAGGCCGCCAGTTCGAACAGCGCTTCCGCCAGCACCTGCTGCTTGATGCGGTGGCGCAGCACGTACGAAATGCCCATGGCGTAGGCCAGGTAGCCCAGTGCGCCAAGCATGAACAGGCCGGCGTGCGCGAACGACTGCGCCGGAGTCAGCACATGCTCGGTCGACATGGTCATGATGAACAGCGTCGCCAACTGCAGCGGCATCGACTTCTTGCCATACACGACCATCATGCTGGCGAAGAAGCTCACTGCCACCAGCATCGGCATCAGCAACCAGTAATACGGCCCGCATAGGCTGATCAGCAGCGTGACGGCGGTGCACAGCAGCACCGATGCCATCATCTCGTTGAACTTGTGGCGCAGTGGGCTCGGCATGTCCATCAGCGCGGTGCACAGCGCGCCGATGCCGATCGACATCGCGATGTGGATATCGGTCAGCCACATGGCCAGCGCAATAACGCCCACCAGGCCGGCGCCGAAGCGCAGGCCCAGGTGGAAGTAATGGCTGTAGAAGAATGTGCGGGGGTCTAGTGCGTAGTGCATGGCCCTCTTACACAATCGACAGGACAGGGTAGCGGCGCCATTCCGGCTCGCGCTGTCGCTGGCAGTTGTGGAAGATGAAGTGCAGCACTGCGTCCTTGTCCTTCACCAGCGCCGGGTTGGCGGCTTTCCAGTTGTCGAACCTGGCCTTGGTTTCCGGCTCGGTGGCCAGGATGTCGGCAGCCAGGTCTTCGAACACGTAGTCGGAGATGTTTTCCTTGCGTTCGAGTACGGAGTTGAAGAAGCCCCAGCGGAAGAAGGAGTCGTGGCCTTGCGGTTCCAGGGTTTCGACGGCATAGCGGGCGTTGTCCTGGTCCAGCGAAATGTACCAGTCGCCGGCGTTCAGCTCAAACGTGGCTTCGCGTTTTTCGACTTCCACTTCGTCGTGGAACATATGGCCTTCGTAGGCGGTCGGGCGCGAGGTCACGCTGTTGATGTGGTAGTACTCGGCTTGCACCGTGGTTGGTGCTTCGATGCGGGTCATCTGCACGCCATTCCACTGCAGGCGCTCGATCGCTTCGCGCCATTGCTGCGGCACGACGTAGGCTTTCGGCGCCTTGATCACGGCGTCGGCAGGGAAGCGGTTGAACCACTTGATGTCGCGGGCCCAAGGCTTGCTGCGGTCGTAGGACAGGCGGACGTAGTCGCCCAGCGTGGACGGGCTGCGCTGCGCTTGGTAGCCTTTGAAATGGAAGGTGCCCGGATTCTCTTCATCCATGCGCCAGGTGACGGCCCATTCCTTCTGCTTGCGCTGCGCGGCCTTGGTGGCGGCGCGCAGGGCCTTGATCTGTTCGCCGTGCTTGACGGTGAAATTGCGCACGGTGTCGACCAGGGCGCGCATCGACTCATAGCGGTCGGCGTAAGGTTTCAGCATATGCGTCTCCGGCATGAAGCCGATGATGTTATGCAGTGCGGTGAAGCCGGTCGAGAAACGCGCGGTCTCCAGGAAATCGGCGATGCCGTCGTCCGGGGTTTCCACCACCGGGTTCACGTACGGGCAGGTTGGCCAGCCGGCGGCGGCCATGTCTTCGTAAATCTGCGGCAGCATGGTGTCGCGCAGGAATTCACCCAGTTCGCCACCCAGCTTGTCGCACTGGGTGTGGATCAGGGTCATGGTGTAGCTGTAGTCGGCGCCGTTGGAGGTGTGAGTATCGACCATCACGTCCGGGTCCCAGGCGGTGATCAGCTGGTTGAAGAACTTCGCGTTCAACGTGTCGCATTTGACGAAGTCGCGGTTCAGGTCCAGGTGGCGGCTGTTGCCGCGGAAGCCGAACAGCTCCGGCCCGTCCTGATTGGCGCGCGAGGTGTTTTGCCGGTTCAGGCAGCCGTCCACGTTGTAGACCGGGACGAACAGCAGCACAGTCTTGCCCAGGCTGGCCAGCAGCTCGGGCTTGAAGCACAGGTCGCGCACCGTCGCCATGCAGGAGTCGATGCCTTCCGGCTCGCCGGGGTGGATGCCGTTATTGTTGAAGAAGACCGTACGGCCTTCGCGCTTGATCTGTTCGCGGTCGAAAACGCCGTCGGCGCTGACCACGCCCACATGCAGGGGAATGCCGCCGTCCGATACGGCTGCCTGTTCAAATTTCAGGATATTCGGAAAGCGGCGTGCCAGTTCTTGGTAGAAGGCGATGCACTCGGTCCAGAGGGTAGTCTGGTTTTTATTGCCTTTTTCGTAAGGCGTGAGCATTTCTTGCATGGTCTGGATCTCAGTCTTCTGCAGTGGGGAAGGTCAGCGATTTTACCACTTCAGCCCTGAATTAAGCCTTGCGGCCATTGGCCTCCACCCATTTCGCGTAAGCGGCAGCCCAGCCGGCCAGTACTTCCTTGGTCTTGTCGTTATTGACCTTGCCGTCTTCGCCGATCAGCGCACTGCCGTTGCCGATGTAAACCTCTGGGCCCGGCATGACCGGCGCATTCAGGGTCACCATGGTCTGGCGCACGTTGTGGTTGCCGGCGAAGCCGCCCACCGCCCCGATCGAGGCGGAGATCACGCCGACCGGTTTCGCGTTCCAGATGCTGTGGCCCCACGGACGCGAGCCGACGTCGATCGCGTTCTTCAGCGCGCCCGGCATGGCGCGGTTGTATTCCGGCGTGGCGAACACGATGCCGTCCACGTTGCGCAGCTTGTCGCGGAAGGCGGTCCATGCCGCAGGCGGGGTATGCGCGTCGTCCAGGTCCTGGTTGTACAGCGGCAGGTCGCCGATGTCGACGAATTCGAACTGCAGCTCGGCTGGCGCCACTTCCACCAGCGCGTTGGCGAATTTGCGATTCAGCGAGTCCTTGCGCAGGCTGCCGACGATGAGGGCGATTTTCTTGGTCATGGGAGTGGCTCCTTGTGAAAAGGACAATGTACATCAAGCGGGGAAAACATGCGCGTCTTCTCTCAGCGCGTCGTACAGGAACTGGCTCAGGGCTTTGATGCGCGCTACGTTGCGCAGGTCGCGATGGCTCAACACCCAGAGCTGGGTGTGGAAACGCGGATCGGGCGGCACCAGCTGTTCCAGCGCGCGCTCGCGGTCGGCCAGCATGCACAGCAGCGGCGCCACGCCCATGCCGTTGCGCGCCGCGTCGACCATGGTCACCAGGCTGTCGGTGCGCACCGCGACTTGCGAGGGCGGCACATGTTCGGCCAGCCATTGCGCGGCGGCCAGGTGGGACAGGCTATCGTCCGGCGCCACCCAGCGATGCGCCGCCCAGTCGTCGCGCGCGATGCCTTGGCGCTCGGCGCCGCGCAGGTAAGCGTGGGAAGCGTACAGCGCGGTTGCCAGCGCGCCCACCTTACGGCCGACCAGGTTGGCCGGCGGCGTATTCGATGGGCGCAGCGCCATGTCGGCTTCGCGCTGGGTGAGGTTGAGAAAGCTGTTGTTGACGACCAGCTGCAGTTGCACCGCAGGGTGGGCTTCCTGGAAACGGTGCAGGTAGGGCATCAGCAGGCCATGCGCCAGCGTGTCGGTGGTGGTCAGGCGGATGCTGCCGCGCAGTTCTTCATCCAGTCCGCCGACTTCGCGCTGGGCGCTGCCGATTTCCTCTTCGATCGGGCCGAGGCGGCCGCGCAAGGTTTCGCCGGCGCCGGTCATCACGTAGCCGGACTGCAGGCGCTCGAACAGGCGCACGCCGAGCGACTGCTCCAGGCTATCGAGCCGGCGCAACACGGTGGAGTGGTTGACGCCCAGCTCGCGCGCCGCCGCCGAGATCGAGCCGCCGCGCGCAACGGCGGCAAAGTAGCGCAAGTCTTCCCAGTCAAGTTTCTGCATATTTGCGTAACCGTTCTGCTGTTTTATGGAATTCTAAAGCGTTTTTGCGGGGCATACACTGGCTCCAACAAAACATCAAAGGAACCGACCATGTTAACCCTGTACACCGCCGACACACCCAACGGACAGAAGATCACCATTGCGCTGGAAGAGCTGGGCCTGCCGCACACGGTGCATCACGTGAACCTGTCCGCAGGCGAGCAGCACCAGCCGCCGTTCAGCGTCATGAGCCCCAACCACAAGATTCCGCTGCTGGTCGATGACAGCACGCCGATCTTCGAGTCGGGCGCGATCCTGATCCACCTGGCCGACAAGGCGGGCAAGCTGTTACCGGCTTCCGGCGCGGCGCGCAGCGTGGCGCTGCAATGGCTGTTCCTGCAGGTAGCGCACATCGGACCGATGCTGGGGCAGTTGTGGTTCTTCCGTCATGGCGTAGCCCAAGGCAGTCCGCGCAACGAACAGGCGCTGGAGCGCTACGGCCGCGAAACCTTGCGCCTGCTGGGCGTATTCGAAGAACGCCTGCGCGATACAGCTTACCTGGCCGGCGACCAGTACACGATTGCCGATATTGCCAGCTTCCCGTGGATACGCTCGCACCACGAGTTGGGGATCACGCTGGCCGATTTCCCGGCGGTGGCGGATTGGGTGGAACGCATCGGCGCGCGTCCGGCGGTGCAGCGCGGCCTGGCGGCGGCAAAGCCATGATCGCCGCCTGGGGCCTGTTGCTGGCCGCAGCCTTGGTCGACATCGCCATGGCGGTCGCACTCAAGCACGCGGAAGGATGGACGCGGCTCTGGCCCAGCCTGGCCGGCCTGGCATTCGCCAATGGCGCCATCGTGCTGCTGACAATGGCCTTGCGCCAACTGCCAGTCGGTACAGCATTTGCGGTCTTTACGGGGATAGGAGCGGCGGGCGCCGCCCTGGTCGGCATCGTGGCCTACGGCGAAAGCGCCACGCCGCTGCGGCTATTGCTGATTGCCGCCATCATCGCCAGCATCGCCGGCCTCAAGCTCACAAACGGCTGAGCCCGTGTCACACCATGGGGTCACACCCGAAGTGTGACACGGGCTCGGCCGTGTATCGCTTGAGCCCGTGTCACGTTTGGGGTGTGACCCCAAGGTGTGACACGGGCTGGACTGTAACGCTTACTCGGCCTTCATTTCCTTCAGCAGGTTGTCGGCCTTGTCGATGAACTTCATGTTCCACAGCATGTAGCGCAGGTCGACTTGGATGTCGCGGGTCTTGGCTTTGTTGAAGTCCCAGTCCGAGATGATCGAGTCGAGCGTGCCGTCGAAGGCCAGGCCTACCAGCTCGGCTTTCGAGTTCAGCGCGGCGGAACCGGAGTTGCCGCCGGTGATGTCCAGCGTGGCCAGGAAGTTCACCGGCACCGACTTCAGCTTAGGATCGACGTATTTGCCGAACTGCTTCTTGTTGATCGCGTCGAGCTGCGCTTGCGGGGCGTTGAATTCGCCTTCGCCGGTCGCTTTGGCTTTCACGCCGGCCACGGTGGTGAAGGCCGACCAGCCGGTGGTGCCGTCGGCGCCTTCTGCGCGCGAAGCGATCTTGCCGAAGGTGACGCGCAGGGTGCTGTTCGCGTCAGGATACACAGCCTGGCCTTTCGAATTCATGAAGGCGATCTTGGCTTTCATGTAGCTGGCGTAGGCTTGCTGGATCTTGCCGCCCAGTTCTTCGTTGGCGGCTTCCTGCTTCAGGCCTTCGTCGTACAGCGCTACAGCAGCTTTGATAAAGGCGTCGTCGCTGGCCTTGAAGTCTTCCGGCTTCTTGCCCAGCCACGAGGCGCGGAACTCGCCGTCTTCCAGCTTGGAGCCGGAGTACAGCTTGTCCAGTGCCGCCGACAGTTCTGCTTCGCTCATGCCGGCCTTGATGCCCAGCACGGAGTCGAATACCGCATTGTGTTCGGCCGCTGGCTGCGCGTTGTACTGCTTCAGGTTGTTCAGCACGATTGCCTTGTCGACCTTGGCCACGTAGGTCTTGTTGGCGCCTTTCACTGCCTGCTCGATGCGCTTGACGTCGCGTTCCTGGTAACCGGCCTTGCGGTCGGCGTTAGGCTTGGTGCTTTCGTTGGCCAGGCGCAGCATGGCGCGCGCCTGGGTCAGCATGGTCGGCGCGGAGCGGTCGTAGAAGAAGTCGCGCTTGCTCTCGGCGTCGCGCTGGGCGATCAGCTTTTCCACCGCTTCCAGGTCGGCGCCGAAGGCTGCCTTGCGCTTGGCGTCGGAGTTGACCCATGCTTTCAGCGCTGCGTGTTCGGCGGACTTGCGCTCGAGGACATCGCTGCCCTCGTAGCTGTTCAACATGCCCTTGCGGTTCTTGTAGTAGTTGTTGATGTTGGCGACGCGGCCGGCTACTTTCAGGGCCGCATCGCGGTCGCCCTTGGTTTCGCGGTCGATGATGGCCAGGGTCTCGTTCGAGTTCTGGATGAAGGCCGGGTATTCGAAGCCGAAGGTGTTCGATACTTCGGACGGCAGGCGGTGGCGGTTGGTGCGGCCTGGGTAGCCCAGTACCATCACGAAGTCGCCTTCCTTCACGCCTTCCTTGGCCAGCTTCAGGAAGGACTTAGGCTCGTAGGGAACGTTGTCCTTGGAGTAGTCGGCGGCCTTGCCGTCCTTGCTCACGTAGGCGCGGTAGAAACCGTAGTCGCCGGTGTGGCGCGGCCACATCCAGTTGTCGGTGTCGCCGCCGAATTTGCCGACGCCGGCCGCCGGGGCGTGCACCAGGCGCACGTCGCGGATTTCCAGTTGCTTGATCTGGTAGAACTCCAGGCCGCCGTAGAAGGACGACACGGTGCAGCGGTGGCCTTCGTCTTTTTCGCATTCCGCGACCATGGCTTTCTGGTTTTTCTCGATCGCGTCCACGCGCGCCTTGCCCTGCAGCTTGGCCACTTCTGGCGTGATGATCTTGTCGGTGACGTTCAGCACTTCCTTGGTCACGTACACGCGGCTGCCCGGGGCGGCCGGCAGCTCTTCACCGAAGTTGTGCGCCACAAAGCCGTTGGCCAGCAGGTCGCGCTCCTTGGTGGAGTTGACGGCCACGCTGTTGTACACGCAGTGGTGGTTGGTCACGACCAGGCCTTGCGGCGACACGAAGGACGCGGAGCAGCCGCCCAGGCTCACGATGGCGTTCATCGGGAACTCGGTCAGCTTGGTCAGCGAGGCTGGGTCCAGCTTCAGGCCTGCGGCCTTCAGTTGCTTGGCTACTTGTGGCAGCTGCTGCGGCATCCACATGCCTTCGTCTGCGAAGGCTGCGGAGGTGGTGCTCAGGACGGCGAGCGCGAGGAGAGTTTTTTTCATGGTCTTGAATTGGTTGTAGTGGTGGCCTGCGAGGCTGGTGCGCGGGCGCCCTAGAGTATCGGCATGGCGGCGCCTGGCGTCAACACCAAAAACAAGGCTTAAAGCTGAAGAAAATTCGGGGAAGGGCGCAACTGTTGCTTTGCAGCATAAGGTAGTTTTGCCGCAGGTTCAGCCAGGGTAGGGCGGCCGGTGGCGGGACGTTCCGCAACACGAAAAAAAGCCAGCGCCGCAGCGCTGGCCTGTGAGGAACTTAATTGTTCTATCTGACACGTCCGCGGAAGACCAGGTTCACGATCGCCAGCAGGATCACCGCTCCGAGGAATGACACCGCCAGCGACAGCACGCTGAAATCGTCCGTATTGATGGTGCCTGCCCCGAATAGCGGCGACAGCAGCCAGCCGCCCAGGAGCGCGCCGACGATACCGACCACCACGTTGAGGAACATGCCCTGTTGCGCGTCCGTTTTCATGACCAGGCTGGCCAGCCAGCCCAGGACGCCGCCAATCACAATCCAGATAATGAAGTTCATTTCCGCCCCCCCTTATTGTTGACGATTCCAGTGTAGGACATGCGCGGGCCGGTATTCCGTGCGCGAACGTACAGATTTGCAGCGCGCGGCGGCCTATCGTGTCCGGGACTCATGAAAAAAGGGGAATTCCCATGAACTCTGCAGACAAGCAATCCCGTATGGTGACCGGCCTGTTTCGTGACCGCAACAGTGCCGAGCGTGCCTGGCAACATGCCACTTCCCGCGGTTACAGCAAGGACGACATCAACGTCGTCATGAGCGACGCTACCCGCGAGCGCTATTTCAGCGGCCCGGCGGATTCGGAACTGGGTTCGAAAGCAGGGGAAGGCGCCGGCATTGGCGCCAGCGTTGGCGGCGCGATCGGCGCCGCCCTTGCGGCCGTGGCGGCAATGGGCACCACCCTGGTGCTGCCGGGCCTGGGCATCGTGGTGGCTGGTCCGCTGGCCGCCGCGCTGGCCGGTGCCGGCGCTGGCGGCGTGGCGGGTGGCCTGGTGGGCGCCCTGATCGGCGCCGGCATCCCGGAAGAGCGCCTCAATCACTATGAGGAAGGGATCCGCTCCGGCGGTATCCTGATGGGCGTGAACACCCGCGATGCGGTCGACGCGGCCGATATCGAGAGCGCCTGGAAAGACAGCGAAGGCGAGCACGTGGTCGGCGTCGGCGTCGGCACCACCGGCGGCGCGCTGGCTGGCGCTGCAGCCGGTTCACCGGCCGGCTTGCCGGGCATGGTGGCCGGCGCCGTGATCGGCGGCGTGGCAGGGGCCTTCGTCGGCAAGGGCACGGCCGAAATCGTCAACCCGCAGCTGGAGGACGATGACGATGACCACAACCTGGCGACCGGTGTCGGTGCAGGCGGCGGCGCGGCGGCGGGAATTGCGGTGGGCGCGGCGGCCGGTCCGATCGGCATGGCAGCGGGCGGCGCGATTGGCGCGCTAGCCGGCGGCATGGCGGGGCAGGGCATCGGCACCTTGCTCAACCCGAGCGAAGAACGGGTCTACTGGCAGGACCACTACCGCAACGAGGCCTACTTCAACCCCACCTTCGACTACGACGATTACGAGCCAGCCTATATGCTCGGCTACACCGCGCGCCAGCGTTATCGCGGCACGTGGGAGGAGCTGGAAGACCAGCTGGAACGCGATTGGGAAGCGGTGAAAGGCAGGTCGCGCATGGCATGGGAACATTCCAAGGACGCGGTGCGCGCTGCCTACGAGAGGGATAACCCGTAAAAATGTCCACCTCGGGGTCAGGAACGGAAGTGGACATTTCCAATAGAAATGTCCACTTTGGTTCCTGACCCCATGGTGGACATTTATTCGGCTTTGATGGCTTCGACCTGGATTGCCAGCTTCACTTCGGGAGCGAAGGCTGGGGTGGCGTAGTTCAGGCCGAAATCGGTGCGCTTGAATTCAGCCGAGGCGTCGGCGCCGCAGACTTCGCGCTTGTAGCGTGGGTGCATGATGCACTTGAACTTGTTGACCTTCAGGGTGACCGGCTTGGTCACGCCCAGCATGGTCAACTCGCCTTCCACGGCCACCAACTGGTCGCCTTCGAATTTGAAGTGCTTGCCCTTGTAGGTCACGGTCGGGAATTTCTCGACGTTGAACATATCGGGCGACTTGGCGTGGGTGTTCATCTTGTCCATGCCGAAATCGATCGAGGCCGCGTCGATGCTGATGTCCATGCTGCCGGTCTTGGCCGCCAGGTCCATCTGGATGGTGCCGCTGGTCTTGTCGAACTTGCCGCGCCATACCGACAGGCCCATGTGGTCGGCTTCGAAACTCGGGAAGGTGTGGGTCGGGTCGATGTTGTAGGTCGCGGCGTTGGCGGCAACTGCGGATACGGCCAGCAATGCGGCGGTCAGGAACTTCAGTTTCATTGGGTCTCCAGGGGTTTATTGAGCTACTACGTGGAACTTGATGGTCACTTCGTCAGCGACCATGCCGGTGTCTTTCCATTCGCCTTCGCCGACGTTGAAGGCCAGGCGCTTGATCGGCAGCGCGCCATCGAACACTTGTTTGCCGCCGTCGGCCTTGACGGTGATCGGGAAGGTCACGTCGGCCGCCTTGCCCTTGATGGTCAGCTTGCCGCTGACATTCAGTTTGCCGGGGCCGGCGCTCTTGATGGCGCTGGAAACGAAGGTGGCTTTCGGGAATTGGGCGGAGTTGAACCAGTCTTTCTTGGCCACTTCGGCGTTCATTTCGGCTTCGCCCAAGTCCAGGCTGGCGGTTTCGATTTCAACCGTGGCCTTCGAGGTGTCAGGCGCGGCAGCGTTGTAGTCGATGACAATATTGTGTTTCTTGAACTTCGATTCGATCGGCACGTTCATTTGCTTGAACACGGCCGACACGCTGCTTTTGGCAGGATCGGCTTTCAGGATAGCGGCGCTGGCTGCAGCCGCCACGGCCAGCAGGGCGGCCAGTAATACGCTTTTCTTCATGGGTGTGGCTCCAGGTTATGGCAGCATGCGCTTGAGCAGGCCGTCCTTGTCGATGAATTGGTGCTTCAGTGCCGCTGCCACATGGCCGATGACGGCGGCGGCGAGCAGCATGTTGAGCCAGTAATGTACCGGTTTCAGGATTTCCTTGAGGGCCGGATTGGCTTCGAACAGGGAGGGGATCTTGAACAGGCCGAGGTAGACCACCGGCACGCCGGCGGCGGTGGTGTACAGGTAGCCGGAAACCGGCACGGCGAACATCAGGAAGTAGAGCAGCCAGTGGCCGGCTTCGGCGGCTTTCTTCTGGCCTTGGGTCATGGAGACCGGCAGCGCGGGCGGCTTTTGGTTCAGGCGCCACAACAGGCGCCCGGCGGCCAGGGCGAGCACGCTGACGCCCAGCCATTTGTGCCAGGAATAGTATTTGAGCTTGGTCGGGGTCAGGCCGGGGATGTCGGTCATCACCAGGCCGAGAATGAACGCGGCTACGATCAGCAGGGCAATCAGCCAGTGCAGCGCGATCGCGGTTCGGGAATAGCGTTCCATTGTGACCCTTGGTAGATAGTACGTGTTAGAACTAATATACCAGAGGGTAACTTAACTTGCTTACGGTTTGCTTAAAACCGGTAAATCTGGGTCTGACCCAAGGGTCAGACCCAGTCAGCGCGACGGCCGCGGGGTTGGTTCGAGGCCGTTGACGTTCGGCGAAAGTCAGAAGCCCAGAACCAGCCCCGCGGCCGCAAGATCATTCAGGGTCAGACCCTTGGGTCTGACCCGGCTTTACCGGTTTCAGATGGCCTTGGCCAGCGCAGCGGCAATACCAATGTAGTTCGCCGGCGTCATCGCCAGCAATTGATCCTTGGCTTCCTGCGGAATCGCCAGATTGGTGATGAACTCGCGCAGCGCTTCCTTGGTAATACCCTTGCCGCGCGTCAGTTCCTTGAGTTGCTCGTACGGATTCTCGATGCCATAACGGCGCATCACAGTCTGCACCGGCTCTGCCAGCACTTCCCACGACGCGTCCAGGTCCGCCGCCAGGCGGGCAGGATTGACTTCCAGCTTGTTCAGGCCGCGCAGGCACGAATCGTAAGCCAGCAGGGTGTAGCCCAGGCCCACGCCGATATTGCGCAGCACGGTCGAATCGGTCAGGTCGCGCTGCATGCGCGACACCGGCAGCTTTTCGGACAAGTGCTTCAGCACGGCGTTCGCCAGGCCCAGGTTGCCTTCCGAGTTCTCGAAGTCGATCGGGTTGACCTTGTGAGGCATGGTCGAGGAACCGATCTCGCCGGCCTTCAGCTTCTGCTTGAAGTAGCCCAGCGATACATAAGTCCAGATATCGCGGTTCAGGTCCAGCAGGATGGTGTTGGCGCGGGCAAAGGCGTCAAACAGCTCGGCCATGTAATCGTGCGGTTCGATCTGGATGGTGTAAGGGTTGAACACCAGTCCCAGGCGCTGCTCGATCACGTTCCTGGAGAACGCAGGCCAGTCGAACGATGGGTAAGCCGACAGGTGGGCGTTGTAGTTACCCACGGCACCGTTCATCTTGCCCAGGATTTCCACCTTGGCGATGCGCTCGATGGCGCGCTGCAGGCGCGCGATCACGTTGGCGAATTCCTTGCCCAAGGTGGTCGGGCTGGCGGTCTGGCCGTGGGTACGGGACAGCATCGGCAGCTCGGCGTTGGCATGGGCGATTTCCTTCAGGCGGGCCACCAGGCCGTTCAGGGCCGGCACCATCACGCCGTCGCGGGCGGCTTTCAGCATCATGCCGTGCGACGTGTTGTTGATGTCTTCCGAAGTGCAGGCAAAGTGGATGAATTCGGAGGCGGCCACCAGCTCCGGCACGTCCTTGACCTTTTCCTTCAGCCAGTATTCCACGGCCTTCACGTCATGGTTGGTGACGGCTTCGATTTCCTTGATGCGGGCGGCATCGGCTTCGGTGAAGTCGGCAGCCAGCTTGTCCAGCAGGGCGGTGCCGGCAGCGGAGAATGGCTTGATTTCGGCGAAACCAGCCAGCGACAGCGCTTGCAACCACGCGATTTCGACCTTCACACGGTGGTGCATGAAGCCGGATTCGGACAGGATCGGGCGCAGCTTGTCGGTTTTCGAAGCATAACGGCCGTCCAGCGGGGACAGGGCCGACAGGGTGGAGTAAGGAGTTGTCATGAGAAGGCTGGGGAGGAGGCGGGAAAAAACAGGATTTTTACCATTGGCCGCCCGTCGCCTCCCTGCCACTCCGCTGCGCCGGCTATCTGGGGGCGATGCTATACTGTTGTCTAATTCTCCACTTTCAGCATCTATGAAACTAATCGGTTCTCTCGCCAGTCCATATGTACGCAAGGTTCGTGTCGTCCTGGCGGAAAAAAAACTCGACTATCAACTGGAGCTGGAAAACGTCTGGGCGCCGGACACCACCATCCAGAAACTGAATCCGCTCGGCAAAGTGCCCTGCCTGATCATGGAAGACGGCTATGCCATGCAGGATTCGCGCGTGATCGTCGAGTACCTGGATTCGGTGTCGCCGGTGTCCAAGCTGCTGCCGCCGAATGGCCGCGAGCGCGCCCACATCAAATGCTGGGAAGCACTGGCCGACGGCGTATTGGATGCGGCGGTGCTGATGCGCCTTGAGCGCAACCAGCGTCCCAAGGAAAAGCAGAGCGAAGAGTGGATTGCACGCCAGATGCAGAAGGTCGAGCTGGGCCTGGCGTCGATGGCCGGGCGCCTGGAAGACGATCCTTTTTGCGCGGGCAACCATTACTCGCTGGCCGACGTCGCCGTGGGCTGCTGCCTGGGCTGGCTGAGCTTCCGTTTCCCGGAAATCGACTGGCGCGGCAAGCACCCGAACCTTGGCCGCCTGTACGACAAGCTGTCCGAGCGCCAATCCTTCAAAGACACCCGTTCCACAAGCCTGATCACCGGAGGCCGCCATGGCAGACAGAATCCTCGTGTTTGGCGAAGCCCTTCTCGATGATTTTGGCGACCAGCAGGTAGTCGGCGGCGCTCCCTTCAATGTAGCGCGCAACCTCACGGCAACTGGGCCTGACGGCTTTGATGGTGACGCGTGTCGGCAATGACCCGTACGGCGAGCAGGTGCGCGAGGCGTTTGCCGGTTTCGGCATGAGCACCGAGGGCCTGCAGCATGGCCCGCAGCCGACCGGCCGCGTGCTGGTGGAGCGCGATGGCAATGGCGGGCATCGCTTCCAGATCCTGGCCGAACAGGCTTACGACCATATCGAAACGGCAGCCGCTGTCGACGTGATGCGTGCCTTCTCTCCCGACACGGTATATTTCGGCATCCTGGCCCAGCGCGAGTCGGGCTCGCGCGCGGCGCTTAACGCGGTGCTGGATGGCGCGGATGGCGCCGATTATTTCCTCGACCTGAATTTGCGCGATGGCGCGGACGAAGCCGTGGTGTTTGCCGCGCTGCAGCGAGCCGATATCGTCAAGGTCAACGAGGACGAGTTGCAGGCGCTGTTCTCATGGTACTGCCACACCTGTCCCGACACGGTGGACATGGATTGCGCCGCGGTCGAAGCGGAAGCGCGCGCCATGATGCACAATTTTTCGATCCAGGGCCTGCTGGTCACGCTCGCTGAGCGCGGCGCCATGTATTTCGGCGCTGATGGCTCGCGCGTGGCCGACCACCACGCCAGCAAGCCGGCGCAGTTCGTCGATTCGGTGGGGGCGGGCGATGCGTTTGCCGCGGTATTCCTGGCGGGCCGGGCGCGCGGCTGGGAGATGCCGCTGATCCTGGAGCGCGCCAATGCCTTTGCCGGCGCCGTGTGCGGCATCGCGGGCGCGGTATCGCCGGATCCGGCGTTCTACGCGCCCTGGCGCTCAGCCTGGGGCCTGGATTAAGCCGCTGCCACCTTGCGGCGGGTCTGGATCATTTTCCAGCCGTTGCCGGACGGGTCGCGGAAGCCGGCATCCACGGTGCCGTAGCGTTCCACCGGCTCCTGGGTGAATTCCACGCCTTTCTGGTGCAGCTTGTCGTAGACCGCGAAACAATCCTCCACTTCCAGCACCATCGGCGGCATAGCGCCTTTGGCGACCAGCGCATTCAGCGCTTGCGCGGTTGCTGCGTCATGCACTGGCGCCCCTGGCACGTAGAGGCCGAGCTGGAACGAGGGCTGCTCCGGATGCTGCACGGTCAGCCAGCGGTAGTCGCCGTTGCGCACATCGGTGTGGACCTTGAAGCCGAGCTTGTCGACATAGAAAGCCAGCGCTTCATCCTGGTCACGGACATACAAGCCTACAGTTTGAATACCTTGGGTCATGGGGTGGTCTCCTTTAAGTGAGACTCCATTGTAGGGACGCTTTCCTGGCGCCGCTTCTCCGAAACTGCCATTGTGAGGTCGGGGCGGTGCGCGGCGCTGAGCACGCAGGCTGGCACCCGGCCGGCCTGTTCCGCCTCGGCGCGCACCTGTTCACGGATATCGCCCGGGTTCTTGCCGGTGATATCGCGGAAAGTGCGCCCGAAGGTGCCGATGCTGTTCCAGCCGGTCGAGTAGGCGATATCGGTGATGGGCAAATCGGTTTCGCGCAGCAGCGTCACGGCGCGCTCGATGCGGCGCGTGAGCAGGTAGCGGTGGGGCGGCAGGCCGAAAGCCTCCTTGAACGAGCGGGCGAAGTGAGTTGCAGAGACGCAGCTCACTTCCGCCAGGCGGCTCACCGGCCATTCCTCGTGCGAGGCGCCGTCCATCCGGTCTTTTGCGCGCAGCAGGCGGCGCAGCAATTCCGGACTCTGGCCGGGCATTACTCAGCTTCCGACATCTGCGATTGCAGGTAGTTCTGGATGCCGATTTTGCCGATCAGGTCGATCTGGGTTTCCAGCCATTCGATGTGCTCCTCGGTATCCTTCAGGATATCCAGCAGCAGGTCGCGCGAGACGTAATCGCCGACTTTTTCCGATTGCGCAATGCCTTCCTTGACGGTCACATGCGCGCCTTTCTCCAGCTTCAGGTCGGCGGCCAGCATTTCTTCGGTGTTCTCGCCGATCAGCAGCTTGTGCAGGGCTTGCAGGTTAGGCAGGCCGTCCAGCATCAGGATGCGGTCGATCAGGCGGTCGGCATGCTTCATTTCGCCGATCGACTCGTCGTACTCTTTCTTGCCCAGCTTGTCGAAGCCCCAGTGACGGTACATGCGTGCATGCAGGAAGTACTGGTTAATTGCCGTCAGCTCGTTGGTCAGCTGTGCGTTCAGCAGACGAATAACGTCTTTGTCGCCCTTCATGGGGTTTCCTTCTTATTTGGTTGGGAATAATGGCATTTTGCCACGAAGCAGCAGCGCCACCTAGTCATGAGGGGAACATAGGATTGCTAACGACATTGCTAATCTAAATGAAAACAATTATCATTTGCGTTTTATGCCAACAATTCAGAGTTGTCCATGTCCTACATTAAGAGCCGCAAGCACTCGCCAGCTACGCTCGCAGCCATCGCCGCTTCCCTGGTGATGCCTGTAGCACAAGCCGATACCAATCCCGCTGCCCCAGAGCAGAAAATGCAGGAAGTGGTCGTTACCGGCCAGAATGGCAACGACTTCCAGGTCAAGAAATCCGCCTCCGACAAGTTCACCGCCCCGCTGCTGGATACCCCGAAATCGGTGACCGTGATCCCGACCGAGGTGATTTCCCAGACCGGCGCCACCTCCCTGACCGACGCCCTGCGCACCGTGCCGGGCATCACCGTCGGCGCCGCTGAAGGCGGCCAGCCGGTGGGCGACAACCTGCTGATTCGCGGCTACAACGCACAAAGCGATACTTATATCGACGGCATCCGCGACACCGGTTCCCAGAGCCGCGAAATCTTCGCGCTGGAACAGATCGAAGTGGTCAAGGGCCCGAACTCCGCATACGGCGGCCGTTCTTCCGCCGGCGGCGGCGTGAATCTGGTTTCCAAGACTGCCAAGGCGGAAAACTTCGCCAACGCGTCGGTCGGCATCGGCAGCGCGCAATACCGCCGCGCCACCGTCGACGTGAACCGCATGATCGGCGATGACGCCGCCGTGCGCCTGAACGTGATGGGCCATGAAAACCATGTGGCCGGCCGTAACGAAATTCACGGCGACCGCTGGGGTATCGCCCCGACCGTGGCCTTCGGCCTGACGGGTCCGACCAAGGTCAACCTGTCCTTCTACCATATGCAAGCGAGCGAACTGCCGGACAGCGGCATTCCGTTCAACAATCCGTTCACCACTGGCGCCAACATCGCCAAGAACGGCAACGGCACCCCGATGTCCGTGCCGCGCGATACCTATTACGGCCTGGTCGACCGCGACTTCCGCGACACCAAGTCCGACATTGGCACCATCGACATCAAGCACGATTTCCGCAACGGTCTGTCGTTCCGCAACGTGACCCGTTATGGCAAGACCGAGAACGATTACGTCTACACCCAGCCTGACGACTCCAAGGGCAACGTGGTGCTGTACGGCACCCTGTGGCGCCGCGCCAATACCCGCGTGGCCGAAACCGACGCCCTGGCTAACGCTTCGAGCCTGACCGGCGACTTTACCACCGCCGGCATCAAGCACACTTTCACCACTGGCGTTGAAATCAGCCGCGAGGTGACCGACCGCAGCACCTACCTGTTCACCCCGGGCACCAACAACCCCCTGACCAAGACCAGCACCTGCCCGACCGCCGGCGCTGCGACCTTGTACAACTGCACCACCCTGATCAACCCGAACCCGCACGATCCATGGAGCGCGGGCCAGGTGCGCAGCGTGTCGCCAGCCGCGACCAATGTGCACACCAACAGCCGCTCGGGTGTACGGCTTCGATACTATCGAGTTCACTCCACAATGGCTGCTGAACATTGGTCTGCGTTGGGATGAATTCCGCTCCGCGCTGTTCACTGCTGCTAACCCGACTGCATCGCCGGCTACCGCTGCCGTGAATGCTGAAGTGAAGTCCAACTTCACCAACTACCAGGCTGGCCTGGTCTATAAGCCGGCTGCCAACAGCAGCATCTACGTTTCCTACGGCACCTCGTCGACCCCGCCGGGCAACGACGGCGGCGAAGGCAATGATGGCCTGACCGTGGCAGTGAAAGACCTGAAGCCACAGGACAGTAAGAACTTCGAACTGGGCACCAAGTGGGAAGTGCTGGCACGCCGCCTGTCCCTGAGCGGCGCCATCTTCGAAAGCAGGATGAACAACGCTCGTGTCAGCGGTCCTAACGGCATTTCCTTCAACGCCGGCAAGAAAACGGTGCGCGGCGCGGAGTTCGGAATCAGCGGCTCCATCACCAACAACTGGCAGGTATTCGGCGGCGCCACCTGGCTCGACGCGGAAGTGGGCGACAACGGCTACACCAATGCCGGCACCACCGCCGCACCGGTGTGGGTGAAATCGCCATACGACGGCAACACTTTCCCTGGCGTGCCGAAGACCAGCGCTTCGCTGTGGACGTCCTACACCGTGCTGCCGGGCCTGACCATTGGCGGCGGTGTGAACTACTCTGCCAAGATCTGGGCTAACATCAACAATACCAAGTACGTGCCGGCCTACACCCGCTTTGACGCAATGGCGAGCTACGAAGTGAACAAGAACATCAGCCTGCAACTGAACGTGCAGAACCTGACCGACAAGTTCTACTTCGACAAATCGGTATCGAGCCATTACGCGCAAGTTGCTGCAGGCCGTACCGCAATCCTGACTGCGAACTTCCGCTACTAATATGATGCTGCATATCCCCGGCGTGCTGACGCCGGACCAAGTCAAGCACTTCCGCCAGCGCCTGGCGGCCGCCGAATGGATCGACGGCCGCGCCAGCGTGGGATCGCAGGGCGCGCAAGTCAAGCGCAACCGGCAGATCGCGGAAGGGACGCCGCTGGCGCTGGAACTCGGGGATATCATCATCAAGGCGCTGGCGAAGAACCCGCTGTTCTATTCGGCGGCACTGCCGCTGAAGATCCTGCCACCGTACTTCAACAGCTACACCGGCGGCGAGACATACGGCCTGCATATCGATGGCGCGATCCGCCACATGGTTGGCTCTTCGGATGTAATGCGTTCCGACGTTTCCACCACCGTGTTCCTGTCCGATCCGGAGGAATACGAAGGCGGCGAGCTGACCGTGATGGACAGCTACGGCGCGCATGAAGTCAAGCTGCCGGCGGGCGATGCGATCGTCTACCCGGCCAGCAGCGTGCACCGGGTGAACCCGGTGACTGCCGGCGAGCGCGTGGCTTCTTTCCTGTGGACGCAATCGATGGTGCGCGATGACTGGCAGCGTTCCATGTTGTTCGAACTTGACCAGAACATCCAGAAACTGCGCGGCATGCATGGGGATGACGAGGCCACAGTCGGCCTGGCAGGCCACTATCACAACCTGCTGCGGATGTGGGCCGAGATGTAAAAAAGCGCCTTGAAGGCGCTTTATTTTTGATCAGGACATCTGGAAGTTAATCGGCACCACCACATACACCGGCTGTGCCTTGCCGTCTTCCACATACGGCTTGAACAGCGCGCGCATCACGGCGGCGCGGCCGGCTTCGTCCAGGTTGTTGAAACCGGACGATTTCTGGATCGATGCCTGCTCGGCATAGCCCTTTTCATTCACCAGCACACGCAAGGTCACCACGCCCTGTTCGCCCATGCGGCGGCGACACCGACGGGTACACCGGCTGTGGTGCGCGGATATATTCAACCGAGGAGATCACGCGCGGGCCAGCCGGTGCGGCAGGGGCTGCCGGCGCAGCTGCAACCGGCGCCACGACGGCCGGCGTGGCCGGTGCGGGCTCAGTAACGCGCGCTTGCGAGGGCGGCAGGGTAATGGTGTTTTCGATCACGATCGGCAGCATCGGCAGCGGCGGTGGGGTAATCGATGGCGCTTTCTGCGCGATCTCTACCGTCTTTGGCTGCGAGGCTGGCGGAGGCGGTGGCGGCGGCGCCACAAACGTGACGTTGACCACTTCAGGGATGCGGTCCACCAGGCGGTGCATCGTGCCGTTGATAAAGGCATAACCGAGAACTGCGTGCAAGACGACGACTGCTGCGATCTTGGTCAGCTTGGCGCCGCCAACGCCGGCGCCGAAATCGCCGCCAGCCGGGAAAGTCATCGATTGCATAAAGCGCTCCTTACACGGTCAGTGTTGGGCGCTTGAGCACAGTCTCCTGTATTCCGCTGCCCAGGTGTTCGTCCAGCACTTCCACCGCGTAGCTGAGGCAGTTGCCGCAGCAGGTGGCCACGCCGAGCGCTTCACGCAACTCGTCCATGGAGCTGATACCCATATCTATGGCTTGACGGATTTCTCGATCAGAGATGTTGTTGCAGACACAAACGATCATTTCGAAAATTACCTTCTGGCTAAGATTGCGATCCTCGCAATGAGAATCATTATCATTACGGTTCCCATTCTACCCGAACAGGGCTACAATGCAAGCCTATTCAAGAACAATTCTCATTTAAATTCTCATCTATAATGGCGAAGTCGTATTTCGCCCTGGAAAGTTCGCCATGACCCTTGCTCCTACCCTGATCAAGCTTGATTCCCTGCCGGTGGGGCAGAGCGGAACGGTGATCCATATCGCCCCGGGCAATCCAGAAGATACCGAGGATGGCGCCGACCTGGCGCGCCGCCTGATGGAGCTGGGCTTCGTGCCCGGCGAGCGCATCCGCATGCTCAAGCGTGGCATGCCAGGCGGCGAACCCCTCGCCATTAAAGTAGGCAATGCCACGTTTGCCTTGCGTCGCTTCGAAGCTGCGCTGATCTCGATCCAACCGGAATAAATGCAATGGGTGCAGTAGAAAAGGCCGCGCCAGTCGTCGCGCAGCAGCCAATGGTCGCCCTGCTGGGCAACCCGAATTGCGGCAAGACCGCACTGTTCAACCGCCTCACCGGCGCACGCCAGAAGGTCGCCAACTATGCCGGCGTGACCATCGAGCGCAAGGAAGGCCAGTTCACTTCCGGAGCGGGCAACCAGTACCGCCTGCTCGACCTGCCGGGCGCCTACAGCCTGTCGGCCCATACCCCCGACGAAATGATCACGCGCGACGTGGTAGCCGGACTGCGCGAAGGCGAGCGCTCGCCCGACGTGGTGGTGTGCGTGGTCGATGCCACCAACCTGCGCCTGAACCTGCGCCTGGTGCTTGAGATCAAGCGCCTCGGCCTGCCGATGGTGCTGTGCCTGAACATGGTCGACGTGGCCAACAAGCGCGGCATCGTGGTCGATGCGGCCAGGCTGTCGCGGGAACTGGGCATGCCGGTGGTGGAAACCGTGGCCGTGAAGAGCGGCGGCGAGAAAGCCCTGGTCGATGCGCTGGATGGCCTGTGGCCGTTCCACGAAACCGTGTCCAGGCCGCTGTCCGCGATCGACGCCGTATCGGTGGAAGAGACCCAGCGCGAAGTGCGCCGCATCCTGTCGGTCGCCGTGAAAGACGCCGACGACCGCGGCAACCGCTCCGAGAAAATCGACCATTTCGTGCTGCATCCGTTCATTGGCCCGATCATCCTGGCGGTGCTGATGTTCTGCGTGTTCCAGGCCGTGTTCAGCTGGGCCGAAGTGCCAATGGAAATGATCAGCGGCGGCGTCGAACACCTCGGCGCCCTGGTCAAGGCCCATATGGCGGACGGCGTGCTGCGTTCCCTGCTGGTGGACGGCGTGCTGGGCGGCGTGGGCGCCGTGCTGGTATTCCTGCCGCAGATCCTGATCCTGTTCTTCTTCATCCTGGTGCTGGAAGATTGCGGCTACCTGCCGCGCGCAGCCTTCCTGCTGGACCGCCTGATGGGCGGGGTCGGCTTGTCGGGCCGCGCCTTCATTCCGCTGCTGTCCTCCTTCGCCTGCGCAATTCCGGGCATCATGGCGGCACGCACCATCCAGAATCCGCGCGACCGTATCGTCACCATCATGATCGCGCCGCTGATGACCTGTTCGGCGCGCCTGCCGGTATATGCGCTGGTGATCGCCCGCCTTCATCCCGGACCGCGAAGTGTGGGGACTGTTCAACCTGCAAGGCCTGGTGCTGTTCTGCCTTTATTTCGCCGGCATCATCTCCGCCATGGCCGTGGCCTGGGTCATGAAGCGCTCCATGCGCGCCAAGCGCAACCAGCCGCTGATGCTGGAACTGCCGGCCTACCACTGGCCGCATATGCGCAACCTGGCCATTGGCCTGTACGAGCGCGCCAAGATTTTCCTGATGCGCGTCGGTACCACCATCCTGACCTTGATGGTGCTGCTGTGGGCCCTGTCCAGCTTCCCGGGAGCACCGGAGGGCGCCGACCCATCCGCCGATCTACTACAGCGTGGCCGGCATGCTGGGCCGCGCGCTGGAATTCATCTTCGCCCCGATCGGCTTCAACTGGCAGATCTGCATTGCGCTGGTGCCGGGCATGGCGGCGCGTGAAGTGGCGGTCGGCGCGCTGGGCACCGTATATGCACTGTCGCAGACCGGCGACGAGCTGGCGAACTCCTTGCTGCCGGTGATCCAGGCAAGCTGGGGCCTGCCGACCGCGCTGGCGCTGCTGGCCTGGTACGTGTTCGCGCCGCAGTGCCTGTCCACGCTGACCGTGGTGCGCCGCGAAACCAACTCGATGAAGTATCCGCTCCTGATGGCGGGCTATATGTTCGTGCTGGCATACGGCGCTACCTTCATCACTTACCGCGTCGCCCTGGCGCTGGGAGGCTGAACCATGTGGCAGGAAATTATCGTCGGCATCATCGTGGCAGCGGCCGCGCTGCACGCGGCGCGGAAATACCTGCCTGCCGCATGGCGCCAGCAGATCGTCTACGTACTGTCGCGCCGCGGCCTGCCGCAGGAAAAGCTGGCGCGCTTCTTCAATACGGAATCGAGCTGCAGCAGCGGCTGCGGTTCCTGCGGCGGCTGCGGCGATTCGCCGGCACCACCGGCTCCCCCATCCGACGCTGGCCCCGCGCGCCGCGTCATCAGGATCTACTCCGCCGCGGCGGGCAAGTGAAAACTTGATCTAGGGCATATCGCCTGCGAAAAGGCGTATCTACAATGCACTTATTGAGATTGCGTTGTAGGAGCCATCGTGGGCTGGAGCAGGAGAAAGATTGCCGGAATTGTCAGGATCGCGCTGTTTGCGATGCTGATGGCCGTCTCCGCGCCAACCCTGTCCACGCTGCTGGCAGCGGCATGCGGCGATCACAACGTCGCCCATTGCCACGCCCAGCCTAAAGCCCACCACGTCGCCCAGAAATGCGGCTACTGCATGGTGCAGGCCGACCTGCCTGCCGTGCCGCCAGCACCTGCCGGCATTGCATTGGCGCTGATGGTGCCGTCGCGCGCCGAACCTGCATTGCATGCGCCCGCAGCGCCGCCGCAGCAAGAATCCCTGGCGCCGCCCTCGCGCGCCCCGCCTTTCGCTTGACCTTTCCCGCGTAGTTCCCCCGGCTTTGCATTGCACGCGCCCATTGGCGGCGCGGTCGCAAGGCCTTCGCTCGCAAGAACAAAAAAGGAAGCATCATGAACACCCGCCTCATTCCCCTGGCCGCCGCGCTGCTGGCAGTTTTCTCGAACCCGGCATTTGCCGATCACGAAGGGGAATCGCCACTCAAGATGGTTGGCACCGTCGTCATCGCCGGCAGCCATCCGACTTCGCTGCCGACCCAGATCCCGACCACCATCGAGGGCATTACCCGTGCGCAGATCGAAGACCAGATTAATGCCAGCGACGCGGAGGACGCACTGAAATACCTGCCTAGCCTGCTGGTGCGCAAGCGCTATATCGGCGACTACAACCACGCCGTGCTGTCGACCCGCGCCTCCGGTACCGGCAATAGCGCGCGCTCGGCGGTGTATGCGGACGGTGTGCTGCTGTCGAACTACCTCGGCAACGGCGCCACCTTCGCGCCGCGCTGGGGCATGGTCGCGCCGGAGGAAATCGAGCGTGTGGACGTCCTGTACGGCCCGTTCTCTGCGGCGTATGGCGGCAACTCGGTCGGCGCGGTGGTCGATTATGTGACGCGCATGCCGAAGCAGTTCGAAGCGCATGCTCGCGTTGCTTACGTGCGCCAGCCGTTCGAGATGTACAACACCGACACCAATTTCAGCGCGCGCCAGTCCAGCATGTCGCTCGGTAATCGCCACGGCGCGTGGTCCTGGTTCGTCAGTGTGAACCGCACCGACAGCGATGGCCAGCCGCAAACCTTCGCCAACCGCGTGATCGCCAGTGGCACGGCTGGCGGCGCCGGGGTTCCTGTTAGCGGTGCCGTAGTCGACAAGGACCGCACCAACCGCGATATCTATATCCTCGGTACGGCAACCCAATACAGCACGGTGCAGGACCACGCCAAGATCAAGCTGGCATACGATCTTTCGCCGACCGTGCGCGCCAGCTATTCGCTGGGCTGGTGGCAGAACGACTCGAGCGGCACGCCCAATACTTACCTGCGCGATGCAGCGGGTAAGCCGGTGCTCAGCGGCCCGGTGTCGATCAATAGCCGCAGCTTCGCACTGGCAGCTTCCGACTTCAACTCGACGAAGGAAGAGCTGCGCCACCTGATGCATGGCCTGACGGTGAAAAGCAATACCAAGGGCGTATTCGATTGGGAAGTGGCGGCCAGCCTGTACGACTACAGCCGCGACATCCTGCGCGCACCGACCACGGCGCGCCCAGCGGCGGCAACCGGCGGCGCGGGCCGCATCGTCGACCAGGGCGGCACCGGCTGGAATACCCTGTCGTTGAAAGGCGTGTATCGTCC
>NZ_JBNZFX010000036.1:0-165356 GCF_050709955.1 Massilia eburnea
CTCTTGGGGCGGCCTTTCAAGGAGAAAATGATGGGTAGACTGACTGGCAAAACCGCTCTGATCACCGGCGGCACCACTGGCATCGGCCTGGCGACCGGCCAAGCTGTTCCTGAAAGAAGGCGCGCGCGGTAGCGATCATTGGCCAGGACGCACAGCGCGTCGAAGCGGCCGGCAAGGAGTTGGGCGAAGGCGTGCTGGCGCTGCGCGCGGACGTATCGTCGGCATCGGACATGGCCGGCGTTGCCGCCAAGCTGAAGTCGGCTTTCGGCAGCCTGGACGTGGTATTCGCCAACGCCGGCATCGCCCAGCCGATGCCGTTCTCGGACGTCGATGCCAAGCACATCGACAACCAGGTCGACGTCAACTTCAAGGGCGTGATCTACACCGTGCAAAGCGTGCTGACGATGCTGAACAACCCATCGAGCGTGGTGCTGACCGGCACCACCCTGGTCGAGCAGGGCGTGGCCGGCCTGGCGGTGTACTCGGCCACCAAGGCTGCCGTGCGTTCGCTGGCGCGTACCCTGTCGACCGAACTGACCCCGCGCGGCGTACGCGTCAACGTCATCAGCCCTGGCCTGATCGAAACCCCGATCTACGGCAAGCTTGGCCTGCCGCCGGAAGCGGTGCAGGAGTGGGCCAGCCAACTGATGGCAAAAGTGCCGGCCTCGCGCTTCGGCCAGCCTGATGAAGTCGCAAAAGCCGTGCTGTTCCTGGCGAGCGACGATTCCTCTTACATGATCGGCGAGAACATCCTGTTCGACGGCGGCATGGCCACCCTGTAAGGCAAAGCGAAGCCCGCTTAGGCGGGCCTCTTGATGAAGAAAGGCGCCATATCGATATGGCGCCTTTTTCACAGGTCGAGAACCAGGGTGTGGTCCATCGAGCGTGAGCAGCAGGGCATGAACTGGTTATTGCGCGCCTTCTCTTCTTCGGTGAAATAGCAATCGCGATGTTCCGGCGTGCCCTCCAGGACGCCGGTGATGCAGGTGCCGCACACGCCTTCGTTGCAGGACAGCGGAATGGCAATGCCATGTTCGCCCAGCACGCCGGCCACCGTCTTGTCGGCGCCGACGCGGATCACCTTGCCGGTGCTGGCAATGCGCACGTCGAAAGCGCCCGGTTCGGGCAGGTCTTGTGCCGGTGCGGCGAAGTGCTCAACATGCACCTGGGCCGCTGCCCAGCCATGCGCCGCCGCGCGCTGGCGCACGTGGGCGATAAAGCCTGCCGGGCCGCAGATGTACACATGGCTATCGGCATCCGGCACCGCCAGCAGCGCATCGGCATTGAAATGCTGGTACGGTCCCTCATCGTCGATGTGCAGGCTGGTGCGGTCGGCCCACGGCGACTGGGCGACCAGGTCGAGGAAGGCGGCGTGTTCGCGCGAACGGACACAGTAGTGCAGTTCGAATTGCCGGCCTTGCGCAGCCAGCTCCGCCGCCATCGCCAGCATCGGCGTAATGCCGATGCCGCCGCCCAGCAGCAAGCTGCGTTTGGCGGGCACCAGGGCGAAGTGGTTGCGCGGCTCGCTGATGCACAGCACGTCGTCCGTGCCGACCTCCTCGTGCAGGGCGCGCGAAGCGCCGCGCGACGCCGGTTCGTTCAGGATGCCGAGCAGGTAGCGCCGGCGTTCCAGCGGCGAGCTGCAGATCGAGTACTGGCGCACCATGCCGTTCGGCGCCAGCACGTCGATGTGGGCGCCGGCGGTGAAAGGCGGCAGTTCGCCGCCGTCCAGCGCACGCAGCTCGAAGCTGGCGATGCCGAGTGCCTCTTCGCGCCGCTGCGCCACCCTGACCAGCAGCGACGGTGCCGCCATGGCGGAGTCCATCACGCCGCCTCGGCCGGCGCATAGGCCGCCAGCACTTCGGCCAGTGCCGCCACCAGCTTGTCGGCGTCTTCGCGCACGCGCACCACGCTGCGCAGGTATTGCTCGGTCGAGCCGGCCTTGTTGCTGCATTCGCGGATCACCAGTCCATACTGTTCCAGCAGGATGTCGCGCACCTGCTTGCCGGAGACGCCCTCCGGCAGTTCGCTGAACAGGAAATTGCCCTTGGATGGATAAGTCTTCAGGCCCGGCACCGTTTGCAGCTGGCGATACATATACTCTCGGTCTTCGGCGACCTTGACGAAGCTCTGCGCATAGATCTCCTTGAACTGGCCGATGTTCTTCAGCACGAAGCCGGCCAGGCCGTTCACGTTCCAGTAGGGGACCTTGGCGCGCAGGATGGCGGCGGCGCGCGTATTGGCCACCGCGTAGCCCAGGCGGATGCCATGCCAGCCGAGCGACTTGCCCATGCTCTTGACCATGATCACGTTAGGCGACTCCATCGCCAGCGCTTCCGCGCTGTCCAGGCCGGAAAACTCGATGAACGATTCGTCGATGATCAGGCTGTCGATGTCGGACAGCTCGTATGCCATCTTGCGGATGTCGTCGCTGCTGAACCATGCGCCGGTCGGGTTGTTCGGATTGCAGATGACGACTGTCCTGGCGCCGGTTTCGCGGGTGCGGGCGATCACGTCGTCGGCGCCGATCACGAAGTCGCGCGAGCGTTCACGGTGCACGAAATGAACCGGGACGTTGAACTCCGGCGGCAGGTCGGTCCAGCGTCCAAAGGTGGGCACCGAAGTCAGGATCGGACCGCTGCTGTCACGGCACAGGATGGTGATGATCTCGGTGATGCCGTTCGCCACCACGATGTTCTCGGCCGGGGTGCCGACCAGGTCGGCGACACATTGCTGGTACACCGGCGAATAGTCCGGGTAGTACTTGAGGATGTCGCCCATGTTCTGCGCGATCAGCTCCAGCATCTGCGGCGGCGGGAAGTAGGAATTGGCGGGCACGCAGAAGTCGGTCAGCTTGCCCTGGTACTTGGTGCGCGAACGGATCGCGAAGATGGACGGGTTGTGGAATCGGGTCTGGAAGATATCCAGGTTGTTAGCAGTCATAGCATCCTCCGCTGATAATCTTGAAGTCGCCCACAATCTCGACGCTCTTGCCAAAGCGCTGTGTGATGGCGTGTTTGAGGGTGTCGCCCAGGCGGTCGCTGGCGCGGTACATCACGCCCAGCACGGTGCCGCTGTGGGCGCAGTTCACGCCGAGCGCGCCCAGCTCGCGGCTGGTGGCCAGCATTTCGTCGAACTGCGGCTTGAGGTGAATCTGCTGGCTCAGCGTCGCGCTGGCGGTCGCCGCGTCCGCCACGGCGAGCGGATCGGCATGGCGCAACCCGCGCTTCAGCTTGGCCAGCGCGTCCTTCAGGTAAGGCTGGTTCTGGCGGTAGATGGCGCGCGCCCTCTTGCGGTCGAAGCCGATGGTGTCGATCTCGCCGCCGCAATCGACCACCAGCACATTCAGGTCGGCCGGCGCCGGCATGGAGTCGAGCAGGCGGCCGGTCAGGTGGTTGACTTCCGCGATGCCGGGGAAGTGGACGCAGTCGGACGGCTCGATCTCGGTGACCAGGCGCGCGAACAGCTGGGCGTCCAGGCGCACTTCGGCGCTGCGGAACACGGCTTCCAGGGCGGCGGTGATGTCGGCCGAACTGGATGCCATGCCTTTGCCGCGCGGGATGTCGCTATGGATGGCGACCTTGTGGCCGAGACGGAAGGCGTATTCGTGCGCGGCCAGGGAGATGGTGTCGCGGATCTTGGTGAAGCGGTTCAGGTCCGACAGGTGCAGGCCGTCTTCGTGTTCTTCGACGGTGGCGTAGGAAAACAGGTTGACCGGGCAGTTGACCAGGAAATCCTGTTCGTCGATGGCGCCTTGCATCAGTTCACCGCAGGTGCCAGGCGCTTTAAGGCGCAATGCGGATGCTGCGTCAACGCCAATGGATGTCGCTTGCATGATGGTTTCCTTCTGGTAGGTACAACAGATGCGCGCCGGCGGGTGGGCCGGCGCGACAGGAGGGGATCGGGAATTAAGCTGCGGCCTTCACTTCCTGGTACAGGTTGGCGAAGTAGTCCAGCGACTCGGGGTCGTAGTTCTTGATGAAGTCAGGCAGCGCACGGGTTTCGCCATCGAGCGCGATCGCGTTCGAGAACGGGATGGTGTCGCCGACCTGGCCCATGAAATGGTCGACCTTGGCCTGGTCGGCCTGGATCGCATGGAAGAATTCCAGGTGTTCGCGGGTGTACGGGTTGCACTCGGCGCCGTCGCACACGAAGCCCCAGTAGTCCTCGTAGTCGGCCAGGCGTGCCTCGTGGTACTGCGCCATCGCTTCCTCGAATGGGACTTCGTTCTTCAGCACGCGGTCCAGGTAGCCCGTTACCAGTTCGGCGTCGCGCAGCGAGTGCGTGATGCCCATCGCGGTCCACTGGTCCTTGAAGCTGCAGGCGTCGCCCACCAGCACCCAGCCCTTGCCATAGGTCTGGCGGTGATACGCCACCATGCGACCCATGGCCTTGAAATCCTCCACGCGCTTGCCCTTGGCGACGATGTCTGCCACTTCCGGCGCCACATAGCGGTAGGTCTTGTGGAAGTTCGCTTCCGGATCCTTGCTGAAGTCACTCCACCATGCGGTCGGGCCGTACACCAGCACCAGGTGGCGGTCTTCCATGGTCGGGAAGATGGCGGTGCCGAAGCGGCCGCGCTTGTGGATGCACAGTTCGGGCTTGTCGATGCCGCTGAAGTAGCCGTAGTAGGCGAAAGTCGATTTCTCGCGCACCACGGTTTTCTCGGCGCCGACCATGCCGGCAAATTGCGACATGCGGCCATCGGCCCCGACCACCACGCGGGCACGCGCCAACAGGGCGCCGTTCGGGCCGTTGCCGCGCACGCCGACCACCTGGCCTTCTTCGACGATCAGCGACTGGACGGTGGTGGCTTCGCGCACGTCGACGCCGGAAGCACGCGCTTCATCCAGCAGGACCTTGTCCAGGTAGAAGCGGCGCGGGCCGGAATAGTAGTCGACCACGCCGTCGTCATTGCCGTGCAGCTTGATGAAGCGGTCCTTGACCGCCTGCACCGGCACGCCGCCATGCAGGCTGATGCCCTCGATCGAGACTTCCAGCTGCTTGAAGCTGGGAGTCTGCTCCAGCACCTTGCCCGCCACGCCGAGGCGGTTCAGGTAGGACATGCCGCGCGGCCAGATGAAGTGGGTCGAGTTGGTGTCGCGCGGGAAGGTGTCGCGCTCGACCATCAGTACTTTATATCCTTTGCGGGCCAGCCAGGTGGCGGTGGGCGCGCCGGACACGCTGCCGCCCACGACGATTGCGTCGAACTGTTCCATGGTGATTCCTCAGTAAGTGAAATTAGCTAGCAGGATTCAGCTGGCTTTGCGATAGCTGAAGGCTTCGAACGACACGCGGTAGGTCTTGGTGTGCTCGTTAAAACGGGTGCAGTACTGGGTTGGATACCAGCCATCGGTTTGTACTGCTGCTGGCTGCTTGACCGGCAGGCAGTCGTCCGGTTTGGAGTCCAGGTAGTCCTTGCTCATCATCGGCTCGTAGAAGGTGATGCGGCCGTCGAAAGTGCCAAGGATGAAGGTATTGGTGAAGGTGCCGCCGTTGAATTCCGGCGCGGTGGAATCGGCGTAGTGGTTGCCCATGTGCGCATACACCAGGTTGGTGTTGAACATATCGGCGTGGACGTACTGAGGCGCAACCGGATTCTTGGCCTTGGCCTCGACGGCGCAATTGGTCAGGCCCGGGCAGTCGCCGGTAAATACGGCCAGGCGTTCGGTGTCGGGAATGGTGTAGAAGTGGAAGTCGAAGTGCGGGCGGTCATACACCTGGTCCGGCACGTGGCCATGCGCTTCCCAGTTGATGGTGATGTTCTTGAACTGGCTTGGGTTGGGATCGAAGTACAGGGTGCGCGAATGGCCGCCGACGCACTCATCGTGATCATCGATCTTGTCGTCGCGGTTCAGGTCCAGGCAGGTCTTGCCGTCGTTGAGCGGATGATGCGGCAGGTTCTTCAGGGTCGACTCGTGGAATTCCACGCCGACCGCTTCCGGCTTGCCTTTAGGGCTGATCTTGGTGTACGCCGTGAAGCGGCCGTTGCCCATCGAAGCGCTGTCGCCGTAGCGCATGCCTGGCTTGTATTTGACGGGTGCTTCGTCGTCTTCGTGTGCTTGCACGTTCAGGGTGGCTGCGAGCAGGGCAAGCGCGATGGCGGTAGGTTTGAGTTTCATGTGTCGATCCTGTTTTGGTCTGTTGGTCACTGGCCACGACCTGGTCGCGGCATCGTTTTTTGAAATCGAGGTTATGGTGACAAAACAGGATCGCGACCACCATAGCCCACCCGGGCTAGTAGTTGTGCTACGAATGGTTGCAAATTAAAAGAATGTGCGAGTCGTCCTATCAACGTAAGAATTGTCTGATGAGAAGATGGAAGTTGGCACGTGGCATACTGCGTCCTCTGATTTGACGACAAGGAACAGGAATGGATTTTTCGCAGTCGCCCGCGCGCAAGCCCCGCCGCTTCTATGCAGCATTGGCAGTCATCATTGCGGGAATTCTGATGCTGGCTGCCTTGGTTTGCCAGCCCTTGGTCACAGCGGTGCCATCGACGCCACCACCGGTCGATCCAGCCAAGCTCGAGGCGCATGTCAAAAAACTGTCCGTCGATTTTTATCCGCGCTCATTCGAGCAGCCGGCAAAACTGGAGCAAACAGCGGAATACATCACAGAGCAATTCAAGAAAGCTGGCGCGCAGGTATCCATCCAGGAAGTGGTGGTCGAAGGTGAGCGCTACAAGAATGTCGTCGCGCGCTTCGGGCCTGAGAGTGGGCGCCTGCTGGTGATTGGTGCACATTACGACAGCCACGGCGCCACGCGAGGAGCCGACGACAACGCCAGCGGCATTGCGGGCTTGCTGGAGTTGGCGTACTTGCTGGGCCAATCCGGACCCGCGCGCCCGGTCGAATTGGTGGCGTATACCCTCGAAGAGCCGCCACACTTCCGCTCACCCCATATGGGCAGTGTTTGGCATGCCCGCGCGTTGAAGGCGGCGGGGCGTGAGGTGGAGTTGATGCTGTCACTGGAGATGATCGGCTATTTCAGCGACAGCCCAGGTAGCCAGGCCTACCCGCTGGCTGCGCTGAAACTTGGCTATCCGGATCGTGGCAATTTCATCGCGCTGGTCGGGCAGTTCGGCGATTTCGGCGTAAGCCGTTCGGTAAAGGCTGCAATGTCGGGCGCGTCGGAGTTGCCGGTCTATTCGCTCAACGCGCCCAGCATGGTGCAAGGGGTCGATTTCTCCGACCATCGCAGCTATTGGGCGCAGGGTTATCCGGCGCTGATGGTGACCGATACCGCATTCATGCGTAATCCGAACTATCACCGCGCCGGCGATACGTTTGACAAGCTCGATTACAAACGCATGGCGATGGTGGTGCAGGCTGTCTACGCTGTGGCAAAAAACTAGCAGGCCCCAATAAGGCGTCTGCTTACTTTGACTGATGCGTCTTCCACGCTGCATACACGGTTACGGTCGATGCGCGACGAAGGGCATTCTCGAGGTGCGACCTCTCGCAGGAAGAAACCACAATCGCGCGAAACTATCTGGTCACAATCTGGAAGGGGCCAGGGGGATAGAGACCCAAATGAAAAGTGACTTAGCGTACGGAAAATTTTGCGCATGGGGAGGTATCGTCTATTTAACACTACTGATAAGACCGAAATTTTTGTATTGAAATTCGGTCCCTTTGCGCGATGGCCAATCAAGACAGACGAAACGCATTCAATGAAGCGATCATGGTGGAGAAGGGTATCTGGCTCGCCTCACACGAGGGTGTCGGACCTGCAATCGAATATATGCATGGATGCGGGATTTCGAACGACGTTGTGTTACGAGTGCTGACAGGCCCTGAGTTTCAGCGTAACAGTGCAGACCGGCGAAAGTGCGGTCGTCATTGATTGGGGATCTGTAAAGTGTCAGTTGGGCGGCCGCTTCCGCACCCCATAACGGGCAATTGCCTCGGTTGATTCGGACATTGGCGAGCTTTGGAAGCTCTACGTGGCACCTGGGCACAAAGGCCGAGGTGTTGGCACTGCTTTAGTTAACAAGGTCATTGAGCTATTGAGAGAAGGCGGTTTCGATGAGCTTCTCGTAGAAATGACTGAACAAAGTCATCCTTTTTGGGAAAAGTTTGTCAGTGGCCGCACCTTCACTCAGACGGATTACAACAAAATCACTATCCCCATCTCGCCGATTTAACGGTCCATGCATGGGTCCATTTCATCCGAATGGGCCCTGCGATAGGGATAGATTCCTTTCGTTTTCTGGGACTTAGCCCAGCATTCTTTGCAAAAGACTGTACGAGAAACCGTAGCCATTTCACAATGGATCACATGACCCAACATGCAAATCGATGGTAGGGAACGCATTGGCATCGTTATCCGCGTGTACTCTTCGGGGCGGTGGTGATGAGGGTCGCTCCGCAACTGGTCTTGTGACCGTCGAATGCCACAGGGATGCCATTGATCAGCACCTTGGGGTCTCCTTCAACGATTACGCAAATTCCATGACCAGGCACAGGGCAAGTGCAGCTGTCACCCTTACGGGCGACGGCTATACCGAGGACTTTGGAGCTAGCCGATGCGCTGATGACGATTCCACCATGGCTCGTGGGGTCGTTCAGGCGAATTACGCCGTGCATGTGTATTCCTTACGCATCCTGTCTCAATCGGAATAGCCTTGCGGCTCGCGTCCTGCATCATGGCGCAGCCCCCACCATGGCAGGAACGCGCTGCCGCCACCACGAGCACGGAACCACGGCAAGTCTGGATCGATCGGCCTTACCTTTGCGGGTGGACTCACCACGACTGCCGTTGGCTGTTCGGCGTTGGTGGTGCCTGCCACCAGCACATTCTTGCCTAGGTGATTGGCGTAGGCGATGCCAAGCGCAACGTTGGTCAGCGCTGTGCCGGCCCCCATCTCGCCCAACAGGGCTGGTGTATTGAAGGTTTGCTTCTTGAAATCGAAGTCCACTAACTCGGTGGTCAACGTTTGCGCCAAAGCGCCGATACGTTCAGACGAAGCAGCATGCGTGTTGTTGGCATCGTGGATGACGTAGCCGATGTCGCTGTCCTGCTTGCCGGCATTGCTTGCAGCGTTTTCTACAGCGGCCTTCCATGCCTGGATTTGGCGGGGCGGCTGCCCCTTCCGTGCTTCGAAGTCCTGCACTTTTTTGGTAGACGGATAGCCGATCCAGGCCAGCGGCGCACGCTCCGTATTGTAGTTCGGGCCGGCGAGCACCAGCAGCACCATGTTCTCGTTGATCTGCGCGTCTTTTGGTGGGAAGGTAGGTGCATCCCAATTCATTACCCATACGGTCTCGTTTGGGTGTGCTTGTAAGTAGTCGAGGCCGGCTGCCAACGATGCGAAGCCGGCGTTTGCACCGCCCATTGTTACGCGCACATCGGGTAATGTGGAACGACTCCACGCTTCCGGAAAGTTGGGGTTGCCGATTGAGAACGTCCTACGAATCTCATCTTGCGTAAAACGTGCCGCCGCAGTCGGGTCCAAACGTCCTTCAGGCAAAGCATATTCGATATGGATACCCGCCAGCTCGCGCCATGTTTTCTTGTCTTTCAACGAATGCGCGTTATAGAAATACGTGGAACTGGAAAAGTAAACGTCGTGAAAATGTACGGTCAGGGCACTTACATACTTTTCGTGATATCCCTCAAAGCTCTCCCTGCCGTTGTTGCCACTCGCAATAATTCCAATTGCCTGAAGCTTTGAGTACTTCATTGGTTTCAATTTGACCATGTCATCGTCTTTGTTAGGCTGAACTAGCCCTAGCGTCCAAAGCAATTGCCATTCCGTCGGGTAGTCGCGTCGCTGCAGAGGATTCAGCCATTGCAGTCCGACTACTTGGGCCTGAAACGGCTTAACTGCCTCGGGACTCGTTGGCGCCGCAACGGTAGTCGTGGTTTGTGCGGATGCCGGGGCAGCGAAGCTAAGCAGAGCCAACACGCCGGCCGCGAACATAGAAGGTAGGAGCAGGAAGCGATTCATAATTTCACGATCCGTTAGCAAGTGTGGTGACGTTTGATTTGAGGTCTTAGTAACGATAAACGCTACGAAGACTGCGAAAGCGAATGCGAGGAAAGCAAAGGCAAACCGGCGCGGCCTCGTCTCAATTAGGAAGTTCATTGCGCCCCCTTAGGAACTTTGGCAAAAAAGCCCCGTTGATTAACAATCTTGACTGGCATTTTTCCTTCTGGCGTTTCGTTCGCCCACTTGTTTACTGGCTGCTCTCTAAACAGTCCGGATTTGAAATATTCTTCGAACACTTTATTGGGATCGTTCTTGCCTAGCCCTGCCAGGAATCGCCAATCTGCAGCCATTCTCAAGTCATTAAAATCTTCGTCCTTAATGAAGCATGCGCCAACAGCGACGTCGTACGCTAGCGCCTTTTGCGCGTGCATGCCATTTGTCATGATTGTCGAGTGGTCTGTCGCATGAGTATCAATGCTCTTAGCTAGGTTTTCTTTGATCTTCTTATTTCGCCAAACATTGTATTCTGCACTTGCGGTCGTTGGTTTGTCCTCTTCCGTCACTTGCTGTCCATTCGCATACATTCCCTCACGTTTCGCTTCCATTCGCAGCATGGCGTGATGTTCATAGCGCAGGCTGGCCTCCGAAGCTGCGTTGCCTTCTGCAGCATCATTGCGTCTCCGCGCTGCGCTCTCGGCGCCACCTCGAGGAATAGTTCGGTCTCCGGAATAGGGATCATCTGCATCGCGGACACGTTCTTTATCACGTGACTCGCCTGGTGCGTCGTATCCTTGATCAAAATCGGCACATTTTTGACCGAAGCGTATTACTTCCGGTAAGAAGGATTCGGGTAAGTTCGGCGCAGTGAGCGGGGTTTTCCAGTCTTTGGGTGGATCGCCATTGATACGCGTGCGCGCTGCGGTCGTTGCCACAATCATCACCGGCGCACTTACGATCGTCATCACCTTTCCGAAGATGTTTGTGTTTGCGGCCAAACCCTTAGAGAGGGAATACTTTGCAACAGGTGAAGGCGGATGCCAGAATTCCTTGAGGTTGCGATCCTTCATTGCCTGTGCAAAACCGTATTGGCCTTGCTCACCAACTTTGAAGCCTTGCGCGAAGACGCGCTGACTGAAAACGCCATGGCCATTTGTGGCATTGATTTCCTGCTGACTCAAACCTCGCCAACCGATGCCTTGGATTGTGGAGGACGAGATGACCTGGTCATGCGGGTTGAAATACAGCGTCACACGGCCAAGCGTGGAGAGCTTGTCGCCATAGCCATGCTTATTACGGTCGCTGCGCGCATCGAAGCCGTACGATTCGTTCTTCATCAGTTCATCGATAGTGGCGGCCGGTTGTTCGAAAGCCGATTGCTTGCGGATGATGTCGAAGAATGCGGCGAGCGTCTTGTAGCGCGCTTCGCCGCTGGTGCGGCCATTACGGCCCTCCGGATCTTCCATGCCCCGCTCGGCCCAAGTTTGAGTCGCGTTCTTTTGCAGCAGGCTGTACGGAGGGTTGCACAATACATAGGTATCGGCTACACAGTTGCCGGTCTTGCCGGTTGCATCGGTTACCGGGTCGAGGCGGTCACCGAGAAATGCTGCGGCAATACCAATCATATTGCCCTGACTATGGCAGACGATGGTGATTGGTGTATCGGCTTGCTTTTTACGAATCGATTCAACCAATTTCGCCAAACGCAATGCCGCCAGTACGTAATAGGGCCGTGGCGGGCAGGAATAGACCACACGGTCGTTGGTCGGATTCATGTGCTGGACATGCAGCCACAAAAACAAAGTGTCATCGATGCCATCGCCCCACAAATCGGGAAGAGAGGTGCAGCCATTAGCGAAAGGACCACCGCCCCAATAATTCTCCTCGTTCAGGTAGATTTGGTCGCCAAATAGCTGCAACTCCTTGCTGCTTGCCTTGTAGCCCCAGCGGAAATGAATTACAGGTGAGAAGCTGCCTGTACTGTCAACAAACGAGTTTGGATTCATCTCGGGATTGATAAACCCATCCGGCGTGAGCTCCTCCATGTATTTGGCTGGAGTCAATTGGCCACCCTCTGGCGTGGCATGAACAATCTGCCCCTTGTTGCGTTTGAGGCGGTCGTTCAGGCCGTTGCAGATGCCTTCTTCCGTTTGCGTATACCACTCGCCATCGGAGTTCACTCCGTGGACGAAGATGGTGATACCCGGCAGCGGCATCTGTGCGATGACGTCGAGGTGTTTCGGATCGACCAGGCAGACGCCACTCTTGGCGCCGACAATCAGGTTACATGGGTCTTCGAACGGACTATCGAAGGTTAATGGCTTCGTCATTGATGCGATTTCCAGGCGAATACAGAGAGCGCTTTATTTGCGCGGACGATAGAAAATGGCCTTGATCTGCTGCAGGCGGTCGGTGACGATCTTTTCTCCTGTGCCGGCGCCATCGCTGACGCCTGCCATCGGGCTGTCGCCTGCGCGTTCGACGTGCAACTGCATGCCTTCCACCGGCTTGCCGTCGGTTGCACGCAGCAGGCGCGGTACGCGGCCAAAGTCGCCCGATTCGAACTTCGGCAGCTCCGTCGCCGCGCTGGCCGGGCCGTTCCAGTGGTGGCCATCGGTCTTCACCGTGAGCGGACCCGGGCCGCCGATCTCGGCGTTGCCGCCTTTCAGCGTGAGGTAGGCACCGCCGCTCACCATTAGGGTTACTTCGTCTTCGGCCATGATGATCAGGCGCTTGGCGGCGGTGACCTTGATGTCCTTGGCGGAATTGAACTGCATATCATCGAGTTGGCTTTGCAGTAGGAACTTCCCCTTGTGCGCCACCTGGGTAATGCCGTCCATATGCGAGAACAGCGATATACCCTTGCCCGCATTGAGGTTGAAGCGCTGGCCGCTGGTGAACTGCATGTGCTGCTGGGCCACCGTGTCGACGTTCACTCCGGCATAGCTGACCATGGTTTTCGGCGTACTGAGTGCGATGCCGGCCGGGGCTGTCATGCTGAGCGTCGGCTTGCCGCCGTCACGCTGGCGGTCGGTATTGCTGCCGCCGGCGGCAGCATCCACGTGATCCTTGAGTTCTGCTTGCGGTTCCGCATCCAGCGCCAGGCCCTGGTGTTCGGCGGCGTATTGGCCAAGTGACTTGAACAGGTCCAGGCAGTCCTGCATCAGGGCCAGATGCTCGTCGCTGCTAAGCTGGTTGCCGCAGGCGTCCAGCCGCTTCCAGGCCGAAATCAGCAGGGATTTGGCAGTACGAATCGCGCCGCTGTCGTTGGTGGCCAGCTCGAAGCCTTCGCCGCGCGGGTCGCCCTCACCGTCACAGCGCGGGGTGCGTCAGGAAACCGAGGTTCAGTTGGCTGGATCCATGCTCGCTGGCCAGTTGGGCGCTGATCTGGCCGGGCGTATCATCCATGCGCAGCTGGTTATAACGCTGCGCCTTGACTTCCTTACTCTTGATTCCGGACAGGTACTTGTCACCAGTTAGCCGGCTACGATGACTGAACGACGGCGGAATTGTCTTGCCGCCGTGTACGCGGCCAATAATGAGCGGCTTGTCAGGGTCACCGCCAAGGAAGACGCAGATGACTTCATCGCCCGCGCGCGGCAGGGATATCGCACCATACTGGGCGCTCGCCCAGCCGCTGGCCACGCGTACCCAGGCTGAATCGCGCTCGCTGTCGGAGGCTCCTGCACCGCTTGCGTGTTCATGATCCTCATCGCGGCAGCCGGCAAAGCGGACCTTGACGCGCCCCAGAGCATCGCAATGGATTTCCTCGTTGACGGGACCGACCACGGTAACGCTTTGCGCCTCGGTACGCGGCAAGTCGATGCGTGGGTCGTAGCGTGGCACGATCGGAATGCCGCGCCGCACGCAAGTGAAGCGGTTGGTATAGCGCACGCCGCGTTCGGCGCTGGCCTGCTCCAGGCCGTTGCTGTCATTGCGCCAGTGGTTGAGCGCAAACAGCCGACGCACGCGATCATCAAAAGCCTTAGGAAGGTTGTTTTCGGCCTCCACGCGCAGTTCAGTAATGATGAACTCCCGCTCTTCTTCCGAATGGGAGTCGAGCTCCGGGTGGCCGCTGACGCGGTTCCACTGACCGACGCACATATTACGGTCGCTGCCCTCGCCTTGGAAGAACTTTGACTCGTATTCGTGCCGCTGCATGCGCAACGTGCCCAGACTGCGGTAGTCAGCATCATTGTCCCCGGCATGCGGCACATCAACTAGGTAGTCATCGAGGCCGGCGGCGAACTGGTTGCCTAATTTTCCCTGGTCTACCTCGTTGAGGTTCTGGCTGCCCATGGACCAGGCCTGCGCATAATCCCAGCTGCGGCGGCTGACGCTGCCTGGCATCAGTTGCCGTACGGCGTGCCAAGTCGTAATGGTATCGCGCCGCTCGGTGCCATCATCGCGGTGGAAGCGAATGGTGCCGGCCGCGTTCTCTGCCAGTGACATCGCATCATCAAACAGAACCAGCGTGTGAGCCGGCGCGTCGCCACTGCCTTGTTCACTGGATGCGCCGGGGCGGATAAACCAGGCAATGCCGCGACGCTTCCAGAGGCGTCGCAGAAAGTCGGCGTTCGATTCGTTGTACTGCATGGTGAATTCGCGCGCCGGGTAAGTCTTCAGTTGTCCCAGGTCGAACTGGAATGCGCGGGCCACAACGGGGTTAGCTTCGCGCCACTCGCGCAAGATCGTGTTGGTGATATCGATTTCGCTGGCGTTGCGGAAGACGCGCGTATTGCTGGTTTTATCGAGCAGGGACAGCGCGTCGCGCACGATCAATTGGTAGGTGGCCAGGCCGCCATCGCCCTGTCCTTCAATAGCCGAGGCGACGATACCGCACACAGAACGCATGCCACCGGTGTCGGTTACGAACTGCAGTTCAACAGGATTTGCCATGAACTGCTTGAGCGGTAAGCCGGCTTCAGGCGAAACGCAAAGCAGGCTGTATTCGATGCCACCGCAGATGGTTTCCACACCGCTGACGTGCTTGACCAGCAATTTGTCATCGGCGCTGCCTTCTCCTCGGAACAGGCGCAGGCGGATCGGACGATTGGCTTCGGTGAGTCCTGTCAAGTCAAGGCCGGGGAGACGTGGGGCCATGCGGTGCACTCCTGAAAATCGGAAATTTCGGAGGCGAAATTATATTTTATTTAACACTTCATTGATGCACGATTGACATTTTTTACATTGTCAGAGCGCACCAGAGTCAATCAGTGCTGAAGCTGGGAAGCGGGGGAGTCTCACTGGCGAAAGGGTTCGCTATGCCTCGGCTAGTGGGACAAATACATCGATCGTGCGATGGTTCTTGTTTCAAGCTCTGGAGTCGCGTGCAAGTTTATGTGGCGCAGCATGCAAACATATCTGGCGCGAATGCAAGCATATCTGTCGTCCGTAGGCCTGAAACTTGACGTCCAGCAGGCGGGGAATTAAGATAAATGACTCACGAGTAAGTTACCCGGAACCAACTTTTATTTAGTATGCAAGCCCCGACTGATACCAAGCCCCGCTGGGAGCGGCGCAAGGACGCGCGTCCGCAGGAACTGCTGGCGGCCGCGCTGGAGCTGTTCGTCGACCGTGGATTTGCCGCCACCCGCCTGGAAGACGTGGCGCGCGCTGCCGGCGTCTCCAAGGGCACGCTCTACCTGTATTTCGACAACAAGCAGGAACTGTTCAAGGCCGTGGTGCGCGAAACCATCGTGCAAACCATCGGCCAGGCGGAGAGCGATGCGGCCGCCGCGCGCGATACGCCAAGCGACGAATTGCTGCGCCAGATGCTGCGCCGCTGGTGGACCCAGGTCGGCGCCACCAAGGCCGCCGGCCTGACCAAGCTGATGATGGCCGAATCCGGCAATTTCCCCGAACTGGCCGCGTTCTATAACGAAGAAGTCATCGAACGCGGCAGCGCTTTGCTGACCCGCATCCTCGAACGCGGCGTGACCCGCGGCGAGTTCCGCCCGCTCGACCCGGTGATGATGACCAACGTCCTGATCGCCCCGGTGCTGACGCTGATGATGTGGAAGCACAGCTTCTTCCCCTGCGAGACCCACGAAGGCATCGATGCCGACACCTTCATGGAAACCTTCCTCGGCCTGGTACAGCAGGGGCTGGCCCCGCAAAAATCAGCTTAAATTGCCGATTTTGGTCGTTCACCCCCCCCAAATCTGCAGACTGTCGCAATTTCCCGCGATCCGTTGTCTTAATCGTTAATATGCCCACCTGACCAGACAAACGATAAAATGACGGATTATTTATCCCTCACCGAGTCAACAAAGATGAATATCGAACAAGCCCGTTTCAATATGATCGAACAGCAAATCCGCCCTTGGGATGTGCTGGATACGGACATCCTCGATCTCTTGCTGGTCGTAAAACGCGAGAATTTCGTGCCAGAAGCCTACAAGAACCTGGCTTTTGTCGACACTTTCATCCCGCTGCAGGGTGGCGAGCAAATGCTGACCCCGAAGCTGGAAGCGCGCATCGCGCAAGATGCGCAGATCAAAAAACATGAAAACGTGCTGCTGGTTGGCGCGGGCACCGGCTACCTGGCCGCCCTGCTGGCCCACCGTGCACGCCACGTTACCGCCGTCGAAATCGCCCCTGAACTGAAGGCGCTGGCGGAAAAGAACCTGACGGCAAACGGCATCTCCAATGTGACCGTGGAACTGGGCAATGGCGCCCAGGGCTGGTCCAACGGCGCGCCGTTCGACGTGATCGTGTTCTCCGGCTCGCTGCCGGTACTGCCGGAGGCAGTGCTGCAGCAAGTGAAGGTAGGCGGCCGTATCGTGGCCATCATCGGCGATTCGCCGGTGATGACCGCGCACCGCATCACCCGCACCGGCGAGCACGGCTACGACACCGTCAAACTGTTTGAAACCGATGTCAAGCCGCTCGACCTGGCGGTGAAACCTTCGGCGTTCACTTTCTAAGGGAACGCCAATGCAGCACTTAACCGCACCGGAACTGGCTGGCTGGCTGAATGATGAAAGCCGCGCCAAGCCTTTCCTGCTGGACGTGCGCGAGAACTGGGAATACGAGACCTGCCATATCGCAGGCTCGGCCCTGATGCCGATGCAGACCATCCCGGCCCGCATCGACGATCTCGACGAGGATGCAGAAATCGTCTGCATCTGCCACCACGGGGCGCGCAGCCTCAACGTGGCAGCTTTCCTCGAGCATCATGGTTTCAGCAAGGTAAGCAATCTGACAGGCGGGATTCACGCCTGGGCTGTGCAGGTAGACAGCTCAATGCCGCAGTACTAGGCACGAAAACTAATCCTTTTTGACGACTCCAACGGAGATGCAAATGCAGAAACCCCTCCTCGCCGTGCTGGTATCCAGCGCCTTGTTTTCGCTGAATGCACAGGCGGCCGACCTGGTCCAGGTGTACAAACAGGCGCTCGCCAACGACGCCACCTACGCCAGCGCCCGTGCCTCGCTGGCGGCCGGCCAGGAACGCACGGTGCAGGGGCGTTCGCAATTGCTGCCAACCGTGGGCCTCAGCGGCAGCGTCACGAAAAACAATGGTGACCAGACGGACCGCGTCAAACACACCTCGGGCGACCTGGATAACTACAATCACACGATGCAGTTGCAGTTGACCCAGCCCCTGTTCCGCTGGGCCAACTGGGAAAACTACCAGCAGAGCAAACTGTCCACCGCCGCAGCGGAAGCCGTATTTGCCCAAGCGCAGCAGGACGTGATCCTGCGCGTGTCGCAGGCTTATTTCGACGTGCTGACCGCGCAAGACAACCTTACCGCGACCCAGGCACAAAAAGCCGCCACCACCGAACAACTTGCATCGGCCAAGCGCAACTTCGAAGTAGGCACCCAGACCATCACCGACACGCACGAGGCGCAAGCGGCATATGACCTGGTGGTCGCGCAGGAATTCGCAGCCCAGAACGACCTCGAGGTGAAGCGCACAGCGTTGCAGCAGGTCATTGGCCAGGCGCCAGGTGCACTGGCGCCGCTGCGCACCGGCGTGACGATCGCCAGCCCGCAGCCGGCAACTCTGGAGCCGTGGGTATCTGCGGCGGAAGAGCAGAACTATGGCGTGACCGGCGCCAAGCTGAATGTTGAAATCGCCAAGCGTGAGATCAGCAAGCAGCGTGCAGGCCATATGCCGACACTGGACCTGGTTGCGCAGAAATCCCGCGTTTCGAATACCGGCCTTTCGCAGACCAACAACAATGCCATTGGCGTGACCTGGAGCGTACCGATCTTTAACGGCTTCGCCGTGACCAGCAAGGTGCGCGAATCGATCGCGCTGGAAGACAAGGCCCGCAACGACCTGGAAGCTTCGCGCCGCCAGGCTGCGCAGACCGCACGCCAGGCTTTCCTCGGCGTGAACAGCGGCCTGGCCCAGGTCAAGGCGCTGGAAGCAGCGGAAGTGTCGTCCAAGTCCGCGCTGGAATCGAACAAGCTGGGTTACCAGGTGGGCGTGCGTATCAACATCGACGTGCTGAATGCGCAGCGCCAGTTGTACACCACGCAGAAGGACCTGTCGAAGGCCCGTTACGACACCATCATGAATGGCCTGCGCCTGAAGTCGGCGGCCGGTTCGCTCAAGGAAGAAGACCTGGAGCCGATCAACGCCCTGCTGGACCACTAAGCATCAAAGCCGGCGCGGCGCCATCGAGGCGCCGCGCCGAATCCCATCAGCGCAGTCCGGCCCCCTGGCCCTCGAAACTGCGTTCGATCAGTTCGATCTTGTAGCCGTCCGGGTCCGTCACAAAAGCGATCACAGTAGTGCCGCCCTTGACCGGTCCCGGCTCGCGCGTGACATTGCCGCCATTGGTGCGCACTGCCTCGCAGGCGGAAACGATGTCGCTCGCGGAAATCGCGATATGGCCATAGGCATTGCCCATGTCGTATTTCTCGACGCCGTAGTTGTACGTCAGCTCCAGCTCCGCATGATCCGGGTTGTGCCCGTAGCCGAGGAAGGCCAGCGTGTACTTGTATTCGGGATTGTCGCTGGTGCGCAGAAGTTTCATGCCCAGCACCTTGGTGTAGAAGTCGATGGATCGCTGCAGGTCACCAACCCGCAGCATCGTGTGTAGGATTCGCATGACGACATTGTATTGGTTTTCTCAGTGGCTCGCCGGCACCACGCGCCACACCACGTTGCCTACGTCGTCCGCCACCAGCAGGGCGCCTGCCTTGTCCAGCGCCACGCCGACCGGGCGCCCCTTGGCCTTGCCGTCGCGCGTCACGAAGCCGGACAGGAAATCGATCGGCGGCCCGGCTGGGCGTCCCTCCGCAAACGGCACGAAAGCCACTTTGTAGCCGCTGAACTGCTTGCGGTTCCACGAGCCGTGCTGGCCGATGAAGGCGCCGCCTTGCCAGCTTGCCGGGAACAGTTTCGCGTCGTAGAAGGTGAGGCCGAGGGAGGCGGTGTGCCCGCCCAGCGCGTAGTCCGGCATCACCGCCTTCGCCACCAAGTCCGGGCGCGGCGACTTGACGCGCGTGTCGACGCGCTGGCCGTAATAGCTGTAAGGCCAGCCGTAGAATGCGCCGTCTTTGACCGACGTCAGGTAGTCCGGCACCAGGTCTTCGCCCAGTTCGTCGCGCTCGTTCACCACGGTCCACAGCGTCTTCGACCTGGGTTCCCATGCCATGCCGTTGGCATTGCGCAGTCCGGTTGCAAACAGGCGCGATTTGCCGGTGGCACGTTCATATTCCCAGATCGCGGCGCGGCCTTCCTCCTTGTCCATGCCGTTCTCGCCGACGTTGCTGTTCGAGCCTACCGTGACGTACAGGAAGCGCCCGTCCGGGCTGGCCGTGATGTTCTTGGTCCAGTGGTGGTTGAGCGGGCCGGCCGGCAGGTCCAATACCTTGATGCCGGCCGCGCCGATTGACGTTGCGCCTTCGGTGTAGGGGAAGCGCACGACCGCATCGGTATTGGCCACGTACAGGTCCTTATCGACCAGCACCATGCCGAACGGCGAGTTGAGATCCTTGATGAAGGTGCCGCGCGTTTTCGCCACGCCGCGTTCATCGATATCGCGCAGCAGGGTGATGCGGTTGGCGGAAGGCGTGACCGAGCCGGCCTTCTTCATTTCGTGCTGCATGATCGCGCCCTTGATGCCTTTGCCGTCCTCCGGCTTGGGCGGGGCTGCCGTCTCGGCGACCAGCACGTCACCGTTCGGCAGCACGTACAGCCAGCGCGGGTGATCGAGATCGCGCGCATAGGCGCCGACGCTGAAGCCTGCAGCGGGCAGCGGCTTGTCGTCGCCTTTCCAGCGCTCGACCGGCGCCACGTTGACGGTCGGGATCAGCTTCTTGTTCGGCTCCGGCAGGCTGGGGTTGGGGCCCCAGCCAGGCGGGTAGGACTGCGCCAGTGCGGCACCGGCGGCGACGCAGGCCGCGAAGGACAGGATGGCGGTTCGCATGGCAGGCCTCAATCGCGTTTGGTGCCGGGCAGGGGATTTGCCTTCGACTCGCTGCCGGCTTGCGGCTTTTGCAGGCCCGGCTTGCCGTGCAAGTCGGTGTCGACCAGGCCTTGCTCGACATCTTCCGCTGCCTGGCGGATCACGCTGCGGGTTTTTTGCTGGGTCTCGCCCTGCGGCGACTCGTCGCGCTCGTGCGGCAGGCGCTTGCCGCCGCTGCGTTCCACGGGCTGTTGCGTATTGACCTTGCGGTCCTTGCTGTTCGGTTCCATGGTGTGTTCCTCCTCAATTCATGGTAGCGAAGGCACGCGGCGGTGGTCGCCAGCTTGAACAGAAGCAATTCCACCGGTAGCATTGCAATATGGATATTGCCACCGACAACACTTGCCGCAACTGCGGCGCCACTACTTCCGGAAACTTCTGCCATATGTGCGGGCAGGAGACGCATTTGCATGCGCCCAGCTTCAGTGAGTTCATGCATGAGTTCATTGGCCACTACGTGGCGCTGGAAGGGCGCTTGTGGGGCACCATTTCACGCCTGTTGTTCCGTCCCGGGGTGCTGACCGCGGAATACCTGGCGGGCCGGCGCAAGCGCTATGTCGAGCCGTTGCGCCTGTACCTGTCGCTCAGCATCATCTTCTTCGCGGTGCTGAAGTTCAGCGATGCCGGCGTCGCGACCGTCGATCCTCGTCCATTGCCGCCGGGGGCGACGCAGCAGGTGGTTCCGGCGAAAGAACAGCCTGCGATTGTCAACGAGAGGCTGCAGCGGGTGCTGGAAAAGGAGACGCCCGGCATATCGCACTCGATCGACCGCTTTGACAAGATGGACGACCGCGAGAAGAGCGCTGTGATGCAGGCGGGCTTCTATAAGTACGCGCCATACGCGATCTTCCTGCTGATGCCGATTTTTGCGTTGTGGCTCAAGCTGCTCTACCTCGGAACCGGCAAGAAGTACGGCGAACATATGCTGTTCGCGCTGCATACCAATGCGTTTGCGTTCGTCATGCTCGGCGTGTTCATCTACCTGCCCGACGGCTTCCTTAAGTTTGCGGCACTGTGCTGGGTGGCCGGCTACCTGCCGTGGGCGATGCAGCGCGTCTACCGGAAGGGAAAGTGGGGGACCATCTGGCGCTGGGTCCTGCTTGGCGTGCTGCACGGGATTTCGCTGGCGATCGCCATTGTGGCCGTGATGGGGCTGGGGATTATCTCCGCTCACTAATCCGCATAAAGGCCGCGACTTCTTGCGCGGCCGGCATGGGTGCCATTTGCAGCAGGAAGTGCGGCGCATCGATTTCGGCTACCTTGGTGGCCGGCTTGATCTTGGCGATCAGGCTTGCCGCAGCACGCGGCACCAGTCGGTCGCGCGTCGCACGCAAATACAGTATCGGCACATCGCAGTGCGCCAGCCGGTCGCAGACATCGATCGCAAGTACTGCGCGCATGCGGGCACGTAGTGCCTTTGCCGTGACCTGGTCCAGCGCCAGCACGAAAGCAGCCCGGATTTGCTTGGCCACAAGCCAACCCGCCGGCAACGCTTTGAACGGCATCGCGCCGACGAAGGGCTTCAGCGCAACCAGTCCTGGCCTCGGGTTGCGCGCAAACGTGCAGCACAACACCATCCCGCGCAATTGGCCAGGCGCAGATGCAGCAATCGAAATCGCAATCGGCCCTGAAAATGACTCGCCCAGCAGGACATACGGGCGGTCGTCTGGAATCGCTGCCCGCGCAATTTCCTCCAGGCCCTCATAACCGCCGCAATGGTTGCCCGGATAGCGTACCACCCGTACTTCGAACTCGCCTCCGAGCGCTGCGATGAAAGGCCCAAACAGCTCGCCTGTGCCATCCATGCCGGGCAATAGTATGAGGACTGGATTCAATTGTCAGGTGGCGCTCATTGAGTTTCGAATGTATTGCGCTTGGTGCTGTGGCGCGCCAGCTCAAGTTGCAGGCGGTCTGCGTGCAGAATGCTTGTGAATCAGGTGCGCAAGCCAGAGCATGAAGGCGGGTGTCAGGGGCATCAGGCCGCACAGAACCAGGCCGCTGATGACTCCCTCTGGAAGGAGCTTCGGAAGTCCGTACTCGACGATTGCGCCGGATAGCGCACTGACTGCCGCGAAGGTCGCTGTCCATCGCAGCCAATTTGCTGGCCCGGCAATTGCCAACCCGACCGAAAACGTCAGGGCAATCATGATCAGCGCATAGTTTAACGAAACAAGCACCAGGAGCAGCACGAAGGCTGCCACGGTCACGGCCAGCGCTTTGACTGGTTTTTTCATGACATCAGATCAATAATCGAACTTGGTACTGCGCGTGTTCTTGCTTTGGCGCTTGACGCGTGCGGCTTCTTGCCGAGCCTCGGATTCGGCGCGCTGGCGCTGGCGTTCGCCTTCGACCGCTTGCGCTTTGGCTGCGCGCTCAGCGTAGACGGTGTCCAGGCGGCGCTGCGATTCAAAGCGTTCGCTGATGTTCTGGAAGTGGATGCCTTGCTGGGCCAGCGCAACCACCCATGCAATCGCCAATGCCCATAGCACGAAAGTGTAGAGCGATTGCCAAGTCCCAAACGAAGGTTCAAGCAGAGGACGCGCCTGCCCCAGCGCGCTCTGGCCGACAAACGCCAGCAGGCCGGCCATGACGCCCAACACCACCGTGCCAAGCACCTGCCGTTTGGCTTCCAGGCGCAATTGGTCAAGCTCGAATTGTGCTTCTGATACGGAATCCATGGCGTGGGCAAGAAGGGGTGGCAGGTCTCTCAATAGCTTGAATTCTACCTCACCTTGCCACATGGAAAGCCGCGACTGGCCTGCTTTTGAGATGGATCAGCATCCGCAATGCCGCCCGCGCACACCACGGAACTTCGCCGCCGGCCGCAAGGTAGTCAGGCTGGCGCCTGGTCAGTTCCTCACGCCGCAGCAGTCGGCTGCCACAGTTCGATCTTATTCCCGTCCGGATCGATAAACCAACCAAAGCGGCCATAGTCGAAAGATTGGGGATCGCCCACCAGCGTGCCACCGCCATCGGCGACTTGTTTCAGCGCGCCGTCCAGGTCATCCACAATGAAGTTGATCATGAAATCGCGCTTGGACGGGGCGAAGTAGGAGGTCGTGCTTTTGAAGGGGCTGAACACCGTGGCGCCATTCGACGGCATGGTGGCCGGCGCAAACGAGGCGTACTCCTTGGCTTCGTCCGGCAGGCCGAGGCAAGCCTGGTACCAGGCCATCAGCGCAACCGGGTCCTTGGACTTGAAGAAAATCCCGCCGATGCCCAATGCTTTTGCCATTCCAGTCTCCCTTGTTATATACTGTGCAAACATACAGTATTTATTAGCGTATCGGCCAGTGTCGCAATGCATGGCATGAGCAAGCATTATGGGTTACTCTGCTGCGTGTTGCCACCCCCATATTTTGACCGAGATTGATATGTCCGCTACGCATCCGATGTACAACACGATTGCACTGGTTGTCCGCCCCAACACCACCGGCATCGAAGAGCCGGTGCGCGATGTGCTGGACTTCCTGAAGCAGGGTGGGTACAGCGTGGTGCTGGAGGCCGACACGGCCGAGCACCTCGCCATCGCGGATTTCCCCTCGATGAGCGTGCAGGGCATTGGCGAGCGCGCCGATGCCGTGGTGGTGATGGGCGGCGACGGCACCATGCTGGGCATCGCGCGCCAGCTCGCCTCCTACGACACGCCGCTGATCGGCATCAACCAGGGCCGCCTCGGCTTCATGACCGACATCCGCCAGGAAGACATGCTGCCCGTGCTGGGACGCATCCTCGGCGGCACCCACAAGGCCGAACGCCGCACCTTGCTGGAAGGCCGCGTCATGCGCGAAGGGAAGGCGATCTTCTTCGGCACCGCCGTCAACGACGTGGTGGTGTCGCGCGGTGCTGGCGCCGGCATGGTGGAGCTGAGCGTCGATGTCGACCACCAGTTCATGTACAACCAGCGTTCGGACGGCTTGATCATCTCGACCCCGACCGGTTCCACGGCGTATGCGCTGTCGGCCGGCGGACCGCTGCTGCATCCGACTCTGGGCGGCATCGTGATGGTGCCGATCGCGCCGCACGCGCTGTCCAACCGCCCGATCGTGCTGCCTGATTCAAGCGAGATCGTGATCGAGATCAAGCGCGGCAAAGACACCACCGTGAACTTTGACATGCAGACCTTCGCCAGCCTGGCGAACGGTGACCGGATCCACATCCGCCTGTCGCCCCACACCATCACCTTCCTGCACCCGGAAGGCTGGAGCTACTACAACACCCTGCGCGAAAAGCTGCACTGGAACGAATACCCCTCTACTGACGGCAAAATCTGATGCTTCGAACCCTGTCCATCCGCGATTTCGTTATTGTCGATTCGATCGAGCTTGAATTTTCCCCTGGCTTCACAGTCTTCACCGGCGAAACCGGTGCCGGTAAATCCATTCTGATTGATGCACTGACGCTGGCGCTGGGTGGCCGGGGTGATGGCAGCATGGTGCGCGAAGGCGCGGCCAAGGCCGACATCACCGCCGATTTCGCGCTGACCGAACAAGCGCAGGCCTGGCTGGCGGCGAACGAATTTGCGGTGGAGGAGGGCGGCGCGCTGCTGCGGCGCGTGATCGACAATGCCGGCCGTTCCAAGGCCTTCATCAATGGCGTAGCCGCGACGGCGGGGCAGTTGCGCGAGTTGGGCGAGATGCTGGTCGATATCCATGGCCAGCACGCGCACCAGTCGCTGCTGAAAACCGATTCGCAGCGCGAGCTGCTGGATAATCAAGGCGAGTCCAACGTCCGTGAAGTGACGGCGGCATACCGCGCCTGGCGCGCTTTGTCGAAACAGTTGGAAGAATACGAGGCCAACGCGGCCAACCTGCAGTTCGAGCGTGAACGCCTGGAGTGGCAGGTAACGGAGCTGGACAAGCTGGCGCCGAAAAAAGGCGAGTGGGCGGAAATCGGCAACGAGCATTCGCGCCTGTCGCACGCGGCCAGCCTGCTGGAAGGCGCGCAGGAAGCGTTGGGCGTGCTGTCGGAGGCGGAGGATCACCCGGTGCTGTCGCAGGTCACTACGATTGCGACCCGGCTCGGCAAGCTGGTCTCGGTGGACGCCGAATTGCAACCGGTGGTCGACCTTCTCGAGTCGGCGCGCATCCAGCTGCAGGAATCCGTATATGCGCTGAATACCTACATGGACCGCGTGGAGCTTGACCCAGCGCGCTTGCGCCAGATTGATGCTCGCATGGAAGCGCTGCATTCCGCCTCGCGCAAATTCCGCGTGCAGGCTGATGATCTGCCGGACGAGCATGAGCGCTTGTCGGAAAAGCTGGCGCAACTGGCCGATGCAGCGGACCTGGAAGGCTTGCGCAAGCAGCAGGAAAAGCTGAAGACATCATATCTTGCCTTGGCTGCGGAGCTGTCGGCGGCGCGCGCGACCGCGGCGCAAGCGCTGGGCGCAGCCGTCACGCAGGGCATGCAGGAGTTGAGCATGTCCGGCGGCCGCTTCGAGATCGCGCTGCGTCCGTGCGAGCCGACAGCTTACGGCGTGGAGCAGGTGGAATTCCTGGTCGCTGGCCATGCCGGCGTGGCGCCCCGCCCGCTGGCGAAAGTAGCGTCGGGCGGCGAACTGGCGCGTATCTCGCTGGCGATCTCCGTGATCACCTCGCACGCGACGACGGTGCCGACGCTGATCTTCGATGAGGTCGACAGCGGCATCGGCGGCGGCGTTGCGGAAGTGGTCGGCCGCTTGCTCAAACGTCTTGGCCAGGAGCGCCAGGTGCTGTGCGTGACCCACTTGCCGCAAGTGGCAAGCCAGGGCAACCAGCACTTCCAGGTCGCGAAAGGACCTTCGGACAACGGCCGCACAGCCTCGCGCATCGAAGTGCTGGACCAAAAGGCGCGCATCGAAGAAGTCGCGCGCATGCTGGGCGGCCTGGAAATCACCGCCACCACCCGCAAGCACGCCCGCGAGTTGCTGGCCTCTTGAAACCGGTAAACCGGGGTCTGACCCGCAGGGTCAGACCCCCTCGGGGCGACTGCTGCGGGGTTGGTTCCAGGCTTTTGATTCTCGCAATAAGTCAAAGGCCTTAAACCGACACCCCCGAACGTTGTGCACCGGGGTCTGACCCTGTGGGTCAGACCCCGCCTTGCCGGGTTTATAATGGCGCGCCCACGAATAACAAAAAGTCCCCAAGATGCCGTTCGCCAAAGAACCCGCCCTCCAGCCAGGCTCTGTCTCCAGAACCGCCGTGGTGCTGGTCAATCTCGGCACTCCTGACGAACCGACGCCAGGCGCCGTGCGCCGCTACCTGAAGGAATTCCTGTCCGACCCGCGCGTGGTCGAAATACCGAAGGCAGTCTGGTGGTTCATCCTGAACGGCATCATCCTGCCGTTCCGTTCCAAGCAGTCGGCGCAAAAGTACGCCTCGATCTGGACCAGCGACGGCTCGCCGCTGAAATACCACACGCAAGCGCAGGCCAAGCTGTTGTGCGGCCTGCTCGGCGAGCGTGGCCACAACGACGTGACGGTGGCCATGGCGATGCGCTACGGTTCGCCATCCCTGCCGGACGTGCTTGGCAAGCTCAAGGCCGACGGCCACGACCGCATCCTGATCCTGCCGGCCTATCCGCAATACTCCGGCACCACCACCGCTTCGGTCAGCGACGCGGTGTTCGACCATTACAAGAAGGTGCGCAATATCCCCGAGCTGCGTTTCGTGCGCGACTATCACGACCACGACGGTTATATCGACGCGCTGAAAAAGACCGTGTTGGCCCATTGGGAAACCAACGGCCGTGGCGAAAAACTGCTGATGAGCTTCCACGGCGTACCGAAACGCACGATCGACCTGGGCGACACCTACCAGCGCGAATGCATGGAAACCGCCCGCCTGTTGGCGGACAAGCTGCGCCTGAATGAAAACCAGTACCTGGTTACCTTCCAGTCCCGCTTTGGCAAGGCTGAGTGGCTGCAGCCCTACACCGCGCCGACCGTGGCGCAATTGGCCAAGGGCGGGGTGCGCAAGCTGGATGTGATCTGCCCGGGCTTCACCAGCGATTGCCTGGAAACCCTGGAAGAAATTGCAATGGAAGTACGGCACGACTTCCTGTCCAACGGCGGCAAGGAATTCAACTACATTCCTTGCCTGAACAGCCATCCAGCCTGGATCGCTGCCCTGACTGAGGTTGCCGAGCAACACATGATCGGCTGGCCGACCATGTCGTCCATGCGCAAGCTGCGCCGGTAACCAGTTGTTAGCACTTGCGGGTGGTGAGTGCTAACCTGCTAAAATAACTGGTTAGGGGAAGAGTTCGCTGAAGACGATCACTGCTGTAGCAAGAACGCTCCACGCGATGATCGATGCTGTAATAAATGGCAACTTCATGATGCGCTCCGAGGGGACGCGGTGTCCAGGCACCGCATAGATTCATCTTAGTCAAAACCCCCGGTTTACGTATCTCTGAGCTTTGTAAAATTTGTAACTCTACAGTTACAGCAACCCCACCGGCGTGCGCCGGGCCTTTGCACGGAAGGGCAGAATACCCCTTGAAAAGATAGGGGCAAGCCCCATTTCTTGCTCGTGCACCAAGCAGCAACTGTCAGATAAACATGATTTTGTAGGAGTCTTTTAGATGCAAGACCAGGAAAACCAGCCAAGCCAGAACCCGGAAGTGGAGCAGGCAGAAGAGCAAACGACTCCAGTTGAAGCCCCTGCGATGTCCGACCTGGAAGCGCAGCTCTCCGCGACCGAGGCAAAACTGGCTGAAATGCATGACGCATTCATGCGCGCCAAGGCGGAAGGCGAAAACATCCGCCGCCGCGCCCAGGAAGACGTGGCCAAGGCCCACAAATTTGCCGTTGAAAGCTTCGCCGAAGCCATGGTGCCGGTGAAAGACAGCCTTGAAATGGCGCTGAAAGTCGACAACCCGACCCTGGAATCGCTGAGGGAAGGCGTCGAAATGACCCTGAAACAGCTGAATTCCGCCTTCGAGCGCAACCGCCTGATCGAAGTGATGCCGGCGGCCGGCGAAAAGCTGGACCCGAACAAGCACCAGGCCGTAGCCATGGTGCCTTCCGAGCAGGAAGCGAACACTGTCGTGACCGTGCTGCAAAAGGGTTACATGATTGCGGACCGCCTGCTGCGTCCCGCCATCGTGACGGCTGCCCAGCCAAAGTAAGCACTTGAAAAGAAACACAAATTCCACATATAAGAAGTAATTAAACTTAGTACACAAGGAAGAACAAATCATGGGCAAAATCATCGGTATTGACCTGGGCACCACCAACTCCTGCGTCGCCATCATGGAAAATGGCGCGCCGAAGGTCATCGAGAATGCGGAAGGCGCGCGTACCACCCCTTCCATCATCGCCTACCAAGAAGACGGCGAAATCCTGGTTGGCGCACCTGCCAAACGCCAGGCCGTCACCAACCCGAAGAACACCCTGTTCGCGGTCAAGCGCCTGATCGGCCGTAAGTTCCAGGAAAAGGAAGTCCAGAAGGACATCTCCCTGATGCCTTACGAGATCATGAAGGCCGACAACGGCGATGCATGGATCGGCGTGCGCGACAAGAAACTGGCTCCTCCGCAAATCTCCGCAGAAGTCCTGCGCAAGATGAAGAAGACCGCTGAAGACTACCTGGGTGAAGAAGTGACCGAAGCGGTCATCACCGTGCCAGCGTACTTCAACGACTCGCAACGCCAGGCAACCAAAGATGCCGGCCGTATCGCTGGCCTGGAAGTCAAGCGCATCATCAACGAACCTACCGCAGCCGCACTGGCCTTCGGCCTGGACAAGACCGACAAGGGCGACCGCAAGATCGCCGTGTATGACTTGGGCGGCGGCACCTTTGACGTGTCGATCATCGAGATCGCTGACGTGGACGGCGAAAAGCAGTTCGAAGTGCTGTCGACCAACGGCGACACCTTCCTGGGCGGCGAAGACTTCGACCAGCGCGTGATCGACTACATCATCGAAGAATTCAAGAAGATCAACGGCCTGGACCTGAAAAAGGATCCAATCGCCCTGCAGCGTATCAAGGCATCGGCCGAGCGCGCGAAGATCGAACTGTCGTCCTCGCAGCAGACCGAAATCAACGAGCCTTACATCGCCATGGCGAACGGCGCCCCGGTCCACCTGAACCTGAAGATGACCCGCGCCAAGCTGGAGTCCCTGGTTGAGGAACTGATCACCGCCACCATCGAGCCTTGCCGCACCGCGATCAAGGACGCTGGCGTGAAAGTGTCCGACATCGACGACATCATCCTGGTCGGCGGCATGACCCGTATGCCTAAGGTGCAGGAAAAAGTGAAAGAGTTCTTCGGCAAGGAGCCACGTAAAGACGTGAACCCTGACGAAGCAGTGGCCGTCGGCGCCGCGATCCAGGGTGCAGTTCTGTCGGGCGACCGTAAAGACCTGCTGCTGCTGGACGTGACCCCGCTGTCCCTGGGTATCGAAACCCTGGGTGGCGTGATGACCAAGATGATCCACAAGAACACCACGATTCCTACCAAGTTCTCGCAAGTGTTCTCGACCGCCGACGACAACCAGCCGGCCGTGACCATCAAGGTGTACCAGGGCGAACGTGAAATCGCTGCCGGCAACAAGGGCCTGGGCGAGTTCAACCTGGAAGGCATCCCGCCAGCAGCACGCGGCACTCCGCAGATCGAAGTGACCTTCGACATCGACGCTAACGGCATCCTGCACGTCGGCGCGAAAGACAAGGCCACCGGCAAGGAAAACAAGATCACCATCAAGGCGAACTCCGGCCTGTCCGAAGAGGAAATCCAGAAGATGGTGAAGGACGCGGAACTGAACGCGGAAGAAGACAAGAAGCTGAAGGAACTGGCCGAATCGCGCAACCAGGCCGACGCACTGGTGCACTCGACCAAGAAATCCCTGACCGAGTACGGCGACAAGCTGGACGCCGGCGAGAAAGAGAAGATCGAAGCTGCGATCACCGCCCTGGAAGCCACCATCAAGGATGGCGACAAGGCAGCGATCGACGCCAAAGTGGCAGCACTGTCCGAGGCTTCGCAGAAGCTGGGCGAAAAGATGTACGCTGACATGCAGGCGCAGCAGGGCGCGGCCGGTGCTGAAGGCGCTGGCGCCGGTGCACAGGCTGAATCCAAGCCGGCACAGGACGACGTGGTCGACGCTGACTTCAAGGAAGTCAAAGACAGCAAGTAAGCTTCACATCCGGTCAACTCGATGACCTGCCGAGCCGAGCATCCAACAGGGGCTCGCTCGGCTTTTTCGCATAAATTGGTACACCATGGCAAAGCGTGATTTTTACGAGATCCTCGGGGTCGCTAAGAACTCGTCCGACGACGAGATCAAGAAGGCCTATCGCAAACTCGCGATGAAATATCATCCGGACCGCAATCCGGATAATAAAGAGGCCGAAGAGAAGTTCAAGGAGGTCAAAGAGGCCTACGAGATGCTCACCAATCCGGAGAAGCGCGAAGCGTACGACCGTTACGGTCACGCTGGCGTTGACCCGAATATGGGGGCGGGCGGCGGTGGCGGCTTCGGCGGCTTTGGCGACGCCTTTGGCGACATCTTCGGCGATATCTTCGGCGGCGGTGGCCGCGGCCGCTCTTCCGGCCCGCAGGTGTATCGCGGCGCCGACCTGCGCTACAACCTGGAGATCACCCTGGAGCAGGCCGCCCACGGCTTCGACACCACGATCCGCGTGCCGAGCTGGGACAAATGCGACACCTGCCACGGTTCCGGCGCCAAGCCTGGCACCCAGCCGGTCACCTGCGGCACCTGCGGCGGCCACGGCCAAGTGCGCATGCAGCAGGGCTTCTTCAGCATCCAGCAGACCTGCCCTAAGTGCCACGGCACCGGCAAGGTCATTCCTGAGCCGTGCCCATCGTGCTCCGGCGCAGGCCGCATCAAGCGCAACAAGACGCTGGAAGTGAAGATCCCGGTCGGCATCGACAACGGCATGCGCATCCGCTCCACCGGCAACGGCGAGCCGGGCACCAACGGCGGTCCGCCGGGCGACCTGTATGTGGAGATCCACATCAAGCCGCACGCGGTGTTCCAGCGCGAAGGCGACGACCTGCATTGCGAGATGCCGATCAGCTTCGCCAAGGCGGCGCTGGGCGGCGAGATCGAAGTGCCGACGCTGGATGGTAAAGTATCGTTCACCATTCCGGACGGTACCCAGTCCGGCAAGACCTTCCGCCTCAAGGGCAAGGGCATCAAGGGCGTGCGTTCCGGTTATCCGGGCGACCTGTTCTGCCATGTCGCCGTTGAGACCCCGGTCAAGCTGACCGACAAGCAGAAAGACCTGCTGCGCGAATTCGAGCGTTCCACCAACGAAGGTGGTGCGAAGCATAGCCCACAGACCAAGTCCTTCATGGACAAGGTCAAAGACTTCTTCGAGTGAGTATATGAGCGACGACGTACTGAAGCACCTGCTGGAAAACAACCGCCAATGGGCGGAGAAAAAGGTCACCCAAGACCCTGACTACTTCCGCGACCTGTCGATGGTAGCGCCGGAATACCTGTGGATCGGCTGTTCCGATTCCCGCGTACCGGCAAACGAACTGCTTGGCCTGCCGCCTGGAAAAGTGTTCGTGCATCGTAATATCGCCAACGTGGTGGTCCATTCGGACTTGAATTCCCTGTCGGTGCTGCAGTTCGCTATCGAAGTGCTGAAGGTGAAGCACGTCATTATCGTGGGCCACTATGGCTGCAAGGGCGTGCATACCGCGCTGACCGGCGGCCGTGTCGGCCTGGTCGACAACTGGCTGCGCCATGTGCAGGACGTCGCGCAAAAGCACGAGCGTTACCTCGGCGCTGCGCTGGCCGATATCGGCAAGCAGAGCGAGCGCCTGTGCGAGCTGAATGTGGTGGAGCAGGTGACCAACGTCTGCGCGACCACCATCGTGCAGGACGCGTGGGAGCGCGGCCAGGAATTGACCGTGCACGGTTTCGTCTACGGCCTGAAGGACGGCCTGTTGAACGACCTGGGCATGAACATCAGCTCCCAGGCCGACCTGCAGCCTTGCACTGAGGCCCGACTGGCGGCCTACGCCCAGCAGTAATCCTGCCAAAAAAGCATGTACACTCCTGTGCATGCTTAAAACCATCACTGCCTTCTTCGCTTCCCTCGGCGCCCCGCGCGCCAGGGCGGCGGGAAATTTCCAGCCCAACCAGCAACTCGTCGTAACGGCGGGAGATGTGCTCGTCCAGCCTGCCGCCGACGGCAAATCCTGGTGCGCCCTCAAGGTGTTCGCCGTTGAAGGTTCGACTGCGCCATTGCCTGACCTACGATGCAACGGCCCGCAAGCCCTCGCTGGAATCACTGGCGCAGGCCGCTGTGCGCATGGCGCATGCGCCGCGTGCCGCGGCGTCGCTCGCCGAGGGCTGGGAGCTGGCCGGCAACCAGCCCGCTACTGCGCGCGAGTTGCAAGGCCTGAAGTACATGGACTTCGAACTATACGTGCGCCTGACCGGACAGGATGTCGACACCATCATGCGCACCGCCACCGAACATTTCGAGCGCGCCGGCGTGCATGCCGCCGAAGGCCGCAGCATCGAAGCGATCAACGAATATGGCAAGGCCATCGAACTCTATCCCGCTTACACCGATGCGCTGGACAAGCGTGCCTTCTCCTTCATGGAACTAGGCTTGTATGAAAAGGCGCTGCGCGACCTGGACGAATCCCTCTACCTTAATCCGGAAGGCATGTCAGCCTTCTTCTGCAAGGGTGAATGCCTGATGAAGCTGGGGCATCTCGACGAGGCTGCGGCAATCTTCACCGAGGGCCAGGAACGTTTCCCCGAGCACGCCACCCAGTTTAACGAGTTCCTCAAGCGCACTCGCGCTTTTGCCCTGACTGGCCGTCCAGCGTAAGCTGGAAGTCCAGGAAGTCGCGTGCTGTGCGGCGCGTCGCTTCCAGCATGGGCAGATGCCCAATACCTTCCATCATGATCAACCGCGCATCCGGCATCAGCGCCCTGGTCGCGGCGGCACCTTTGGGGCTGAGGATGCGGTCTTCGGTGCCCCACACGATCAGCGCAGGCGTTTCGATAGCGACGCGCAGCATCGGCGAGTCGAGCAGTTCGCGCATGATTGCGCAGTGCAGCCCGTAATCCGCCACCGCACGCCTGGCCATCACGTGTTTCAGCGAATAGGGGAAGAACGGCGGCTTCGCCATGCAGCTCGCCATCAGCGTCTCGAAGTCGCGCGGGCCGGGCACCAGCAGCGGCATGCCACCGCCTGCCAGATAGGTATGGAAAGTGGGGTTGTCGTACGCGGCGTCGGTACCTGCGGGCGCCAGCAGCCAAAGGCTCGCAACCTGCTCCGGGTGGCGCGCCGCGTATTCGGCGGCAATGAAGCCTCCCATCGAATTGCCTCCCATGTGGAAACGCTGCACGCCCAGCTCCCCCATGAAGGCGCGCAGGTTTTCGACTTGCGTCGCGATGTCGTGCTTTGCGTCGGGATCGCGCCGCGCATCGCCAAAGCCCGGCAGGTCGGGAATGATCACGCGGTAGTGCGGCGCCAGCAAGCGCGCGATGCGCGTGAAGTTGTCCTTGTCGCCGGCAAAGCCGTGCACCAGCACCAGAACCTCCTTGCCCGTGCCGCTATCGAGGTAGGGCAGGGAAGCGTGGCGCAGGGTGAGCCCCGAACGCTTGCGCTCCAGCGCGAGCGATGCCCGTGCCAGCGGGGCTGGCAGTAGCCGGTCTGCAGCAAACAGTGCCAATGCTGCGCCGCCCAAGGCGTAAAGGAAGAACATATACGGTCTCCATATTGACTTGTTATTAATGCAAAATTATAGTCTGCCAAACCATCCTGGGGGGCGGCAATGGATTACGACGTAGTGATCGTGGGCAGCGGCTTTGGCGGCATATGCAGTGCAATCAAGCTCAAGGAAGCAGGCATCGACCATTTCGTCATGCTGGAGAAGGATGAAGTGTTCGGCGGCACTTGGCGCGTCAACACCTATCCCGGGGCAGCCTGCGATATTCCCAGCCACCTGTATTCATTCTCTTTCGCGCAGAACGCGCATTGGAGCCGCCTGTTCCCGCGCCAGGACGAACTGCTCGAATATACCCAGCGCGTGGTGCGCGAATTCGACCTGGAGCGGCACCTGTGCCTCGGCACGGCGCTACGCTCGGCGAAGTTCGACGAGGCGACAGGCAGATGGCGTCTCGCCACCAGCAAGGGCGAAATGACGGCGCGCACGGTGATCTTCGCAATCGGCCTGCTGGGGCGACCGAGCGTCCCGCACTTTCCCGGCGCGGAGCGCTTTCGCGGCCAGAGCTTCCATTCCGCGCAGTGGGACCACAGCATAGATTTAAGCGGCAAGCGCGTGGCGGTGATCGGCAGTGGCGCCAGTGCAGTGCAGTTCGTGCCGGAGATCCAGCCGCAGGTCCGGCAGCTGGACCACTACCAGCGCACCGCGCATTGGGTGCTGCCGCGTCCAGACCGTGCCGTTACGCGCGTCGAGCGATGGCTGCTGGACCACGCGCGTCCCCTGCAACTGCTGTATCGCGCCAAGCACTATGTGCAGTTCGAGTCTCGCGTGGTGTTGTTCATCTTCCTGCCGGTGCTCGCCAAGGTGATGCAGTGGCAAGCCTTGCGCCTCCTGAAGCGCCAGGTCGCCGACCCGCAATTGCGCGCCAAGCTGGTGCCGGATTACACGCTGGGCTGCAAGCGCGTGCTGCTGACCAACGATTACTATCCCGCGCTATCGCGGCCCAACGTGGCAGTGCTGAAAGACGGCATCCGCGAGGTGCGTGAGCATAGTATCGTCACCGGCAGCGGCGAAGAACGCCCGGTCGACGTGATCATCTATGCCACCGGCTTCGACGTCGAACACGCCTATGGCCCGATCGACTTGCGCGGCCGCGGCGGCTGCAGCTTCGCCCAGGCGCTGGAGGACGGCGCAGGCGCCTACAAGGGCGCCACCGTGGGAGGTTTCCCCAACTTCTTCATGATCACCGGGCCGAACACCCTGCTGGGACACAACTCGATGATCTACATGATTGAATCCGGCGTGCGCTATGCCGTGGATGGCGTGCGCCGCGTACTGCGCGAAGGCCTGCACTCCGTCGACGTGCAACCGGCAGTGCAGGGCGCTTACAACCGCAGGCTGCAGCAGAAGCTCAAGGGAACGGTATGGCACAGCGGTTGCAAGAGCTGGTACCTCGATTCGCGCGGCCGCAACCTGGTGATATGGCCGGGCTTCACCTTCCACTACCGCCACATCACCCGGCGTTTCGATATCGACAGCTACGTCGTGCGCCACTCGGCCTGACGCCAAGCGCCCCTCTGAATTAGGTCGAGAGCATCCGGCTGAGCGGAATCGTGACCGCCGCCAGCAGCGTTTGCAGCGTAATAAGGGAAGCCATCAGGCGCGCATCTCCGCCAAGCTGGCGCGCCATGATGTAGGCGTTGGGGGCTGTTGGCAGCGCGCAGTAGAAGCAGGCCGCCAGCGTTACGGGCTCGGAGACGCCGAACATCACGCACACGCGGGCAGCGACGAAAGGTAGCACGAGCAGCTTGAGCACGGAGGTAAAGGCCAGCGCGGCCGGCCGCAAACCTTCCAGTGAGAACACCAGGCCGCTGCCGACGCTGATCAAGCCGAGGGCCAGTGCAGACTTGCCGATAATGTCCAGGGTGTTCATCAGCGGCGCCGGCAAAGCCAGCCCGCCAAGGCTGAATATCATCCCCGTCAGCGTGGCCAGGATGATGGGGTTGGTCGCCAGCGTCTTCGCGACCTTGGCCAGGTTGGCTTTGCTGCCGCTCCACCACGACAGCGCCAGGATCGAAACCACGTTCACCACCGGCAGGCACAGGGCCAGCGCCAGCATCACCAGGGCCGCGGTCTGCGGCGGGAAGAACAACGCCGACACCGCAATCCCGAAATAGCTGTTCGGCCGCATCGCACCCTGCACGACCGAGGAGCGACTTGGGTCGGGCAGCCCGCGCCAGAACAGCAAGACCAGCAGGGCGAGGCCGACTACGATAAAAGTCGGCAGCAGCGTCGCCAGTGCCAGTTCCCCCACCATCCGGCCATGGAAGTCGAGCCGCGCAATCCCGGTGAACAGCAATGCCGGGAAGGCGATGAAATACGAGAATTTCTCTACCGAAGGGAAAAAGTCATCCGGCATCCAGCGGGACTGGCGGATCGCCACTCCCAGCATGATCAGCAGGAAAACCGGAATGATCGAGCCAAGCATTCTAGCGAGCGGCCAGTTGGCGGTCGTGCAGGCGGGTTAGCGTCAAGAGCGCAGCGACGCCGCCGATCAGGGCCATGAACATGTCGGACTGCGTATCCCACGGGTCGCCCTGGGTGCCGAGGAATTCATCGGCGCCCTGGCCCAGGGCCACGGCAGCGCCCCATTCGATCAGCTCATATGCCGCGCTGATAGCCAGCACGATAGAGATCACGATAAAGGCCAGCATCTTGCCGGACGGGAGATAGCGGCCGCGCAGCAGGATTTCTCGTGCCACCATGACCGGCACGAAGCCCTGCGCGAAATGGCCGATTTTGTCGTAAGGATTGCGAGACAGGCCGAACCAGTGCTGCAGGTCGAAGCCGAAAGGCACCCGCGCATAGGTGTAAGCGCCGCCCACCATCAGGATCACGCAATGCACCGTGATCAGCACATACAGCAGGTCGGTCAGGCGGTAGCTGCGGTAAGTCGCTGCCATCAGCGGCAGGGCGATCAGCGCCGGCGCCACTTCCATCCACCAGGTGGTGCGGTCATAAGGGGCGATGCCGGACCATGCCAGCACGGCCAGTACCAAGGCGGCCAGGGCGAGATGGAATCTGGAGGTAGTCGTGTTCATGCCGATCCTGTGCTTTGCGAAAAGCGCATATTAATATCAAAAACGATTCGTTTCCAACGCAAACTGCGGCGCATAGACTGCTCGAATGAACTGGCAGCATTTCGACATCCGCATCCTTGACGCGCCGCTTGGCGCAGAAGTCATCGGCTATAACCTCGGGCATGAGCAGGACGACAACAACACCGTCCGCCTGCAATCGGCTCTGCGCGACCACCACCTCCTGGTATTCCGCGCCCAGCGCATCACCTCGCGTGTGCAACACGAGGCTGGTCACCGCCTTGCCGCCCAATCCATGGCGCCCACCGGCGAGACGGTCTTGTTCTCCAACCTGCAGATGGCCTACGACACACTACCACTCGGCTTGCGGCGCCTGGTCCACAACGCGCGCGCAGCACAGGAAGGCGCTTCAGGCGCGCTGCCCCTGGTGCGACTGCATCCCGAAACCGGCCGACGCGCGATCCTGGTGGCCGACCCGGAAACCACGCGCGTGGTCGGGGCCAGCGCCGCTGAAAGCGCGGAATTGCTGCAGGAATTGCATGCCCACGCCACCCGCGCCCAGCACTTGTACCAGCATGAATGGCTGCCGGGCGACCTGTTATTCTGGGATCAACACAGCCTGATGCCGGTAGCGTCGACGTAAGGCTGGCGCGGTTCTTGCAACATAGGAGGCATGAGCCGCAATCTACGCATCGTTTTGATCCACCCGCCGCACGAAAGTGAGGCACGCGCGCATGCCCTGCATTCCGGGCTGGCGGAGGCCGGGTACGACCTGATCGCCTCGCTGCCGGCCGACTTCCACCTGCCCGAACACATCGCCCGCCTGCAGCCCGACATGATCATCGTCGACGCCGAATCGGACGCGCGCGACGTGCTCGAACACATCGTCATTGCCACCCGCGACGAGCGGCGTCCCATCGTCATGTTCACCGAAGACGACAAGGCCGATTCCATGGAAGCGGCAATGGCGGCGGGGGTTTCCGCCTATGTGGTGGCGGGTTTGCAGCCCGAACGCATCAAGCCCGTGCTGGACGTTGCGCTGGTGCGCTTCAAGCGCGAACAGAAGCTGCTGGACGAGCTGGAAGGCACCCGACTCAAACTGGCCGAGCGCAAGCTGATTGACCGCGCCAAAGGGATCCTGATGGCACGCCAGGGCCTGACCGAAGAGCAGGCTTTCCAGAAGCTGCGCAGCATGGCCATGAACAAGAACCTGAAGCTGGCCGAGTTGGCGCAGCGCATCCTGGACGCAGAGGATTTGCTCGGATGATGCACCGTCGTGGTGCATTCCGGGCAGGAGTGAAGCATGCAGATTGAAAAAGACATCGTCAGGATTGGCTTCAACCCGCTGACCGATTGCGCGTCGCTGGTAATGGCATCCGTGCTTGGGCTGGACCGCAAGCATGGCATCCGCATCGTATTGAGCAAGGAGACGTCGTGGGCAGGCGTGCGCGACAAACTGCTGACCGGCGAACTCGATGCCGCGCACGCGCTGTATGGGCTTGTCTATGCAACCCATCTCGGCGTGGGTTCAGTGCGGCGCGATCTGGCCATCTTGATGAATTTGAATCGCAACGGCCAGGCCATTACGCTGTCGCGCCGTTGGGTCGACGAAGGCGTGCGCGATGGCGCCGCGGTTGCCGCCCTTTCACACCAGCGTGAACTGCGCTGGGCCCAGACCTTCCCGACCGGGACTCACGCCATGTGGTTGTATTACTGGCTGGCCGCACATGGCGTGCATCCCTTGCGCGAGGCGCGCGTGATCACGGTGCCGCCATCGCAAATGGCGACCAACCTGGCCGCCGGCCATATGGACGGTTTCTGCGCCGGCGAGCCGTGGAACCACCGGGCCGTGATGGACGGCGTCGGCGTCACCATCGCCACCAGCCAGCAGATCTGGCCCGACCATCCGGAGAAAGTGCTGGCCACGACCGCCGACTTCGCGCGCCACCATCCCAATACCGCGCGCGCCCTGGTCGCCGCCGTGCTGGAGGCCAGCCGCTGGATCGACGCCAGCCCGGCCAACCGCATGGCGATGGCCGAGATCATCTCCGCCGTCCAATACGTCAATACCGGCAAGGACGTGATCTGGCAGCGCATCCTCGGCCGCTACGAAGACGGCATGGGACGCAGCTGGGAAGATGCGCACAGCATGCGCTTCCACCAGGAAGGTGCGGCCAACTTCCCCTACCTGTCGGACGGCATGTGGTTCATGACCCAGCAAAAGCGCTGGGGCTTGCTCAAGGCATCGCCCGACTACCTTGGCGTGGCCCTCAAGGTGCAGCAGGTCGCCCTCTATAAAGAGGCGGCAGAACTCACGGAGACCGCAATTCCGGCCAATCCGCTGCGCAGCTCCGTGCTGATGGACGGCGTCGCCTGGGACGGCCGCGATCCCGAGCGCTACGCGGCATCTTTCGACATCCATATGTAGCCAACGCCCTATTGCGGTGCACCATAGTTGGGCGCGGTGCACCGCCAGATGGCGAAAAGCCCCTCCTGAGCGTAGTTTCCCCCCCTTAAAGCGGCTGGCACAGGTCTTGCACAGCATAGGTAAAGCGCTGGTCTAACGGAGGATCGGCTAACCGGACAACGGCGTCCGTGCAGCACTGCCACCGATGGCGGGCGCTGCACGGACGCCTTTTTGTTTTCAGGGACAAAACCATGGCAAGCAAAGCGACCAGCATCAAACTGTTTTCGTTCTCAACGCCGCAGATGCGAGCCTTCCATCTCACCTGGATGGCCTTCTTCGTCTGCTTCTTCGCGTGGTTCGCCTGCGCGCCACTGATGCCGGTCATTAAAGGCGAATTCGGCCTGACCCCGGCGCAGATCGCCAACATCAATATCGCCGCGGTAGCCATCACCATCATCGTGCGCCTGGTGATTGGCCCGCTGTGCGACCGTTACGGCCCACGCAAGGCATATACCGGCCTGCTGCTCCTGGGTGCCATCCCGGTGCTGGGCGTAGCTGCCGCGCAGACGTATGAAAGCTTCCTGTTCTTCCGCCTCTTGATCGGCGCGGTCGGCGCCAGCTTCGTGATCACCCAGTACCACACCTCGGTCATGTTCGCGCCGAACGTGGTCGGCACCGCCAACGCGGCCGCCGCCGGCTGGGGCAATGCGGGAGGCGGCGTGGTGCAATCCACCATGCCGATGATCATGGCTGCCATGGTCATGCTGGGCGTAAGCGAAACCATGGGCTGGCGCGCCGCCCTGGTGGTGCCGGGCGTGCTGATGCTGGTCATGGCCTATGTTTACTATCGCTACACCCAGGACTGCCCGGATGGCAACTACGCCGACCTGCGCGCCGCCGGCATCGAGCTGGAAGGCGGCAAGAAAGGCGGCTGGTCGAGCTTCAAGCTGGCTGCTGTCAACTACCGCGTGTGGCTGCTGTTCGTGACCTACGGCGCCTGCTTCGGTGTGGAGATCTTCATTCACAACATCGCCGCTATTTATTACGTCGATACCTTCAAGCTCACGCTGCCGCAGGCCGGTCTTGCAGCCGGTAGCTTCGGTTTGCTGGCGCTGTTTGCCCGTGCCCTGGGCGGCTATGTCTCGGACAAGGCCGCCGCACGCGGCAGCCTGAATAGCCGCGTCACCCTGCTGTTCGCCATGATGATCGGCGAAGGCATCGGCCTGATGTTCTTCGCCAAGGCGGACAGCGTAACCCTCGCGGTGATCGCCATGCTGGTGTTTGGCCTGTTCACCCACATGGCCTGCGGCGCGACTTACGCCCTGGTGCCTTTCGTCGACAAACGCGCCCTGGGCGGTGTGGCTGGCATCATCGGCGCTGGCGGCAATGTCGGCGCGGTCGCGGCGGGCTTCCTGTTGAAAGGCATCGGCAATACTCAGCAAACCCTGTGGATCCTTGGTATGTTCGTCGCCGTCTCCGCCCTGTGCGCACTCGCCGCACGCTTCAGCGAATCCACCGTCAAAGAAAATGCAATCGCAGGAGCAGCAGCATGAAGAAGATCGTCGTCATCGGCCACGGCATGGTTGGCCACCAGTTCCTGAAATCGCTGCCTGCTGGCGCTGCCCAGGTCACCATCCTGTGCGAAGAAGCGCGCCCGGCCTACGACCGCGTGCACCTGTCGGAATTTTTCAGCGGTAAGAGCGCCGAGGAGCTATCGCTGGTGGAGGAAGGCTTCTTCGACCGTGACGACATGGTGCTCAAGCTGAATGGCCGCGCCGTGGCGATCGACCGCGCAGCGCACACCGTCACCACCAACAGCGGCGAGGTGCTCCCTTATGACAAGCTGGTGATCGCCACCGGCTCCTTCCCGTTCGTGCCGCAGATCGACGGCAAGGACCGCAAGGATTGCTTCGTCTACCGCACCATCGAAGACCTGGAAGCCATGCAGGAATGCGGCGCGCGCTCCAAGACCGGCGTGGTGATCGGAGGCGGCCTGCTCGGCCTGGAATGCGCCAAGGCGCTGAAAGACCTGGGCCTTGAAACCCACGTGGTCGAATTTGCACCGCGCCTGATGGCCGTGCAGGTTGACGACGGCGGCGGCCGCGTGCTGCGCCAGAAGATCGAAGACCTGGGCGTGACCGTCCATACCGGCAAGAACACCACCGCCATCGTAGCCGGTGAAAGCGGCACTCATCGCATGCAGTTCGCCGACGGCACTTCCCTGGACGCCGACATGATCGTGTTTTCCGCCGGCATCCGCCCACGCGACTACCTGGCCCGCGAATGCGGCCTGGAAGTGGGGCCACGCGGCGGCATCGCCATCAACAACCAATGCCAGACCAGCGACCCGGACGTGTACGCTATCGGCGAATGCGCGCTGTGGAACGGCCAGGTCTTTGGCCTGGTGGCGCCTGGCTACGACATGGCCCGCGTCACTGCCCCGCCATATCTCCGGTGACAGCAGCGCCGAATTCACCGGCGCCGACATGAGCACCAAATTGAAGCTGATGGGCGTGGACGTGGCCAGCATCGGCGACCCGCATGCCAAGGCTGAAGGCGCGCGCAGCTACCAGTTCACCGACGAACGCAAGCAGGTGTACAAGAAGATTGTGGTGTCCGACTGCGGCAAGTTCCTGCTGGGCGGCGTAATGGTGGGCGATGCCGGCGAATACGGCACCTTGCTGCAAATGATGCTGAACAAGATCGAACTGCCGGAGGCGCCGGAATTCCTGATCCTGCCGCAATCCGATGGGGCGTCCAAGCCAGGCCTCGGTGTGGAAGCACTGCCGGCCGGCGCGCAGATCTGCTCCTGCAATGATGTTTCGAAAGGCGCGATCTGCGACGCCGTCGCCGGCGGCGCCACCAGCATCGGCGCCATCAAGAAATGCTGCGGCGCAGGCACTTCCTGCGGCGGCTGCGTGCCACTGGTAACGCAGATCATGAAGGCGGAAATGAAGAAGCTGGGCATGGATGTGAACAACCACGTCTGCGAACACTTCCCGCATTCGCGCCAGGAACTTTTCCACCTGATTCGCGTCGGCCAGATCAAGTCCTTTGAAGACCTGCTGGAACGCCACGGCAAGGGACTTGGCTGCGACGTTTGCAAACCGCTGGCGGCAAGCATCTTCGCCACCTGCTGGAACGACTTCGTGTTGAAGAAGGAACACGCCAGCCTGCAGGATTCGAACGACTATTTCCTGGGTAATATCCAGAAAGATGGCACCTACTCGGTGGTGCCGCGCATGCCGGGCGGCGAAGTGACGCCGGAAGGGCTGATTGCGGTCGGCCAGGTCGCCAGGAAGTACGGCCTGTACACCAAGATCACCGGCGGCCAGCGAGTCGACCTGTTCGGCGCCCGCGTCGAACAGCTGCCGGCTATCTGGGAAGAGCTGATTGCTGCTGGTTTTGAGACCGGCCACGCCTACGGCAAGTCGCTGCGTACCGTGAAGTCCTGCGTCGGCTCCACCTGGTGCCGCTATGGCGTGGACGATTCAGTCGGCCTGGCCATCGAACTGGAAAACCGCTACAAGGGCCTGCGTACCCCGCACAAGATCAAGTTCGGTGTGTCCGGCTGCACCCGCGAGTGCGCCGAAGCGCAGGGCAAGGACGTCGGCATCATCGCCACCGAGAAGGGTTGGAACCTGTATGTGTGCGGCAACGGCGGCATGAAGCCGCGCCACGCCGAGCTGATTGCGTCCGACCTCGACAAGGCAACCCTGGTGGCCTACATCGACCGCTTCCTGATGTTCTACAGCCGCACCGCCGACCGCCTGCAGCGAACCAGCACCTGGCGCGAAAACCTGGAAGGCGGGCCTGGATTACCTGAAGGACGTGATCATCAAGGACAAGCTGTGGTATCAACGCAGAAATGGAAGCAGACATGCAGCGCGTGGTCGATACCTACGCCTGCGAGTGGAAGGAAGCCGTCAACAACCCTGAAACACGCGCTCGGTTCCGCCATTTCGTCAACAGCCCGGACGCTGACAGCAACGTGGTCTTCAATGGAGGAACGCGGCCAGATCCGCCCCGGCCACCGTGGAAGAACGCAAGCTGATCCCGATTCAAAGCCCATCGCCTGAGGAGAAAACCATGCATCGTGATACCCAAGCCTCCGCCTGGACCGCCGTTTGCGGCGTGGAAGAAAATCGTTCCCACACCGGCGTCTGCGCACTGCTGCAAGGCCAGCAAGTCGCCGTCTTCCGCATGAACGACGGCGACGACAGCCGCGTTTTCGCCATTGGCAACTACGGACCCCCAATTCGGAAGCCTCCGTGCTGTCGCGCGGCCTGGTCGGCAACCTGGGCGAACGCCTGGTCGTCGCCTCGCCTATCTACAAGCACCACTTCGACCTGCAAACCGGCGAATGCCTGGAAGCGCCGGAACACTCCGTGCCTACCTGGCCGGCACGCATCGAAGGCGGAAAGGTCTGGGTCGGGGCATGAAGCCCGCCCTGGTCGTTGTCGGCAACGGCATGGCCGGCATGCGCACGGTCGAGGAGCTGCTCAAACTGGCGCCGGACATGTACGACATCACCGTCTTCGGCGCCGAGCCGCATGGCAATTACAACCGTATCCTGCTGTCGCCGGTATTGGCGGGCGAGAAGACGGTCGACGACATCATGTTGAACACGCGCGAGTGGTACCAGCAGAAATCGCATTACCCTGCACACCGGCGATCCGGTTGAATTCATCGACCGCAAGCGTCGCCTGGTGCGCGCCCGCTGCGGCCTGGAAGTACGCTATGACCGCCTGCTGCTGGCCACCGGTTCGCGTCCTTTCATCATCCCTGTGCCCGGCCACGAACTGCCCGGCGTTCTGGCCTTCCGCGATATCCAGGACGTGGAATCGATGCTGGACGCGGCACGCAACCATCGTCCACGCCGTGGTGATCGGCGGCGGCCTGCTCGGATTGGAAGCCGCCAACGGCCTGCAGCGCCAGGGCATGCACGTCACCGTGGTGCACGTGACCGATGCGCTGATGAACCAGCAACTGGGACAAACCCGCCGCGCAGCTGCTGCAAAAGGCGCTAGAAGCGAAAGGCCTGGTCTTCCGCCTGGAAGCCCAGACCAGCGAAATCGTCGGTACCGAACGCGTGAGCGCCGTGCGCTTTGCCGACGGCAGCGAAATCCCGGCCGACCTGGTGGTGATGACTGCCGGCGTGCGCCCGAATATCGAACTGGCGCGACGCAGCGGCCTGCATTGCGAACGCGCCATCGTGGTGGATGACACCTTGCAAAGCTTCGATCCGCGCATCTACGCAGTTGGCGAATGCGTGCAGCATCGCCGCGCCACCTTCGGCCTGGTGGCGCCGATCTGGGAACAGGCGCGCGTCTGCGCCGCCCATCTGGCAGGCAACGGTCACCGACGTTACGTGCAGCAGGTAACCCCGACACGCCTCAAGGTGACCGGCGTCGACCTGTATTCGGTGGGCGACTTCATCGGCGGCGAAGGCAGCGAAGACCTGGTGCTGCGCGACCCGCGCCGCGGTGTCTACAAGCGCCTGGTGCTGGACGGCGGCCGCATCACCGGCGCGGTGCTGTATGGCGACGTGCAGGACGGTCCGTGGTACTTCGACCTGATCCAGAACCGCACCGACATTTCGTCGATGCGCAACCATCTCTTGTTTGGCCAGGCGCTTTGCGCGCAGGCTGCGTGAATTCATGATTAAGACGACGTGCGCCTATTGTGGTGTTGGTTGCGGTGTCACGGCGACGCCGCGTGAAGGTGGCGGGTTCGATATTGCCGGCGATGCCGCGCATCCTGCCAACCAGGGGCGCTTGTGCGTGAAGGGTTCCGCACTGGGCGAAACGATCGGCCTGGAAGGCCGCCTGCTGTACCCGATGATGCGTGAGCGCGGCGACGACGCGCTGCACCGTGTAGCCTGGGGCGAAGCGCTAGACCACGTGGCGGACAGATGGCGCGCCATCATCGACCAACACGGCCCGGATGCCGTGGCTTTCTACGTTTCCGGCCAGTTGCTGACCGAGGACTACTACGTCGCCAACAAGCTGATGAAAGGCTATATCGGCAGCGCCAATATCGACACAAATTCACGCCTGTGTATGTCGTCCGCCGTTGCCGGCCACAAGCGCGCGTTCGGCGAAGACGTGGTGCCGGTCAATTATGACGACTTCGACCACGCCGACATGGTGGTGCTGGTCGGCTCCAACCTGGCCTGGTGCCACCCGATCCTGTTCCAGCGCCTGACACGCGCCAAGGAAGCACGTCCCAACATGAAGATCGTGGTGGTCGATCCGCGCCGCACCGCCACCTGCGAGCTGGCCGACCTGCACCTGCCGATCAAGCCCGGCACCGACGTCTGGCTGTTCAACGGCTTGCTTGGCTACCTGTCTCGCATCGGTGCAGTCGATCCGGACTTCGTCTCCGCGCATACCAGCGGCCTGGAAGACGCATTGGCGGTGGCCACGTTGACACCGGAAGAAGTCGCGCGCGCCTGCCGCCTGAACTTGCAGGACCTGATGGAGTTTTACGAATCCTTCGCTGCCACTGCGAAGGTCATTACCGGCTTCTCGATGGGCGTCAACCAGTCCAGCACCGGCACCGACAAGGTGAACAGCATCATCAACTGCCACCTGATCGGCGGCCGTATCGGCAAGCAGGGCATGGGCCCGTTTTCGATTACCGGCCAGCCTAACGCCATGGGTGGCCGTGAAGTAGGCGGCTTGGCCAACATGCTGGCCGCGCACATGGACCTGGACAACGCCGCGCACCGCGACGCCGTGCAAACGTTCTGGGAGTCGCCGCGCATCGCATCCCGTCCCCGGCCTGAAGGCGGTTGACCTGTTCGAAGCCATCGAGGCCGGCCGTGTGAAAGCCGTTTGGGTGATCGCGACCAATCCGGTCGTCAGCCTGCCGAACGCCGACCAGGTGCGCCGCGCGCTCGAGCGCTGTGAGCTGGTTGTCGTATCCGACGTGGTGCGCGACACCGACACCAACGCCTATGCCGACGTCCTGCTGCCCGCGCTGGCATGGGGCGAAAAGGACGGCACGGTCACCAACTCAGAGCGCCGCATCTCGCGCCAGCGTTGCCTTCTTGCCGGCGCCGGGGGAGGCGAGGGCGGATTGGCTGATCCTGTCGCAGTTCGCGCTGCGCATGGGCTACGACGGCTTCGGCTACGCCAGCGCCGCAGAGATCTTCACCGAACACGCCAGCCTGAGCGCCTGGCGCAACAACGCCGAAGAGTTGCCGCGCGCCTTCAACATCGGCGCTCTCGCCACGCTGGGCGAATCCGCCTACGACGCGCTGCAGCCGACGCAATGGCCGGCAATCGTGGCCGCCGATGCGGCGCCTTCAGAACGCCCGTTCGCCGATGGCCGCTTCTTCCACGCCGATGGCCGCGCGCGTTTCGTCGCCACCGTGCCGCGCGCCCCCGGCCAACCTGCCCGACGGTGAATTCCCGATCGCCCTCAACACGGGCCGCGTGCGCGACCATTGGCACACCATGACCCGCACCGGCCGCGCACCGAAGCTGGCCGACCACGTTTCCGAATCCTTCATCGACATGCACCCGCAGGACGCCCTGCTGTGCGGCGTGAAGGAGGGCGAGCTGGCGCGCGTCAGCAGCCAATGGGGCAGCATGATCGCCCGCGTCCAGCATGGCGGCGGCATCGCGCGCGGTAGCGCTTTCGTGCCTATCCACTGGAACAACCAGACCGCCTCCGATGCGCGCATTGGCGCCGTGGTAAATCCGGTGGTCGACCCGGTATCCGGCGAACCGGAATTCAAGCACACGCCAGTGATGATCGACCGCTTCCCGGTCAAATGGCATGGTTTCATCCTGAGCCGCGACGCGCTGCAACTCGACGCGCTAGCCTACTGGACCAAGGTGCAAGGCAAAGACTTCCAGCGCTACGAACTGGCCGGCCGCAATGCCATTGAAGACTTTGGTGCGTGGGCACGCCAGCTGCTCGGCAATCAGCGACGATGACGCCGACTGGCTCGAGTACGCCGACCGCACGTCCGGCGTTTTCCGCGCGGTGCACCTGGTTGACGACCGCATCGCACAATGCATCTTCATCTCGGCCCGCCCGGACCTGCCGGCGCGCCAATGGCTGGCCAGCCTGTTCGACAAAACGCAACTGGACGTGGCCGACCGCGCAGCCTTGCTGGCCGGTCGTCCGATCGCAGCAGGCTCCGACACCGGCCCGACGGTCTGCTCCTGCTTCGGCGTCGGCCGCAACACCATCTGCAAAGCCATCCGCGAGCAGAACCTGACCACGCCGGCGCAAATCACCGCCTGCGTGAAAGCAGGCGGCAATTGCGGCTCCTGTGTGCCGGAACTCAAGAAGCTTCTGAGCGAGATCAGGGTGGAGGAAACCGCGTAGCGCATGCTCGAATCGTGCTACCGCTGGGTCCATCTGAACCTGTGGTAAGGTACAGGACACCACCTTTGCTGGAGTCGCGAAATGGCTCTCATGCCGCGCTTCATCCATTTTTTCGTTTGCGCTTTATTGGTGTCGTCCCCTGCGGTAGCAGGTGCGGAGTCTGCCGCCCACGCTTCGGCTCCTTTGCCTTCGTCTAATGCCGAACCGCTCGAATTGCGGATTGCCGTGTCGTCCGATGGGCATGCCGCTTACTTCATCCGCCTGCTGGAAGAGTCATTGAAATTGATTCACCAGCCGTATCGTATCCATTACGCCAAGGACGTTCCCGCGCGCCGCATGTGGCGGATGCTGAACAAAGGCGACATCAATCTTTTCTACGGCATGCAATCGAAAGAGAAGGATGGCAACGAACAGATCGTTCGGGTGCGTAATGCGTTGACAAATGGCCTGATCGGACAGCGTGTGTTTTTGATCCGAAGATCCGATACGGAAGTCTTTGCACGTATCCACTCCGTCGGCGATTTGAAGCGCACCAGGATGATCGCAGGCTTCGGTGCTGGCTGGGGTGATGTGACGGTGTGGCGTGTGACGGGCCTTCCGCTCTACGAGCACACCGCGCCGTGGGGCACAATTTATGCGATGGTAGCCGCAGGGAACCGTCACGTTGATTATCTGCCACGCGGTGTGATCGAGGCGCAGGAAGAGGCTCGCTTGCATCCCGAGCTGGCAGTGGAGCAGCACTTGTTGGTCGATTATCGAGCCGACTTCGGTTTCTATCTGGCGGCATCAGCCGCCAGCTACCGGGCCGTCATCGAACGCGCGTTAAGGGAAGCCGAAGCATCGGGCCTTAAGGCCCGCCTGATTGACGAGGCATTCGGCGCTGATATGAAAGCACTGGGCCTGGATCGCCGCATCCGTCTGCGCCTTGAGGCCACTCCTGATTGAATCCTATGACGAACTTTAACTTTTTCGCCTCTGAGATTTCTTCAACTCCAGTGGACGGCATTTGGACCTTAGGCTTTTCCGACCCGTCGCAGGAAATCTATTTACTGGTTCAGCGCGACGTCGACAATGTAATGGGGCAGAGCGGCCTCAATATCCATTACGTTGAGTTTCAAGACCAGTCGAAAGCTTGTTATGGCGGCATCGAACGGATCCAGATACTGCGCGACGCCGTGCGGTTTCGCCTTTCCGAGGCTGGAGCGGATCGAATTGGCATATCGGAGATTGTCGTATCGTTCACGCTTAGCAAACCGGCATTGGGTGCGATGTCGGAGGCCTTGGCGCACATCGTCGAGCATGGTCGTGTCGAGGTGCTTTAAGCTTCTTGACTGCTTTTTTGCGGCGATGCTATAGTCCGCCTGTCGGAAAAGGCAGACTTGGTTTGGTAAGCCCAAGTCCTTTCGGTAACGAAAGCTCTGGTCTTTGGCCCTTGCAGTAGATCCCCACGACGAATACTTGACGCCATTTGGCGTTCAATTGTTCGTCCGCGCGGAATCCAGGCTTGGGAACGCTCCGGTCGAACATCGACTAAGGAGCCTGGACATGCATATCCCCCATACCAATTCCCATGACGTATTGATCGCCGGCGCCGGCCCTGTAGGGTTGTTGCTCGCCTGTGAGTTGCGGCTCGCCGGCTGCTCAGTGCTTGTACTCGAGCAGGCCAATGATCCTCACAATCCGCTCAAAGAACTGCCGTTCGGCCTGCGCGGCCTTTCAGTACCGAGCATCGAGAGCCTTGACCGTCGCGACCTGCTGCGCCCAATCGAGGAGCGGGCAGTCTCTCGCAGTTCGCCAGCAAGCGCGCACTGGATGCAACAAACGCGCCGTCCGGCAGGCCATTTCGCCGGCATCCAGTTCTTCCATGACCAGATAGACAATACTCAGTGGTCGCACCGCCTGCCCGGAGCAGTCAGCAGTGTCGCCGCAGACATGGCGAGTATCGAGGCTGTCCTCGCGGCGCGTGCGGAGACATCAGGTGTGGAGATTTTACGCGGATGCGGCGTCGAGAGTATCGAGCAATCGGAGCGCGGAGTAACAGTCTTCGCTGGCGGCCAGGAGTTCCAGGGACAATGGCTTGTCGGCTGCGACGGCGGGCGCAGCACCGTGCGCAAGGCGGCGGGAATAGGCTTCAGCGGCACCGATCCCGAGTTCACCGGTTATTCAGCCCAGGTCCGGCTTGCGGATCCTGGTGTGCTCAAACCCGGTCGCCATTACACGGCGACGGGAATGTACATTTACTCAGCGCCCGGCACGATAGGGATGGTTGATTTTGACGGCGGCGCATTTCATCGAACCGATCCCATCACGCGCGAGCATATCGAGGCGGTGCTACGCAAAATCTCCGGCACTGAAGTCGCGGTAGCGGAGCTTGAATTCGCGACGACCTGGACCGACCGAGCATTTCAGGCGACTGCGTACAAGAAGGGCCGCGTGCTATTGGCTGGCGATGCTGCACATGTCCACTCACCGCTTGGCGGGCAAGGCCTGAACCTCGGTCTAGGCGACGCAATGAATCTGGGTTGGAAGATCGCAGCGACGATACGCGGCACCGCTCCCGAAGACCTGCTCGATAGCTATGAACGCGAGCGGCATCCGGAAGGCGCACGGATCCTTGACTGGTCCCGCGCGCAGGTGGCATTGATGCGCCCCAGCCCAAGTTCGCGCGCGCTGGAAGCGATCATCCGCGATCTGCTCCAGACGCGTGATGGCGCCACATATTTTGCCGGCCGCGTTTGGGGTGTCGAGTCCCGCTACGATCTCGGCGACGCCCACCCACTGGTGGGTCGCAGCGCACCGAATTTCGAACTGATCGACGGAACGAGGCTTAACCTGCACCTTCGAACCGGACATGGACTACTGCTCGACTTCGATGGGTGCGAATCGTTAAATTCGGTTGCCGCTCACTGGGGTGACCGCATTCGCTACTTGGCGATCGAAGTGAAGGACCGATTAGGTTTGAGCGCATTGCTGATACGTCCCGACGGAGTCATTGCCTGGGCCAGCGATTCGGCGTGCTGCGAGATCGATGCGGCCAACAGCGCATCCAAGTGGTTTGGCAAACCTCTGTCCACACCTCCATGATATATTGCCAATTTTTTCCTTGGACTTTTTGACGTTCCGAGAAATAGATTCATATGCATAAACAGTTCGTCCGCTTATTGGTGTGTTTCAGCTTGGTCACTGCTTCATTGGCGGTAGCCGCGCAGGAATCCACCAAGTACCCCGCAGAAATTGCTGATTTCCAGAAATGGGAAAAATTCCCCGCAGAGTGTGCGGGGTATCGCCGTAGCACGGTCAGGGCCTATGCGCCAGCGCTCGCCGACTACTCAGTCACATACCAGAGTTTCGGAAGCATGCTTCGAAATACCGTCACATTGTTCTTCTATCCTCGCAAGGAGGATTCTTCCGCTCAGCTACGAGCCGAAGTCTCGGAGGTGCGGAATGCGCATAAAGACGCGCAGATCGTGAATCGACGCGCCATCAAGCTTGAAGCGAACGGTAAGGCTTACGACGCAACATTAATCACGTTTGAATTCACTGACCGCATTGCAGAAAACCCGCAGAAGCTTAGCTCTCAATTATTGATAGTATTTTTCGACTCGAGAACGTTCAAAGTACGCAGTACGTCATCTGCGGAGCAGGGTGGCGAGGCGGAAGTTGCTGTGCGAAAGCTTCTGCAGTGCGTTGCATGGTCAACGTAAGTCCAGGAACTACTAGATGCCACCCATGCAGATGTATTTGATCACGAGGTAATCGTCGATGCCATGCGTCGAGCCTTCGCGGCCCAGGCCTGATTGTTTGACGCCACCGAACGGTGCAATCTCGGTCGAGATCAAGCCGGTGTTCACGCCTACCATGCCGCTCTCCAGTCCTTCCGCCACGCGCCAGATGCGTCCGATATCGCGCGAGTAGAAGTATGCCGCCAAGCCGAACTCTGTATCGTTGGCCAGCGCCACAGCTTCTTCATCGGTCTTGAAGCGGAACAGTGGCGCCAGGGGACCGAAGGTTTCTTCGCGTGCCACCAGCATGTCGGCGCCTACGTCTGCCAGCACGGTGGGCTGGAAGAAACTGTGGCCCAGCTCGTGCCGCTTGCCGCCTAGCAGCAGGCGCGCACCCTTGCCGAGTGCATCGGCGATATGTTCTTCTACTTTGAGGACGGCCTTCTCTTCGATCAGCGGGCCTTGCGTCACGCCGTCATCGGCGCCGTTGCCGACTTTGAGCTTGCGTACCGCTTCGACCAGCTTCGATGCGAACGAGTTATATACGCCGTCCTGCACATAGATGCGGTTCGCGCACACGCAAGTCTGGCCGGCGTTGCGGTATTTGGAGGCGATAGCGCCTTCCACTGCTGCGTCCAGGTCTGCATCGTCGAATACGATGAAGGGCGCATTGCCGCCTAGTTCCAGCGACAGCTTCTTGATCGTTGGCGCGCTTTGTTCCATCAGCAGCCGGCCGACGGCAGTCGATCCGGTGAAGCTAAGCTTGCGCACGATAGGGTTGGAGGTCATCTCGCCGCCGATCTCGCGCGAGGCTCCGGTGATCACACTGAAAACGCCTGGAGGAATGCCGGCACGCTCCGCCAGCACGGCCAAAGCCAATGCCGAGAAGGGCGTGAGTTCGGCCGGCTTGACCACCATCGGGCAGCCTGCTGCCAACGCGGGACCGGCCTTGCGCGTAATCATCGCGGAAGGGAAGTTCCACGGGGTGATCGCAGCGCTGACGCCAATCGGTTCGCGCGTCACCACCACGCGCTTGTCGGGCCATGGCGATGCCAGGGTTTCTCCGGCTATGCGCTTTGCCTCTTCGCCGAACCATTCGATGAACGATGCGGCATAGGTGATTTCGCCTTTTGATTCGCTCAACGGCTTGCCTTGCTCCGCTGTCATCAATGCCGCCAGGTCGTCGGCATTGGCGAGGATCAGGTCATTCCACTTGCGCAGGATGGCTGCGCGCGTTTTGGCCGGCTTCTTGCGCCATTCAGGCCATGCGGCATTGGCGGCTTCGATGGCGCGGCGCGTCTCGGCAGCGCCCATTTTCGGTACGCTGCCAAGCGTTTCGCCAGTGGCAGGATTAGTGACGCTGATCGTTGCCCCCCCGTCGGCATCGCACCATTGGCCAGCGATATAACACTGTTGGCGCAGAAGGCTGGGATCTTTCAGGGTCAGCATGATTCACCTCCAAAGCAAAAATCCAGTATACCGGGTATCACACTGTACGGTTGCCACAACTCAAAATTGGGAATAAGATCAAGCTGCACACTGATAGTTACCTAACAAACTAAACATGCGCCGCCCCATCGTACTGGTCCCCGCCTGCAGCCATAGTAAAGGCCCCCATCCCAGCTACGCCGCTCAAAACAAATATGTTGATGCGGTGGCTGTGGGAGCGCGCTGCCAGCCGTTGTTGATCCCTCCGTTGGGAGACAACACCGATATTGAAAGCCTGCTCGGCATCGCCAATGGCGTTATGCTGACCGGCGCTGCCTCCAATGTGCAGGCAAGCCTGTATGGGCAGGAAACGCTCGATCCCTCGCTTCCGCTGGATCCCGCGCGCGATGCAACCACTTTGCCTTTGATCCGTGCTGCGCTAATGCACGGCATTCCGGTTTTGGCGATTTGCCGCGGTTTCCAGGAGTTGAACGTGGCGCTGGGCGGCACGCTGCACCAGGCCGTGCACACCGTGCCGGGCTACATTGACCATCGCGAAGACAAGACCCAATCGCTGGAGCAGCAATACGCGGCGGCACATCGCATCAAGCTTGAAAAAGGCGGCTTGCTGGCGCATATCCTCGATGGTGCTAGCGAAATACAAGTGAATTCGCTGCACGGGCAAGGCATTGATCGCCTGGCGCCCGGCTTGCAAGTCGAAGCCCGTTCCGACGATGGCTTGATCGAAGCTTTTTCCATCGCGGCTTCTCCTGCGTTTGCGCTGGCGGTGCAATGGCATCCCGAATGGCGCGTCGAAGAGAACCACGACTCCATGCGCATGTTCAGCGCATTCGGCCTTGCGTGCCGGGTGCATAGGGATCGCATTCCTTAGGTGGCTTTCCTTCAGTAGTGCTGTTTTCTAAACTACCTGAGAGGAAGCAATGGCAATCCGCGAAAATTTCAGTTATACCGACATGGACGAGTGGCTCAATGAAAAGCGAGTCACCGAGATCGAATGCCTGGTCCCGGACCTGACCGGTGTCGCTCGGGGGAAGATTCTCCCGCGTGGCAAGTTCACCCAGGAGCGCGGCATGCGCATTCCTGAAGCGGTGCTTGGCATGACCGTCACCGGCAATTATCCGACCGAGGATGATGCCTATGACCGTGCCATTTCGAGCACCGACCGCGACATGATCCTGAAGGCCGACCCCACCACCATCACCATGGTGCCCTGGGCTGCCGACCCGACGGCGCAAGTGATCCACGACTGCTACTTCAGCGACGGCCGCCTGGTCGATTTCGCGCCGCGCTCCGTGCTGCGCCGCGTGTTGAAGCTGTTTGACGACAAAGGCTGGAAGCCGGTGGTTGCACCGGAACTGGAGTTCTACCTGACGGACAAGAATTCCGATCCCGACCTGCCGTTGAAGGCGCCCATTGGACGCAGCGGCCGCGCCGAGACCAGCCGCCAGGTGTACAGCATCGATGCGGTGAACGAGTTCGATCCGCTGTTCGAAGATATTTACGATTACTGCGACCTGATGGGCCTCGACGTGGATACCTTGATCCACGAAATCGGCGCCGGCCAGATGGAGATCAACTTCCTTCACGGTGAACCGCTTGGCCTGGCCGACAAAGTGTTTTTCTTCAAGCGTACCTTGCGCGAGGCGGCATTGAAGCACCATATGTACGCCACCTTCATGGCCAAACCGATGGCGGGCGAGCCGGGATCGGCGATGCACATCCACCAGAGCGTGATCGATGCGCGCACCGGCTGGAATATTTTCAGCAATCAGGATGGTTCGCCCTCGCAGCTTTTCAAGGCCTACATAGGCGGCTTGCAGCGTTATATGCCAAGCGCCTTGGCGATTGTCGCACCGTACGTGAACTCGTATCGCCGTCTGGTGCGCCACACGGCTGCGCCGATCAACATCCAGTGGGGGATGGATAACCGGACCGTCGGCTTCCGAGTGCCGGAATCGGGTGTACAGGACCGGCGCGTTGAGAACCGCATTATCGGTGCCGATGCCAATCCATACCTTGCACTGGCAGTGACGCTGGCCTGCGGCTACCTCGGCATGACCGAACAGCTGGAGCCGACTGCGCCGACCATGGGCAGCGCTTATGAAATGAAGTATGAGCTGCCGCAAGGCTTGCCGGAAGCGCTGGGCATCCTGCGCGCTGAGGACAAGCTGCGCGTTGTGTTGGGCGAACGCTTTATCGACGTGTACGCCGCCATCAAGGACCTGGAACACCAGGAGTTCATGACCGTCATCAGTCCGTGGGAGCGCGAGCACCTGCTGCTGCACGTATGAGGAGGCGATCATGGACGATACCAGGACGATCCAGGCGCGCGATCATGCGCATTACATGCACCCCTTCACCGACCACAAGGCACTTGGCGAACGCGGCGTGCGCGTGATGGTGCGCGGCGAAGGCATCTACCTGTGGGATTCGGAAGGCAAGAAGATTTTGGATGGCATGTCCGGTTTGTGGTGCGTGAATGTCGGCTACGGCCGGCACAGCATCTCGAAGGCGGTGTACGACCAGATGGAGACGCTGCCTTTCTACAACAGCTTCTTCAACACGACCAACGTGCCGGCGGTGACGCTGGCCGCCAAGCTGGCGGAGATTGCCCCGCCGGGTTTCAAGCATGTGTTCTTCACCGGCTCCGGCTCGGAGGCGAACGACACCAATGTGCGCATGGTGCGCCGTTATTGGGACTTGAAAGGCCAGCCGCAGCGGCACACCATCATCAGCCGCTTCAACGCTTACCACGGCAGCACCATAGCGGGGGCTTCGCTGGGCGGCATGGAAGGCATGCACGCGCAGGGCGGCTTGCCGATTCCGGGCATCGTGCATATCCGCCAACCGAATTACCTCGAATCCGGGCGCGGCATGACGGAGGACGAATTCGGCATCGAGGCTGCGTCGTGGCTGGAACAGAAGATCCTCGATGTTGGCCCCGAGAAGGTGGCGGCCTTCATCGGCGAGCCGATCCAGGGCGCGGGCGGCGTTGTGATCCCGCCTCGCACCTACTGGCCGGAGATCCAGCGCATTTGCGACAAGTACGGCATTCTCCTGATCGCGGATGAGGTGATCACCGGCTTTGGCCGCACCGGGCGCATGTTCGCCTGCGAGTACTTCGACTTCAAACCGGACTTGATCACTTTCGCCAAGGGCGTCACGTCGGGTTATATCCCGCTTGGCGGCGTGTTGGTTGGCGAACGTGTGGCGGAGGTGCTGATCGGGCAGGGCGGTGAGTTCGCGCACGGCTTCACGTATTCCGGCCATCCAGTCGCTTGCGCGGCGGCGCTGGAGACGATCCGGATCATTGAGGACGAAAAGCTGGTGCAGCGCGTGGCGGAAGACACCGGGCCCTACCTGGCGCAACGCCTCGCCACGCTGGGCGAACACCCGCTGGTCGGCTATGCCAATAGCTGCGGCTTCGTCGCGGGCCTGAATCTTGTGCGGCGCAAGGGCCCTACCATCCATGGCCACGAGTACTTTGATCCGAAACTGGAAGTCGGCATGGTGTGCCGCGGCTATATGTTCAACAACGGCATGATCATGCGCGCCGTAGGCGACCGCATGATCATCGCACCACCGCTGGTGATGACGCGCGAACAGATCGACGAAATGGTGGACCTGATCCGGCGCTGCCTTGACGATACTTATGCGGACCTGCAGCAGAGAGGATGGATGTAAGCCATGGCAAAAGAAGCGATCAACTGGCATGACCGCGCAAAGCTGCTGACCCTCGATGGGCGCGCTTTCGTCAACGGTGAGCGCACCTGGGCGCGCGGCGAGCGCAAGTTCGATAACCTTTCGCCTGTTGACGGCCGCTACCTGTCGCAGACGGCGCGTTGCGACGCTGCCGACGTCGACCAGGCGGTTGCCGTGGCACGCCGCGCCTTCGACAGCGGCCGCTGGGTGAGCCAGGCGCCGGCACAACGCAAACGCGTGCTGGTGAAATTCGCCGACCTGATGATGCAGAACAAGGATGAATTGGCGTTGCTCGAAACGCTCGATATGGGCAAGCCGATCAAGTACAGCCAAGTGGTCGATGTTTCGCTCGCTGCGAACTGCATCCGCTGGTATGGCGAGGCAATCGACAAGGTGTACGGCGAGATTGCGCCGACGCCTGGCAACTCGCTGGCCCTGATCACGCGCGAGCCGGTTGGCGTGGTGGCGGCCATCGTGCCGTGGAACTATCCGCTGCTGATGGCAGCGTGGAAGATTGCGCCGGCGCTGGCCGCCGGCAACAGCGTGGTGCTGAAGCCGTCGGAGAAGTCGCCGCTGTCGGCGCTGCGGCTGGCGGAGTTGGCGGTGGAGGCAGGCATCCCTCCCGGCGTGTTCAATGTGCTTCCTGGCTATGGTAACGAGGCTGGCGCCGCCCTGGCGATGCATATGGACGTGGACTGCATCGGCTTCACCGGCTCCACCCGCACCGGCAAGCAGATCATCCAGATGGCGGGGCAGTCGAACCTCAAGCGAGCGTGGACGGAGTTAGGCGGCAAGTCGGCCAATATCGTGTGCGCGGATTGCCCTGATCTCGACGCCGCCGTTGCCGCGGCGGTCGGGTCGATCTACTTCAACCAGGGCGAGAGCTGTAATGCGCCTTCACGCCTGTTCGTGGAAGAATCGATCAAGGACAAGTTCCTGGAGAAAGCGCTGGCAATGGTGCCGTCGTATGCGCCTGGCGACCCGCTCGACGAAAAGACCGTCATGGGCGCGATTGTCGATTCGATCCAGATGAAAACCGTGATGGGTTATATCGACGCCGGCCGCGACGAGGGGGCGAAACTGCTCGCTGGCGGCAATGCGGTGCGCAAGGAGACGGGTGGCTTCTACGTGGAGCCGACGCTGTTCGACGGCGTGCAGAACAGCATGAAGATTGCGCGGGAAGAGATTTTCGGGCCGGTGTTGTCGGTGCTGTCGTTCAAGGATCTCGACGAGGCCGTGAAGCAGGCGAACGATACGCCATACGGCTTGCACGCGGCGGTGTGGACATCGGATATTTCGAAGGCGATCCGCACTTCGCGCGCGCTGAAAGCGGGCACCGTGCACGTCAACCAGTACGATGGCGACGACATCACGGTTCCGTTCGGCGGCTACAAGCAGTCAGGCAATGGCCGCGACAAGTCGCTGCATGCTTTCGACAAGTACACCGAGCTGAAAACGACCTGGATTCAGATCGGCTGAACTAAGCGCCGCAGCACTTCTTGAATTTCTTGCCGCTGCCGCAAGGGCAAGGATCGTTGCGGCCGGCCTTGGCTACCTTGGCCTGCGGCGCGTGGAAGAATTCGTTGATCTTGATGACAGCCTGCGGCACTTTGGTGGCGTTCAACGGCGCCTGGAATGGCACCAGTAACGCGGGCTGCTGGGCGCGCAGGGGAGCCCAGGCATCCGGGGTCATGGCGACGCCCGCCATAAAGCCATCGCACCACGCCTCCACAGTCCAGCTGCCGCCGCACTCGTAGATCGGCTCGAAGCTGCCCGGATCTTTCTGCATCCACACGCTCATGTAGTCGTGATGACGCAAGATCAGCGCGGTCGCTTCGTCGCTGCCGGCCGCGCCGCCGCAGACCATGGGCAGCCAGGTTTCTGGCGCCACGTCGGCCGGGCCGATCACCAGCGCGGTCAGGAAACCTTCCAGCTTGGCGACGTCCATGCTCTGCGGGCCCATTGCAGCCAGCAGGTCATCGAGTTGGTCGTATTCGTCGTCGTTAAGCGGATTGTTCATGGCTTCAGAAGCAATGTTCAACTGCCGGGAAGGTGCCGCCCTTGACCGCATCGATGTAGTCCGACACCGCAGCCTGGATCGACACCTGGCCTTCCATGAAGTTCTTCACGAAGCGCGCTTTACGGCCTGGGAACACGCCCAGCATATCGTGCATCACCAGCACCTGGCCCGAGCAATCCGGACCGGCGCCGATGCCGATGGTCGGCATCGACAGCAGGTCGGTCACTTCCTTGCCCAATGCGGTCGGAATCGCCTCCAGCACCACCATGGCTGCACCGGCGGCCTGCAGCTTGAGCGCATCCTGCTTCAGCAGCTCGGCGCTTTCAATGGTCTTGCCCTGCACCTTGTAGCCGCCCAGCGTGTGCACGGATTGCGGGGTCAGGCCCAGGTGGGCGCAAACCGGGATCGAACGCTCGACCAGGAAGCGCACGGTTTCAGCAACCCAGGCGCCGCCTTCGATTTTCACCATATGCGCGCCGGCCTGGATCAATTGCACAGCGTTGTGGAATGCCTGCTCCGGCGTGGCGTAGGAACCGAACGGCATGTCGGCCAGGATCAGCGCATTCTTCGCACCGCGGGCTACCGCAGCGGTGTGGTAGGCGATTTCCTGCACAGTTACCGGCAGTGTGGACTGGTGGCCGTTGCACACCATGCCCAGCGAATCACCGATCAGCAGCACTTCCACGCCGCAACCGTCCATCAGGGAGGCAAAGCTGGCGTCATAGCAGGTCAGCATGGTGATCTTCTCGCCGGCTGCCTTCAAGGTGTTGATCGAAGGGATCGTGACCGCCTTGGTAGGGACGGCACGCGCAGGCGCCGGGTAAGGGTTTTGCAGGTTGCCAGACATGGTATGTCCTTAAATTCGAAAAACGATATTCTAACTGCGGAAAATGAAGTGCACAGCGGATGCTAGGCTAAGGACTTAGAGCAGTCCCTCCAGACTTTTGAACCGGTAAACCCGGGTCTGACCCAAGGGTCAGACCCAGTCAGCTCAACTGCCGCAGGTGGCCTGGAACCAACCCCGAGGCCGCAAGACCGTTGGGGGTCTGCCCCTTGGGTCAGACCCAGGTTTACCGGTTTTAAAGGCGGATGATACCTTGATCGGAAACCGAAGGCGCGAAATCGGCAGCGACGCCTAGCCCCGGCAGCACCACGTGAGGCGCCAGTTCAAGAAGCGGCATCAAGACAAACGCCCGCAAATGCATGCGCGGATGCGGCACGGTCAGCGTGGCCGTGGAAATCTGCTCATCACCATACAGCAGCAGGTCGAGATCCAGGGTGCGCGGGGCGTTGAAATACGGCCGCTCGCGTCCATGCGCCTGTTCGATATCGAACAGCGCCTCCAGCAAAGCCAGCGCAGGCAGGTCAGTGCTGACACGGGCAACAGCGTTGATATAGTCGTCGCCCGAAGAATCAACCGGCGCGGTGCGGTACAGCGAAGACACCGCCTCCAGCGTAGCGCCCGGCAGCTTGCGCAAGCGCTCCAGCGCATCCAGCACATTGGCGCGCGCGTCACCGAGGTTGGCGCCGATGCCGATGAAGGCGGTAACCGGCATCAAGCTTCGCCGGCAGGCGCGTTGCCGCCACCGCCACTACGGCGGCCACGGCGCGGACGGCGCCGGCGCTTGCGGGCCGGAGCCTCGCCCTCCGGGCTCGGATTCAGGAATTCGTCGTCATCGGACTCGTCGCCTTCGTCAGGATCAGCCTGAACATCGGCAGCAGCGTCGTCCTGCGAAGCAGCGCGGCCGCGGCGTGGCGCAGGTTTCTTCTTCTTGCCGCCGCCAGACGATGCGATCGACACCAGTTCGGCGCGCATGGTCTCGTCGGCCTCGTAGAAGGCCGTCCACCAGTCGCCCAGCTCGCGGTCGATCTCGCCGGAAGCGCAGCGCAGCAGCAGGAAATCGTAGCCGGCGCGGAAGCGCAGGTGTTCCAGCAGCTTGTAGGGGTTCTTGCCATTGCGGCGCTCAAAGCGCGGCTGCATGGCCCAGATATCGCGCATGTCGGAACCGATCTTGCGCTGGATCGCCAGCTTTTCGGTCTGCGACTCCAGTACTTCGTCCGCCGCCAGGTGCAGCGCAGGAATCGGGAGTTCGCCCGCCGCCTGGTACGCCTGCCACTTCTCCAGCACCTGGTGCCACAGCAGCGATGCAAACAGGAAGCCCGGCGATACGGTCTTGCCGGCCATCACGCGCTTGTCGGTGGAATCCAGCGCCAGCGTCACGAACTTGGTTCCCATCGGCTGTTCCAGCACCACGTCCAGCATCGGCAGCAGGCCATGGTGCAGGCCTTCCTTGCGCAGCTGCTGCAGGCAGGCCAGGGCCTGGCCGGAAGTGAGCAGCTTGAGCATTTCGTCGAACACGCGCGCCGCAGGCACGTTGTCGATCAGAGGCGCCATCACGCCGATCGGCTCGGCGGTCGAACGCTCGATGGAGAATTTCAGCTTGGCGGCAAAGCGCACCACGCGCAGCATGCGTACCGGGTCTTCACGGAAACGCGCTTCCGGCTGGCCGATGATGCGCAGCGTCTTGGCGCGGATGTCTTCGATACCACCGTGGTAGTCCAGCACTTCCTGCGTGGCAGGGTTGTAGTACATAGCATTGATGGTGAAGTCGCGGCGCTCCGCGTCTTCCGCCTGCGAGCCGAAGGTGTTATCGCGCAGCACGCGGCCATGTTCGTCTTTCGGCGCATTGTCGGTTGCCGTGCCGCGGAAGGTGGTCACCTCCAGCAGGTCCTGGCCGAACATCACGTGCACGATCTGGAAACGGCGGCCGATGATGAAGGCGCGCCGGAACAGGCGCTTCACTTGCTCGGGCGTGGCATTGGTGGCGACGTCGAAGTCTTTCGGCTTTACGCCCAGCAGCAGGTCGCGCACGGCGCCGCCGACTACGAAGGCTTCATAGCCGGCCTCCTGCAGCGTGCTGGTCACGCGGATCGCGTTGTTCGACACCATGCGCACGTCGATGCCATGGTCCTTTGCCCCAAGTACGACAGGCTCGTTGCTGGGTCTCGCGCTCTTGACGCCCAGGATCTTGCGGATGAATTTCTTAATCATTGAACAGGTGAATTAGTGGCCAGCCTTGCGCGGTCGCGTGCTCGGACAGCTTGGCGTTCGGGTTGGTCGCAATCGGGTGGCTGACGATCGACAGCAGCGGCAGGTCGTTATGGGAATCGCTGTAGAAGTGGACGCTGTCAAAGCTGTCCAGGGAATGTCCCAACTTTTCGAGCCATGCTTTGGTGTGCACGATCTTGCCTTCGCCCTGGGTTGGAGTGCCGAGCAGCTTGCCGGTGATGCGGCCGGCGGCATCGCGCTCCGGCATCGCGGCAATCACATGCTCCACGCCGAAAGCCTTGGCGATCGGCGCCACGACAAAGTGGTTGGTCGCCGTGACAATCGCCACCAGGTCGCCGGCATCGAGGTGCTGCTGCAGCAGCGTGCGGGCGGATGGCAGGATGTTCGGCATCACCACTTCGGTCATGTACTGCTGCTGCAGTCCGGCCAGGTGCCCGGGCTCGAAGGAGGCCAGGGTCCCGAGCGAAAATTCCAGGTATTCCACCGGGTCCAGGGTGCCCGCCTGGTACTGCGCGAAGAATTCCTCGTTGCGGCGCTTGAATTCAACGGCATCGACGGCGCCCACGCGGCACAGGAACTGGCCCCACTCGAAATCGGAATCGATCGGCAGCAGGGTATGGTCAAGGTCGAACAGGGCGAGTTTCATCATTCTTTCGCTTCCTCCTGCAGCCATTCGCGCAGCAGGGGCAGGGTGATCGGGCGTTTGGTTTCCAGGGAATACTGGTCGAGCGAGTCGAGCATCGAGGACAGCGATACCATGTCGCGCTGGAAGTGCGACAGCAGGTAAGGTAGCACACCGGGTGAGAGGATCAAACCGCGCGCTTCCGCCATTTGCGTCAGCGTTGCAAGCTTTTCATCATCGGTCAGGCCATGGATCTGGTACACCAGGCCCCAGCCCATGCGCGTGCGCAAGTCCTCGCGCACCGGCAGCACGGCCGGGGCGACCGAGCCCGCGCTCACCATGAAGGCATTGTTGGCGCGGATCTCGTTGAACAGGGCAAAGGCATCGATCTGGGCCACTGGCGACAGCTTTTCGCAGTCGTCCAGCAGGTACAGGTCCACGTCCGGCGAATACAGGAACTCGGTTTCAATCGAAAACGGCGAAATAAAGCGCGCGCGTTCGCTCGAGGCGAGCGCCTTCAGCAGGTGCGACTTGCCTGCGCCAATTTCCCCCCACAGGTAGGCGAAATGCTCGCGGGAGCTGCGTTCGGCGAACTGGCGCATCAGCGCCGCCACCTCCGCATTGCGGCCCACCTCGAACGATTCGAGGGTGCACACCGGCTCCGCACCCAGGTCAAGCACCAGCTGTTTCATTGGACTTGTCCCGGTATCGTGGACTTTTTGCTAACGTAATCGATCTTCACACTACGCATTATAAAAGCTGCTGCGCATGTAGTGGCGGCGCAGATGCTTAAAACCGACCATTAAGAGGGCGGACGCGGGTAAAGCCAGCAGCACACCGACAAAGCCGAACAGCTGGCCGAAGGCCAACAACGCGAAAATCACGGCCAGCGGATCAAGGCCGATACGCTCGCCCACCAGGCGCGGCGTCAGGATGAATCCTTCGATCACCTGGCCCAGGCCGTAGATGATGGCCACCGCCACCAGCCCGCTCCAGTCCGAAAATTGCAGCACCGCTGCCATCAGCGCCAGCAGCAGGCCGAGGCCAAAGCCGAGATAGGGGATGAACACCAGCACGCCGGACAGGATGCCAACCGGCAGCGCCACGTCGAAGCCGGCCACCGCCAGCGCAGTGGAGTAATAAACTGACAACACTAGCATCACCAGCAACTGGCCGCGCAGGTACTGCGCCAGCAATGCGTCGGATTCGCGCGCCATCTCCATGGTAGCGCCGATATAGCGGCGCGGTACGGCAGCGGCGATGCGGGCCAGCAGTTGCTGCCAGTCCAGCAACAGGTAGAACAGCACGACCGGGATCAGCACCAGCGTGGCCAGCCAGCCCAGCACGGCGCTGCCGCCGGTGCGCACGGAATTCAGCACGGCGGCCCAGATCTGGTTGCCGCTTTCAGCCATTTTCTCCGCCACCAGGGCCTTGATGCTGGCGCCGTCGAGGGTGAACTCCACGCCCAGTTGCTGCAGGCGCGGGCCCAGCGTGTCATTCAGCTTGGCCAGCGAAGCGGGGATGGCTGCCTGCAGTAGCGGGATTTCCTTTTGCAGCACCGGCACCACAATCAGCAGCAGCGCCAGCACGGCGGCGCCAAACAGGGTGATGACAATGGAGACGGCCAGCGCGCGCGGCATTTTCCAGCGGCGGAACAGGCGCAGGCGGCATAGCTTGTCGACCGCAGGATTCAGCGCATAGGCGAAAATGGCGGCCGCCAGGAAGGGTGTCAGTACCGGCCCCAGTATCCAGAGCAGGAAGAAAAAGGCGGCCCAGACAGACACCCAGAATAACGTTTGTTTTTGTTCTGCCGAGAGGGGAAGGGGCATCTGCGCGGGCGCTATCGGGACGAAGGAAGGGCTATTCTAACGCCTCTGCTGTTAAAAACACCATGCGCTGGGCCTTGCAGTAGTTTAATATTTCCATAAATCAACTTCGATGTGATGTCATGCTGTCTGTCCGCACCCATGCCGCCGTAGCGGCCCTGTCCCTGGCATTTGCCGCCCATTCCCCTGCCATGGCAGCGGACGATGGCGAAAAATGCGAAGGCTTCAACCGTTTGTTGTGCATGCCCATCGCTGCCGCAGCCAGCGTGGCCGACGCCGCTGCCGGCGTGGCTGAAATGGTGAACTTCAAGAAGCCATCCACCAAGGTCATCGACGCGACGGACGAGGGCGACCTGGCCCGCATCAAGCGTTTCGATCCCAGGAAAGACCCCAGTTTTGAGCCGGAAACCATGCTCGGCGTGGCGGTCAACACCTACCTGACCAAGCCCGACCCGGCCAAGGACGCCAAGCGTTTCGCCGTCCTCGAATACCTGGTCGAGAAGGCCGATATCTCCGGCGAACTGGGCACTGTGCTGCTGCAGGAGACCGTAAGCCAGGCCTACTTCGCCCGCAATCCCGCGCAGGAAAGCTGGCCGCGCCGCCTGGCACTGGCCCATCTGCTGGTCGAGCGCGGCGCCAGCGCCAAGGGCATCAACCTGTCCACCTGCGACCATTGCGAAACGGATAATGAATTCCTCGCGCTGCTGATCCAGGCCGGCGCCAACCCGAACGTGCAATCGACCACCTATTCGGCCCTGCTCAACCGCTTTATCCGCAAGGACCAGTTCGACGCCGCCAAGCGCCTGGTCGCCCTGGGCGCCGACCCCAACGGCAGCACCTGGGGCCAGCGCAGCATGCTGGTGCGCCTGGTCAGCGAATGCGACAAGGACCTGACGCGCAATCTGGTGCCGTCCGATCGCTTCGAGGCGGAATGGGAGAAATGCGTGGCTGCGGTGACAACCCGCGTCAACTTCGCCATCGAACAGGGCGCCGACCCGAATGGCAAAGCCAACCCGGACAACGGCTGCCTGACGCCCTACGAGGTGGCCTTGGAAAAGAAGAACGACGAGCTGGCCGCACGCCTGCTGAAGCTCGGCGCACGCTCCAGATTTGGGGAAGTTTGCCGCTCCGGGGGCTGAAAATCGAAGGTTCGAGGGGTAAAAATGCTAAAATAGCGGACTTGCCGTATTCGGCCACCGCTTTTCCATTCTTCCGCCTCAGTTGCGACAACACCATGAGCCAACCTTCGAATGTTTCCCTGTCCTACCGTGACGCAGGTGTCGATATTGACGCCGGCGACGCCCTAGTTGAAGCGATCAAGCCATTCGCCAAGCGCACCATGCGCGAAGGCGTGATGGGCGGCATCGGCGGCTTCGGCGCGCTGTTCGAGATCAGCAAGAAATACAAGGAGCCGGTGCTGGTTTCCGGTACCGACGGCGTCGGCACCAAGCTGAAACTGGCGTTTGAGCTGAACCGCCACGACACCGTGGGCATCGACCTGGTGGCCATGAGCGTGAACGACATCCTGGTGCAGGGCGCCGAGCCGCTGTTCTTCCTCGACTACTTCGCCTGCGGCAAGCTGAACGTGGCGACCGCCACCGACGTGATCAAGGGCATCGCCAAAGGTTGCGAGTACTCCGGTTGCGCACTGATCGGCGGCGAAACCGCTGAAATGCCATCCATGTACCCGGACGGCGAATACGACCTGGCCGGCTTCGCAGTCGGCGCGGTAGAAAAGTCCAAGCTGATCGACGGCTCCAAGATCAAGCCGGGCGACGTGGTGCTGGGCCTGGCCTCTTCCGGCGCTCACTCCAACGGTTACTCCCTGGTGCGCAAGATCATCGAAGTGGCCAAGCCGGACCTGGAAGCCGACTTCCACGGCCGCAAGCTGGCCGACGTGCTGATGGAACCAACCCGCATCTACGTCAAGCCGCTGCTGGCGCTGATGGAATCGATGGAAGTAAAAGGCCTGGTGCACATCACCGGCGGCGGCCTGGTGGAAAACATCCCACGCGTGCTGGCCGAAAACCTGACTGCCGAACTGGATGGTTCGTCCTGGACCATGCCACCGCTGTTCAAGTGGCTGCAGCAGCACGGCGGCGTCGCCGACGCGGAAATGCACCGCGTCTTCAACTGCGGCATCGGCATGACCGTGATCGTATCGGCTGAAAACGCCGATGCAGCCGTGGCCCAGCTGACTGCTGCCGGCGAGACCGTATCCCGCATCGGCAAGATCCGCGCCCGCGCGGAAGGCGAACACCAGACCATCGTCGTATAAAAAATAGGGACGTACCCCATTTTTCGATGAACGGAGCCCAAGCGGCTCCGTTTTTTTTTGTCCACTTTGGGGCGGTACGGCGGTCCGGCAGGAACCAATGTGGACATTTCCGCCGGAAAATGTCCACCTTCGTTCCTGACCCCAAAGTGGACTATTTCCGCGTGAAATCCATGATCCAGTTGGTTTGCCAGCTGGTGCCGTCATCCCAGGAATAGGCTTGCTCCCAGCGTGCCTGGCGCTCGCTGCTGCGGGTCCAGGTAAAGCGCACGCGAGCCGTGCGGCCTTTGTAGACTTCCTCGCCCTCGAAGCGGCCGACGCCATCGGCACCGAAGCGGCCCACTACTGGCGGCAGCAAGCTGCCGGTTGCCGGATCGAGCCCGCCGTCACGGTTGGTCAGCCAGTAGATGCTCCAGCGCCCGGTGGCCGGATCGAACACGCGCAGCGTCATCGCTACAAAGCCGGGACGCCAGTCGCCCAGTGGCCGGTACTCGTCATAGTTGCCGATGCCGGCGGGTAGCGCGTGCACCAGATTGCTGGCGCTGAAGGTTTCCCATGGGCTGTCCGGATTGGCGTAATCGGACTGGCGGCGGTTCTGCACCGTCCAGTCGCCGTGCAGGAAGTCGAAGCCGTGCCGCGCACGCTCGATGTCGGCGGTTGAAGGCGTTCCGCCTGCCGCCGCTGCAGCACCGCTTGCCGCCAGGGCCAGCGCCCCAATCAGTTTCTTCATGCTTGTCTCCTTGGTTGTAAGAGCTGCCATGCTAGGCCGCCTACAGGCGAGAACCCGCCCTATATGCCGGCCGTATCTAAATCCGATACCAAGGGGATTTTCTTAGGCCCACGCTGCAACCCGGCGCGATGATTCGTCCTTGCCAAACGAAAGGACACGCCATGCTCGCCACCATCTTCATCGTCTTCGCCGCCTGCTTTGTATTGGAGCGCCTGCGGCCCGGATGGAAACTACCCCAGGTCCGCACCTGGCCGGTGCGCGTGTTGGCCATCAATGCCATCCAACTCGGCGTGGTCCTGCTGGCCGGCGTGAGTTGGGAACGCTGGGCCTCGCAAGCCTCGCTGCTGCATCTGTCCGACCACATGGGACCGGTGGCCGGCGGCCTGCTGGCCTACTTCATCGCCACCTTCGTGTTCTACTGGTGGCACCGGGTGCGCCACGAATCGGACCTTCTGTGGCGCCTGTTCCACCAGATCCACCACAGCCCGCAGCGTATCGAGGTCATCACCTCGTTTTACAAGCACCCGGGCGAAATGATCGTCAACTCGATCATCGGCAGCGTGCTGGTATATGCCTTCCTTGGCCTGTCGCCGGAAGCGGGCGCGGTGTACACCCTGTGCACCGCGCTTGGTGAATTCTTCTACCACACCAGCGTCACCACGCCGCGCTGGGTCGGCTGGTTCTTCCAGCGCCCCGAGATGCATCGCATCCACCACCAGTACGGCCGCCACAAGAACAACTACGGCGACATCGTATGGTGGGACATGCTGTTCGGTACTTATGAGAACCCGGAAAAATTCGAAGCCACCTGCGGCTTCGATCCCGACAAGGAAGAGCGCCTCGCGGACATGCTGGGCTTACCGCGACGTGCACCAGGAGTGATCCGCGCAGCGGCAGCGCGATCAGCCACATCAGCGCTTTGTACGATTTTCCTGGCGGCTGAACTGCCGGTGCTGTTCTAGCGTTTGAGGATCTTCGGTACAGGAGCCGGCCGCAGGCGGTAAGCATCCGGCATGCCGGAACCGAGCAAGGGGCGCAGGTACATGCGGAAGGCATCGGTCACTCCGGTGCCTTTCTCGTCGATGAATTCATCTTCCATGGTGCGCGTCTTGCCGGCCACTGCTTCCAGCGGCAGCAGCTCGTAATCGGCCGAATAGAAACCTGTGCGCTTGATCGCCACCGAGCCGTTGCGGTCGCCCCACATGGCGAATTGCACCGCCTTCTCGCCGACCTCGCGCGCTTCGCGCTGGTCCACGTCCGACACGCAGCCGATGAAGGAGCGCTGCAGGTAGCCGAAGGTGTCGCCGCGCACGCGCTTGATGCCCAGCTTGTCCTTGATTTCGTCGCAGAGCAGGTCGGCCAGCGCACCGGTGCCGGACAGTTGCACATTGCCATGCGCATCGCGCTCCACTTCCTTCGCCAGCAAGGCGGCAATCGGTTCGCCGGAGGCATCGTGAATGCCTTCCGAAACCGCGATCACGCAGCGGCCGTAGCGCGCATAAGTGTCCTTCACATCGGCCAGGAACTGCTCGATCGAGAATACGCGCTCCGGCAGGTAGATCAGGTGCGGTCCATCGTCAGGGAATTTCTTGCCGAGAGCAGAAGCGGCAGTCAGGAAGCCCGCGTGGCGCCCCATCACCACGCCCACGTACACGCCCGGCAGCGAAGCATTATCGAGGTTGGCGCCGGCAAAGGCTTGCGCCACGAAGCGCGCTGCCGAAGGGAAGCCGGGCGTGTGGTCGTTGCCCACCAGGTCGTTGTCGATGGTCTTGGGAATGTGGATGGCGCGCAGCGGATAGCCGGCAGCCTGCGCCTGTTCGGCCACGATGCGCACCGTGTCCGATGAATCGTTGCCGCCGATGTAGAAGAAATGCTCGATCTCGTGCGCCTTCAGCACCTTGAAGATCTCTTCGCAGTACTTCAGGTCCGGCTTGTCGCGCGTCGAACCGAGGGCGGAGGAGGGCGTGGCGGCGACCAGTTCCAGGTTATGGCTGGTCTCCTGCGTCAGGTCGACGAATTCCTCGTTGACGATGCCGCGCACGCCGTGCAGCGCACCGTAGATGCGCGTCACATTGCGGAAGCGGCGCGCCTCGAGCACGACGCCGACCAGCGACTGGTTGATCACGGCGGTGGGACCGCCCCCTTGTGCGACCAGGATCTTGCCAGACGACATCGCGCTGCCTCCTTCGAAGTGAGTGACGGACGAGCCGCCAGCTTACTCCGTTTTTGCGCCTGTGCCGATATGCTTGTCGAGGAATTTCTCGACCCGGCCCCAGAAGTCGAGGCGGGTCTTCAGCGTGCTCCAGCCGTGGCCTTCGCCGATGTATTCGACGAATTCGGCATCGGCCTTGGCATCCTTCAACGCGCTGCGCAGCTTGGTGTAATGCGGGTATGCCACGCGGCGGTCATCGGTGCCGTGAGCCAGCAGCAGCGGGCGCTTGATGCGGGCCGCTTGCTGGAGCGGCGAAGTGGCGATGAATTGCGCGGCGTCCTTTTCCAGGTCGCCCACCAGCAATGGCACGCCGTAAGCCTTGTAGTCGGAAGGCAGGTCGGACAGGACGGCCATGCCGCTGGAGTACTGCAGCGGGATGTCGGTGACAGCAGCGTAGGCGATGCCGCAACGGTACAGGCTTGGATCGTTGACCAGGCCCATCAGGGTTGCATAGCCGCCATAGCTGCCGCCCATGATGCAGATGCGGCCAGGATCGGCGATGCCCTTTTCCACCGCCCACTTCACGCTATCGGCGATATCGTCCTGCATCTTCAGGCCCCATTGTTTCAGGCCGGCGTCGAACAGCTTCATGCCGTAGCCGGTCGAGCCGCGGAATTCCGGCTCCAGCACGGCGTAGCCGCGCGAAGCCAGGAACTGGCTCTCGGCATCCCAGCCCCATTCGTTGCCGCGCACATATGGGCCGCCATGCACCAGCACCACCATCGGCAGCTTCTTGCCCTCCTTGGCCGGCAGGGTCAGCCAGGCCGGCACTTCCAGGCCATCGCGGGCGCGGTACTTGACGAAGTCCTGGCGGCCCATCTCGCTGGACTTGATGTCAGGACGTGCGCTGCCCAGGCCCTTCAGTTCGTGAGTCTTGCTGTTGTACACGGAATAGAAACGTGGCTGGCGGTCCGAGTAGCTCACGACCAGCAGCCAGTCGGTTTCCGGTTGCGTTGGCGGGGTAATGATATTGATCATGCCGCCGAGCTGCTTGTCCACTTCCGCCTGGGCCGCCTTCAGCGCCGGGTCGAACCAGGCGCTGGAGCGGGCGTCGGCCAGATAGTGCAGGCCCACCAGGCGCTTCTTCGAGTACACCATGCTGCCGGTGAAGTCGAAGTCCGCCATGGCCACCAGCGGATTTGGATCGAGCTTGCCGCTGGCCAGGTCCATCAGGTACAGCGCAGCCTTGTCGCCCTTCATCCGCGTTTTGACCAGCAGGTGCTTGTCGTCATAGAAGCCGATCGGGGAAATGGCTTCCATGTCGCTGCCATAGGCGGCCTGCGTGACGATGTCGCGCCATTCGCCGTTGGCGTTGCGGAAATGGATGGTTTCCTTGCCGTCCTTGGTGGAAATCAGGATCGTCGGCTCGCCCTTGTGGTCCAGCATCCAGCCTTGGGCGTTGCCTGGATGGCTGAGCGTGACCCCTTGCCCCGTGGCGGTATTCAGCTTGACCAGCTCCGTGTGCTCAATTTCAAAGCCGGCCAGCTTGGTCCAGATGGGGCGTTCAACATAGACCGTGTCGGAATCCTGCGCACCTTCTTCGTCCATCAGGAAGGTGTTCCACGGCTCGAGGCGCGACTTGATATGGGTGCCGGTGCCGGAGCCGCTCTGCCGGTGCTCGGCCAGTTGCCTGATTTCCTTGCCGTCGCGGCTCATCGCGTACAGGCCCGGCGCAAAGCGTGTGTCCCCCGTGGCCACCGTGCTGTCGGCCACCGTGTACAGCAGGCGGTTATCGTTGACCCAGCGGATGGTGCCGACGTCATAGTCTGCCAGGCGTCCTCCGCCCACCACTTTCAGCGACTCGGTATCGAACACCAGCACCGAGTCGCGGGTGTCGTTGCTACCCACACGCAAGGCCAGGTAGCGGCCGCTCGGCGACAGTTTGGCATCCTTGTAATGGGCGGATTCGAAGAATTGCTGTACCGGCGGTGCGGCATGGGCCAGTCCGGCCACGGTGGCCAGTCCGGCCAGGAAGTACTTGATCATTTTGGTCCTTGTTGTTGTCCGATTTGGCGGTCGAGGAAGCGCTCCACGCGGTTCCAGAAGTCGATGCGGTTGGCTGGCACATGGAAGCCGTGGCCTTCCGTCTCGTACTCCACCCACTCGACCTGCCGGTTGTTAGCGCGTATCGCATCGCGCAGGCGGGTACCGTGCACCAGCGGCACGCGCAGGTCGGCGCCGCCGTATGCCATCAGCAGCGGCTGGGTGATGCGGTGGGCCTGCTCGATCGGTGAAGTGGCCTTGAAACGCTCGGCATCCTTGTCCGGGTCGCCGATCAGCTCGGGCATGCCGTAACGGCGCCAGGTTTCGCTGGCGTCGTCGCGGTACATCCAGTGCCCGGTGAACAGCAGCTTGATGTCGGTGACGCCAACCCAGTCGATGCCGCAGCGGTACAGGCCCGGGTCGTTGACCAGCCCCATCAGCGTGGCGTAGCCGCCGTAGCTGGCGCCGGCGATGCAGATGCGTTGCGGGTCCGCATAGCCCTTGGCGATGGCCCATTTGGTGGCGTCGGCGATATCGTCCTGCATCTTCAGGCCCCACTGCTTCCAGCCCGAGAGGAAGTGGCGTTGGCCATAGCCGGTGCTGCCGCGGAATTCCGGCTCCAGCACGGCATAGCCGCGCGAAGCCAGGAATTGCACTTCAGGCTTCCAGCCCCTGCTCGTGCCGCGCGTGTACGGCCCGCCATGCACCAGCACCACCATCGGCAGTTTCTTGGCTTCCTTTTGTGGCGGCAGCGTCAGCATGGTCGGTACTTCCTGGCCATCGCGCGCCACGATGCGCACCTGTTCCTGCTGGCCCATGTAGTCGGGAACGATGCCAGAGTAGGTGTCACCGACCTTGTTCAGTTTTTTGGTGCTGCGATCGAACACGTAGTAACTGGCTGGGCGGATGTCGGAGAAGGCGCGCACCAGCACGTTCTGGGCTTGCAGGTCGGTTGGCAGGTCTAGCATGTTGACGGTCTGCGGCAGCAGCTTGTCGATGTCGGCTTGCAGCGCCTGCAGCGCAGGGTCGAACCATTGCGTGCCTTCGCCATCCTGCAGGTAGTGCACGCCGACCAGTTTTCCACCGCGCATGACCAGGCGGCCGCCGAAGTCGAAGCCTTCCAGCGTGATCAGGGGCCTGTCGTCCATCTTGCCGCTTGCCAGGTCGAGACGGAAAATGGAGGCTTTGTCGGCGCCTCGATTGGTCCTGACGTACAGGGTGTTGTCGGCCCCGAAGGCCACCGCGTCCATGGCGTTGGCGTCGGGCGCGAAGGCCTTGAAGCTGGTGAGCGTGCGCCATGGCGCGCTTTCATCATCGCGCACCTTGATTTCAACGACGTCCTTGTCGAGCATGTAGGCGAGGCGCGCGCGGCCTTCCTGGTCCAGCAGCCAGGCCACGACATCGCCTGGGCGCTCTACCAGTTGGCTGCGGCCGGTGACGGTGTTTACGCGCAACAGCCTGACGTCACTGACCGTTTCCTTGCTGTTGTACTGCAGATCCTGCACATAGGTCCATTCGGAATCGGGCAAGCCGGCCTGGCGGTGCATCACGGTGTGCCATGGCAGCATATCGCGCTGCGCCGAGCTTTGCTTGAAGCCCTGTCCGCGGCGCGATGCAAGCTGCTTGAAGCGGGTGCCGTCGCGGTCGACCGCGTACAGGCCGGGCGCGTACATCGCATTGCCTTGGGCCGCCTGGCGGTCATTGGTATCGAACACCAGGCGTTGCTCGTTCACCCATTTGACGTTGGCGATATCGGTATCGCTGAAGTGGGCCACGATCTGGATCTTTTGCGTGGCCAGGTCGACCACGGCGAGCATATTGCGCTTGCCCTTGGCTCCGATTTTGGCGGCGACGTGCTTGCCGCTCGGCGAGATGATTGCGCCGCTGAAATCCGGGTTTTCAAAGAAGGCTTCCACCGATGGTGGCGCCACCGCTGCTACGGCGGCCGGCGCGGCGGCCAGCCCGAGCGAAATCGCGAGGGTAAGGGAAAAGATTTTCATGGGAATCGAATGTTACTTGAATGGCAAGAACAAAAAACTAGCCAAATGTAACTAACGTCGATTCCGGGCTGCGAGTGTGGCGTGCCAGCGACAACGCGCCCCGGCGACCAGGCCGCGCGTCAGAAGCCGCGCCGCCTGTTCGATTCCTGTTCGCGCCGGATCGCGGCACCTTCGATTGCCAATCGCCTGGCCTGCTCTTCCTCCTTCGCCAACTTCTCGGCCCGGCGGCGTTCTTCCGTCATTTTCCGGTTCCAGCGGTCTTGCTCGGCTTGCCGTTCCTCTTGGGCTTCGGCCCGCTGGCGTTCCGCCAGGCGTTTGTTGAACGACTCGTTGGCGCGCGCGAGTCGCTCCGACGCCGCGTCCGCCTTTTGCGCGACATCTGCGTCCCGTTGCGGCGACCTGACATCCAGCGTGCTCGCTTTGCCTTGCCCGGCGCAGGGCTGGTCGGTGAAGGTGACTTTGCCGTTTGCGCCAGTGCACTTGTACATCGTATCGGCGCCGGCGCTGCCGGCGATTCCCGCCGCGGCGGCAAACATCGTGATCGAGAGAGTAAGGTTCAACTTCTTCATGGGGGCGTATCTTACCGTAGCGGAAGGCCGCAAACTTTCTCGGATTGTCACCTGTTCTATTCGGGTGTTCGGATATGGCGCACCAGCGACAAGGCGCGCGCATCGGGGGGCGGCGTGAGCAGGCTGGCCACGACCAGCGCTGCAAAGCCGGCCGGCACCCCGAACACGCCAGCCGAATTGGCCGCGATGCCGAACCACTGCCCGCTGATGCTGCCACCCAAGACCGGATTTGCATGCAGCATGTAGTACAGGCAGGTGAAGAAGCCGGCCACCATCGCGGCGATTGCGCCCTGGTGGTTGGCGCGCTGCCAGAACACGCCGGCCACCAGGGCCGGGAACAGTGTCGATGCGGCCAGCGAGAAGGCGGCGCCCACCAGCGACAGGATGTCGCCCGGCTTGGTCGAGGCCGCATAGGCTGCGATGAAGGCCACCGCCAGCAACAATAGCTTGGAGATTGTCACGCGCTTCTGGGTTGACGCTTCCGGGTCGACGATCTTGTAGTACACGTCGTGCGACAGCGCGTTGGAGATCGCCAGCAGCAGGCCGTCCGCAGTGGACAGCGCAGCTGCCAGCCCGCCCGCGGCCACCAGGCCCGACACCACGTAAGGCAAGCCCGCAATCTCCGGCGTGGCCAGCACCAGCACGTCGCTGTCGATCTGGATTTCGGCCAGCTGCACGATGCCGTCCAGGTTGACGTCGCTGATCGACAGCAGCGGGTTGGCCTTGTCCACATTCGCCCAATATGACACCCAGGTCGGCAGGTGCGCGAAATCGCTGCCCACCAGGGAGCTGTAGATATCGTATTTGACCAGCACCGCCAGCGCCGGGATGGTGAGGTACACCAGCAGGATGAAGAACAGGGTCCAGAATACCGATACCCGGGTCTCCTGCACCGATGGCGTGGTGTAGGAGCGCATCAGGATGTGCGGCAGCGCTGCCGTGCCCATCATCAGGCAGAACACCAGCGCCAGGAAGTTGTTGCGCTTCTGGTTCGACTGCTCGCGGTCGGCGCCGGGGAAGGGCTCGGCATGCTTAACCAGTTCGCGCCCGCGCGCCAGGTTGTAGTTGCGCTGCGCCGTCCATACGGCGGCTGCATCTTCCACCGTCTTGGGATAGTCGGCCAGCGCACGTTCGGCGGCGCGGATTTCCAGCAGCGAGCCATTGCGTTGCTTGACCATGTCCAGGTTGTGCTGCGCTTCGACCCGGCCCGAATCCCAGGAGGCGGGCAGGCCGTGCAGGCGTACGCCGAAATCCTCGGCGCGCTGCAGGAATACTTCGCGCACCTCGGCTTCCTTATCGTCATGCGCCAGCTGCACCTCACGCGCACTGAGCTTGGGCAGCAGCTTGCCGTAGGCGACTTGCGGCACCGGGTTGCCGCCGTGCTTGACCGCCAGCCACATGGCAGGCATCAGGAAGGCTACCAGGATGATGATGTACTGCGCCACCTGGGTCCAGGTGATCGCCCGCATGCCGCCCAGGAAGGAGCACACCAGGATCGACGCCAGTCCGAGGAAGATGCCGACCGAGAAATCGACGCCGGTAAAGCGCGAGGCGATCAGGCCCACCGCGTAAATCTGCGCCACCACATAGGTGAAGGACACGATGATGGTGGCGCCGACCGCCATCAGCCGCACCGCGCGCCCGTTGAAGCCACCGCCGTAGCGCGCCGCGAAAAAGTCGGGGATGGTGTATTGGCCGAACTTGCGCAGGTAAGGCCCGATCAGCAGCGCCACCAGGCAGTAGCCGCCGGTCCAGCCCATGATGTAGGCCAGCCCGTCGAAGCCGTGCAGGTACAGGCCGCCCGCCAGCGAGATGAAGGAGGCGGCGGAAATCCAGTCGGCGGCCGTGGCCATGCCGTTGAACAGCGAAGGTACGCGCCGCCCCGCCACGTAATATTCCGCCACGTTCGAGGTGCGGCTGATCACGCCGATCGCCGCGTACAGGATGATGGTGGCGAACATGAACAGGTAGCCGATCCACAGGCGCGGCATGCCTTCCTTCTCCAGCATCGCCAGCGCGAGCAGGAACATGGCGAAGCAGCCGGTGAAGATCGTGTAGTAGCGCTGCAGCTTGCGGAAGAAGGGCGTCCTCATGCTGCGTCCTCATTGCGGTACAGCCGCTCCAGCGCGCGCATGCGCCAGGCGTAGAAGCCGATGATGGCCAGGTAGATCAGCGAAGCGCCTTGCGCGGCCAGGTAGAATGAAAGCGGCCAGCCGAAGATCGACAGCCCGCTCAACTCGCGCGCAAAGAAAATGATGCAGAACGTGGTGAGCAGCCAGGTGGCCAGCAGCCAGCCGGTCATGCGGCGTACGCGGCGCCAGTGGCGCTCGATCTTATCCAAAATGCGGTACCTCTTCTTCATCGGGCGCGGTGTCCGGCACGCGCAGCGGGAACGTGACGCGGAACAGGCAGCCCGGATATTTCGGGTCGGTGGTGCGCGGGTTGGCGAACAGGTCGACCTCCGCATCGTGCTGCTGCGCCACTTCGCGCACGATCGGCAAGCCCAGGCCGGAACCTTCGGTATTGCTGCCCAGGATGCGGTAGAAGCGTTCGAACACGTGGCCGCGCTCGGCCGCCGGGATGCCGGGGCCGTTGTCTTCCACCTCGAGCAGGGCGTGCCTGCCGGTGCGGCGCACGCGCACCGTGACCGCACTGCCGCGCGGCGTATAGCGCAAGGCATTGTCGATCAGGTTGGACAGCATTTCACGCAGCATCATGGCGTTGCCGGAAATCGGCACCTCTTCATGCGGCGGCTCGTAGCCAAGGTCGATGCCGTAGTTGAACGAGGCCTGCACCCAGTCGTGCACCGTGTTGCGTGCCACTTCGCCCAGTTCCAGCGGCGCCATCGCGGTGCCGGCCTGCGGCTGGTTCTCAGCACGCGCCAGTGCCAGCAATTGGTTCACCAGGCGGGTGGCTGCCTCCGACGACTTGGCCAGCTGTTCCAGCGAGCGGTGCACCTCGGCCTGGTCGGTCTGGCGCAGCGCCAGTTCGGATTGCGTGCGCATGCCGGCCAGCGGGGTTTTCATCTGGTGCGCCGCATCGGCAATGAAGCGCTTCTGCGAATCGATGGACAGCTTCAGGCGCTCCAGCATTTCATTGAGCGACTTGACCAGTGGTGTGATTTCTTCCGGTACCTGGCGCGGCGGGATCGGGCTCAGGTCGTCGGAAGGGCGGGCGCGGATGCGCTCCTGCAGCTCGCGCAGCGGCAGCAGTCCGCGCGACAGGGCAAACCACACCAGGGCCAGCACGATGGGCAGGATGATGAACTGCGGCAGGATCACGCCCTTGATGATTTCATTGGCCAGCTTGGCGCGCTTATCCAGCGTTTCACCGACCTGCACCAGGGCGAGGCGCGGTGGCAGCGCCTTGTCTTCTTCCAGGTTGACCCAGGTGTAGGCGATGCGGATCGGCGTGCCGTGCAGGTTGGCGCTGCGGAAAATGACTTCGCCGGAGCGTATCTCCTGCAGCTCCGGGTCCTGCTTGGGCGGCGGCAGGTCGCGGTCGCCATCCACGTAGCTGCCGTTAGGGGCGCTGATCTGGTAATAGATATTGTCGATGTCATCGGCGCGCAGGATGTCGCGCGCCGGGCCGGGCAGGCGGGGAATCGCGCCGGCCACCTCGCGCACCTGCTGCGTCAGCACGGTGACGGTGTCTTCCAGCGCATGGTCGAAGGGCTGGTTGGCGATCGACTTCGCCACCAGGTAGGTGATGGCGATGCTCATTGGCCATAGCAGCAGCAGGGGAGCGAGCATCCAGTCGAGGATCTCGCCGAACAGCGAGTGCTGGATCTCGTTCTCTTCGGCGGCCGGGGCGTGCTCCCAGTCGGCGGCCTGCCGCTCGCCGTTCACGTGGCAGCCGGCGCTTGCGGCGGGTTGAATTTCTCCAGGCAGTAGCCGAGGCCGCGCACGGTGGCGATGCGGATGCCGCCCACTTCAATCTTCTTGCGCAGGCGGTGCACGTACACTTCAATGGCGTTGTTGCTGACCTCTTCGCCCCATTCGCACAGGTGGTCCACCAACTGCTCCTTCGACACCAGGCGGCCGGTGCGCGCCAGCAGGATTTCCAGCAAGCCCAGCTCGCGCGCCGACAGGTCCAGCATCTGCTCATTGATATAGGCGCTGCGCCCGACCTGGTCGTAAGTGAGGGGCCCATGCTTGACGACGGTGGAGCCGCCGCCCTGGCCGCGCCGGGTCAGGGCGCGGACCCGCGCTTCCAGCTCGGACAGTGCGAAAGGCTTGGCCATGTAATCGTCGGCGCCCAGGTCGAGGCCGTTGACCCGCTGCTCGACCGAATCGGCGGCGGTCAGGATCAGCACCGGCAGCAGCGAGCCGCGCGTGCGCAGGCGGCGCAGCACTTCCAGGCCGGACATCTTGGGCAGGCCCAGGTCCAGGATCAGCAGGTCGAACTCCTGGGTGGACAAGGCCGTGTCCGCCTCCTGCCCATTTTTTACGCAGTCGATCGCATAGCCGGACTGGCGCAGGGAGCGCGTCAGGCCGTCCGCGAGGACGCTGTCATCTTCGGCTAATAGGATACGCATAAGCTAACTGTAACCACCTCTTTGATAAATCGCAAAGTTTGCAAAAAGGGGCTTGTCAAAAGCACTGTAATTTTATACAGTATCACCTGTACATACGTAGTGACCCAACTTATCTAGCGCGAAAGAACATCATGGACGACAAAAAAGGAGCAGTACCGGCATCGGAAAAAGCCAAGGCCCTGGCCGCGGCGCTGGCCCAGATTGAAAAGCAGTTTGGTAAAGGCTCCGTGATGCGCATGGATGCATCGGCCCCGATCGAGGAAGTGCAGACTGTCTCCACCGGCTCCCTGGGTCTGGATATCGCGCTGGGCGTAGGCGGCCTGCCACGCGGCCGTGTCGTGGAAATCTACGGTCCTGAATCCTCCGGCAAGACCACCCTGACCCTGCAAGCCATCGCTGAAATGCAGAAGCTGGGCGGCACCTGCGCCTTCATCGATGCGGAACACGCGCTGGACGTGACCTACGCACAGAAGCTGGGCGTCAACCTGCACGAACTGCTGATCTCGCAGCCGGACACCGGCGAGCAAGCCCTGGAAATCTGCGACGCGCTGGTGCGCTCCGGTTCCGTGGACCTGATCGTGGTCGACTCGGTTGCCGCGCTGACCCCGAAAGCTGAAATCGAAGGCGATATGGGCGACTCGCTGCCGGGCCTGCAGGCGCGACTGATGTCCCAGGCGCTGCGCAAGCTGACCGGCACCATCAACCGCACCAACACCCTGGTAATCTTCATTAACCAGATCCGTATGAAGATCGGCGTGATGTTCGGTTCGCCGGAAACCACCACCGGCGGTAACGCGCTGAAATTTTACGCATCCGTGCGCCTCGACATCCGCCGTACCGGCTCCATCAAGTCGGGCGACGAGGTGATCGGTAATGAGACCAAGGTCAAGGTCGTCAAGAACAAGATTGCGCCTCCATTCAAGGAAGCCCACTTCGACATCCTGTATGGAGAAGGCACTTCGCGCGAAGGCGAGATCATCGACCTGGGCGTGGACGCCAAGATCGTTGAGAAGTCGGGTTCCTGGTACAGCTACGGCGGCGAGCGTATCGGTCAGGGCAAGGACAATGCCCGTACCTTCCTCAAAGAGCGCCCAGCCCTGGCGCGCGAAATCGAGAACAAGGTGCGTGCCGCGCTGGGCGTGCGTGAGTTGCCTGCGGTGCCTGATGGCGAGGAAGCTCCTGCGCCTAAGCTGAAGGCAGTCGACTAAACCGGTAAGTCTGGGTCAGACCCGAGGGTCTGACCCGTCTGATCCTCGGCCCGTGACTCCGGCACGCGGGTCTGACCCTTGGGTCAGACCCTGGTTTACCGGTTTAAAAGATGCCCCTCCCCAAACCCACCCTCAAAGCCCGTGCCCTCCGCCTGCTCAGTCAGCGCGAGCACAGCCGCCTCGAACTCGCCCGCAAGCTGCAGCGCCACGCGGAAGAGGGCGACGACGTCGAAGCCCTCCTCAATTTACTCGAACAAAATAAATGGCTCTCTGAAGAGCGCTTTTCCGAAAACCTGGTGCACCGCCGCTCCGCCCGCTACGGCAACAGCCGCATTGTGGCTGAACTGCAGCACCACGGCATCGGCGGCGACACGCTGGCCGAAGTCAAGGAAAGCCTGAAAGAGGACGAAGTCGAGCGCTGCTGCGAGGTCTGGCGCCGCAAATTCGGCGAAGTCGCCGCCGATCCCGAAGGCCGCCAGAAACAATTGCGCTTCCTGATGTCGCGCGGCTTCTCGCAGAAAGCCATCCGCACCGCCATGAAGGGCACCATGCCCGACGAGGACTTTTAAATTGGCCTGATAAGGTGTGCTACACTTCGATAGTTTTATGCAGCACCGCGGGTGCGGTGGTTGTCCGTAGAAGCTGCGGCGTACTGATTAGCTGCTTATAATTTTGGCCACTTTTGAGTGGCATCGGTCTTATGTCCCTGTCAAATCCAGTCTCTCGACGTGCGCTGCGGCATACGCGCGCCATAGACATCCAGGCGTATTCACGCGAGGATGGCTTGTGGGATCTTGACGCCCATATCACGGACATCAAATCATTCGACACCATGCTGGCATCCGGTCCGCGCAAGGGCAATGAAGCCCTGCACGACCTGTGGCTGCGTGTGACCGTCGACAAGCAGCTGACCATCGTCGATGCCGAAGCAAGTTCGGACGCCGTTCCTTATCCTGGCCATTGCGACACGATTGGCCCAGCCTATAAAGCCTTGATCGGCCTGAACCTGACGAAGGGTTTTCGCCATGCAGTCAAGGAAAGGCTGGCCGGCGTACATGGTTGTACCCACCTGACAGAATTGGCCCTGGTGCTGCCGACGGCAGCCATGCAAGCCTTTGCCAATGATGTCTGGCCGGTGAACGAGCGCTCCAGCACTGCGACAGAGAAACCGTTCCAACTTGATAAGTGCCACGCCCTCAAGACCGATGGCGGGGCAGTTGCCGAGTTCTACCCGCGCTGGTACGTCAACAAGACGGAAGCAGCCTAGGTGCTGTACAAAATACATCTAACCAACAAACAGGTATTCGAAAGAAGGGAAAGCCAGCATGAAAATCCATGAGTATCAAGGCAAAGAGATCCTCCGAAACTTCGGAGTGACCGTACCGCGCGGCATCCCGTGCGTGTCCGTGGAAGAAGCAGTGAAAGCTGCCGAAACCCTGGGCGGCCCAGTGTGGGTCGTAAAGGCACAGATCCATGCCGGTGGCCGTGGTAAAGGCGGCGGCGTGAAAGTAGCCAAGTCGCTGGAACAGGTCAAGGAATACTCCGACCAGATCATGGGCATGCAACTGGTGACCCACCAGACCGGCCCTGAAGGCCAGAAAGTCCGCCGCCTGATGATCGAAGAAGGCGCCGACATCAAGAAGGAACTGTACGTTTCCCTGGTGACCGACCGCGTCACCCAGCGCGTTGTCCTGATGGCTTCCTCCGAAGGCGGCATGGACATCGAAGAAGTCGCTGAAAAGCATCCAGAACTGATCCACAACGTCGTGATCGATCCAGCTGTTGGCCTGACCGCCGCTGATGCTGCCGACGTGGCCCGCAAGATCGGCGTGCCGGAAGGCTCCATCGCTGACGCCGTGACCAACCTGCAAGGCCTGTACAAAGCCTACTGGGAAACCGACGCATCGCTGGCCGAAATCAACCCGCTGATCGTGACCGGTTCCGGCAAGATCATCGCCCTGGACGCCAAGTTCAACTTCGACGCGAACGCCCTGTTCCGCCGTCCGGAAATCGTCGCTTACCGCGACCTGGACGAAGAAGATCCAGCTGAAGTCGAAGCATCGAAATTCGACCTGGCCTACATCTCGCTGGATGGCAACATCGGCTGCCTGGTTAACGGCGCTGGCCTGGCCATGGCAACCATGGACACCATCAAGCTGTTCGGCGGCGAGCCTGCCAACTTCCTGGACGTGGGCGGCGGCGCAACGGCTGAGAAAGTGACCGAAGCGTTCAAGATCATGCTGAAAAACCCGGACCTGAAAGCGATCCTGGTGAACATCTTCGGCGGCATCATGCGCTGCGACGTGATCGCCGAAGGCGTGATCACCGCATCCAAAGCCGTGTCCCTGCAAGTTCCGCTGGTGGTCCGCATGAAGGGCACCAACGAAGACCTGGGCAAGAAGATGCTGGCCGACTCCGGCCTGCCAATCATCGCCGCTGACACCATGGAAGATGCAGCCAAGGCCGTTGTCGCTGCCGCTGCCGGTAAATAATTAAGGAATCACTATGTCTATCCTGATCAATAAAGACACCAAAGTCATCACCCAGGGCATCACCGGCAAAACCGGCCAGTTCCACACCCGCATGTGCCGCGACTACGCGAACGGCCGTGAAGCTTTCGTTGCTGGCGTGAACCCGAAGAAAGCCGGCGAAGACTTCGAAGGCATCCCAATCTACGCCTCCGTCAAGGAAGCGGCTTCGGAAACCGGCGCGACCGTTTCCGTGATCTACGTTCCACCAGCAGGCGCAGCCGCCGCGATCTGGGAAGCCGTGGAAGCTGACCTGGACCTGGCCATCTGCATCACCGAAGGCATCCCAGTCCGCGACATGATGGAAATCAAGGACCGCATGGCGAAGGCCGGTTCCAAGACCCTGCTGCTGGGCCCTAACTGCCCAGGCCTGATCACCCCGGACGAAATCAAGATCGGCATCATGCCTGGCCACATCCACAAGAAGGGCCGTATCGGCGTGGTTTCGCGTTCCGGCACCCTGACCTATGAAGCAGTCGGCCAGCTGACCGCACTGGGCCTGGGCCAGTCTTCCGCAGTTGGTATCGGCGGCGACCCGATCAACGGCCTGAAGCACATCGACGTGATGCGCATGTTCAACGACGATCCTGACACCGACGCTGTGATCATGATCGGCGAAATCGGCGGTCCAGACGAAGCCAACGCAGCCCGTTGGATCAAGGACAACATGAAGAAGCCGGTAGTTGGCTTCATCGCCGGTGTCACCGCTCCTCCAGGCAAGCGCATGGGCCACGCCGGCGCGCTGATCTCGGGCGGCGCCGACACCGCACAAGCCAAACTGGAAATCATGGAAGCCTGCGGTATCAAGGTTACCAAGAACCCTTCCGAAATGGCTCGTCTGTTGAAGGCAATGCTGTAATAGTAGCTGTATGATAACGGGGAGCTTCGGCTCCCCGTTTGCGTTTACCAGGAGGATATTGATTTGGCAAAACTACTCGTGATGCGAGAAGGTGTTATCGAGCAGACGGTGCAGCTCACCAAAGAGCGCATGACCGTCGGCCGCCATAAGCATAACGACATTGTCCTGAACCACGGCGCTGTGAGTGGCGAGCATGCCCTCATCACGACCATCCTGGACGACTCCTTCCTGGAAGACCTGCAAAGCACAAATGGTACATTTGTGAATGGCCACCGCATCGGCAAGCACTTCCTGCAGCACAAGGACGTGATCAAGATGGCCAAGTACCACCTCGAATTCGTCAGCGACGGCATCCGCCCATTGGCCGCCGCCGCCGCGACCATCCCTGCCATGCCGGTTCCGCCTTCGGAATCGTCTTCGCCGCACACCCAGTTCGCGGAACTGCCGCTGGCCCATATAGAAGTCCTGAACGGCACGAATGCCGGCAAAACCCTGAGCCTGACCAAGGCCGTCACCAGCCTTGGCCGCCCTGGCGTACAAGTAGTGGTGATCGCCCGCGCTCCCGAGGGCTATTCCGTCGCCCACGTGGAAGGCGAGAAATCGCCCTTGCTGAACGGCGACCCGATGCCGCGCCAACCGCACCCGCTGAGTGCCGGCGACATCCTCGACCTTAGCGGAATCCTGATGGCATTCCGTGTCGGCTGACGATTTTTGTCAGACCTTGGACAATTTTTAGTTGCCCTTTGACAAAAACCGTCAACTAGTCGACCTTAAGTTGACAAAAATTGGTCGATTTTCACTGGATTTTGCACTATAGCGGGCTGGCACGGCTATTGCTCTACTATCTTTGCCTCAATACACTGAGCAATTTTTAAAATCTTAGGGACTAGAAAATGAAATCGATGAAGATGATTAAGAAACAAGCACAAGCTGGCTTCACCCTGATCGAACTGATGATCGTTGTGGCCATTATCGGTATTCTGGCTGCTGTAGCAATCCCAGCTTACTCGGACTACACCGCTAAAGCTAAGATCGCCAACGCGATCACCGCTGCTGACTCGATCAAGACCGCAGTTTCCGTTTGCATCCAAGAAGCAGGCGGCGTGAAAGACACCTGCGATGCAGGCTCGAACGGCATCACCGCAACCGCTGACTTCAAGGCAACCAAAGAAGTCGCTAGCCTGGCATCGGTTACCGACGGCGCGATCACCATCACCCTGGCAACCGGCATTTCCTCCGAAGCTGACGGCAAGACCATCACCTTCACCCCAGTTATCACTGCTAAAGATTCGACCGTTAAGTGGAACACCACCACCAACATCGTTCAAGCAAATGCACCAGCTGTTCACTCGGCAATCGTGAAGAACAACGTAGGTACCTAATCTAGCTATGTAGTAAAACCGGGCTTCGCAACGCTGGAAACAGCCTGTGAAGCCCGCATAGCAAAGACGATGATGCCCCGCAGATGCGGGGCATTTTCTTTTCTAGCAACAGTAAGATCATCCTCTCGGACGGTCGATGTCTCTGCAATTGCTCATTTTCTGGGGATGCAAATTTTGGAGCCCGACGCCTGAAGAGCTGACAAATTTCGGAAGCCGCTGACCAAAAACGTCATCACAGCAGGAGAAATGTGACAGTTTTTGGCAAAAAACGGTGATTTTTGTTGATGATTTGAGATGGCACACGCATTGCTTTTACTCCTGTGTCTCACCCAATTTTTTTCTTTCCCCTCTGAAGGAGTTGCACATGAAATCCGTGAAAATGATTAAGCGCCAGGCACAAGCCGGCTTCACGCTGATCGAACTGATGATCGTTGTCGCCATTATTGGTATTCTGGCTGCTGTGGCAATCCCGGCTTACTCGGACTACACCGCTAAAGCTAAGATCGCCAACGCAATCACCGCGGCTGACTCCATCAAGACCGCAGTTTCCGTGTGCATCCAAGAAGCAGGCGGCGTAAAAGACACTTGTGACGCTGGCTCGAACGGCATCACCGCAACCGCAGACTTCAAGGCAACCAAAGAAGTCGCTAGCCTGGCTTCGGTTACCGACGGCGCGATCACTATCACTCTGGGCACCGGCATTTCCTCCGAAGCTGACGGCAAGACCATCACCTTCACCCCAGTTATCGCTGCTAAAGACTCGACCGTGAAGTGGAACACCACCACCAACATCACCCAGGCCAACGCACCAGCAGTCTACTCCGCAATCACCAAGAACAACGTAGGCACCTAATCTAAACCGGGCTTCGCAACGCTGGAAACAGCCCGCGAAGCCGGCGTAGCAAGACTTTGATGCCCCGCAAATGCGGGGCATTTTCTTTTCTAGCGACGGCTGGATCAGCCTTTAGAGCACATTGCGGTCGATGACTCTGCAATTGTTCATTTGCTGGGAATCCAAATTTTGGCAGCCGTCACCTGAAGAGCTGACAAATTTCGGAAACGGCTGACCAAAAACGTCATCCCAGCAGGAAGACTTGACAATTTTTGGCGGAAATCGGTGATTTTTGTTGACAATTTGAGATGGCACACACATTGCTCGTAATCATGTGTCTCACCCAATTTTGTTCTTTCCCCTCTGAAGGAGTTGAAAATGAAATCCGTGAAAATGATTAAGCGCCAGGCACAAGCCGGCTTCACCCTGATCGAACTGATGATCGTCGTGGCCATTATCGGTATTCTGGCTGCTGTCGCAATCCCAGCCTACTCCGACTACACCGCCAAAGCTAAGATCGCCAACGCGATCACCGCAGCTGATTCGATCAAAACCGCAGTTTCGGTGTGCATCCAAGAAGCTGGTGGCGTGAAAGACACCTGCGATGCAGGCTCGAACGGCATCACCGCAACTGCTGACTTCAAGGCAACCAAAGAAGTGGCAAGCCTGGCTTCGGTTACCGACGGCGCTATCACCATCACCCTGGCCACCGGCATTTCCTCGGAAGCTGATGGCAAGACCATCACCTTCACCCCAACCCTGGATCCTAAAGATTCGACCGTGAAGTGGGCCACCACCACCAATATCGCTCAGGCGAATGCACCAGCCGTCTACGCTGCAATTACCAAGAACAATGTAGGTACCTAATCTATCCAAGTAGAAAAAAACCGGGCTTCGGCCCGGTTTTTTTTTTGCTCAGCCGATATTCTGCCAGTCAGCCACGCAATCAGCGCAATCAGTGCTTCGCAATCAGTGCCTGGTCTGTCATTCGGACACTCAAACACCACCCTTGATGGATCTCAATACGCGAAAATGGCTAAATTCACGTATTGAGATACGTCAAATGATGGCGCTAGCTGTCTGAATGACAGACCTAGCACCGAATCATGGCAACTATTCAAAAAAATTGAGCTGGCACGGCGATTGCTATTACCCCGGTATCAGACTCAATTTACTTGAAGGAGCACCAAATGCAATCCATTCGGCGTCAAACACAAGCCGGTTTCACCCTGATCGAACTGATGATCGTTGTGGCCATTATCGGTATTCTGGCTGCTGTAGCAATCCCAGCTTACTCGGACTACACCGGCAAAGCGAAGATCGCCAACGCGCTCACCGCCGTCGACTCGATCAAGACCACAGTTGCAGTGTGCGTTCAAGAAGCAGGCGGCGTGTTCGACAGCTGCGACGCTGGCTCCAATGGCATCACCAAAATCGCCGACTTCAAGGCCACCAAGGAAGTTGCTTCGCTGGAATCGGTTAACAACGGCGAAATCAAGATCAAGCTGGCTATCGGGATCTTCCCCGCAGCTGACGGCAAGACCATTACCTTCACCCCGTCCCTGGATACTAAAGATTCGAGCATGAAGTGGAAAAACACCACCGATATCGTTGAGGCAGATGCACCAGCTGTCTACGCTGCAGTCGTGAAGAACAACGTAGCTCCATAATTTAGCTGCGCACTAATAGAAAACCGGGCCGTTGCCCGGTTTTTTATATATAAAAGACAGATTTTGCAGCAAGGCGAAATGCGACGGAGCCAGCTTGGGGAAATTGCACTCCATGGCTGAACACAACTTTCCCACCCTTTTCTGCAACCGCGCCACCGTGCCATTCTGTACATGGCAGTTGACTGGAAATCAAACGATTTTCTGCCGATCGGCCAGCATGGCTTCATAGGTCAGGTTTTGCAGCAAGGTGAAGTGCGCTGGGTCGAGGCCGGTGAATTGCACGCCATAGCTGAACACATCCCTCCCGTCCATCTTCTGTGATTGCACCACTGTTGCGTTGCGTACCAGCGCTGGCGTATTGATGCGCACTTGCCGGTCATCGGGCGGCGCCAGCAAGGTGAAGTCGAGTTGCACGGTCTCGCCCTCACGGCTCAATGGCTGGGCCGATTCGATCAGCGCGCCGGATACGCTCAGGTTCACCATAAAGACGGAAGCATGGCTCCCATCGTCGCGCGACATCTTGGCCGGAATCTCGACCTTCACCCGCATCGCCGCACGCAGGCTGGTGCCCTGGATCTCGCCCGGGAAGGCCACATGCGCATACATCAGCGGCCGCAGGAACACGCGCTGCACGACAGTCGAAAATGAGCAGACATTCACGCCGGAGAACACCCGAACCGTCAGCTTGTCGCCCTCGGTAATGGAGATCGGTCCGTTGTTCTCCATCGGGATCTTGACGATCATGTACTCGTCGCGAACCCAGCCGATCACGGACGAAAAATGCTGCATGGGCCGCAGGGTGCGATGGGTGATCAACTGAATGCGCCCGCCAACCTGCAGGTTCATCTGTTCGAACGCATATTCCTGCAATTTGTTTTCGCTCGCCATCTTCGTTATTGTCTATTTATGAGCAATTGCCCATTGTACGATAAGGCCGCACACCAACTATTGCTTTGTCGATAGGGCCATCCAGTCCAGTCCAACCAGGTGATACGGGTCGGGCTGCGTCATGCTGCAGGCGGTATGCGCGCAGGTTTCCTTGGCGCCGAAGCGCCAGCCGCCGTTGTCGCGGTCGAGGATTTCCTTATCCACCAGTTCCAGCGTTTCCAGGTAGCGCCGCGCCATATCCGGCCGATGCGCTGCCGCCAGGAAGGCCTTCATGCCCTCGGCCTGCTGCCACCAGAACTTGTTGCGGTCGACCTGGCCGCTGGGGTAGATACGGTTGAAGATGCCGCCATCGCGTTCGTCATATCCATTCGCCACCGCAAACTTCAGCAGGCGGTCCGCCACATCGGCGTACAGCGGCGGCAAGCCGCGTTTTTCCGCGCTGCGCAACAGGTGGCTCCATTCGAACTGGTGGCCAAGGTCGGTATATCCGTCTTCGCTCGTCAGCGGTTTCCACTGCGCGTCGTACCACTCCGGAATATAGGCGCCGCCGTCGGGCAGGCCGACCATGAGCTGGTTCAGCACAAAGTCGCCCAATGCGCGCGCGTCGGCCACCACTTGCTGGTCGCCGGTCGCATCGATCAGGGCCAGCAAGGCTTCGAACATATGCATGACGGGATTTTGCGTGTGAAATTTTTCCGGCGTCGAAGCAAAGTCACGAGGCACCACACCGCGCAAGCCGCCGCCTGGTTCGCGCAGGTTGCGGCGGATGTCCTGCCAGGCCGCCAGCGCCGCATCCTTGTATTTCGGCTCGCCCGTCACGCGCGCCGTATGCGAGAGAGCGAACAGGGCAAAGGCATGCCCGTAGCTGTTCTTTCCCAAGTTTACCGGCTTGCCCTGCGCATCGACGCCCTGGAAAAAGCCACCATGCAGCGGGTCGCGGAAAGAGCTTAACAAGAAGTCTGCGCCGCGCTTGCCCGCGTCCAGGTAACGCTTGTCGCCGGTCGCCTCGTAGCCGATCAGCATGGCGTACACCAGATGGGAATGGCTGGTCAGGTCGCCGCTCATCTTGCTGGCCGGCTGCCAGCTGCGATCGAATTGGGCTTGCAGCAGGCCGGAAGGCGTGGGGGCCAATGCCAGCCAGCGTGACAGGTGCGCGTTGAGGTCTTTGCGGTGCCATTCCGCGTTCGCCACCTCGGCCATCGCTCCGCGTCCGCCGTTATCGCTGTCGCACGCTGCGAACATGGCGAGGAACGATGCGACGGCCGCGCGGCGCAGCATCAGGCTTTCCAGTCGCCCGACTTGCCGCCCGTTTTTTCGGTGACGCGGATATCGGTCATCACCATGCCGCGGTCGACTGCTTTGCACATGTCGTACACGGTCAAGAGGCCGACCTGCACCGCGGTCAGGGCTTCCATTTCCACGCCGGTCTTGCCGTAGGTTTCCACCTGGGAACGGCAATGGACGGTGTGGCCGGGTTCATCGGTGGTAAAGTCCACAGCGACGCGGGTCAGGGCCAAGGGGTGGCACAGGGGCACCAGGTCGGCGGTGCGCTTGGACGCCATGATGGCGGCAATGCGGGCAATGCCAAGGACGTCCCCCTTCTTGGCGGTTCCCGATAGAATGAGCGCCAGCGTTTCCGGCTTCATGCGGATACTGCCGGTGGCGACCGCAATGCGGTGGGTTTCTTCCTTGGCGCCGACATCGACCATATGGGCTTGGCCGGCGGCGTCAAAATGAGTAAGGTGTTCGGTCATCGCGTAGCTCTCTTGTTGAACGGGTATGATAGCACTGTGAATGCACTACATTTTCGCCGCCCCTTGCTGGCGGCACTGATTTCCGGCCTGCTGATCGCTGCCCCGGCAGGGCGGGCGCAGCAGACTGAATTGCCGATGCTGGGCGATGCTTCGCGCGAGGACATGTCCCCGGTGATGGAGAAGCGCCTGGGTGAAGAGATCATGCAAAGCCTGCGCTTCGAGCGCGACTACCTGGACGATCCGCCCATCATCGAATACCTGAATAATTTCGGCACCAAGCTGGTGGATGCCCGGCCGGGCGCACGCGGCGATGCCAACCTTGAATATTACTTCTTCGCGATCCGCGACAAGAACCTGAATGCCTTTGCGATGCCGGGCGGCTATATCGGCGTGCACTCGCAACTGCTGCTGGCGGCGCAGAATGAGTCCGAACTGGCCTCCGTGCTGTCGCACGAAATCGGCCACGTGGCGCAGCGCCATATCGCGCGCCAGCTTGGCGCGCAGAAGAGCGACGCCCTGATTCCCCTGGCGGCGATGCTGCTGGCCGCGCTGGCTGCCAGGTCCAGCTCCGACGCGGCCATGGGCGTGTTCATGGGCGGGCAGGGCCTTGCGATCCAACGCCAATTGAATTTCGGCCGCGATGCGGAGCGCGAGGCGGACCGCGTCGGCTTCCAGATCATGAATGCCGCCGGCTATGACGCCAGCGGCATGGTGTCGTTCTTCCAGCGCATGCAGAACAGCACGCGTATGTACAGCGACCTGATGCCGCCCTGGCTGCTGACCCACCCGCTGACCACCGAACGTATCGCCGATATCCAGGCCCGCATCCGCGAGCAGAAATTCAGCCAGCGCGTGGACGGCATGGACTTCCACCTGATCCGCGCTCGTGCCCGCGTGCTGCAGGACGAAAGCAGCAAGGGCCTGGCCGACACGGAAGCCGTGTTCAGGAACCAGATCCAGCAGCCGGGCCGCCAGAACGTGGCCGCCGGCCAGTACGGCATGGCCATGGTGTCGCTCAAGCGCTCCGAATTCGCCGCCGCCCAGGAGTGGCTCGAGAAGGCGCGCGCCACCATCGACAAACCGCCGGTCGCGGGCGCGTTCAGTACCCCGATCCCGCGCGGAACGACGGATTCGGCGCTGGCCTATATGTCGCTCGAGATCAAGCTGGCGCAGGAGAGCAAGCCGGAAGTGATTGCTGCTGCCATTGAAGAGGCCAATCAGGCGCAGGGCCGCTATCCATTATCGCGCGGCCTGGTGTGGCAATACGCCGATGCCCTGATCAAGGGCGGAAAGTATGACGAAGCCACGCGCTTCCTGCGCGACCAGTTGCAGATGTACCGCCGCGAGCCGGAACTGCACGACTACATGGCGCAGGCCTACGCCAAGCAGGGCAAGATCGCCCTGCAACACATCTCGCTGGCGGAATCGTATGTGCTGCTGGGTGGTGTGCTGGCGGCGCTGGACCAGCTTGCGCTGGCCCGCAAAGCCCCGGACGCGACCTACTACGACCAGTCGGTGATCGACGCCCGCGAGCGGGAACTGCAGGCGAAGCGTCGCGAAATGATGGGCGATAAGAAGAAAGACAAGGACTAGGCTGGCGCTTCCAGTTCGATGGAAATCTCGATTTTCATCTGCTCGCCCCCCGCAACCTGGTCGAGGATCGCCGCGATTTCCTCATACGATACCGCGGCAACCCCTACCAGGCGCGTCGGATTCCACTCCGGCGCCTGGTCGTCGTTGTCGGCATGCTCGTGAGGAACGCCTTCGCTGCACGCTTTGCATAGCGTACGCACGTTGGACGTCCAGTCTTCAAACGGCATCCCGGCTGCATCGAATGCTGCTTCCAGCGTCGCCATTTGCTGCTCGGTGGCTTCCTGCACTTCCATGCAGAACGTGCTGAGCTTCGATGCCTCAAACAACTCCAGCACATTAAACACCGAGTATTCCCGGCCGCGCGATTCGCGTTTGCCGACGCCGGCGCCGTCGTGCAGGACGATGTCCCCACAACGGAATCCGGAGTCTGGGTATGGGATGTTGCGCAGCACAGCGCGTACCGGATCGATACGGGTGGCCCAGACCACTTCGCCGTCGCCGTCCGGGTTCAGGCGGACCGGCGTTGGACCGAAGTCCATTTCAATCGGCCCATCCGCTCCCTCAAGCTTGATGCCGTTATCGGCCCAGGCCTTGCGCGCCGTGGCCCAGTCGCGCAGCGCAGTCGCTGCGATGGCCAAGTTCCAGCGGCTCGCTTCATCTTCCGGCCGCAGCGCATAGGCTCGCTGGTTGTAGTCGAGGGATTTGACCCAGTCGTTGCGATACTTGTAGACCAGGCCAATGTTGTAAAGCGTTTTAGCTGCGTCCGGGTTAAGGCGCAATGCTTCTTCATAGGCCTGGAGTGCGAGCTCGTCATCACCCGCCTCACGGTGAGCGATGCCTTGCTCGTTCAGTTCTTCTGCACGTTCAAAGTCGTTCATGCGGCTTTCCGTTTAGCCACCCAGCCATTGACCACGCCTTCCAGCAAGGTCATTGGCAGGGCGCCGTGCACCAGCACTTCGTTGTGGAACTGCTTCAGGTCGAACTTGTCGCCGAGTTCCTTCTTCGCCTGTTCGCGCAGCGCGAGAATCTTCAGCATGCCCACCTTGTACGCCAGCGCCTGGCCAGGAATGACGAAGTAGCGCTCGATCTCCGCCGTCACGTCGCCTTCGGCCATGCCGGTGGTGTTCATCATGTAATCGATCGCCTGTTCCCGCGTCCAGCGCTTGTAGTGGATGCCGGTATCGACCACCAGCCGGGTGGCGCGCATCATCTCGTCGCGCAGGCGGCCCAGGTTATCCAGCGGGGTCTTCTGGAAGCCTTGCTCCGCCGCCAGGCGTTCCGCGTACAGCGCCCAGCCTTCGTGATAGGCGGTGAATGGAATGATCTTGCGGAAGAACGGCACGCCCGTCATCTCCTGCTGGATCGCGATCTGGAAATGGTGGCCCGGAATGCCTTCGTGGTAAGCCAGCGTGCGCATGGCGAACTTCGGCGTCTCGCCCGGCGCGCGCATATTGGCGTAGAACACGCCCGGGCGGCTGCCGTCAAAGGAACCCTGCATGTAGTAGGCGCCCGGCGCAGTCGCCTGCGATGCAACCGGCACCGCCTGCACTTCAACGCCCAGTTTCGGGCGCACGTCGAACACCGGGCCGAGGCCCTTGTTTACTTCATCCAGGATGGCCTGGTACTGCGCCAGCATGGCTTTCTTGCCTTCGTCGGTATTCGGGTATTGCTGTTCCGGGCGCGAGGCCAGGATTTGCACACGCTTGCCGATCGAGCCTTCGCTCAGGCCTTCGCCTTTGAGGATGGCATCCATCTCCGCGCCAACGCGCGCCACTTCCGCCAGGCCCAGCTCATGCACCTGCTGCGGCGTCATGTCCGAGGTGGTATGCGAGCGCACGGCCCAAGCGTAGTAAGCCTCGCCGTTCGGCAGGCTCCAGGCGCCGTTGTTGGCAGTCGCCTTGGACTGCAGGGCGGTGAAAGCATCAATCAGCTTGCCGTATGCGGGATAAACAGCTTCCTGCACCGCCTTCTCGGTTTGTGCCAGCAGCGCGCTGCGCTCGGCATCGGACAAGCCGTTCACCTTGGCCAGCTTGTCGCGCATATTGGTCACCAGCACATTTTCCTTGACCGGTGCGGCGACAACGGCCTTCATCTCCGCCAGCACTTTGTCGACGGTGAATTTGGGCGGCACGATGCCTTTGCTTTCGCTCTGGCGGATTGATTCCACCACCTGGCCGAACTTCGCGGGGAACAGGTTCAGGCGCGTGATATAGGCTTGCGCCTCGCCCTTGTCGGTGACCTGGTGCACGTCGGTCATGAATTGCGGCTGCATGCTCTGCACGCCCATCATCTGGTTGACCGGGAAGCCGTGGTCGACGAACGGTTCGCCTTCTACCTGGCTTTTCAGGAAGAAGCGCAGTGTGTCGTAGGACAGCTTGGCCTCGGCATCCAGGCCCTCGGTGCTGTAGCTCTCCAGCACGGCCAGGTCTTGTTTGAGTTGGGCCAGTTGTTTGGCGCTGTGGGCAGGGGAGGCGTCATCCAGCTTCTTGCTGTAGAAGTCCAGCCAGCCAGGCAGGATGCGCATGCTCGACAGCATCTCGGGGCTGTCGATCGCAAAGGCGGCAAATACGCGCGCGTAGAACCAGTCCAGCTTGATGGGTTTGAAGTACCAGGTGTGGGCGACCAGGGCCAGTACCAGTACGACCAGGCCGAGCGTAATACCACCCAGCCACTTTGCTGCACGTTTCATCAGGAGATCTCCGGGGTTGTTTTTCTCGTAACATCATGCCCCGGAGCGGGCGGCCGGTCAAGGTTGCGGCAGGCGTTCGAAACTGAATGCTTGCGGCACGCTGTCGCGCGCGATGGCTGCCAGCGGCACTGCGCGCGCGCCGACGCGCAAGGTGAGCGGCGACAGGCTGGCGGGATCGCTGGCCGCGGCATCCAGCCACGCCAGCAGGGCGTTGTCGCCCACCGGGCGTCCGTTCAACTCCAGTTGTGGCAGCACCTGCGCGAAGTCGCGGTCGTCGAGCTGGGCCAGCACGCTGCCGCTGCGCAGCAGCAGTTCGCCGGCCTCGGTCAGCCAGGCCGCATCGATCTCGCCCAGCGGCTCGCCGGTATGCAGCATGAAGCCGTGGACCGGATCGGTGCGCGCGATGAAGGGCGTGGTCTCCAGGTTCAGGTAGACGCGCTGCGGCCCGTTCTGGAAATACCAGCGGCCCTGCTCATCGCTCTGGTAATTGCGCGTGATGAAGCCGACCAGCGCCGGGTTGGTCAGCTTGTCGCCCGCCTGGTTGAAGTGCTGCGCGCGTTCATCGCGCATGCGCCAGTTGCCGCGCGCATCGAGCGCCAGCCAGCCGTAGCAATGCGGCACATTGGGCCACTTGGCCATCGCCTGTTTGACTATTTCATCCATGGTTCAAGCCTCGGCCATCTCGGGCGCTTCGACGGCGGTGAGGAAGTTCAGCATGCGCAGCGGCAGCCAATCGAGGCTGCCCGGCATGCGGCCGGTGGCAAAGCCCACATGGCCGCCTTGCTCCGGATAATCCAGCACCACCTGCTGCGAAGCCTGGCGCGGCAAATACGCGCCCGGCATGAAGGGATCATTTTGTGCATTCAGCACCAGGGTCGGCACCGTGATGTCGGTCAGCACGTGCTTGGCGCTGGCGCGGTCCCAGTAATCGTCCGCATCGCGGTAGCCGTGCAGCGGCGCCGTCACCACATTGTCGAATGCATGCAGATCCTGCGCCGCCATCAGCACATCGAGGTCGAACAGGCCGGGGAATTGCTGCAGCTTGGCGACGCATTTCGGCTTCAGCGTCTGCAGGAACATGCGCGTGTACAGGCGGCTCAGGCCGCGCGACAGGGCGCTGCCGCCTTGCGCCAGGTCGAGCGGCGCCGACACCGCGCAGGCGGCGTCGACAAACTCGGCCTGGTGCTGCGACTCGCCCAGCCAGCGCAGCAGCACATTGCCGCCCAGCGACACGCCGCAAGCGTAGAACTTGCCGGTGGCGTGCGGATGCAGGCGGCGGATGATCCAGTCCAGTTCACCGGAGTCGCCGGAATGGTAGAAGCGCGGCGCCAGGTTCGGTTCGCCGGAGCAGCCGCGGAAATGCGGCACCGCGCCGGACCAGCCGCGGCGCGTGATCTCCGCCATCAGGGCGCGCGAGTAATGGCTGTCCGACGAGCCTTCCAGCCCATGGAATAGCACCACGAAGGGCTTGCCCGGTGTGCCGTCGACGAAATCGACATCGATGAAATCCGCATCCGGCGTATGCCACCGCTCGCGGCGGAAACGGACGTCGGGCCTGGCTATGCAGGTAGCCGGATAGATGGTCTGCAAATGGCCGCTGGGCAGCCAGAATGGGGCGATGTAGTTCATGGCGCGGCTGGGACCGGCACAGCGGGCCAGATCCCCCTTTTTTTTAGTGCAGTATTTGAGCGCGCGGATCGACGGGAACAGGTCCCGGCGCTACAGACACATGATGCAACACAATGCGCCAACCCTTCGGTGTCTTAACGTACACATTGGTTGCAATCAGGTGCGCCGGCTCGCCGCTTGCCGCTGTGACGCCCTCGATCACAGTATGCACCGAACTCATCAGGTTGTGTGTCTCATGCAGCTGGGACGGGCGAATTTGCAACCCGCCGTGTTCCAAAAGTGCACTCCAGGAATCGCGGATGGCGCCATACCCGATCAGGCGCGGGCCGCCGGGATGGATGCAGACGATTTCTTCGTCGTCCGCCCACAGCGCCATCAGGGCTTCCAGGTCGGCCCGGTTCAAGGCGTCGTAAAAGGCCGCTTCGACTTCTGCGGCACTGCCATTCTGGTGTTTACGCGCTGCCATCCGGGCTCCGGGGAACGGTGATTAATGGTGGCCGACGTCGGCGCCCGGTTTCAGCTGGTACTGGGTGCCGCAATAAGGGCATTTCGCTTCACCATGCTTGAAGTCCAGGAACACGCGCGGGTGCGAGGACCACAGCGGCATGGCTGGATTCGGGCAGTAGGCCGGCAGGTCTTTGCCATCGAGTTCTACTGGCTGGGTGGTGTTGCTCATCTTATAACACTCCGCAAGATCAAAAACCAAGATTTTAATGCATCCGGGCAGCGAAAAGCATTCGTCGGTAGAATGTCGGCTTTCCCCTGCGGTTGCAAATGAGTTCTCCAGATAGCCTGCCCGACGTCGCGGCCCACCACGAGCCTTCCTGGCGCGCCGGGCTGAAAGACGGCACCCCGACCCTGTTTGGCATCGCCGCCTGGGGCTTGGTGGTGGGCGTTGCCATGGTCAAGTCCGGCCTGACGGTGGCGCAGGCACTGGGCATGACCCTGCTGGTGTTTGCCGGCTCAGCGCAACTGGCCTCGCTGCCCCTGATTGCGGCTGCCGCACCGATCTGGGTGATCTTCCTGACCGCGGTGGTGGTCAATCTCCGTTTCGTGATCTTCGCCGCTTTGCTGGCGCCGCACTTTGCCAAGCTGCCGCTGTGGCGCCGCTTCCTGCTTGGCTACGGCGCCGGCGACATGACGACTGCCATGTTCCTGCAGCGCTACCCGACCGAAAAACCGGCAGAAGGCAAGGTGTCTTACCTGCGCGGCCTGCTATACCCGAACTTTCTCGCCTGGCAGTCCGGTTCCATCGCCGGCATTCTCCTTGGCAGTGCTGTGCCGGCCGAATGGGGCCTGGGCTTTGCCGGCACGCTGGCGATTGTCTGCATCACCGTGCCGATGGTGGCCAGCCGGCCGGCCTTGTGCGGCGCGCTGGTCGCCGGCGTGACCGCAGTGCTGGCGCATAGCTTTCCCTACAAACTGGGCCTGTTGGCCGCCGTCCTGGTCGGCATGGTGACTGCCATGGTAGTGGAAGGAATCATCGAACGACGAAAGGCCGCCAATGTCTGATCTTGAAATCTGGCTGACGATTGCCGCCTTGGTCTGCGCCACCGCGATCACGCGCTCCTCGTTCTGGGTAATCGGCGAGCACGTCTCGATCCCGACCCGCGTGCAGGAAATGCTGCGCTACGCACCGGCCTGCGCCCTGGCTGCCATCATCGGGCCCGACTTGCTGCTCGACCCGCAAGGCACGGTTGAATTCAGCTTCCACAACTACAAGCTGATTGCCGGCGCCGCCGCCATCGCCTACTACCTCGCTCGCCGCAATATGCTGGAGACCATTCTGTTCGGCATGGCGTGCTTCACCGCGCTGCGTCTACTGTTGTCTTAAATTCGGTGCCAGGTCTGTCATTCGGACATGCCCCGCACACCTTTGATAAATTTCAAAGATAATTTGTCCAATCTATGGGAGGGGCAAATGGCAGAAATTGATCACATGATCTTGCGCGTTAGCAATCCAGTGCAGTCAATCCGCTTCTATGAAGAAGTGCTTGGCTTTAAGCACGAGGGCAGGGCCGGGCTGTTTGAGGTCGTGCGTGTCAGCGAGGGCTTTACGCTGGACTTGCTGGCGGAGCCGCCAACCATGCACCTGCACCTGGCCTTCCGCGTCGAGCCAGACCATTTCGAGCGCGTGATGGTGCAACTGCGCGAGCGCCGTATCCCCTTTGGCGGCAACCATATGGACCGTACGGGCAGCCAGCCCCAACCCCAGTACGGCGCGCGTGGGCTGGCGCTGGCTTGCTACTTCGAAGACCCTGACGGACACAACCTCGAAATCCGCTACTAAGCCTTCCACAGCTTGCGGGCTTCTTCCGCAATGATGTCGGGGAATTCTTCCTGGAAGAACAGCTTGCCTTCCGGGATGGCGCGGATGCCTTGCGAGCGTGGGAAGAGCTGGTCGAGGTAGCGCGCATCTGCCAGGGTGAAGATGGTATCGCTGGCGCCCCACACCATTTTTACCGGCACCGTACTGCGACGCAGTTGGGCTTCAATGCCGGCCAGCGGATTTGGCGACAGCGCATTGTGGAATTCGTGATACTGCGCGCGTCGCAACGGTGAGCTGATCAGCGGAGCTGCGTAGTATTCGATGATTTCGTCGGTCAATTGCGCGGGGTTGTGGAAAACGGCGGCGCCAAAGGTGGCGCGGGCCATTGCCTTGTCGGTCAGCCATTTGGCGGTATCGTCGGCCAGGGTGCCGTTGCGGGCCATCTCCAGCACTGGCGCGATTTCAGCGGGCGGGCTGTGCGGCTCGATGTCGCAGTTGGTCAGCATCAGGCTGCGCACGCGTTGCGGGTAGCGCAGCAGGAAGAGTTGCGCGACGGCGCCGCCGCTGTCGCTGGCCACGATGTCCACGGTGCCGGCCCCGAGCTTGTCGAGCAGGGCTGCCAGCATCTCGGCCTGCGCAGATGCGGCCAGCGGCTGGCCGGCCGGCACTTCCGAATAGCCGAGGCCCATGAAATCAGGCGCAATGCAGCGGCGGTAAAGCGACAGGCGGTCGAGCGCACCGCGCCACTGGAAGCTGTTCAGCGGCGCACCGTGCAGGAACAAGGCTGCCGCCGGGCCGGCGCCGCGCTCGACGTATGCGATCCGGCCGCAGGGGAGCTCGACGGACCGCCGGGCGGCGCGAAACTTCGCGACCTCGTTGGTGGCGCCTGAGGCGGCGCTGGACAGCTGAGGGAAGGCGCTCGCGGCCAGTGCAGCGCCGGTCAGCGAAAGGAAGTGTCGGCGTTTCAATTGCAGTCTCCATGAAGGTGGCGTTGTGGTGGAGCCATGCTATCGGCGCAGTCTGCCGGCCGCGCGCATAAACAGCCGCTGGCGAGCACATTCGGCTGATTTTTTATTGCGCCCTGGCCAGAAATGGCGCACTCTCCCATTTCCTGCGTGAGAGGACGCAATGATTGCCAGACCTTCGTGTTACCCAGTGCGGGACGCGGTGCCGCTGCTGGATGTGTTGACTTCGCCCGTTCCGCACGGCCGCTTCGACTCGCCGGTGGATGGGCGCCACGTGTTGTGCCTGCATTTGGGTGCCCCCGTGCCGGTCAGCTACCGCGCGGGGCGGAACGAACGGCAGGGCACCCGGTTGCACGGTCAATTCTGCGTAGTTCCCGCCGGATCGAGCACTCGCTGGACGTTGACGGCGCCCGCCACGTCGCTGCTGCTGCGCCTGAATTCATCTTTGCTGCAGGATGCCGCCGAGCACATGCGCCTGGCCGCCGAGCTCGCGCCCGCCATCCACATCCGCGACCCGCAGGTCGAGCGCATCGGCTGGATGATGCAGGCCGAAGAGCAAGACGGCCACCCCAGCGGCCGCATCTTCGCCGACAGCTTGGCCAGCGCCTTGGCGGCGCGGTTGCTGGCGCTGCAGACGCTTGCCTACCGCCGTCCCGCCGCTGCGCCAGTCCGCGCCTTGCCGGCTTGGCTGCTACGCGCCGTGCAAGACTACATCGAGGCCAACCTTGACCAGGAGTTGACGCTGGCCGAACTGGCTGCGGTGACCGGTTTCAGCGTGTCACACTTCAAGGAGCTGTTCCGCCACGGGGCCGGCATGCCCGTGCACCGTTTCGTCCTGGCTCGCCGTGTCGAACGCGCGCGGCAGCTTTTGCAGGCCGGTAAGTTGACTAACACCGAGATCGCTCTGGAGGCCGGCTTCGCCCACCCCAGCCATATGGCCCGCAGTGTTCGCCACGGCTTGGGCCTCACACCTGCACAATTGCGTTCAGAGGGGTTGAGGAAGATCAAAAGTGCGGCTCTCGTGTCCGAATGACAGACCTGGCACCGAATTTTGTTTTCTGATTGGCAACTAAATATCGGGCTTAACAGGGTTTAACAAGCGGCTAAGGGCCCTCGGCTTAAGGTAAAATAGCGCTCTTTCCAACTGTGACCCCTGAGTAACCATGCTGAAATTCAACCGCCTGGAAGACCTCGTAGCGCAGAACGCGCTGCAGGGTAAGCGCGTATTTATCCGTGCAGATCTGAACGTGCCGCAAGACGATGCGGGCAATATCACCGAAGATACGCGCATTCGTGCTTCGATTCCGGCAATTAAGGCTGCCCTGGGCGCTGGCGCCAAGGTCATGGTTACCTCCCATCTGGGCCGTCCAATCGAAGGCGAGTTCAAAGCGGAAGACAGCCTGGCGCCGATCGCCAAGCGCATGTCCGAGCTGCTGGGCCAATCGGTTGAATTGAAACAGAACTGGGTCGATGGCGTGGAAGTTGCCGCTGGCCAGGTGGTGCTGCTGGAAAACTGCCGCGTCAACAAGGGCGAAAAGAAGAATTCCGATGAGCTGGCCGAGAAAATGGCCAAGCTGTGCGACGTGTACGTGAACGATGCTTTCGGCACCGCGCACCGCGCCGAAGCCACCACCCACGGTATCGCCAAGTTCGCACCGATCGCTTGCGCCGGCCCGCTACTGGCCGCTGAGCTCGATGCGCTGGGCAAGGCCCTGGGCGCGCCTGCACGTCCTTTGCTGGCTATTGTGGCCGGCTCCAAGGTGTCGACCAAGCTGTCGATCTTGAAATCGCTGGCCGACAAGGTGGACAACCTGATCGTCGGCGGCGGCATCGCCAATACCTTCATGCTGGCTGCCGGCCTGAAGATCGGCAAGTCGCTGGCGGAAGCCGACCTGGTGGCCGATGCCAAAGCCATCATCGACATGATGGCTGCCCGCGGCGCCCAGGTGCCGATCCCGACCGACGTGGTGTGCGCCAAGGAGTTTTCGCCGACCGCCGTGGCTACCGTCAAGGACGTGGCCGACGTGGCCGATGACGACATGATCCTGGACATCGGCCCTCAGACTGCCGCCAAGCTGGCTGCCCAGATCGCCGAAGCCGGCACCATCGTCTGGAACGGCCCGGTCGGCGTGTTCGAGTTCGACCAGTTCGGCGAAGGCACCAAGACCCTGGCCATGGCAATCGCCAACTCCAAGGGCTTCTCGATCGCCGGCGGTGGCGACACCCTGGCTGCCATCGCCAAGTACCAGATCACCGACAAGATCGGTTATATCTCCACCGGCGGCGGCGCCTTCCTGGAATTCCTGGAAGGGAAGACCCTGCCGGCAGTGGAAATCCTGGCGCAACGCGCCCAGTAACACGGTAAAAGGCGCCCGCAAGGCGCCTTTTGAACTTTTTTAAGCTCACACGAAGGAAACCTTCATGGCACGTGGTACCAAGATCGTCGCAACTATCGGCCCAGCATCGACCGACCTCAGCATCCTGATCCAGATGATCAAGGCTGGCGTCGACGTGGTCCGCCTGAATTTCTCCCACGGCAAGGCGCAGGATCATATCGACCGCGCGGCCCTGGTGCGAAAGGCGGCAGCGGAATGCGGCAAGGAAGTGGCGATCATGGCCGACATGCAGGGTCCGAAGATCCGTATCGGCAAGTTCGAGAACAACAAGATCGAATTGGCCAAGGGCGACAAGTTCATCCTGGACGCCAAGTGGGGCGAAAACGGTGAACTGGGCAACCAGGAGCGTGTGGGCCTGGACTACAAGAGCCTGCCGAGCGACGTGAGGCCGGCCGACGTGCTGCTGCTGAACGACGGCCTGATCGTGCTGACCGTGGACAAGATCATCGGCAGCGAAATCTTCACCACCGTGAAGATCGGCGGCGAACTGTCCAACAACAAGGGCATCAACCGTCAGGGCGGCGGCCTGACCGCGCCGGCGCTGACTGCCAAGGATATGGAAGACATCAAGACTGCGATGTCGTTCCAAGCCGATTACCTGGCAATTTCCTTCCCGAAAAACGCCACCGATATGGAAATGGCGCGCCAGCTGGCCAATATTGCCGGCGAGCCATTCGGCTTCAAGCCGATGATGATCGCCAAGATCGAGCGCGCGGAAGCGATTCCTGCGCTGCAGGAGATCCTGAACGCTTCCGACGGCATCATGGTGGCCCGCGGCGACCTGGCTGTTGAGGTGGGCAATGCCGCCGTGCCTGCGCTGCAAAAGCGCATGATCCGCATGGCGCGCGAGTCGAACAAGATTGCCATCACCGCGACCCAGATGATGGAGTCGATGATCTTCAACGCGGTGCCGACCCGCGCCGAAGTGTCCGACGTGGCCAACGCGGTGCTGGACGGTACCGATGCCGTGATGACCTCGGCCGAAACCGCCTCCGGTAAATACCCGGTGGAAACTGTGGAAATGATGGCGGCCATCTGTACCGAAGCCGAGCAGTCCGAATACAACAAACTCGATGCGGACTTCCTGAACGCGCGCTTCACCCGCATCGACCAGTCGATCGCCTATGGCGCCCTGTTCACCGCGCACCACCTGCGCGTGAAGGCGATTGTGGCCCTGACCGAGTCCGGCTCCACCGCGCTGTGGATGAGCCGCCACAACATCGACACCCCGATTATTGCGCTCACGCCGAGCACCACCACCCAGCGCAAGCTGGCCTTGTACCGTAACGTTTGCACCCACCAACTGATGCAGGACGCACCGACCGACGTCGTGTTGCGCAACGCGGAAGACCTCCTGGTAAAACAGGGTATTGCCCAGAAGGGCGATATGATTGTGGTTACCTGGGGTGCGCCGATGGGCAAGGTGGGCGGCACGAACGCACTGCGTATCGTGAAAGTAGGTGAGTTCACTCACCGCGCCGACTCGGCACGATAAACGCTAACGATTTCTTTATTGTTATTGGAGTTCTACCATGTCCCTCGTATCCATGCGCCAACTGCTGGACCACGCCGCTGAACACGGCTACGGCATCCCGGCATTCAACGTCAACAACCTGGAACAAGTGCAGGCCATCATGGCCGCTGCCGACGCCGTCAATGCGCCGGTGATCATGCAAGCTTCCGCTGGCGCCCGTAAATACGCTGGCGAAGCCTTCCTGCGCCACCTGATCGACGCCGCGATCGAAGCTTACCCGCACATCCCGGTCGTCATGCACCAGGACCACGGCCAGTCGCCGGCAGTCTGCATGGCTGCAATCAAATCCGGCTTCTCGTCGGTGATGATGGACGGTTCCCTGATGGCTGACGGCAAGTCCGTCGCTTCCTACGAATACAACGTGGAAGTGTCGAAAGAAGTGGTGAAGTTCTCCCACTCCATCGGCGTGACCGTGGAAGCGGAACTGGGCGTGCTGGGCTCCCTGGAAACCATGAAGGGCGACAAGGAAGACGGCCACGGCGCGGAAGGCACCATGACCCGCGAACAGTTGCTGACCGACGTGGCGCAAGCTGCCGATTTCGTGCAAAAGACCCAGTGCGACGCGCTGGCAATCGCCATCGGCACCTCGCACGGCGCCTACAAGTTCACCCGCAAGCCAACCGGCGACATCCTGGCGATCGACCGCATCAAGGAAATCCACGCCCGCATCCCTAACACCCACCTGGTGATGCACGGTTCGTCCTCCGTGCCGCAAGAGCTGCTGGCCATCATCCGCGAATTCGGCGGTGATATGAAGGAAACCTATGGCGTGCCTGTGGAAGAAATCCAGGAAGGCATCCGTCACGGCGTGCGCAAGATCAATATCGATACCGATATCCGCCTGGCGATGACCGCTGCCGTGCGCAAGTACATGTTCGAGAACCCATCGAAGTTCGACCCACGCGACTTCCTGAAGCCAGCCCGCGCTGCAGCTGAAGAAGTGGTGAAGGCACGCTTCCTGTCGTTCGGCTGCGAAGGCCGTGCGTCGATGATCAAGCCGATCTCGCTGGAGAAGATGGCTGAGCGTTACAAGGCCGGCGAGCTGGCCCAGATCGTCAAGTAATAAAACCGGTAGGTCCGGGTCAGACCCAAGGTTCTGACCCAAGTCAGCGACAGCCGCCGGTCGGGTCTGACCCTTGGGTCTGACCCAGGTTTACCGGTTCTAAAATCTCAGATAGTCCCCGCCATGAACAGCCTGTACAAATCCTCCATCAAATCCCTCCCCTTGCTGGGCCACGGTAAAGTGCGCGACAACTACGCCGTCGGCACCGACAAGATCCTGATCGTCACCACCGACCGCCTGTCCGCGTTCGACGTCGTGATGAACGAGCCGATCCCCGGCAAAGGCATGGTCCTGAACCAGATGTCCGATTTCTGGTTTGAGAAACTGGGCCACATCGTCCCTAACCACCTGACCGGCGTGACGCCAGAGTCCGTGGTAGCACAAGACGAAGTGGAGCAGGTCAAAGGCCGCGCAGTTGTTGCGAAGCGCCTGAAGCCGATCCTGGTGGAAGCGGTGGTACGCGGCTACATCATCGGCTCGGGCTGGAAAGACTACCAGGCCAGCGGCTCCATCTGCGGCATCGAGCTGCCGCAAGGCCTGCAGCAAGCTGACAAGCTGCCAGAACCAATCTTCACCCCGGCCGCCAAGGCCGACCTGGGCGAACACGACGAAAACATCTCCTTCGAAGAGATGGAAAAGAAAATCGGCGCCGAACTGGCTGCCAAGATCCGTGAAGTGGCGATCAAGCTTTACACCACCGCTGCCGACTACGCAGCGACCAAGGGCATCATCATCGCCGACACTAAGTTCGAATTCGGCCTGGACGACAACGGCGTCCTGCACCTGATGGACGAAGTGCTGACCGCCGACTCCTCGCGCTTCTGGCCGGCCGACTCCTACCGTCCAGGCATCTCGCCACCGTCCTACGACAAGCAGTTCGTGCGCGACTACCTGGAAACCCTGACGGACTGGCAGAAGACCCCGCCGGCGCCAGCCCTGCCAGCGGAAGTGATCGAGAAGACCCAGGCCAAGTACTTCGAAGCCATCGAGCGCCTGACCGGCGAAAAGCTGAAGGTATAAGCCATGTCCGATCAAAACAAGCCAATGGTCGGCATCATCATGGGCTCGTCTTCGGACTGGGACGTGATGAAGAACGCCGTCGACATGCTGAAGCAGTTCGGCGTGCCGTATGAAGCGCAGGTGATCTCCGCCCACCGCATGCCGGACGAGATGTATGCCTATGCCAAGAGCGCGCGCGCTCGCGGCCTGCGCGCCATCATCGCCGGCGCCGGCGGCGCGGCCCACCTGCCGGGCATGGTCGCTGCAATGACCATCGTGCCGGTGCTGGGCGTGCCGGTGCCGTCCAAGTACCTGCGCGGCGAAGACTCGCTGCTGTCCATCGTGCAGATGCCGAAAGGCGTGCCGGTGTCGACCTTCGCCATCGGCGAAGCTGGCGCTGCCAACGCTGGCCTGACCGCGGTGGCGATCATCGCCACCACCGACGACGCGCTGGCCGCCAAACTGGAAGAATTCCGCGTGTCCCAAACCGCGGCCGCTAAAGCAATGGTTTTGCCTGTATGAGTAATGTGAAGAACCCTCCAGCGTGGCTGGGCGTGATGGGCGGCGGCCAGCTTGGCCGCATGTTCGCGCACGCTGCGCAGAGCATGGGCTACAGCGTAGCCGTGCTGGAGCCGGCAGCGGACTGCCCTGCGGGGCAGGCTGCCAATCGCCTGATCAACGCCGGCTACAGCGATGCCGCCGGCCTGGATGCACTGGCTGCGCAATGCGTGGCCGTCACCACCGAGTTCGAGAACGTGCCTGCCGACAGCCTGTCGCGTCTTGCGCAATCGGTCTTTGTGGCGCCGAATGCGCACGGCGTGTCCGTGGCGCAGGACCGCATCGCGGAGAAGAGCTTCTTCGTTGCCAGCGCCGCCAAGTCGGGCGTGATGCCGGCGCCGCACAAGGTCATCGCCACCGACGCCGATATCGACGCCATCAGCGACGACCTGCTGCCGGGCATCCTGAAGACAGTCCGCATGGGCTACGACGGCAAGGGCCAGGTGCGTGTGAAGTCGCGCGACGACGTGCGTGCAGCCTTCGAAGACATGGGCCAGGTCGCCTGCCTGCTGGAGAAGATGCTGCCGCTGGCATACGAGGTATCCGTGCTGACCGCACGCGGCGCAGACGGCGCCTCCGTGGTCTACCCGATCGCGGAAAACGTGCACCGCGACGGCATCCTGTTCACCACCACGGTGCCGGGTCCGAACATCACCGCCGATTGCGCCAGCAAGGCGCAGGCGGCAGCGCAAGCCATCGTGGCGGAGCTGGGCTATGTCGGCGTGCTGTGCATCGAGTTCTTCGTGCTGGCCGACGGTTCGCTGGTGGTCAACGAGATGGCCCCGCGACCGCACAACAGCGGTCACTACACCATCGACGCCTGCGTCACCAGCCAGTTCGCACAGCAAGTGCGCGCCATGGCCGGCCTGCCGCTGGGCGACGTGCGCCAGCATTCGCCGGCCGTCATGCTGAACATCCTGGGCGACATCTGGTACCAGGGCGAAGGCGACGATGTGCGTGAACCGGCGTGGGACAAGGTACTGGCCCTGCCGGGCGCCAACCTGCACCTGTACGGCAAGGAAGAACCGCGCCGTGCCCGCAAGATGGGTCACCTGACCTTTGTCGCCCCGACGCTGGCGGAAGCACAGCAGCACCTCAACGCCGCCTGCGCCATCTTCGGGATCGAAGCATGACCGACGCAGCATCCAGTGATATCGCCGGCGCAGCAGCCGCGCTGGCGAAGGGCGACCTGGTCGCATTCCCCACCGAGACCGTGTACGGCCTCGGTGCGGATGCGGAGAACCCGGCCGCTGTTGCAAAGATTTACGCGGCCAAAGGCCGCCCGCAGGACCATCCGGTGATCGTGCACGTCGCCCCCGGCGCCGACATCGATTACTGGACCACCGAGGTGCCCGATGCAGCGCGTGCGCTGGTGCGTGCTTTCTGGCCCGGTCCGTTGACCCTGATCCTGAAGCGCAACGCCCACATTCCCGACGCCGTGTCCGGCGGCCAGGATACGGTCGGCATCCGCTGCCCATCGCACCCGGTGGCGATGCAGCTGCTGCAAGCATTCAAGGACGGCAAGGGCGGCGTGGCGGCGCCATCGGCCAACAAGTTCGGCAACGTCAGCCCGACCACCTCCCAGCACGTGCATGACGAATTCGGCGACGACCCGCGCCTGGCTGCCATCCTCGATGGCGGCTCGAGCCAGGTTGGCATCGAATCAACCATCCTCGACATGTCGCGCCTGGCCACGCATGGCCCGGTGCTGCTGCGTCCCGGCCACATCACCGCGCAGCAGATCGCCGACGTGATCGGCACCATGCCGCGCCAGCCCGACCAGGCCGCGCCGCGCGCGTCGGGTACGCTGGAATCGCATTACGCACCGAAAGCGCCGGTGGCACTGTTGCCGACTGGCGACATCGAAAAAACCCTTGCGGAACTCAAGCTGCGTGGGCGGTGTGCCGCGCTGATCCACTACTCGCCGTTTGTGCTGTCTCAACCAAATGTGGCGCTCCCGGCCGAGCCAAAAGGGTATGCTTATGGTGTGTATGCCGCGTTGCGCGCGATGGACCAGCAGCAGGTCGAGCTGATCCTCGTGGAAGCACCGCCGAGCGACGATGCCTGGCTGGGCGTCAACGACCGCCTGCGCCGCGCCGCCTTCGGATCGACCGGCATTATTGAGCGTTTCCTGAAGTCCTGAGCCGGCGATGCCGGCTAGGGACGCACTGCCATCGGTCGAGGCCTGATTGACCCGATTATGGTATCCCACAATGATATGGCTTCCTCATCGGTGATTGAAGGCTTCGTGCTGCCAGTTGTGTTGCCTTTGACTCCGGTGTGAAGTTCAATCTGAAGTACTGGCAGCAATGGATTCTTGGGCTCGCCGTGGCTTTGGAAGGCAAACTCGTGGTTCTCGCCTTCATGCTTCTGCGCTGGCTTATGCGCCAGGACTTCGAAACCATGCCAACCGCCTAGCTGGCGGTAGCCGCTGCGTAGAAATTTGATCTGCGAGTACCACTTCCCCATACCGGACTTGATTGCGGCCTGTTTCGCTTGAATCATCCTTGGCTCCAAGGCGTCAGATTCGATGAAGATGTCCTTCTTCGTCATTTCGATTGCCATGTGGACGTCAGGGAATTCCTTCAAACGGATGCCCAGTGTGACTTCTTCCAGCATGTAGCGCGACGGCTCGCGCAAGAAGGCTCCATCCAGACAAACGCCTGGTTCATTCGGAATCTCATCGTCTGCACGGCTGCGCAAGGAACGGGCAACTTCTGTTAAGAGGTCGGTCGCTTCGAGGTATGTGCTGCCCTTGCCACTGACCGGATACTCTTGTAGGTAAAGATCTTTTCCAATGCGAATATAGGATCGAACGTTGTAGTAGGAGCCAACAGCTTTGTCGACGTCGAAGACCATCTTATGAAATTCGCCGGCCCCAGCGAGTATTTTGCCTAGCATCGAATATTGACCGTTCAGCTCTTCGTCCGCATATTTCAGTTGGGATGAAACTGTGGCTGTAGCCCGCTTTAAGGTAGCCTCCATGTTTCTTCCTTCGCCTTCAAACCGTGAAAGATAAACCGGCACACGCGCGGGTCCATAAACGACTTCAGCATTTTGGGGCACGTCGATCAGGAACCTGCCCAGGCAGACGGTTCGTTTTTCGGCTTTGATCTGGTCAATCCGATTTGTGATGACGGTCATATTTTTCTCCATTGCTTTACGCTTATCTGCCGCGAGCGTTTGGTTGGATACAAGCAGCAACGCTAAGAGAGAGCATGTCTTTGCTCGGAGTGAGTCACGCATCATCTTTCCAATTCATAGTGGCGGCAATCCTGACGATGGAAAACAGAGTGGAGTGTAAGACTGCGGTGCTGCTATAGCTATTTTGATGCTCATATCCTATCTGACGAAAAATTGCCTTGAAGCGTCCGCTCAGGAGTTGCCTGTCCGATGAACGTAACGGGACTGTTTGATTGCCGGCACCTTGCGACGGACCTAGTTCAACGTGGATCCCCGCTACTTTCCCGCCACGGGCCGTCGTCCCTGCAAGAGTAAGTTTTCCCTGCATGCTGTCATCGGTGATGCGATAGTCCGCCCAGGCTGACTCCGCTAAGGAACCGCTTAAATTCCAGACGATGCGTTCCCACGACGCACGCAACGTATCAGCGCCATAATGCCCGTAGCTCTGTTCGTGGAAAGTATCTGCAATATCGAGATGGAATTGTCGGGCATCCTGCAAGAGATCTATGGTGGCCGTAAGTCCGGCATATGCGTTGTTGGCTGGGTTCAGCCATTCTTCTCGAAGCAGCCCGAACCATTTTCCACGCAAACAGTAAATTTCTTGATAGGGGTCGCCATTCTTTGGAAAATGATCGAGCAGAATGCCGTTTTTACGGACTTCTAACCAACCGTTTCCATATGCGCAACTTGGCAGAAGTTGCAAACCGCCTGGTGAATTTCCGAGAACTGCGGTTACATCGTTGCCAAAATTGCCCAAGAATTTTGGCGCCGGGTTCATTTTTAGCGAACCTTCTTCGAAGCCGCATCGCATCCGCCTGTACGCAGCTGGCGCCCCGAGCGCAGGCATCACGCCATGCACGATGCCAAGGACTTGGTCTTTGAGATTCCCCATCTTGGGATGAATCAACGCGCGGGCAACCATCCCGCCCATCGAATGGGTAATGAGAATGACTTTTTCGCAGGTAAAGCCTTGTCCGTTGTAAGTAAGAATCAAGTGCTGAATTCTTTCTGCCAGAACCTTTGCCGACTTGGCATTTGATTGCAGCCAGTTATATCCCATGGCATGGACTGGGAACATGCAGCCCTTGGTGGCAGCTTCGAGTTCTCCTGCGGTAAGTGGCGTAAGCGCTGGATTTGCTGCGGCGCCCCATATCGCTGGATTTTTGTCGATGATGTCCTCCCAAAAGCCGTCACGTTTCGGGCGGTTCAAATGCTGTTCGCAGCGTTCCAGAATATGACGGTAACTGCTGAAGAGTACTTCGCCCCAACCTCGCGCCCGCGCCTTCTCTTCTTTGGTTCGGCGAGGTGTACGGGTAGGCGGATCGTCGGACAGAAGGGGAGTGTCCACTTCGAAGCGTAGCGCCACCCTGATCTTGCTATGATCTTGGCGCATACCCGAGCTTTCCCTCGCGTTACCTGTCGCAGCCAGACCGTCGTCGTAGGTATCCACCTCAGTCGTACGTGGATCTAGCTGTAACTGGCGTCGGATGGGCGCAGCCTCTAGAAACTCAGTCACTTCATTCAGCCGATCCGGCCGCCAAGCGATGTTGTTTCCCTTGTTAAGATGCTGCTGCCGTTCTGCGCTCAAGCGCAAGTTCGATCCCATGATCCCGGGTAAGAACACGATCGGGATGACTCGCTTTGGAGGCACCCGCATTACTTGCGGCGCCTTGTCCTGCTTCGGGGTCGCGTACCCCTCAGTCCGTCTACCTCCGGAATTCAAATCAACAGCCAGGTGCGTGGCCATGGGCGGTTCCATTATTGGGGGGAGAGGCCATCGTGGCATGCCAAGGGGCCGAGAATCTTGATGTGCGACAAGCCAGCGTTCGCTAGGTATACCTGCAGTGTTGTCTCTTGGCGACAATTACGACGTTGCGCTTTGGCGCCTGTGAAGGCGTCATGCAGGTGCATGGCGATCTGACGGTAGCCCGACGATTTGTGGCGCGGCCCGTTGAGCCGGAGGAGTATGCTTATGTCATGGATGCCGCGTACTCAGCTCAAGTGGCATTCCCCACGTGAGTACGGAGGCTGAAAATGTGCCGCATTCCGGTAGTTGCAGCTTGTGTTGCGACCATGCTGATCGCATCTCCGCTTTGTACTTTTGCCGCTGAATCGTCCGGCGCACGGTCCATGCTGTCAGTCCCCGAACGCGGCACGCTGCTGTCTGGCCCGACCCTGTCCCGCATCGAGACTGGCGTCTTCAGCACCTCCAAGCGCATCGAGCCCGAGATGCTGGCCGAAGTGCTGGAGAAGGCCGGCAGCGCGTTGGCCGAAGCGGCCGGCAGGCCGCGCTGCACCATCACCACTTACAGCCTGCGCTACAGCACCATCGGCGGCAGCGGCGAGCCTACCGACGCCAGCACCGCGCTGATCCTGCCGTCCGGGAAAGACCCCGCCTGCCAGGGGCCGCGGCCAGTGCTGCTGTACGCGCACGGCACCTCGACCGCAAAGGACCACAATATGGCCCGCCTGCGCGGCGAGGCCAAGCTGGTGGCTGCCTTGTTCACCGCGCAAGGCTATATCGTTGTCGCGCCCAACTATGCCGGCTACGAAGGCTCTTCGCTGGCGTACCACCCCTACCTGAACGCCGAGCAGCAGTCAGCCGACATGGTCGACGCCATGCGCGCCGCCCGCAGTGCGATGACGATGCTGAAGGTCAGGCCGGGGCCGCAGCTGTTCCTTGCGGGTTATTCGCAAGGCGGCCATGTGACGCTGGCCACGCAGCGCGCCATGCAGCAGGGCAGCGAGTTCAAGGTCACCGCCGCTGCCGGGCTGTCCGGCCCGTATGCCATGGCGCGTTTTTCCGACATGGTATTCAGCGGCCAGCCGAATGCCGGCATTACCATCTACCTGCCGCTGATTGCCACTTCCGCCCAGCGGGCCGGCGCCGCCATCTACAGCAAGCCGGAAGAACTGTACGAGCTGCAGTATGCCAGCGGCATCGAAACCCTGTTCCCCACCAAGATGACGCGCAAGGAGCTGCTCAAGCAAGGCAAGCTGCCCAAATCGGCACTGTTCGCGCTTGACTCGCAGCCGCAGGGTAGCGGCAGCACCATCTACTTCAGCAATCCGCACCTGGTGCGCACCAGTTACCGGGAAGCCTACCTGCAAGACCTGGCCCAGCATCCCTGCGACGACGGTGATTGCACGCCCGCCAACAACCTGCGCAAATGGATGCTGAAAAACGACTTGCGCAACTACACGCCGCGAAGCCCCTTGTTGCTGTGCGGCGGCAGCAAGGACCCTTCGGTGCCTTTCTTTAACGCGACGGCGGCGGCCGAATATTTCAGCCAGCATGGCGCGCCGCCCACGGTGGTCGACCTGGAAGAGCAGGGCGCCCAGGACGAATTCAGCACGGCCCGCCGTAGCTTCGCCTTGATCAGTATTGAGAGCATGAAGAAGGCGGAAGAGGAAGCGGCCAAGAGCGGCCGCAGTGCCGGCGAACTCCTGATGGAAAGCTATCACTCCCGTCTGGCCGGCGCCCCTTGCCTGCTGGCTGCCCGCAACTACTTCAATTCGCTGCTGCGGCAGGATGCTGTAGGAGCGCCTTGACCAGCGCGTTGCGATCGAATGGATCGTCGGCCAGCACGATATCCGGCTGTAGCAGCGCCGGTTCGCGCTTTCCAGAAGGGCGGTCGAGCACGAAGCGCGGCACCACCACTTCCAGTCCGGTGTTCGGCAGCACGTGCTGTTTCTGCGTGCCGCCGGTCTGGCGCACATAGGCATAGCCGCCGGCGCCAACCAGCCTGGCGAAGCCGTGGTCCTGCACCGTATTGCTGAACAGGATGGCGGACGAATAAGTCATGTCGCCCACCAGCACGAACACCTTGCCGCCGAAATGCAGCGGATGCGCAGGCTCGGGCTGCACCCAGCTGTCCACGTTGCCGGTGACGATGTCGCCAACTTTTTCGCCGGGGCCGGCACGACCCTCCAGCACCTTCTTCACATAGCTGGAACCGTTGCGATAGGGCTTGTCCGCAATATAGCGCAGGATGCCGGTCTTCCACATATCGTCATCGCCGCCGCCGTTTTCACGCACGTCGATCAACAGCGTCTGCGCGCCGGCATCGCGCAAGGTGGTGAAGGCGCGTTCGGTGAAATCGTAGAAGCGCTGCTTATCCGGCCAGGCGAACTGGTTGACGGTCAGTAGCCCGACGCCGCCCGGGAGCACGCGGAACTGGAACGTTTGTTCGAACGATTTTTCACCTGCCACCGAGACCGGCAGCGCCGATGCGGCGGGCACTTCCAGCGTCTTCCCGCCTGCCTGCAGTGTGAAGCGCTCGGTTGCGCCATAGTTCTTCCAGTAATACAGCCAGAAGCGCCGCTCCAGCAACTTGTTGCGGAAGGCCGGCGTATCGCCATGCACCAGCGCCCCCAGCTCGCGCAGGATGCGCACCGACGGCATACCGTTGATGCTGTCGATCTCACGGCCTGCCAGCGCGGTCGTGCCGCCGCCCAAGGCATTGACGATGTGTAAGCGTTGGCGGCCATTGATCATGACCTCGAATGGAAACAGTTTGCCGCCTGCCTGCAGGTGGGCCCGCGTTTCCGCCCGCCAGTCGGGGAAAATGACGCCAAGGTGGGCATCGTTGAAAACGGGATTCATGGCCGCCAGCACGCGCCATGCTTCGTCGCGTGTCAGGGGTTGGTCCAGTTTGCCTCGCGCCGCCAGGAAGGCTTGATCGTAGGCGGGCTGCCCTGAGCGCAGCGCCGGTTCGGGATGCGTGCTTTCGACGGCGTCGCGCACGAATTGCAGGTCCTGCTGCAATTGCGCAGGTGTGAAGCGGACTGGATCGGCGTGCAGGGGCGCGCAGCAAAGCACGCCAAGGGCAAGGAGAAGGATTGGAATTTTCATTGCCGGAATTCTAATAAATAGAATAAAGTCCGTGCTTAAGATTGCTTGATTACCTGATTAAGGCCAGCCTTAATGCTCTCCACCGACGACCTGCGCTTTTTCTGCGCCCTTGCCAGCCAGCCTTCGCTATCTTCCACGGCGCGCCTGCTGGATGTGACGCCATCCTCGGTGACCCAGCGCCTGCAAACTATCGAAGACAAGCTGCGCCTCAAACTGGCAGACCGGCTGGGGCGCGGCATTGCACTGACCGAACAGGGGCAACTGCTGGCCGAGCGTGCGCAAGCCATCCTGGCCGACGTGGAAGCCTTGCAGCGCGCCTTGCACGAACAGCGCGATGAGTTGGCGGGGCGCTTGCGTATGCTGGCGCCGATGGGGTTCGGCAGCGCGCATATAGCCCCGCTGGTGGCGCGCTTCCGGGCGCAGCATCCGGCGCTGGCCTTCGAGCTGGAATTGTCGGACCGGCCCAACCTTCGCCTGCATGAGGGCTGGGACATGGTGGTCCACATCGGGGCGATGCGGGACTCCAGCCTGCGGCAACAGGTGCTGGCGCGTAACCGGCGCTACCTATGCGCTGCGCCGTCTTACCTCGCACTGCATGGCAACCCCCGCGACCTGGGGGAACTGGCGACGCATGCCTGCCTCGCCCTGCGCGAAAACGACGAAGACGCTACGCGCTGGAAGCTGCTGCCGCCTGGCGCCAGCCAGTACCGGACCTTGCGCATCGAGCCGACGCTGGCCTGCAATGATGGCCGCGTCATCAAGCAATGGGCGCTGGATGGCCACGGCATCATGCTGCGCTCGGAATGGGATGTGGCGGCTGAATTGCGTAGCGGCGCGCTGTGCCGGGTGCTGCCCGACCATGCGCTGCCGGAAGCCGACATCGTCGCGCTGCTGCCGGCGAACGCCCAGCAACGCCCCCAGCGCACGCGGCGTTTTGTCGATTTCCTAAAGCAGGAATTTGCCCATCCGACATGGCTGGAAGAGGGGTGACTTGCAATGCTGATGCGTGGCTGCTACAGTCGCGGCCCTTGATTGGGCATGGCTGTTGTTTTTACAAATTTCTACTTGTAACAAACAAGACCAAGCTGGCATATTAATCCAGCAGCGAATAGCACGCACGTTCGCAAAGCCCATAAAAAATCATCCCCTCTGGAGACACAATGCGTCATTTCAAACTTGCCATGACGGTCATGGCAGCGGCAGTTATTGCCGGTTGCGGCGGCAACGATCCACGCCCAGGCGATCAATCGCCTAAACTCAAATATTCTTCCCAGGTTACCTTCGGCGACAGCCTGTCGGACGTCGGCACTTACAAGGTCGGCACCGTGGCCGCAATCGGCGGCGGTACCTTCACCATCAACGGCAACAACACCGCCACCAATCCGGCACTGACCGGCAAGAACTGGACCGAGCTGATGGCCGCGCAAGTCGGCTTGCCGGCACCATGCCCGGCCGTGACCGGCCTGGATGGCGATGCCTCCAAGGGCTTCAGCGTGCCGGTGCAAGCCAAGGCTGGCTGCTACGGCTATGCACAGGGCGGCGCCCGCGTGACCAATCCTGTCGGCCCTGGCAACAAGGCTACCGGCAGCCCGCTGGGTGCACTGACCGTGCCGCTGGTTACCCAGGTCAAGAACCACCTGGCAACCGTGGGCGGCAAGTTCAAAGGCGATGAAATCGTCTACGTCATGGGCGGCAACAACGACGTCCTGATCAGCCTCGAACAACTGTCGGCTGGCGCCACCGCCGCTGGCACCGCAACCGGCAGCACCGCATTCGCTACCAGCCTCGCGACCCAACTCGCAGCCGGCGCTACCAACCCGGCGACTGCCGTGCAATCGATCGCCCTGGCCATTGCCACCGAAGCCGCACGCGCAGGTAGCACCAGCACCTCCATCGTGGTTGCCGCCGCGAAGGCGGCTGAGTTGGCTGGCAATACCGCGGCTGCTTCGCCAGCCGTGTATGGACCGATGGGCGCCAAGGCGCAGGCTGATGCCGCCACTGCAGGCGCCAAGGCAGGCGCCGACTACGCCGCCGCGCAAGCGCCGTTACTGGTGCAGGCTATCGCCAAGGCAGGTTCGGAACTGGTGGCACTGGTCAAGACCCAGGTCGTGGCCAACGGCGCCAACTTCGTGGTCGTGAACAATATGCCGGACATCGCCAACACCCCGTCCGGACTGGCGCAGTCGGCCAGCACGCGCGCGCTGATCGACAGCATGGTCAAAGCCTTCAACGACACCTTGGCGGCCGGCCTGACGGGCGATGCCAAGATCCTGCTGGTGGATACGTTCAGCGTCAGCCACGACCAGGCCACCAATCCGGCGCCATACGGCCTGACCAACGTCACCGATACCGCTTGCGACCTGACGCCTGCCAAGAACCCTCTGGGCAACTCGCTGGGCTGCAGCGCGAGCAACCTGAAGGCCGGCGACGTGAGCCACTACTCCTACGCCGACACCGTGCACCCGACGCCGTTCCTGCACCTGCTGCTGGCACGCTATGTTTCGGAAAAAATGGTAGCCAAGGGCTGGCTGTAATCAAAGGATAATGGAGACACAATGACACAACGTATCAACACCGCTGTAAAGCTGCTGGCCGTGGTGGCCGCGCTGGGTGCAGCATCGGGCGCATCGGCGCAATCCAAGGGTGAGTGGCTGGGCAAGGTCGGCGTCAACCGCATTGCACCGGACGTGACTTCCGGCGACGTGAGCGCGCCTTCCAAACCGGGCATCAAGGCCGATGTCGGTTCCGACACCAAGCCGATATTCAGCCTCGGCTACATGATCACCGATCACGTGAGCACTGAGCTGATGCTGGGCGTGCCGTACAAGCACACCCTGTACGGTGCCGGTTCGATTGAAGGTACCGGCAAGCTGGGTACCGCGGAAGCGTTGCCGCCGACCCTCTTCCTGCAGTACCGCATGTTCGAGCCGACTGCAACCGTGCGTCCTTATGTTGGCCTTGGCTACACCTACGCCTACTTCCAGAAGGAAACCGGCTCGGCGCAACTGACCGCCGTGCTGAACACCGGCGGCGAGCCGGCCACCTATTCCCTGGATTCCAAGCATGCCGGCAGCATCGTAATCGGCGCTACTGCCAAGCTCGGCGATCGTTATTACGCGGACGTGAACGTGGTCAAGACCAAGCTCAAAACTACCGCCCACTTCTCGACCGGCCAGACGCTGGACATCAAGCTGGACCCGCTGGCAGTCAGCCTGTCGGTCGGCTACCGTTTCTAAGCCGAGTCCCAGCCAGGAAAGCCGCCGCAAGGCGGCTTTTTTTTGGGGGCGTTCTTCACGAATTACCGGAAAACACAGGGCTAGCCATTAGCTGAAATGTAGGCGGGTCAGACCCTTGGGTCTGACCCTGGGTTACCGGGTCTAGCTTTCCAAGTCTGGTAAAAGTTGCACTCGCTGGCAGGACCGTGGAGGCTCAAAGGTTGGACCTATGCTTCATTTGTCACCATCGAAGCAGACCCGATCCTCGACGGTCGCAGGGTGTCGGATCCTCTTCCTGCAAATCCGTGATGAACCTTTTTTTCGTCCCGGCGGCGAGCGGAGATGTAATTTTTGCACTATTATCGACCCGCGTTGCGACTGCCCTGCTAAGGGGTGTACGGCCCCTTGACCTCGCCCCAGCCCCATTTCGGCATTGGCTGGTCGGCATCGACCGTCGCGCCGGGCTGGGAGTTGATGACGGCCAGCCGCGAGCCCCATTCCAGGTAGCCCACCAGTGCCGAACGGAATTCGGGATCGTCCGGCATCGCCAGTTCGTCGGCGGTTTCCAGCAGCAGCGCCATCCAGCGGCGGCGCTGTTCCTGCGACAGGTGGCGGTTCAGGTGCTGGTGGATCATGTGGGCGTGGCCGCCATGTGCTTCGGAATAGGCGGTTGGCCCACCGAGTACTTCGCCCAGGAAGGCCGCGACGTGTGCAGGGTGATGGTCGCCCATATGGGCAAAGACTTGGCCGAGCAGGGCATCGGCCTTTACGTGCTGGTAGAAGCGGGTGGTCAAGCGGTTCAGAGCATCGATACCGCCAACCCATTCGTACAAAGTTGGAACGTGATCTTGGGGCATGCTGTAAGTCCTTTTGAGGAGGAGATAACTTGCAATTTCGAACGATATATTTGGCCGCGCTGCTGCCGGCATTTTTCAGCCTCACCGGTTGTGCAGTGTATAGCGAAACGCGGCACAAGCAGGGCGAGGCTGCCAAGGAAGCCTGGAAGTCGGTCGAAATCGCCGGCCAGCTTGGCGTAGCGCGCAAGGGCGAGGCGGCGTTGCTGGTTGAGCAGCTCAAGACTGAAGAGGCGCTGCAGAAAGCCAGGCGCGACGCGCTGATTCGATCGATGGTGTTTGAAGGCACCGTTGCGTCGCAATTGAAGGAACCGATCGAGAAGCAGTTGCTGGCGCTGGCCGGCTCGCCGCAAATTGCTGTCGCCTGGGCCGCTGCCCTCAAGAAGGAAGAAAGGGCAAAGAGCAACCTGCATGATGCGGAAATCGAGTTCACGCGCGCCGGTGTCGAGATGCCCGCTTGCGGTGTCCTGTTGCAGCAGTCGTTCGACGATTGGGCGCAGGTCCACGCCGGTGCACCGGCATACCTGCGGGCAGCCTGGATGAGCGCCGTTGACGAATGCTCGGGCACCGGCCTGACGGCCGGCTCCAGTTTCGAATTCAAGGGCGGTGCACTGGCGATTACCCAGAAGGCTGTAGCCGAGGCCCGTGCGGCAATCGGCGGCGCCAAGGCGGCCAGCCTTGCGGCGCGCAATCAGGTTGCCAAGCTGTCGAAGGAATACAGCGGCGAACTGGAAAAGCTCTCCACCGATCCGACGCGGGCGCAGGACAAGTTGAAATCCATCGCCAAGGAGCTTGGCGAGGCCTTGGCAAAAATCGAGAAGCTGCCGGACCCGGTTTCGCGCCAGTTTGTCTCCGAGCAGAGGGTGAAGGCGCTTGATGCGGCTTTGGCTTCGCTGGCGGGGAATGCCGATAGCAAGGGCGAAAGCAGCGCCACCGGTGCGGCGCTGGCCAGCCTGGCCGAATGGTTTGACCAGTCGCACGTGGCGCTGGTCGATGCGAAGAAGCCGCGCCTGGCTGCTGCGCTTCTGCTGCGCAACCTGGAGCAGGCAAAAGCGGATGCTGCTGCCAAGGACGCCCAATTGCAGGCGATGGAGCTGCAACTGCTGGAAACCAAAATGAACTGGCAGCTCGAGCAGCTTCGCTCGCTGAGCTATGGCCATCAAGCCTTGCAGGCGGTGAGTGCGGACATGGCTGCGATGCAGCTGCGGGCGGCCTTGGCGCCGGTCGAAACCGCGAAAGCCACCTCCGGCAAGGCCTTTGAAGACAAGACCAAAGTCTGGAAGAGCGCAGCCTCCTACCTGGATGCCAATGGGCGCCTGGCTGCGGAAGTGAATAAGACCGATATCCAGCGCAATGCGCTCGACCACGAACGCGCCATCGCCTATGCTGAGGGCAATATCGCACAGTGGAACGTGCTGATCTCGTCGACCATCAACCAGCTCGCGGAATATGGCGATGCCGGCGTGCGCAAGGAAGACATCACAGGCCTGGTGAACTCGATTGCACTGCTGTTCATTGCGAAGGGAGTTCAATAATGCGTATCGTCCTGATGCTTGCCGCCCTGGCGCTGTCCGGATGCTCTACTCCAAAGCCCGCGATGGAGCAAGCGAACCATGGGGTTGGCATGATCGCCCAACTGGAGTCTTCACTAACGGAATTCCGGCGCGTGGAGCGTAATTCCATGAAGGCGCGCGCCGACTCCCTGCTCGCCCAGCGCAAGGCCATCGCCTTTGTCGACCGCGAGAAACAGCGCGATTTGCAGGCCCGCGTGGCAGCGGGAGACAAACTGTCCGTCACCCTGATTGATAACCTGGTCGCCAATACCGAAGGACTGGCATTGAGCCAGGCTGAGTACTCGGATAGCAATGCCCGGAATGAAGCAGCGGTGGCGGCCCTGCTGGCGCCGATTCCGGATACCCGCAGTGGCACCTCCACCGCGCAGGCAAGGCTGGCGGAGATGGGCGAAGAACTCGGCTGGGATATCCGGCGCAGCGAACTGCAGGCTTTCATCAAGGCTGTGAAAGACAGCGTCGAAGACGGCAAAAAGAAAATCGAAGAAGCTGAAAAGAAGGCTAATGACTAATGGAGGCAAAGATGGCGTCACTGACCGAACAATACATGCTGGACTACTTCGATTCCCTGCGGCGTCTTAAGGCGAAGCAGAATGAATTCGAAGACGCTGCTTCCGACCCCGGTAGCACCGACGGCGCGCGTGCCGCAGCCGCTGCCGCTTACCTCGATATGGCCAATATGATTGCGCGCTTCCGTGAAGCGCACGAAGCATTCATGCACCGTTTCGGCCCGGTGTCGACTGAATCGCCTACGCAGAAGATTGTGGATGAATCGAGCCGCCTGCATAAATCGCTCGGCGAAATCATCGCCAGGGAGAATGCGCAGGTAGCGCTGATGCACGCGCTGGCGGACTTTGTGGATCGCTGGCAGAAGCTCTCGACCGACAACAAGAAGGGCGCCGCGAAAGCAAAGACCACCGCAGCGGCCAATCTCAACTTCCTGACGCAGCCGGTGTAGCCGCCAGTCAGCAGCAGTAGCAGCGCGGGTCTGACCCTTGGGCCAGACCCTGGTTTACCGGTTTTTTATTGGAAGGCTTGGATGCCGGTCATCGCGCGGCCAAGGATCAGGGCGTGGATGTCGTGCGTGCCTTCGTAGGTGTTAACCACTTCCAGGTTCACCATGTGGCGGATGATACCGAATTCATCGGAGATGCCATTACCGCCCAGCATATCGCGCGCCACGCGGGCGATGTCCAGCGACTTGCCGCATGAGTTGCGCTTCATGATGGAGGTGATTTCGACGGCGGCAGTGCCTTCGTCCTTCATGCGGCCCAGGCGCAGGCAGCCTTGCAGGCCGAGCGTGATCTCGGTCTGCATGTCGGCCAGCTTTTTCTGCACCAGCTGGTTCGCTGCCAGTGGACGGCCGAACTGCTGGCGGTCCAGGGTGTACTGGCGGGCGGTGTGCCAGCAGTCTTCCGCTGCACCCAGCGCGCCCCAGGCGATGCCGTAGCGGGCCGAATTCAGGCAGGTGAACGGGCCCTTCAGGCCGCGTACATCCGGGAAGGCGTTTTCTTCAGGGCAGAACACTTCGTCCATCACGATTTCGCCGGTGATCGAAGCGCGCAGGCCGAACTTGCCGTGGATCGCCGGAGCGGACAGGCCTTTCATGCCTTTTTCCAGCACGAAGCCGCGGATCGCGCCTTCATCGTCCTTGGCCCAGACCACGAATACGTCGGCCACTGGCGAGTTGGTGATCCACATCTTGGAGCCGGTCAGGGAGTAACCGCCTGGTACTTTCTTGGCGCGGGTGATCATCGAGCCTGGGTCGGAACCGTGATTTGGCTCGGTCAGGCCGAAGCAGCCGATCCACTCGCCGGTGGCCAGCTTTGGCAGGTACTTCTGTTTCTGTGCTTCGGTACCGAATTCATAGATCGGCACCATCACCAGGGACGACTGCACCGACATCATCGAGCGGTAGCCGGAGTCGACACGTTCCACTTCGCGCGCGATCAGGCCGTATGCCACGTAGTTCAGGCCAGGACCGCCGTATTGTTCCGGGATGGTCGGGCCCAGCAGGCCCAGTTCGCCCATTTCGCGGAAGATGGACGTGTCCATCTGTTCGTGGCGGAAGGCTTCCAGGATGCGCGGTTGCAGCTTGTCCTGGCAGTAAGCCGCGGCGGCATCGCGCACCATGCGCTCGTCGTCGGTAAGCTGGTCGTTCAGCAGCAGGGGATCGTCCCAGTGGAATGCGGCTTTGCTCATGTTGCTTCCTGTCTCTCTTTGTTTATAAAAAAATCAATCATTTCAACAGGTCCCGGAACTTCCCGCCGTGGAAAACCAGCGGCTCGTTCCCCGCAAATTCGCAATGCTCTACCTCGCCCACAAAAATCACGTGGTCGCCCTCCGGGTAGCGGCTACGGTTGTGGCATTCAAACCACGCCGTGCAACCCTTCAGGATCGGCTGGCCGGTGCGCGACAGCTCGTATTCGGCGGTGTCCCACGGATCTTCCATGCGGGTCGAAAACAGCTTGGCCAAATGGGCCTGGTCGGCGCTCAGCACATTGATCACATAGTGCGAATTACCGCTGAAAATGGGCAGGCTGTTAGCGCCGGTGCCCAAGCTCCACAGCACCAATGGCGGGTCGAGCGAGACGGAATTGAAGGAGCTGGCCGTCAAGCCACGGAAACTGCCATCAGCGAGCCGCGTGGTAATCACGGTCACACCGGTGGCAAATTGCGACAGTGCCTGGCGAAAATGCACACTGTCGAATTCGCGCTCGGTGGCGCGTGGGGAGCTGGTATTCATGCGGGACCTGTTTGTTTCAAAGAGATTATGCCAAAGAACGATAGTCTAACCTTTGGCGAAAGCGACGGGGATTTTAGCTAAGGCGGCACTTTTTGAGCAGTGCGCGCCGATTTGCGCTACAGTAATACTTCCGGTACGTGAGGAGGGCGATATGGCTGAAGTAGCAATCCTGGGCGGTGGATGCTTCTGGTGCACCGAGGCGGTGTACCTGGAGGCGAAAGGTGTCACCAAGGTCGAATCCGGCTACATGGGCGGCGCGCAGCCGAATCCCACGTATGAACAAGTGTGTACCGGCGAAACCGGCCATGCCGAGGTGGTGCGGCTGGAATTTGACCCGTCCCAAATCAGCTACCGCGACCTGCTGGTCATTTTCTTCACGATCCACGATCCGACTACCCTGAACCGCCAGGGTAATGATGTCGGCACCCAGTATCGCTCGGTGATCTTCTTCCAGGACGGCGAGCAGGAAGCCACTGCGCGGCAGGTGGTCGCCGAAATGGCGCACGTCTGGGATGCTCCTATCGTCACCGAACTTTCGCCGGCAGCACCGTTCTACAAGGCCGAGGACTATCACCAGAACTACTTCGCCCAGCACCCGCTGCAAGGCTATTGCGCCTTCGTGGTGGCGCCCAAGGTGTCCAAGTTCCGCAAGATGTACGCTGAAAAGCTCAAGACCTAGACCTTCCGGTGGGGTTCTGTCGGGACGAAGTTTTACACCGGTCGTAATTGGTCTGCGAGGCTGCGCGTTTTTTCAGTCACCTCGGTGCCGGTATGCAGGGTGGATTTACGTTCGATCAGCATGATGTGGCACTCTTGCTCCGCGACGGGGTTGTGCCTTACGCCTTTGGGTACGACAAACGTTTCGCCTTCATGGAGTACGACCGTCCTGTCTTCATTTCGATCGCCAACGAGCCTTTGAGAATATAAAAAAGTTCGTCTTCATTTTCGTGGCTGTGCCAGGTGAGCGAGCCAAGGACCTTGGCAACCTTGACGAAGGAGTCGTCAAGTTCCGCCACTACGCGAGGCGACCAGTATTCGGCCAGGCTGGCGGCAATCCGATTCGGCGAAACGACATCATTCATGTTTAATACCTCGAAAATTCACATGGCCTTTCTTGCACATTATGCCCTTGGGCGATGCTCGGTGCCTTCGCCCGGTGTGATGAAAAGCGCTTTGGCGTGCTGCGATACGTTAGCGGTGTGCCAAGTGCCGCGTGGCACGAGCAGGAATTGGCCCGGCTGGTCCAGCGTGACCTTTCGTTCCCCGTCGCTCATCTCCAGCACAAATTCAAGCGAGCCTGAGATCAGCGCGACGACTTCTTCGCCGGCAGGGTGCTGCTCCCAGCTAGTCCAGTCTTCGCTGAAGTCGTAAGTCGACACCAGCCGGCCGGGGCCAAGATGGGCGAATCCGCCCGAAGTCAGCTCTTGCCAGAACGATTCGTTGACCTCGAGCGGGACCGAGGTCCCGTCCGGGCCAAGATGAAGGAAAGTATCGACGGCTTTGAATGGTCCAACAGGTGTCGCCATGGCAGGTACCCCTTCAACGAAACGGTTCACATCCCGGAAATTGGACCGCAATACAGAACGGTCCTGCAAACAGCAAGCTGCGCGGCGCCAAAACCAACGCAACATCCTGTGAAGGTCATTGCGAAAGCAGTGGCCGGCGCGAGACCGCGGCGACGCGCATAGAAAGCGGCAATGACTGCCGCCACCGCAAGACCCGGTAACGAGAACAAGTGGCCGAGTCCAAGCAAGCCTTCCGGCCGTACCAATGACGCTTGCCATGCCCAGTAGCCGAGGAAAGTTGCAGTCAATGCAGTCGCTGCGCCCAGCGTAGATAACGGCGGCGCTTTAGTAAGCTGGATCAGGCCGACAAGTCCACCCCAGGCTAGCAGGTAATACCAGGGTCCCAGATAGGCGGGATCGCCAAAGATTAACACTGCTGCCAGCAACGCAGCGCCAAGGCCGAAGGCCAGGGTGATGTCAAGAGTGCGGGTCAATTTGGATCCGATGCGAGTAGGAGTGCGCGAACCTGCTTATATTCCTCGAGCCGCGCCAAATCCTTCTCCGTTGGATTGGCGATGCGGCTAAAGTCCATGTTTTCAGCATTGTCAGCGAGCTTGACGGCGCGCGCAATCGGATTCGATGCAGCGCGTGCCGCGGCCTGCAATCGTGTTTCACCGGGGCGCTTGGTGAGCGCCTCGATAGCCGCGACTACTTCGGCCGGAAAGCCGGAGTCGGTCAACTGCTGCAATGTAACCGGCGTGTCTTCAACGACGTCATGCAGTACTGCGGCCATGCGTTCGAAATCACTCGATACATGAAGCATCACACGAATCGGGTGAAGAATGTATGGCTGCCCAGCCTTGTCGACTTGCCCTGCATGCGCGGCAGCAGCAATCTCGATGGCTCGTTCGAGTGTGGACATTCTGACTCCTGTCATGTGGCTCTGGTCATTGCAATTTGCTCGATGATGCTCCTTGCCATTGCGGTATGTGCATCAAGAGAAATTGGGATGGTACGGCGAGCACGACGTCGCTTCGAATTGATTTGCCATCCAATCGACCTTGGAATCATTCTGAACAAACCCGCAGTCTCAGGCTCTCCGTTAATGTAAAACGCAAACTCACAGCAGTTTTCGGCGTCGTCAACGACTGAAACCCATTCCTGCAGCTGCTTGGCAAGCTCGATTAGCGCAATGTCCGGTATGCGAACCAAACGCTCGCCATTCGCCGTCAGAGTGAGCGTGCCGCGCTTTTGGCCGTTAATTTTTCTTACCTGGGATACTTCCGCTTGAATCGAGGCGGCGTTGACGTCCTTATACCGTTGCGCCAGCCAGCGACGTCGTAGAATGCAGGCAGCTAAACAGGTGGCAGATGCACACAGGCCGGCAAGGATTATTTTCAATGCATCCACAGTAAAAGTCTCGCAGCGATGATGAGCCTACGGTCCCATCACGCGGTTGAAGTACACAGTCGGTTGGCCTGCGCGCAGCCGATACAGCTGTGCGGGGCGGTTGCTGCCGTGCCGTTGCTTGCCTGGAATCTCTTCGAGGAAGTCGCCTTCCTTGATCCGTTTTCGGAATGCGCTCTTTTCCACCGGGCGCCCAAGAATGGTTTCATACACGCGCTGCAGGTCCGACAGCGTGAATTCGGCTGCCAGCAAATGCACGGGAATCGAGGTGTATTCAACCTTGTTACGCAAGCGCTGCAAGGCCACGTCGAGAATGCCGGCATGGTCGAAGGCCAGTGCATCCACCGCCGTCAAGTCTTCCACCGGATGCCAGCTAGCTGCGTCACTGCCGGACCCATGGCGCAACTCCACGCCGTCCGATCCGATCAAGGCGAAGTAGGCGAAGGTCGCCGACCACCCGCGCGGGTCGCGCGTGGCACTGCCGAAGCCTTGCAGTTGTTCGAGATAGGGCGCCTCAACGCCTGTCTTTTCGCGCAGCTTGCGTAGCGCTGTCGCATCAAGATCTCTGTCGCGATGAATGTCGATGAAGCCGCCCGGCAGCGCCCACAATCCCTTATGCGGATGCTCGCCGCGCTTCACCAGCAGCACGTGCAATGCCTGTTCGCGGATCGTGAAAATGACGAGATCGACGCTGGTGAGTGGAACGTCAAAGTCGTGAATATTGTACTTCCGCAGAAATTCCTGCTCTGTCTCGCTGCCGCTCATGGATGTCCTCGTTCGTTGAGCAGCCATTTTACCTGCCTTAGTGAGGAATAAACATAACTTAGTTAAAACTATAACTAAGTTAGTGTAACATATTCACTAAGATGAAAACAAAGGCGGCATTATGCAAGCGGAACAACTTGGCCTCGGCATCTTCACAGTAAATCAATTCCTCAACGAAGCCGAATGCCGGCACTACATCGAAATGGGCGAGCAGATGGGTTACCAGCCATCCGAAGTGAACCTGCGTACAGGTTCGGTGCGGCGCGAAGACATTCGCAACAACGACCGGGTGATCTTTGACGATCCGTGCCTGGCCGAGTTGCTGTACACGCGCGCTGCGCCGTTACTGCCTGCGACCATTGGCGAATGGCGGCTGCACGGCCTGAACGAGCGCTTTCGCTTCTACCGCTACGGCCAAGGCGAGTACTTCAAATGGCACAAGGACGGCTCGTTCGAGAAGTCGCCCGACGAGGTAAGCATGCTCACGTTCCTGATCTACCTGAATGCGGGTTTCGAAGGTGGCGACACCCAATTCCGGTGGGAGACCGTGCGGCCGCACGAAGGAATGCTACTGGTCTTCCCTCACAACCAGTCGCACCAGGGAGCGGAAATCGGCGCGGGCACCAAATACGTGTTGAGATCGGACGTTATGTACGAAAGGCGAGGCTAAGTATTGCGAAGGAAGTGGTACTGCACTCGCCTTGCTAGTCGTACCGCGCAATTTCAAAGATGTAGCGTGGCAGCTCCTTTGTGCAGCCGACCTTGCACTCGTATATGGCCTCCAGCGTGCCATCGCCGCGTGCCGAACCATCGCCCAACTTTTCTTCTTTAGCGATCCTGCGATACGCTGCGCCCGCCGGTGTCCTGGCGTCGTATGCTGACGCTTGCTCGGATATTCCATTAGCCCGATATATTAGGGTGGGCCTCGATGCGCGGTTCGCAGCGCAAACGAGCAGCTGAGCTGCCTCGTCGATGGATTCTTTCCAGCAAAAGGAGAATGGCTTGATACCAGCCGCCCCATACACTGGCTGCTGTCTTGACCACGGTTGCGGATCACCGATATACGAGATCTTTAAGACTTTGCCACTTCCGTATAGGCCGTAGTACGCAATGTCTTCAATACCGAGTGCGGAGGCTATCGATGGGAGAAGCAGGAATAGAGCGAGGGTGGGCAACTTGCGCACCATTATGCTAACAACTCTTCCACTGCAAGTACGAATGAATCGAGATTTGGGGGAGGGCTCATCCCCGTGTTGAACCTACCTTGCGTAGTCCATCCGGCAAGGGCAGTTGTCGATTCCTGCGTCATTGGATTCAACGATTGCTCAAGACAAAATACAAGGGCAGCTTCTCGCTGCGACTGCAAAATCGCCAGAAAGTACGCTTCGTTTCTTGCTCGTGGCTCAGGCATCGTGAGAATGAGGGCCGATTGACCGCCCTTAAGTTCACGAGAATCGACAGCCAGGCCGTCGCTACTGACTCTTTCTTCCTCGGGAATATCTAAGCCCAAACCGCCCCATAAGGCCCTGAAATAGGCATCGCCATCAGGAGGTGAAAACCGTTCCAGGAATTTATCGATGTTTTCCACTGCCATTGCAGCGATTAGATGTTTTGCTTTGAAATGATGTGCGCGGGGAGCTGCGGTGTGATGATCTCTAGGACCGACCGGCGCAGCTGTTGGTGTTTTTTTGCGGTTCCAAAACATTGATTCAAACTCGAATTAACTTTTCTGCAAATAGTAACACGCTGCTTATGTCATACGGACCTTGGCATTGCAGCTGGTTGCGGGCCTTATATCGACATGGAAGCGTTAGGCATCACTGGCGCCTGCCGTGGATACCAAGGGTACGTCGCGGTAGAGCCTTAGGAACTTGAACATTTTGGGCCATTCAGCTCGCGGCTTGAAAACGATGGCGACTTCCCGGTTGCCAAGCGCCGACTCCGTGAGGACAACATGGTCTGGAACAAGCTTGGCGTTCTCGAACTCCTTCGGGTTGGCTTTGCATACGGCTTTGAAGAACGGACCAGAAAGCCATTCTTTCACTTCTGGGGAGTGTTGAAACTTCAGATAGCCTGCGAGTGATGCGTGGGCAACTGCCACCATGGCGAAGCCAAGTGGAATGTCGTCTCGAACAAGGATGTACATCTTCATGCTGATTTTCCAGGTAAAGTCATTTGAAGCCACATATGAACCTTGGCTTTGTAGCCATCGTCGGTGCGTATCGCCATTGGTTCAACCCCAAAGCTGCGGAAACCGGCGGCCTCGTAGACGGCAATCGCTGATTGGTTATTCTCGGTAACCGTCAACGTGATGACTTCGATACCTGGCCTGCGTCGCGCGTAGGCGAGGGCGGCGCCAAGCAATTTGCGGCCGATTCCTTTGCCGCGCCATTCGGCAAGCGTGTACATGCCGATCAAATGTGCCTTGTGGCTGGTCTTGGAGCGTACCGAAAATTCCAGGCCTACGGTGCCCACCAAGTGTCCGTTGGTAATGGCGCCGAACACAATGCCGTTCTGCTGCGGATCGTCGATACGCTGTTCCCACCACGAGAACGGTAAGGCAGCGCGTTCGGCAGGCGTTGAGGTGAACGCATTCGGCTCGTGTTCAAAGCCATGCAGCATCAGGTCTCGATATTGCGCAGCATGGCCTATCGACAGAGGCAGGATATGGACGTCCAGTGCTTCAGGTGCCGGGGAGTTCAAGGCTGTGGTCCGATGGTTGCGGGGTGACGCCAAGGATCTTGAGGCGGTCGGAGTTTTCGAAGCGGTGCCAGTGGTTCTGCGGTACCACCAGCAGTTCACCGGCATTCAAGTGGATGCGCTGCTGTGCTCCCTCCACCAGCACGATGACAGTAGTGCTGCCTTCAAGCGCCATCACGATCTCGTCACCGACGGGATGACGCTCCCATTCGCTGCTGCCGGAATAATAGCCAACCGAGATGCCGCCTTCGCGGAACGGCGCGACCTCGGCGAAGGCCTGGTCGGCGACGCCGTCGAATGCCATTTCCGGCGTGCGGTTTGGCAGATGGGTGAGCTGGCTGAGGATGCTGGCGAGGTTCTTCTTTTCGAGCACAGGCTCTCCTGAATGGAGGAAGGGGCCCCGCAGGGCCCCGGTTCTTAGTCGAAGCGGTCAAGTGTCATGACCTTGTTCCAGGCGGCCACGAAGTCCTTGACGAATTTATCACGACTATCGTTGGCAGCATAGACTTCGGCTACGGCGCGCAGTTCGGAATTCGAACCGAACACCAGGTCCACCGGAGTCGCTTTCCACTTGAGGTCTCCGCTGGCCCTGTCGCGACCTTCGTACAAGCTTTCCGTGCCCGGCGCCTTGTTCCACTTGGTGTCCATGGTCAGCAGGTTGACGAAGAAGTCATTGCTAAGCGTGCCCGGCTTGCTGGTCAATACCCCGTTGGCCGAATGCCCGTAGTTGGCATCGAGGGCGCGCAGGCCGCCGACCAGCACGGTCATTTCAGGCACGGTCAGGTTGAGCAGGTTGGCCTTTTCGACCAACGCTTCGGCAGGCGACAGTTTGCTGTCGTTGTCGTAATAGTTTCGGAAGCCATCGGCTTTCGACTCCAGAACGGCAAAGGATTTCACGTCGGTCTGTGCCTGGCTCACATCGGCGCGGCCCGGCTTGAAGGGCACTTGCACGGCATAGCCACCGGCATTCGCGGCCTTCTCGATGGCGGCGTTTCCGCCAAGGACAATCAGGTCGGCCAGCGAGACTTTCTTGCCGCCTTTCTGGGTCTTGTTGAAATCGGCCTGGATGGATTCGAGCTTTGCCAGCACCTTGGCCAGTTGCTCGGGTTCGTTTACGGCCCAATCCTTCTGCGGCGCGAGACGGATGCGGGCGCCATTGATGCCGCCGCGCTTGTCGCTGCTGCGGAAGCTGGCAGCTGCGGCCCATGCGGTCTTGACCAGCTCCTGCGTGCTCAGGCCGGAGCCCAGGATTTTCTGCTTCAGTTGCGCCGCATCCTGGCTGCTGATGGCGGCATAGCCTGGCGCGGGAATCGGGTCTTGCCACAGGAAGGTTTGCTTCGGTACATCAAAGCCGATGTAGCGGGCGCTTGGCCCCATGTCGCGGTGGGTCAGCTTGAACCATGCACGGGCGAAGGCATCGGCAAACAGCTTCGGATCTTGCTGGAAGCGTTTGGCAATCTTTTTGAACTCGGGATCCTCCTTCAACGACAGGTCGGTGGTGAACATGATCGGAGCGTGGCGTTTGCCGGCGATGTGCGCGTCCGGCACCAGATTCGCTGCGTCCGGCGTGCTGGGCACCCACTGCGTCGCACCGGCTGGGCTCTTGCTTTGCACCCAGTCAAAGGCGAACAGGTTGTCCAGGTATTGCGTGGTGAAGGCGATCGGGTTCGATGTCCAGGAGCCTTCCAGGCCGCTGGTCACCGAGTCTTCGGCATTACCCTTGCCGCATTTGTTCTGCCAACCCAGCCCTTGCTGCTCCATCGCGGCACCGGCGGGATCTGCACCGACGCATTCGTCTGGCTTGTGTGCGCCGTGCGCCTTGCCGAACGTGTGGCCGCCCGCGATCAGGGCAACGATTTCTTCATCGTCCATGGCCATGCGGCCGAAGGCCTGGCGAATATCGGCTGCTGCCGCGATTGGATCAGGCTTGCCTTCCGGGCCCTCAGGATTTACATAGATTAGGCCCATTTGCGTGGCGGCCAGCGCGCCTTTCAGTTCGCGCTTGGCGCTGAAGCGGTCGGCGCCAAGCCACTTGTTCTCTGCGCCCCAGAACACCTTGTCGGCTTCCCAGGCATCGGTGCGCCCGCCGGCAAAGCCGATGGTCTTGAAGCCCATGTTTTCCATCGCCACGTTACCGGCCAGGACCATCAAATCGGCCCATGAAATCTTGCGTCCGTATTTCTGTTTGACAGGCCACAACAAGCGGCGGGCTTTATCCAGGCTGACGTTGTCCGGCCAGCTATTCAGCGGTTCAAAGCGCTGCTGCCCGCTGGCTGCACCGCCGCGCCCATCGCCAACGCGGTAGGTGCCTGCGCTGTGCCAGGCCATGCGGATGAAGAAGGGGCCGTAGTTGCCATAGTCTGCTGGCCACCAGGGTTGTGAACTGGTGAGGATGGCGTTGATGTCTTTCTTGACTGCCTTCAGGTCGAGGCTTCGGAATTCTTTGGCGTAGTTGAAGTTGGCGCCGTAGGGATTGGATTCTGAGGAATGCTGGCGTAGGGGTTGGAGGTCCAGTTTTTCGGGCCACCAATTCTGCCCGCCGGCTACCTTGTCGGCAGCGTAGGCGAGCTGCGGTTCGAAGAGGGGAAGAAGGCCTGCCAGCATGGCCAGCAGGGCGAGTTTGCGATTGCTCATCACGGTCTCCTTGTCGTTGTTGTCGGGGAAACCTTAGGCTAAAGCAAGGGTTGCGATTGATCTAATTGATTATTGTTATGAAATCGATAGTGTAAACACTATGGTAAATCCGGATTTTCTTCTTTGTACTTCACGGCGACTGCGGCCCAATGGTCACTTTGCTCGTGATCACCGAGTTTCCCATAAGCATATGCAGTGTTGTTCGCAAACTGTGAGCGACGCACCGAGGGCTTGTCATGATCAATTGCGCGTTTGTAGAACACGATAGCCGTTTGAAAATCGCCTTTGGCAAGATGCGCGAACGCAAGTTCGGCGATAAGATCGCTGCTCGCGCCATTCGAGGCGATGGCGGGCGCCAGGAGAGCAATAGTCTCATCAAACCTTCGCAACGCATTCAGCGCAAACGCATTTTCAAAGATCAGGGACGGCGATGCGGCGCCGGCAGCAACTACTTTCGCTATATGCGCGAGAGCGAGTTCGTTGGCTCCAATGTGATTGGCGTGATAGGCCCAGCGCGTATGGTGTTCTGGAAGTGGACGATCATCCTTATAGAACTTCATCCATTCTGGCGTTAGGGGCAGCCCGAGCTCCGCAACCTGGGATTCACTCAAGCACATTGCAGGGAAGTTATGCTCAATCCGCACAATGACGCGGGCCTTCCCATGTAATTCGGACTTGATTGCCCGGATGTGCCCCTCGGTGCTTTCCAGCTTGCCGTAAAGTTCGAAGGTGAATCCGGCACTGGGATCGACGTAGACATAGCCCAGCTGGGTTTTTCCATCGCGATCCTTGAATCCGGACCACTTGTTCTCGCAGTTGGCAATGCCTTGGTTGTAGGAGAGCGTTGCCGCTTCTTGTGCTTGAGCGTACACCGGGAACGCGAAAAGAAAGACAAAAGTGGCTTTGTTTATCTTCATTGTGGACATGCGCTGGTTTATTCGCTGGCGGCTTTGGTACCCGCTTTGGAAGGCACTGCTGAACTGCTTCCGGCAAAGCGCGGAAGGTCGTCCCGGATATCGAACCAATGCAACTGCGATGACGTCCAGACGTGGTCCTGGATTGTGGCGCGGGCCGGTTCATCTAGGCTGCCGACACAGACTTGCACACGATCGGCAAGGACTTGTTCTCGCATGCCAAGGGTGCTTCCGCATATTGGGCAAAAGCCGCGTTCAGCGAAAGTCGAAGAGCGATACCAGGCCGGTTCCGCGCGCAGCCAAGAGAACGATTCTTTTGCGAAGTGAACGAATGCCAGCGCAGGTGCGCCGGAGTGCTTGCGGCACGTCTCGCAATGGCAGATGACACCGCGCAGCGGTTGCGAAGCTGCGCGATAGCGAATGGCGCCGCACAGGCAGCCACCTTCAAAGTATTTGGCATTGGACATTTGAACTCGCTTCATCGCTATTGTGTTCGTTGGCAGGTATGGAGTCACTGCGGCAGCGCTGGTCAACTATTTTCAGCAGGGAAGGAATGCGGTGCTTTCCGTGCATAGCTGCGATACTGCACTTGGCATCATCGAGATCGTAGCCTGCCGTGGCGACATAAAGCGGTCGCTTGCTGTCTCCTCGCAATACTTCGTATTGATCACTGATGCCTGCGAAGGAGGTCTTTGCCACGCCGACGATGGGATATCGTCCCTGCACCGCATCGAAAAGATGCTTCCCCAAGCAGGGCCGGGCATCGCCATCAAGGTAGACGAAACCGTCGATGATCACGCAGTCGATGTCCTCATCCACGAGACTCAGGAGCTTGAGGATGCACGGAAGTTCTCGCTTATAGAATTCGCCGGGCACGTACTCGCCAATGCCATCGACGCGTGCAGAAACAGTGCGCACGGCGCGGTCCGAGTGCCAATCCTGGAAAAGGACGCCCGCAGCGAATCCGCAGTCGTCCCGATATTGAACATCTACTGCAAGCAGCATAGGGACTTTAAGTTAAGTTTCCCCGCAATATAGCATTTCAGCTAACTTCCCTGATACATATAGCGGCGTGACCATGGCAAAGAAGAAGGATGCCGCCCCGCCTTGCCGCAGACGATCTGGTAAAGGCTGATCCAGTCCTGGTCGAAAGCATAGGCGCAGCCGGCCAGGTAAACATGCCAGATGCGGAAGCGCTTGTCACCTGCCAGTTCGCGCACCTTCTCTTCATGGTCCTCAAAATTCTCGGTCCAGATCATGCAGGTCCGAGCATAGTGGCGGCGCAGGTTCTCGACGTCGTATGCTTCGAGCTGCCCCTCCTGCATCGCACGCAGCACTTGCCCGATGTGAGCAAGCTCTCCGTGCGGGAAAACATATTTCTCAATGAACTCACCGCCGCCGTACGGGGTTTCGCCGTTATCCGGGTCGGTCGACGTGATCCCGTGGTTCATCACCAGGCCGTCGTCGGCCAGCAGCTTGTTGATAATTCCGAAGTACTCCACAAGGTGTTTGATGCCCACGTGCTCGAACATGCCGACACTGGTGATGCGGTCGAAGCTGCCGCGTACGTCGCGGTAATCCTGCAAGCGAATCTCAATGAGGCCGGACAGACCGGCGGCGCGCACCCGCTCCTGCGCCAGCGCGTGCTGGTTTTCGCTGAGGGTGATGCCAACGCAGCGAACGCCGTACTTCTGCGCGGCGCGGATCACCAGCGCGCCCCAGCCGCAGCCGATATCAAGCAGCGTCTGCCCCTGCTGGAGTTTGATCTTGGCCAGGATATGATCGATCTTCTTGATTTGCGCGGTAGCCAGGTCCTCGTCGCCATTTTCGAAGTAGGCGCAGGAATACACCATGTTCGGGTCGAGGAACTGTTGGTAGAACTCGTTGGATACGTCGTAGTGGTAGCGGATCGCTTCCGCATCGTGCTTGCGGTTGTGGCGGAAGGTACGCGTAATTCGCTCCAGGCTGCCGGTATCTTTCAGCGAACTGCGCGCCAGCGCATTGACCACCTTGATCATGTCGACCGCGCGCCCGGTCACTTCGATGGCGCCCTCGACATAGGCGGTGCCCAGGCTGGAGAGCGAGGGCTTGAGCAGGTAGCGCGCCGCGGATGGGCTGGGGACGCGGATCGTCACGCGCGGCGCTTCTTGCGAGAAGTCGAAGCTGCGGCCATTCCACAGCTCTATCCTCAGGGGCAGGGCGACTTGCGGGGCAATGCTGCTGATCCAGCTATTGATGCGGTTCTGTACAAACATGCGCCTGCCCCTTCCCTCTGGGAGGACGGATCAGGGCTGGATGCGCTCCTTATTCCAGCTACCGTCCTGCAAGTCATAGACTATCCTGTCGTGGAAACGCGAGGCGCGCCCTTGCCAGAACTCGACGCGGTCCGGCACCAGGCGGTAACCGCCCCAGTGGTCGGGCCGTTGCGGCTTGTCGCCGCTGGCCGCCTCGACGGCGGCATAACTCGCTTCCATTGCTTCGCGGCTGCCGGTCGGGCGGCTCTGTTGTGAAGCAATTGCCGCCAACTGGCTTTTCACCGGGCGGCTATAGAAATATTTGTCGCTCTCTTCCGCGGACGTTTTCTCGACGCGGCCTTCGATCCGTACCTGGCGCTCGAGCTCGGGCCAGAAGAACAGGATTGCCGCGTGCGGATTTTCCGCGAGCTGCTGGCCTTTCTGGCTCTCATAATTGGTGTACCAGGTGAAGCCGCGCTCGTCGTACTGTTTGATCAGCACGATGCGCGAACTCGGGCGGCCATTGCTGCCAACCGTGGCCACGCTCATCGCGTTGGGCTCGTTCACCTGCGCCTTCATGGCTTCATTGAACCACTTGGCAAACTGCGCAATCGGGTCGGCCAGGGTGTCGGTTTCCGACAGGCTGGCGCGGCCATAATCCATGCGCAGGTCGGCCAGGGCGATTCCGCCGGCGAGGGCCGCCGGCAAGATGCCGCGGCGCTGCTGCATGGCTTCACCCAGGATGGTCATCTGGGCGGGACTGAGTATCCGTTTGGCCATGGGCGCGATGTGCGCCTCTTCGGTTTCCATATGCGAGGTATAGGCCTGCACGAAGCGCTCTACGTCGGCTGTACTCAATGCCGCGCTGGAACCGTTGGCAATCTTATCAAGTTGCGAATTGAGTATATCCCAGTCGAGATCCATCTGCTTGTGCTGGCCGAGGATTTGCGGGCCCAGCTTGGCCAGCAGGGCTGCGTCCTCACCTTGCGCCGCTGCGGTCAGCAGCGGGAACAGGTCGTTTTCTTCGTCGGCGTGGTGCAGGTGGGCAGCCTTGTTGAAGTATTTCTGCACGGCCTGGGCGGCTTGCTGGGCTGCGGCATCGGCGCCGTGCTGCGGCAGATGGCTCAGCAGGTTTTGCAAGGTTTGCAGTTGCTTGCGGATCTTGTCGTGGCAATGTTTCAGGACGGCGATCGGCTGGTCATAGCCTGGTGCGGTATCGATCAAGGAATTGCTCATGTGCGGGTCTGGTGTACTTGGCAAGAGAAAACATTGTAGCCCGGGTCCGGTAAAATGACGGGATGAATTCCCCGCAAATAGTTGATCCAGTTCTGGAAGATATCGATTTTGACCGCCGTTTTGGCGGCATTGCCCGCTTGTACGGTGAAAAAGCCCTTGCACGTTTCCGTGGGGCACATGTCTGCGTGATTGGCGTGGGCGGTGTTGGCTCATGGATTGTGGAGGCTCTGGCGCGTTCGGCGATCGGCAAGCTGACCTTGATTGACCTCGACAACGTAGCCGAGTCGAACATTAACCGCCAGATCCAGGCGCTGTCCGGCACCATCGGCATGGCCAAGATTTCCGCGCTGGCGCAGCGCATTGCCCAGATCAATCCGTTCTGCGAAGTGGTGCAGGTGGAGGATTTCATCACGCCGGATAACCTGGATGAGATGGTGGGGGCGCATCACTTCGATTACGTGGTGGATGCCATCGATTCGGCCCAGTCGAAGACGGCGTTGATTCATTATTGCCGCAGCAAGCAGATTCCGCTGATCGTCATCGGCAGCGCTGGTGGGCAGACTGATCCGACTCGCATCGAAGTGCGGGATTTGTCCAAAACGGAGCAGGAGCCTTTGCTGAAGAAGGTGCGCCGCCGTTTGCGCAGCCAGTACAACTATCCGCCGAATTCGAAGAACAAGTTGGGGGTGGATGCGGTGTTTTCGATGGAACCGCTCAAGTTCCCGGAGACGGGCGAGGCGTGCACGGTCGATGGTGATGAGAAGGCGGCGGCGAAGCCGGGGCTGACTGGCATTAACTGCGCGGGCTTTGGCTCGGCAATGGTGGTGACCGCTACGTTTGGCATGGTGGCGGCGGGGCACTTACTGCGGAAGTTGGCTGAGCAGGCTGAAACCGGTAATTCTGGGTCAGACCCAAGGGTCTGACCCGATCCGCGGCGGCCGCAGGTCGGGTCTGACCCTTGGGTCAGACCCTGGTTTACCGGTTTTGGTAAGCGGCACATAACGCCCATCCGGCAACGACTCAACCAGCGCTAGCCCCTCCACCTCCCACACAACTGGCGCCAGGCTAAACTCGGCCGGCGCCTCCTTCGCCTCACGCGCCAGCGTGATGTGCGGCTTGAACTCCCCATGCGTCGCCGCGCTGAAGCCAGCCGCCTCCAGCCGCGCCATCAATTCCCCTTGCGCCGCCAGCAAGCCCGCAGGCACCGCACTCATCCCCGCCCAGGCAATACGCGGCCGCTTGAAATAGCCGTAGCAATCCAACGTCAACTGCAACGGCGGCATATGCGTTGCATGCAGGATGTCGAGCAAAACAGGCAAGGCTTCGGCCGGTTGCTGTCCAAGGAACGCCATGGTGAGATGCAGCTTCTCCTGCGGTATCAAACGCCCGCGTACCGGCGATTGCAGCCGCACCAGGGCCTGGCGGACCGCTTCGTCCGGCCAGAGCGCAAAAAACAGTTTGTGCACAGCTTGTTTTGTTATCATGACAGCCGCTTTAAAACCACTTAACGAATATACATGAAACGCACTTCGATCCTGTTCGCATTCCTGTGCGCCGCTGGCCTGGCGCAGGCACAGCAGCCTACCCAAGAACCTGCCCAGGCGCAGCCAGCCGCGCCGGTGGCGCAAGCTGAAGCCGCAGCGTCGGCCCAACAAGGCCCGATCGTGCCGGGCTCGGCCCAGCCAGGCCCCGCCGCCGAGCAACTGATCATCACCGACCACAAGATCGGCAAGGGCGCCGAAGCCAATGTCGGTAACACCGTCTTCATGCACTACACCGGCTGGCTGTACCGCCCGCTGGCCAAGAACCAGCGCGGCCGTCAGTTCGACAGTTCGATTCCACGCGGCGAACCGCTGGACTTCAAGCTGGGTACCGGCAAAGTGATCAAGGGCTGGGACCAGGGCATCGTCGGGATGAAGGTCGGTGGCAAGCGCACCCTGATCATCCCGTCGGAATTGGCGTATGGCTCGCGCTCCATGCCGAACATTCCCGCCAACTCGGCCCTGATCTTTGACGTCGAACTGATGGACGTCAAGTAATTCAGCGGTAGTCGTCGGCCGCCAGGCTGTATTTTTGCATCTTGTGGTACATGGTCTGTTTCGGCAGGCTCAGCGCGGTACAGGCAGCGGCGACGTTGCCACCGGCCGCGCGCAGCGCCTGTTCGATCAGCATGCGCTCGAAGGCGCCGACCTGGTCCGCCAGCGATGCTGGCGCCACACTCTCCGTCGAGGCGGAGAGGCCCAGCACGAAGCGATCGGCTGCGTTGCGTAACTCGCGCACATTGCCGGGCCAGTCCTGTGCCATCAACTGCTGCATCTGCGCCGCCGGCACTACCGGACAAGGGCGTTTGTAGCGCGCTGCCGCATCCATCATGAAATGCTCGAACAACAGCGGAATATCTTCGCGCCGTTCGCGCAGCGGCGGGATGTGCAGCACGATCAGGTTGAGCCGGTAATACAGGTCGCTGCGGAACTTGCCCTGGTCCGAGAATTCCTTCAAGTCCTCCTTGGAAGCGGCAATCACGCGTATGTCCAGCGGCACCGGCGCGTTGGAGCCCAGGCGCTGGACGGAGCGTTCCTGCAGCACCCGCAGCAGTTTGACTTGCATTGCCAGCGGCAGGCTTTCTATCTCGTCCAGGAACAAGCTGCCGTGGTCGGCGTGTTCGATCTTGCCGACCTGGCGCTTGGACGCGCCGGTGAAGGCGCCTTGCTCGTGGCCGAACAGCTCACTTTCGAAAATGGTCTCGGGGATAGCACCGCAATTGACCGGCACATAGTGGTGCTTGCTGCGCTCGCTGAACTGGTGCAGGCAGCGCGCCACCAATTCCTTGCCGGTGCCGGTTTCGCCGTAGATCAGCACATCGGCCGGCTGCCCGGCCACATCCAGGATCACCCGGCGCAAGGCTTGTATCGCGGGTGCGTTGCCAAGGAGGCAGGCCTCGATGCCTTCGCTATGTTCCAGCTTCTGGCGCAGCGCACGCACTTCCAGTTGCAAGCGGCGCTTGTCGGCGGCGCGGCGTACTACGTCTGCCAGTTGTTCGGATGAATAGGGTTTCTCGAGGAAGTCGTAAGCGCCATCGTGCATGGCTTGCACCGCCATCGAAATATCGCCGTGACCGGTGACCAGGATGACCGGCAGTTCGGCATCGATGGCGCGCGCCGCTTCCAGCAATTCCAGGCCGCTCATGCCGGGCAGGCGCACGTCGCTTACCAGCACCACCGCGCTGTTCGCCTGCAGCAGCTTGGTCACCGGCTCGGCACTTTCGTAGCTGCTTACGGTGAAGTCGGCCAGCTCCAGTGCCTGCGCACTACCGGCGCGCACGGTCGGATCGTCTTCGACCAACAGCACTTGTATATTGTCCATCATGTCTCCTGCGCCGCTTTTAATTCGATCACGAAGCAGGCGCCGGCACTGGCCTGTTCCGCTCTTAAGCTTCCGCCGAAATCGCGGATGATTTGTTCTGAAATAGCCAGCCCCAGGCCCAGGCCTTCGCCTTGCGGCTTGGAGGTGTAGAAGGGCTCGAACAGCCGCTGGCGCGCTTCGTCGCTGAGGCCTGGGCCACTGTCCGCTACGCGGATCTGTACGCGGCCTGGCTTGCTGCTCACTTCCAGCACCAGCTCGCGCACCGCGCAGCCGGCCATCGAGTCGAGTGCATTGGTCATCAGGTTGAGCAGCACCTGCTCCAGGCGGTTGCTGTCGCACAGCGCGTAGATATCGGCCTGGTCGATGCGCAACTGGAAGGTCACCTTGTCCAGCTGGATACGGCGTTCGACCAGCACCAGGGCATTGGAAATCGAGGTGTGGATCGACACCGGTCCCAGTTCCGCATTCGACTTGCGGGCGAAGCCTTTCAACTTGCCTGTGATGGTGCCCATGCGCGCCACCACCTGCGAAATGGTCTTCAGGTTGTTGCGCACGTCGTCCATGCGGCCGCGCTCGAACAGCAGCACGGCGTTGTCGGACATGGTGCGCAGCGCCGTCAGGGGCTGGTTCAGTTCGTGCGTGATGCTGGCCGACATTTGCCCCAGCACCGCCATCTTCCCAGCCTGGAACAACTCATTCTGCGTGATCTGCAGTTGCTGCTCGGCCTGGCGCCGCACGTCGACTTCCTTGCTCAAATCCTGTGTCATGCGCGCCAGGCTGGCGGTCCGCTCGGCCACCATGCGTTCCAATTCTTCCTTGGCACGCAGGCGCTGGCGCCAGTACAGGAACAGCAGCACCAGGAAGCCATATGCCAGCAGTGCAAACAGGAAGGCCACGCTGGCGTTGCCGCGCGCTGCGTTCAGGTCGGACAGGTAGATGAAAGTCCAGTCGCGCGGCGACAGCGAGCGCGTTTGCGCCAGCATCAGCGGCGTGCTCGCCGCACCGGGGGCATTGCTGTCGCGGACGACCAGCAGGCGGTTGCCGTTGGCGAGCGGTTCATCGTACTTCAGCGTCAATGCCGGCAGCTCTTGCGCGAAATACTGGCGGGTTTGCTCCAGTTCGGCGCGCACGCTCGCCGACAGCGGTTTCAGGGCCTTGAATTTCCAGTCCGGGTCCGAACTGAGGAAGATCACGCCGTTCGGATCCACCAGCGCCACCTTGTCGCTGCCCTGGGTCCAGCTGCGCTGTTGGTTCTCGATGCTGACCTTGATCGCCGCCACGCCCAGCATGCGGCCATCCTTGTAGATGCCGTGCGCGTAGAAGTAGCCCGGCTCCAGGCTGGTGGGGTTCCGACGCCGTAAAAGCCGCCCGGGCGGCCACGCAGCGCGTTGCGGATATAGGGGCGGAAGTTGACGTCGTCGCCGATGAAGCTGTCCCTTTGGCGCCAGTTGCTGGCCGCCTGGGTGCGGCCCTGCAGGTTGACGATGTAGATATTACTGGACTCGGCCTTCTGGTTCAGGCCTTCCAGGTATTCGTTCACGCTGTTGCGCGCATCCTCGTCGCCGGGATGCTCCAGCAGCCGGACCACGTCCTTGTCCAGCTCCAGCATGCGCGGCACCAGGTCGTACTTGTCCAGCAGGTTTTCCAGGCTGGTGGCGTACACCTCCAGCCTTTGCGCGCCTGCTTCGCGCAGGCGCTCGGTGGTCGCGCTGTCGGCCCACCAGTACGCCAGGTAGGGCAGGGCCAGGCCAGCCAGCAGCACCAGCCCCCACAAGGTACGGACGTGTTGCGTCGGGCGCGATAGCGCCTGGGGCGTTGCGGTAGTGTCGGGCTGGACTGGCATCACAGCCAACTATAGCAAACCTCCGTCACAGCTGATGACGCAAGCCCAGGTTGAAGGCGCGAAGGCCCTTGCCGTCGTCGGTGGCGTTGCCGACCGTGAATGGGGCGCCATTGTGTCCATCGATGCGGCCATAGGCGGCATACAGGTCGGTGCGCTTCGACATGCCGTACAGGTATGCGATGCCGTACTGGCGCGCATCCTGGTTGGCCGGGCTGCGGTCCTGGTGCTGCACCACCGAGCCGGCAAAGCTGTGCGGCCCGAAAGTGGCGCACAGGCCCAGCACCAGGTCGCGGCTGGAGGCGCCTGGAACGCCGATCGTGCCGCTGGTGATGATGCTGGTCGCGCTGGAAACAGGACCTGCAGTGCCGGTACCCGCAGTACCGCTCGCGCCGTTCGACAGCGTGCTGCTGCCGCCACCGCCGACCGTGCCCATGCCGCGATTGAAGGCATAGCCGGCGTGCAGCTGGTAGTCGCCCAGCTTGTAGCGCGCCGCCAGCAGGGTGTTATGCGCATGCAGGCCGGCCGTAGCGCTTTCGCGGCGGAAGTGCGACAGCGACAGCGCCAGTGGCCCTTCGTCGTAGTTCAGCGCGCCGCTCAGCGCGCGCTTGCGGGTGCTGTCGCCTGCCACCTCGCCCGCACCGTATGCCAGCTCGGTGGAAAAGCCCGCAATCTTCGGCGAGGCGTAGCGCAGCGAATTGTCCATGCGGCGGTTCGGCACCATCAGGTTGGCAGCCTGGCCGGCCAGGCCGTCGGCGAAAGGATCGGCGATATCGCGCAAGGCCTTGTAGTAAGGCGAGTACTGGCGGCCGGCGCTGATGGTACCGAGCGGGCTGCCGAGAGAAACGAAGGACTGGCGGCCGAAAGTCAGGCCGCCCTGGCCGGAGGCGCCGGTGTCGATGCCGAAGCCGCTCTCGACGACGAAGCCGGCCGACAGGCCATTGCCCAGGTCTTCCGTGCCCTTGAAGCCGATACGCGAGCCGGACGCGACGCCGCTGCTGACATTGCTGGTATGGCCGGCGGCGCCGCCGCGTTCGAGCACGATGCCGGCATCGGCCACGCCATAGATTTTGACGGAAGATTGCGCGTGCGCACTGCAGCAAGCCAAGGCCAGCAGGGTGATGGCGGTGTATTTCATTGGGGTTCTCCTGAGGTTGTTGTTCTTATGCGGCGCGGATGTAGCTGTGTTCGTCCGCTGGATCTTCTTCGCCGAGCGCGCCTTCCCACTTCGCTACGACGGCGGTAGCGATGGCGTTGCCGACAGCGTTGGTGGCCGAACGGCCCATGTCGAGGAACTGGTCCACGCCCATCAGCAACAGCAGGCCGGCTTCAGGGATATGGAATTGGGTCAGGGTGGCGGCGATCACCACCAGCGAAGCGCGCGGCACGCCAGCCATGCCCTTGGAGGTCAACATCAACAGCAGCAGCATGGTGATCTGGGTGCCAAGCGACAGGTCGATGCCGTAGGCCTGGGCGATGAACAGCACGGCGAAGGTGCAATACATCATCGAGCCATCCAGGTTGAAGGAATAGCCCATCGGCAGCACGAAACTGGAGATGCGGCGCTGCACGCCGAACTTGTCCAGCGCAACCAGCAGTTTCGGGTACGCCGCTTCCGAGCTGGCAGTGGAGAAGGCCAGCAGGAATGGTTCGCGGATCAAGCCCACCAAGCGCAATACGCGCGGGCCCAGCACAGCAAAACCGGCGCCGATCAGCAGGATCCACAGGCTGAACAGGCCGAGGTAGAAGCCGCCCATGAATTTGGCGAAGGTCGCCAGGATGCCTAGGCCATTGGTGGTGACCACCGACGCCATGGCGGCAAACACCGCCAGCGGAGCCATGCCCATGATGGTGCCGGTAATGCGCAGCATCACTTGCGCCAGCTCGTCGACCACGTCCAGCAAGCGCTTGCCGGATTCGCCGAGTGCGCCTAGTGCGGAGCCGAAGAAGATCGAGAACACCAGCACCTGCAGGATCTCGTTATTGGCCATGGCCTCGATCGGCGACTTCGGCACCACATGGGTGACGAAGTCCTTCAGGGTGAAGGCCGAAGTTTTCAGGCCGGTGCTGGCATCGATGGCGGGCAGCGGCAGGCCAAGGTTGGTGCCGAGCTGCATCAGGTTCGACAGCACCATGCCGAGTGCCAGCGAGACCAGCGAGGCGACGATGAACCAGGCGAAAGCCTTGGCGCCGATCCGGCCGGCAGCCTTGCCGTCGCTCAGGTTGGCGATACCGACGGTCAGGGTGGAGAACACCAGCAGCGCAATGATCATCTTGATCAGGCGCAGGAAGATGTCGGTCACCAGCGAGATGTGGGCCGAAATGTCGGCGGTGAGTTTCTTGTCAGGGAATACCGTGTGACAGGCGTAGCCGACGGCGATGCCAAGCAGCATCGCGAACAAGATGTAGAGGGTGAGGGGGCGCTTCTTTTGCATTCCGGTCTCCGTTGTCTAGGTCCCCGCGCGTCTGGCGGGGTCCTGGCTCAACAGCAAGCTGTGTGCCCGCCGTGAATTGGCGGGGCGGAGTCCGGTAAGTGCTTGATTTATAAGCCTGTCGGCACATCAATGATGCCAACAGGTAATTTTTTCGTCCCGATGCTTGGACCGGTTGGAGAGGCTTTGTCTGACTTCTTGGCCAGGCGTGGCGCTACGGCTTAATGGGCATGGCCATGGTGGTGCTCATGGTCGTGGTCATGGTCATGGTCGTGCTTGTCGTCGAGCGCATGGGCCGGGCCTTGCAGGCAGCATTCATGCTGCGTGGTGCCTTGCTCGGTCTGAAGGGTAGTGTGATGGATGCCGAACTGCTCCTTCAACTGGCGCGCGATGTCGTCGATCGCCGTATCGCCCGGATAACCGCCCGGCATCACTAGGTGGCAAGTCAGCGCGACGTCGGTGGTGCTCATCGACCAGATGTGCAGGTCGTGCACGCCGCTCACGCCAGGGCTGGCCAGCAGGAGCTTCTCCACCTCGCCGGCATCCACATTGCCCGGCACCGCGCCCAGCGTCATATCCAGCGCCTCGCGCAGCAGCGACCAGGTGCTCTTCATGATCAGCACCACGATGACCAGCGAAACGGCAGGGTCGATCCATGCCCAGCCGGTGTACATGACCACCAGGCCGGCGATCAGCACACCCAGCGAGATGGCAGCATCGGCCGCCAGGTGCAGGTAGGCGCCGCGGATGTTCAGGTCGTCCTTGCTGCCCTTCATGAACAGCCAGGCCGAAATGCCGTTGACGGCAATGCCGATGCCGGCCACCACGGACACGGTCAGCCCCGCCACGGGCGTCGGTTCCATCAAGCGCTGGAAGGCACCCCACGCGATGGCGCCGGTAGCCACCATCAGCAGCATGCCGTTGAACAGCGCCGCCAGGATCGAGCTGCTGCGCAAGCCGTAGGTATACCGGCCGGACGGTTCGCGCTTGGCCAGGATAGCCGCGCCCCAGGCCAGGATCAGGCTCAGGACGTCCGACAGGTTATGGCCCGCATCGGCCATCAGCGCGGTGGAATTGGCCAGGAAACCGTAGAAGAACTCAATCGCGACAAAGGCCGCGTTGAGCGTAATGGCAATGGCGAAGGCGCGGCCGTGGCCGACTTCGCCGTGATGATGGTGGTGATGGCCGTGGTCGTGGCCATGTCCGTGGTGGTGATGGGCGCTCATTGTTCGTTACCGTTGGAGGGTTCGGCGATGTGTTCCAGCATATCGCGCAAGACACCGCTGATATGGGCATCGGCGGTGGAATAGAAGACTTGCTTGCCCTGGCGCTCGGACTTGACGATACGCGCAGCGCGCAGCAAGCGCAGGTGGTGGCTGACCAGTGACGAGCTCAGTTGCAGCGAACCCGCGATATCGCTGACCGCGATCGGCTGCTCCAGGCAAGCCAGCACGATACGCAGCCGGGTCGAATCCCCCAGCAAATGGAACAAATCCGCCAGCTCCGCGACGGAAGCATCATTGTCAGAGTAGATAGCCATAGCAAACAAGTGAATAGGTATTCATATGTTAGCATGAAAAATGTCCACTTTGGGGTCAGGAACAGAAGTGGACATTTTTGTCCACTTTCGTTCCTGACCCCAAAGTGGACATTTTTTAGGGTTTCGCGAGTTCGGCTTCGACGGCGGCGCGGGATTTGGCGTCGAGGGTTTGCAGGGCGCGCTCGAGCTTGGCGGGCGGGATGCCGGCGGGCTTGCTGAAGATGGCCTGGCCGATCAGGACCAGGGCGGCGGTCAGCACCGCTACGCCGGCGGCGGCGGCCAGCAGGCGCAATTCGCGCCGTGAGAACGGTTCATGCGAGGTGGGGATGGGGCGGGCGCCCGGCGGCGGGACGTAGGCGGGGCCGGTTGCGGGCGCGGCGGCCGGGGCCCGCGCGCCGTCCAGCCGCGCCAGGTGGCGTTCGACCGCTTCTTCCAGCACCGCTTCGTTCAAGGCGACCAGGGCAAAAATCGGGTCGTCGACATCTACTTTGATGCCGGTCTTTTCAAACACATGCAGGCGCAGTTTCTGCGGGTCGAGGGCCATTACCAGTTCACCAGGTCGAGTTGTTCGAACAGGTCGCGGAACACGACCTTGATGCGCTGCTTCTCCATCACATTGAACTTGTCGCTGGCCTTCACCTCGTCCACCGTCAGGCGGCCGGTGTTCATCTTCTTCACGTCGGCGCCGAAGGTGTCGGCATTGCGCGCGCTCAGGACGATGCGGCCGCGCACGCGCTGCGAGTTGTCGGAGTAGGTCTGCGATTCGAGGAACGATTTGCCGGATGCCGATTGCAGCAGCCCGAAATGCTCGTTCTCCCACAGCACCAGCGGCACCTGGGTCGACTTGGCCGTGGTCACGAAACCCATCGCCGTATCGTGCAGCGTATCGCCGCCGCCGACGATGGTGTGGATGTACACCTTGCGGCCAGATTCTTCCAGCAGGTTGAAGCAGTCGTTCTCAATCAGGTAGGCCATCAGCGGCGAGAAGGTGTTGGCGCCGTTGTCGATCACGCAGTTGCCGTCCGTTTCCAGGATATCGATCATCAAAGCGTCGAAGCGCTTGGGGTCGATGGTGCGCGATTCGGTCATTACCGGCACATGCTTCACGTCCAGCGCCTTGTAGCGCGAGAAGGTGGTGTTTTCCTGGTCGGTGTCGTAGCAGCGCAGCGGGGTCTCGCTCTTGGTCTGCAGCCATTGCGCGAGAATGGTCGATACGTACGTCTTGCCGATACCGCCCTTGCCCTGCAGGACGAAGTGAACCGTGTTTTGCATTGATGCTCCTGTTATCAGTGGCAGTTGGCCGTGCCGCTGTCACGGGCCTCCTGCTGCGGGCGCTCCGGTGCCGGCTTTGGTTGGACCGGCAGGAACTCCCATTCGTAGCTGTTTTCCTTCAAAACCAGTTTCAGCACCCCGGTGCGCCAGTTGGAGCGCGCTTCGCTCTGCTCATTCAGCCAGAGGAAGGGCGTCAGCATGGCGCCGCCGGTGCCGACCACGAACTGGCGTACGCCACGCGCGGCATCGGGCTGCGCGTCGGCATCCATCGGCGCCAGGCGCTCGTAGTCGTGGTCATGCCCCGACAGGACCAGCTCGACGCCGGCCGCGTGCAGCGCGCGCCAGATGTCCTGCATCTTGCTGGTCGGGGTGTGTCCGCCAGAACTATACATGGGCGCGTGCCAGTAGGCGAGGGTGCAGCGCGCCTTGCTTGTGGCCAGGTCGTCTTTCAGCCACAGGAGCTGGCGCTGGTGATCGGCGGTTTTGAGGTCGCTGTTTAAGGAAAGGAAGTGCCAGCCGCCCTTGTCGAAACTGTAATAACCGCGGCCGGCAGGGCCGGCCAGTTCGCCGAAGTACTCGAAATAGCCGGTGGCTTTGCCGCTGGTGTATTCGTGGTTGCCGGGCGTGGGGCGGGTGCGGGATTTGAATTGGCCCCAGGTGGGGGCGTAGCAGTCGCTGAATTCGGCGGGGGCGCCATTCGGGTAAGTGTGGTCGCCCAGAGTGAGGATCAGGGCCTGCGGGTCGCCTTGGGCGATGAGGGCGGCGGTTCCGGCGGCGCCGGAGTCGGCGGCGCGGTTATAGCGGCAGTCGGCGATGTCGCCAGCGGCGTATACCGTCAGGGGCCGCGCTGCATGTCCGGCGGCCGGGGCCGAGAAGGCGGCTGCGGCGGCCAGCCAAGGTAGAATGCGTGTTTTCATTGGCACCATTTGAACAGGCATGCGAGTTTCACCATCCAGCGAGCAGGAAGCGATCCTGAAGTCCCGTGCCCAGACCTTGATGATCGAGGCGCGCGCCGGGACAGGCAAGACTACCACGCTGTCCATGCTGGCGGCACAGGAACCGGGCGTGGTGCTGGGCTTGTGTTTCTCGGAAGGCGCGCGCCAGCGCTTCTACGAGAAGCTGGCGCTGGAGTGCCCTGAACGCAAAGTGCAGGTGTTGACGGTGGAAGCGCTGGCCCGCTCACAGCTCACGCGCATCGCGGAACATGGCAATTGGCTGGACCTGCCGGAGCGCTGGTCGAGCCTGGAGCAGATGCGTCCCATGCTGGTGGCGGCCGCCAACACGATCTGGCAGCGCCACGAAGGCCGCTATACGGAATTCGATTTCGACTTCGAACGCAGTACCCAGCGGGTGGAAGTGATGCTGCAGTTGCTGGCGCAGATGAAGGCCACCCTGGCGACGCTGCGCTTCGAGGATGAAGTCTTCGACGACTTCACCTTCGACGAGTTGTGCAACGAATTCCAGCTGGAAGACCGCGAGATCGTGGAAATCTTCCATGAGTTCGAGCGCCGCCGCCAGCCGCAGGCCGGCCATATCCTGTGGCAGGCGCCGGTCGATTACGCGACCGACCTGGTGTCCATCCTGCGCCGCTTCCCGGAAGCGGTGCATGATATGCCGCAAGCCAGCCTGCTGCTGGTCGACGAATGGCATGACGTGAATGCCGCCGAATTCGAGCTGCTGCAGCTGTTCCGCCGCAACGCGCGGCTGGTGGTGGTGGGCGATCGCCACCAGGTCATCAATGCCGAGCGCGGCGCCGATCCGCGCTTCTCTGGCGGCGGCTTCGAGCTGGCCTTCCCCAATGCGGAGCGCCTGCCACTGTCGCAGTCGCGCCGTTGCGGCGTATCGCTGAAAAAACTGCTGGAGCGGGCCTTGCCGAAATGCGGCTTCGAATCGCATCCGGACACCTATTCCGAAGTGCGCCACGTTGAATACGAGCACACCGACCGGCAAGCTTGCGCCCACGCCGTCGTCGCCAAGGCGAAAGAGCTGGCGCTGGGCCCGGACCTGGCGATTATCCTGCGCGAAGTCGACCAGAGCGTTGAAATCGAGAACGCACTGCTCGATGCCGGCCTGCCTTATAACTGCGACGGTTTCGCGTCCTACCTCAAGCGCCCGGAAATCATGGCCCTGCGCGCGCTGCTGCACGTGGCCAGCGGCGACTACAGCACGCTGAAGGCGGACAAGGAAAGCTGCGAACTGATGGTGGACGGCCTGCAAACCTATTTCGCCGTTTCCGGCGACCGTCGCGATTACGAGTCCAGCCACGCCATGTACGGCTCCGGCGACGCCTACCAGCAGCAGAAAGACGCCGTGGTGCGCGACCCGGAAACGCTGGAGTTCATGTTCAGCGGCCTGCTGTGCGCCGAGCAGCATTACGACAGCGGCGCCACCCGCCGTTGGAAACAGCGCCTGGCCGAGGTGCTGGCGCAGATGAAGGCGCAGTCCGCAACGGCCAGCGCTGCGCAATTGCTTGAACTTGCCAGCACGGGCCTCGACTTGCCCGCCGCCACCCGCCGCACCTTTGTCAAGCGCGCCCACGCCGACTCCGTGCTGCGCACCTTGGGTGCCTTCATGGATTTCGCACAGCGCCAAGGCGACGCGAAGGCGCCGGCCTTCCTGGAAGAACTGCGCCGCCGCCAGGTGGCAACGCGCGGCAAGCCCACGGCGCGCGGTGGCGCGGGCAAGGCGCTGGCGCTGGCCACCGTGCAGTCGGCAAAGGGACGGGAATGGCAGCAGGTGCTGCTGCCGTATATGGAGGAAGGCCAGTTCCCGCGCGCCACCCGCAATGGCGATGAATACGCGGAGGAACGGCGCTACCTGTATGTGGCGATCAGCCGAGCTATCGCCGGGCTGACCCTGTTCGAGCCGGCCGCTGCGGAGCGCCGCAGCCGCCTGCTCGCTTAGCTAACTCAATTGATAAAGCGCAGCAGGCCTTTCAGCGAATGCTCGATGGTCTGTGTGCGCACCGCCTGGCGGTCGCCGGAGAATACCAGGCGTTCGGTGTGCACGGTATCGGCGTTGGCCCAGCCAAAACACACGGTGCCAACCGGCTTGCCCGGTACCGCACCGGTAGGGCCGGCGATGCCGGTCACCGATACCGCCACGTGGGCATTGCTGGAGCCGAGTGCGCCCTGCGCCATAACGGCTGCCACTTCTTCGCTGACGGAACCGAATTGCGCCATCATGGCGGCCGGCACTTCCAGCATCTCGGTCTTGGAAGCATTCGAATAACACACGAAGCCGCAATCGAACCAGCCGGTGGAACCGGCAATGTCGGTAATCGCCGTCGAGATGCCGCCACCGGTACAGGATTCCGCGGTTGCCAACAGCAAGCCTTTGTCTTGCAGGGCCTTACCCACTTGGGCGGCCAGTTCGTTGATGTCTGTACTCACTTGTGGCTCCTTTAGCAAACAAAAGCGTTTGAGTCCATTCTAGCGCGCTGCTGTGCAGATTGACCACGCTGCACCGCAATAATGTGGCGTCACGACTAACTTGCAAGCCTGGGAAGGCTTTTGTGGTGCGACAAACCAATATTTGCGCCACTGCTCGGTACTCAGCGATAGAATGCCCCCAATCCCCTGTTCGCGAGGCACGGCGGTGAGGACTCTCCAAGGAAGACGTCCCGTTTTCTGGGTGGCGCTGCTGTTGGCTGCGCTGTGGCCCCTGCTCGCCCATGCCCAATCGGGCTCCAGCCTGGAGCGCCAGGTCAAGGCAGCCTACCTCTACAAATTTGCTGGCTTCGTCGAATGGCCCGACGGCAGCTTTGCCCGTCCGGATGCGCCGATCGTGATCGGCGTGGCCGGCGCCGACCCGCTGGCCGAGCAGCTGGAACAGACCGTGGCCGGCCACACCGCCAACGGCCGTCCGCTGCAGGTCAGGCGCGTCAAGCGCGGCGACAGCCTGGCCGGCATCCACATCCTGTTCATCCCGGCGCATGACAAGCTGCTGGCGCAGGAACTGCTGGCCGCCAGCCGCGGCCAGCCGGTATTGACCGTCACCGATGGCGACGAAACCTTCGGCATGGGCAGCATGATCAACTTCGTCATCGCCGACGAAAGGCTGCGCTTTGAAGTCTCCCTGAAGCATGCGGCCGTGGCGCGCCTGAAAATCAGCGCGCGCATGCTGTCGGCCGCTCTTCGCGTGCAGCAGGTGGCGGGATGATTGCGCGCCGCCGCTCCCTGCCGCAAAAGCTGCTCGGCGTGGTGATGCTGGTTACGCTGGTGGCCTTGCTGGTCTCGCTCGGCACCATCATCGCGTATGACTTGCGCGCCTACCACCAGTCGCTGAGTTCCGACATGACCACCCAGGCCGAGTTGCTGGGGCATATGAGTGCGCCCGCGCTGACCTTTGACGACCCGCGCCTGGCCAAGGAAAACCTGGCCTTGCTGCGCCTGCGCCCGAGAGTCAATGCAGGCGCCATCTACAATGCGCGCGGCCAACTGTTCGCCACCTACGTGGCGCCGGGAAAGGATATCAGCGTTCCTGCCGCGCCGCAGGCCGAGGGCGTGGCGTTCGAAGACGGCAAGATGATGCTGTTCCGGCGCATCCGCGATAACGGCGAGTTGCTGGGCACCGTCTACCTGCAGTCGGACTATGAACTTCTGGGGCGCTTCGGCGACTACGTGATGATCGCGATCATCGCCACCTTCCTGGCGATGGGCATTGCCTACCTGTTGATGCGGCCCTTGAACAAGGTGGTCACGCAGCCGGTGCTGGCGATTGCGGACGTGGCGCGCGAAGTGATGGCGACCGGCGACTACTCGCGCCGCGCGCCGGGCACCAGCAATGACGAAGTGGCCGAACTGGCCGACTCCTTCAACAAGATGCTGAGCGAGATCGAAAGCCGCACGCGCGAGCTGGAAACCTCCAACAGCGAAATCGCGCGCGAGGCGGAGCAGCGCAGCAAGGCGCAGCAGGAAGTCATGCGCCTGAACGAGGAACTGGAGCAGCGCGTGCATGAACGCACGCTGCAGCTCGAGCAGGCCAACAGCGAACTGGCCATGGCGATGCAGGAGGCGAAGAGCGCCAACCAGGCCAAGTCGGCGTTCCTCTCCTCCATGAGCCATGAGCTGCGCACGCCGCTGAATGCCATCCTCGGCTTCGCGCAAATCCTGACTTCTGAAAAGCTGCCCTCCACGCTGGTGCAGAAGCGCGAATTCGCCAACCATATCCTGAAGTCCGGCCGCCACCTGCTTACCCTGATCAACGAAATCCTCGACCTGGCCAAGATCGAATCGGGCGCCGTGGCGCTGTCGCTGGAACCGGTCGCACTCAACGAGATCCTGCTCGAATGCGAGGGCATGGTGGCGCCGCTGGCGAGCGTGCGCGGCATCCGCCTGCTGTTCCCGGACGGTTGCGCAGCCAACGTCACGGCCGACCGCACCCGCCTCAAGCAGATCCTGCTTAACCTGCTGTCCAACGCCATCAAGTACAACCGCGATGGCGGCGCCGTGGTGGTCGATTGCAGCCCGAGCGGGCCAAACCTGGTGCGGGTCTCGGTGCAGGATACCGGCATGGGCCTCAGGCCGGAGCAGGTCAAGCAGCTGTTCCAGCCTTTCAACCGCCTGGGACAGGAAAGCGGGGCGGAAGAGGGTACCGGGATTGGCCTGGTGGTCACCAAGCGCCTGGTGGAGCTGATGGGCGGCACCATCGGCGTGACCAGCAGCCAGGGCGTGGGCAGCATGTTCTGGATCGAACTGGAATCGACCGAACCGACGCCTTCGCGCGTGGACTTCAGTGCCGAACGCCCGGCGCAGCCGCACCGGCACGCGGCAGGCGAGCCGGCTACCGTCCTGTACGTGGAAGACAATCCGGCCAACCTCAAACTGGTGGAGGAAATCATCAGCTTCCGGCCCGACCTGAAACTGATTTCCGCGCCGGACGGCCACCTCGGCATCGAACTTGCACGTGCCCACCAGCCGGACATCATCCTGATGGACATCAACCTGCCTGGCCTGAATGGTATCGACGCCGTCAAGCTGTTGGCCACCGACCCGCGCACCGCACAGATTCCCGTCATCGCCCTGACCGCCAATGCTATGCCGCGCGACGTTGAAAAAGGCCTGGCGGCCGGTTTCTTCCGCTACCTGATCAAGCCGATCAACATCGACGAGTTCACCGAAGCGATTAACAGCACCATGGCCTTCCTGGCTCGCAGGGAGGAAGAAGGGAGTACGTCCAAGTGATCAGCCGCGACGATATCCTGAATGCCAAAGTCCTGATAGTGGATGACCAGCCGGTCAACGTGCAACTGCTGGAATACCTGCTGCAGACCAGCGCTTACGTGAACGTCAGTTCCACCACCGACCCGCGCGTGGTGGCGCCCTGGCATGAAGAGCACCGCTATGACCTGATCATTCTCGACCTGCACATGCCCGGCATGAGCGGCTTCGAGGTGATGGAGGCGCTCAAGCCGCTGGAGCCGGAATACCTGCCGGTGCTGGTGGTGACGGCGCAGCCGGACCAGAAGCTGCCTGCGCTCGACGCCGGTGCGCGCGACTTCATCAGCAAGCCATTCGACCCGGTCGAAGTCCTTACGCGCATCAACAATATGCTGGAAGTACGCCTGCTGCACCAGCAGGCGCGCGACTACAACGAGGTGCTGGAGCAGACCGTGCGCGCCCGTACTGCCGACCTGCAGCGCTTCCGCAGCGCGATGGACGCCACGGCCGACGCCATCTTCCTGATCGACACCAGCACGCTGGCGCTGGTGGACGTCAATGAGGGCGCCTGCCGCATGCTGGGCCATCCGCGTCCGCAACTGCTGTCGCTGGAACCGGGCCGGCTCGGATTGGGCAGCCGCGAAACCCTGTCGGCACAGGCGGAACGCGCCGGCCAGGCGCTGAATGCCCCGCACCGCGCGCCGGAGCTGACGGAAATAGAACTGCTGCGCAGCGATGGCGCGGCCGTGCCGGTGGAAGTCTACTGGCTGCTGCAAAGCGAGGGCGAGTCGGCGCACCGCACCCTGATTTGCGTGGCGCGCGATGTCACCGAGCGCCGCCTGGCCGAAGAGCGCCTGCGCCACATGGCGCACTACGACCGCCTGACCGGCCTGCCGAACCGCACCCTGTTCTTCCAGACCCTGGGTGAATCGATCGAGCTGGCGCAGGACAAGGAGTGGCGCATCGTGGTGCTGTTTATCGGGCTGGACCGCTTCCGCAAGGTCAACGACTCGATGGGCGCGGCCATGGGCGACCAGTTGCTGCATGAATTTTCCAACCGCCTGGTGCAATGCGTACGCCTGCGCGACACGGTGGGCCGCCTGGGGGGCGACGAGTTTGCGCTGATCCTGACCATGACGCGCGACCAGCAGGACGCCGTGCTGGTGGCGAACGAAGTACGCGAAGCCCTGCGTTCGCCGTTCGACCTGGACGATCACCAGGCCACGCTGACCGCCTCCATCGGCATCGCAATGTATCCGGACGACGCCAACGATCCCGAGACGCTGGTCAAATATGCCAACACCGCGATGGAGCGTGCCAAGGACGCCGGCGGCGACGGCTACCGCTTCTTCACGGCCGGCATGAACGTGCAGGTGCTGGCGCGCCTCGACCTGGAAATGGCGCTGCGCCGCGCCTTGGACAACAACGAACTGGAACTGCATTACCAGCCCAAGGTCAACCTGACCACGGGCCGTATCAGCGGGGCGGAAGCGCTGCTGCGCTGGAACCGCCCGGGCTATGGGCTGGTCTATCCGGCCGAATTTGTCAGCGTGCTGGAAGATACCGGCCTGATCGTGCGTGTCGGCAGCTGGATCCTGGATGCCGCCTGCCGCCAGATCGCGACCTGGCTGCGCACGCCGGTAGGCGGCGTGCATGTGGCGGTCAACGTGGCCAGCCGCCAGTTCGTGGAAGGCGACCTGGAGAGCGACGTCCGGCAAGCGCTGGAGCGGCACCAGGTCCCCGCGGAATTGCTGGAACTGGAATTGACGGAAACCGCCTTGATGTCGAACGCCGAGCGCACCATCCAGGTGCTGACGGCGCTCAAGGAGCTGGGCATCAAGGTGGCGATCGACGATTTCGGCACCGGCTATTCTTCGCTGGCCTACCTGCAGCGCTTCCCGATCGACAAGCTGAAGATCGACATCGCCTTCGTGCGCGACATCACCACCAATCCCAACGACGCGGCGATTGCGCTGGCCATCATCAGCATGGCGCACAGCCTCAAGCTGCGCGTGATTGCGGAAGGCGTCGAGACGCGGCCGCAGCTCGAGTACCTGCGCCGCAACCGCTGCGACGAGATTCAGGGTTACTTCTTCAGCCGCCCCTTGCCGGCAGCGGAAATGGGCGCCCTGGCCGAATCAGGCAAGAGCCTGCCGCCCGACCCGAACATGGCGGCCGAACCGCCGCAAACGCTGCTGCTGGTGGATGACGATGTCAACGTGCTGTCCTCGCTGCACCGCCTGTTCCGCCGCGACGGCTACCGCATCCTCACTGCGGTGACGCCGGACGAAGGCTTCGACCTGCTGGCGCTGTATCCGGTGCAGGTGATCGTGTGCGACCAGCGCATGCCGATCCTGAGCGGCACCGAATTCCTGGCCAAGGTCAAGGAGATGTACCCGGACACCATCCGCATCATCCTGTCCGGCTACACCGGGCTGGAAGCGGTGCTGGACTCGATCAACCGCGGTGCGATCTACCGCTTCTACACCAAGCCGTGGGACGACACCCAGCTGCGCGACAACATCCGCCTGGCCTTCCACCACTATTGGCTGATGCATGGCAGCGGCCGCCGCGCCGGCGAACCGGGCGAAGACCACACCGCCCTGACGGGATGATGGCTGCTTAGCTGTCCGCGAAGGCTTCCAGCGTAATGCGCACGCCGATTTCGTCGCTCACGGCGGGGACATAGCGGTCTAGTCCAAAGTCCGAGCGTCGCAGCGTGGCTTCGGCATCGAAACCGGCCCGGCCCAGCTTGTCGCCCTCGGCCTGTATCTTGTTGAGTTTTGCGCTCAATACTACCGGGCGCGTCACGCCGCGCATGGACAGCTCGCCGGTAATCCGGAGCCGGTCGTGTGCCAGCAATTCCACGCCGGTGCTTTTGAATGTGATCGACGGGTGTGCGGCAGCGTCGAAGAATTCCGGCGCTTTCAGTCGTTTGTCCAGGGATGGAACGCCGGTGCGCACGCCTTCCACTGCCAGGCTGACCGATACGTTCGATTTGTCCAGCGCCTTTGTATCCAGGCGCAGTTCCCCTTCGATTTGCTCGAAGCGCGCGAGCGGATTGGAAAAGCCGAAATGGTTCCAACTGAAGACGACCGCGCTGTGCAAGGCATCTATTTTCAGCACTTCCGACGCCTTGGCGGAAAAGTTGGCAAGCATGAACAGGGCGAAAAGAACTGATTTCATTGGTCTCTCCTGGAGGGTTATGCACTACGAACGCACAGGGCGCGGCTGCCGTAAGACGCTTTGCGGAAGGCCATGGTCGGACGACCGCCGGCTAGGGTGACGCCCCATGCCAGCCTTTCGGACTCGCTGTCCTCGCTCTTGGCAACCGGCACGTCGCTCCAGAACCAGGCGCCGTTCAGCTGAAATAGCGGCGTCGCCTGGCAGACTGCATCGCCGCAGGCGACGCGCTCGCCATCCCGCACAGCCGTTGCCGCGACTGCGGTCAATTCAGCGATAAGGGGTAGGCGCCAGCCGGGCCCGATCGAGGCACAATATGAGCGGGCTTCGCTCCACGCCAATTCCTGGCGGCTGTCGCCTTGCGTCCAGAGCAGGTGCGCAGGGGCCTGCAATAGGACTCCCGGGCTATGCTCGCGCCACGGACCTGGCGTCTGGTCGGCGGCGCGTGCCGCCATACATACACATATTGATAAGCTGATTGCGATACGAGACATGTCTGGCTCCAGTGCTTGGTTTTGGAGTGCGTACGATGACGCTCAGGGCGCCAAAAGTCCTGAAAGAGACCTGAAAGTTGCCTGAAGTTCGCCTGAATACGCTGGTAGAATCGCGAATTCTCATGAAAAATCAAAGGCTTGGATGGAGCACGAAAGCGTGGAAAAAATACGTGTCGGTGCCTGGACTGTCGATCCGGAGCTGGGCCAGATGACGCAAGGTGATAAGACGGTTCGGCTGGAACCGCGCACCTTGCGCCTGCTGTTATGCCTGGCTGGCCGGGCCGGGAAGGTGGTCAGCGCTGACGATCTGCTGGCCGAAGTCTGGCCCGGGGTGATCGTCACGCCGGACTCGGTCTACCAAGCCATTGCATCCCTGCGCCGCTTGTTGGGCGACGATCCCAAGACGTCGCCCTATATTGTTACCGTCCCGCGCAAGGGGTATCGGCTGGTTGCGGCTGTTGATGCCTGCGCCGTGTCTCCAGCGCCCCCAGCAGTCCCGATGTCGCCGGTCGCCGCCCAGGCTGCACCCGCGGCCAGGCGTGGGCGCGGTCGGCTGGCCCTGCTGGCCTGCAGTTTCTTGTTGATGACGGGGGCGCTGCTTTGGCGCGCCATGGGTGCGCCCGTCGAACATACGGTTGCCGTGCTGCCTTTCCTCGATTTTACTGAAGACATGAGCCACGAGATTTTTGCAGATGGGATTGCCGAAGAATTGATTGGGCGGCTGAGCAAAGTACCGGGCTTCAAAGTGCCAGCGCTGTCGGTTTCGTTCCAGTTCAAGGGCAGCGGCACCCCGGTTGGCGAGGTTGCCAAGCGGCTGGCCGTCGATTATGTGGTTGACGGCAGTGTAAGAAAGTCCGGTAGCACGCTGCGGGTTTCCGCCCGGCTGATGCGGGCCGACAGTGGCTTTATCGTCTGGTCCGATACCTATGACAGCCCGGCGCAGGATTTGCTCGTCGTGCAGGACACCATCGGCCGCAAGCTGAGCGAGGCATTGAGGCGCGCCATGGCACAGGGGATCGCTGCATCGGATGAAAAAAAGCCGCCCGTGAAGGGCGGCTAAAAACATTCATGGGAGAGTGGTATGAATGTGGAGACAGGCAGGATAGTAGTCTCCGGTTATGACCACTTCATGACAGTTCAGCGGGGCGGCAGGTTGTAGGTGAAGGTGTAACGGTGCTGGCCGCCGGTGATGTCGATGGTCATTGTGCCTTGCAGGCCGGTGAGCTCGCCGGTGGCGGAGTCGGGAATCACGCTGACCTTCAGCGTTGGCGTGCCTTTGTCCATCAGTCCAAAGTGCTGCAGGAAGAACGTGCCTTTGCGACCCTCCAGCGTGGCGCTAACCTGCTCCATCGCGACGTAACCGGCGGAGCCTTTGACGGCGGTGCCTGCGGCCAGCATCTCGCCGCGGCTGGTGCCATCCAGCGCACCCTGGAAAGTCTTGGTGATGGATTGCCGGCCCCAGGTCTGGCCTTCGGCTGCTGGTTGGGGTGTGAGTTTGACCTCGAAGCTGCCTTCGATTTGCATGGGTTTGTCTCCTGCGTTGGCCGCAGCAGCGGCGAATGCGAATAGTAATGGGATTAGTGTTTTCATGCCGGCCAGTATGTTAGTCTCCTGCGCCTGATGATTGGAAAAACGCGACAAATCGAAACTGAACCGCGCGGCGTCCTGGTGCCGCATTTTGCGACGGGTACATTTCGCCACGAACGGCTGGCGCCGTGCGCGCAATTGGCTGGTTTGGTCGAGCATTACTGGTTCGTTGGCTGGGACATGCAGGGCCACCCGCCGCAGCAGCAGGAAACGCTGCCGCACCCGAATGTGCACCTGGTGATCGAGCACGATAGCGACGGCGTGTACGGCGTGCATACGGCGCGCTATAGCAAGCTGCTGGCAGGGCAGGGCTTTGCGTTCGGGATCAAGTTCAGGCCGGGCGGATTCCGCCCTTTCCTGGGCCGTGCCGTCGCCGACATTGCCGACCAGCGCATCGTGTTGGCGCTGTTGTTTGGCGCGGATGGCGACGCGCTGGCGCGACAGGTGCGCGCCTGTGCCGCAGCGGCCGCGCCGGACGCCATGGCCGCGGCAGCGCAAGCCTTCCTGCTGGCTCGCCTGCCGCCGCGCGACGCAGACGCAGAGCACGCGGCCGCGCTGGTGGCAGCGATTGCCGGCGATCCAGCGCTGCTGACGGTGGACGCCCTGGCCGAGCAGGCCGGCGTCAACAAGCGTGCCTTGCAGCGCCTGTTCCAGCAATACGTCGGCGTCGGGCCGAAATGGGTGATCAAGCGCTACCGCATGCACGAAGCCGTGGCCCAGTTGCAGGCCGGCGCCGCACCGCAACTTGCGCAACTCGCGCTGGACCTGGGCTATTACGACCAGGCCCACTTCATCAAGGAATTTACTGCCCTGGTGGGCCAGCCGCCAGGCGAGTACCTGCGTCAATTGCCGCTGCCCGCAGCACGATAGTGCGCGCCAGGCGGTCACCCAGCCGCATGCGGCGTTCGCCCAGCATGAACAGGGCGTCGATGACCAGGATGAGATGGGAAAGGTTGCGCAGTGCCGAGCCGACCAGCGTCACCGGGCGCTCGCCCGGAATGTGGACCACGCGCAACCTGAGCAGGCGCTTGCCAAGACTCAGTCCAGGGACGGCATCCCGCAGCAGCAGGTAGGTCCAGCTCAGGATTTCGAAAAAAGCTTCCGCGCCAGTGGAGGCCTCCCCATCGCGGGTTCCGATCAGCAGGCCGCCCACCAGCAGCCAGGCCGCGAAGTCGATGCCGAAGGCCAGCATGCGCTCGCCCAGGCTGGCCATGCGTTCGTGCTGCGCGAATGCTTCGGCATCATGGGCTGCCTGCTCGGCCAGCACCTGCTCAATTGTGGCGGGCGCTATGCCTCGTGCGGCCAGCAGCTGCAACACGATAGCTTTGGCGTCGTCGCGCAGGTCAAGGCGCAGGTGCTCCAGCAATGCCTCGGTGTCGAGGCGCTCGCAACGTTCACGGAAGGTCATGGATCAGGTGGTGAAGTGGTCGAAGCTGGACAGATCGAGTGCCAGTGGTGCTCCCGTGGCGTCGGTCCAGCGCAAGCCGGCGGCGTCCTCGATGCGGCCGATGCGGGTGACTGCCGTGCCGCATTCGGCCCCCGCGGCGAGGATCGCTTCGCGTGCCGACGCTGGCGCGGTGAAGCAGATCTCGTAGTCGTCGCCGCCAGCTGCAGTGAAAGCGCGGCGCAGGGCTTGCGGCTGGGTGGCCAGCACCGGACCGGCCGGCAGCGCGTCGGCATTCAAGGTGGCACCCACGCGGGATTTGTCGAGGATGTGGCCAAGGTCGCCCACCAGGCCGTCGGAAATGTCGATGGCGGCATGCGCCAGGCAGCGCTTTGCCAGCATTTCGCCCAGCGCCACACGCGGCGTCGGCGTATGCATGCGCGTACCGGCGGCTGCCTGCGCGTCGGCCGGCAGTGTCAGTTCACCGAGGTAGCCGGCCAGGGCCAGGCGCGCATCGCCCAGGGTGCCGGACACCCACACATCGTCGCCAGGACGGGCGGCGCTGCGGCGCAGGGCGCGCCCTGGCGCCACTTCGCCAAACACGGTGATGCAGATGTTCAGCGGGCCCTTGGTGGTGTCGCCCCCGATCAGCTCACAGCCATGCGCATCGGCCAGCGCGAACAGGCCGCGCGAAAAACCCTCCAGCCAGGAGCGCTCGGCGGCCGGCAAGGCCAGCGCCAGCGTGAAAGCCACCGGGCGGGCGCCCATGGCGGCCAGGTCGGACAGGTTGACCGCCAAGCTTTTATGGCCGAGACGCTGCGGATCTTCGCCGGCAAAGAAATGCCGCCCCTCGACCAGCATGTCGGAGGAAATGGCAGTCTGCATTCCCGGCGATGGGACCAGCAGGGCGCAATCGTCGCCGATGCCAAGTGCTGCGCGGCCCGGCAAGGGACGCACGAAGTATTTTTTTATCAGGTCGAATTCGGAAAGCATCCCGCCATTCTAGCGGGGCACCCCGGCTTCGTCCTTAGTTGGCTTATCGCGCAAGTAAATCCAGGTGCCGCCGGAAGCGAGGGCGGCCGTTGCCAATAAGGCAACATAACCGGAATCTTGCGGGGTGAAGAACAGGGCGACGGCGGTCGCAGGGAACAGGACGCCGGACAGTCGGGACCAGGAATGCCAGATTGCATTGCGCATGGTGTTTTCCTTCCGTTAAGTGCCAGTAAACCCAGTCTATGCAGGAAAATGCTATATGTAAAGTTGCTTTCGCCGAAAATTCCAAGCAAATACGATTTGGCGCAACAAGATTTTAAGGTTTCGTGCCGCAAGTCAGCATTGTCGCCCGGACGACAGTTTATTAACTTGTTGTGCAGAAAAATCGCCCCACCAAGGATGATTCTTGATTGAATGGCAATTGAAACCGATGAAAATTCGGCATTGGTAAAAATACCTACGTTAGAGCAACCACTCTATCTGCTAGAATCGGAAGCTTTCGGACACAGGATAGAAGGGGCAGTACAGCATGGATTCGGGATCTGACAAGAAAGAAGAACTTCGTCAACAACTGCGCGCTGCCGCGCTTGAGTACCATGAGTGCCCCAAGCCAGGCAAGATCAGCGTTTCCCCCACCAAGCAACTGACCAACCAGCGCGACCTGGCACTGGCCTACTCTCCGGGCGTGGCGGCGCCTTGCGAAGAAATCGTCATCGACCCGGCCAATTCCTACAAGTACACCGCGCGCGGCAACCTGGTGGCCGTGATTTCGAACGGTACCGCCGTGCTGGGCCTGGGCAATATCGGACCGCTGGCCTCCAAGCCGGTGATGGAAGGCAAAGGCGTGCTGTTCAAGAAGTTCGCCGGCATCGACGTGTTCGACATCGAGATCAACGAGCAAGACCCGGACAAGCTGGTCGACATCATCGCCTCGCTGGAGCCGACCTTCGGCGGCATCAACCTGGAAGACATCAAGGCGCCAGAGTGCTTCTACATCGAGCGCCAGCTGCGCGAGAAGATGAAGATCCCGGTGTTCCACGACGACCAGCACGGCACCGCCATCATCGTCGGCGCGGCCATCCTGAACGGCCTGAAATACATCGGCAAGGACATCAAGAACGTCAAGCTGGTGGTGTCCGGCGCGGGCGCGGCGGCACTGGCCTGCCTCGACCTGATCGTCGACCTCGGCTTCCCGATCGAGAACATCCTGGTTACCGACCTGGCCGGCGTGGTGTATAAGGGCCGCGCCGAGCTGATGGACCCGGACAAGGAGCGTTTCGCGCGCGAGACCCCGCACCGCACCCTGGCCGAATGCATTTCCGGCGCCGACATCTTCCTCGGCCTGTCTGCCGGCGGCGTGCTGAAACAGGATATGGTCAAGGCGATGGCGCCTAACCCGCTGATCCTGGCGCTGGCCAACCCGAACCCGGAAATCCTGCCGGAAGACGTGAAAGCGGTGCGCGGCGACGCCATCATCTGCACCGGCCGTTCGGACTACCCGAACCAGGTCAACAACGTGCTGTGCTTCCCCTACATCTTCCGCGGCGCGCTCGATAGCGGCGCCAGCACCATCACGCGCGAAATGGAAATCGCCGTGGTGCACGCGATCGCCGACCTGGCCCACGCCGAGCAGTCGGACATCGTCGCCACCACGTACGGCATCGCCAACCTGGCCTTCGGCCCGGAATACCTGATCCCGATGCCGTTCGACCCGCGCCTGCTGACCAAGATCGCGCCGGCCGTGGCCAAGGCGGCCGAAGATTCCGGCGTGGCGACGCGCCCGATCAAGGACCTGGAGGCCTATGCCGACAGCCTGCAGCAATTCGTCTACCGTTCCGGCACCTTCATGAAGCCGGTGTTCTCGGTGGCCAAGAAGGCGCCGCCGGAAATGAAGCGCATCGTCTACGCCGAGGGCGAAGAAGAGCGCATCCTGCGCGCGGTGCAGGTGGTGGTCGACGAGAAGCTGGCGCGCCCGATCCTGGTGGGCCGCCCGGCCGTGCTGGATGCGCGCGTGCAGAAGTTCGGCCTGCGCCTGAAGCAGGGCGTCGACTACGACGTGATCAACCCAGACTTCGACGAGCGCTACCGCGAATACTGGCAGGCATACTACGAGCTGACCGCGCGCAAGGGCGTGACGCAGGAATACGCCAAGCTGGAAATGCGCCGCCGCCACTCGCTGATCGGCGCCATGATGATCAAGAAGGGCGATGCCGACGGCATGATCTGCGGCACCTTCGGCACCACCCAGCTGCACCTGCACTACATCGACCAAGTGCTGGGCAAGCGCCCCGGCGCCTGCGTGTACGCGGCGATGAACATCCTGGTGCTGCCTGAGCGCCAGCTGTGCATGGTCGACACCCACGTCAACGAGAACCCGAACGCCAACGAAGTGGCCGCCATCACCATCATGGCCGCGGAAGAAATGAAGCGCTTCGGCCTGGTGCCGCGCGCGGCCCTGCTGTCGCATTCGAACTTCGGTTCTTCCAACAGCGAATCGGCGCAGAAGATGCGCGCCGCGCTGGAACTGGTGCGCCAGCGCGCGCCGGAACTGGAAGTGGACGGCGAAATGCACGGTGATACCGCGCTCGACACCAAGTTCCGCCACAAGCTGCTGCCGACCACCACCCTGAAGCAGGACGCCAACCTGCTGGTGATGCCGAACATCGACGCCGCCAACATCGCCTACAACCTGGTCAAGACCGCAGCCGGCAACGGCATCGCGATCGGACCGATCCTGCTCGGCTGCGCCGCCCCGGTGCACATCCTGACGCCGTCCGCCACCGTGCGCCGCATCGTCAACATGACGGCGCTGTGCGTGGTGGACGCTGTGTCGGAACGCGCCTGAGGAGCACGGTGATGGTCGACTTGCTGCTCGCGATCGTGCACCACCTGCTGGCCTTCGGCATTGCGGCGGCCATCACGGCCCAGCTGGTGCTGGTGCGCCCGGGCATGCAGCCGCCGGCCGTGCAGCTGGCGGCCAAGTACGACATCGCGCTGGGCGTGATGTCGATGTCGCTGGTGGCGATCGGCTTCCTGCGCGTATTCTTCGGCGCCAAGGGTTCCGATTTCTACCTGCATAACCATGTGTTCTGGACCAAGGTGGTGCTGTTCGCCATCATCGGCCTGCTGTCGATCAAGCCGACCCGCAGCTTCCTGCGCTGGCGCAAGGCGCAAGCGGCGGACGCCGGCTTCGCTCCGGAAGAGGTGGAAATCCGTTCGGTGCGCAAGACCTTGATGACAGAGATTCATGTCTTCGCCCTGCTGCCGCTGGCTGCCGCCGCCATGGCCACGCGGCTACGGCTACGTCTGATGCGTCGCGCGCCACAATTGAACATCCAGTTGTAGCATTAATAATTTCCACAAGGTAAAATTCTGAAAGCCACTGCCTGTTTTCTGGGCAGTGGCTTTTCTTATATGAATTGACTTGAAGGAAAAGTTGTATGGGGGCAGCAACAAGCCGTGATTATCGGCGCCGGTCCCGCAGGCCTGACTGCGGCCCTGGAATTAATCCGGAACAGCAACGTTCGACCGATCGTGCTGGAGGCAAGCGGGGAAGTGGGCGGGATTTCCCGCACTGTTTGCCATAATGGCAATCGCATGGATCTGGGCGGCCACCGCTTCTTTTCCAAATCCGACTGGGTCATGAACTGGTGGCAGGACATCCTGCCGATCGACGCGGCGGCCAATGCCCTCGCTCGACCTGACCTACCAGAACAAGAAAACCTCGGTCCAGGTGGCCGGCACTGCGCACGAGAGCGACGACGACCGTCGCATGCTGGTGCGTTCGCCGCCTGTCGCGCATCTTCTTCCTGCGCCGCTTCTCTTCGACTACCCGATCAAGATGAATGCCGCCACCGCCAGCAAGCTGGGGCTGTGGCGCCTGACCAAGGTAGCGGTGACTTACGGCTGGATCATGATGTTCCCCGCGCAGGCCGGAAAAGAACCTGGAAGATTTCATGATCAACCGTTTCGGCCGCGAGTTGTACGAAACCTTCTTCAAGGATTACACCCACAAGGTGTGGGGCATCCCGTGCGACCAGATCAGCGCCGACTGGGGCGCCCAGCGCATCAAGGGACTGAACATCAGCAAGGCGCTGTGGCATGCGGTCAAGCAGGTCTTCAAGAGCAAGGGTGGGGTGTCGCAAAAGGGCACCGAGACCAGCCTGATCGAACAATTCCTCTATCCGAAATTCGGCCCTGGCCAGATGTGGCAGGAGGTGGCGCGCCTGATCACCGAGGGCGGTGGGCGAAATCCGCTACAACCAGGCCGTCACCGGCGTGGAAACCAAGGATGGCAAGGTGGTGGCCGTGAGCGGCAGCGACCGCAATACCGGGGCCCAGTTCCGCCTGGAATGCGCACACGCGGTATCGACCATGCCGGTGCGTGAGCTGATCAAGGGCATGAATGAGGTGCCGGCCGAAGTGCGCAAGGTGGCCGACGGCCTGATGTACCGTGACTTCCTGACCGTCGGCCTGCTGGTACGCAAGTCGGATGTGCTGACCACCAATGGCGAAGCCTTGCCCGACAACTGGATCTACATCCAGGAAAAGGATGTGCGCATCGGCCGCCTGCAGATCTTCAACAACTGGAGCCCGCACCTGGTCAAGGATGAGGACACCATGTGGATGGGCCTGGAGTACTTCTGCAACGAGGACGACGACCTGTGGCAGATGAATGACCAGGAACTGATCACGTTCGGCGCCGGCGAACTGGCCAAGATCGGCATGCTGACCGGCACCAAGGTGCTGGACGGTACGGTGGTGCGTGTGCCGAAGGCTTATCCGGCTTACTTTGGTACTTACGACCAGTTCGACGTAGTGCGCCGCTATACCGACACCATCGGCAACTTGTTCCTGGTCGGCCGCAACGGCATGCACCGCTTATAACAACCAGGACCATTCGATGCTCACCGCCAAACTGGCGGCGGAAGCCATCGCCTCCGGCGACGTGTCGAAAGACGCGCTGTGGGACGTTAACATCGACGACGAGTACCACGAAGAGAAGAAAGCTGCATGACGCAGGCGTTGCCGCTGCCGGCGGCGGCGCCGGCAGCGCCCCTGCCACTGGCGGCGCCCGTGCAACTGGCGCCGCGCTGGGGGGGCGCGCCAGAGTGTGATGCTGCTGGCCTTGCTGGCCGTCTGGCTGTATGCCCCGGCCGTGGGCCGGCATCTGGCATGATGCCCCGGCTGTATGCGGCGCAAGCCTTGCGCCTGCTGAATCCAGGCCAGTTCGAGCACGACCTGTACTTCATGTTCGGGTCGCAGGATGCGTTCACCCTGTTCAGCCCCCTTGTACAGCGTCTTTATCCTGGCCCTGGGCCTGGATGCGGGCTCGCACCTGTTGCACACCCTGGGCAGCGTACTGTGGCTGGCGGCCGCCTGGTATCTGCTGTCGGGCCTGCTGCGCGGCGCGATGCTGTGGGTGGGGCTGGCGTGGCTGCTGCTGCTGCTGCCGAGTGATTACGACCCGATCATGGCGATCTCGCTGGCCGAGCCCTACCTGACGCCGCGCATTTTTGCCGAGGCGCTGGGGCATATTTGCCATCGCTTGCCTGCTGCGCGGCAAATGGCGCTGGCTGGTGCCCACTGTTGCCCCCTGTCGCTGGTCATCCATCCTTTGATGACGCTGGGGACTTTGCTGTTTGCCTTGCTTTACCTGGCCAGCGACGACCCGCGCCGCATCGTGCCGCTGCTGGCGGCGGGCATGCTGGCAGCGGGGCGCCTGCGCCGCGCTGGATCTCTTGCCGTTCCAGCGCCTGGCGCAAGCCCATGGATACGGAGTGGTACGCCGGGGTGTTCCGCTTGACCGGTCTGGTGACCTGGGAACGCTGGAACTTCAATGAAGTGGCCAGCCGTGCCACTGTCGCCTTCAGCCTGGTGCTGACGG